>NZ_JASJOF010000023.1 GCF_030163795.1 Roseicyclus marinus | reverse complement strand
CGGCGGCGAGGCGCACGGCCTCGGTTTCGGCGTTGTCCGCCGGGGCGGCGGGCGTGGCTTGTTGCGCGGTGGCCATCGGCGCGACGGACAGGAGCAGGGCGGCGAAAAGAACGGGGGGCAGGAAGGCACGGGTCACGGGATCGGGCACGGCTGTCAGTCCTTGGCGGCGAGGGTACACGCCCGCAGCCTAGCGCGTGGCGCGCGAGCCTGTCGAGCGTCGAGACCGTCCAGAAAGCACTGGCAATAGTCATGGGGCTGGTGCAGGGTTCGAACGATTGAAAACGCAAGGGAATTCGACCGAGCGTGCGACCCGAACCGCGCCAGACAGGTCAAGGGACCGAGGATCGCGACCTGCCGGTGCTGGTCGTCGATCTGGACGGCACACTGTTGCGGTCGGACATGCTGCACGAGACCTTTTGGGACGTGATCGGGCGCGAGCCGCGCAGCCTGCCCGCGATCTTGTCGAGCCTGATGCAGGGGCGCGCGGCGCTGAAGGCCGCGCTGGCGGAGCGTACACGCCTCTTGCCCGCCACCCTGCCCTATGATGCGCGGGTGATCGCGAAGCTCACGGACTGGCGCGCGGCAGGCGGGCGGACGGCGCTGGTGACGGCGACGGACGAGAGATTGGCGCAGCGGATCGCGGACCATCTGGGCCTGTTCGACGAGGTGCATGGAACGACCGGAACGACCAACCTGAAGGGGGCGGAAAAGGCGCGGTTTCTTGCGGAACGCTATGGAAAAGCGGGCCATGTCTACATGGGCGACAGTGCCGCCGACCTGCCGGTCTGGGCAGGTGCGGCGCGAGCGATCAGCGTGAATGCGAGCCCTGCCGTGCGCGCCCGGCTGGAGGCGCAAGCGGCGGGCGAGGTCGAGCATCTGCCGCGCGACCCGGGCCGGGGGGCCGCGATCTGGCGCGCGGTCAGGCCGCATCAATGGGCCAAGAACGCGCTGGTTTTCGTGCCGATGATCGCGGACCTCGCCTTTGACCTGCCCACGTTGATGGCGGCGTTGGTGGCCTTTGTCGCGCTGAGCCTGACGGCATCGGCGGGATATGTGCTGAACGATCTGCTGGATCTGGCCGATGACCGCAGCCATCCGCGCAAAAGGATGCGCCCCTTTGCCTCGGGCGCGCTGTCCGCGTGGCTGGGGAGTGCGCTGTTTCCGGTGCTGTTGCTGGCGGGTTTGGCGGTGGCGGCGGTGCAGAATGCGCTGCTGTTGGGGGTTGTCGCGCTCTATTTCGGGGCGACCATGGCCTATTCGGTGCGGCTGAAGCGGCACAGCATCGTCGATATCTGCATGTTGGCGACGCTCTTCACGCTGAGGATCGTGGCGGGGGGTGTGGCCATCGGGGTGGATTTGTCGGTCTGGCTTTTGGCGGTGTCGATGTTCCTGTTTTTCTCGCTGGCGGCGATCAAGCGGTTGGCGGAGCTGACCGATCTGCAGGCGGCGGGGCGCGCGGTGTCGCGGCGCGGCTACCGGGTGGAGGATCGGAGCCTCTTGAGCCAGATGGCGGTCGCCTCGGGCTATCTCGCGGTGCTGGTGCTGGCGCTTTATATCGACGAGCCGGTGGTGCAGGAGAAATTCGGCGCGCCGTGGATGTTGTGGGGGGTGTGCCCGCTGCTTTTGTTCTGGATCAGCCGGATGGTTCTGGTGGCCGGGCGCGGCGAGATGCACGATGACCCGCTGGTCTGGGCGCTGGAGACGCGGACGAGCCGCAAGGTGATCGTGCTGATGGCGGTCTTCACTGTGCTGGCGGTGGTGTTGTGACCGGGCGGCCCAAGGGCGCGGCGCTGGTTTTGCGCTACGCGGGGTTCGCGGTGGTGGCGACGCTGGCCAATCTTGGCGCGCAGCGGCTGGTTCTGGCGGGTTTCGATACGGTCGAGGGATCGGCCCTGGTGCTGGCGATGGCGGTGGGCACGGGTGTGGGGCTGGTGGTGAAATACGCGCTCGACAAGCGGTGGATCTTTTACGACCGGACCACGGGCGCACGGGCGCAAGGCGCGCAATTCGCGCTTTATGCGGCCATGGGATTGGTGACGACCGCGATCTTTTGGGTGACGGAAACGGTGTTCTGGCTGGCTTGGGGCACGGATCTGGCGCGGGAGGCGGGCGCGGTTCTGGGCCTGTCGGTGGGCTATGTCACGAAATACCTGCTGGACCGGCGGTTCGTGTTCCGGGTGGAGGCTGCTGCATGACGCGGCTTTCGGGATGGGGGCGGTTCCGGCCCGTCGAGACGCGGGTCGCGAAAGCGCGGGGCGAGGCGGATGTAGCGGCGGCCTTGGCGGGTGGGCCGCTGATCGCGCGGGGCAATGGGCGGGCCTATGGTGACAGCGCGGTCAGCCCGGGGCTGACGCTCGACATGCGGGGGATGGACAGGATGCTGTCCTTTGACCCGGTGCGCGGCGTTCTGGTGGCGGAGGCCGGCGTGCTTTTGGCCGATGTGATCGCGGCCTTTTTGCCGAGGGGTTGGTTTCCCGCCGTCACGCCGGGGACGAAATTCGTGAGCCTTGGCGGGGCCATTGCGGCCGATGTCCATGGCAAGAACCACCATCTGGACGGCGGGTTCGGCGCCTTTGTCGATTGGGTGGAGGTGATGGGCGCGGATGGCAAGATCGCCCGTGCCGAAGCGGGATCGGACCTGTTTGACTGGACGGTCGGCGGGATGGGTCTGACCGGTGTGATCTTGCGGGCGCAGATCCGGCTGAGGCCGGTCGAGACGGGCTGGATCGTGCAGGACATGCGGGCGACGCAGACGCTGGCGGCCACGATCGACATGATGGAGGCGACGAATGATGCGCCCTATTCGGTGGCATGGCTCGATTGCGTGACGCAAGGCGCGATGATGGGCCGGGGGCTGGTGATGCTGGGCCGTCACGCGAGGCTGGAGGATCTGCCGCGCGAGAAGCGCCGCAAGCCCTTTGCCACGCCGAAAAAGCCCGTGCTGCGCCTGCCTGTTGATCTGCCGGCCGCCGCGCTCAACGGGGTGACGCGGCGTGTGTTCAATGCGGGCTATTATTGGAACGGACGCAGGAAGCCCGGGCCGCGGCTGGTGGATTGGGACAGCTATTTCTATCCGCTCGACGCGATCCTTGACTGGAACAGGGGCTATGGGCGGGCGGGGTTCGTGCAATTCCAATGCGCCCTGCCGCAAGAGGCGGCGAGACCCGGCATGGCGGCCCTGCTGGGTGCCATCGCGGCCTCGGGGGAGGCGTCGGTCCTGTCGGTGCTCAAGCGGTTCGGGGCGGAACGGGGGCGGTTTTCCTTTCCCATGGCGGGCTATACGCTGGCGCTGGATTTTCCCGCAAATGACCGGAGCCTGAAGCTGATGGAGAGACTGGACGCGATCACGCTCGACCACGGGGGGCGGTTCTATCTGGCCAAGGATGCGCGGATGCCGCGCGCGGTCATGGAGGCGGCAGATCCGCGCGTGGCGGCGTTCAGGGCAATGCGGGAGCGGAGCGGGGCGGCGGGGCTGTTTGTTTCCGCGCAATCCGAGAGGCTGGGCCTGTGAGCGGCGCGGTGAAGGGGCCGGTCCTGATCCTTGGTGCGGGGTCGGATATCGCGCGGGCCTGTGCGCGGGCCTTTGCCGCGCGGGGCTGCGCGATCCAGCTGGCCGCGCGCGATCCCGCGCGGCTGGAGGCGGACCGGGCCGATCTGGAAACGCGCTATGGCGTGGCGGTGAGCCTGCACGCGGTCGATGCGCTGGAGGTGGAGAGCCACGAGGATGTTGTGGCGCGCCTGCCGGACCTGCCGATGGTGGCGATCTGCGCCGTGGGGCTGATGGGCGATCAGGATGAGAACGCGGGCGACATGCGTCGCGCGGCACTTGTGTTCCGCTCGAATTTCGAGGGGCCGGCGAGCCTGCTGGGCGTTCTGGCCAACCGGATGGAGGCGCGGGGATCGGGCACGATCGTCGGCATATCTTCGGTCGCGGGGGAACGCGGGCGGGCGTCGAATTACATCTACGGCAGCGCCAAGGCGGGGTTCACCGCCTACCTGTCTGGGCTGCGCAACCGGTTGGCGGGGCGCGGCGTGCATGTGGTGACGGTGCTGCCCGGTTTCGTGGCGACGAAGATGACGGAGGGGATGGATCTGCCGGGGCCGCTTCTGGCGCAGCCCGACGAGGTCGGGCGCGCCATTCTTGCGGCGGTCGAAAAGGGCCGCGACGTGATCCATGTGCGGCGCATCTGGCGGCTGGTGATGGCGGTGATCAAGGCGATCCCGGAGGGGATCTTCAAGAAGACCTCGATCTGAGCGCCGCGGGCGACCGGGCGGTTTCGCGCCGGGGGCGACCCGATTTGCGCGGGTTTCCGCCAAGGCGGGGCCGCGTGGCTCAATGCTTGCAGGCGCTTTATTGTTAAATTCACCTTTTGCGCGTAGGCCGAGAGCATGAACGGGACAGTGATCGCCTCGGTGAAGGCGCAGATTGCGGGCCGGATCGGCCCCGTGTTGGACAGCCCCAATGCCGTGATCGCGGCGTTGGTCGTGTCGACCTGCGTGGCCGCCACGGCGGGCTATGTCGTGACCTCGCGCGCGATGGGATACCTGTTCGCGGCACCGACCGAGATGGCGATGACGGATTTGCCGGCCAGCCGGGCGGAGCGGCCCGCGCCGCGCGTGCGCCCGGCGCTGAGCCCCGCAGATCCGGCTGCCGTGGCATTGGGATTTGTCGACAGCCTGCCCGCCCGCGCGCTGCCGCCCCGGCTGGATGCCGCAGGGCTGGCGGAACGTCCGCCCCGTGTGACACCGGGGGCGGAAACCGCCCCAGCCGTGGTTGAGCCCGTGCGCATCGTCGCCGGA
>NZ_JASJOF010000022.1 GCF_030163795.1 Roseicyclus marinus | reverse complement strand
GCATGAACCGGGCCGCCGCCGCCGGATGGGCGCGCCGTGCCAGCGCCGCCCGCTGGCCCGGGCGTCGATTGCAGTTTCTTCACCAGATCGCCGGGCGTGGGCAGGTCGGCCACATGGGTCATGCGGATCACGGCCATTTCGGCGGCCATCATCGCATTGGGCGACAGGCTGACCTCTTCCAAGGCTTTCAGAAGCATCTGCCACATGCGCGTCAGAACACGCATCGGCAGGCGTTCGGCCAAAGACCGGCCGCGCATCCGTTCCTCGGGCGAAATCGTCGGATCCTCGGCCGCGTCGGGCGAGATCTTGATGACGCTGAGCCAATGCGTGATCTCGGCCAGATCGCGCAGGACGGCGACCGGGTCGGCCCCATCGGCATATTGCGCGCCCAATTCGTCCAATGCGCCCGCCGCATCGCCACGCATGATCGCCTCGAACAGGTCGAGCACGCGGCCCCGATCGGCCAGACCCAGCATCGCGCGCACCTGGTCTGCGGTGGTTTCCCCCGCGCCATGGGCGATGGCCTGATCGAGCAAGCTCATCGCGTCGCGCACCGATCCTTCGGCGGCGCGGGTGATCAGCGCGAGCGCGTCATCGGAGATCTGCGCGCCCTCGAGGCCCGCCACCTTTTGCAGGTGCGCGATCATCACCTCGGGCTCGATCCGACGCAGGTCGAAGCGTTGGCACCGCGACAGGACCGTGACCGGAACCTTGCGGATTTCCGTGGTCGCAAAGAGGAATTTCACATGCGGTGGCGGTTCCTCGAGCGTCTTGAGCAGCGCGTTGAACGCGCTGGTCGAGAGCATGTGAACCTCGTCGATGATGAAGATCTTGTAGCGCGCCTGGGCCGCGCGGTAGCTGACCGTCTCGATGATCGCGTCGCGGATGTTCTGCACGCCGGTATTCGATGCCGCGTCCATCTCCATCACGTCGACATGGCGGCCCTCGGCGATGGCCCGGCAATTCTCGCAGACGCCGCAGGGATCGGTCGTCGGACCGCCCTGCCCGTCCGGACCGATGCAGTTCAATCCCTTGGCGATGATGCGCGCGGTCGTCGTCTTGCCGGTGCCGCGGATGCCCGTCAGCATGAAGGCCTGCGCGATCCTGTCGGCCTCGAAGGCGTTCTTCAGGGTGCGGACCATCGCCTCCTGCCCGATCAAGTCGGCAAAGGTCGCCGGGCGGTATTTGCGCGCCAGAACCTGGTAGCCGGTGTCGGGTGTGTCGGTCATGGGGCCTCGGTGCTGTTCGGATCGCAAGAAACCCTAGTGAAGCGTCGCGCCAAGGTCCATGGTGAAGCGTGGGCCGGGTGCGCTACCTTGCCGTCGAACGCAGAGGCATGGATGGCAGAACACAAACCCCCCGCTTTCCTGGTGCAGGGCATGGCCCTGTTTTTCTGGGGTATGGCCGCATCCGCGCTGGCATTCTGGGTCGGCGGCGTGGTCTGGCCCGGGGGCTTGCGCGGCCTGATGGCGAGCCTCGGACCGTCCATCATGGCGAGTTTCGGGACGTTCCATATCCTTGCGGCGGTCTGCGGCATCTTGTTGTGGCAATGGAGACGGCACACCATGCCGCCGCGCCGCCGCGTGCTGCTCGAGGGGGCGACACTCTATTTCGTGCTCGCCGTCGTGCTGGGGATGTTCCTGAATTACCTGCTGGTTTCGACCATGGGCTCGGCGTTGGCGCCCGCCATGCCGAACCGCATGTGAGGGAAACACCGACTCGCGGGCCGGGGTGCGCGCGCGCGCCCCGCGTCCAACCAAGTGGAACAGGGGGCAAGTGAGAGGCTGGACAGCGACCCAAGCGGGGCTCGTTGTGGCTGCTTCCTTCCGGACCTGACCAGGTTGGCGAGGCGCCTGCCCGCGCCAACCTCTCGACTCAGCAGATAGTCGCTTGGGCGCGGCGATGCAAGAAACCCGCCGTCAAAGGCTTTCGAACCAAGCCCACGCATCTGCGGCAAAGATTGGGCCGCCGACATAGAACCAGTGCGTATGACCGGGCACCAGCACGAGTTCGTGATCATGGCCCAGTGCCGTCACGCGCTGACCGGCTGCCGTTGCAGTCGCAACGTCGAAAATATGATCCTCGGTGCCAAGGTAATGGCGCACCGGCGGGCCGTTCGTCACCGCGCGCAAGTCGGCGGGATCGACCGTGCCCGCATGGGTGGCAACAGCGCGCCAAAGATGGGGGTGACGGTTGGCCAGAACCTGCGCCGCGCGCGATCCTGCGGAATGACCGAACAGGTAGAGCCGTGCAGGATCTATCGGGTGTACGCCCGCGACCTCCGCAAGGACCGCGTCAAGAAAGGCTTCATCCAGCCGATCCACCCGCCACCCGCCTTCGGGCGCGTTCAGGGCGACAAGGATGGCACCCTCGCTGCGGGCAAGCTGCATCCACATGTGGATCATCGAGCGTCCATCGCGATTCGCGCCATGCAACAAGACGACAACCGGCGCAGCATCGTCGGCGATGCCCGGCGGCACATACAGCTGCCATGGGCGCGGGCCCGAGCGATCCGGCGTTTCGCGGTCGATCACCCCGCCAAGGCGGGGCGGCTCATAGGAAAACTGCCGCGGCAGCAGCGGCCTCAGATCCGGGCGTTCAACGATGGTGAAGCGACGCGGTTCCATCGGAGCAGTGGCAATCAATGCGGCCGGGGCGAATTCGGACCCGGCGCGGGCGACCAGCGGCGCGACCGCATCCGCAAGGCGCGGTGCCATGGGGGCCAGAGCGACACCCAAAGCGCCGAGAAAGGCGATGCTCAGCACAAGCAACAGAATGCGGCGGATAAACGTCATGGCTGGGTCCGATCAGATGGTGGACCCAGCCATGACCAAAAAATCTGGCTGATTTCAGGCCGCGAATGGACGATTCGGGGGCCTGTACGAGTTCAACCGGGGCTGCGTTCCGCCCAGCCCGCGAAGATCCGCTCGAGGAAGACCACGAAGTAGAACAGCAAGATACCCAGCGCCGCCAAGGCGAAGAGAACTGCGAACATGAGCGGGTAATCCGCGCTGATCCGGCCCGAATCGAACAGATCGCCCAAACCCCGGCCATGGGGCGATACGATTTCCATCAGGTTGGTGCCGATAAAGGCCAACGTCACCGCCACCTTCAGCGCGCCGAAGAATTCCGGCAGGGTCTTGGGCAGCGCGATTTTCCAGAAAATCGTGACATTCGACGCACCAAGGCTGCGCAGGATATCGCGGTATTCCGGCTCCAGCGTCGACAGCCCGATGGAAACGGACACCGCGATGGGAAAGAACGAGATCAGGAAGGCGATGAGAACCGTGTTGAAATCGTGCTGGCCGACGAACATCAGCGCCACGATGGGCACGACGGTCGCCTTGGGGATGGCGTTGAACCCAACGAGGATGGGGTAGAGCCCTTCGCGGGCGAAACGGGAAAAACCCATGATCATGCCGATCAGCGTGCCGAAGATCACGGCAAGGCCCAAGCCCGCCACGGTGCGCCACAGCGTTTCCCACGACTTGATCAGGAACAGGTCCCAGAACCGAATGTAGCGCGGGATCAGGTCCGAGGGACTGGCCATGCGGAAATCGGGCAAGTTGTTGTACCAGACCGCCCATTCCCAGACGACGAGAATACCGACGATGAAGATCGTGGGGGCAAGGATCTTGCGCAAGGTGTCGTTCATGCCTGTGCCTCCTGCGGGGCGTCTGCCTCGGTCGCGCGGCCTTGGGCGACCTGGATCTGGTGGCGCAAAGTGGCGAGCATCGAGACCGCCTTGGGACCGTAGAGATCATCGAGACTGCGCGGTCCCGGTATGTCGACATCGAGCACGAATTGCGCGTGGGCGGGGCGGCCGGACATCACAACCACTTGATCTGCAAGGAAAACACTTTCGCGCAGGTCATGGGTGATCAGAAGGCAGGTAAAGGGTTCCTCCCGGCGCAGGTCGTGCATGGTGCACCACAGGTCCTCGCGGGTGAAGGCGTCGAGCGCGCCGAAAGGTTCGTCGAGGATCAGCACATCGGGCTTGTGGATGATCGACCGGCAGAGGCTCGCGCGCTGGCGCATGCCACCCGACAGTTCGGAGGGGCGTTTTTCCGCGAAACCGGTCAGGCCGACCAGGTCCAGCAGGTGATGGGCGCGTTCCGTCGCCTCGGCCTTGGACATGGGGGATTTCACGATTTCCAAAGGCAAAAGAATGTTTTGCAGGATCGTGCGCCATTCCAGAAGCACGGGGTTCTGGAACGCCATGCCCACGGTCGGGCGGGGGCTCGTGACCTTTTTGCCGTGCAGCCAGACTTCGCCCGTATTGGGTTTCATCAGGCCCGAAACCAGCCGCGTCAGCGTGGACTTGCCGCAGCCCGAAGGGCCGACCACTGCGCAAAAGCTGTTTTCCGGCACCGCCATGTTCAGATTGTCGAGCACCGGCAGGGGGCCTGCCTTGGTTCTGTAGGCATGGCTGACGCCGCGCAGTTCGATCATGGTTGCGGAGGGGGGCGTCTGCATCAGGCGGACCTTTGCATGATAAACGGCGCGTCAACACATATCGGGTTTGTGCAAGGCCATGGTTAACAGGGTGGGTCGGACGGCCTGTCGTGATCCTGTCGTGGTTGCGTCGTGATCGCGTCGTGCATCCGTAACTACAAGCGCAACCCGCCGGGCCGGTCGAAAACCGGCCCGGCGGGCATCTTGGTGTCAACCGCTCAGCGGGAGATCATCCGCACCTCGGCCTCGGGCAGATAGGCGTCGGTGAAGTAGAGCGCGGCGTCGGGCTCGTTCTGGAACTCGTAGGTCAGGCGCAGCTGCTCGATGGCGGTCGCCATGCGGTCGGCATCAATGCCACCCAGCCCGTTTTCCATCACCCAGGGCGTCAGGATGTTGGCGTCGAGCGCCAGTTGCAGGCGGCGGGTTTCCAGATCGACGTCACCGGCCGGGTTGCGCGCGATGACGGCGGCGGCGCCGGCTGCCGGATCGGCGGCGGCATCGGCCACGCCCCGCGCGATGGCGCGCAGCGCGCCGGTCACCAGTTCGGGGTTGGCGGCGGCGAAGTCGGTGTTGACGATGACCGCGTTGCCATAAAGCTCCACCCCATGGTCGGCGAAGAGGATGGTGGTGATGTCATCCTCGGGCACGCCAAGACGCGCGAGCGACAGGTAGGACGAGAAGTTGAAACCGGTCACGGCGTCGACATTGCCCTCGGCCAGCATCGGCTCACGGGTGGGGAAACCCACGGGCTCCACGGTGATGGTGGACACGTCGATGTCGTTCACGGCGGCAAGGATCGGGAATTGCGCCCATGCGCCATCGGGCGGCGGTGCGCCAAGGACCGATCCTTCGAGATCCTCGATCCCGCTGATGCCTTGGCTGACGCGGCCCACGATGGAGAAGGGCGGGCTGTCATAGACCATCATTGCGGCGATGACAGGTGCGCCCGGGTTCTGGTCGAGAAAGCGGACAAGGCTGTTGATGTCGGCGAAGCCCATGGGGAAGGCGCCCGATGCGACCTTCGGGATCGCGTCGAGCGACCCTTCGCCGGCGGTCACGTTCACCTCGAGCCCTTCGGCCGCGAAATGGCCGTTGTCGATGGCGAGGAAATAGGGCGCGGAGGGACCTTCGAAGCGCCAATCGAGCGCGAAGTTCATGGTTTCCTGCGCGGCAAGCGGCGTGGCCGCGACCAGCGCGGCGGCGAGGGTGGGAATGGCACGGGTGAGCAAGCGATGTCTCCTTCGGCTTGGCAGCTCGGTCGTTTCGGCGTCTGGCACCTCAGCGACTGGTGACTGTTCCGTCAACGGGCAAATTGCCCACCAAACAGGCGTCTGCGCAATCACTGCACAGGTGGATACCAACTTGCACATTTTTTTTGCAGGAGCGCCAGGTTTGCCTAGATCCGCATCAGGTAGCGGGCAAAACCGTCCTCATCGGTCCCGTCGGCCGTCATCCCAAGCGCGTGCACCCGGTCGGGATGGGCCGCGGCACTCGGCCCGGTATGGACGACCACGGTCGCCCCCCCCAGCGGCGTGAAACGGAAACTGGGTTCGATCACGGGGTCCAGGTCGCAGGGGCTGGCCATGATATGGGCAACCAGGGCGTCGCGCACGGGATCGGTGCTTTCGTGGATGGTTTCGCAGGCCTGCGCGGCGGGGAAATGCCCGCCGCCCGCCGCACGATAGGTGCTGGTCACGACCAGAAAGGAGGCCGTGTCCTCTACCGGGCGGCCGTCGGACAGGCGCAGGTTGCGGATGCGTCCCGGGCCGGGGTGGCAAAGCGTCCCCTCGGCATCGGTGCGCGCTGGCTGGCTAAGGTCGATGTCGTAGCGCAATCCGTCGAGCCGGTCGAAATTGTAGCTGGCAAAGGCGCGGTCGAGCAGCGGTTGCGGGGCACAGCCCGCACCCGGCACGACCCGATTGAAGGCCGAGGCGGAGCGTTCGAGCCAGTCCCGCAGCAGCGCGCCACTGGCTCGCAGAAGGATCAGGCCATTGGAATAGCCGTAAAGATCCGCCGCATGCCGGAGGAGAAGGGGACCGGCGGGCACGTCGGTATATTCCAGCGGCCCGCCCCGGCCGCCGGATTTGAAGGGCGTGGCGGCCGAGATCAGCGGCAAGCCCGCAAGGTCGGGACGATCGCGGATCAGCGGGACGGCGGCGGCGCGCTGCGCATCGGCGATCACCTGCGTCGCGGCACAGGGCGCGATCAGGCTGAAATACGTCTCGAACGGGACCGCCGTACGGCCGAGCGCGCGCGCGGAATAGCGCCGCGTCGCGCGATGGCTGCGCAGGATGTCGCGTTGCAGGCCCGGCATGCGCTGCAAACTGTCCCACAGTCTTTCCCTGTCCTCGTCACGGATGTCGGTGGCTGCGGTCACCACGGCCTCGGAACCGCGCACGCGCCAGGGTCGTCCCGATCCGATCGGCGGCGCGGCAAGATCGAGGTCGATCTGACCCAGATGCGAGCCCCAGCAGCCGGGTTGCACCATCGGTGTCCCGCCCAGAGGCGTGGGTGGCTCTTCGGCGCTGGGAAAGGTGCGGTGCGTATGACCGGCGATGACGGCGTCCACCCCGTCGATCCGGGCCAGAAGACGGCCCACGTTTTCCCCCTCGCTGGCGTCGGTATCGTGCCCGAGGCCGCTGTGCGCCAGAACCACGACGATATCGGCTCCGGCCTCGCGCAGGGCGGCCGCCTGCTGGCTCATGGCGGGCAGGATATGGCCCACGTCGATACGGCCCTGAAGATGAGCACGGGCCCAGCGCATGACCTGTGGCGGGACGGCCCCGGTCACGCCCACCCTCAGGCGGTGCGGCGCGCCATCTTCGTCGACCACGACCCGGTCTAGGATCAGGCCGGGACGCACCGGCCCCGGATCGGTGGCCATCCAGTCGACATTGCCCAGCACCACCGGGTAGCGCGCGCCGGCAAGAGCCTGTTGCAGCGCGCCAAGCCCGAAATCGAAATCATGATTGCCGAGTGTCGCAGCATCATAGCCAAGCGCATTCATCAGCGTGATCATCGGATGCGTGTCGCCCCGCGGCATCAGGTCGGACAGGGCGGCATCGGCCAGAGGCGCGCCCTGCAACGTGTCGCCGTTGTCGAACAGGAGCGTGTTGGGGCATCCTGCGCGCGCCCTTTGGATCAGCGCGGCAAGGTTCGACAGGCCGACATCCTGCTCGGGCCGGTCGGAGAAATAGTTGAAGGGGAGGAGATGCGCATGCAGGTCGGAGGTCGCGAGAATGCGCAGGCGCACGCCAGCGGCGGCGAGCCCCGCCCCGGCGGCATGCGTGCCAGACCGTGTCCCGGCAATGGTCATCTTGGGTTCGTCCCTGCAGTCCCCTACAGCTAACGCTGCAATGTTCCGCCGAAAAAGCCCTTACACGGAGAAAGGCGGATTTCTACGGCACATTGCGCCCGCTGTGGCGAAAGAGTCATACCCTTGATCATCAGGGTGCTGAAAGGACAGGCAGATGCGATATGCGGAAAGGGTGACGTTCGGGGGATCGGATCTGGACCGGTCGGCGGCAGAGCGCAAAGACGCGGCCGGATTGGCGCGCGCACTGGCCGAGGGCGGGCAGGTCATCGTCTTGTGGCGCGGCAAGCCGCTGGTGATGGGTGACCCTGCGAACGGGGCCTGCACGCTGGTGCGGCTGGCGGCAGATGACCCGATCCTGCGCGATGCCGATGAGGCAGCGATCTTTTTGGGCCGGATCGACGGTCAGGCCGTTTTCGCGCGCGATATTTCCGGCTGGATCCCGCCCGAACCGGTGGACGAGGCGCAGATCGGGGCCTTTCTCGACCCCTCGGTGCAGCACCACCCCGCCGCGCCCGATGGCAGCGCCTTTCGGGAATTGCGCGCCATCATGACGACGCTTTCGGCGCGCGACGCGGAGCTGGCCGCGACGGCGCGGGCGCTGGGGAACTGGCACCTGTCGCATGGGTTCTGTTCGCGCTGCGGCGTGGCGAGCGAGATGGCAGAGGGTGGCTGGCAGCGGAAATGCCCCGATTGCGGCGCGCATCATTTCCCGCGCACCGATCCGGTGGTCATCATGCTGATCACGCGGGGCGACAGCGTTCTTTTGGGTCGTTCGCCCGGATGGCCCGAGGGAATGTTTTCGCTGCTTGCGGGGTTCGTGGAACCCGGCGAGACGATCGAGGCGGCGGTGCGCCGCGAAGTGTTCGAGGAAACGGCCGTGCGGGTGGGGCGGGTCGACTATCTGGCCAACCAGCCATGGCCCTTTCCCGCCTCGCTCATGATCGGCTGCCGGGGCGAGGCGATCAGCGACGCGATCACGGTCGACCCAGCCGAGATCGAGGCGGCGCGCTGGGTGACGCGGGGCGAATTGCTGACCGTCTTCGCGGGCGAACACCCCGAGATCCGTCCGGCGCGGCGGGGCGCCATCGCGCATTTCCTGTTGGAACATTGGCTGGCCGACCGGCTTGACTAGGCGGGCAGGGCAACAATCGGGCGGCGGGTGCGCCGTCACGGTTGCCCGAAGCGGCCCGGCTCTGCTATCTTTAGATAAAACACGAACAAAATACAAAAAACGAGCAGAGGTCAGGACATGCCATACACCATGCCCGCGCAGCGGATGGCGTTTTTCTTTTCGCCCAAGGCAGGGGGAACTTCGCTTAGGGCCTTCTTGTTTCATGCGGAAAACGGCTTTGCGTTCCGGGATTATTCCGTTCAGGGAACGCGCATCGACGCCAACATGCTGGCGGCCAATTACCGGTTCAACCGGATCGACCATGGCGAGCTGGTGGAATTCAGGCGCTTTGCGCTGGTCCGCGATCCGGTCCGGCGCTTTCTCTCGGGATATTCCAACCGGGTGCTCCATTACCGCGAATTGAGCATCGAAGCCGCAGGCCGCGATTTGCTGCGCGAGGGGTTGCCGCCCGATCCCGATATCGAGACCTTCATCGAAAATTACGTCGGCTATCTGCGCTGCTCCAAGCCGCTGGCGCGGCATTTTTTGAAACAGCAGAAATTCATCGGCAACGATCCGTCGTATTTCGAACGGATCTTCCGGCTGGAGCGCGTGGGCGAGTTGGTTGATTTCGTGAATGCCGAATGCGGCACGAACGCGGTGATGCCGCGTTTGCAGACTGGCGGCCCCAAGCTTGATTTCGGAATGCTGAACGAAGATCTCCAGATCGAGATCCTCAAGATCTGCCGCCACGACATCGCGTTCCGCCTGGTGCCCGACTACTGGGCCCCCTACGCGCATCTGCTGGACAGCGGCGAGGAATTCCACGCGAAACCGGACGGTGGCGCGCTGCAAAGAACCGGGTCATGATGGACCAAAGCAAGATGGGTCGCCGCCGATGAAATTCAGGGTTTCCGAGGATCTTGATGCCCCCCGGTCGATGGTCTGGGCCCGGTTCACCGAGTTCAGCGGGATGGAGGCGGATGCCCGCGGGCGCGGCGCGACCGTCACGCGCAGCGGAAACTGGACGACCCCCGCCGAGGGCGCGGAATGGCGCGGCGAGGTCAAGGTTCGCGGCAAGGTGCGCCCTGTCAGCGCCAAGATCGCGCGATTTGTGCCCGACGAAATCTGCCTGATCGAAAGCCGGATCGGAGGCATGACCTGTGTTCACGAAATGAATTTTATCGCGCTGTCACCAGAGGTGACCCGGGTGGCCGTCATGCTGGACCTGTCGGCGCAGACGCTGACGGCGCGGTTGATCTTGCAAACCATGAAGCTGGCGCGGGGTCGCGTGATGCAGCGCCTTCAGGCGACGCTGGCACGGCAGGGAAACGCCGTCGAGGCGGAATGGCGCAAGGTCAAAACCGGGTAAGGCGACGCCTCAGGGCTGGGTCGGGCCGGCCTTGCGCTGCCGGGCGCGTTCCAGCCCCAGTTGCCGTTCGCGCAAAATGATCAAGATACCCGCGACCACGATCATGCCGCCGCCCGCCAAGGTGGCGGCCCCCGGCACCTCGCCGAAGACGGTGTAACCGACCACGATCGCCAAAATCATCGATGTATATTCGAATGGCGCGATCAACGAGGCATCGGCATGGCGGTAGCTGGTGGTCAGGAGGATCTGCCCCACCCCGCCCAAAAGCCCCGCGAGAACCAGAAGCGCGGCAACGTGGGGTGGTGGCAGAACCCAGCCCCACGGCAGCGTGAGAAGCGCCAGAAGCGTCGCGGTGACCGAGAAATAGAAAACGATGGCCGATACGGTTTCCGTCTGCACCAGCTTGCGCACGAAAACCTGCGCCAGTGCAGCGCAGACCGCCGACAATAGCACGACCACCGCCCCGAGCGTCTCGCGCGTGGTGACGGTGGCCGGATCGACCTGCAATCGCGGGCTGAGAACGATCAGAACGCCGACAAGGCCCAAGGCGACCATCGACAGCCGGAACAGTCGCACCTGTTCGCCCAGAAACATGGCGGCGAAAATCACGACAAGGATCGGCGCGGCATAGCCGATGGCCGTGACCTCAGGCAGCGGCAAGAGGCCCAGACCGGCAAAGCCCAAACCCATGGAGGTCGTGCCGACCAGCCCGCGCCAGACATGGCCCATGGGGTTTTGCGTCCGCAATCCGGTGTGCAATTCGCCCCGCATCGCCAACCAGATCCCGATCACCGGGATGGCAAAGAGCGAACGAAAGAACACCGCCTGTCCGGGCGGCACACTGTCCGATGTCGCCTTGATGATCGAGGCCATCGCCACGAACACGCAGACGGACAGTATTTTCAGGATGATGCCGCGAAGCGGGGACATGGCGCACCGGATGGGAAACTGCCCCGACCCTACGCAAGCCCCCGCGCGGGTTCAATCGCTCACCACCGACGCGGCCAGACCCGAAAGGATCGGGCAATCGGGGCGGTGGTCACCCGCGCAGGCATGGACCAGATCCGCGAGCGTGTGGCGCATGTCGGCCAGTTCCTTCATCTTGGCGTCGATCTCGGCCAGATGGGTTTCGGCGAGCTTCTTCACATCGGCACTGGCCCGCCCGCGATCCTCGTAAAGCGCCAGCAGGGTCCGGCACTGTTCGATGGAAAACCCGAGGCCCCGTGCGCGGGCGATGAAGGCGAGTTTGTGCAGATGCGCCTCGCTGAACATGCGATAGCCGTTGTCAGCGCGGTGCGGCGTGATCAGGCCGATATCCTCATAGTAGCGGATCGTCTTTGCGGGCAGGCCCGAGGCCTCAGCCACTTCTCCGATGTTCATGCGGCCTCCATCCTGCGCAGGCGCAGGGCATTCAGAACGACAAGGACGGAACTGGCGGCCATCGCCCCCGCGGCGAGCATCGGGTTCAGGAACGGCCCGCCAAAGAGCGCCAAGAGGCCAGCCGCCACCGGGATCAGCGCGACGTTGTAGCCAAAGGCCCAGACAAGGTTCTGGACGATGTTGCGCAGGGTACGCCGCGACACCTCCATCGCGGTGACGACACCGGTGGGCGCGCCCGAGACCAGCACGACATCGCCCGCCTCGATGGCCACATCGGTGCCGGTGCCCAGCGCGATGCCGACATCGGCCTCGGCCAGAACGGCGGCATCGTTGAGGCCATCGCCCACGAAGGCAACGCGCCGCCCTTCGGCCCGCCATGCGGCGACCTGCGCGCGCTTGTCGGCGGGCGACAGGCGGGCGTGAGCCTCGGGGATAGCAAGGGTCTTTGCCACGGCATCGACCGGCCCTTCGGCATCGCCGGACAGGAGCGCGACGCGGATGCCTCGCGCCTTGAGCGCCGCGACGGCGCGCGCCGCCTCGGGCTTGAGCGGGTCGGACAGGGCGAGATGCCCGAGATAGGTCGCGCCCCGCGCGACATGCACTTCGGTCACCGGAGCGGGATCGGTGGGGGGCACGGCAATCCCCGCCGCCTCGAGATACGCGCGGTTGCCGACGCGCAAGATATCGTCACCGAGGATGGCCTGCGCCCCGGCACCCGTCACGGCCTCGAACCGGTCGACGCGCAGAGGCGCGATGCCACGCGCGGCAGCCTCGGCCAGGATCGCGCGGGCCAGCGGATGTTCGGAGGCGGTTTCGACCCCGGCGGCGGTGGCCAGAAGCGTTTCGGCGTCGCAGGACCCGGCAGGCGCGATGGCGGTGACGCTGGGCCGTCCCTCGGTCAGGGTGCCGGTCTTGTCGAAGGCGACCAGATCGACCCCCGCCAGCTGTTGCAGCGCGTCGCCTTTACGGAACAGCACGCCCAGTTCGGCGGCGCGGCCCGTCCCGGCGAGGATGGAGACCGGCGTGGCCAGACCCATGGCGCAGGGGCAAGCGATGATCAGGACGGAAACGCCGATCACCAGCGCCTTGGCCGGATCGGGACCCCAGATCAGCCAGCTACCTGCAGCCAGCACCGCGATCACCAACACCACCGGCACGAAGACGGCGGTGACACGGTTCACCAGCGATTGCACCGGCAGGCGGGTGGCCTGCGCATCTTCGACCATGGCGACGATGCGGGCCAGAACGGTATCCGCGCCCACGGCGGTCGCGCGGTAAACAATCGTCCCCGTGCCGTTCACGGTGCCCGCCGTCACGGCGTCCCCCGTGCGCTTGGCGACAGGCAGCGGTTCGCCGGTCAGCATCGCCTCGTCGATGTGGCTTTCGCCCTCGGTCACGATACCATCGACAGCGATACGCTCACCGGGTTTCAGGCGGATCAGGTCGCCGCGACGCAGATCGGACAGCGGCACCTCGGTCTCGGTGCCCTCCGCGACGCGATGAGCGGTGTCGGGGCGCAGCGCCATCAGGCCACGGATCGCCGCCCCCGCCTGCCCCCGCGCGCGCCCCTCCAGCCAGCGGCCCAGAAGGATCAGGGTGACGATGACGGCGGCCGCCTCGAAATAGACGAAGCGCCCGGTTTCGGGCACGACGCCGGGGGCGAAAGTCACCAGCGTCGACCAGGCCCAGGCGGCGGAGGTGCCCAGCACCACGAGGCTGTTCATCTCGGGCGCGCCCTTGAGGAGCGCGGGCACACCGAGGCGGAAGAAGACGCGGCCCGGGCCCGCAAGAACGGCAGTGGTGAGCAGGAACTGGATCAGATGCAGCGGGAAGGTGCCAAAGGTCGCCATCTGCCAATGGTGGAAGGCGGGGATCAGGTGCCCGCCCATCTCCATCACGAAGACGGGGAGGGTCAGGGCGGCTGCGATCAGAAAGGCGCGGCGCATCGGCGCGGCCTCATCCGCCGTGTCGGTCGGGGCATCTGCGGTGGCCGCCTCGGGCGGATCGAGATCCGCGACTGGATAGCCCGCCTTGTCCATCGCGGCCTCGACCACGGGCCAATCGGCGGCATCGGCCAGCCGGATATCGGCGCGTTTGAGGGCGAGGTTCACCTGCGCCTCCAACACCTCGGGGAGGGCGTTCAGCGCCTTTTCCGCGCGCGAGGCGCAGCCGCCGCAATTCAGGTTACCGACGCTGGCGCGCATCGCCACCCCGTCGACCGGGTGCACGGGGTAGCCTGCGGACGTCATCGCAGAGGCCAGCGCGGCGGGGTCGAAGCCCGGAAGAATGCGCAGATCTGCGCGGCGGGTGGCGAGGTTGACCCGCGCGCTTTCGACGCCCGGCACGGTGGCAAGCGCGGTTTCGGCCCGCGCGACGCAACTGCCGCAGGTCAGGTTGTCGACGGCATAGCGGCGCAGGATGGAGGAGGTCGTATCTTTGGGCATGGGATGTCCTTCCACCGTGTCACATAGGGCTTCCCGTGACTGGAAGGTCAAGAACATGACCCGGTCGAAGTGACACAGGCCAATCGCGGTTCAGAAAAACCGGCGGCGGGGTCGCAGATCGGCGGACAGGTCATAGCCATGGCGCACCGCCAAGGCACCGCAACGCTCCAGCACCACCTCGGCCAGACCATCGACCAGCGCGCCACGCCACAGGTTGCGTTCGCGATGCACATCGGCGGCGGAATAGAGGCCCGGCGGAGCGGCGACCTGAGCGTGATCAAGGATCCGAGCCATCACACCGGGCACATCCTCCACCAGATCCTCGTAGCGGACGGTCAGCACGCGTTCGGGGTAGGCCATCTCGACCGTGGCCATGAACTGCACCGCCTCGATCCAGTAATTGCAGGCGCCGTGGATGTCGGTGACCTTGACCTGCCGACCGAGGACAAGGCTTGCCACGACATTCAACGGATTGCGCACGAGGTGGAGGAACCGCGCCTTGGGCATTTCCTGTGCGATCAGCGCCGCGCCAAAAAAATTCTGCGGTGTCTTGTCGAACCAGCGATAAGGACCGGTCATACCCTTCGCCCGGGCGAAGGCGGTGATGTAGCCGCGCTGCAATTCGGCCTTGTCACGGCTTTCTTCCAGCAGTGCCTCGAACACCTCTTCGGGGACGCCGTCCATCTCGCGGTGCTTGCGCAACAGGGCGCTCTTGCGATGCGGCTGGTAACTATGGGGCGTGCGGAACGGTTCGGACCAGCGGAAGAAATGGGTTTCTTCGGGGCAGATGAAGTCCGGCACCCGGCGCAAAAGGTTGCGTAGCAGGGTCGTGCCCGACCGCACGGAGCCCACGATGAAAAGCGGTCGATCATCGGCGGGGAACGTATCGGGGACAAGGTGAAGGTCGGTCATTCAGCTGCTTCTCTTGTTTCTACGTTGATCGGGATGCCCTGCCGAGCACAAGGGCCTGTGACCGCCCTCAAAAGCGTTGCGACATGGTCGCCGTCCGGGTCGAACGGCAGCGCGATGCCGTTCGGGGCGCGGCGCAGCGCCTCGCCCTGCGCGCCGATGTCGAAGCCATAGACCGGCAAGCCGGTGGCCAACATCTCGTGGGTGACGAAGGAAAAGGTCTCGGGCCAGATCGACGGCACCAGCCACGCGGTCACGCCATAACGTTCGGCAAGGTGGCGGATGTCGGCGCGGTCGTAGCTTCCGTGGAGTTTCAGGCTGGGCGGACGGGAAAAGGCCGGGTCCATGTTCCCGATCAGGACCGTCCGTGGCCCACCCTGTTCGGCCAGACGCTCAGACAGGGCACAAAGCACGCCCGCCCCCTTCTGGTGGTTGAGATTGCCCAGCACACCTAACGTTCCCGCCCCGGAGGATGTCGGGGGCTGCATCCGGTCGATCCGCACCACCGCGCCATGGGGCCGATAGACGATCCGGTTGGCCAGATCGGGATAGACCTTCACAAGGTGCTGGCGGCTGGAATCCGAAAATACCGTCACCTCGGCGCAGGCGATGAGGAAACGGTGCCACGCGGCCTGCCATTGCGACAGGGGCACGGTACTCCCATCCGGGCGGCGTGCCCGGTGGGCCGGGTCGTCACAATCGCCCCGCACCGGGCCACGATAGCTGCCATCGGCGTTGAGCAGGCAATAGGAGGGGCTGATCATGAAGAAATCATGCACCCGCGCCTCGAGCGTATCGGACCGCCCGGCGCGGGCGAGCGACAGCAGGACCTGCGGCAGGGCCACCGGATCGCGATCGCCGACGCCGCAGGAATAGATCACGCGGAGCGCGGGCACGGGGTCGAGAAGGCGGTGGATATGGGCAAAATCGCTTGTCGCCGCCGACATGACGCCCGATGGCCCGTGCAGTTCCAACTGCCAGCGGGTCGGCCCGCCCACGCGGAGGACCATGGCGTGCTGCCCCTGCGCCCTGCGCGCGTCGATTTCGGCAGTCAGGGCATGTTCGGCCCCACCCCCCATCGAATGGGCCATGAAAAGCGGCAGCGCATCGAGGCTGAGTTCCCCGGCGATGGCGATGGCCAGCGCAAGCCGCGGGGTGCGCAGCGGGTCGTTGCCGATGAAGGCCTGCACTTCGGTATCATAGGCGGGATAGCGGCGGGCGATCATGGCATTGGCGCGCGGGACCATGGATTGCTTGGCCTCGACCCCGAAACTTTGGCCGCCGCGATGTTCGACGAAAAGCGCGGGCATCCCGACATGGCGCGCACCCAGCTTTCGCAGTTTCTGGCACCAATCGACCTCTTCGCCGTAGCCGGGGCCGAAAGCGGTGTCGAAGCGCGGCAAGCGACCGAACCACCGGCTGTTCATCGCCATGCAAAAGCCGACGCCGGTGGGGGTGGACGGCAGTCGGTGGGGCACCGACAGACGCTGCGCCACCGCGTCGATCCGGTCGACCATGCCATTCGGCAGCGGCATCGCCTCGCAGATCATCGGGGCCGAAAAGATTTCGGCGTCATTCGACATCGGCGTGACGGAGGCAATGGTGCGGTCGTGCTGGAACGGCGAAATCAGGCGCGAGGCCCAGCCTTCGGGAACATGGGCATCGGAATTGAGCAAGACGACATGGCCGCTGTGCTGTTCGGCCTCTTCGAAACCGCGATTCACGGCCCCGATGAAACCGAGGTTCCGATCCAGTTCGATCAGCGTCACGCGTCCCCGGTGGCCGTCCACCCAAGACCGCAGGAAGGGCCGCACGCGCGGATCGGTCGAGGCATCGTCGATCAGGACCAGATGCCATGGCACATCGGTATGCGCCTCAACCCGGCGCAGGGTTTCGCCCAGCAGGTCGAAGGCATTGTGAACCGGCAAGATGATGGTGATCGGATGCAGTGCGCGCGGCGGAACGCCGTGGACGAAATAGCGGGGGTCGATGGGCAGGCCCTCGGGCACCGCCTCGAGACCCAGCGCGTGCTTGATACGCGTGCGGGCGACCGGGTCGCGCTTCAGCGTCCAGCGCAGGAGATCGGGCGCGGCCCGCAACAGCCCCACCAGAAAGGCGCGGCGCAGTCGGCGGAGGGCGGCGGGCGTCGGTGGATCGGCGGGATGGGGCACCGGCAGGGCGATCTCTTCGCCCGAGGGTTTCGTGACATGCAGCGTCAGGGGCCGCTCACCCTCGGGTGCCTCGATCTGGAAGCCGGTCTCAAGCGGATAGCCAAAGCGGCGCATCACATCGGGGCGTTGCAACGTCGGGGTTACCGTGGCCTCGCCGCCCGGCCATGTCAGGCGCAGCCGGGGCGCGGCCGTCCAGCCGATGAGGGCGATGGCACCGGGCACCCGCCGCACCTGTTCGACATGGCCAAGCGGTTTGCGCCCGTCACGCGACAGGCTGAAACCGCCAAGCCGGTCGGCGTGGTGGGCGACATACCTCAAGAACAAGGCGTGAAGGCGGAAGAACACCGGGGACCGGCTCCTTCGAACTGAAATGATCGTTACGAAACTCAGAGCAAGGACAGTAGATAGCGGCCGTATTCGTTCTTGCCAAACAGGGATGCGCGGGCGGCCAGATCTTCTGCAGAGATCCAGCCCTGCGCATAGGCGATTTCATCGGGGCTGCCGGTCTGCATCCCCTGACGTTGCTCAAGCGTGCGCACGAAATTTCCCGCATCGAGCAAGCTCGCATGGGTGCCCGTATCGAGCCAGGCGAACCCGCGTCCCATCTTGGCGACGCGCAACGTGCCGTCGTGCAGATAGCTTTCGAGAAGGCTGGTGATTTCCAGTTCGCCCCGCGCCGATGGGGTGACCGTCGCCGCGCGGTCGGGGGCGGTACCGTCGAGGAAATAAAGCCCCGTCACGGCAAAGGGTGAGGGCGGATGGGTCGGTTTCTCGATCAGGGCACGCACCGATCCGTCGGGGGCGAAATCCACCACGCCGTAGCGTTCGGGGTCTGCCACGCGATAGCCGAAGACCGTACCGCCAAGGGTCTGCGCATCGGCCTCGGCCAGGATCTCGGGCAAGCCGTGACCGAAAAAAATGTTGTCGCCCAGAACCATGGCCGAGGGCGCGCCGTTCAGGAAATCGCGCGCGAGGATATAGGCCTGCGCCAGCCCGTCGGGGCTTGGTTGCGGGATATAGGTGAGCGACAGGCCCCATTGGCTGCCGTCGCCCAGCGTGCGGCGGAACTGATCCTGGTCCTGCGGGGTGGTGATGATGGCGATCTCGCGGATGCCGCCCAGCATCAGCACGCTGATCGGGTAGTAGATCATCGGCTTGTCGTAGATCGGCAAAAGCTGTTTCGACAGGCCCATGGTGATCGGGTAAAGCCGCG
>NZ_JASJOF010000021.1 GCF_030163795.1 Roseicyclus marinus | reverse complement strand
CGCCGATGACTACAAGCGTCGAAGGGTCGTGTTTGGTCGCGGTTGTCATCGTTGCTCCTCCTCCTTGGCGGTGACCCTCAGAGGCTATCACCGCGGGTGAAGCAGTCGGCACATCCCATTAGCGGACGGTCGTTCGCGGATAACGTCGCGTGTGCCCCGCGCCACAAACGGACGCGCGGCCATCATAGAAGGTCTCTTCCAATCAGAAAGATCCTTGTGGTTTTTCTTGCGCAAGCGCCGCTTTTCATCAGGGTTTAGCGACAGTTCTCGAACAAAGTGGGAACTCATTCATGGCCACTTCTAATCGTTCAAGACCGCTCCAAGCACGGCTCGAACCGCCTGCTGCTTGAGCAGCATCTGCCCCTCATCGTCCGCGAGCCGCTCTCCAAAAACCTTGGTGAAGGTCGAACGGTTCGAGACGTTGAAGAAACTGAGAGCACTGATCTGCCAGTGGACCGACAACGGGTCGATATCGTGGCGGAACAGCCCCTCGGTCTTGCCGCGGGCGATGACCCGCTCAAGGCTGGCTATAACGCCCTTGTTAAGGTTGCGTATGGCTTTCGAATTCTCGAGAAAACGGGCTTTGTGGATGTTCTCGATCATGACGAGGCGGATGAAATCCTCGTTCTGTCGGTGGTGGTCAAAGGTGAACTCGACCAAGCGCCGGAGCGCGTCTACCGGACCCAACCCTTCGAGGTCCAGCGCGGCCTCCTGTGTGCGAACGCTGCGGTAGGCCTCTTCGAGGCTGCGCAAGTACAGCCCCTCCTTGTCGCCGAAATAGTAATAGATCATCCGCTTCGACGTTTGTGTCCGCGCAGCAATCTCCTCGACCCTGGCGCCCGATAGACCGTTGCGCGCGAAAACCTCCAGAGCCACCCGCAAAATATCTGCCTGAACCGCTTCGGGGTTCTGTTTCCAACCCGAGCGGCGCGGCCTGTCATTCTTGGTGTTCGGTGCGCACTCCATGTGGCTCCCCGCCTCGTCCTTCGTTGATCCTATACAATTAACCGTTCAGTTCAATTTCCTTGACCGAATTAACCGTGGCGAACATTATCCTTCTCAAGAGATGAGTCGGTTGGGGAAGGGAGCCCCTGCCGCATCGGGAGGGGATCCATGCAGCACGACACCGTGCCGTCACGTCAACGCGTCGTGCGCGCAGGTCTCGTTGGCCGTGGCATCGGAGCGTCGCGTACGCCTGCCATGCATATGGCAGAAGGGGCCGCGCTGGGGATTGCCTACGACTACACGCGCTTTGACATGGACGAGCGTCCGGACACGCTGGCCCAGGTCTTGGCAGAGGCAGAGGCTGAAGGGTTCGCCGGGGTGAACGTGACCTTTCCCTACAAGGTTGAGGTGACCCAGCTCCTGGATACGCTCTCGGAGAATGCAAAGGCACTCGGTGCGGTTAACACGATCGTCTTTCGCGACGGTCACCGACACGGGCACAACACCGACATGTGGGGCTTCGCCGAAAGCTTCCGGCAGAGCATGGTTGGCGCGCGCACCGGCGAGGTGCTGCTGCTTGGCGCAGGCGGTGCCGGAATGGCGGTCGGGCATGCGCTTTTGTCGCTTGGCGTGGGGATACTCTGGGTTCACGACACCGACGAAATGCGGGCCATCGCATTGGCTGGTGATCTTGCGGACCGTTTCGGCGTGGGGAAGGCAAGGGTCGCGCTGGACCTTGCGGAGCTTGCAGTCCGTATAGACGGCGTCGTGAATGCCACACCGGTCGGCATGGACAAACTGCCTGGCTGCGCGTTTCCACCAGCACTGTTGCGACCCGATCTCTGGGTCGCGGACATCGTGTATTTTCCGCTCGAAACCGCCCTCTTGGCCGCAGCCCGCGCCGCCGGATGCCGGGTTTTGCCCGGTTCCGGCATGGCAGTGTTCCAGGCGGTGCGCGCGTTCGAGCTGATCACCGGCCTTGCGCCAGATCCCGCGCGCATGCGGGCGACATTCGAATCCTTCGGCTCATGACAAGGCCGAGGGTTGCTTTCATCCGGACAACCAAACGCAAAGGGAGGAAACCATGCGTATCACACTGAAGGCTTTGGCCACCGCCGCCGCCACTGCGGCAGCCCTAACCGCAACGGCCGCCTCGGCGCAGCAGACCATTCGCTTCGCCCATGTCGACCCCGCCGACTGGCAAAGCTCCAAGAAGGGCGCGGCGGCCGAGATCTTCCGCGCCATTGTCGAGGGTGAGACCGATCTGACGGTCGAGATCTTCCCCGCCGGCGCGCTCGGAAACGAGGACGACCTCGTCGCGCAAGCGCAGGACGGCATCACACAGGTGGTCATGGTTTCGGGCGCCATGTCGCGGGCCTGCCCGGCGGCTTCGGTGCTCGATATTCCCTACAGCTTTCCCTCGGCGCCTGTAGCATGGGAGGTTCTCGACGGGCCCTTCGGCGACGCGCTTGCTGACCATTGCCTCGAGCAGACCGGGCTCCGGACGCTCGCCTACGGCGAGACCGGCTTCCGCAATTTCACCAACAGCGTCCGCGAAATCCGCACGCCCGCCGACATGGCAGGTCTGCGCTTCCGCGTGCAGCCGATCCCGCTCTATGTCGAAATGGTCGAGGCCCTGGGCGGCGAGCCGACGCCAATCGCATGGACCGAGCTGCCGAACGCGCTGGCCACCGGCGTCGTGGACGGTCAGGAAAACCCGGTCGGCGTGATCTACAACAACGGCCTGCATCAGTTGCAGCAGTACATGATCCTGGACGGGCACGTGTATGCCGCCGATTTCCTTATCATCAACGATGACTTCTTCCAGTCTTTGACACCCGCCGAACAGGAAGTGGTCAGCCGCGCCGCGATCGTCGCGGGCAACATGGGTCGGTCGATCCAGCAATGGTCCACAGCGCAAGGCGTGAACGCGGTGCAGGCCGAGGGCATGCAGGTCTATTCGCCGACCTCGGAGGAGCTGGCGATGTTCCGTGACGCGGCACAGCCTGCTGTCCGCGACTGGCTGGCTGGCGAATTGGGAGATGAGGCGGTCTGGATCGAGCAGCTCGAGGCTGCCGTCGCGTCTGCCACCGAGTAAGACCCGCTGCAGGCGGCGCTGTCGCGTCGCCTGCCCCCCAGCGCGTTGCCATAGGAGGCCGACGATGGCCAGGATCGACCGGATCGCGCAAGCCATCTTTGCTGCCGTTGCAGCGACCATGATGGCGCTTGTGTTCTTGATTATCTTCGTGAATTCGGTGCGCCGTTACACGACCGGCGAGTCCATACCATGGGGTGAAGAAGCCCCAGTCTATCTTGCTATATACGGCGTGATGTTCGGCGTGGGCCTTGCGTACCTGCAGGACCGCCACATCCGCTTCACCGTGCTGACCGACATGCTGGCCGAACGCCTGCGCAGGCGATTGTTCGCAGCCATGGACCTCGCCACGGCGGCGACAGGGGCGATGCTGCTCTGGTCCGGCATCGCCTTCGCCGCGCGCCGCCCCGACCGCACCGCCTCGGGCCTGATCGGTTCTGCCCGCGATCTGGCCGAGGCGACTGGCCTGCCCGCCCTTGAATGGCTGGGACGGATGGGAACTTGGCAATCGGCCATCGCGCTCGGTGGCGCGATCCTCATGATCGCGGCGCTGATCCGCTTCGCCCTGCGCTTGAGGGAGGTGTGAGGCCTTGGCCTACGTCATCCTGATCATCGGCCTTGTCCTCGGGCTGCCCATCGCCTTTGCCATCCTTGCGGCAATGGGGTGGTTCATGGCCACCGGAGAGGCACCTTACCACATCCGCATCGTGGCAACCGAAATGTTCTCGGGCCTCGGCTCTTACGCGCTGCTGGCCATCCCGCTCTTCATCCTCGCAGGCGAATTGATGAACGAGAGCGGCATCACCCGCCGCATCATCGCGTTTGCCAACGTGCTGGTGGGCGGGTTCCGCGCAGGGCTGGCCCATGTGAACATCTGGGCCTCGGTGATCTTCGCAGGGCTGTCGGGCTCGGCCGTGGCCGACACCTCGGCAATAGGTCGCGTCTTCATTCCCGAGATGGAAAAGCATGGCTATGATCGAAGTTTTGCAGCAGCACTGACGGCCGCATCGTCGGTGATCGGGCCGATCATCCCACCCTCTATCCCGGTCATCATCTATGCGCTGATCGTCTCGGGTGTTTCGGTTCCTGGGCTTTTCCTTGCCGGCATCATCCCTGGCCTCATGCTGGCCGTTTTCCTCTCGGCCTATGTCGCGCTGACCGTCAAAGTCGAGCACATCACCCCAGATTTAGACCTGTCGGGCCCCAGCCCGCGCGAAGCCATACTTGGCGGCATCCTGCCGCTTCTCATGCCGGTCTTTGTCGTCGGCTCGATCCTGCTTGGAGTCGTCACCCCGACCGAGGCAGCAAGCTTTGCAGTTGCCTATGCGCTGGTGCTGGGGATGGCCGTCTACCGGAAGATCACGCTGGCCAGCCTACCACGCATTTTCGGTGACGCGATGCGCGACAGTGCCGTGATCCTGGTCATCATCGCCGCCGTAGCCGCCGCGAACTGGGTGCTGACCTACAACCGCGTGCCGAACATGCTGACCGACTGGGTGCTTGGCACGGTCGACAGCCAGACCATGTTCCTGATCGCGGTGATCCTTCTGTTCCTCTTCGTGGGCCTTTTCCTCGAAGGGATCGCTGCGATGCTGGTGCTGGTGCCCATCCTTCATCCCATCGCGGTTTCTCTCGGCGTGGATCCGGTGCATTTCGGGATCATCGTGATCTTCAACCTGATGATCGGCCTAATCACCCCGCCGCTCGGCCTGTGCCTCTTCGTGGCTGAGGGCATCGCCAAGGTCGGCATGGCGCGGCTCACCCGCGCGATCCTGCCCTTCTTCCTCGTCGAGGTGTTGGTGCTGGTGATCCTGACCTTCGTCCCCGGCATCGTGACCTTCCTGCCACGCCTTTTTGGGTTCTGACATGATGAAAACCGGTATCGCTACTGTCTCGATCTCCGGCACGCTCGAGGAAAAGATCGAGGCAATCGCTGCAGCAGGATTTTCCGGCATCGAGATCTTCGAGCAAGATTTCATCGCCGACGACCGTAGCCCACGCGAGGTGGCCGCGCGCGTCCGCGAGGCAGGACTGGACCTGATGCTGTTCCAGCCTTTCCGTGACTTCGAGGGTTTGCCTGCTCCTCTGCGCGCCCGTGCTTTTGATCGGGCCGAGCGAAAGTTCGACCTGATGCAGGAGCTCGGTTGCGACCTGATGCTGGTCTGTTCCAGCGTCCATCCCGAGGCGATGGGCGGGATCGATCGCGCAGCGCAGGATTTCGCGGAACTGGGCGAAAGAGCGGCCAGGCGCGGCTTGCGGATAGGCTACGAGGCGTTGGCCTGGGGGCGGCACGTGAACGACCACCGTGACGCGTGGGAGGTGGTGCGCCGAGCCGATCACCCCTCCATCGGCCTCATTCTGGACAGTTTTCATACGCTGGCGCGCCGCATCGACCCAGACACGATCCGCCGCATTCCGGGGGACCGGATATTCTTCGTCCAGCTGGCCGATGCCCCTGCCATCGAGATGGACCTGCTCTACTGGTCGCGCCATTTCCGTAACATGCCGGGCGAAGGCGATCTCGACATTACCGGCTTCATGCGCGCGGTGATGGCGACGGGTTATGCCGGGCCCATCAGTCTCGAGATCTTCAATGACCAGTTCCGTGGCGGGCCAAGCCGCACGATTGCTGGGGACGGCTATCGCTCGCTCGTTGCGCTGATGGACGACGTCCGGCGCGCCGAGCCGGAGGCGCACGTCGACCTGCCCACTTTCCCTGCCCGTACCACGGTTGAGGGTACGGCCTTCCTCGAGTTCGCCGCGCAGGGCGAGGACAAGTCCGCGCTTGAAAGACTGCTCGCCACCTTGGGGTTCCGGCGCACCGCGAGCCATGTCTCGAAGTCCCTAACTCTCTGGACGCAGGGTAAAATCCGCATAGCCGTCAATGCCGAGACGACAGGCCATGCCCACAGCGCGTGGGTCGCGCGCGGCACCACGGTGTGCGACATTGGTTTGAATGTATCCTCTGCGGCGGAGACCTTGGCGCGCGCGCAGGCGCTCGGAGCCGAGAGCTTCCGCCAACCGCTTGGCCCAGGACAGCTCGACATTCCAGCGATCCGTGGGCTCGGTGGCAGTGTACTGCACTTTCTTGATCAGACTTCCGGCCTCGCCGATGTTTGGTCGGTGGAATTCCAGGCGCAAGAGGACGATCCTGCACCCGATGCCGGCCTGCTCCACGTCGATCACATTGCGCAGACGATGAGCTATGACGAGATGCTCAGCTGGTCGCTGTTCTACACGACCCTCTTTGACATGCACAAAACGCCCATGGTCGATGTGATCGACCCCGACGGGCTTGTTCGCAGCCAGGCTCTTTCATCGCCTGACGGCCGCTTCCGCATTACGCTCAATGGCGCGGAGACCCATCGGACGCTTGCAGGAGGCTTCTTGGCAGAAAGCTTCGGTGCGTCGGTTCAACATGTGGCCTTTGCCACTGGCGATATATTCGCAACCGCTACGACCCTATCGACTGTCGGCTTCGAGGCACTACCGATCCCGAGCAACTATTACGCGGATCTCGCCGCAAGGTTCGACCTCGACGTCGGCCTACTGGATCGGATGCGCGCGGCCAATATTCTCTTCGACGTTGACGAGCATGGCGCGTTCTTCCAGCTTTATTCGCGCCCTTTTGCGGGAGGCATGTTCTTCGAGGTCCTGCAGAGGGAGGGAGGAGCCTATGCCGGCTACGGCGCTCCCAACGCTCCGTTCCGTATTGCGGCGCAAAAGCGGCTGATGCGGCCAAAAGGCATTCCACGTATCAAGCGGGAAATAGAACGCAAGAAGCCGAGCGACATATGAATGACCGGTATGGGGAGGCGCATTTCAGCATCGGGAGGGTAATGAGCGACCGCTTTGGGCCGATAGGGGCCCTGGCCGCGGACTCCGATCGCAACCTGACGCGGGGCAAAAGAATCCGAAAATGGTTTCCGTCTTCGGCAAACGACCCGATCTCCTGACCACAAGAATGGAGACCGTTATGAACTACGAGCAAACAATGACACTGAAAGAAGTCGAATACGAACTGATCGAATGGGCAGGCAGTGATGAGGAGGGGGAAGACCCCCCGGCATGCCTTGCCCATTGGGATCTGGACGAAGAGCAGCTCGCGATCATCAAGGAGGCTTGTGCTGTCCCCCACGCGGCGGCGAGCGTTGCCAACGCGATGTGGTGCGTCACTCACCGGGAAGGGCTCTCGTCGATTGCCGAGGTGCTGCGGACTTACTGATGACAACGTTGGGTCCGGAAGCGCGATACTTGTTCCTCGGCTTCGATATCGGCTCATTCCGTGTCCTGCCTGGTTACCTATTGCGCTTAAACGTATGACTGAAATGCGGGCAACGACCGCAGCATCAAGGCTGGCTTCTGGATGTCTCCTTTGGGCCGGGCACAGCGGTGGCAAGGCCCAGTTGCATCCCGGTGTCGATGCTGCGACGCAGCTGGACGCGGGGAGCCCTTCTCGGACCTTCTTGTTCAGCGCAGCATTCGACAAAAGGACGGAAATCGGACAGTCGCTGCGGCCCGAGCAAGGGTCAGTTCATTCAGAGTAGCGGACGTCGCGGAGCATTGATGTAAGTGCTCGGCTTTCGCCGCAACCGCGACGGCAGCTGCAGGAGCGTGGCAACCAGAAACTCCGGACTTATCAAGAACCTCCAAAAAAGAGAGGTGAAATCCACCCCCACTCGAAGATTATCAAAACCTGCAATCAAAAACCCGCTTATCCACAATAAAAAGTAGCGAATATTGCAAGGTGTTGGTGTAACTTAGGTTTTCCGCGCTTTTGCCGTATTTTGCGCGATTCTCCCGGTTTTTTCTTCGTCAAACAGCCTACGAGCCAACATTGCTCGCCTGGCGGAACGAACGGAGAGCATTGATGATCACCGAACTGAAGTCGATCCCGGACATCTGGAAGAGAATGCCGAGCGAGATGCACGCGCGACGCTTCCTGGAGAATATCATATGGTCAACTGGCAGGCACTGCCCGCACTGCGGGTCGGTGGCTTCGTCGCCGCTACGAGGCAAGACATGCCGCCCTGGGCTCTACCAGTGTCGTGATTGCCGTCTCCAGTTCACTGTCACCACACTGACCCCGATGCATAGCACCAAGCTCGACTTGCGTGTCTGGATTTCCGCGATGTTCCTGGTGCTGACATCGAGCAAGGGGATCTCTTCGGTCGTGATGGCGCGGCTACTTGGCGTGAACCAGAAGACCGCCTGGAAAATGGGGCATGCGATCCGAGAGATGATGGACGACCGGAATGGTGAGCTGCTGCCTCTGGAGGACATCGTCGAGGTCGATGAGGCCTATGTGGGAGGAGCACCGAAGTCTCTGTCAGGTGCCTACAACAAAAGGGGAAAGGGCACAGCAAAGCCGATGATCTTCGTCGCGGCCTCTCGCGACGGACAGGCGCGCGCCAGGGTCGTTTCTGATGACAAACGGACCACGCTCGAGCCGGTTCTTCTGGAATGGGTCGATCCGGCGACGACCAGTCTAATGACCGATGGCAGCAAGAGCTACATCGGACTCGGAAAGACCATGGCCGACCATCAGTCTGTGATCCATAGCCAGAAAGAATACGCCAATCCAGAGACCGGCGCGCACGTGAACACGGCCGAGGCGGTGATCTCCCAAGTGCAACGTGCCCTGGTCGGGGTCTACCACAATCTTGGAAGGCAGCACCTTCAGCGATACCTCGACGAGATTGTCTGGCGGTGGAACCACCGTGAGCCCGTTCGGGAAGTGGTCAAGCAATGGACCACGAGAGCCGGCGTTGCACGAGAGAAATCGACAACAATCTGGCGTCCGATGCCAGTGGTTGACCAGATGTGCGTCCTCCTACAGGGCGCGGTCGGCAAGCAAGTCCGCCGCTCGAAGGAATACGGCCTATGCAGGCCGTTATGCTGATGCATTCCGTTCCGTGGGACATACAGAGCACGCATTGCTGCGATCCCAAAGAACGGAATGCGTCATCGCGTGCGGGGCACCAGGTCTACTTCCTTCTTGCCCCAAGATTACGACCAATATAGTATCCATAATAGAAAAAAAGCCAAATAACGGATATCATAATGACCCTTACGCTTAACCTCGACACGCCGTCCGAGATGCAGGATCGGGTTCGCGCGGCTGCTCGCGATCGCCGGCTCGCACTTGGGCTAACTCAGAGCGACCTGGCCACGCGGTCCGGAGTTCCTCTGGCGACCCTAAAAGTCTTCGAGCAGAAGGGGAAGATCAGCCTCGCCGGCCTGCTCGCCCTCGCCGACGCGCTCGACGCCATCGCTGGCTTCGGCACCCTGTTCCCGGCTGTCGAGGCGACTCGTCTCGATGATCTCGACAAGCCAACGACGCGACAGCGCGCTCGCACCCGCAGGAGTTCGTAACCATGGCCCGCCGTCTTCGCGTCGATATCGCCTTCGACTCGGACGATGTCCGCCCCGTGGGACAGATCGCTTGGGATTCCACCCGCCGCTCCGCTGCGGTCGAATGGGACCCCTCTTTCGTCGCAGCCCCGCTCCCGATCTCGCCCTACCACATCAAGACGCTGGCCGGGCTCTATCGCACCGGCAATACGGCCGCCTTCGAAGGCCTGCCCGGAGTCTTCGGCGACTCGCTCCCTGACGGCTGGGGACGGATGCTCATCGACCGCGAACTCGAGCGCCGCGGCAGCGGCCGCACCGCCATCACCCCGGTTGACCGTCTGGCGATCGTCGGCACCCACGGCATGGGCGCCCTCATCTATCGTCCAGAAGAGCGAGTGGTCGGCCCGAACAGCGTCGACCTCGAGTGGTTCGCCGATCTCGCGACCAGCATGGCCGAAGACGCTTCCGTGGAGGACCTCCGCAAGGCCCGCGCGGCGGCCGGCGGCTCTGCCGGCGCCCGGCCGAAACTCGTGGCCCTGCTCGATGTGGAGACCGGCCGCGTGCGCGATCATCGGCGAACCCCGGAGCGCGGCGAACGGCAGGTGCTGATCAAGCACCGGGCGACAACCGACAGCCCGACCGCTATCGAAGAGGAAGAGGCCTACGCGAGGATGGCGCGGGCGGCCGGTATCACCATGCCCTGGACGATGGTGCTGCGCTCTGGGCGCGGCGATGCTTTCTTTGCCGTTGAGCGCTTTGACCGCAGAGGCGCCGGACGGGTGCATATGCATACCGCCGCCGGCATGCTCGACGTCGACTTCCGCCAGCCGTCCACCGATTACGAGAACCTGCATAAGCTGGTGCGTTGGACCACCCGACATGCTGGAGATCAAGACGAAATGTTCCGCAGGATGGCCTTCAACGTCCTCGCCCACAATCGGGATGATCACCTGAAGAACCACGCCTTCCTGATGGACGCTGGGGGCGGTTGGCGCTTGTCGCCGGCCTACGACGTCAGCTTCTCCGACGGGCCCGGCGGCGAGCACCATCTCGCCATCGCCGGAGAGGGGCGCCGGCCCGGCAGGAAGCATGTAGAGGCAGTCGGGCAGGCGCTCGGGATGAAACCCGCAGCGATCGCCGCGCTCATTGATCCGGTTCGCGCCGCCATCGCCGACTGGCCGCGACACGCAGACGCCGCCGGAGTTCCGTCGCGGCGCGCCAAGCAGATCGCCGGCTACTTCGCCATGTAAAGCCGGGTTGCGAGACACCGGTGTTACCCTCCCTCCGCACATTCAGGTGCCGACCGGGCGTTTCCGTCGCACGGGACTTGTGGCAAATGCTTTGGGTCCTACACTCCCCGTGCCCGTGTCACCGTTGTCAGGTGGGCGCCATTGCGCTGCTGGATGGGGATCGTCATCCGAGAAGCTTTGCTCGGATGGACCCGGTTCTGGGCTGCCTGAAAAGCAAACCCCCAACTCGCCTTGGGACGCCTGTCATGGACGGCGTGCCCCGCTGAACGGAATGCGTCATTGTGATGCTGCCGCTTTCTTTGGTGGATAAGCGGGATCAAAAATGGTTAGCGCCTTACTAAAAAACAAATTCGATTCACGGTAGAATTAAAATGCAGCGGCCACATCAGCCCCCACGGAGATTATGAGATCTCCCCCCTTGAAAAGGCCATTCCAAGAGCGAACACTTCAAAAGCACTTCCTTTCGTCTTTTTTGCCATGTAGAGCGCTAAATCCGCACGCTTGAGCAAGTCATCGGCGTTATCTGCGTCATGCGGATAAGACGCTATTCCTGCACTTGCGGCAACCTTAATGATATGCCCATCAAACTCAATTTTTTTCTCAATTTCCATCATGATCTTCGAAATCTTTTTCTTTTTGTCAAAACTGTCACTTGTATTGCTAAAAAATAGAGCAAATTCGTCGCCGCCCAATCGGGCAACAATATCCGTCTTGCGGGTGTGCCGTGAGAGAACAGAAGCCACAGATTTCAACACAGCGTCTCCGGCAGCATGTCCGTATCGATCGTTAATCATCTTGAAATCATCTAAGTCGAGCAGCACGAGTGTACTTTGCCCGCCCTGACGCTCGTGCACATTGATGCTGTGTCCAACGTGGTTGCTGAAAGCCGTACGATTGGCAACACCCGTCAAGGGGTCTGACAGCGCAAGCTCGCGCATTTTTGTTTTCTGCGCTCTTCTGCTTTGTGATGTCTTGCGCCGTTCCTTGAAGGGCAACCTTTTCGATTCCATTTTCTTCATCAAACACAACCTCGCCATGCACCCGCATCCAACCCAAACCACCGTCTGCACTCACCGTTTGCAGCTCCAGGTCGTATGGCTTTCCAGACTCAATTGTATTAGCGACAGCATTTTTAAGCTTATTCCAGCTCCTTGAGGTGAAAAGCCTTTCATGCTCAGTAAACGGAGGGGGTGGAAGAGAGCAGTCAAACCCAAATATATCGTATAGAGCCTTCGTCCAGGTAACTTCATTAGTTTTAAGATCGAGATACCAACTCCCAACCTTTGCCATGCGCTGTGCTTCGATCAGCCTATATTCGTTGATCTTAAGCCGTTGGTTTGCCAGTTTCAGCTCCTCTTTTTGAAGATCAAGCTGTGCTTTCTGTTGCTCAAGCAACTTTTCTGTATTCTTTTTTTCTGTGATATCACGCTGGATAGATACCCAGTAATGGACCCACCCACTTTCGTCAGAAACAGGCCCAATACTGAGATCCACCCAAAATTCTGTGCCATCCTTTCGATAATTCAGTATCTCTTCACGAACTGGCTTCCAAAGCCTCAGGCTCTCGCTCATGCGCCGAATGGTGTGTGGGTCACTGTTCGGCCCTTGGAAAATACTTGGGGATTTGCCGATGATCTCTTCGACGCGGTGGCCCGTTTGTTCCTCAAACGCTTCGTTCGCGTAGACGATAAGATGCTCAGGTCGATCTGGTCTCCCAGCGTCGGTGACCACAATGGCATCAGTTGTGTATAAGTGGAGCGACTGTAGTACGGCTTCGAGCTTCATACAGCATTCCCCCCAAAACATTGCTTTTACGGCGGCTATCACAAAACCGTTAAATGCCAAAGCGTCGTGTGTGCCAAACGACCTCTATGGTCGTGAGGATAGTTAGGTGTGAGCGAATGGGCTGGGTCAGCCAGTGTGTCGTTCCAGTCATCGGCCACCAGAGGGGCATCTCATAATCCGTGGTCACACGGCGTCTGAATGGCAGCTTCGGAGCTGAGCACGACAGGCCATCGTGACGGAAGGGCAGCAGTCATTCACTGCATCTGCAATAGTTCATGACCGCGGCACTTGAGGCAGGCACTCAGATCGACCTGGCCATGAACCCATGGCTTCCGTGTCGCAAGTCCGGTCAGAGCCTAACGTCCCTGTGCTTCGCGTTGCACGTATGCCATCTGCTACTGATCGTAATGCCATCGAAGCAAGACGTTTCGTCCCCCTCCATGGTCACGCCGAAATGTCCGATCGAAACGGCGGCCAGTTCAGCAACGGAATAAGATTAATGACAAAGCCCGCTGCCCTTTTCGGCGCCATAAGTCTTACAAGTTTTTCAGTACGTGCCATTGCAAAAGGATGAGGGCAGAACGCACCAACCACCCAAAGTAGATTCATGAACCAATCACAATTTCCCATATGTTTTGAGATTTATATAATTACTTATGCCAAAGTGAGAGAATGCCAAGCCTTATTTTTCTTCCAACTCAACAACCATTCAGCAAGTGCAGATTCGGGCATCGGTTTCGCAATTCCAAAGCCCTGTGCATAATTGCAGCCAATAGCCAAAAGCGCCTTGGCATGTTCAATAGTCTCAACCCCTTCAGCAATGACATCTCTCTTAAACGATTTGGACAGATTTACCACGCTTTCGACGATCGCTCTGTCGTCCTCACTCTTCAGCATGTCACGGATGAAGCTTTGATCAATTTTAATCATGGTCGCAGGAAGATACTTTAGATAAGTCAGTGAAGAGTAGCCGGTTCCAAAATCATCAATCGAGAAGCGTACGCCGATCTGACCACAAGCTGTAATGATTTCAGAAACCTGAGTGACGTTGACCAGCGAGCTGTGCTCAAGTATCTCAATTTCGAGGCTGCTTGGGCTAACGTCAGGATGTGCCCTCAGTAAATCGCCAAGTCGTTCTACAAAATCCCGTTGCGTAAGATGGTATGGGCTTATATTCACACTCACTGGTAGCTCTATGCCATTTTTTTGCCACCGCGAGACTTGGTTCAGTGCAGCTTCTATTACCCACTCTCCCACCTCGACGCTGATCTTGTGATCTTCGATCTGAGGTAGGAAATCAAGCGGGGCCAGCAATCCACGTTCTGGATGCTGCCATCGAATGAGAGCTTCAACGCCGATGACTGCGCCTGTACGCAAATTTACTTTTGGATGATAAAACAAAACAAGCTCTTTGTTGATTAGAGCTTTTCGTAACTCGGCTATGCGTTGGGTATAGACCAAGATCGTATTTTCATGGTCCGCATCAAAGAAATGAAACTGGTTCTTTCCCGCGCGCTTTGACGCGTACATCGCCTGCTCTGCATGGCGCAAGAGTTCACCGATACCCACATTATCGAGGGGATACCAGGTTGCTCCAATACTTGCGGTGCTTTTTATCTCCGCACCATCGATTTTTAACGGCTCTGCAACAAGCGCGAGAATGTCATTAACTTCCTTTTCTGCATCTTCAATGCCACCTACTATCTGTAAGGCGATGCAAAAGTCATCACCACCTAACCGCGCAAATATCGCGGTTTCGGGAAGCGCTCTCTGTAAGCGCGCTGATTGTGCAATGAGAACTTGATCGGCAACGTCGGACCCATATACTCTATTAATAGACTTAAAGTTGTCCAAATTGAGAGCGACAATAAGAGTTGACATGCCTTGTTTGTTTGCTTCCGAAATGGAGTAGCTAAGCAACATTTCAAGCAGGTTTTTGTTCATTAATCCGGTCAAAGGATCATAATAAGCCAGTCTTTCAAGCCGCTTCTCAGCCTGCTTTCTTTGTGTAATATCAGTCCGAATACTGACATATTCAACCGGTTTACCCCTATCGTCCAGTCTTGGCACGATTGTTGTCTTTACCCAGTAATCTGTTCCGTCCTTTCTTTTGTTTTGGATCTCACCATGCCAAGGCTTGCCATTAGAAATCGTTTGCCACAGATCATCAAAGAAATGAGCTGGATGATTGCCTGATTTGATAATTCGGTGATTCTGTCCAATCAGCTCTTCCGCTGAATACCCAGTGACTTCACAAAATTTCTGGTTGACCTCTTTAATACGCCCAGAGATCGTCGCAACGCTCACAATGGCATGTTCATCCAGCGCATATTTTTGAAATGCCAACATGTCGTTTTGGGCGAGAAGTTTTTCTTGCGCGACAATGGAATCCGTCACGTCTCGTTGGATCGACACCCAGAATTTAACAATTCCAGCTTCATCTGAAACGGGCACCATGTTCATGTCTACCCAAAATTCCGAACCATCTTTACGATAATTCAGAAGGACTTCGCGAACCGGCTTCCAACGTTTTAGTTGCTCTCCCATCCGACGTATTACTTCAGGGTCGGATCCAGGTCCTTGTAGAATTCGCGGGTTTTTACCGATTAATTCCTCAGCACCGTAGCCCGAATGATGCTCAAATGCTTCGTTTGCAAAAACGATGAGGGGGCCAGGGCTATCGAGTGGCTCAGCTTCAGTAATTAATATTGCGTCTCGTGTGTAGAGATGAAGTGACCGCAACACGCTTTCCAACTTCATCCAAAATATCCCTAAATTTGATCCAGCGTTTTGTTTTGATCCACCTAATTGTCAGTCGTGCAAATAACATAGCTCCTGAGGTAGTGACACAAGATCCTTACGCTCTAACGTCACATTTAGATAGTAATATTTGAACAACCATTGATCGGCTATCAAAAATATTTACTTCGTTCAGCGCTCTTTGCCTCAGACAAGACGCTTGCGGCATGGTTGGGTGTGCTTTCAGAAAGTTGCACGGCAGTACGTCAACATTGTCGACAGTGCGGTTTGGGCCGTTTGCTTTCCTCATCGCGCCGACAAGCTTATTGCGATCTGAATTCCCGTTTGGCGGCCTTCATCTGAGATCACTCCGCATACATGCTGCGGTCCGCGACCGGCGCGGTGCCCGCCACCATCATCTTAGGTGATCAGTCCCGGCTTCCCGACATATCCGCACTGATCGTTTCGAGGTGCAGTTTCATGAAGGATGATGCTGCTTCCGCGTCGTGTCTTTCGATCGCATCGACAATCCCTTCATGCTGATCGCTGTGAAGGGTCTGAAACGCATGCGTTCCGATGCGCCGGTAGGTGCGTTCCCATTCCCGTTGCCAGGCGACCCGGCGGCGAACCCCAGAAAGGTAGTTTAGGAAGCCCGAAAGGATCGGGTTTCCCGAGATCTGCGCCAGCGTGCGATGGAACGCGTCGTCAGCCTGTTCGCAGGCGGCCCGGTCCCTGGCCCTGCGCCCGTCGCCGACCTTCTCACGCAACAGCGCCACATCGCTGGCCTCGGCGAGACATGCGGCCTCGGCAGCAACCAGCGGTTCAAGCAACATGCGGGCCTGCATGACGTCGGGCGGGGTCGCGCCCTCGATCAGCAGCGTGTCGCGCACAGGCAGGTGGCGCGGCCGCGATCCGCAAAAGGTACCCTGACCGACATGGCGCCAGATCTTGCCGTCCTTTTCCAGCGTCGCGAGGCACGATCGGAGGGTCTGCCGCGAGCAGCCGAGCTTCTCTGCGATGTCACGTTCAGACGGCAGCCGTTCTCCCGGTGCCAGGTCGTCCAGCATCCTGAGCATTTTGGGCTGGATGTCTGTCGCCGACCATCTTGGCATTGATATCTCCTTTGCGGACCAATTTGCAGACCAATCAGGAAAGACGCAATGACCGGCGCACACCAGAAGCGGAGCTTGCGCCATGACGACCGACCTTCTCTTGCTCTGCCTCGCCGGGACGGCTGCAGGCCTGCTCAATGCCGTGGCGGGCGGCGGGACTTTCCTGAGCCTGCCGGCGCTCATCTATCTCGGTGTGCCCCCCGTCGCCGCGAACGCGACCGCGACGCTGAGCGCACTGCCCGGATACCTGAGCAGCGCATGGGGCTTCCGTGGCGACATGCGCGCCGAAGGGGCGCTGGGGTTCATGGCCATCCTCGGCCTGGCGGCCTTCGGCAGCATCCTCGGCGCGCTCCTGCTGATCGTGACGCCGGGCGAGACATTCCTCTGGATCGTGCCGTGGCTCCTGTTGCTGGCGACCGCGCTTTTCGCAGCCGGCCCGGTGCTGGTGAAGATGTTGCAACGGCGCGGGAGCGGTGCGGCCGGTCCGATCTTGTCCGGTACCGCGATCCTCGCCGTGTCGGTCTATGGCGGGTATTTCAACGGTGGCCTTGGGATCATGCTGCTGGCCACGTTCGGCCTGTTAGGACACATGGATCTGCACGGCATGAACGGGTTGAAGAACGTGCTCTCTGCCTTGCTATCGCTGGTCTCGGCTGGCGCGTTCGTCTGGGCCGGGCTGATCGTCTGGGAGCAGGCCGCCGTCATGGCTCTTAGCGCGATGGTGGGCGGCTATGCCGGCGCTCGGCTCAGCCGCCAGATCGTGCGCACTGATCTCCTACGTGGATTCATCACGTTGGTCGGAGCATCGATGACGGTGGCGTTCTTCGTCCTGTAGCGGAGCGGGCGGCTGTCAGCCGCCCGGCCAATGATTTAGCGCCCGCCACGCCGCCGGCGCGGGACATGGGCATCGCGGCGCCGCTCCCGGTGGACGATGTAGGCACCCGAGCCGAGGATGATCGCGACGCCCAGCCAGGTGAGCCAGTCCGGGAATTCCGAAAACACGAGGAACCCGGCAGCTGTTGCTCCGACTATCTCCAGATACTGGAACGGCGCCAGCGTCGTGGCCTCGGCATGGCGAAACGCCTCGGCAATCAGCACGTAGCTCGCTGCAGCGAACGCCCCGCAGCCGACGATTGCGCCCCACGTCCACGCGGGCCGCGTAAGGGGGGTCAGTTCGACCAAACCGGCGGCGTTTAGGGCGCCCACGACACAGACCATGCCAAGCGCGGCGTAGACCGTCGCTCCGCATTGCACCGTGAGACCCGAGCGTGTCGCGCAGGCACGGCGCAAAACGATCATGTTCAGCGCGTAGGCCGTGGTGGCAACGAGCGGCAGCAGTGTCGCCAGACCAAACTCGGAGAAGCCCGGCCGGATCACGATCAGTGCGCCTACCAGTCCGACGCCAACGGCAGCGTAGCGGCGCAGCCCTGCGACCTCTCCCAACAGCGGGCCGGCCAGCAGCGTCAGGATCAATGGCTCGGCGAAGAAGATCGCGATGGCCGTTGCGATCGGCATGACGGAGAACGCCGTCACAAGGCTCGTCAGGGTGATCATGACCAGCAGCCCAGAGAGCGCGACGACCGGCGAGAACATAGCGCCGCGCAGCCTGTGGCGCAGCAGGACCACAATGGGCACGAGGCAGAGCCCTTGGGCAATCAGGCGCCACATCGTCACTTCGATCGGCCCCATGACGCCGGTCAGGATCTTGGCGAAGGTATCGCCGACCGGAAGCAGCAGCATGGCAAGGGCCATGAAGACCATGCCGATGTTCGTGGTCGACCAGACGGGCGCGGCGGCGCGGTTCAAGTTAAGAGCCTGACTCATGGCATCACCTCACAACGATGGTTCCCGCAGCGCAGTGCGGAAGACACGTCCGGGCGTTCAGAACGATTTTTGGGGAATCGCGAAAGGCTCAGCTGCCGTGACGCCATCACGTCGGCTTCAGAACGCGGTTAGTTAACCGGGATGGGCCTGTCAACGCTTTGTCCACGCAGGTGGAGAGGCATCCGGAGGCAAGACGCAATTCGTTTCACGTTTATAGTTCGGCCATACACAGAAGACCTGACACTCTCCCAGCGATGGCCAAGACATCCTCGAGTGTGGCTGTGCGACATCACCAGCATGCATTGTCAGGCACAGCAGATCATCCTCCATACGAACGGCGCAGCTCGAGCGAGATCTGGCGTGCCGCCACGCGGGACCAAGGGCCCGGACTGCAGTCGACAAAATCGAGACCGCTGGCACGTCGTGCGTCACGAGCGTGATTTCCGAGCCGTTTAGCTTGACACCATATTCTCCGATTGCTTATATTTCTAAATATAATGAAATACTTAGGACGGTTTCCTACCACCCCAGCCAGTTCCAACCCGATCAGAGAGCCAAGGCCTTGAGGGCTGTGAGAGGCCCTAGAAGGCCCCACAAAGGGGCCCCCGGGTGTTGCGGGTGTTTCGACCCTCAGATGGACGGAGGCAGGCTCACAGGAGCCACCCGTCGATCCCATTGGCCCAGTACTCCCAGTCGTCGTGCTTGTTGTCCGCCCGGGTCCCCAGTTCAAGGTGGTCGGGGTTGATACAGCGACGGTTATGGCACCGGTGTCGGACCACCTCATCAGCCGCCGCCGGGGTCCTCGTAGCCAGACAGTAGACGAACCGATACGCTGGGACCTGCCGCCCTCGGAACCTCACCCGCCGAGGGGTCCGAGTGGCCGTTTGGAGGCTTTTCGGGCAGATTCCTAAGTCATTGATTTCATGAGATTCCCTTCCAGGGGACGTTAGAGCTATATTGAACGCGATTTCGGGCCCTGGCCAAACGCCGCGTTTCGATGGCCTCCGAGGCTTCCTCAGAGCCTATATTTCATAACCAACATGAGAGTTTCATGATCAATGAACACAACGATTTACGCCCTGTCGCGGGCCCCGCTGAACTAACCGAACTTGAAATCATCGATGAAGTCGCTGGCCTCATCAGTTCGTGGTTCGTCCGAAAGGATCAGAAGTACTTCGACATCGACCTACCCGATACGCCACTGTCCAAGGCCGATATCGAGCGCATCAGCTTGTTCCGGCTTTATGAGCGCTACGGGCCCAACTACCTGAACCGCGAGACGCTCAGTCGTGCCTTCCGGAAGGCTATCGACGAGCGGCACGCAGACCACCGCCTGTCGATCCCAGTATGGTCCGGGGAGCGGGTGTGCCAGCCCGGGGATATGAACCGGGTTATCTGGGTTAACGGTTACGTCCATCTCAACACTTGGCGATCGCCGTCCTACAGGCAGCTGGTCGCGGACGTGGAGCCTGACTACGGAGTGGCCGCCGAGTTCTTCGAGTGGCTGCTGCCTAGAGAAGTCGAGCGAAACGTCTTCCTCGACTGGCTGGCATGGTGCCTCCAACACGAGGACGACAAGCCGATGTGGGCTCCCTTCCTCTACTCGAAGACCAAGGGATCGGGAAAGAGCACCGCGTGCCAGTTGGCCGTCCGGTTGTTCGGAGAAGACAATACCGTCACCCAGAACAGCGTCGACAAGCTCGTCGCGAGGTTCAACCTCCCGTTGCTTCATGCCAAGCTCGTGATCTCGGAAGAACTGAAACTGAGACCAGACTCTTCGCAAGGCAACACCCTTAAGACGTATATCACGGAGCGAAGCACCGTCGCTGAACACAAGGGGCGAGAAGCCAAGCAGGTCCGCCAGTCTTGTTGTTTCCTGTTCACAACGAACCATCTGCCGCTGTGGATCGAGCCAGATGACCGCCGCTACTACGTCATTGAGGTGGACCACGACGGCCACGCTGCAGGACCTCGCGCTGCTGCCTTCTCCGGCCTCGTCGAACGCCTTCACCGGATGCTTGACGACGACCGCGCTGTCGCCGCCCTCTATCGCGCCCTTCTTGAACGCCAGCTAGGGGATGACTTCAACGCAAAGTCTCTGAACGTGGAACGCTTCGCCACAGACGTCATGAGACGCATCCATGGGGCGTCGCGGCAGACCACGATTGACCAACTGGAGGAGTTCCTAGACGCCCGCCGGTTGCACGCGATACCCGAGGGCAACGTCGCAAAGGTCGTCCATGAACAACTCAAGACCAATCTCAATTCGACCAAGCATCTGATGTCTGAGCTTGGCTGGACCAAGTCGAAGGTCAAGTGGGGTGGTGTTGACTACAGTCGCGCTATCTGGGTCCGCCCCGGTTTCAGCATCGAAGGCGGGGTCCTCTTCGGCGATGACAGAACTCAGGAACCTTTGGTTGATCACCTCACAAAGCTGGATCCCGCTCCGCTGGGGTTCGACGTATGATGCGCCTGATGGATGACTCGGAAGTCTGGTGGCAGTCAGTCCTTGAACACCACTATGAGGAGGCCCATTCGAGGGCTAACTCTCTGTTTGCCGATACCGTTCAGTCAGCAGACGGGTGCCTCCAAACGGCCACTCGGACCCCTCGGCGGGTGAGGTTCCGAGGGCGGCAGGTCCCAGCGTATCGGTTCGTCTACTGTCTGGCTACGAGGACCCCGGCGGCGGCTGATGAGGTGGTCCGACACCGGTGCCATAACCGTCGCTGTATCAACCCCGACCACCTTGAACTGGGGACCCGGGCGGACAACAAGCACGACGACTGGGAGTACTGGGCCAATGGGATCGACGGGTGGCTCCTGTGAGCCTGCCTCCGTCCATCTGAGGGTCGAGACACCCGCAACACCCGGGGGGGCCCTTTGTGGGGCCTTCTAGGGCCTCTCACAGCCCTCAGGTGCTTGGCTCTCTGATCGGGTTGGAACTGGCTGGGGTGGTAGGAGCCCTTTACTGTTGTTGTTCCTTCTCACCTTTTCCTCTGCCCCCCTAGCCTCTGGGGCGGTTACTGGGGCAATCAGGGTGCCTCGGGTGCCGTTTCGAGGGCTCTGGTGGCGGCACGGTCACGGGGCCGTCTGAAGGCCCGCCCGCTCACAGTCTGGCAGGAAGCCCCGGACGCGTCGCTCTGACGGTCTGATCGCGCCTCTGCCGTCAACCGAGCCATGTCGCAGGCGTAGTCTTCAGCGGTCCCGTCGGGGTACCCATTGTTCCTTGTCCTTGGTCAACCTCACCGGAGAGACAACGATGAAAAAAGAAAAAGGGAAGAAGGCCCCCCGGCGTTGCCGCCGGAGGGTTGGTTATGGTCGTCCTGAACGGATCACGTAGTCAGCCAGCACTTCCCAGTAGTGGTGCCGGTCCCGGTAGCCTTGAGCCCGGGCCGCGAGGTCTTCCGCCTCTTCCCTGGACAGCCCACCGTCGTACTCAGCGATGGCCGCCCGCTCCTCGAAGGCGTCGATGTCAGGCAGGCGGTTCATTCCGGCAACCGGATCGCGTCGATGATCCCCCGCTTCTGCTCGTCGCTGATACCTGCCGAGTAGATCGAGTAGGTCAGCCGGTTCTCCGACCGGGCCGACTGGTGGCCGACTAGGGACGCGGTGAAGTGCTCAGGAACGCCCGCCCGTTCGCACTGGGTGATGAACCACTTCCGGGTGGAGTGAAACACCAGCCCGGGACGGTCGAGACCCAGCTGCCCTCGAAGTGTCGAAAACCGCTTGGTGACGATCGATACCTTGAGATCAGGGAACAACGGGCCTTCTGCCGGTAACAGCGACAGTCGGTCCTGAAGCACACCATGGAGCGGCACCACCCGTTCCGAGGCGTCCGTCTTCAGCCCACGCAACCGATTAGGACGAACAAGAGCGAACACCCCGAGGTTGCCCTTGTTGACTAGGTCTTCTCTCAGCAGGCCCACGGCCTCCCCTGCTCTCATTCCTGTCAGGAGGCAGAACAGCAGCACCAAGTGGAGGGAATGGTCAGGGTCAGACAGCAGACGGCGAACTTCGTCGTTAGTCGGCACCGCGTAGGGCGCTGGGCGCACCCGCTGCTCGATCCCTACTGACGCGAAGGGGTTGGCCGCGATATGGCCTTCCTTGACCGCCCAGCGCAGGAAGCAAGACACCTGCGAGACAATCCGCTTCTGGGTCCTGACCGAGATCACCGACCCTTGGCGCTCGGAGAACCGGATCAACCCGTCCATGTCGAGGTTCCGGGACTGGCGGGACTTGCCAATCGTCGGAGCAAGCCGGGTCACCTGCTCAACGAACCGCTTCCCGTCCGCAGGGGACAGAAGACAGGCAGGCTTGGTCCCATGGACAGAGACGAACAGCCCGATGGAGTAACGAACGCTCTTGTAGCCCCCGGGCTGAAGCTCCCGAGCCCGTTTGCGGAGATACTCTTGGGCCAGATCTCCGACCTTGCGCCGTGACACGAACCGGCTTGGGTCGGGCTGGAACGCGATGGCCGGAAGGGCGGCCCGTTCGACGTCAAAGGCGGCCCGTAAGGTCTTTGCTGCCTGACGCCAAACATCGTCAGCGCTGGCGGGTTCCGAACGCTCGGCAAGGAGCTCCAGCGAGGCTTTCCCTGTTGCTCTTGTCTTCCCGACGATCTGGTCGAACCGGGCGTTAACCTCCGAGGCACGAGACCGGGCAATCCGGGGGTCACTGGTCCGGAGTGACTGTTTTAGGGCTTGCGTTCCAAGGATGAACCGAACGTCTGCGGGGTAGTTCCGGCGGAACATCCAAGTCTGGTCTTTCAGGTAGGCATACTTGATCTTGATAGACATGCGTCCTCCTTCCCGGAGCCTGACGGTCCGGGGTGATCTGGTTGGCGATGTGAGGGGGTCAGGAGCGGAGCGCGACGATCAGGTCGAACTCAGGCTCCCCGTACTGGCCCGCGAGGGGACCGGTGAGGGCAGTGCCGGTGACGTGATCGTCTTCGACCGTCTCTACCTCGAAGTCGTGTTCGGGAACGTCGTCGAAGGCCGCGATGCGGACGACCGCACGTAACCGCCCGGTTGGCACCGCCTGCCGGATTTCAGCGTGAGGCTCTAAGACACGTGCATAACGACGTCGTTTGCGACGTCTCTTATGTGCGGAGGGGCTATGCGGGGCGAGGTTCTGGGTGTTGAGCGCCGCCGGCGTTGGGACGACGAGGCAAAGCTGGCGATCGTGAGCGCGGTTGGGATCGGCGGCGCG
>NZ_JASJOF010000020.1 GCF_030163795.1 Roseicyclus marinus | reverse complement strand
CGGTCTGCGCCCTGATGCTGCAAAAGGGGATCATGATCGAGGGCGGCATCGCCACCGCCTTCGGCTGCCCGTTCGAGGGCGTGGTGCCCCCCGAACAGGTGGCCCCGCGCGCGGGCGCGAACCCCTGTTCGCGCCAATTGGCCCGCGATATCCCGCGCCGCCCGAACCGGGCGGCCGGAGGCGCGGCCGTCATGGCGGCCGTCGGCAACGGCAGCGGATCGTCGCGCGACAGCGCGCTGGCGACCGAGGCGCTCCGCGGCAATATCCCCGACCACCTGCGCGACCTGCAACCGGTGCGGTTCGCCGGAACTGTGGGCGGACGGCAGACCGAGATCACGATCTGCGTCACGCCCGATTACCTTGCCATCGGGTCGGATGCCGATCATGTGCGGGTGCCGCTGGGCCTGCCCGCCGCGCTGCGGGTGGCGGAAGGCTACGGGATGATGCTGCCGACGACGCGGATGGTCGATGCCATCTATGCGCAGGCCGATGTGCGGGTACAGCCCTCGCCGATGCCGCCGACCTCGGCCATGTCGTCGACCGAGTATTTCCTGCGCCACAACCAGACCGTTGCGGCGCAATTCGCCCGCGCGGGCGCGCGCCCCGGCCTGCTGGTCGCGGGCCACAAGAAGGATGTGGTGATCGCCAATCGGCTGGCCAATGCGCCGGGTCGCGTGGCGATCTATGGCTGGCACCGGTCGAACGGCGACCCGATCCAACCGCTGTCGACGGTGCATGGCGCATCCTATGCCGATTACAGTCACGGGATCCGGCTGGTCGCGCGGACCGCCTATGTCGACGGGCGCGCGGTGGATTTGCGCGGGCTGTTGACCGACGGGCAATACGCGGGGCTGTTGAACAGCGACGGGCCGCTGAGCGGAACCACGGTGCGGTTGGCCGCGCTGCGCTGATCCTTGCATGACGGGACCGGTGGTATGGCAGTTGGGGGCGCTGCCCCCGTCGCCTGCGGCGCCTCCCCCGGAGTTTTTTTCCAAGATGAAGAGTGTTAGGCGCGATCGGGCGCGGGGGTTAGGCCTGCGCACGGCCCCCGAACGTTGGGATGAGCCGGGCGTTCGGCACGGGTCTGTCCTTTGGGCAGGACCAAGGGTTGGCTTGCTGCCCCGCGCGCGGGCTGACGCAAGGCTTGGGTGGTTTGGCGCCGCGCCTCAGCCCACGTCGCGGAAGCAGCGGAAGCCGAGGTGATAGTTGCGGTGGCTGCCCTCCGCCATCACGCGGGTGCCGTGCCAGAAGGGCGCGCGCCAGCGGGCCCAATGTTCATGGGCGCGGATCGTATCCCAGATGAACCACGAGCCTTTCATCTCGGTCACGCCGAGCGTGGTCGAGCCGCGGCTGGCCATCTGATCCTCGGAAAGCGGCAGGTTCATGTGTTCGGCGGCATTGCCGTCGATGTCGAAGACGCCCAGGGGCGAGCGGCATTCGGGGAAGGAGCCGGCCGGATAGGTGTTGGAGCCGCAGCCCGTGAAGCTGCCGCCATTGCACGACGCGTTCTTGAAGCTCCCGGTGGCGCAGACGCCCGAGCGCCAGCTGCCGATGGAATAGGTGCCCGACGTGTTGGCGTAGCGGGAATTGTGCAGCGAGCGCATGGTGTTGACGGCGGCCGAGGCCCCCATCCCGCGGATCCGGTCGAAGGGGTAATCGGGCGGCAGGAGCTGACCTGCGGCGGCGCCTTCCCATTCATGGGCATCGCCCATGCGTTTGCCTTCGGCGGCGCAGAGCTGGGCGGCCTCGTTCGCGCGGACCCAGACGACCGGGTAGACCATGGGAATGTTGGGGTATTCGAACATATCGGCGCAGACAGTCGCGTCGCGCGGGCTTTGCGTCGCGGGATCGTAGAGGGGGACCATGAAAGGTTCGCCGCAGATCCGCTCGTATTCCCGGTTGCGGTAGCTCGATTGCACCTGCGCGACCGAACCGCCGAGGCGGGCGGCGGCCTCTTCGGGGGTGAGCGGGTGTTGGGTGACGGCGGGGTTGCCCTGCCCCATCCAGCCATTGGGCGAGGCCGCGAAGATCTGGCGCACGCGGCTGATCTCGGCGGAGGAGAGGCCGCGGATCTGTTGCATCTGCGCGAACATCGCCTCGTTGCGCTCAGTGAGTGTCTGGGCCCCGGCAGGCAGCGCCAGAAGCAGGGCCGCCAGCGCGGTCTTGAGGATCGGTCGGATCATGGCGTCAGTCCCTCCGCACAAGGTAGAAGAAATCGCGGTTGTCGGGGGCGGCGATGAAACGGGGCACGCCGCCCGGATCGGCCTCGGACATGCCGCGCACGAGGTGGCGGGTTTCCAGGTCGCCGCTTTGCCGGGTGTAGAGGGCCATGTAGGTCAGCTCCTGGCTGTTCATGTCCAGAAGCATCGCATAATCGCATTGATAGGCCTGGAAGGTGCGCGCCATGCCCGAGGGGGTTGCGGCGGAGAAATAGGCGTAGATCAGGAATTGCCGCCCTTCGACGCTGCGCAGGCAAGCCCCCGCGCGCAGCGTGCGCAGGTTCGCCTCGGCCGAGCCCGACCAGTTGCCGCCGCCCCAGGAGGTGACGCGGTCGCCCGGCACGCCGTTCTCGATCAGGGGGACGCCGTTCTGGCGGGCGAAGACGAGGCGGTCGCTCAGCGCGGCATCTTCCTCGGTCCAGCTGCGCATCCCGATCGTGCCGTCATCGAGCACGTAGAGCGTGGCGAGCGTCGGCCAGAGCCGGGAGAAGGTCACGCCATGGGTGAGAAAGCCGTAATGGTGGCCCCAGTTGAAGGTGGCGTAATCCCCGAAGCGCCAAGCGCCGTGTTCGCGCTTGAACCCGCCGGTGAAGGTGGCGGCGACGGTTTCGTAGAGCACGGGCGAGAGCATCCCGTTGAACACCAGCGGATCGGGTCGGTCGAACCCGTCGGGGCCCGGGCCCTGATTGTGGCGGCCCGCCCCCGAGGGGCGCGGCGACCAGCCGAGCGCGGGATGATCGGTGCCGATCTCGTAGCCGAGGTCGAAGCGCGACATGTCGAAGGCCACGAGATAGACATCGGCGCGGTTTTCCACGCCATCCAGACCGTTCGCGCCGGGGACGGAGAAGACCTCGCGCGCGATCATGCCGGGTTGCATGACGCTGGCGTAGATGCCGGGCGCATCCGTGACCTCGTACCAGCTGCCCGCGGTCATCGCGCCGCCATCGGTCCCGTCGAGGTCGAAGCCCATGGCGGGGCGCATCGCGGGGGTCTGCGACAGGAGCGCCGTTCCGAGGAGGTCGACGCCGCTGATCTCGGCCTCGGTCTCCAGCCCTTCGGAGGAGACCATGAAGGCATCTTCGAAGAAGGCGCCCTTGATCAGGTTCACGATCTGGTCGCCGAAGACGACATTGTCGCGCAGGAATTGCGACACGGCCTCGCGCGTGGTGCGGTTGCCGCGCACGGGGTTGCGCAAAAACAGCGCCCAGTCACAGACCGGTGCGAAGGGCAGATCGGTTTCGGCGGCCGCCGCAAGCGCGCCGTTTTCCCAGGGCGCGCAGGCGGTGGTCAGACCGTCCTGATCGAGGAGAAGCGCAGGCACGCCGCCCTCTGTCCCGAGCGAGATCTGGGTGAGCGCGGGATCGGCGTTTTCCAGATGATAGCTGCGCGGGCGCGCGCCGGGGGCCGTGATCTCGACCACGAACCATGAATTCACCGCCGGATTGACCGAGGTGAGGCGAAAGTTGGTGCCATCGGCCCCGGTCGCGGTCTGGGAGTTGCGCAAGGGGTTCAGCGCGAAGACGGAACCGGGGACCGCAGCGTCGTATTGCGCCTGCTGGGCTGCGAGAATGTCCGCGTCGGGCAGGCCGATGCCCTGCGCCGCGACGCCGCCCATGCCCGAGACAAGGAGCCCGACAGACAGGCACAGGGCGCGAAGGGGAACGGGGCGGTACGGCAAGACGGCGGGCAAGACAATGATCCTCGATGCGAAACGGCGGCAGGCGACGGGCCGAAATGGGCCATGACCAAGTGTTGCAACAACTTGCCGCGCGGCGCAACGCGGCTGCGCGGACGCGGGGCGGAAAAGCGGCGGGGCGCGGCGGCGATGCGCGAAAAGGGACGTAGGCCAACGCGTGGTCGCCTGACCCGGCGCAGGCGTCAGGGCGCGACGTTGACCGCGTTAACCGAGTGTTAACCGATCCCCGCAAGGGTGGCGGGTGGGGGATGTCGATGCGCCGGATCGGCCCGGCCCGCGTTCGGCGGGGCGGACGGGACAGTTGCGCGCCGCTGTCCGCCCGCCGACACACAATGAGGGTTTGGGAATGGCGCGTCATACGGCAATCGACGATGCGGAGGGGCTTGCAACCGGGGCGGAGGGCGCGACGGCCCGGCCGGAGGGGCGCAGCGGGGACAAGATTGACGTACCGATCCCGGGCAAGGGCGGGCATCTGTTGATTCGGGCGCTGCTGGGCCGGGGCGATATCGCTGCGGCGCTGGCCCGCGCGCGGCGGGCGCGCCTGCCCGACCGACGGCCCGATGCGGTCGATTTCCTGATTGATCTGGCGCTGAACGCGGGGCGGATCCAGCTTGCGCGCAGCATCCTGGCGCATGTCGAGGGCGAAATACCCCCGACGCAGGAGGCGCATATCCGGGCGCGGATCGCGCTGTGCGACGGTGATCTGGACGCGGCGATGGCGATCCTTGTGACGGCGGTCGAGGCGCAACCGGGCGCGACGCTGCTGCGGTCGCTGCTGGCCGAGGTGATGGTGGCCGCCGGGAACGCGTCGGATGTGCGGGCGGTGTTGTCGATGCTGGGCATGGCCCCGGTCACCCCCCCGGTCCGGGACGGGTCGGAGGCGGCGCCGGATCGTACCGGGACGGACACGCGGCTGGGGTGACGGACGCCGGATTGGTTTGACCTGCCCTGCAACCCGGCCCATGCTGCGGGGGCGGGACAACGGAAGGCGGGCGCACGATGGGCTGCGGCACGGCGGGGACGGATGGACCGCGAAGGGTCGCTTGCGGCGACACGCCAGAGGCGGGGAGTCTAGGCTTGGCGCTGCATCCGCTGCGGCGGGCATCGGCGCGGGACGCGGCGTGCAAGACATCCGCGCAGGGCGAGGTGCGCAAGACATCACAACGGACCTTGCGCGAATGAGCGGGGCGGGCCCGCCCCCGGCCCGAGGGTTGCGCCCCCCGGCGCAGGTCATGCAACTGGCACGGTTGGGGGACATGCGGCCCTGCCGCTTGAGTTTCGTGCCGCAGCTTTTGCGCCGCCTGTCCCTGTCGGGACGGGGCGTCGAGCGCGTCTTGTTTGCGTGTGACGCGGAGGGGCATGGGCGCGCGGTCTATGTGATCGATCTGGGGACCCGGCGCTATGCGCTGGTTGCCGTCAGTGCCGGGGATGGGATCGGCGTGGCGCTGCATGAGGGTGTTCCGGGGGCGGCGGCGCTGGCCCGGTTGAGTGGCTGTCTTGGCGGACCGTGGCCGTTCCGGGTGAGCGAGACGGAATTGTGCGTGGCCCGGTTGGAGCGTGACGCGATCCTGTGGCCCCATGTCGTCGCGGCGCTGGCCCAAGGCGCACAGCCCCGGCCCGAGTTGGTCGCGCAGGCGGGTGCGCTGGTCTGGACCGGAGCGGTTTTGGCCGCGGGCAAGGCGGGGACGACGGACCGGGATCTGATCGCGGACAGGGCCGAGCTTCATGCGCCCTATCAGGCGGAATTGCTGATGTTGTGGCTGGCGCGGTTGTTGGCGCGCGACCTGTGCGAGGCGATGGCCGCGGCACGGGGCGGCGCGGGGGCCGTGGCCTTGGCGCAGGGGCCGGCGCAAGCGCTCGGTGTCGGCCTTTGGGCCGGGCTGGGGATGGCGGCCTTTCCGGTGAACCATCCTTGTCTCTTCAACACATGGATGATGGCGCGCGAAGAGGCGTTAGGGCGGGTACGGGCCTTGGATCAGGCGCAAGGTCCGGCGTGGCGGGAGGTGGCCGAACGCATCGCGGCGACGGAGTTCGAGGGGCGCGCGGCGCTGCTGGCGCGGATGGAGGCGGGGCCTGCGGCGCGGGCACCTTGGGCCGATCTGGCGGCTTGGGCGGCGCAGGCCTTGCCGGTGGCCGCGCAGGAGGTTCTGGCCTCGGCCATGCTGGAGCCGCATGGCGCGCTGATCGACGGTCTGGGGCATTGCATGTCGGACACGCTGGACAGGGATTTCCGGATCGACGGGGCGCTGCCCGTGGGGCGGGTGCGCGCGCTGATCGCGGGGGTGCATGGTTGGGCGCTGGAGCGCGACTGGTCGGAGGTGTCGATGACCGCGCTGGCCTGGTCGATGACGGGCGACGAGCAGGACCCGAGGCTGGGCGCGCGCAAAGGCGGGCCGGGCGCACCCTTTGAACTGCCGCTGGCGGTCGTGCATGACGCGGTGCGGGCGTGGCGGGTGCTGGGGCGTTATCCCGACGAGACGCCTGTGGCGCAGGTTTTGCTGGATCATCCCGACCATCGCCGCGCGATCCGGCGGGCGCAGATCGCGGGCTTCGCGCCCTATGCCGAGATCCGCGAGAACCTGATCGACGCTGATCTGCGGCCCGAATTGTTGATCCGGGCGATGCTGGCGTTCCTCGGGGCCGAGGTCTGGACGGGGGGACAGGCCGACCGGGTGGCGGCGCGGGTGTTCGGCGGTGCGCCCTGCCCCGTCGCGGAAAGGATCGGGGGATGACCGACAGCCTGTCCTTTGGCGAGATCGAGGCCTTGGCGCGGCGGGCGGCACGGGGGGCGGGCCTGCCCTGGGATTTGGCGGACGAGGCCGGGCGGGCGGTGCGGATCCTGTGCGCGGCGGGGCTGGACGGGGCGGCGGCGCTGGCGGGGCTTTTGGCCGAGATCCGGGTGCGGCGCGATCCCGGTCTGGCGCCGGTGCGGGCGCTCGACCGGGTGTGGCGCGGTGCGGGGGGCGCGCTATGCCCGATCCGGACGGGCGCGTCGCTGAGCGACATGGCGCGGCTGATGCCGGCCGATGGTGTCGGGATGGAGGGGGTCTTGGTGCCGGTGCTGATCCTGCCCTTTGCCGCCGATGTGGCGCGGATGCTGGAGGGGCCGGTGACCCTGTCGTGGCGGGGCGGCATCCTGAGCCTCGGCCCCGAGGGGCTGCCGCATGCGGAAGGCATGGACAAGATGATGCGGGTTCATCAGACGGGCCTGCACCTGCATCCGGGCGGACCCGGATTGCCAGCCGCGAAGGCCCAGACGCGGGCAAGGCCCGAGCCGCGCGCCCTTGCCGCGCTGGAGGCGCTGGCGCGCCGGACCCGCGCGCCGGTCGGGGCGGCGGATGCCGGGGATTAGGGGCGGTATTTCTCGATGAAGGCGTCGATGGGCAGGGCGCGGAAATCGGGGATGGCCGCGCCGAAGCGGGCGTGGTCCCAATCCCACCACGCGATGTCCATCAGCGCTTGTTCCTGGGCGTCGGTGAAGCGGCGGCGGATGGGCCGCGCCGGGCTGCCCGCGACGATGGTGTAGGGCGGCACGTCGCGCGTGACGACGGCCCCTGCCCCCACCACGGCCCCTGTGCCCACGGTCACGCCCGCAAGCACCGTCGCGCCATGGCCGATCCAGACGTCATGGCCGATGGTCACCCAATGATCACGCCGCCAGTCGAAAAACTCGGCCTCGTCCGCGCCGAAGCCGTATTGGGCGGCGCGGTAGATGGCGTGGTGCTGGCTTGCGCGCCAGGTGGGATGGTTGCCGGGGTTGAGACGGACCATGTTGGCGATGTTGGTCCATTTGCCCACGGTCGACCAGATCACGTGGCCGAAATCGCAGATGTAGGAATAATCGCCCAGTTCGCACTGGGCGAGCTTGGTCAGGCGGCCCACCTCGGTCCAGCGGCCGAGGGTCACATCGGCCCCGATCTCCGCCTCTGGGTGGATGGTCGGGGCCTCGGTCAGCTGTTTGGTCATGGATCGTGCTTTTCTCCGATGGCCCAGAGGCGCACGCGCTTGGACAGCCAGTCAATGGCGAAGATCAGGACCAGCACGTTCAGCACCACGAAGGCGACCTGATCGTAAAGCTGTGCGCGGAAGCGTTCGATGATGATCATCCCGATGCCGCCTGCGCCCACGATGCCGAGGATGGTGGCAGACCGCGTGTTGCTCTCGAGGAAATAGAGCGATTGCGAGATGAAGACCGGCAGGACCTGCGGGATATAGCCGTAGCGGATCACGCCGAGCTGGCTTGCGCCGGTGGCCTTGACCCCTTCGACCTGCTTGCGGTCGATGTTCTCGATCGCCTCGGAATAGAGTTTCGAGAGCGTGCCGAGGTCCGAGACGAAGATGGCGAGAACGCCCGCCAGCGGCCCGAGCCCCACGGCGCGCACGAAAACAAGGCCCCAGACGAGGCTGTCGATGCCGCGCAGGATGTCGAGGATGCGGCGCACGATCTGGCGCACGATCATGACGGGCATGACGTTGCGCGCGGCCAGAAAGCCCACGCCCAACGCCCCGATGGTGCCCAGAAGCGTGCCGAGAAAGGCCATGGCGAGCGTCTGGGCGATGCCGACATAGATCTGGCGATAGGACCAATCGGCCATGTCTTGCCAGACCACGAAATTGCGCAAGAGGCGCAGCACGCGGTCGGAGGCGTCGAGGAGCCGCCCGAAGTCGAAATACCACAGCGAGCCGATGACATAGAGGATGGCAAGGATCAGCGGTGCCCAGCGCCGGAGCGTCCGCAGCGGCGTGTCGAAGGCGCCGGGATGGGAGGCGCGCAGGCCCGCCACCTGATCCTCGGTGACGGCGGAGAGGGAGGCGATGCTCATGCGAAATTCTCCCGCCCGATATAGCCGAGGCGGATCCGCTCGGAGATCAGGTCGATGATGGTCACGGTCAGCACGACGAGGATGAGGACGGCCATCACCCTGTCATCGGAATAGAAGGAGATGACGCGGTTGAGTTCCTGCCCGATGCCGCCCGCGCCGACGAAGCCGATGATGGAGGAGGCGCGCACGTTGATCTCGAAACGCAGCATGGCGTAGCTGAAGAAATTCGGCGCGACCTGCGGGACGACGCCGTAGGCCATCTTTTCGGCCCATGTGCCGCCGACGGCGGTGATGCCTTCGATCGGGCGGGAGGAGGCGTTTTCATTCACCTCCGCGAACAGCTTGCCCAGCGCGCCCGCCGTGTGGATCGCGATGGCCAGAACGCCCGCCAAAGGGCCGATGCCGATCATGAAGACGAAAACGAGCGCCAGAAGGATTTCCGGGATGCCGCGGCAGATCTCGAGAAAGCGGCGCGAGAGCCAGTAGACCCAGCTGTTCGGCGCAAGATTTGCCGCAGCCGGAAAGGACAGGACGAAGGCCACGCCCGCGCCCATAAGCGTCGCGGTGATCGCCATCAGGATCGTTTCCCAGATCAGCGCGACATAGGTCCAGAAGTCGGTGTACCAGAAGGTAAGCGAGCCCGGCACGGCGCGGCCATCCTCGGCCCGGCCTTCGAAGAGCAGGTTCCATTGCAGGTCGGGCAGGATCGTGGCGAAATATTCGAAGATGCGCGGCAGGCCGTTGGCCAGACGTTCGGGGTAGAACTGGCTGATCCAGACCGACAGGCCGAGGCAGACGAGAAAGGCCAACAGCGCCACGATGTTCCAAAGCCGTTTGGAGGCGCGCAGTTCGGCCCGGTGGCGTTCATAGGTGGAGACAGCATCGCGCGGGGCATCGCCCGGCACGCCGTCCGCGGCATTCGCATAGGTCATGAGGCTGCCCCCTCAGGCCGGAACGCGGACGGGCGCGGGCGTGGCGGGGATGGCGGTCGAGGTCGCGGCCTCGTTGAAGGCCTCGTCCGCTTCGGCGCCGTAGATCTCGCGCGCCATCCGCGTGGTCAGAAGATCGGGCGTGCCGTCGAAAACGATGCGGCCATCCTGCATCCCGATGATCCGGTCGCAATAATTGCGCGCGGTGTCGAGCGTGTGGAGGTTGCAGATGACGGTGATGCCGTCTTGCTTGTTGATGTCGCGCAGCGCGTCCATGACGATCTTGGCGTTCATCGGATCGAGACTGGCGATGGGTTCATCGGCCAGGAGGATCTTGGGTTCCTGCGCCAGCGCGCGGGCGATGGCGACGCGCTGCTGCTGGCCGCCCGAGAGCGTTTCGGCGCGCTGGAGCGCGGTGTGGGCCATCCCGAGCCGGTCGAGCGCCTGGATCGCGAAGGCGCGTTCGCGGGGCGTGAAGACCTGCGCCATGGAGCGCCATGCGGGCACATCATAGAGGCGGCCGGTCAGGACATTGGTCACGACATCCAGGCGGCCGACGAGGTTGAATTGCTGAAAGATCATCGCGCAATCCGACCGCCAGGCGCGCAGGTCACGCCCCTTGAGGGCGGCGATATCGGTGTCGCCAAACAGGATCTGCCCCTCGGACGGGTCGATGAGGCGGTTCAGGAGCCGCAGAAGCGTGGATTTCCCCGCCCCGGAGCGCCCGATGATGCCCACCATCTGGCCATCGGGGATCTGCAGATTGGCGTTGTTGACAGCGAGGTTCTGGCCGAAACGGCGGGTCAGTTTCTCGATCTTCAGCATGGGATCACCCCTTGGGTCATGGCCGGACGGAACCGGCGCGGGCGGACAGGAGGAAACGGGGCCGACCCATGGCCAGCCCCGGTCCAGTGCGGTGCGGTCAGCGCGTGCCGGTGGCTTCGCGGCGCATGTTGATGATCGGCTCGTAGAAGTCGGAGGTGATCGGCCAGTAGCCCATCGCCTCGCCATCGTTGATCGCGTTGAAGCACTCGCGGTCGAGCGTCTGGAGCTGCATCATCGCCCCCATCACGAGATCCTGCAGTTCCTGCGGCAGGTCGGCGCGGATCACGCGGGGGCCGTTGGTGATGAGGTTCGACTGCCAGATGATGTTGATCTCGGACATGTCGAGCAGGTCACGGTCGACCATGGAGCGGAGGTTGCCCCGGCTGTAGCCCTGGTTGATGTCGCCGATGCCCGAGGTCCAGGTGACGCCACCGTCATACTGGCCGTTCAGGACCGCGATCACGGCCTGTTCGTGGCCGCCGCCGAAGCCGGTTTCGGAGAAGAAGGATTCGGGCTCGATGCCTGCTGCGCGCAATTCGGCGAGCGGCACGAGATAGCCGGAGGTGGAGTTGGGATCGGCCCAGGCGAGGCTGCGGCCTTCCATCTGTTCGAGCGTCTCGATCCCGCTGTCGGCGCGGGTGTACATCACCGAGTAATAGCCGAGCGAGCCGTCGAGCTGCATGGTGGTGTAGAGCGGGCGCACCGCCTCGGGGTCTTGCAGGTAGATGCCCGCGTAGCCCGCCGAGCCGAGGCCCGCGAATTCGAGCTGGCCGGCCAGAAGGCCCTGCATGACGCCCGCGTAGTCGGAGGCCGGGAAAAGCTGGACATCGACGCCGAGCCGCTCCTCGAGATAGGCCTCTTGGCAGGCGTGGTCGCGCAGGCGGTCGGCCTCGTTCTCGCCGCCCAGAAGGCCGATGCGGAACACGGGAACCTCGTCGCGCCAATCTTGCGCAAGGGCGGCGGTGGAGCTGAGCGCGGTGGCCCCCAGCACGAGAGCGGTGAAGGTGGTCTTGAACATCGTCAGGCATCCCCTTTGGTCATGGTCGGGTGCGGCGGACCGGATCGCCCGGCCTGCTGCTGCGCCGGATGCCTAGGGACGGCTGATGATGGTTCTGTAATGGTTGAACGAATGATTTGTGACGATCCGCGAACCGCCTGATCCGGCGAAGAAATCGCCGATTCGACGCATCTTGCCGCCCGGCGCGGTGGCAGCCGGCGCATGGACATATCGGGCATTTGTCGAAGAAAATCGGGGGATTGGGCGCGCGTTTGGCCCCATTGCGGGGCGCATTCGCGATTCGGCCCGTTGCGTTGGTACAAGATGAGGCCACGGCAGGGGCAAAGCGTCACGAAAGCTTCACCGCGCCGCGACATGGGCGTTACAGTGCAGGCATTCACACGGGCCAATCAGATGGAGCCCCCCGGAATGTTCGATGCCCCGCACAACCGCCCCCTGACCCTGAGCCATGCAAGGATCGTCACGCCGCGCGGCATCGTGGAGAGCGGGCTTGCCATCGAGGAGGGCAGGATCGCCGGGATGACGCGGGCGGGCGACGGGATCGATCTGGAGGGGGCCTACCTGATCCCCGGCATCGTCGATCTGCACACCGACCATGTCGAGCGGCACACCCATCCCCGGCAAGGCGTGCTTTGGCCCTTCCTGCCTGCGCTGATGGCGCATGACGCGGTGGTGATCTCGGGGGGCACGACGACGGTGTTCGACAGCCTGTCGGTCGGAGCCTCGATGAAACGGCCCGAGCGGCGCGAGATCCTCGAGCCGTTGGTGGCGGCGCTGGCCGAGGGGCAGGCGGCGGGCGTGTTCCGCGCCGATCACCTGTTGCACCTGCGCTGCGAGATTTCCGATCCTGAGACCATGGCGCTGGTCGATGCGACCATCGCCCATCCGTTGACGCGGCTGGTGTCGGTGATGGATCACACGCCGGGTGACCGGCAAAGCCCGGACATTGCGCGCTGGTTCAGCCACATGATCCACGAGATGGAGGTGGACGAGGCGACGGGCCGCGCGATGCTGGATGATTTGCTCGACCGGTCCCGCCGTCGCGGGGCCGAGGTACGCGCGCATGTGGTGGCCGCCGCGCGCGCCCGCGCATTGCCGGCGATGAGCCATGACGACCGCAGTGCCGCGCAGGCCGAACAGGCCGCGGCCGAGGGGCTTGCCATCTCGGAATTCCCGACGACGGTGGCGGCGGCCCGCCGCGCCCGCGAGTTGGGGATGGCGATCGTGGCGGGGGCGCCGAATTACCTGCGGGGCGGGTCGCAATCGGGCAATGTCTCGGTGGCGGAGCTGTTGTCGCTGGGGCTCGTTGATGCGCTGGCCTCCGATTACATCCCGCGCTCGCCGCTTGACGCGGCGTTTCGGTTGGCGGCGGACCCGGCCTTTGCCCATGATCTTCCCCGTGCGATTGCCCTTGTGTCGGACGCGCCCGCGCGCATGACGGGCCTGTCGGACAGGGGACGGATCGAGGCAGGCTTGCGCGCCGATCTGGTCGCGGTGCGGATGATCGGGGATCAACCCGCGGTGCAGGCCGTCTGGCGCTGTGGAAGGCAGGTGTTCTGATGCTCCCCCTCAAAATCGGCGCGGCGCTGATGGTCGCGGATCTACCGCGCTACCGGGATTGGCTGATCGAAGGGCAGCGCGATCTGGAGGTGCAGGATTTTCTGCGCCCCGGCGTGCTGACCGGGGATTGGCGCGCTTTCGTGGCAGAGGCCAAGGCGTGGCTCGACGGGTTCGACGGGCGGCTCGGCATCCACGGACCCTTCTACGACCTGCCGCTCGACACGGCGGACGAGGAAATCGCCCCCATCGTCGCGCGCCGCTTCGTGACCGGGGTGGAGGCGGCCGCAGCCCTTGGCGCCTCGCAGATGGTGATCCATTCCCCCTTCACCACATGGGATTGGTTCAATTTTGGAGACAATCCGCGGAGCGGCAACCGTCCCTCCGCCTTCGAGGCCAAGATCGACAGGGTGCTGGCCCTTCTTGCCCCCGCCGTCGCGCGCGCCGAGGCGGAGGGCGTAACGCTGGTCATCGAGAATATCGAGGATATTGCCCCGGGTTTCCGCGGCGAACTGGCTGCGCGCTTTGCCAGCGATGCCGTACGCCTCTCGATCGACACGGGCCATGCGCACTACGCCCATTGCGCGACAGGAGCGCCACCGGTGGATTATTTCGTCACCGATGCGGGCGCGATGCTGGCGCATGTGCATCTGCAAGATGCCGATGGCTTTGCCGACCGGCATTGGCCGCCCGGGCGCGGCACGGTGAATTGGCACGCGGTGTTCCGGGCCATCGCCGCCCTGCCCCAGCGCCCGCATCTGGTTCTGGAATTGCGCGATGCGGGCGATATTCCGACCGCCATGGCCTATTTGGAGCGCGAAGGCCTCGGCCGCTGACCAAAGCCCATGGCAGAGCTTCATCTTACCACAAATATGCAGACCGAACGCGACCCGCAGTCGCGACCCTCAGGCGACGCGCGCGCCCGCGGACCAGACCCCGCGCAGGACCGGAACGCCCTCGACCAGGCGGAAGCGGATGACGTCGGCGCGCATCCCTTCGGCAAGGCTGCCGCGGTCGAGCAGGCCCGCCGCATGGGCGGGCGCGCGGGTGACCGTCGCCAATGCGCGCGGAAGGTCGCCCCAGATCTCGCCCAGAAGCACGGCAGCATAAAGCAGCGCCGCCGGGACATAATCCGACGAGACGATGTCGAGCAGATCCTCGCGCGCCAGATCCGTGGCCGAGACATTGCCGGAATGCGATCCCCCGCGCACGAGGTTCGGGGCGCCCATCATCACCGCGATGCCATGCTGACGGCAGGCGCGGGCGGCTTCGCGCGTCGTGGGGAATTCGGCAAGCGCGATGCCATGGCCCGCCGAGCGGATCACATGGGCAAGCTCGGTATCGTCATGGCTGGCCAGAACCGCGCCCAGACGTTGCGCGGCCGCGACGGCGGCGGCCTCATGCCGGTCGCGCACCGATTGGCCCAGCGCCTGCCGGGTGCGGACATGTTCCTGAAACACCTCTTCCGACAGGCCGTGCTTGCCTTTCATGTAGGTGGCATATTGCGACAGGTCGGCGAATTGGCGCTGTCCCGGCGTATGGTCCATCAGGCTCAGGATGCCGACGCGATCCTCGGGGCCGAATTGGGCCAGTTCCTCGATGAGCGAATGGGAACAGATCTCGGCCCTCAGATGGATGTGGTGGCTGATCTTGAGCGCGCCCGAGGCCCGCATCGCGAGCAATTCGTCGGCCAGATCGCGGGCATAGCGCGACCAGCCGATACCGCCCTTGCCCTCGATCGAGCCGACGCGGATCGCGTCATAGACCGTGGTGATGCCGCAGGCGGCAAGTTCCGCGTCATGGGCCACGATGGCGGGTTTGTGCGGCCAATGGGCAGACGGCCGGGGGCGGATGTGACGCTCGAGGTTGTCGGTGTGCAGTTCCACCATACCCGGCGCGATGATGTCGCCGTCGCAATCCACAGCGCCTTGCGGCACGGCCGTCCCGTCCGCAAGCTCGACGATCTGGCCCGCGCGGAGCGTGATGCGACCGGTCCTTTCGCCCTCGGGCAGGATCAGGCGGGCATTGGCCAGCGTCAGCGTATCGGTCATCGTTGCGTGGTCCTTGGGCATGTCACTCTCGAAAGGTGTCTCTGAAATGAACGGGTTCCGCCGCTACGGTCTTTATGTCGTTCCCGAAGGGGGGCTGTATCGCGCGGGCGCGGACTGGCTTGGCTGGGACAGTGTTTCGGGCGCATGCACGGCGCAGCCCGACCTGCCCGGTCTGCACGACCGCCCCGAAGCCCTGACCGCCACCCCGCGCAAATACGGGTTTCACGGCACGGTCAAGCCGCCCTTTCACCTCGCAAAGGGAATGACGGCCAAAGACCTCGATGCGGCGGCGCGGGATTTCTGCGCCGCGCGGGCGGCCGTGACGATCCCCGCCATGACCGTGCGGCGATTGGGCCGGTTCATCGCCATCGTGCCGACAGACCCCTGCCCGGCGCTGGCCGAACTGGCGGGGGCGGCGGTCGCGGCGCTTGACCCGTTCCGCGCGCCGCCCAGCGAGGCCGAACTGGCGCGGCGGCGCAAATCCCCCCTGACCGAGCGGCAGGAGGCACTGCTGGACCGCTGGGGCTATCCCTATGTCATGGAGGAATTCCGGTTTCACCTGACGCTCACCGGGGCCCTGTCGCACGACGGGGCAGAGGCGGCGGAACAGGTGCTGGCTGCCCATTTCGCGCCGCATCTGGCGGGGCCTGTTCCCATCGGCAGCCTGTGCCTGATGGGCGAGGATGCGGCGGGATTGTTCCACCTCGTCCATCGCTACACCCTTTCGGGGTAAAGCGCGGCCATCGCGGCGGCGACGGCCCGGTCGAGGCGGCCGGAATTGTCGATCTCGGTCACTGTCAGGCCCTCGGGGAATGCGGGCGCGGGCCGCGCAAGGCGGCGGGCGATCTCGGCCCGGCCTTCGCGGCGGCGGGCGGTCAGCCGTGCGGCCAGCACCTCGGGGCGGGCGGTCACATGCAGGACGTGGAGGCCGGGAAAGACCCGTGCCGCCTGTTCCAACATGCCACGCGACAGGTTGGCCAGCGCATCCTGCCCGCGCGCCAGAACCTGATGCACCTCGCGCGGGATCCCGTAGCTGAGGCCATGCGCCTGCCAATGCAGCGCGAAATCGCCCCCCGCCGCGCGGGCGGCGAAAAGGGCGGGGGTTACGGCCTCGAACTCTTCGCCGCCCGCCTCGGGGGCGCGGGTGATCACGCGGCGCACCCGGACAAGATCGGGGCGTTCGGCGCAAAGCGCCTCCATCACGCTGTCCTTGCCGACGCCCGAGGGGCCGACGACCGCGATCAGGCGGCCCGGTTGGGTCTGGCCCTCGATCATGCGAGCTTCGGGGTGAAGACCGCCACGTCGATCTCGCGGTCGGCGACGCGGGCGCGCGCCTCGAGATCATGGAAGATGCCGACGATGGCGGCGCCACCGGCTTTGGCCTCTTCGATCAGGGTCAGGACGGTTTCGCGGTTCGTGGCGTCAAGGCTTGCGGTCGGTTCATCCAGCAAAAGCGCGGGATAGGCATGGGCAAAGCCGCGCGCGATGTTCACGCGCTGTTGTTCGCCACCCGAGAATGTGGTGGGCGAGAGCGTCCAGAGCCGTTCGGGGATGCGCAGCCGCGTGAGCAGGTCGCGCGCGCGGTCGAACGCCTCCTCCTCCGGTCGGCCAAGGGCCAGCAAGGGCTCGGCCACCACCTCCAGCGTGGGGACACGCGGCACGACGCGCAGGAATTGGGAAACATAGCCCAAGGTCTCGCGCCGCAGCGCGAGGATCTCGCGCGGTTCGGCCTTCGTGATGTCGATCGTGCCGATCCGGACGCTGCCGCCCTGCGCGAGGTAATTGCCGTAGAGGATGCGCATGACGGTGGATTTGCCCGCCCCGCTTTCGCCTGTCAGCGCAACGCATTCGCCGGGGGCGACGGAAAACCCCGCCCCCGCGATGACGGGAATGCTCGCCCCGCCCTGGTTGTGAAGGGTGAAATTCTTGGCGAGGTTTTCGACGTGGATCATGGGGATCATGGGGTCACACCTGCAAGACGGAGCTGACGAGCAGCTGGGTATAGGGGGCTTGCGGATCGTCCAGAACCTGATCGGTCAGGCCGGTTTCGATCACATGGCCATCCTTCATCACCATGAGCCGGTCGGCCAGAAGCCGCACGACGGCAAGATCATGGGTGACGACGATCGCCGAAAGCCCCATGCGCCGCACGAGGCCCCGGATCAGGTCCAGAAGCCGCGCCTGCACGCTGACGTCGAGGCCACCGGTGGGTTCGTCCATGAACACTAGCCGCGGACCGGTCACGAGATTGCGCGCGATCTGGAGCCGCTGCTGCATGCCGCCCGAAAAGGCGCTGGGGCGGTCGTCGATGCGGGCCTCGGCGATTTCGACCCGGGCCAGCCAGTCGGTCGCCTGCGCCCGGATCTCGCCGTAATGGCGCGCGCCCACGGCCATCAGCCGCTCGCCCACATTGCCGCCCGCGCTGATCCGCATCCGCAGGCCGTCGCGCGGGTTCTGGTGGACAAAGGCCCAATCGGTGCGCCCCAGCATTCGGCGTTCGGGTTCGGACATGGTCAGCACGTCGCGCGGCCCCTCGGCGCGGGTGTCGAAGATGACGCGGCCCGTGTCGGGCGGCAGATGACCGGCCAGGCAATTCAAGAGCGTCGACTTGCCCGAGCCGCTTTCGCCCACGATCCCCAGCACCTCGCCGGGATAGAGGCGTAAGGACACATCGGCACAGCCGATCCGCCCGCCGTAGCTTTTTCCCAAGGATTGCACGTCGAGAAGCGGTGTCATGCGCCCTTCCCCTTCATCTTCCTGAAAATACGGATGCTGCATCGGTTGCCCCGCGCAGGTTTCGGGGCAGGGGCGCGGTTTGCTGCGGCAAACCGTGCCGGAAAACTGCAATTTTCCGCGCCGGAAAACCCAGGGGTTCCGACGCGAGAAACGCGCGTTTTTCGCCGCCCGTCATGCCGCCTCCCCGCGCCGGCCGGCGCAGTAATCGGTGTCGGAACACACGAACATGCGGCTGCCCCGGTCGTCGGTGATCACCTCGTCGAGATAGCTGTCCTCGGCCCCGCAGAGCGCGCAGGGGTGCGGGGCTTTCGACGGGTCGAAGGGATGATCCTCGAAATCGAGGCTCACGACACGGGTATGGGGCGGCACGGCATAGATGCGCTGTTCGCGACCAGCGCCGAAAAGTTGCAGGGCGGCGGACACCAGTCGGGGGTTGTCGAATTTCGGGATCGGCGATGGCGACATGACATAGCGGTCCTCGACCATCACCGGGTAGGAATAGGCGGTCGCGATCTCGCCGTGGCGGGCGATATCCTCGTAGAGCTTCACATGCATCAGGCCGTAGTCTTGCAACGCGTGCATCTTGCGCGTCTCGACCTCGGAGGGTTCGAGAAAGCGGAGCGGTTCGGGCATCGGCACCTGATAGACGAGGATCTGCGCCTCGGTCAGGGGCGTTTCGGGGATGCGGTGGCGGGTCTGGATGATCGTGGCCTCCGCCGTCCGCTCGGTCACGGCGATCTCTGCCGTCTTTTCGAAGAACTTGCGGATCGAGACGGCGTTGGTCGTGTCGTCCGCGCCCTGGTCGATCACCTTCAGCGTATCCTCGGGCGTGAGGCAGGCCGCCGTCACCTGCACGCCGCCCGTACCCCAGCCATAGGGCATGGGCATCTCGCGGGAGGCGAAAGGGACCTGATAGCCCGGCACGGCGACCCCCTTGAGGATCGCGCGGCGGATCATGCGCTTGGTCTGTTCGTCGAGATAGGCGAAATTGTAGTCGGTGTCGCGCATGGTCATCCCCGCGAAATTGCCATGATGATGCCGGATTGATCGGTCAGACCCGGGACAAGACCAACCGGGCCGGACCTGTCGCGATGTTTGCGCTGATCTTTTGCATCCTTTGGACCGTAGGAAGCACGGCGCTGATCCTTGCGAATTTCGACGATCTTGTCGGCTGGGAGCGCATGGTCGCGCTGCTGTTTCCGGTGGCGGGGTTGGTCGCGACCTCCAGCGCCTGGCTGGTGTGGCGCAGGTCTCGGAGCCTGCGGATCGAACAGCGCGATGGCGTGACATGGTACATCTGGACCGAGCTTGACGGCAGCGCGCAACGCTCGCCCAAGGACCCGCGCCCCGACTGGGAGAGCGATGGCGGCGGGGACGGCGGCGGCGACTAGGATCATTCCGCTGCCTCCTGCCGTGAGGAGGCCATCGCCTCGGCGCGCAGACGCCGGATCAGTTCAAGCTCGGACTGGAAATCGACGTAATGGGGCAGCTTGATATGTTCGAGAAAGCCCGTCGCCTGCACGTTGTCGGCATGATAGAGGACGAATTCCACATCCTGCGCGGGCGCGCCGGAATTGTCCTCGCCCAATTCCTCCCAGCGGAGCGCGCGGTCGACGAGCGCCATGGAGATCGCCTTGCGCTCGGTCTGGCCGAAGACGAGGCCGTAGCCACGCGTGAATTGCGGCGGTTCGGTCTTGGAGCCGGTGAACTGGTTCACGGTCTCGCATTCGGTCAGAACCACTTCGCCGATGTCGATGGAAAACCCCAGCTCGGGAATGTCCATTTCGACCGGGACGGTGCCGATGCGCAATTCGCCGACGAAGGGGTGGTTCTTGCCGTAGCCGCGCTGGGTGGAATAGGCGAGCGACAGGACGAACCCCTCGTCGCCGCGCGTCAGCGCCTGAAGGCGCAGGGGACGGTCAGCGGGAAAATCGAGCGGCTCGCGTGTCAGGTCGCGGGGGATGGCGGGGCCATCGGGCTCGGTCTGGATCAGGTCCTCGCGCGCGAGAAAGCCGGTGACATGGGGCACGGATGACCCATCGGCCTCGGCCTGCGGGGCGGCATCGGGGGCAAGCCCTTCGGCGGCGAGCGCGAAATCGAGAAGCCGGTGGGTATAGTCGAAGGTCGGCCCGAGGATCTGGCCGCCCGGAAGGTCCTTGAAGGTCGCGGAGATGCGCCTGTCACAGGCCATCGCGGCGGTGTCGACCGGGTGGGAGGACCCGAAGCGGGGCAGCGTCGTGCGATAGGCGCGGATCAGGAAGACCGCCTCGATCAGGTCGCCGCGCGCCTGCTTGATCGCCAGCGCGGCAAGGTCGGGATCGTAGAGCGAACCCTCCGCCATGACGCGGTTGACGGAGAGCGCCAGCTGTTCGCGGATCTGCGCGGTGGACAGTTCCGCGACGGACGGGTCGCCGCGCCGTTCCTCGGCAAGCCAGGCATGGGCATTGTCGATGGCGCGTTCGCCGCCCTTGACTGCGACATACATGGCTCAGCCCTCCACGCGGGTGCTGCGCGGCAGGCCGGCCAGCCGGTCGCCGCAGGTGAGATAGGTGTCGAAACCCAAGGGAAAGCGGCGGCGGTTGGCCTGAAAGGCCGCGATCTCGGGCAGCGACAGATGGGAGATCGTTTCGATGCCGGGACCGGAGAGCGTTGCGCCGTCTTCGGCCAGTGCCGCCATCTCGACGATCAGGGTGGCGGCGCGGTCGGGATATTCCGGCGTGCCGGGGGCAAAGCGCGTCACGGGTTGCAGCGCCGCCCAAGTGCCAAGGGCGAACATGGCGTGTTCCGGCCCGGTGAAAGGCGCGCCGCTGTGAAAGGTGATCCAGCCGCGCAAGCTGTCGGTGTCATGAGACGGCGCAAGGTAGAGCGGCGTGGTCGTGTCACAAAGCGTCAGGATCAGGGCAGCGGCGGCCGTGGAGCAGGGCGCGGGCGGCGCGACACCGGCGACGGTTTCGATCCGGCCCGGCCGCGCCATCGCCTGAAGGGCGGCGCGGAAAGCATGGGCCGCGTCGCGGGCGGGGTCGGTGAAACCGCCATCAAGATACTGGGTCGTCATGCTCAATCCCCCCGGACCATGGTGAAGAACTCGACCTTCGTCGCCGCAGCGCGGGTGGCGCGGGCGGTCTTGCGCGCCAGCGCCTCGGCCCGCAGGGGCGCGAGGATCGCCGTGTCGAGCGCGTCGCCCTGCCCGTCCTCGGACAGCGCGTCGATGAGGGCGGCGATGCGCGCGGCCTCCCGGTAGCGGCCCTGCACATGGCCGTGGCCGACCGTGCCCGTGGCAAGCCGGACCGAGCAGCGCGTGACCGTCATTTCGCCAAGGTTGAAGGGCGCGCCCGTGGCCCCTGCCCGGCCGCGCACCATGACGGTGCCGATCTCGGGCGGGCGGATCAGATCGTGATCAGGGGATTGCGCCATGTGATCGGACCAGAGCGCCCGGAGCCGTTCGGCGGGGGCCTTGGCCAGAACCGACAGGCGGTCGCGACGGGCGGCGGTGGGATCGGTGACAGACATCTTGGCAAGTTGTCCATTTATTTATACAACTATACAAATCTGATCTCACAGGCCCCGAGTCGGCGCAAGGGGTTGCCCCATGAAGTTTTGGTGACAGCGATGGGACGATCCCCCCTTTGGACCGCGATCCGCGACCATATCACCGAGGAAATCGCGCGCGGGCAGTATGCGCCGGGCGACCGGCTGCCGACCGAGGCGCAGCTGGCCGAACGCTTCGGCGTGAACCGTCACACGGTGCGCCGGGCGCTGGCCGATCTGTCGGAAGCGGGCACGGTCCACGCGCGGCGCGGCGCGGGCGTGTTCGTGCGGCACCGGCCCACGGCCTATCCGCTGGGCCGCAGGGTGCGGTTTCACCAGAACCTGACGGCGGCGGGCCGGGTGCCGGAAAAGCGCATCTTGCTGCTCGAGACCCGCAGCGCCAATGCCGATGAGGCGGCGGGGCTGCGCCTGGCCGAGGGTGCGCGGGTGCATGTCTACGAGGGGTTGAGCCTTGCCGATGGGGCGCCCATCGCGCTGTTCCGGTCGGTGTTCCCGGCGGAGCGGTTTCCGGCGATGCTCGAGGCTTTGAGGGACAGCCAGTCGGTCACGGCGGCTTTCGCGGCGCATGGTCTGGGCGATTACACCCGCGCCACGACCGAGATCACGGCGAAACCGGCGACGCCCACCCTTGCCGCGCAATTGCAGCTGCCCGCGGGGGCCGCGATCTTGCGCACGGTGGCAGTGAATGTCGATGCCGCAGGCAGGCCGGTGGAATTCGGCCGCACATGGTTTGCGGGTGACAGGGTCGCGCTGACGCTGGGGGCCGAGGAGCTCTGAGCGCCGCGCCATGCCGAAGGGGGGTTGCGGCGGGCGGCGCGGGCCTGTTCATCTGGCATCGAAGACAGGGGGCGCAGGCGCATGGCGATACATCTTGCACGGCGGATGGAGCGGGTTCAGCCCAATGCCATCGGGGAATTGCTGGCGCTGGGGGCCGACCCGTCGATCATCTCCTTCGGCGGGGGCTATCCCGACCCGACGCTGTTCCCGACCGAGGCGCTTGGGCAGGTGATGGCTGAGGTGATTGCGGCACCGGGCGGACAGTCGATGCAATATGCCCCCTCGGACGGGTTGCCGGAACTGCGCGAACAGGTGGCCGCGCTGATGCGGGCGGATGGCACGCCCTGCGACGCGGCGGATGTGCTGATCTTGCAGGGCAGCCAGCAGGGGCTTGATTTCGCGGCACGGATGCTGGTCGATCCGGGCGACGTGATCGTGACCGAGGATCCGACGTTTCTGGGGGGGCGGATCGCCTTCGACCCCTGCGAGCCGGTCTATGCGCCCGTGCCCATGGATGCGGACGGGATGCGGATGGATCTGCTGGAACGGGTGCTGGAGACCCAGCCGCGGGTGCGGATGATCTACACGATCCCGGAATTCCAGAACCCGACCGGCGTGACCCTGTCGATGGAACGGCGGCAGCGGTTGATCGCGCTGGCCAATGCCCATGACGTGGTGGTGCTGGAGGATACGCCCTATCGCCAGATCCGGTTTTCGGGCGAGACGTTGCCGACGTTGAAATCGCTCGATACCGAGGGGCGGGTGATCCATCTGGGATCGTTTTCCAAGGTGCTGGTGCCGGGGCTCCGGGTGGGTTGGGCCGTGGCCGCACCGGCGCTGCGGGCCAAGATGGCGCTGTTGAAGCTGGCCAATGACACCCAGACCTCGACGCTGAACATGGCGGCGACGAGCCTCTTCCTGAAGCGCTACGATCTGTCGGCGCATGTGGCGACGCTTTGCGCTGCCTATGCGCGGAAAAAGGCGGTGATGCTGGACGCGATGCGCCGCCATTTTCCGCAAGATGTGCAGGTCACCGACCCCGAGGGCGGTCTGTTCACATGGGCGACATTCCGGGACGGGTTCGATGCCGAGGCCTTCATGCGTGATGTGGCGCTGCCCGAGGCGCGGGTGGCCTATGTGCCGGGGGGCAGTTTCCACCCCGTGACCGAGCGGGCCAATACCGCGAGGTTCAACTATTCCGCCCAATCCGAGGCCCGCATCGAAGAAGGGATCGCGGCGCTGGGGGCGGCCCTGAAACGCCATGCCTGAGGTCGGCCCATGCCCGTGACGATCCATTCCGCCCCCGCGCCCCTGCCGGAAACCGCGCTGGATCCGTGGCGCGGCGTGCCCGTGGCGCTGGCCGTCGATTGCGCACCGGGCGCGCGCCAGATCGACCCCGCCATCCGCCCGCTGCGTCCGGCGGGACAACAGCCGCGTCTGTTCGGGCGGGCTTTGACGGTCCGTGTCAGCCCACCCGATTTCGGTGCGATGCTGCATGTTCTGGACTTGGCCCAGCCCGGTGACGTTTTGTGCGTCGAGGCGGGCGGCATCGCGCAATGGGCGATGATCGGGGACATCCTGTCTGGTCAGTTGCGTCGGCGGGGCGTGGCGGGGCTGATCATGGACGGGGCCGTGCGGGATGTGGCGAGCCTTGCGCACTGGGAAGATTTCGCGGTCTTTGCCCGCCACGTCACCCCGCGCGGTCCCACGGCCGCAGCCGAGGGCGCGATCAACGCACCGATCACGCTGGGCGGCGCGCGGGTCGATCCGGGTGACTTGGTGTTGGGGGATGATGACGGTCTGGTCTGCCTGCCACCGGCAACCGTGACAGGCGGGCTAGATCCCGTGCGGGCGAAGGCTGCCAAGGAAGCCGATTGGGAGGCGAGGCTTGTCGCGGGCGAGAGCGCGGCCAAGGTTTTCGGCCTGCCCGAGCCGATAAAGGGCTGAGCTAGACGAGGCCCGCCGCGCGGGCGCGATCGGCGGCCTCGAGCGGGTTTTGCGCGCCAAGCTTGCGGCAGAGCGTCTTGAGATGCAGGCGCACGGTCGGTTCCCCCAACCCGAGGACACGGGCGATATCGGCGTCCGATTGCCCCTCGCAGAGCTTTTCCAGCACATCGCGCTCGCGCCGCGTCAGCCCGCCTTGCGGCGTGGCGGTGACGGGCGCAGCCTGTTGCTGCTGCGCGAATTCGACCGGGGCGAAGCGGTCACCGCGCGCCATCTGGCGGACTGCATCGACAAAGGCCTGCGGCGCCATCACCTTGGACAGGAAGCCCGCCGCCCCGAGGCGCAGGGCATCGTCGATCACGTCGCGGGACGCGTTGCCCGACATCAGGGCGACAGGCGCACCCTTGCCTTCGGCCAGAAACCGGACCAGCCCGTCGAGCCGATCCATGCCCGGCATGCGGAAATCGAGCAAGACGAGATCGAACGGCGCGGCCGCGCGTGCGATATCGAGCGCGGCGGGCAGATCGCAGGCGGCCGTCACCTCGATCCCTTCCTTGCGCAGCCACGCATCGAAGAAATCCCGCAACAGATCATGGTCATCCGCAATCAGCACACGCATGGCTACCCCTCCCCGTCCGTTGCCGCGAGAATGACAAGCTCGGCCGTGGACAAGAGCGCGTCACGGTCCACGGGTTTTGGCAAAACGGCGGCGAAATCTTCGCTGTTGCGGCCTGCTTCGCCGACCAGCGCCGTGACAAGCAGGACGGGCAATCGCGGCGCCAGCCCCCGCGCGGTGCGCGCCAGTTCCGCCCCGGTCACTTGCGGCATGTCGTAATCCGTCACCAACAGGTCCCATGCGGCGGGATCATCGCGCAACGCATCGAGGATGTCGCCCGGATCGGTCGAGGGGGCGACCTCGGCCCCTGCAGCCTCGAAATAGGCGGTGAGGACATCCAGCACCTCCTGCTGGTCGTCCAGAACAAGGATCGTGCGCCCGTCGAGGCGACCGGTCAGCGCGCCGGGCAAGGGCTGGACGGGCCGTGCGTCGGGCAAGCGCGCATCGGTGGGCCAGAACACATCGAACCGCGTCCCCTGCCCCGGCGCCGTTTCCAGCCGCAAGGCGCCACCGTTGTCGGCGATGACCGAGGACACGATGGCAAGGCCAAGCCCGGTGCCCTTTTCGCCCTTGGTGCTGAAATAGGGGTCGAGAATGCGCGCAGCGATATGGGCCGGCATGCCGGGGCCGGTATCGACCACCGAAAGGCAGGCATAACGGCGGTGCGGATCAAGCCTGCCGACCGTCATCACACCCGACGCGGCCGGATGATCAGGACCCGTCAGGTTGATCGCGATGGACCCGGGCCGGTCGGCCAGCGCATCACGCGCATTGATCGCAAGATTGAGGATGACCTGAAGGATATCGGTCGGATCGGCCAGCGCCTCGATCGCGTCATCGGGCAGGGACAGGAACAGGCGCATCGGTGCCCGCAGGCTGGAGCGCACCAGTTCGGCCGCCTCGCGCACGGGTTGGCGCAGGTCGAGCGGAACGCGCGAGGGTTGACGCGCACCCAGCGCCAGCAGACGCCGCACGAGGCCCGCCGCCTGATCGGAGGCGGCAAGGATGCGCGTGGCGCCGATCGCGGCACTGTCGCCGTCGCGGGCCGTTTCGCGGATCAACGAGGCGCCCCCCGCGATAACGGCCAGCAGGTTGTTGAAATCATGCGCCAGGCCCGCCGCCATCTGCCCGATCATCTCGCGCCGTTGGGCCAGTTGCAGCTCGTGTTCCAGCCGCTCGCGTTCGGCCCGTTCCTGCCGCCGCTGGGTCATGTCGCGGGTGATGATCAGGAAACCGCCGTCGTCCTTGAGGGTCATCGACACGTCCTGATCGACGGACCGGCCATCGCGGGCCAAGCCCATGATCTCGCCCGACCAGCCACCATCCCGCATCAGCACCGGCATCGCATGGGCGGTCAGCCAGGCGGTTTCCTCGGGGCCGTAGAGGATGGACCAGTGGCGGCCCAGCACCTCGGCCTCGGAGCGGAACCCGAACAGGTCGAGATGGGCGCGGTTCATGTAGGTATAGCAGCCCTCGCCATCGGTGATGGCGATCCCGTCCTGGCTGGCCTCCATCGCGGTGGCGCGGTCAGCGATGGCGCGCTGCTCGGCCAGCTTGAGTTCGGTGATGTCGATCCTGAGCCCGACACGGCCACCGTCGGGCGTGGCCTTTTCGTAGACCCGAAGCCATGTGCCGTCGGCAAGGCGCTGTTCCACCTCGCTTTCGGAGCATTCGTGCAGGGCAAGGCGGCGGGACACCCAGTCCTCCTCGCGGCCTTCGGCCTCGGAATACTGGCCCTGCGCGATGCCGTAGCGCAGGATATCCTCGAACCTTGCGCCGGGCACGATGGCCGGCGCCGAGGCTGCGTAGATCTCCCGGTAGCGGCTGTTGCAGATGACCAAACGGTCGTCACTGTCATAAAGGGCGAAGCCGTCTTGCAGGGCCTCGACCGCGGTTTCGAGGGTGGCGCGCGCGGTCGCGGCCTCCTGCGCAGCGCGGCGCAGGGCATCGGCCTGTCGGCGCTGCTCGGTGATGTCGACCTGAACGGCCATGAACCCCTCGAGCGTGCCGGCCTCGTCATGCACGGGCTGGATGTCGATCGAGAGCCAATAGCGTTCACCGCTGCGGGACTGGTTCAGGATCTCGCCCTGCACCGGCAGGCCCGCGTCGAGGGCCGCGCGGAACCGGGCGACGGTGGCGGGGTCCGTCTGGTCGCAATGCAGGATCTGTCCGGGGTTCTTGCCGCGCACCTCGTCGAGCGTCCAGCCGGTGGTGCGTTCGAAAGCGGCGTTGACCCATTCGATCCGCCGCTTGGCATCGGTGATCACGACAAGATTGGTGGTGCGCCGGGCGATCTTGGACAGGCGTTCGATCTCGGAGCTTTGTTCGCGCAACTCGGTGATGTCACGCAGCGCGAAAATGTAGCCGGCGTCGCCCTGAGCGGTGCCGGTCACCTGCCACCAGCGAGGCTCGGGTCCGAGGAGCGCGAGGCTGAAGGTGTGGCTGATGCTGCGTGCGCCCGCGTCCAGTTCCTGCAACTTTGCGCGCGCGACAGCGGCGAGGTCGGGGGGAAGGGTTTCCTCGGGCGTGCGGTGGACGAAGAAATCGTATACCGGATCGGGCACGGCGATCGCGCCGGAATGCCAAGAGGTGAAACGCCCCTCGGCATCCAATTCCACGATGAGATCGGGCATGGCGGCGAGCACGGCCTCGAGCCGCCTGCGCTGAACCACGGTTTCGGCATGGGCCTGCGCGAGCAGCGTCACGGCATCGCGGCGCGCCAAGATGGACACGATCACCTTGGCCACGGAGCGGATCATATAGACCTCGCCCGGCAGGAAATTGCGCGGCGCGCGCACGGCATCGAAGCCGACGAAACCATGGAACCGGCCGTCGCTGACCATGGGGACGGCCAGCATCGACCGGATACCCTGCACCTGAAGCGTCTCTTTCTCGGGGGCGCTGTCGGGCAAGGCATCGACGTCGGGGATCACCACAGGCTCGCCCGCGTCGAAGACGGCGCGCCAATGGTCGATCATGGTGGCCGGAATGGCCTGCAGCATCTCGCGCATGGGTTCGATGCCGCGCGCGCACCATTCGTGGGTATTGTCGATGAAATCGCCCTCGGGGCGCAGGCGGAAGACATAGACCCGGTCGGTCGCGGAGAGGTGGCCAATCCGCGCCAGCGCATCATCGATCGCGATATCCGTGTCGTGCAGCGGCGCGCCGAGCAGCGCGTCGAGGATGCCCACGACCTCGCCCTGCATTTCGGTGAGGCGGGCGAAGGCCCCGTAGATCGCCTCGAACGGGGTGTCGAGAATGCTCTCCGCCCGATCCAGCGGCCTGCCCTCGACAAGCCCCACGAGAAGTGCGTTGCGCCGCGCCTCGCGCAGGGCGCGCAGGGCCTGCACCGCGAAACCGGCAACCTGTTCGAGCGTTCTTTGCCGCGTGGCGGTCAAGTCGGCGACATCGTCGAAGACAAGCAGGAGCGCCGCGCCATCGTCGCCATTGAGGGGCATCGGCACGATGAGGGCAGGTGTGTCGCCCGGCAGATCACCGGGCCATTCCGCCCCGGCGACAACAAGGGACCTGAGCGCTGCGATCCGCCGGGACCGCGCCATCACGGAGGGCGGGACGGGCAGGTCGCGGCCGACGAAGTCCGGCTGTGCGGACGCCGCGATCACGGTCCGGGTGCCATCGGCCCGAAGAAAGAAGCTTTGCCGTGCCGGGAATTCGCGCAGCAAGACTTGTAACAGGGTTTGCAGCGCCTCGTCCGCGCCCGCCTGTGCGGTGAGCGCCTTCAATGCCTCCGACAGGATCGAGCGGTCCTTGAGGGCGGCGGCCTCGCTGTGGCGCAGCGCCTCGGTAACCGACAGCGCGTTGCGCAACGCCTCGGTTTCGGCCAGCAGCCGCTGGCTCATGTCGTCGAGGTCGCGACTGCGTTGAGCGAGCAGCGCCTCGGCGGTGCGCCGAGCCTCCTGTTCCGCCGCGAGACGGGCCGCCAGGTCGTCGGGATCTTTGTTGGCGTCCTTCATCAAACGGCGCCCTGTCATGCGGCCGATACGGCCGCGCATACACGGAAAATCATGACCAACGATTGCGCATCGCAGGGCAAGCCGCAAGCCTCGCGATGCCCGCATCCGCCCTGCGGAGCGCTCCAGCACAGGGGGGCGGCGCGGCTAGGCATCCGGACCGGCAAACACGCTGCACGAGATCATCAGATTGCCGTGGCGGGCCGTATCGCCCGCGGGCATACCCTGTTCGCCGAAGGTGAAGACGCCGATCCAGGGAACCTCGCCCAAGGCGTCGGACACGCTGGTCGCAACCTCATCGAGGCGGTCGCGCATGGCCAGCATGCAGCCGCCGCAATAGACCATCAACGCGCCGGAGACCGTGCCGCCTGCCATCGCGCGCGCGGAACCCGCGACCTGCCCAGCGCGACCGATGATGCTGTCGGCGGTGCCGCGCATCTGGAAGAGGCGGTCACCGACCGCGACATCGGCAAAGAGGTCCACCGACCCGTCGGGACAGACCGTCGCGGGATGCACGATGAGGTGAAACGGCACGCCCGCGACATGGCGCATGATACGCCCCAACGGCCAAAGGGCCGTCGTCGCGAGTATCGATTGCGGCACGGTGGCGGAGATGGGCACGACGCCGCCCGACCATTCATGCAGCACAGAGGCGGCGGGGCGTCCGTCGATTTCGATGAGTTTGCGCCCGGCGGCCTTCGTCACGAGACCGTTCGGCCCGATGGGGGAATAGCCGCTTTTGTAGACCGAGGCGATGGGACGGGTGGGGAACAGGACCGACACGACGATCCCGTCGCGATAGAGCCCGTCGGGACCAAAGAGAGCCCAACGGCCGCTCACGTCATTATCGGCAGCACTGCCACCAACGATCAGGGTTTCGGAGCCCAGAACCGCGCGCAACCCTTCCAGCACCGCCTCTTCGCGGCCGGGTGCGATCGTCAGCCAGACCATGTCGGGCAATTCTCCGGGGCGCCCCGCCCGGTCGAGGGCCGCGCGCAGGGCGGCGCGGGC
>NZ_JASJOF010000001.1 GCF_030163795.1 Roseicyclus marinus | reverse complement strand
ACCTACGGGCTGGGCCTGATCGCGCTGGCGACCTTTCTGTCCTGTCTTGCGCTGCCGATGCCAGCCTCGCTGGTGATGCTGTCGGCGGGAGGGTTTGCGGCGGCGGCCGGATCGAGGCCGTGGGGCCGAGGGGACCACCGGAGGGCGTTTCGGCCTCGGTCACGATTTCGGTCGTGGCTTCCTCGGGCGCGGCTTCGGGCTGGGCCTCGGTCACTGTTTCAGCCGGGGCGGGTTCGCTGGCCTCCGGCGTCGCCTCGGGGGCGACGGCGACATCTTCCTCGGGCGCGGGTGCGGGCAGCGGCGCAACGCGGTCTGCGGAGCGCGGTGTCGGACGGCCATCGGGGGGCAGATCGGGCGCACCCGAGAGCGGCGCGGGCGGCGCGATCGTATCCGTCACCTCGCCCGGCGGGGTCGGTTCCGGCTGGGGTTCGGGTTCGGGCGGCGGTGCCTCGGCCTGCGGTTCCGGCGGCGCCTCGGGCTGGGGTGGCGGCGGCACGGGGCGCGGCGGCGGCGGGGTTGTCTGCACCGCCACGGGCGTGGGTTCGACGGCTGCGGTCAGCGCCTCGAATTCAGCGGTGGAGAGGATGGTTACGCCGGTGATCTCGAAGGGGACCGGATCGCTTTCGCGGAACAGCGAATCGCCGAAGGCGACCCAAAGAAGGATCGCCGCGTGGATCGCTGTCGAGGCGTAAAGGGACCGGCGCATGACGATCGCTTCCCCCTCACTGCCCGGTGCCGTCGAGACGCGGGCCGCCCGCGTCGGTCACAAGCCCGATCTCGCGGAAGCCGCCGGCGTTGAGCGCGCCCATGACGCGCATCACGTCCTCGTAGGGGATCGTGCCGTCGGCGCGCAGGAAGACGCGGGTCGAGTCGCGTTCGGCGGCGATGGCCTGAAGCCGGGGGATCAGGTCGGTGACCGGCACGGCGGTGGTCTGGATCATCACCTCGCCCTCGGGGGTGAGGGTGATGGTCAGCGGTTCCTCCTCCTCGGCGGGAAGCGCCTCGGCGGAGGTGTCGGGCAGGTCGATGGGAACGCCCACGGTCATCAGGGGGGCGGCGACCATGAAGATGATCAAGAGGCACAGCATGACGTCCACGAAGGGCGTCACGTTGATTTCCGACATGGGCTTCAGGTTGGCACGGCGGCCCCTGCCCCGGCGGCGCGAGCCGCTGTTGGTGGCCAGAGACACGCCCATCAGTCGAGCTGCCGCGACAGGAGGGTGGAGAATTCGTCGGCGAAACCTTCAAGGCCGGTCACGAGGCTATCGGCGTCGGCGCTGAGCTTGTTGTAGAGGATCACGGCGGGGATGGCGGCCAGAAGGCCGAGACCCGTGGCCAAAAGCGCCTCGGCGATACCGGGGGCGACGACGGCGAGCGAGGTATTGCCCGAGATCGCGATTTCCTGAAACGAGCGCATGATGCCCCAGACGGTGCCGAAGAGACCCACGAAGGGTGCCGCCGAGCCGGTGGTGGCGAGGAAGTTCAGGCCATGGGTCCAGCGTTCGCTTTCGCGGGCGATGGCCACGTCCATGGAGCGGTCCACGCGCTGCTGAACGCCGGGGATCAGCCCGCCATCGTCGCGCAAGGAACGCCGCCATTCGGTCATGCCCGCGACGAAGACGCGTTCATAGGCGCTGCCGGGATTGTCGGCCATCTGGTCATAAAGCTCGTCGAGCGGTTCACCGGACCAGAAGGCGGCATCGAAGGCGGTCGCGTTGGCGCGCGCGCGGCGATACATTTTCGTCTTGGTGAAGGTGACGGCCCAGACCCAGATCGAGGCGGCGATCAGGCCCAGCATGACGAGCTGCACGATCAAGGTCGCGCGGAAGAAGAGCGCAATCAGCGTATAATCCGCCTCTTGCGCCAGAGCGAGCGTTTCGGTTTCCATATCTGTGTCGGGTTCCTTTGCCCCAGCCTCAAGCGGTCAAGGGCGTTTTGCACGCCTCATTTGGGACTCAATTTAGCAGGTTGTCAGGGGGAATGCGAACACTTCCGCGTCAGTGGCCCGCTTCCGCCGCAAGGGAAGCCACGCGTGCGCGGATATCTGCCGGAAGACGACCGGGGCGGCCGGTTTCGGTCAGGATCACGATGGTGACGCTGGCGCGGAACAGGAGTGTTTCGGCGCGCCAGATCTCTTGCGTCATGGTGAAGCTCGCGCCCTTGAGATCGGTGAGGTCGGTGCGGACTTCGATCTGGTCGTCGAAGCGGGCGGGGCTGAGGTAATCGGCCTCCACCCGTCGGACGGCAAAGACGAGGCCCGCAGCCTTGAGCGCAGTCTGGTCGATGCCCGCGGCGCGGACCATTTCGGAGCGGGCGCGTTCGATGAAGCGCAGGTAATTGGCGTAATAGACGATGCCCGCGAGGTCGGTGTCCTCGTAATAGACGCGGAGGGGGAAGCTGTGGGTCATTGCGGCCTCGGCAGGCGGGCGGCCAGACGCAGCGCATGGGCGGGATCGGTGGCCTGCGCGGGCAGGACGGGATCGTAGGCCGCGCGGATCAGGTCGGCGATGGCGGGTTTGAGGATGGCGGGACCGCCGGCTTGGAGGATGGCAAGCGGCGAGGACCCGAGGAAGGCCGTGTCGGACCACAGGAGGATCGTCTGCACGACCTGGCTGAGCGCGATGGTTTCGGCGGGGGCCTGCGACAGGGCCTCATCCATGCGGAGGAAGACGAAAGCGGCCTTGATCGCGCCGGTCTGGTCGAAGCGGAAGGCGCGGTATTGGTTGGCGTCTGCCGCCTTGAGGCGGTCGACGAGGGGGGCGAGGTCGGGGATGAGCCGGTCGAGATTGGGGGTGGCGGTCAGTTCGTCCCAATCGCGGAGGAAAAAGACCATGAGGTTCGCGCCCAGTTCGGGGTCGGTTTCGGCCATCTTGTGACCCGCAAGCGCCACGACGGCCTCGATCGCGCCCTTGAGGATGGAGACGGTGCCATCCTCCACCCCGAAGACGACGGGCACGATCGGCCGCCCCCAGCGGGCGAAGAGATATTGGCCATCGGCGCGGGTGAAGAGCGCGGTGATCGCCTCGGGGGTCAGGGGGGAAAGGCTGGTGTCGATCATGGGAGCGTGTGTGGTCTTCACGGGCGATGGGCGGCGATGGCGGCGCGCAGGATCGGGTCGGTCGCGGCGGCAAGAGGCGCGAGGCAGGCGGGCATGATCCGGATCATCGCGGCGCCCCCCCTCAGAACAGATCGCCCTGCCCCTGCCCCGCCACGGGCGGCACGGGCAGGCCCAGATGGGTCCAGCCCTTTTGCGCCAGCATCCGGCCGCGCGGGGTACGGGCGATGAGGCCCTGTTGCAGGAGATAGGGTTCGATCACCTCTTCGATCGAGTCGCGGCTTTCGGACAGGGCCGCCGACAGGGTTTCGACGCCCACCGGGCCGCCGCCGTAATTCTCGGCCATGAGGCGCAGGTAGCGGCGGTCGGCCCCATCGAGGCCCAGATGGTCGACGCCGAGCCGCGTGAGCGCGGTATCGGCGATGGCACGGGTCAGTCGCCCGTCGCCTTCGACCAGTGCGAAGTCGATCACCCGGCGCAGGAGCCGGCCCGCGATGCGGGGCGTGCCGCGCGCGCGGGCTGCGATCTCGGCCACGCCGTCCGGGTCGGAGGAAATACCCGAAAGCCGCGCGCCGCGTTCGACGATGCGCGTCAATTCCTCGGTCGTGTAGAAATTGAGGCGGGTGGGAATGCCGAAACGGTCGCGGAGCGGCGTGGTCAGAAGGCCCATGCGCGTCGTCGCGCCCACCAGTGTGAAGGGTTGCAATTCGATGCGGACGGTGCGGGCGGCGGGGCCTTCACCGATCACGAGGTCCAGCTCGAAATCCTCGAGCGCGGGATAGAGCACCTCTTCGACGGCGGGGTTGAGGCGGTGGATTTCGTCGATGAAGAGGACGTCGCGCGCCTCAAGATTTGTGAGGATCGCGGCGAGATCGCCCGCGCGGGCCAGAACCGGACCCGAGGTCATGCGGAAATTCACGCCCAGTTCGCGCGCCATGATCTGCGCGAGCGTGGTCTTGCCCAGACCCGGCGGGCCGTGGAAGAGGACGTGATCCATCGCCTCGGCCCGCCGCCTTGCGCTTTCGATAAAGACCGACAGGTTCGCCCGCGCCTCGGCCTGACCGATGAAATCGGACAGCGTCTGGGGGCGCAGGGCGCGGTCGGCATCCTCGGGCAAGGGCGCGGGGCGCAGGGTGGGATCGGGCTCGGTCATCGGGGCCATCTATGGCGGAGCGGGGCGGATCGCGCCACCCCTTCAGTCCTTGGGGGCCAGAAGCCGGAGCGCGGCGCGGATCAGCGCCGGGGCCTCGGCCACGGGATCGTTTCCTGCGGCCTCGGCCACGGCGCGGGCGGCCTCGGACGGGGCATATCCGAGGTTCGACAGCGCGGAGAGCGCATCGGCCTGCGCGGCACCCGAGGAAGGTTTGGGCGGGGCGGCGGGCGTGGGCCGTTCGGGCGTGTCGGGGTCGATCAGCGGGTCGGGGATCACGCCGGCCGCCTGCCCCAGCGTGCCGCCCAAGGCCATGATGCCCGGCGCCTTGTCCTTGAGTTCATTGACGACACGCTGCGCGAGTTTCGGGCCGACGCCGGGGGCGGCCTTGACCGCGCCCCAATCGCCGATGGCGATGGCGCGCGCGATGCCGTCGGACCCCAGCGTGCCGAGGATCGCCATGGAGGCCTTGGAGCCCACGCCCTGCACCGAGATCAGGAGCCGGTGCCATTCGCGGTCATAAGGGGTGAGAAAGCCGAAAAGCTGCAACAAATCCTCGCGCACCAGCAATTCGGTATAGACTGCGGCCATCTGGCCGGGGCCGGGCAGCGCTGCCAAGGTGCGGTCGGAGCAATGCACCGTGTAGCCCACGCCGCCCACGTCGAGGAGCACGTGATCGGCCGCCTTGTAATCCACGCGGCCCGTCAGCTTGCCGATCATGACGCCGCCCCGATCGCCTGCGCCAGCCGCCCGGCGGTCTGGGCGTGGAAGGCGTGGCAGATGGCGATGGCCAGCGCATCGGCGGCATCGGGGCCTGCGGGATCGCAGCCGGGCAATTGCATCCGCACCATGTGATCGACCTGTTGTTTCTCGGCATGACCGACGCCGACCACGGTCTTTTTCACCGCGTTGGGGGCGTATTCGGCCACCGGAAGTCCGGCCTGCGCGGGGACCAGCATGGCGATGCCACGGGCCTGTCCCAGTTTCAGGGTGCCCGCCCCGTCGCGGTTGACGAAGGTCTGTTCGACGGCGGCCATCTCGGGGGCGTGGCGGGCCACGATCTCGGTCAGCTGGACATGGAGCGCCAGAAGGCGCGTGGCGAGATCGCCCGTGCCGCTGAGGATCTGCCCATTGGCGATATGGCGCAGACGCGGGCCATCGGCCTCGATCACGCCCCAGCCGAGGCATCTGAGCCCCGGATCGATCCCGATGATGCGCATCCGCCTGTTCCCCGCCGCCCTTGCCCGAACATGGCCGCTTGTTGCGACCTTTCTGCATCACTAGCACGAAAGGCGAACATTGCCTAGGGCGGGGTCCGTTTCGGCGCGGGAAATGTCGGTTTTTGCAAGTGTCGGAAAACTGGCATCCAAATACGTCATCCCTCAGTCTGAATGCGACATTCATGAGCGATTTTTTGCCAAGTATTCCGGGCCTTTAGGCGGGTTTCGCCGCCATGCAGAAATCGCATGTGACCCATGCGAAAAACGCGGCTTGTGTGACGCTTTCGCGCTCTCTAGATGCCGCTTGTTCTCAAACCGCCCAAGATCTGGGCACCGTCGCCCCAAGCACGCCCCCGGGGTGGCGACCCGCAAAAGGATACGACCCATGGCCATCATGACCAACCGCCCGCTCGGCGCCGGCTTTGGCGCCAACCGCCTTCTGGCCGATCTGGTCGGCCGGATCGCCGCGTGGAATGACGCCCGCATCACCCGCAAGAGCCTGTCGGCACTGACCGACCGGGAGCTGGATGATCTCGGCCTCGTGCGCGGCGACATCGACGATATCGCGCGCGGCACCTATTCCCGCGACTGATCCGTCGGACGACACAGGATCGGGGCGCCGCCGGACATGGTCCGCGGCGCCGTTTTTCTTGTGCCCGCTGCTCAGGGCCACAGGGCCGCCACCTGCTCCGCGATCCAGTCGTAGAGGGTGACCGTCCGCAGCGTCAGCCGGTCGGGCATGAGGATATGTGCGGCCGCCTGCTGGGCCCGGGTGCCGTCGAGCAGGCGCGCCATCTCGAGATTGTAGCGGTCGGGGCCGAGGACCCAGACAAGGTAGGCCTTGACGAGCACGGCGATGACCAGCGCCAAGACGAGCCCGCGCACCGGCAAGCGGACGCGCATCCTGCCGTTCGGGGGAACGCGCGGCCCGTCGGATCGCAGCACATGGCCGCCCGACGCGCGGGTGCGGCGGGCCTGCTCGATCCGGTCGAGGCGGGCGTGAAAATCCGGGCGATCCTCTGTCATCAAAGACCCCACCAGCGCGGCATGGTGCCCATGGGCACGCGTGAGGCTGCAGGTTAGGCCGCGAATGCGATGAAATTAAGGCCGAGCCTTAGCGGCGCAGGGTGAGCGTGCTCCATTCCCCGATCACGCGCCGGTCAACAAGCGCAAGGCCCGCATCGGTATAGGCCGCGATCACCGCCTCGGCCTGTTCGTTCAGGAGGCCCGACAGGATGACGTGGCCCGCGGGGGCGAGATGGGCCGCCATGTCGGGCGCAAGCTCGACCAGCGGGCCCTTGAGGATATTGGCGAAGATCAGGTCATAGGGCGCGCCTGCGCCGAGGTCGGGGTGGTCGAAGCCTGCCGCCTCGACGCAGGCGAGATCCGGCACGCCATTGGCCGCGGCATTGGCGAGGGCGACCTCGACCGCGACCGGGTCGATGTCGGAGGCGATCACGTCCGCCTCGAGCACCTTGGCTGCCGCGATGGCGAGAACCGCGGTGCCGCAGCCGATATCGGCGACCTTGTCGGGCGTGACCCCTGCCGCAAGCAGGCGGTCGAAGGCCTCGAGACAGCCCTTGGTGGTGCCGTGATGGCCGGTGCCGAAGGCCATCGCCGCCTCGATCAACAGGCCCACGCGATCCCCGGGCAGCCGGTCCGCGTCATGCGACCCGTAGAGGAAGAACCGCCCGGCCTCGACCGGGTGCAATTCGCGGCGGACATGGGCGACCCAATCGGTCTCGGGCACCTCGGAGACGGCAAAGGGCCGCGCGCCATGAGCCATGGCGAGGATCGTCAGGGCGATGTCGTCGGGCTGTTCGAGGAAATAGCCGCCCACTTCCCAAAGGCCCGATCCGTCCTCGAGCTCGAACACGCCGACGCCGGTGGGTTCGGGTTCCAGATCTTCCAGCGCCGCGCCGAGCGCTTCGGCCTTCGCCTTGTCGGAGAGCGTGGTGAGGGCGGTCCAGGTGGGCATGGGCGGAGCTTTCAGGCTGCTGCGGATCGCATTTGGCCTACGCGGATCGGACGCGATTGGCAACGCCGCCCGAAGGGCGGGACACGAACGATGCCGCCCGAAGGGCGGGACACGAACGATGCCGCCCGAAGGGCGGGACAGGAACGATGCCGCCCGGGAGCGCGCGTTTTGAAAGGCGACGCCTATTCGGCGGGGGCGGGCAGCGGGCGGGCGAGGATGGTCTCATGCCCCGGCACCGGATGGCGCGGCACCAGTAGCGACAGCAGGAGCGACACAAAGGCCATGCCGGCGGCAAGGAAGAAGACCGTCGTGGGCGAGGTCAGCCACAGATAGCCAAGGCCCGCGGGCAGGAAGACGGCGGCGATGTGGTTGATGGTGAAGGCCACGGCGGCGGTGGGGGCGATGTCGCCCGGCTCCGCGATCTTCTGGAAATAGGTCTTGATCGCCAGCGCCAGCGCGAAGAACAGGTGGTTCAGGACGTAGAGCGCGCCTGCCATCCACGGGCCCCAATCGTAGATGTAGAGCGCGGCATATAGCAGGAAGATCGCGCCCAGCCCCGCATATTCCACCACCAAGGCCAGCCGTTCGCCGAAGCGCGCGACGATACCGCCCAGAAGCGGGGCCGCGATCATGTTGGCCAGAAGCGTCCCCATGAACAGCGCCGTGATCTGGTGCACGTCGAAGCCGTAGCGTTCCACCATCATGAAGGCGGCGAAAACGACGAAGATCTGCCGCCGCGCGCCCGACATGAATTGCAGCGCGTAGTAGAGCCAGTAGCGGCGGCGCAGCACCATCTTCTTGCTCTGGGGATTGGGGCTTTCGAATTGCGGAAAGGCGAAAAACGCCACCAGCGCGATCAGCACCGTCGTGCCGCCCGCGACCCAATAGACCAGATCGTAGCTGAGGTCATAGGCGCGCCATGTCACCACGATCAGCCCATAGGCCAGAAGCGTCGCGCCCGACCCGATGGACAAAAGCCAGCCCAGCGTCTGGGGCGCCTTTTTCTTGTCGATCCACTGCAATTGCAGGGATTGGTTCACCGTCTCGTAATAATGAAAGCCGATCGAGCTGATCAGCGTGACGAACAAAAGCCCGCCGAGGCTGGGGAATTGCGCGGTGAGCGCGGTGGCCACCCCCAGCATCACCAAGGAGACCAGCGCCAGCACCTGTTCGCGGACAAACAGGATGATGGCGATGACGCCGATGGCGAGAAAGCCGGGGATCTCGCGCACGGTATGGAGCCAGCCGATATCAGCCCCGTCGAACCCCGCCATCTCGATGACGAAATTGTTCAGAAGCGCGGACCAGGTCGCAAAGGCGATGGGCATGCCGAAGGCCATCAGCGCCAGAAGCGCCACGGGCCGCCGCCAGATCGGCCAGCGCTCCGCGTCAGTCAGCGGAACGGTTCTGAGTGTATCGCCGAGTGCCATGTGGCTGGCCTTACGCCCGTTTTCTTTCGCCGTCCATCGCCAGAACCCCTGCAAAAGCGCACAGATGCGGCTTCATCTTTCCGAAAATACGGCGGGGGAGACAGCCAAAGGCTGTCGGGGGCAGAGCCCCCTGCCCGCTTGCCGCTCGCGTGCCACGTTCCTTCGCAGTCACGCGTCACGCTCTTTACCCTTTTAGGTCCGCATGTTCGAGAAGCGCAAAACCGGTTCCCACTTTTGCGCAACATGCTCCGGCTCAACTGGCCAGAACGTTGCGGAAGGCCCAAGGCTCCTCGGGGTCGATATCCTCGGGGAACAATTCCCAGCGGTCCTGCAGGGGGGTCCAGTCGGTGTAATGCGCTTCGAGCGGGCCGAGATAGGGGCGCTGCACCTGAAGGCAGCGGGCGTGGTCCATCTCGTCGGCCTCGACAATGCCCGCGCCGGGGTTTTCCAGCGCCCAGACCATGCCGGCCAGAACCGCCGATGTCACCTGAAGCCCCGTGGCGTTCTGATAGGGGGCCAGATCGCGCGCCTCGTCGTTGGATAGGCGCGAGCCATACCAAAGCGCGTTCTTTTCATGGCCGTAGAGCAGCACGCCCAGTTCGTCGATCCCCTCGACGATCTCGTCCTCGGCGAGGATGTGGTGACGCTCCTGCGCGCGGCCCGAGCCGAACATCTCGTGCAACGACAGGACGGCATCGTCGCAGGGGTGATAGGCGTAATGGCAGGTCGGGCGATACTCGGGCGCGGCACCCGCCCCGACCGTGTAGTAATCCGAGATGGAAATCGCCTCGTTATGCGTGACGAGGAACCCGAATTGCGGCCCCGGCGTCGGACACCAGGTGTGGACGCGGGTGATGGCGCCGGGGCGTTCGAGCCAGATCGCGGCCTGACAGCCGGTCTCGTGGCGGTGGCCGTTCTCGGGGAACCAAGGCTCATGCGTGCCCCAGCCAAGCTCGGCGGGCTGGAAGCCTTCGGCGATGAAGCCTTCGACGGACCATGTGTTGACGAACACGCCGCGCGGGCGCGGCACGCGGCGGGCCTGGGTGTCGCGTTCGGCGATATGGATGCCCTGCACGCCCAGTCCCAGCATCATCCGCGCCCAGCCTGCGCGGTCGGCGGGCGGCGTGGCATCCTGCCCGGTATCGCGGGCGAGCGTCAGAAGCGCCTCTTTGACGAACCATGACACCATGCCGGGATTGGCCCCGCAGCAGGAGATCGCAGTCGAACCACCCGGATTGGCGGCCTTTTCGTCGCGCATGGCCTGTCGCAGCGCGTAATTGGTGCGGGCGGCATTGTCGGTGGTGTTGAAGTAATAGCCCGCCCAGGGTTCGACGACCGTGTCGATATAGGGCACGCCCAATTCGCGGCAGAACCGGATCAGGTCGAGCGAGGAGACATCGACGCTGAGGTTGACGCAAAACCCCTTGCCGGGTTCCAGAAGGCGGCCCAGAACCTCGCGGTAATTCTCGGGGGTCAGCGCGGTGTCGACGACATTCAGCCGATGCTGGCGCAGGAAAGTGTGCTGGCCGGGATCGGGTTCGATGATTGTCAGCTTGTCGGCATCATAGTCGAAATGGCGTTCGATCAGCGGCCATGTTCCCTTGCCGATCGAGCCGAAGCCGATGATCACGATGGGGCCGTCGATGCGGCCGTAAACGGGATAGGCTTGGGTCATGGCGGGCTCCGGCCGGGGATCGGGACAGGCGGATCGTAGAATGCTGGTTCTGAAACGAAAAGGGCCGTGCCAGTGTGGCACGGCCCCGTGACATTCGCGTGCGGCAGATATCAGTTCTGCGCGTAATATTCGATGACGAGGTTGGGTTCCATCATGACCGGGTAGGGCACATCGCCCAGACCGGGGGTCCGCACGAAGGTGGCGGTCATCTTGGAATGGTCGGCCTCGATGTAATCGGGGACGTCACGCTCGGCCAGCTGGACGGCTTCGAGGAGGACGGCCATCTGCTTGGACTTCTGGCGCACCTCGATCACGTCGCCTTCCTTGACGCGGTAGGAGGGGATGTTCACGCGCTGGCCGTTCACGAGCACGTGGCCGTGGTTCACGAACTGGCGGGCCGCGAAGATGGTCGCCACGAACTTGGCGCGGTAGACCACGGCATCGAGGCGACGCTCCAGCAGGCCGATGAGGTTTTCACCGGTGTCGCCGCGCACACGCTCGGCTTCGGCGTAGATCCGACGGAACTGCTTTTCCGTCATGTCGCCGTAATAGCCCTTGAGCTTTTGCTTGGCGCGCAGCTGCAGACCGAAGTCCGACATCTTGCCCTTGCGGCGCTGGCCGTGCTGGCCCGGGCCGTAGTCGCGCTTGTTCACCGGGGACTTGGGGCGGCCCCAGATGTTTTCGCCCATGCGGCGGTCGATCTTGTACTTGGCAGAGGTGCGTTTGGTCACCGTCTGATCTCCTTCTGATGTGCCGACCCCGTGCGAGGCCTGCTGTGAAGGGCGTTGTCCTTTGCCCGAAGGCCGACAGGTCATCCCTTGCGGGAGCCACCAACACCAAAAATAGCAACCCGGCCCTTGCGGACCGGGAAACGTGCGCGGCTGATAGGCGCTGTCGCGCGGGGTGTCAATGCCGTGCGGTGACCGAAAGGGCGGGCGAGCCGCCCACAAGGATCGCGGCCTCGGCGCGGGTGACCATGCGGCGGACCGGCGGGCCGTAGAGATCGGGATTGGCGGCCAGTTCGGGGCGCAGGTCGAACATCAGGTCGCGCTGCATCCCCGTCAGGGTCTCGAGGCCCATGAAGCCGGGGTGGAAGGTTTCCACCTCGAGCCCGTTGGCCCAGATCACCTCGTGGCGTTCGAGCATGAGGTGGATGTACCATGTCTCGCGCAGGGAATGGTCGATGGTGATGTAGCGGTCGCCCACCAGGTCGGCGGCGCGCACCAGAACCTCGGGTTCGCCCCAGAGATCGCGGGCGGCGCGGCCGCGCAGCAGAACGCGGTGTTCGGGGCTGACGATCAGGTCGTCCTCGGGGCGGTCGACGCCCAGCGCGCCACGGCGGATGCGGACGGGCCGGGTTTCGGGCATGGCGAAGAGGCGCGCGCCGGACATGCGGCGGTGGCCGGTCCAGAGCACGGATTGCGGGCCGTTGTCACGGGTCAGAAGCCGATCTTCGGGGCCCAGATCCTCGATCGCGACCTCGCCCTTTTCGGTGCGCAGGCGCGTTCCGGGGGTGAAGCAGATGACCGAGGGCCGTTCGGAGGGCGTGGGGCGCAGCATCCGGTCGGAGCATTGCACGACCATGAGGTCGCGGTCGGGCGGCGGCACGTCATCGGCGAACATCAGCAGGGGCGTTGCGCCGTCTTCGACCAGGATGGGCACCATCGTGAAAAAGCGCACCCCGTCCGACACGACGAAGGCCCCGCGCAGGAGCGTATCGGTGTCGTCGAGCGCCAGTTCGGCGGGGCCGGGTTCGGGGCGTTGGAGGAGTTTGCGCACGACACGGGCGGCGCGGCCACGGATCGCATCGTGATCGCGGCTGGAGGGAAGCACGAGCGCCGCGCCATCGCCCTCGAGCGGGAGGGCCCGGCCGTGCCAGCTCCATGTCATGCCGGCGATCAGATCCGCCTGATCTTCCGCCGGAAATCCCTCGACGCGGGTTTGCGCCCATGAGATCACGAACGCGCCCCGAAAGCCCGTGCCCATCACCCTGCCTCATCAGGTTATGAAAGCCGGCCGTTGGTCGGCCGTGCTGTTCCGGACACCATATCAGAGGTGATTCGCTGTGTATAGCGTTCGAGAGGGCGGCACCCCCAAAATATCAGAAGCGGATATCGATGGAGAGCGATCCGATGGCTTGCCCGACGGGCTGGCCCACGAATTCCTCGGAGGCCCAGGTGATGCCGTAGAAGAGGTTGCTCTGGCCAAAGCCGTAATTGACGCCAAGGCGCGCGCGATGGCGATGTTCCTCGGCCAGAAAGCCGCGTTCCTCGGGCAGGAAGATGGAACTGTCGACCCATGCCGTATCGGCCCCGAGAAGGAGCGACCAGCCGCCTTCGTCGGCGATATTCGTGATGCCTGCGATGCGTTGGCCGGTGATCGGGTCGCGGGCGAGGAAACCGCCCTGCCCCAGCGAGCCGAAGGTCAGGTCGAAGCCGAGGCGGGCCATGTTCTCGACCCCGCCCTGAAGCTCGATGAAGGGGCGCATCTCGCCGCCCTGCCAGCGCAGGGAGCGGGCGACCTCGAGCGTGCCGTGCAGGTAGACGCCATCCTCGACCTGATAATTCTCGACCCCGATGCGCGACATCGAGAACGCGTCGTGGATGCCGGCCTGTAGCGACCGGATCCCCGATTGTTCGCCGGTGATGGCGATATCGGCCCCGGCCGAGACATCGAACCCGTGCAGGTCGTAATGGGTATGCACGCCGGCCCAGATCGTCCCGGCATAGAGACGGTCGCCACGGGCAGGATTGATCGTGTTGTCGGGCGAGATCGCCTCGCCGCGGAACCGGTATTCGAGGATCGAGAAAGCCTCGGTCGGGAGCGCGCCGGTCCAGGCGGGGCCGCGGAAGACGCTGACCGAGAAGGCCCCGGTGCGCCAGCGGTCGCGGCGATCGGCGAGCGTGTCGTTGGTGAACAGCCGCACCACGCCCAGCGTCTCGCGGCCCGAGGCGGCATCGCCCGATGTGGCCAGAACGGTTTCGCCGTAGGACAGCGGTTCGGCGGGGGCCGGGGTTTCGGCCAGCGCCGGGGCGACCAGCGCCAAGTATGCAAGGGATATCGCCCCGAAACGGGTAAAAATCTGCGCCATGTGACTGCCTCAAGTCCGATGGCGGTTAGCCCGCCTTCTGTTACCGGGCGAGACTAGCAATAGTTGCGCGCCTTTCCAAAGACGTGCTGTTCAGGCGCATTTCGAATGGCCGCAACTGTTGCAGGTGAGGCACCCTTCGGCCATGCGCATGTCGTATTGCCCGCAAGACGGGCATGCAGGCCCCGGCTTGTGCCCAAGATTCACGACCTGCGCCTGCGGGTCGGATTTGAGGCCCATCCCCTCGCCTTCGAGAAAGCCTATGGCGACCATGTGCCGTTCGATCACCCCGCCGATGGCCGCGAGGATGGAGGGCACGTATTTGCCGTTCATCCAGGCCCCGCCGCGCGGGTCGAAGACGGCCTTGAGCTCTTCGACCACGAAGGAAACGTCGCCGCCGCGCCGGAACACCGCCGAGATCATCCGCGTCAACGCCACGGTCCAGGCGAAGTGTTCCATGTTCTTGGAATTGATGAAAACCTCGAAGGGGCGGCGGTGACCGGAAAGCACGATGTCGTTGATCGTGATGTAGAGCGCGTGTTCGCTGTCGGGCCATTTGACCTTGTAGGTGTTGCCTTCGAGCGCCGCGGGCCGGTCGAGCGGTTCGGACATGTAGATGATCTCGCCGCCCGCGGCCTCGGTCGCGGTCTGGCCTTCGGGCTTGTCCTGCGTCTCGGAGACGGTGAGGACGGAGCCTGTTACGTCATTGGGGCGGTAGGTGGTGCAGCCCTTGCAGCCGGTGGCATAGGCTTGCGCGTAGACATCCTTGAAATCCTCGAAGGAGATGTCGGCAGGCACGTTGATGGTTTTGGAGATGGAGCTGTCGATCCAAGGCTGGGCCGCGGCCTGCATCCGCACGTGATCCATCGGCGCAAGCGTCTGGGCGGTCACGAAATGATCGGGAAGGGGCACGTCGCCCATGCGGTCGCGCCATGCGGCCACGGCGTAATCCACCACCTCTTCCTCGGTGCGGGTGCCATCGGGTTGCAGCACTTTGCGGGTGTAGGAATTGGCGAAGATCGGTTCGATCCCCGACGACACATTGCCCGCGAAAAGCGAGATCGTGCCGGTGGGCGCGATGGAGGTCAGGAGCGCGTTCCGGAGACCGTGTTCGGCGATCAGCGCCTGCACGTCGGACGAGAGCCGCGTGATCATCGGGGCCTTGGCATAGGCGGCGGCGTCATAGAGGGGGAAGGCGCCCTTTTCCTTGGCCAGAAGCGCGGAGGCGCGGTAGCTCGCGTTGGCGATGGCTTCCATCCATGCGCCCGTCTGCGCCACGGCCTCGTCCGAGCCGTAGCGCAGGCCGATCATGGCCAGCGCATCGGCCAGACCCGTGACGCCCAGACCGATCCGACGCTTGGCCTGCGCCTCCTGCGCTTGTGCCCCTAATGGAAAGCGGGAGGCGTCGACGACATTGTCCATCATGCGGACCGAAGTGGCGACGAGATCGGTCAACCGGGCGGGGTCGATCCGGGCGGCCTTGGTGAACGGCTCCTCGACCAGACGGGCGAGGTTGATGGACCCGAGCAGGCAAGCGCCATAGGGCGGCAGGGGCTGTTCGCCGCAAGGGTTGGTCGCGGCGATCGTCTCGGCGTAGTTCAGGTTGTTCTCGGCGTTGATGCGGTCGATGAAGATCACGCCGGGTTCGGCGTAATCATAGGTCGCGCGCATGATCTTGTTCCACAGGTCGCGGGCCTGCACCGTGCGGTAGACGCGGCCGCCGAAGGTCAGGTCCCACGGGCCGTCCTTGTCCACGGCCTCCATGAAATCGTCGGTGACGAGAACCGAGACGTTGAACATGCGCAGGCGCGCGGGATCGGATTTGGCGTCGATGAAAGCCTCGATATCGGGATGGTCGCAGCGCAGCGTCGCCATCATCGCGCCGCGGCGCGAGCCCGCCGACATGATGGTGCGGCACATCGCGTCCCAGACATCCATGAAGGACAGCGGGCCGGAAGCATCGGCGGCGACGCCATGCACCTCGGCCCCCTTGGGGCGGATGGTGGAGAAATCATAGCCGATCCCCCCGCCCTGCTGCATGGTCAGCGCGGCCTCTTTCAGATTGTCGAAGATGCCACCCATGCTGTCGGGGATCGTGCCCATGACAAAGCAGTTGAAGAGCGTGACCGACCGGCCCGTGCCCGCGCCCGCCACGATGCGGCCCGCAGGCAGGTATTTGAAATCCTCGAGCGCGGCATAAAAGCGGTCTTCCCACCCTGCCTTGTCCTGTTCGACGGTGGCGAGCGCGCGGGCGATGCGGCGCCACGTGTCTTCGACGGAATGGTCGAGCGGCGTGCCGTCCGCCTCCTTGAGGCGGTATTTCATGTCCCAGATCTGTTCGGCGATGGGGGCAGCGAAACGGGTCATGGCGGCTCTCCTTTGGGCAGGCAGTGAAGGTAGCGCGCCAGGCGCGGCGGATCAACAGATTGCACATCCCAATGACAGCACTACGATATGAAGTGGCATGGGATTCTGTGGAGAGAGCTGTGGGAAAACCGGGGACAACCCATATCATCAAGCTTTGTGTCGGCGCGGAGGCGGTCGAGGATCTGCTCGACTGGCAGCGCAATCCGCGCGCCAAGGGACCGGACGGGCTGCCGCGCCATGTCACGCGGATGTTTCCCAAACGCGTGGACGAGGTGCTGAACGGCGGTTCGCTTTATTGGGTATTCAAGGGCCTTGTGCTGTGCCGCCAGCGCATCTTGCGGCTGGACGAGGTGACGGGAGGCGACGGGATCCTGCGCTGCGGGATCGTTCTGGACCCCGAGGTGGTGCGGGTGGCGGCAAGCCCCAAGCGCCCGTTCCAAGGATGGCGCTACCTGACGCCCGAGGATGCGCCGCGCGATCTGCCCAAGGGCCGCGAGAGCGAAGAAGCGCTGCCGCAAAGCCTGCAGAACGCGCTGGCCGAAATCGGGGTTCTATAGCCCTTTGTCCGCATTTTCGAGAGGCGGAGAACCGGTGCCCGGTTCTGGGCAACGGTCGTGCGGTTTCACGCCACCCCGATGCGCGCCACCAGATCCTTGAGCGCGGCGCGTTCGGCATCGCCCCATTCCGCGCCGCGCGCGCGGAACAGCGTCGCCTCGGAGCGGTGGATCAGGCCATCGTCGAGGATGCGCAGGTGGTTGGCGCGCAGCGTCTCGCCGGTGGAGGTGATGTCGGCGATGGCTTCGGCATTGCCATGGGCGACGGTCCCTTCGGTCGCGCCCTGGCTGTCGACGAGCTGGTAATCGGCGACGCCTGCATCGCGCAGGAAATCGCGCACGAGCCGGTGGTATTTCGTGGCGATCCGCAGACGGAAGCCGTGGCGTGCGCGGAAGGCGGCGGCGACGGCATCGAGATCGTCCAGCGTGGCCACATCGACCCAGACCTTCGGCACGGCGATCACCAGATCGGCATGGCCAAAGCCCATGGGGGCCACGATTTCGACCGCCTGATCCCAGGCGGGGATGCGTTCCTGCACCAGATCGGAGCCGGTAACGCCGAGGTGGATGCGGCCCGCCGCCAGTTCGCGCGGGATCTCGCCCGCCGACAGCAGCATCAGTTCGACATCGGCACCCGCGACCTCGGCGGCATATTCGCGGTCGGACCCGCTGCGCCGCATGTCGATGCCGCGATCGGCGAACCATGCGAAGGTCTTGTCCATCAACCGCCCCTTGGAGGGCACGCCGAGCCGGATGGTCATGGCCGCCCCCCTTGGGCCGCACGGGCCAGAACCTCGGGGCGGATCACGCCGCCCACGGCCGGGATCTCGCGGCCCGCGCCGAGGATGCGGGTGAGTGCATCGTAGCGCCCGCCCGTCGCGGCAGGCGGCAGGTCGGGGCGGGAGGGGGCGAGAAAGCCGAAGACGAAACCGTCGTAATATTCCATCGTCGAACGGCCATAGCTGGCCTCGAACGGGATCGTGTCGACCCCAACGCCCGCCTTGGCGAGCGCATCGATCCGGGCCGCGAAACGGTCGACGGCGGGGACAAGCCCGGGCATGTCGACGCACAGATCACGCAGATGTTCGCAGGCCTCGGGCAAGTGCGCTTTCAGCGACAGGATCGTGGCCAGAACCTCGGCCTCGGGGGCCGGAATGGGCGGGGCTGCGGCATCTGCGATCAGCGTGTCGATGCGGGCCGCGATTTCGGCCGCGGACCGCAATCCGATCTCGGGACCGGCGGCGGCGATGAGGCTGTCCGCCCCCTGCCCCACCGCGGCCTCGATCAGGCTGGCGCGGGCGGGCGATTGGGCCGTGCGGTTCGTGAACCGGTCGATCAGGGCGCGGAAGCGGCGGGGCCGCCAGATGTGGCGGCGCAGCGCCGCCTTGCGCGCTGCCGTGGTCGACAGCGTGTCGATGGCGGCAAGGAGCAGGCCGATATCGCCCGTCACCGCGCGCAAGCCGTGGGGGGCGAGAAGGCGGGAGAAGAGCGCGAAAACCTCGGCATCGGCGCCGACGGGATCGGCGCGGTCAAAGACCTCGTAGCCGACCTGAAGATATTCCGAGGGGCGCCGCGCCCCTGCGGGTTGGGTGCGGAAGACCTCGCCCATGTAGGCGTAGCGGGCGGGATCGGCCCCGTTTGCCATGTGGCGCTGGACCACGGGGACGGTGAAATCGGGGCGCAGCATCATCTCGCCCCGGTCGGGGTCATGGGTGACGTAGGCGCGCGCGCGAATATCCTCGCCATAAAGGTCGAGGAGCGTTCCGGCCGGTTGCAAAAGGTCGGTTTCGACGGGCACGGCCCCCGCCGCCTCGAAGGCCGCCAAAAGGCGGGCGGCCTCGGCCCTGATGCTGGCTTTATCGGTCTTGGCCGTGTCCATGGTCCCGGTGTCGGTCACTGGTGGCGGCCCAGAAGCTTGCGAGTTTCTTCTGCAAGATCCGACAGCGGCACCTCGATCTGGGCGGGCTGGGATTTCCATTCCTCGAGCGTCGCTTCCTCGGCCAGTTTCGCGCCGAGGATCAGGTCCTTGAGCTGCACGACGCCGCGCGCGGCCTCGTCACCGCCTTGGATCACGGCGACGGGGGACCTTCGCTTGTCGGCGTATTTGAGCTGATTGCCGAAGTTCTTGGGGTTGCCCAGATAGACCTCGGCCCGGATGCCCGCCTGGCGAAGCGTCGCGGCCATGGCCTGATACTCGGCCATGCGGTCGCGGTCCATGACGGTGACGATGACGGGGCCGGGGGTTTCGCCGGTGAGCCGCCCCTTGGCGCGCAGCGCGGCCAGAAGGCGGTCGACGCCGATGGAAACGCCCGTGGCCGGAACCTCCTGCCCCGTGAAGCGCTTGACCAGATCGTCATAGCGCCCGCCGCCCGCCACCGAGCCGAATTGGCGGGGACGGCCCTTTTCGTCGAGGATTTCGAAGGTCAGTTCGGCCTCGAAGACCGGGCCGGTGTAGTAGCCGAGGCCCCGGACGACCGAGGGGTCGATGACGATGCGGTCGGGGCCGTAGCCTTGGGCGGCGAGGAGGTCGGCGATGGTTTCAAGCTCAGTCACGCCCTCGAGGCCGATGGCGGAGCCGGCCACCAATTCGCGCAGGCGCGCAACAGTCGCCGGCCCATCGGCGCGTTTGGCGTCCATGAAGCCCATGATCACATCGGCCTGAGCCTCGCCCAGCCCCGCGCCCTTGGTGAAATCGCCGCTTTCATCCTCGCGGCCCTTGCCCAGAAGCGCGCGCACGCCCTGTGTACCCAGACGGTCCAGCTTGTCGATGGCGCGCAGGACGATGCCGCGTTCGGCTTCCTTGTCCTCGCCCGACAGGCCCGCGACCTCGAGCACGCCGTTCAGGACTTTGCGGTTGTTCACCCGCACGATGTAATCGCCGCGCGGGATGCCCACGGCCTCGAGCGTATCGGCCAGCATCCCGCAGATCTCGGCATCGGCGGCGACCGACGGCGCGCCGACCGTATCGGCATCGCATTGATAGAATTGGCGGAACCGGCCCGGCCCCGGTTTCTCGTTCCGCCAGACCGGGCCCATCGCGTAGCGGCGATAGGGGAAGGGCAGATCGTTGCGGTATTGGGCCGCGACCCGCGCCAAGGGGGCCGTCAGGTCGTAGCGGAGCGCGAGCCAGGTGTCGTCCTCTTCGAAGGCGAAGACGCCTTCGTTCGGGCGGTCGACATCGGGGAGGAATTTGCCCAATGCCTCGACCGTTTCGACGGCGGACGTCTCCAACGGGTCGAAGCCGTGCAGGCGGTAAACCTCGGCGATCTTTTCCAGCATGTGCTGGCGTTCCGTCACCTCGGCGCCGAAATAATCGCGGAAGCCTTTGGGCGTCTCGGCCTTGGGGCGGGGGTGTTTTTTCTCTTTGGCCATGGCTGCGGGCAAGCCTCTGATCGGGGTCGCGCCCCCTCTAGCCCGTGGGGGCGTTGACGGCAAGGCGGCGAGCGGGCAAGGCCTGTGGGGAATTGGGCGCAGAAGGGGCCGGTCATGACGGATGCCACGAGACTGGAAGAACGGATGGCGCATCTGGAGCGGGTGGCCGAGGATCTGTCGGAGGTGGTCGCACGGCAAGATGCCGAGATCGCGCGGCTGACCCGGCGGGTCGAGATGCTGATGATGCGGGAGGCCGAGCGCGAGGCGGACCAGGGCGGGACCATTCCGCTTGCTGATCAGAAGCCGCCGCATTGGTGAGGCGGTTGTTTCTGGGGGCTCTGCCCCCGGCCTGCGGCCTCCCCCGGAGTTTTTTGGCCAAGATGAAGGGGGGCCGTTAACCTTTTTTTGGGTTACGCGGCTTGGGCCATGCGGGGGCTGCGCGGGCGGGAGCGCATCAGGATCATCAGCATGATCCCGACATTCAGGGCGTTGAAGGCGATGCCGTTGAGGAAGGCCCAGCGGTAGGAGCCGGTGAGGTCATAGATCAGCCCCGAGAGCCAGCCGCCCAGCGCCATGCCGAGGATCGTCGCCATGATGACGAAGCCCACGCGGGCGCCGGCCTCGCGCGCGGGGAGATATTCGCGGACGATGATCGCGTAGCTGGGTACGATGCCGCCTTGCGACAGGCCGAAGATGAGCGAGACGAGGTAGAGCGACGTCAGGCCCGTGGTCGGCAGGTAGAGCATCAGCGCGAGCATCTGGAGCGTCGAGCCGATCAGGAGCGTCATCACCCCGCCCAGCCGATCGGCCAGCACCCCGGAGAGAAGGCGCGAGGCGACGCCGCCCAGAAGCATGAGCGAAAGCATCTCGGCCCCCACGGCGGGGCCGTAGCCCAGATCGGTGCAATAGGCGACGATATGGACCTGCGGCATGGACATGGCGACGCAGCACCCGATGCCTGCCGCCGCCAGAAGCCACGTGAGCGTGCGGGGGCTGAGGCCCGTTTCACGGGCGCGGGCGGCGGCGGCGGTCTCGGAGGCGGCCAGCGCGCCATCGGGCAAGGGTTTGCGCAGGAGCCATGTAGCGGGCAGCATGAGCGCGAGGGTGGCGGCGGCGATGACCAGATAGGCCGTGCGCCAGCCGGGCCCTGCGAGGATATCGGCCAAGATGAGCGGCCAGATCGCACCCGAAAGGTAATTGCCCGAGGCGATGATCGCCACCGCGATGCCCCGGCGTTTGAGAAACCATTGGCTGACATCGGCGATGAGGGGGCCGAAGCTGGTGGCGGTGCCGAAACCGATCAGGAATTGCAGCGCCGAGAGCGTCGCGATGTTGGCAGAGGCCGCCGCCGCCGCATAGGCCGCGGCCATCAGAAGCGCCGAGGCGGCAAGCGAACGGGCGACGCCATAGCGGTCAACGGCGCGGCCGATCACGAAATTGCCCAAGGCAAAGCCCAGCATGGTGAGCGTGTAGGGGATCGACGCGGCCGCCCGTTCGGTGCCGAATTCGGCCTGCACGGCAGGCAAGATCACGATGATCGCCCACATGCCGACATTGCCGACGAGCGAGATCATCAGCGAGAGGGCAAGACGGATCCAGGAGGCGCGACTGTCGAGGGGTGACATGGGCGCGACGCTAGGGCGGAAGTTTCTTGGAGGGAAGCGGAAAGGTGGCGCTTTCGCTCAGACCTCTTCCACGGTCACCACGCCCTCCATGGAGCGCAGGGCGCCCTTGATCTGGGGGGAGACGGGGAAGGCATCGCCCAGAACCATCTCGACCTCGCCGGGCAGGTCGGGGTGGAGGAGACACAGGTGTATCGGCCCCCGCGCGCTGCGCGACGCCTCTTGGGCCATGCGGGTCAGAAGGGAGCGGACGGAGGCGATGCCCGTTTCCCCCTCGACGAAGACGCGCAGGCCGGTGGTCTCGGAAGCCACGGCGCTGTCGATGGGCTCGACGCGGCGGCACAGCAGTTTCAGCTGATCGGCCTCGAAGGTCGCCTCGACCTGCAAGATCACGTTCATGCCCGTCTCGAGATGGGGGCGGGCCACGTCGAGAACGTCGGAGAACAGGGTGACTTCGTAAAGGCCGGTGGGATCGGAGAGCGCGACGAAGGCGAAGCGGTTGCCCTTTTGGCTTTTGCGTTCCTGTTTCGAGGAAACGGCGCCGGCCATCTTGGCGACGAAGGCCCCGCCCTGCACCTTTTGTTCGACCTCGGCCAAGGTCTGGACACCCTTGCGGCGGAGCGCGGGGAGGTAATCGTCGAGCGGATGGCCGGAGAGGTAAAAGCCGATGGCCTGGTGTTCGCCCGCCAGACGTTCGGCGGGGAGCCAATCGTCGGGATCGGGCAGGCGGGGTTCGGGCAAATCCTCGCCCGCCGCGCCGAAGAGGCTCACCTGGTTGGAGGCGGCCGCGTCATGGACCGCCGCCGACCATGCGGTGAGCGCATCGAGCGCGGCAAAGACGCGGGCGCGGTTGCGGTCGAGCGTGTCGAAGGCACCCGCGCGGGCCAGCATTTCGAGGCTGCGCTTGCCCACGCGCTTGAGATCGACGCGGCGGGCGAAATCGAAGAGCGAGACGAAGGGTTTTGCCCCTCTTGCCTCATGGATCAGGCGCATCGCGTCGACGCCCACGTTCTTGAGCGCGCCCAGCGCGTAAAGGATCTTGCCGTTCTCGACGGTGAAGGTGGGGGCGGAGCGGTTGACGCAGGGCGCGATGACCTCGATGCCCAGCCGCGCGACCTCTTGCCGATAGACGCCCAGCTTGTCGGTGAGGTGGATATCGCAATTCATGACGGCGGCCATGAATTCGACCGGGTGGTTCGCCTTGAGCCACGCGGTCTGGTAGCTGACGACCGCATAGGCGGCAGCGTGGGATTTGTTGAAGCCATAATTGGCGAATTTCTCGAGCAGGTCGAACACCTCGCCCGCTTTTTCATGGCTCACGCCGTTGGCGGTCGCGCCTTCGATGAACTTCGGCCGCTCCTTGGCCATTTCCTCGGCGATCTTCTTGCCCATGGCGCGGCGCAGGAGGTCGGCCCCGCCAAGGCTGTAGCCCGCCATGACCTGGGCGATTTCCATCACCTGTTCCTGGTAGACGATGATCCCTTGGGTTTCCTTGAGGATATGGTCGATCGAGGGGTGGATGGATTCGAGCGGTCTGAGCCCGTTCTTGACCTCGCAATAGGTCGGGATGTTCTCCATCGGGCCGGGACGGTAGAGCGCCACAAGCGCCACGATATCCTCGATGCAGGTGGGTTTCATGCGCCGGAGCGCATCCATCATCCCCGAACTTTCCACCTGGAAGACCGCGACCGTCTTGGCGCTGGCATAAAGCTCGTAGGTTTTCGCGTCGTCCAAGGGGATCGCGTTGATCTGGTTTTCCGCCCCCGGTGCTGGGTCGTAGAGGCGGGTGCCATCGGGGGCTTCGTGCAGCTGGCGGCCCGAGGCATGGATGAGGTCGATGGCGTTCTGGACGACCGTCAGGGTTTTCAGGCCGAGGAAGTCGAATTTCACCAGACCGGCGGGTTCCACCCATTTCATGTTGAACTGGGTGGCGGGCATGTCCGAGCGTGGGTCGCGGTAGATGGGGACAAGCTCATCGAGCGGGCGGTCGCCGATGACCACGCCCGCGGCATGGGTCGAGGCGTTACGGAGCAGCCCCTCGATCTGTTCGGCATAGTCGAAAAGGCGCCGGACCGGGTTCGTGCGCCCCTCGCGCTTGTCCTGCTCGCTTTCGCGCATCTCGTCGCGGATGCGTTCTTCCTGCGCCACGGCCTGCGTGATGGAGACGGGCTTGACGCCTTCGACCGGGATCATCTTGGACAGGCGGTCGACCTGGCCAAAAGGCATCTGAAGCACGCGGCCCACGTCGCGGACGGCGGCCTTGGACAAAAGCGCACCGAAGGTGATGATCTGCCCCACCCGGTCGCGGCCGTATTTTTCCTGCACGTAGCGGATCACCTCTTCGCGGCGATCCATGCAGAAGTCGATGTCGAAGTCGGGCATGGACACCCGCTCGGGGTTCAGGAAGCGCTCGAACAGAAGCGAGTAGCGCAGGGGGTCAAGGTCGGTGATCGTCAGCGCATAGGCCACAAGGCTGCCTGCGCCCGATCCGCGCCCGGGGCCCACGGGAATATCCTGATCCTTGGCCCATTTGATGAAATCGGCCACGATCAGGAAATAGCCGGGGAACCCCATCCGCTCGATGATGCCCAGTTCGAAATCGAGGCGCTTGTGATACTCCTCGACCGGGGCGGCATGGGGGATGACGGCCAGCCGCGCCTCCAGCCCCGCGCGGGACTGACGGCGCAATTCCTCGACCTCGTCTTCGGCAAAGCGCGGCAGGATCGGGGGGTGGGTGCGCGCACGATAGGCGCAGCGGCGCGCGATCTCGACCGTGTTTTCCAGCGCCTCGGGCAGATCGGCAAAGAGCGCCGCCATTTCCTCGGGCGATTTGAAATGGTGCTGGGGCGTCAGGCGGCGGCGCGGCTCGGATTGGTCGACATAGGCGCCTTGGGCGATGCAGATCATCGCGTCATGGGCCTCGAACATCTTGGCCTTCGGAAAGTAGACGTCATTGGTGGCGACCAGCGGCAGGTCGCGGGCATAGGCCAGTTCGATGGTGGGACGTTCGGTGAGGCGTTCGGCCTGCGGCAGGCCGCCCTCGCCCGGATGGCGCTGCAATTCGAGGTAAAGCCTGTCGCCGTAGATCGCCTCCAACCGGGTCAAAAGCGCCTCGGCCTTGGCGGTGTTGCCGGTCTGCAAAAGCCGCCCGAGCGCGCCGTCAGGCCCGCCCGTCAGACAGATCAGGCCCGCGCCATGGGCGGCCAGTTCATCGAGCGTGACATGGGGCAGGCTGCCGTCGCCGCGCAGGTAAAGCGCGGAGTTGAGCTTCATCAGGTTTTCGTAGCCCTGCCGGTTCTGCACCAGAAGAACCAAGGCCGCGGGCGGCACGGGGCGTTCGCCGGGGCGGACAGGGTCATATTCGACATCGATCTGGCAGCCGAGGATGGGCTGCACCCCCGCCTTGGCGGCGGTTTCCGAAAATTCGAGCGCGCAGAACATGTTGTTCGTGTCGGTGACGGCGACGGCGGGCATTCCCGCCTCGGCCACCATGCCCGGCAGTTTCTTCACGCGCATTGCACCTTCGAGCAACGAATACTCGGTGTGCAGGCGAAGATGGATGAATCGCGGGGCGGCCATAAGCGCAGGCTAGCGCAAGGGATAGCGGCGTTCCAGCGCCATGGCCCGGTATCTTGTGGACACATGCGACAGATCGGGCGTGACGGCAGGCTGCCGCCGCGCAAGGCTTGCAATATGCGCCAAGGCCGGGTTTGCTGTTATCCGGTCGAACAGGGAAACGGGGCCGCGCTCTACGCCGCATCGAGCGCGGGATGACCACCCCGGACAGGTACCGCGGCGGGCAAATCACATGGAAACCAGGTTTCTTCTGAACGGGGAACCTCAGGTCGCGGATACGGGCGCGACCACCACGCTGCTCGACTGGCTGCGCGAGGAAAAGCGGCTGACGGGCACCAAGGAAGGCTGCAACGAGGGCGATTGCGGCGCCTGCACCGTCATGGTGACCGACCCTGACGGGACGGCGCGCGCGCTCAATGCCTGTATCCTCTTCCTGCCGCAGCTTGACGGGCGCGCGGTGCGCACCGTCGAGGGGATCGCGGGTCCGGATGGCGCGCTGCACCCGGTGCAGCAGGCAATGATCGACCATCACGGGTCGCAATGCGGATTCTGCACTCCGGGCTTCGTCGTCTCGATGGCGGTGGCGCATCTGAACGGGCGACAGGATCACGACGACCAGCTTGCGGGCAACCTGTGCCGCTGCACGGGCTATGCGCCGATCATCCGCGCCGCCGAAGCGGCGGTGGGGGCACCGGTGCCCGACTGGATGCGCGCGGATGCGAAAGCCTTGGCCGACCCCGGCTTCATCTTCCCCCAAATACGGACTTCGGGGGGCGTGCCCCCCGCCTGCCCCACCACTGCCGACGAGCTGGCCGAATGGTATGAAGCCCACCCCGACGCCACGCTGATCGCGGGCGCGACCGATGTGGGGCTTTGGGTGACCAAGGGCTTGCGCGACCTCTCGCCTGTCGCCTTCCTGAACCAATGCGCCGATCTGCGCGGGATTGTTGCCGATGACGAAACAATCCACATCGGGGCGATGACCAGTGTAGCAGAGTTGGGCGCGTTCATCTCGGACAGGCACCCCTCCCTTGCCGAGCTGATCCGGCGCTACGGCTCGGTGCAGGTGCGCAATGCGGCGACCATCGGGGGCAATATCGCCAACGGTTCGCCCATCGGGGACAGTCCGCCCGCCCTGATCGCGTTGGGAGCCAGCCTGCACCTGCGCAAAGGCGCGGCACGGCGGGTGATGGCGCTGGAGGATTTCTTTCTCGACTATGGCAAGCAGGACCGCGAACCCGGCGAATTCGTGGAAGCCGTGTCGATCCCGGTCCAGCCCGACCGGCTGGCCTGCTACAAGCTGTCGAAACGCTTTGACCAGGACATTTCCGCCGTCTGCGGCGCGTTCAGCATCACCGTGACGGAGGGAAAGGTCGCCACGGCGCGCATCGCCTTTGGCGGCATGGCGGGAACGCCGAAACGTGCGTCCCATGTGGAGGCGGCGCTGGTTGGCCAGCCTTGGAACGAGGCGACCATCCGCACAGCACAGGGGGAATTCGAGCGGGATTTCATGCCATTGTCGGACATGCGCGCCTCGGCCAGCTACAGGCTGCGCGCGGCCCAAGGGATGCTGATGCGATATTTCCTTGAGACGCAGGGTGCCGCGGCGAATGTGTTGGAGGTGCGGATATGAGCATCAAACCGGAGGTTTGCGCATGACCGTCGCGAAACCGCTGCCCCATGATGCCGCCCCTCTCCATGTCACGGGACAGGCGCGCTACATCGACGACATCCCGGTGCCTGCAGGCTGTCTGCACATCGCCTTTGGACTGTCGCCTATCGCCAAGGGGCGCATCGCCGCGATGGACCTCGACGCGGTGCGCGACGCGCCGGGGGTCGCGCTGGTGCTGGCAGGGACGGATTTCGAGGTCATCCCCGATTGCTCCCCTTCGGCCCATGACGAGCCGCTTTTGTCCGATGGCGACATCCATTACGCGGGCCAACCCCTGTTCCTTGTCGCTGCCGAGAGCCATCTGGCGGCCCGCAAGGCGGTGCGCCGGGCAAAGCTCGACCTGATCGAGGAACCCCCCATTCTGACCGTCGAGGAGGCGCTGGCGGCCAATTCCCGTTTCGAGGATGGGCCACGCATCTATGCCAAGGGCGATGTGGAGGCCGCGCTGGCGGGCGCGCCCCATGTGATCCAAGGCCAGATCGAGGTCGGCGGGCAGGAGCATTTCTACCTCGAAGGGCAAGCCGCCCTCGCCCTGCCGCAGGAAGGCGGGGACATGATCGTCCATGCCTCGACCCAGCATCCGACGGAGATCCAGCACAAGGTCGCCGATGCGCTGGGCCTGCCCATGCATGCCGTGCGTGTCGAGGTGCGGCGGATGGGCGGCGGTTTCGGCGGGAAGGAAAGCCAAGGCAATGCGTTGGCCATCGCCTGCGCGCTGGTCGCGGCGCGCACCGGGCGGGCGGTGACGATGCGCTATGACCGCGACGATGATTTCACCATAACCGGGAAACGCCACGACATCCGCGTCGAGTACCGGGTTGGCTTCGACGATGAAGGGCGGGTTCTGGGGGTGGATTTCACCCATGCGCTGCGCTGCGGCTGGTCGATGGACCTGTCGCTGCCGGTGGCCGACCGGGCCATGCTGCATGCCGACAATGCCTATGACCTGCCTGCCTGCCGCATCACCTCGCACCGGCTGAAGACCAATCACCAGAGCGCCACCGCCTTTCGCGGCTTTGGCGGACCGCAAGGGATGGTGGGGATCGAACGGGTCATGGACCATGTCGCCCATGCGCTCGGCCGTGACCCGCTGGAGGTGCGGCGGGTGAATTATTATGCCGAGGCGCAGGCGGAGAGTGCGGAAGCCTCCGGCGGGAGTTTTCCTGCCAAGATGAAGCGGGGGCCGCTCGACACCGCCGATCTGGCGGGGCGCGGGGCCGTGGCTGTGCCGCAGAGCGCGGGGGGCAGCCAGCGCTACGGTGGGGCGCATTCGCCGGTGCCGGTGCCCGCGCGCGACGGGCTGACGCCATATGGGATGAAGGTCGAGGATTTCATCCTGCATGGGCTGACCGACCGTCTGGCGGCAAGCTGCGATTATGCCGGCCGGCGTGCGGCCATCGCGAACTGGAATGCCGCCAATCCCGTACTCAAACGCGGCATCGCGCTGACGCCGGTGAAATTCGGCATCTCCTTCACGTTGACGCATCTGAACCAGGCGGGCGCGCTCGTCCATGTCTACCAGGACGGGTCGATCCAGATGAACCATGGCGGCACCGAGATGGGACAGGGATTGTTCCAGAAAGTGGCGCAGGTGGCGGCAAGCCGGTTCGGCCTCGGGATGGACAGGGTCAGGATCACGGCGACAGATACGGGGAAAGTGCCCAACACGAGCGCCACGGCGGCCTCGTCCGGGTCGGATCTGAACGGGATGGCCGTCAAGGCTGCCTGCGACGAGATCCGGGGGCGGATCGCAGCCGTCGTCGCGCCGGAGTTGCAGGCCGGGGCGGCGGAGATCGTTTTCGAAGACGGAATGGTCCGGGCAAATGGCGCGGAGATGCCCTTCGAGGACGCGGTCAAGCGCGCCTACATGGCGCGCGTCAGTCTGTCGGCGACGGGGTTTTACCGCACGCCCGATCTGCAATGGGACCGGATCGCGGGGAAAGGACGGCCATTCTTTTATTTCGCCTATGGCGCGGCCTGTTCGGAAGTGGTGATCGACACGCTGACTGGCGAGAACCGCATCCTGCGCACCGACATCGTGCATGACGCAGGCGCAAGCCTGAACCCCGCGCTCGATATCGGGCAGGTGGAGGGGGGCTTTGTCCAGGGCGCGGGCTGGCTCACGACCGAGGAACTGGTCTGGGACGGCAAGGGACGGCTCAGGACCCATGCGCCTTCGACCTACAAGATCCCGGCCTGTTCGGACCGGCCGCCCGTGTTCAACGTGGCGCTTTGGGACCAGCCGAACCGGGCCGAGACGATCTATCGCTCGAAAGCGGTGGGAGAGCCGCCCTTCATGCTGGGCATCTCTGTCCTGATGGCGCTGTCGGATGCCTGCGCGGCCTGCGGGCCGCATTATCCGGACCTTCAGGCCCCGGCGACGGCGGAGGCGGTTCTGGCGGCTGTCGACCGGGCGCGAGGCGCGGCACCATGAGCGGCATCCGCGTCACGGTCCTGTCCGTGCAGGGATCGGCGCCGCGCGAAGAAGGCGCGGCGATGCTCGTCCGGGGCAACGGGATCGAGGGAACCATCGGCGGCGGCGCGCTGGAATGGGAGGCGATGCGCATCGCCCGCCAGATGCTGGCCGATGGCCGCGCGCGGGCCGAGCATCGTTTTCCGCTGGGCCCTGCGCTGGGGCAATGCTGCGGCGGGGCCGTGGTGCTGGGTTTCGAGGCGGTCGCCGGACTGGAACGGGCGCGGGGTGCGGATCTCTGGGTCTGGGGGGCGGGCCACGTGGGCCGGGCCATCGTGGGGGTCATGGCCCCCCTGCCCCATGTGACGATCACCTGGGCGGATACGGGCCCAGCACGCTTTCCCGAAAGCCTGCCCGAGGGGGTTGAAACGATCTGCGCCGCCGATCTGCCGCGCCTGATGGCCCATGTGCCTGTCCATGCCCACCACCTGATCCTGACCTACAGCCACGACATCGACCTTGCGCTGTGCCACGCGGCGCTGAAACGGGGCTTTGCCAGTTGCGGGGTGATCGGATCGGCGACGAAATGGGCGCGGTTCCGGACGCGGCTTGCGGCACTGGGGCACGGGGATGCCGAAATTTCGCGCATCGACTGCCCGATTGGCGACCCGGCCCTTGGCAAGCACCCGCAAGCCATTGCCGTAGGGGTCGCCGGACGGCTAGTGAAAGAGCATCTGCACAAGGAATCGGCAGGGAAGCCGGTCCACAGGGGGAAAGTGACACGCTCGTGACTGCGCTGCTCGCCATCGAGGGGCTGACCAAGGCCTATCCGGGCGTCGTGGCCAATGACGATGTGTCCTTTGCGATCCAGACGGGCGAGGTTCACGCCCTGCTGGGGGAAAACGGCGCGGGAAAATCCACGCTGGTCAAGATGATCTACGGGCTGGTCAAACCCGACCGGGGCGTGATGCGATTGCGGGGCGCGCCCTATGCGCCGGCCGAACCGCGCGCCGCACGGGCGGCGGGCGTGGCGATGGTGTTCCAGCATTTCAGCCTGTTCGAGGCGCTGAACGTGGCAGAAAACATCGCGCTGGGGATGGAAAATCCGCCCAAGCCCCGCGATCTGGCCGAGCGCATCCGGAAGGTCAGCGAGACCTATGGTCTGCCGCTCGACCCGTTCCGGTTGGTGGGCGATCTTTCGGCGGGCGAGAGGCAAAGGGTCGAGATTATCCGCTGCCTGTTGCAGGACCCCAAGCTGTTGATCATGGACGAGCCGACCAGCGTCCTGACCCCGCAGGAGGTGGAGATCCTGTTCCATACCCTGCGCAAGCTGGCCGCCGAGGGCACCGCGATCCTCTATATCTCGCACAAGCTGGAGGAGATCCGCACGCTGTGCGACACGGCCACGATCCTGCGTCTGGGCAAAAAGGTCGCGACCTGCACCCCGCGGGATGTCACGGCGGCGCACATGGCCGAATTGATGGTGGGCAAGTCGCTGAGCGTGCCCGCGCGCGACGCCCATGAGCCGGGCGCGGTGCTTTTGAAGGTCGAGGGGTTGAGCGTCAGCGCCGCTTCGCCTTTTGGAACCAGCCTGCGCGACGTGACGCTGGAGGTTCGGGCGGGTGAGGTTCTGGGCATTGGCGGGGTCGCGGGCAACGGGCAGGATGAATTGCTGTCGGTCCTGTCGGGCGAGACACCGGTTGCAGCGGGTTCGGTGACACTGAAGGGCGTGGCGCTGGGCGCGCTGGGGCCGGAGGCACGGCGCGGTCTGGGCCTTTTGTGTGCACCCGAGGAGCGGCTGGGCCATGCGGCAGCGCCCGACATGAGCCTGACGGAAAACGCGCTGTTGACGGGGCGTGGGCGCAAGGGGCTCGAGGCGCGGGGGTTCGTCGATTGGAGCCGGACACGCGGCTTTGCCGAAGCGATCATCGCGCGGTTCGACGTGCGCACGCCCGGTCCGGGCGTGGCCGCGCGGGCGCTGTCGGGCGGGAATTTGCAGAAATTCGTCATCGGGCGGGAGATCTTGCAAGACCCGGTGGTGCTGGTGGTGAACCAGCCGACATGGGGCGTGGATGCGAGCGCGGCCGCCGCGATCCGGCAGGCGCTGCTGGATCTGGCGCAGGGTGGCGCCGCGGTGATCGTGATTTCGCAAGATCTCGACGAGCTTTTGGAAATCTCGGACCTGTTTTGCGCCTTGAACGAGGGGCGGCTGTCGGTGCCACGGCCCGCGCGGGGGCTTGGCATGGAAGAGATCGGCCTGATGCTGGGCGGGGCACATGACATGCACGAGGTCGCGCGATGATCCGCCTCGAGAAACGGCCCCAGCCCTCGCGGTTCTGGGTGGTGGGCGCGCCCGTTCTGGCCGTTCTACTGACCATGATCGCGGGCGGCATCATGTTCGCGGCCCTTGGCAAGAACCCGGTCGAGGCGATCCGGATCATCTTCTGGGACCCGCTTTTTTCCGAACGCTTCGCGGGCTTTTCGCGGCCGCAACTCTTGGTCAAGGCGGGGCCCCTGATCCTGATCGCGATCGGGCTGAGCCTCGGGTTTCGCGCCGGCATCTGGAACATCGGGGCCGAGGGGCAATACATCGTCGGTGCGCTTTTCGGAGCGGCCTTCGGCCTTGCCTTTTGGCCCTCCGAACATCCGCTGATCTTTCCTGGCATGATCGCAGCTGGATTGTTGGGTGGGTTTCTCTGGGCGATGATCCCGGCGCTTTTGCGCGTCTATGCGCGGACCAATGAAATCCTTGTCTCGCTCTTGCTGGTTTATGTCGCCGAGGCGCTGCTGGCCTCGGCCGCGACGGGCTGGCTGCGCAATCCCGAAGGCTCGGGCTTTCCGGGGTCGCGCAATCTGGCGCGCAATCCCGGCACTGACAATCCCGAGCTGATCGCAGGCACGGGAATGCATTGGGGCGTGCTGGCCGCCTTTGTCGCCGTGATCGCGGCCTATGTGATCTTTTCGCGCCATATCCTTGGCTACCAGATCCGGCTGGCAGGCGAGGCGCCGCGCGCGGCGCGCTTTGCGGGCGTCAACGCGGGGCGGCTGGTCATCTTGTGCCTTGGGGCCTCCGGCGCGCTTGCAGGGGCGGCGGGGCTTTTCGAAGTGGCGGGGCCTGCCGGCCGCATCTCGATCGATTTCAACGTGGGCTACGGGTTCACCGCGATCATCGTGGCCTTTCTGGGGCGGCTCAATCCCATCGGGATCTTGCTTGCGGGGCTCTTGATGGCGCTGACCTTCATCGGGGGCGAACTGGCGCAGCTGATGCTGGGGATACCCGCCGCGGCGATCCAGGCGTTCCAGGGGATGCTCCTGTTCTTCCTGCTGGCGCTCGATGTGCTGGCGAATTACCGATTCCGCTGGAAACGGGAGGTTGCGGCATGATCATCGATCCCGTCACGCTGATTGTTGCGCTGATCACGGTGGCCACGCCCGTGCTGCTGGCAGCCATCGGGGAATTGGTGGTCGAGAAATCGGGCGTCCTGAACCTCGGCGTCGAGGGGATGATGATCATGGGGGCCGTCTGCGGCTTCATCGTGGCGCATGAAACGGGGTCAGTGGCGATGGCCTTTGTCGCCGGGATGGGCGGGGCGATGGCCTTGGCGCTGGTCTTTGCCGTGCTGACGCAGGTGCTGATGGCAAACCAGGTCGCCTCGGGGCTGGCCCTGACATTGTTTGGCCTCGGATTGGCGGCATTGCTTGGATCGGGCTATTCCGGCCTGCCCGTGCCGGTCGCAAGCCGCCCCTTCCCCGAGGCCTTGCAGGCGATCCCGGTGGCGGGACCGATCCTGTTCTCGCATTCGGTGCTGGTCTATGTGGCCATAGCCCTTGTGGGCGCGGTCTGGTTCGTGCTGGCGCGCACGCGGGCAGGCCTCGTGATCCGGGCGGTGGGGGAGAACCACGACGCGGCCCATGCGCTGGGCTACAAGGTGGTGCGGATCCGCTTTGCCACGATCCTCTTCGGCGGGGCCTGCGCGGGGCTGGGCGGGGCCTTCCTGTCAGTTGTCCGGGTGCAGAACTGGTTCGACGGGATGACGGCGGGCGCGGGGTGGATCGCGCTGGCGCTTGTGGTCTTCGCCTCGTGGAAAGCGGGGCGGGTTCTGCTGGGGGCATGGCTTTTCGGCGGGATCGCCGCGCTGCAACTGCGGCTGCAGGCAGCCGAGGTGGGCGTACCTGTCGCGCTTCTGGATGCCTCGCCCTATCTGGTAACGATCATCGTCCTTGTCATCATCTCGTCGGACCGCAGACGCGCGGCACTGAATGCGCCCGCGGCACTGGGTCGGGCCTTCCATGCGGCAAGCTGAGGGCAAAAGGATGCGTGCAACACTCAGAATGGCCGGGGCGGCTGCGCCCTTTCCCCGGACCGGAAAGCCCGGCAGGTCACACGCGCCGGACGACACAACCAAAGACATACCCAAACCCATCCAACACGGAGGAAATGACATGAAAATGCTTCCCAGATTGCTGGCCTCGGCGGCGCTGGTCGCGGGGCTCGCGCTGCCCGCAGCGGCACAAGACGACCCGTTCCAGGTCGGCTTCATCTACGTGGGCTCGCCGGGCGACTACGGCTGGACCTATGAACACGACCAGGGCCGTCTGGCCGTGGAAGAGCATTTCGGCGACGCGGTCGAGACCGTGTTTCTCGAGAACGTTCCCGAAGGTGCGGATGCCGAGCGCGCGATCACCCAGATGATCCTCGGCGGTGCCGACATGATCTTCACCACCTCCTTCGGCTTCGGCGAGGCGACCAACGCGGTCGCGGCGCAATTCCCGGATGTCTATTTCGAACATGCGACGGGCTACATGCGCGAGCATCCCAATGTCTCAACCTACAACGCCCGCTTCTATGAGGGCCGCGCGGTTCTGGGCCATATCGCGGGCCACATGACCGAGAGCAACATCATCGGCTATATCGGGTCCTACCCGATCCCCGAGGTGATCCAAGGCATCAACTCGGCCTTCCTCCATGCCCGGGAAGTGAACCCCGATGTCGAAATCCGCGTGGTCTGGACCTACACCTGGTTCGACCCGGCGGTCGAAGCCGATGCCGCGCAGGCGCTGATCGACGCGGGCGTCGACGTTCTGATGCAGCACACCGACTCGACCGCGCCGCAGACCGTGGCGCAGGAAGCCGGCATCATCAGCTTCGGTCAAGCCTCCGACATGATCCAGTTCGCACCGCGTCCGCGCGTGGCCTCGATCATCGACAACTGGGCCCCCTATTACATCCGCCGCGTCGGAGAGGCGATGGAAGGAACCTGGGAACAGAGCGACATCTGGGAAGGCATCGACACCGGGATGGTCGTGATCGGCGAGATGACCGATGCCATCCCCGAGGATGTGCGGGCAAGCGCGCAAGCCATGATCGATGCAATCGCGGCAGGCGAATATCACCCGTTCACGGGCCCGATCAACCGGCAGGACGGATCCGTCTGGCTGGCCGATGGCGAAGTCGCGGATGACGGCACGCTCGCCGGCTTGAACTTCTACGTCGAGGGAATCACGGGCGAAATCCCGAACTGATCCGGACAGGCAGCACAGCGAAAGGCCCGCCCCCGTGGCGGGCCTTTTTCGTTCCGGGAAAGCCATGCCACATGAGTTTTCTTGCCAAGATGAAGGGACGCGCGCGCCCTTGTCGCTTTCGCGCGAATTTGCGTCGGGTGGGCGTGGCGCGGCGGAGCCACCTCGGGCAGGTAGGGTCAGCATTCCCGCGCGCATTGCCCGAAGGACCGGCCATGAAGACCCAAGTCAAAGCCCTCGTCGTCGGCGGCGGTGCCGTCGGCACCTCGATCGCCTATCACCTTGCCCGCGCGGGGTGGCAAGATGTGATGCTTCTGGAGCGCGACGAGTTGACGTCCGGATCGACATGGCATGCCGCAGGCCTCTTGCCGCTGTTCAACATGGGCTACGCGACCAGCCACATCCACGATTATTCCGTGCGGTTCTACAAGACGCTGGAGGAAGAGACGGGCCTGAACGCAGGCTTTTCGGTCGTGGGCAATCTGCGCATGGCGCAGACGCAAGACCGGATGAACGAATACATGCTTTATGCCGCGACGGCCGAAAGCGTGGGCATCCCGGTCGAGTGGATGACGCCCGCCGAGATCAAGGCGCGCTGGCCGCTGGTGCGGACCGAGGATCTGAAGGGCGCGATCTATCACCCGACCGACGGCTACATAAACCCTGCGGACGTGACGATGGCCATGGCCAAGGGCGCGCGTCAGCGCGGCGTCACGATCGAGCGAAAATGGCAGGTCGACGGCTACGAATGGACCGGTTCGGACTGGCGGGTTTCGGTGACGAAGATGGTGGAACAGGGCGGCAATCTGGTTCCCTCCGAGGAAAAGGCCGTCATCACCGCCGAACACGTGGTGACCGCGACCGGCAACCATGCCCAGCGCAGCGCGCGGCTTTTGGGGATCAAGATCCCCGCCATCCCGGTCGAGCATCAGTATATCGTGACCGAACCCGACCCCGCACTGGTCGACTGGCGCAAGGCGGGCAACCCCGAGCATCCCGTCCTGCGCGATGCCGATGCGAAATGGTATGTGCGCGAGGAGCGCGGTGGCTGGATCCTTGGCCCCTATGAACGCAATGCCCCCGCGCGGTTCCTCTACGACGTGCCCGAAAGCTTCCGCGCGGATCTCTTCCCCCTCGATCTTGAGCGGATCGAAGAGGAATACATGAGCATGATCCACCGCATTCCGACCTCGGAAACGGTGGGGCTGAAGGACGATTACAACGGGCCGATCTGCTACACGCCCGACGGCAACCCGCTGGTCGGCCCCGCGCCGGGCTTGCGCAACATGTGGCTCGCGGAAGGGTTTTCCTTCGGCATCACGGCGGCGGGCGGCACGGGCTATTACCTTGCCCAGATGATGGTCGAGGGCGAAGCCGAGATCGACATGGCCTCGCTCGACCCCAAGCGCTACGGGCCGTGGGTGACCACCGAATATGCCGCGCGCAAGAACGAGGAATGCTACGAACACGTCTTCATCCTGCACCACCCCGATGAAGAGCGCGAAGCCTGCCGCCCCTTGCGGACCGCGCCCGCCTATGACCGGCAGCGCGCGATGGGGGCGCAGTTCGGCTGCGTGAACGGCTGGGAACGGCCCAATTACTACGGGCCCAAGGACGCGCCCGCAGGGTTCGACCATGACACGCGGTCCTTCCGCCGGGGTGGCTGGTGGGACTATGCCAAGGCCGAGGCCGAGGCGATCCGGCAGGATGCGGGCCTTATCGACGCGACGGCCTTTGCCAAGCATCTGGTGCGGGGGCCGGGTGCGACCGCGTTCCTCGACCAATTCACCACCAACAAGCTGCCCAAGGTCGGGCGGATCAACCTGACCTATGCCCTGACCGGGGCCGGAACGGTGCGCACGGAATACACGATCGTCCGGCTGGCCGAACAGGAATTTTACCTCGTGTCCGCAGGCGCATGGGCGGCCTATGACGGCGACCACCTTCTGAAATCAGCGCAGGATTTCGTGGCGGCTGGCGGCGGTTACGTCGATATCCATGACGTGACGACACAATGGGGCGTCTTTGCCATCGCGGGCCCCAAATCGCGCGATGTGCTGAAGGAGATCGTCAAGGATGCCGATCCTGAGACGGTTCTGGGCAACAAGCGTTTTCCGTGGCTGTCGATGCGCAACATCGAGTTGGGCATGTGCCCGGTGCGCGCGATCCGGGTGGCCTATACCGGCGAATTGGGCTGGGAATTGCACCATCCGATCGAGATGCAGACTTACCTCTGGGATCAGCTGATGCGGGCGGGCGAGGCGCATGGCCTGAAACCCGCGGGCGCGCGGGCGCAGAACTGGCTGAGGCAGGAAAAGAGCTATCGCGCCTTCGGCACCGAACTGGGGCGCGACGCCACCCCGCTCGAGGCGGGGCTCGACCGCTTCGTCGATCTGGACAAGGACTTCATCGGCAAGGACCGCATGTTGGCGACGGGCATCCGCGCGGCTTGTGTGACGCTCCTGATCGACGGGCCTGCCGATGCCGACCCATGGGGCCGCGAAGCGTTGCTCCATGACGGGGAAAAGATCGGGCGCCTGACTTCGGGCGGCTATTCCGTCGCCTTCAGCAAGCAGATCGGCATGGGCTATGTGCGCCCGGACCTTTCCGCGGTGGGCACAAGGCTCAAGGTGCGGATGTTCCGCGAACTGTGGGATGCCGAGGTGGTGGAGGACAGCCCCCACGATCCGACGAATGCCCGCATCCGGCAAGATGGGTGAGACGGCTCAGGCGGGGCGTTCGAAAACCAGAAGCAGGTTGTTGGCAGGCATCGCCACCGTCTCGACATGGCGGACCCCTGCGCGAACCAGCGTCGCGCAGGTATCGATCACGTCCTTGTAGCCAATGGCGGGGTCCTGCGCCTTGAGGCTGGCGTGAAAGGCGGCGTCGCCCTCGCTCGTCGCCGCCCCGTCGCGCAGGAAGGGGCCGTAGAGGGTGAAGATACCGCCGGGGGCAAGGCTTGCCGCGACCTCGTGCAAAAGCGTCTCGACCTCGGGTCCCGAGATCAGATGCAGGAGATTTACCAAAACGATCAGGTCAGCGGGGCCATGTGTGGCCGCCCATCCGGGCTGCGCGGCATCGAGCGGCACGGGCGGCAGGATGTTGGGCAGATCCGCCGCTGCCGTCCAAGCGGTGATGGAGGCGCGGCGCAAAGGGTCGGGCTCGGTCGGTTGCCATGTCAGACCGGGACAGGCGGCGGCAAAGACCACCACATGTTCCCCGGTGCCGGAGGCGATTTCCAAGGCGCGCCCCCGGGCCGGGGCAAGGCGCGAAAGCTCGGCCGCGATCAGGTCGCGGTTGCGCAGTGCGGATGGCGCGGACAGGCGGGCATCGCCCAGTTCCGCGCCGCCGCCATCGGGCAGGTCCAGCCTGCGGATCACTGCGATTGCTGCATCATGACGCCCATGGCCCCGCTTTCGGCCATCCGCGTCATCATCAGTTCCATCAGCCCGCAACCCGACAGGACGGCCTGCGCCTCGGCCTCGTCGACACCCTCGGGCAGCATGGCATCATCGCCCATCTCGCCGGTCAGGATCGAGTCGACCGTGGCGGTTTCGAGCAGGGCTTCCATGCGGTCGAGCATCCCGTCGACGGCGCCTTCGCTGCTGGCGGCGACATAGCCATCAAGGATGCAGGCATAAGCGGTGCGCATCGGCTCGTCCCAGGCCGGATCGGGCATGTTGCCCTCCAGCGCGGGGATCTCGATGATCATCGCCTCGTTCATCAGGGCATTGGCCCGTTCGGACACGGCCTGCATCCGATCCAACCGGGATTGCGCGGCGGCGGGCAGCGCGGCGAGGCCGAGGCCCGTTGCAACAAGGATCGAGGCGCGAAGGGGGGTCATGGCGTCTTCCTTCCGGGTCAGGGACACGCGGCAGTCTAGGCCGTTCGGACGGCGGGGGAAACCGGGGGTTTCCCCGACCTCAGCGGAAGCGCGCCGGCGAGAGGGCCGCGACAGTTCGGGGGTCGAGGACAGGCGCGCGCCCCGCGACCAGATCAGCCACCAGCCGTGCGGCGGCAGGCGCGGTCTGAAACCCGTAGCCGCCCTGCCCCGCCACCCAGACGAAACCGGGCGTATCGGGATCGGGACCCAGAACCAACGTCCGGTCAGGGGCAAAGGTCCGCAAACCCGCCCAGCTTGCGGTCAGGCGCGTCACCTCGTCGGTCACGAAATGCTGGTAGCGCGCGATCCCTTCGGCGAGGCGCAGATCCTCGGGCCATGCGTCGTGGGGGGCATCGACGGGATCTTCCTCGGCGGGGGAGACGATGATCTGCCCCGCGTCCGGCTTGGCGTACCAGCGCTCGCCCGCGCCCAGAAGCATGGGCCAGCGGGATACGTCATGCCCGCCCGGCGCGGGGATGCGCGCGACCGACCGGCGGAGCGGGGTCAATCCGATGGGCGCGACCCCGGCCATGGCGGCAATGGCGTCAGCCCATGCGCCCGCCGCGTTCACCAGGATGCGGGCCTCGTGCGTTTCGCCCGCGGCGGTCACCTGCCAGCCATGGGCGGTGCGGGCGATGGCGGTGACGGCGGCCGAGGTCTGCACCCGACCACCATAGCTGCGAATGGCCCGTGCGAAATGCTGGATCAGGCGGTCGGTGTCGATGTCCCAAGCGTCGTCATGGACGGCGGCACCCGTGATGGCCTGCGGGTTCAGCGCCGGAACACGCGCCGCCGCCTCCTCCGGGGTGATGATGTCGAGACCCATCTGGCCTGCGTCATGGGCGAAAACCTCCTCCTCGTCCGGACCGGCCAGAAGCATCAGGCCACGGGGGCTGAGGACACCGCCGTCGATGGTCTCGTGATCGGTGCGGGAGGCGAGATTGAGCGCGATGGTCGTGGGCTTGCCATATTGCGCCTCGTAAAGCGCCGCCGACCGGCCCGAGGCATGATAGGCCAGCGCGGGTTCTGCCTCGAGCAACAAGACATTGCCCAGCTCTGCCAGATGCGCGCCTGCGGACAGCCCAGCGATGCCACCGCCGATGATGAGGAAGTCATGCGTCATGGGCGGAGGGGTGGCATGGGCGAAGGGGTGGTGGCAAGGGGTGGGGGTGGACGAAATCCGCGAACCGGAACGCCGGAGGGCAGCGGGTGGCCGCGGACTGCCGCTGCACCATCCGGGGTCTTCCCTTTATCGTGCCACATCCGGACGACCGCGATCCGCGCGCTGGCGTCACCAAAGCGGCTGGCCGGCGGGCGGCCATCCGCTGCCCGGGCCGCTGGCGCGGCTGTTCCGGGCGGGGGCAGTGTCTAGCCCGCGCCCGCGCTTCGGCGCATCAGCGCCAGCGCGCCCCACAACAGCAGCGCGGGCAACACCAAGGTGCGCAGCGCAAAGATCCCGATGATGGTCAGCGAGGCTCGGAACAGCTCGTCGGCCTGCGACATCAGCACCACGGCTGCCTCGCGGTAGCGGCCGACGGCCGCCACCGCCTCGCCCATGCCATCACCGGCCGCCTGCAACTGCGCGCCCAACCGCGCGAAAAGCCCGGCATCCGCCGCCGTTATGGGCACAGACGTCCCCCCGGCGGGCATCTCCTCGCCAGCGCCGGTCAGCACCCGCGCCTCCGTCGTCACGGCATCCAGCGCGGCAATCGCCGCCTCCCATTGCGGCGCCGTGATCCGCTCGCCCATGGCCACGCCACCGGCAAAGCCAAGGGGCACGACAATGGCCAGCACCGCGCCCAGCCGCATGGCATAGGCCGAGGACACACGCAGGCCGTCGATGACGGGCAGCAGGTCATCCACCGCGCGGAACAGCGCCCCGACCCCGAAGAGGCAGAGGCCCAGCGCCGCGACGGGCGCAAAACCGACCGTGGCAAGGGCCGCGCCCACCGCGACGGCAAAAACCACGCCCGCGACCCGTTCCACCGTATCGTCGACCGGCTCCAGCACCTTCAGGGGTTGCACGGTTGCCTGCGCGCCGACCGAGGCACCGACCTCGATCTCCTGCGCGGTCGAAAGCGCCGCGTTGATGATCCTGAGCGAGACATAGACCCCCGCCGTGGTTGCGGCGATGTCCTCGGCGGCGGCGCTTGCGGGGGCCAGTGCCGGGTTGATCGGCCCCCGCCCCGACAGTTCCCAGAGGCCGACGGCAAGAGACAGAAGTCCCAGTAGACCGATCAGCGCGCCCCGACGCATCACAACATGCTCGGCACGACCAGATCCGGCGGCCGGTGCCCATCGGCGAAGGTCTTGATGTTGATGATGACCTTTTCGCCCATCTCGATCCGCCCCTCCCGCGTGGCCGAACCCATATGCGGCAGCAAGACCACGTTGGGCAATTCGCGCAGGCGGGGGTTCACCTCGCGGCCCTTTTCGAACACGTCGAGCCCCGCCCCCGCGATCTCGCCCGCGCGCAGCATCCGCGTCAGCGCATTCTCGTCGATCACCTCGCCGCGGGAGGTGTTCACGATCACCGCCTGCGGCTTCATCAGCTTGAGCCTGCGGGCGTTCATCAGGTGAAAGGTGGAGGGCGTGTGCGGGCAGTTCACGCTGATCACGTCCATCCGGGAAATCATCTGGTCGAGGCTTTCCCAATAGGTCGCCTCCAACGCGGCCTCGGTGTCGGGATGGACGCGGCGGCGGTTGTGGTAATGCACCTGCATCCCGAAGGCATGGGCGCGCCGCGCCACCGCCTGACCGATCCGCCCCATGCCCAGGATACCCAACCGCTTGCCCGTGACGCGCCCACCCATGAAGGCGGTGGGGGCCCAACCGTCCCAATTGCCCGATTGCATCACAGCCATCCCCTCGGGCAGGCGGCGCAGCACGGCAAGGATCAGCGCCATCGCCATGTCGGCAGTGTCGTCTGTCATCACGCCCGGCGTATTCGAGACAAGGATGCCGCGCTGGCGCGCGGTCGCGACGTCGATATGGTCAACGCCCGCGCCATAATTCGCGATTAGTTTCAACCGATCGCCCGCCTGCGCCAGCATCGCCCCGTCGATCCGGTCGGCGATGCAGGGCACCACCACATCGGCCTGGGTCATCGCCGCGACAAGATCGGCGCGTGACATCGGCGCGTCATCCTCGCGCAGGCGGACATCGAACAATTCGGTCATCCGCGTCTCGACGATCTCGGGCAACCGTCGCGTCACGACAACACTCAAGCGCTGAGCTGGCATCGGACCCTTCCCTTTTCTGGCATTCGCGCGTCTGACGTGACACTCTCAGGTCCGAACCGGAGGCGCAAGCGGCAGGGCCGCCGCAGCCCCGGATCTGGCGATCCAACGCACCGGAAAAAGCACGCCCCGAACGACAAGGGGCGGCGAACGGGCAGACAGACCGGGCGGCAGCCCGGGCAAGGCAAGGGCAGGACAGGCGGGATGCGCAAGACCGTGATGAGGCGTGGCCTTCGGGCCGCAGCGATGGCCGTGATCCTCGGGATCGGCGGAGCCGCGCTGGCCGAGGTTCCCCGCACCGCCCCGGTTCCGCGCCCCATCAGCCTGACGGCCACAGCGACGGCCATGCCGCAAAGCGCGGTACCTGCCCCCGAAACCGGCACCGCGCCCGCCCTTGAAACCGCGCTGACGCTCGCCGCGGCCGACACCGCTGACACTGCCCTGCCCCGCGATCCGACGGTAGGTGCTGTCACGGGCTTTCCGATCCCGCGCTATGTCTCGATCAAGGCGGCCGAGGCGAATGCCCGGCGTGGCCCGTCGCGCAGCCACCGCATCGACTGGGTGTTCCAACGGCGCGACATGCCCGTGATGGTCGTGGCCGAACATGGCCATTGGCGCCGCGTGGTCGACCGGGACGGGGTCGGTGGCTGGGTCCATTACACGCTGCTCTCGGGCGAGCGTACCGCCATCGTCGAGGCCGCGCGGCTGCCGCTCTACCAGCGGCCCGACACCGGTTCGATGATCCGGGCCGAGGCCGAGCGCGGCGTGATCGGCAGCTTGCGCGAATGCCACGGCGATTGGTGCGAGATGGAAGTCGCGGGCTTTCGCGGCTGGGTCGAGGTCAACGGCCTTTGGGGCGTCGATCCCGGCGAAAGCTTCGACTGAGGCGCGGGTTCCGCAAGCCAGCACGAAAGCCATCCCCATGACCGCCTACACCACCCCCCTGCCCCGCGCGGCACTGGCCACGCGGCTGGCCTTTCTGGCGGCGGGCTTCGTCATGGCCGCCTGGGCCCCGCTCATCCCCTTTGCCAAAGCGCAGGTCGGCGCGACCGAGGGGGTTTTCGGCCTCCTGCTCCTGTGCCTCGGGCTGGGCTCCATCGTGGCGATGCCCCTGACGGGGTATCTGAGCGCGCGGACGGGCGCGCGGCCCATGATCCTGTTGGGCGGCTACGGGCTGGTGGCCCTGCTGCCGCTCTTGGTCCTCGCCCCCACTGTCACGCTGCTCGCCCTTGCGCTGGCCGTTTTCGGCGCGGCGCTCGGCACGATCGATGTGGCGATGAACGTCCATGCCGCCGAGGTCGAAAGCCGCGCCGGACGTCCGCTGATGTCGGGCTTTCACGCGATGTGGAGCGTGGGCGGCATCCTTGGTGCGGGGGGCGTCACGGCGATGCTCTGGATCGGGGTGACACCGCTTGTCGCGGCGATCTCGGCCAGCCTGTTGGCGCTGGCGATGATGGCCGTGGCCACGCCGCGGTTCATGCGCCGCGCCGCGGGCGAACCACCGAAACTCGCGCTGCCGCGCGGCCCGGTCCTTGTCTTGGCTGCGCTGGCGGCGATCACCTTCCTTGTCGAGGGGGCGGTGCTGGATTGGGGCGCGCTCCTGATCGTGGCCCGCGACCTGATGGAGCCTGCGGGCGCGGGGCTGGGGTACATGCTGTTCTCGGTCGCCATGACGGTCGCGCGGTTGACCGGCGACCGGATCGTGGCGCGGCTTGGCCAGCGTCTGGTTCTGTTCCTCGGCGGGCTGACGGCCATCGCGGGCATCGCCCTGACGCTCATGCCGGGCCTGATCGGGGTGGCGATGCTGGGCTTTGTCCTGATCGGGCTGGGCTGCGCCAACTTGGTGCCCGTGCTCTTCAGCCTTGCCGCGCGGCAACCGGGCATGGCCCCGGGCCTTGCCGTCGCCGCCGTCACCACCACGGGTTACGCGGGCATCTTGCTTGGACCCGCGATGGTGGGATTCATGGCCGAGGTCAGCAGCCTTGCCATGGCCTTTGTCTGCCTTGGTCTCCTGATGCTCGCCTTTCCGGCGCTCGCACGGCGCATCACCTGAACGCCCCGCGATGTGCCAGCCGGGGCCATCGCTTGAAACAATCCCACGCTTTGTTCCGTGCATGACGTGAAAAGACTGCGCTCAACCGGGTTCAACCGGCTCTTGGGGCATTGTTTTCATTGATTTTTTAAACGGCGCTCTGCTCACGCAGGTCTCGCGCCTTCTCACGGCTGCGTGGGAAACACGCCCGTGATTGGCACGTGATCGAAAGTTCGACGCAAGGTCAACTTGCCCGCCAGACAACCGGCGGTCGTAACGCAATCACAAGTAAACCGAACATCGGGAGCTCTTTCGACCATGACCATCGCCACCAAATCCTTCGCCCTCTTGGGTGCTGTCACCGCCGCCGTCACCGCCGCCGGCGTGACCGAAGTCCAGGCTCAGGAGCAGGAAAAATGCTACGGCATCTCGCTTGCGGGTGAGAACGATTGCGCCGCTGGCCCCGGCACGACCTGCGCCGGCACCTCGACCGTCGATTACCAGGGCAATGCCTGGACCTTCGTGGCCGCCGGCACCTGCGTGACCATGGAAAAGGACGGCGGCCGCATGGGCTCGCTCGAGCCGCTTGACCGCGACCTGCCGGCATAACTTGGCAATCCCTGGATCCCGCGGGCCGAACCGCGGGATCCTTTCCATCCGACGCAAGGCCCACCATGCTTGACTCATCCGCGCCCCGCGCCCTGCCCGCTGCCGCCGGTATCGGTTACAAGGCACAGCATTTCACCGGGTTGATGGCCGATCCCGGCCCCGTCGCATGGCTCGAAATCCATGCCGAGAATTACATGGGCGCGGGCGGCCGCCCCTTGGCGCAGTTGCGCGCACTGGCAGAGCGGTTTCCGATTTCGGTCCATGGCGTGGGCCTGTCGATCGGCGGCGAAGCGCCCCTCGACGCCGACCACCTCTCGCGCCTACGCCACCTGTGCGACTGGTTGGAACCCGCCAGTTTCTCCGAACATCTTGCCTGGTCGACGCATGAAACAGGCTTTTTGAACGATCTGCTGCCGCTGCCCTATACGGACGCGACGCTTGCCCGTGTTTGCGATCATATCGACCGCGTGCAGGAGGTGCTGGGCCGCCGGATGCTGCTTGAAAACCCGTCCACCTACCTCGCCTTTGCCGAGAGCGAGATGGACGAGGTAAGCTTCCTGTCCGAAATCGCCCGGCGCACCGGCTGCGGGCTCCTCCTTGACGTCAACAACGTCTTCGTCTCCGCCACCAACCAGGGGTGGGATGCACGCGCCTATGTCGATGCCTTCCCGCTTGATGCCGTGGGCGAAATCCACCTCGGTGGTCATGACGAAGATACCGATGATCACGGACGCCCGCTCCTGATCGACAGCCACGGCCGCGCCGTGATCGATCCGGTCTGGACGCTCTACGCCCACACCATCGCGCGCACTGGCCCGCGACCGACCTTGATCGAATGGGACAACGACGTTCCGCCCCTGCCCGAACTGTTGGCCGAGGCTGCCCGCGCCGCCGCGATCCTGACCCCGGTGGAGGCTGCAAGATGACCGGTCAGACAGGCTTTGCCACAGCTCTTCTCGATCCCGCCCGCCCCACGCCCGAGGGGCTGATGAACCCCTTCGGCGGGCCTGCGGGCAAACGCTTCGATGTCTATCGCAACAATGTCACCGTGTCGCTTACGGAGGCGCTGGAAACCGGCTTTCCCACGGTGCGCAAATTGGTGGGGGATGCGTTCTTCAAGGCGATGGCCGGCGTCTACCTGCGCGCCAATCCCCCCGCCGACCCCCGCCTCGCGCTTTACGGCACCTCCTTTCCCGGCTTTCTGGCGCGCTTCGGCCCCGTGGCGCATCTGGCCTACCTGCCCGATGTCGCGCGCCTCGATCTGGGCTTGCGCCAATCCTACCATGCGGCCGATGCCGCGCCCTTCGACACGGGCGGGATGGACCCGGCCGAGGTTCTGGCGCAAAGGCCCCGGCTTGCGCCCGCCACGCTGGTCCTGTCCTCGCGCCATCCGGTCCACGGGATCTGGCGGTTCAACACAGACCCCGATGCGCCGCGGCCACCCGCCGGGCAGCAGGATGTGCTGATCGCCCGCCGGCAGTTCGATCCCGTTCCGCATCTTTTGCCCCCGGGCGGGATCACGCTGGCCCGCGCGCTCAAGGGGCGGCTGACGCTGGCCGAGGCGATGACCCGCACACTGGCCGTTCACCCGAGTGCCGATATCGCGGCGCTGGTCACGTTGATGTTCACCTCGGGCGCGCTGACGCCGGGTGCCTGACGCCCTTGAAAGGACCCCCTCCCATGCACAGCCTGATCGCGCTCCATTCCCGCATCTTCGGTGCCCTCGAAACGCATGTCGCCCCGGCACTGTTACCCACGCTTGCGCGGTTCCTCTTCGTCGCCGCGCTGTTCCTCTATTACTGGAACTCGGGCCTGACCAAGGTGGGCGAGGGGCTGACAGGTCTCTTCCGGCTCGACCTCGGGGCCTATTTCCAGATCCTGCCCCGCGCGGTCGAGGCGGTGGGCTATGACCCCTCGGCGCTGGGTCCGCTGGCGCGCGCCGTGGTTCTGGCGGGCACCTGGGCCGAGTTTCTGTTGCCGATCCTGCTGCTCGTGGGGCTGTTCACCCGGCTGGCCGCGCTGGGGATGACCGGGTTCATCATGGTGCAGACATGGGTCGACGTGATGGGCCATGGCGTGGCGCTCGGCCAATGGTTCGACCGCCATTCCGACGGGCTGATCGATATCCGCGCCTTCTGGGTCTTTCCCTTGATCGTCCTCGTGCTCAAGGGCGCGGGGCCGCTGTCGCTCGACGCTTGGCTGTCGCGCCGTCAGACGCCCAGCGCCGCCCTGACACCCGTATCCCAGCCAAGGTAAAGCTTGCCCCCCGCCTCGATCACCGGCCGCTTCATCAGCGCGGGATGGGCGGCCAAAAGATCCTCGGGCGCACCCGCGCGCTCGGCCTCGGACAAACCCTTCCACGTGGTCGAGCGGCGGTTGACCAGCGCCTCCCCGAATTCCGCAAGGAACCGCGCCCGCGTCGCGGCATCCAGCGGCTCGGCCCGGATATCCACCAAAACCGCCCCCTGCCCTGCCAAGGCCTTCACCGCCGCGCGACAGGTGTCGCAGGTTTTCAACCCGTAGATCTTCATTCCGCCCTCTTTTTCAGCACCCGCAACCCAAGCCTACACGCCCTGCGCGAAAACCGGCCGGGCCTTCCCCCCGGCCCCGCCAGCGCCGCTTGTTTTTTACATATCCCGCGCCATGCTTTCCCATGTGGGGGGGAGGTGCAAGACGCGTATCCTGTCTCCGCGCCCGGGCGGATGTAGCCCCCGGGCTCCTGTGGACTTGAGAAGGAAAGACAGACCGATGCCCACTGGCACCGTGAAATGGTTCAACACCACCAAGGGGTTCGGCTTCATCGCCCCCGATGATGGCGGCAAGGACGTGTTCGTCCACATCTCCGCCGTTGAGCGCGCCGGCATGACCGACCTGCCCGACAACACCAAGCTCAGCTACGAGCTGCGCGCCGGCCGCGACGGCCGCGAATCGGCGGTGGAGTTGCAAAAGATCGGCTGAGGCCGGGTATTTCCCCAAGACAGACAGAGGGTGCGCCCCCCGGCGCACCTTTCCTCATCCCGATGCGACGCCGTAGGGTGGGCAATCTGCCCACCATGGGTCTCCCCCCAAACCACGTGCGACATCCCGCTGCGGGCGTGTGGTGGGTTTCACCCACCCTACAAAACGACAAGCGTAGGGTGGGTGAAACCCACCACGCGCCCGCCAAAAACCGCTCACCCAAACACCTCGACAAACTCCCGCCATTCCCCCTTGCTCATGCCGCTCGTCTCCTGCGTCACGGCCTCACCCGCAAGACGCCGCCGGATCACCTCGACCCCCTTGGCGCTGACCGACACGCCGCCCATCCGGTAATCTGCAAAGGCCGTATAGGCGAGCGGCACCCAATCGGCCACGAGCTTGCACATCAATTCCGCATAGACCCGGATTTCATACTGCGCATGGGCATCGGCCCTCAGCCGCAGGAAATGGAACAGGTTGTGCAGATCCGTCTTCCAATACCATTGCGTGTAGACATTGGCGGGCAGGTTCATCCGCGCCAATTCGCGGGCCAGCCCCTGCTGGCCGTCCTGGCTCAGCATCTCCTCGTAATGGTCATAGGCGCGCATCGCGTCGGATTTCAGCATCTCCAGCACGCGCGCGGCCTCCGCCCCTTCCAGAACCGCCCCCCGGCCCTGGTTGTTCACCGTCGATTGCGCGGCCAACTGGCCCGGCTCGGGGATGTAGAATTCTCGGTCGAGGATCGAATATCGCGCCGAATATTCGTTCACATTGGCCGTCCGGTGCCGGATCCATTGCCGCGCCACGAAGACCGGCAATTTGACGTGGAACTTGACCTCGCACATCTCGAACGGCGTCGAATGCCAATGCCGCATCAGGTAGCGGATCAACCCCTCGTCATTCGAAACATGCTTGGTGCCCGCGCCGTAGCTGACGCGGGCGGCCTGCACGATGGCGCTGTCATCGCCCATATAGTCGATGACGCGGACAAAGCCGTGATCCAGCACCGGGTGGGCGGTATAAAGCTGCGCCTCCATCCCTTCGCTGACGGCGCGCAACGTGGGGCGCGCGCTGGCGCGGGCGGCGTCGATCTCGGCCTGGGCTTCGGGTGTGATCGGCATCGCGCCTCTCCTTCCTGTCTGGGGTCTTTGGGGGCGAACCCCCATATCTTGCATCACGCACCCGCCTTGCCGCAAGATAAAGGGGGATGCAGGCGGCGCATTTACCCACAGGAAATTTACCGCACCCCGGGGCTGTGCCCCGCGCAGGGCCGCGCTAGACTGCGCTTCGAACGTGGAACAAGGAATGATGGCGATGACACTCAAATACCTGCACACGATGGTCCGGGTGAAGGATCTGGAGGCTTCGATGGCCTTCTACCGCCTGCTGGGGCTGGAGGAGACGCGCCGCACCGACAGTGAAAAGGGCCGTTTCACGCTGGTTTTCATGGCCCCCCCGGGCCAGCCGGAATGCCCGGTCGAACTGACCTACAACTGGGATGGCGATGACGGCCTGCCATCCGACAGCCGCCATTTCGGCCATCTCGCCTACCGGGTGGGCGATATCTACGCCGTGTGCCAGCACCTGATGGACAATGGCGTGACGATCAACCGCCCGCCACGCGACGGCTACATGGCCTTCGTCCGCTCGCCCGACAATGTCTCGATCGAGCTGTTGCAGGAAGGCGAGGCGCTGGCCCCCGCAGAGCCTTGGGCTTCGATGCCCAACACGGGTCACTGGTGAAACGCGCGGCGGCATTGGCGCTTGCGCTGGCGGCGGCGGGCCCCGCTGCGGCGCAGGATCAGTGCCGCCTTGCGCTGCTTTTGGGCGTCGATGTCTCGGCCTCGGTGGATCCCGCAGAATACGTTCAACAGACGTCGGGCCTCGCCTCGGCCCTCATCGCGCCCGAAATCGTCGAGGCGTTTCTGAACGGTCCGGGCCCGGTGGCGCTCTCGATCTTCGAATGGTCGGGCCGTTTCCAGCAAGATCTCGTGGTCGACTGGACGCTCGTCACCTCAGAAGAGGACCTGACGCGTATCGCCGAACGCATCGCACGCCAGCAGCGCCGCCATCAGGATTTCCCCACCGCGCTCGGCTATGCGCTGGGATATGCGGCGGGCCATTTCGCCACTGCGCCGCCCTGCCTGTTCCAAACGCTCGACATCTCGGGCGACGGGATGAACAATGACGGCTTCGATCCGGCTGCGGCCTTTGAACATTTCCCCTTCGACGGCATCACCGTCAACGCGCTGGCCATCGGCGGCGCCTCGCGCGGGATCGAGGATTACTACCTCGAAGAGGTCATCCGCGGCCCCGGCGCCTTCGTCGAATACGCCATGACGCATGACGATTTCGCCGCCGCGATCCGGCGCAAGCTCGAACGCGAATTGCGGGTGATGATCCTTGGCGGCCTCGCCCTGCCGACAGGCCAACTGCCCCGTTAACCCCGCATCAAGGTTAACGCACGCCCTGCCCTTCATCTTGGCCAAAAAACTCAGGCCCGCCGCCCATCACGGGCGCGCGGCCCGAGGCTCATACCGGCAGCGCCGCCAGCCCTACGCGCCGGCCCTCGGACAAAAGCACGTTATACGTCCGGCAGGCCGCAGGGCTCGCCGCGATCTCGACGCCCAGCCCCGCACCTTCCAGTGCCGCCCGCAACTCCCGCGGGATCTGTGCGATCTCGGCCCCCGTGCCGATGAAGATCACGTCGATCTCGCCCGCCGCCGCCACCAGCCGGGAGACATCGCCATAGCCCTCCCAGCCCGTCACGCCCGAGGGCAGGATGATGACCGCGCCTTGCACGATTTCTCCGCCCACGCGGAAGAAACCCGGCCCGTAGCCATCCACCGGGCGGCTGTCGTCGAATGTCACCTCGTTCATGCGCATCGCGGCATCCTTTCCTTCACGTCCAGACCGGCAATCCGACCAGCGCCGAGGCCGCGATGATCGCATAGGCCACGCGCCGGTAGATCGCTTCGGCTGCGGGATCGAACAGCGCCTGCCCGATCCGGTTCCCCAAAGCATAGGGCAGCACCAGCAAAAGGCCCAGCCACAGCGCCTCCGGGCGCAACAGGCCCTGCAGCCACAGATGCGGCAGCAGCAAAAGCGCGGACAAGGTCAGAAAGACCAGCGTGTTGGCCCGCGTCACCGCGGCGGGCGCCCCAGCGCCGAGGTTGAACAAGATGACCACAGGCCCCGTCAACCCGGTGGCCCCCCCGACGATCCCGGTGGCCGCCCCTACACCCAGCCGCGTCGCCGCGCCCGGCGCCGTCCGCATCCGCCATCCCGCCACCAGCGCCGCCAGCGTCACCAAGACGACGATCGAGACCGCCCAGCGGATCGTCCCCTCGTCGCCCGTGCGCAACACCCAGACCCCCAGCGGAAAGCTCAGCATGGTCGCCAGCAGCAATTGCCCCAACGCGCGCTTGTCCGTCTGTCCAAAGGCGCGCGGCACGACGGTGACAAGCGATGACAGGGCCGAGACCGAGAAGGCCGCCACCGCCAGTTCCGGCGGCACCAACGCGACCGCGACCGGCAAAAAGATCAGCGCCGCGCCAAAGCCTGCAAAGCCGAACACAAGGCCCGCCACCATCACCGCGCCGAGCAATCCCCAAAGACCCGGGAGCGACAGCGCCGCTGCAAGCCCGTCAGGCATCGATGTTGGAAAACTGCGTACCCGATTTCTGATCCGGCTTGGACCAATCCCGCTTCACCCCGATCATCAGAACGATGTTCTTGGCCACGAAGATGGAGGAATAGGTCCCCACGATCACGCCCCAAAAGATCGCGAAGACAAAGCCGCGGATCACGTCGCCGCCCAGCACCATCAGCGCCAAAAGCGCCAAAAGCGTCGTGCCGCTCGTCATCAAGGTGCGCGAAAGCGTCTCGTTCGCGGACAGGTTCATGACGTCCTGCAAACCACGTGTCTTGTACTTGATCAGGTTCTCGCGCAGCCGGTCGAAGATCACGACCGTGTCGTTGATCGAATAGCCCACGATGGTCAAAAGCGCCGCGATGGTCGCCAGGTCGAACCGGATCTGGAGCAGACTGAACAAGCCGATGGTCAGCACGATATCATGCACCAGCGCCGCCACCGCACCGACCGAAAACTGCCATTCGAACCGCAGCCAGATATAGACCAAGATCGCGGCAAGCGACGCCAGAACGGCAAGTATCGCGGTCTGGATCAATTCGCCCGACACCTTGGGGCCAACCGATTCCACGCTCGGGAACTGCATGGCCGGATAGACGGTCCGCAGGGCGTCTTGCACGGCGGTGATCGTCTCGGGCGTCACGCTTTCCTCGCCATCCTGCGCCTGAATGCGGATCATGGCAACATTCTCGTCCGGTCCGAAGGTCGGGTCGAACACCTCGGTAATCGACACATCGCCCAGATCCAGCGCCTCCAACGCGGCGCGATAGGCACCCACGTCCACGGGTTCCGTGCTTTCCGTGCGGATCGTCGTGCCGCCAAGGAAATCGATGCCGAAATTCAGCCCCATCGCGAACCAGATGCCGAGCGACAAGACCATCGCCACGACCGAGGCGCCAAAGGTCAGCCGCGCATGTTTGAAGAAATCGATGTTGGTCTCGTCGGGGATGAGGCGCAGGCGCATGGGATCAGACCTCGATTGTCTTTGGGCGGGCCCGGTCGAACCAGGTCACGATGATAAGGCGGGTGACATAGATCGCGGTGAAGACCGACGTGATGATCCCGATCCCCAGCGTCACCGAGAACCCGCGCACCGGGCCCGAGCCCAGAACGAAGAGGATCACCGCGATGATGAAGGTCGTCAGGTTCGCGTCCACGATGGCCGACAGCGCACGGGAATAGCCCAGTTCGATGGCCCGCGCCGGGCCCTTGGCGGTCTTCAATTCCTCGCGGATGCGTTCGAAGACCAGCACGTTCGCATCCACCGCCATCCCGATGGTCAGAACGATCCCCGCGATCCCGGGCAGGGTCAGCGTGGCCCCGATCAGGCTCAACACGCCAAAGATCAACCCCACGTTCAGGATCAGGGCGACCGAGGCAAAGACACCGAACAACCCGTAGCTCATCACCATGAAGACCAGCACGGCGGCAAAGGCGACCAGCGCCGCGATCTCGCCCGCCTGGATGCTGTCCGCGCCCAGTTCGGGGCCGATGGTCCGCTCCTCGAGGAACACCATCTCAGCCGGCAATGCGCCCGCGCGCAACAACACGGACAGTTCGGTGGATTCCGCCACCGTGAAATTCCCGGTGATCTGCCCGGACCCGCCGGTGATCGCCGATCGGATGACAGGGGCGGAGATGACTTCCTCGTCCAATACGATGGCAAAAGGTGCACCGATATTGGCCGCGGTATAATCGCCGAAATCGCGCGCGCCCGACGGGTTGAACCGGAAGGTTACGGCCGGTTGCCCGGTCTGTTGGTCGAAGGCAGGCTGGCTGTCGACCAGATCGTCGCCCGTCACGACCGGGGTCTGTTCCAGAACGTAATAGGCACCCGGCTCGTCCAGCGACGGCAACAGGATCTCGCGCGCATCGACACGCGCCTCCGGGTCTGTGGTGCGGCGGACGACCGGGTGAAAGGTCAGCCGCGCCGTGGTGCCGATCAGGTCTTTCAATTCCTGCGCCGATCCGATGCCCGGCACCTGGATCAGGATACGGTCCGACCCCTGCCGCTGGATCGTCGGCTCACGCGTGCCGGCCTCGTCGACGCGGCGGCGCACGATCTCCACGGATTGCTGCATGGTCCGGTCATCGGTCGCCTGCCGCTCGGCCTCCGACAGGGTGACGATCACCACGTCATTCTCGCCCCGCACATCCAGCGTCGGCGCGGCGATCCCGGTCAGGCCCACCACGGGCGTCGCCAGTTCGCGCACGGCGGCGACGGCCGCCGCGATCCCGGCGGGTTCACTGATGCGGACATGCAATTCGCCGGGCGGCGCATCCTGCCGCCGGATCGTGCCGACCTGATCGCGCGCATCACGCAGCGCGTCACGGACATCGGGCCACAGGCTGTCCATGCGCGCCTCGTAGACATCCGTGACCTGCACCTCGGCCAACAGATGCGCACCCCCCCGCAGATCGAGGCCAAGGTTCACCAGCGTCGAGGGCAGGAAATCGGGCCAAAGCGCCCGGTCGGCCTCCAGCGCATCCGTGCTGGCCCCCGTGGCCTCGATCGCGGCCACGGCGTCATTGTGCCGCTCGACCCGGTCGTAGAACAGGTTCGGCATGGCGAGCGACAGGCCCGCCAGCACCACGACAATGATCATCAGCCGGTTCCACAGCGGGATCTGCAACATCGCTCAGGGCCCTTTCCGAAGCTCCTGGTCCGACGGGGCGCAAACCGCCCCCACGGGATCAATCGTTGGCGGCAGCGGGCTCGGTCTTGGAACGGACCTGCGAGATGGTGGGACGCAGGACGCGGACCTTGACGCCGGTCGACAGTTCGACCTCGACCTCGGCGTCGTCCTTGACCTTGGTGATCTTGCCGATCAGCCCGCCCGCCGTCACGACCTCGTCGCCCCGGCGAAGCGCTGCGATCATAGCCTGATGCTCCTTCACCTTCTTCTGCTGCGGGCGGATCAGCAGGAACCACATGATCACGAAGATCAGGATAAGGGGGACGAACTGGGCGAAAGCTTCCATGGTCAGACGCGGTCCTTTTTGGCGGATCTCGAGGCGGATCGTTTTGGCGGATGAGGCACGCGGACACGCACCCCAGTCGAAATTCGGCGCACCCTACTTTCGGGTCTGGTCGAAGGCAAGGCACGCAAGCCCCAGATGGGCGCGACACCCCGCAGCAACAACCCCCGGCTCCCGGGGTGCGCGCTCCACCATCCGTAGGGTGGGCAATCTGCCCACGAAACGCCGCCCATAAACCCCTATCGTCGGCCGTGCCAGAGCCCGCTGCGTCCCACACCCCCGCACCAACCCACCGCCAACCGCCCCTCTCCGTGCGCCCAATGGTAACGCCCGATACACGACGCATTCCCTACAGCTTCCTTACACAATCCCTACAGCGCCACCGCCCCCTTTCCCCCCGCCCCCCGCTCTGGCATACCCCGCCCCGAGACAGCGCCAGACGAGGGCCCCATGCACGACATCCGCGCCATCCGCGACAATCCCGCAGCCTTCGACGCGGGCCTCGCCCGCCGCAACCTGCCGCCCCAATCCGCCGCCATCCTCACGCTCGACGAGGCGCGCCGCGCCTGCATCCTCGCGGCTGAGACCGCGCAGGCCGATCGCAACGCCGCCAGCAAGGACGTGGGCGCCGCCAAGGCCCGCGGCGACGACGCGGAATTCGAACGCCTCCGCGCGCTTGTCTCTGACAAGAAAGAAGAAATCGCCCGGCTTGAAGAAGAGGCCAAGGAAAAGGACGCAGCCCTCCGCGACCTTCTGGCCACCATCCCGAACCTGCCCGCGGACGACGTTCCCGAGGGCGCGGACGAGACCGGCAACGTCGAAATCAACCGGTGGGGCAATCCGCGCGCCTTCGATTTCCAGCCCAAGGAACACTTCGAAATCGCGGGCGTCTCCCATGGCCTCGATTTCGAGACGGCGGCGAAACTCTCGGGCTCGCGCTTCGTGGTCCTTCAAGGTGCCATCGCCCGCCTGCACCGCGCGCTGGCGCAATTCATGCTGGATATTCATACACTTGAGAACGGCCTGACCGAAGTGAACGGCCCCGTTCTCGTGCGATCCGAGACCATGTTCGGCACCGGCCAGCTGCCCAAGTTCGGCGAAGACAGCTACGAGACAACGAACGGCTGGTGGCTCATCCCCACCTCCGAAGTCTCGCTGACCAACCTCGTCGCGGGCGCAATCCTTGACGAGGCCGACCTTCCCAAACGCTTCACCGCCCATTCGCTCTGCTTCCGCTCCGAGGCCGGATCGGCCGGTCGCGACACGGCGGGCATGTTGCGCCAGCACCAGTTCGAAAAGGTCGAGATGGTCTCGATCACCCATCCCGATCAGTCCGACGCCGAACAAAAGCGGATGCTCGGCTGTGCCGAAGGTATCCTTGAACGCCTTGAAATCCCGTACAGAACCGTTGTGCTCTGCACGGGCGACATGGGCTTTGGCGCGCGCCGAACCTATGACATCGAGGCGTGGTTGCCGGGGCAGAACACCTATCGCGAGATCAGCTCCGTCTCGACCTGCGGCGATTTCCAGGCGCGGCGGATGAACGCCCGGTTCCGTCCTGCAGGCGGCGGCAAGCCGGATTTCGTCCATACGTTGAACGGCTCCGGTCTCGCCGTGGGCCGTTGCCTGATCGCTGTGGTGGAAAACGGCCAGCAGGCCGATGGCTCGGTCCTTTTGCCCAAGGCATTGCATCCCTACATGGGAGGCAAGACACATATCACGCCCGAGGGACAGCTTGCCTGATCTGGAACACCCCGACGATCCGCAGGACAGCGCCAAGCTCAAGGCGGTGCTGCTGGTTGTTGCTGCCGTGGCCTTCGTCGTCTCGCCGCTGATCTCGCAGCCCTTCACAGGTTTCGATCCGACACAACTGCCGATCCCCGTCGATGATCCGCCGATCCAACCGGCAGGCTGGGCCTTTTCGATCTGGGGCGTGATCTATCTCTGGCTGCTCGCCTCGGCAGGCTACGGGCTGCTCCGCCGCGACACCGCAGCCGATTGGGACCGGGGCCGCTGGGGCGCTTTCGTCAGCCTTGCCATCGGGGCCAGCTGGATCGCCGTCGCGCTCAGCGCGCCTGTGATGGCCACGGTCCTGATCTGGCTGATGCTCGGCGGCGCGCTCTGGGCGCTTGCCCATGCACCTGCCCGAGACCGGGGGTGGAATGCGCTTCCCTTCGGCCTTTATGCCGGTTGGCTCACCGCCGCCTCCTGCGTCGCGACGGGCACCGTCGCCATGGGCTACGGCTGGGGCAGTCCCGCGGCGCTCAGCTGGGTTCTGCTGGTCGCGGCATTGGGTCTGGCGATCGTTCTCACCCTGCGGCTGCGGGTGATGACCTATCCCATCGCGGTCGCTTGGGCGCTGGCTGGCGTCCTCGCCGAAAATGGCGCAACCACCTTCGGCCTCGCCGCTGGTTTGGGCGCGTTGGTCCTTGTGGCCCTCGCCCTCCGCCAATCGCGCGCCTGATCCCTTCCCCGTTTCTCAAACATACCGGGTGTATCGCCACGCTTGGTTGGGCATCGGCCTAAGCCTCTATGGGTGCACCCAAGCGTCCGAAAGAAACCGGGAGCGGTGCACGGCTGGACGCCAGTTCTTGCAGCATGTCGCGGGAAACGATCCTGATTTTCCCTATGGAATTTTTCCCGGAAACCCGCAAAGCTCAGCTTTGTTGCGCAAGATCAGAGTACGATAACGCCTGGTTTTTAGTGTGCTTGTGTACGTATGAACGGTACTTCTCGACGCCTTCATCTCTTACTTGAAATCTTGCGCCCCGAACGGCGAACGCGCATCGTGGATATTGGCGCCAATCCAATCAATGGCGTGTCTCCATACAAAAATCTGATCGACGCTGGTGCATGTGAGGTCTGGGGGGTCGAGCCTCAGAAGGCGGCATTGGCGAAGTTGCTGGATACGGCAACGCCTCACGAACGCTATTTACCTGACGCCATCGGCAGCGGAGACAAAGGGCTTTTGCGCGTTTGTGAAAGTGACGGTTTCACATCGTTTCTTCCACCGTCTCAAACCACGATCGGCTATTTGAATTACTTTCACAGCCATATGCGCGTCGTTGAAACCATCGAGATGGAAACATCGAAACTGGATGATGTGACCGGAATTCCCGGCATCGACCTTTTGAAGATAGATGTCCAAGGCAGCGAGGTGGACGTGTTTGAAGGCGGTGCCGCATCCTTGAGGGACGCAGTCGCCATCATTTCAGAGGTATCGTTCATTCGGCTCTATGAAAACCAACCGTTGTTCCATGATCAGGCCTCAGTTCTCGAACGACTGGGGTTCCAATTCACCAAGTTCCTGTTTCTAAAGGCGCGACACCTGCGGTCGCGCCACTCCGGGCGGCTCGACCCGAAGAAGAACAAAAACCAACTCATCGACGGAGACGCTGTTTTCATTCGCAATTTCCTTGAAGACAAAAACTACTCGGATGAACAGCTCAAGCATCTGGCAATCTGCGCAGATTCCGTTTTTGAGAGTTACGATCTGTCTCTGCGATGCATTAACACGTTGGTCGACCGTGGACGTGTCGGCGCGGAGAAGGTCGAAAACTATGTGGACCTTCTCCCGACGCTCAAATGAAACAAGACGGGCTACAGGAAGATGAAGCCCTTTGTATCAAGTGGCGAGGTGAGCAAAGCCCCCATCGGCCGCCTCCCGCTTGCCGCGCTGGTCCCCAGCCGCTAGACCCGGGACCAGCCCCGACACCCGGCAGGACGATCCCATGCGCATCCTCATCACCAATGACGACGGCATCAACGCCCCGGGCCTCGAGGTGCTGCATGCCATCGCCACCGAGATCGCGGGCGCCGGGGGCGAGGTCTGGACGGTTGCGCCCGCCTTCGAACAATCGGGGGTCGGGCATTGCATCTCCTACGTCCATCCCACGATGATCGCGGAATTGGCCCCGCGCCGCTTCGCCGCCGAAGGCTCGCCCGCCGATTGCGTGCTGGCAGGCGTCTATGACGTGTTGCGCGACAGCCCGCCCGATCTGGTCCTCTCGGGCGTGAACCGGGGCAACAACGCGGCCGAAAACGTGCTCTATTCCGGCACGATCGGCGGCGCGATGGAGGCCGCGTTGCAGGGCCTGCCCGCCATCGCCCTGTCGCAATACTACGGCCCCGGCAACCTCGCGCTCGACAACGGGTTCGAGGCGGCACGCGTGCATGGGGCGGGTGTCATCCGCAAGCTTCTGGACAGTGGCCATTGGGATGAGGACGATTACCGCGTCTTTTACAACGTGAACTTTCCGCCCCTGCCCGCGGCAGGGGTGCGCGGCACCCGCGTCACCACGCAAGGGTTCCGCCGCGAAACGCGCTTCGGGGTCGAGCCACATCTCGCGCCCAACGGGCGGCGGTTCCTGTGGATCAAGGGCGGACGTCAGGATATCCCGACCGAACCGGGCAGCGATGCCCATGCCAATCTCGATGGATATATCTCTGTCACGCCGATGCGCGCCGACCTCACCGCCCACGACCGTCTCGATGCCTTGAGGGCCGCGCTGGAATGACGCCCGAGGACGCCACGCGCAAGATGCAGTTCCTGTTTCAGTTGCGCCAGAAAGGCGTGACCGACAGCCGCGTCCTCAAGGCGATGGAGGCGGTGGATCGCGGGGCCTTCGTCCAGGGGCATTTCGCCGGTCGCGCCTATGACGACATGCCGCTTCCCATCGCCTCGGGTCAGACGATCAGCCAGCCTTCGGTCGTCGGGCTGATGACGCAGGCGCTGAACGTGCAGCCGCGCGATACCGTGCTCGAGATCGGCACCGGATCGGGCTATCAGGCGGCAATCCTTGGCGAATTGGCGCGCCGGGTCTACACGATTGACAGGTTCCGCACCCTGACCCGCGAGGCCGAGGCGCGCTTTGCAGCGCTTGGCCTGACCAATATCACCGTGCTGACGGGCGATGGCAGCTTCGGCCTGCCCGATCAGGGACCCTTTGACCGGATCCTTGTCACCGCGGCGGCCGAGGATCCACCCGGGCCGCTGTTGCAGCAGCTCAAGCCGGGCGGGATCATGGTTCTTCCCGTCGGCCAGTCGGATGCCGTGCAAAGCCTGATCAAGGTCACGCGCCGCGCGGATGGTGGCGGCTTCGACTATGCCGAGATCATGCCGGTCCGCTTCGTGCCATTGCTTGACGGCCTGCCGCGCGAGTGAGGCGCACCTTCGCCAATTCCCCGCTGCGGGGGTTTATCCGATCCCCGGTTTCGATGTAGAACAGGCTCAACAGGACGAGCGCCCCAAGACGAGGGGTCCGTAGAAGGTAAAGGCCGAGCTCGAGACCGGCCAAGACGTTGAGGAAAACCCGAGCGATGCGCCGCGCCCATCTGATCGCCCTTTGCCTGTGTCTGCCGTTTCTGGCGGGCTGCGTCGCCTCGGACCTCGATTTCGACCTGCGGCCCGACCGTATCTCGACCCGCGGCGCCGTGGCGACCGAGCCGCGCCCCGAACCCGATGCCAATGGGCTCATCACCTACGAAAGCTACCAGGTCGCCGTCGCGCGCCGGGGCGATACCGTCGGCTCCGTGGCTGCGCGCATCGGGATGGATGCCGAGGAGCTGGCACGGTTCAATGGACGCCAAGCCACCGATGTGCTGCGCGCCGACGAGATCCTTGCCCTGCCCCGTCGCGTGACGCCGGGGGGCGCGCCGGGCGGGCGCGATATCGCCGCCATCGCCTCTGGCGCGATCGACGCCGCCGAGGCGCGGCAGGGTGCGCCGTCGGCCGCCCAACCCTTGAGCGTGCAGGGCGGAGCGGAACCGGTGCGCCACCGCGTCGCCCGCGGCGAGACCGCCTATTCGATCGCGCGCCTTTACAGCGTGTCGGTGCGCGCTTTGGCGGAATGGAACGGGCTTGGCCCCGACCTGTCCGTCCGCGAGGGGCAGTACCTGATCATCCCGCTGGTGATCGAAGAGGCGGCGGCCCGCACAGGCCCGGCCACGCCGGGCGCGTCGGTCGCCCCGCTGCCGCCTTCTTCGGCGACGCCGCTGCCCGAACCGATCCAGCAAGCGACCCTGCCCGAGCGTGGCACGACGCCCGCACCGGCGCCCGCGCCCGCCGCGCAGGCAGCCCCATCGACGCGGTTCATCCAGCCGGTTTCCGGCAGCATCATCCGGCCCTACGGGCGGGGCAATGAAGGGATCGACATCGGGGCCGCGACCGGAACGGCGGTGCGTGCGGCGGGCGATGGCGAAGTGGCGGCGATCACGCAGGACACCGACCAGATCCCGATCCTCGTAGTGCGCCATTCCGACGGGTTGCTGACGGTCTATGCTAATATCCGCAACATCCGCGTCGCGCGTGGCGACCGTGTGACCCAAGGCCAGACCATCGCAGAGGTCGGGCCGGGCGATCCGTCCTTCCTGCATTTCGAGGTTCGGCGGGGATTCGAAGCGGTGAACCCGACGCAATACCTGCCCTGAGATCGAAGCGACCCTGAGCGCGCCGAAGGGGCGCTGCGGAGCCTGTGCGCGGTTAACCTCCGTTACCGGCATCTTGTTCGCTGGACGAAAGAGTGAGGGGTCATTAACCGCTGTCCTGCCCTCTCAGCCGGAGCCTCCATGTCCGCCGCCTTGATCGCAGGTTTCGCCCTGTCCTCGTCGCTCATCCTCGCCATCGGGGCGCAAAATGCCTTCGTGCTCCGGCAGGGGTTGCGGCGCGCGCATGTGGGCGCGGTGGTCGCGGTCTGCTGCCTGTCGGAAGCGATCCTGATCTTTTCCGGCGTGGCGGGGTTCGGGGCTATCGCCAGCCGCGCCCCTTGGGCGATCGAGGCGATGCGCTGGGGCGGCGCGGCTTTCCTCGTGATCTACGGCCTGCGCAGCTTGCGCGCGGCATGGATGCAGACGGACGCACTGGAGACCGGCACCGGGGCGGAGCAAAGCCTGCGCGCCGCGCTGGGAACGGCGGTTCTGCTCACATGGGCCAATCCGCATGTCTATCTGGATACTGTGGGCCTGATCGGAGCCATCGCGGCCACCTATGGCGCGGATCGTTGGACCTTTGGCGCGGGGGCGCTCTCGGCCTCGGTCCTGTTCTTCGCGGCGCTTGGCTACGGGGCGCGGATGCTGGCGCCGGTCTTTGCCCGGCCTGCGGCGTGGCGCGCGCTTGATGCCGTCGTGGGCGTGACCATGCTGGCACTGGCGATCAAACTGGTGCTTGGGGCGTGACCGGCTGGACACTCCCGTACGGCTGAGCCATGTCACAGGCATGGCCGCGCCCACAGACAGCCCCAGTTTGACCACACGACCGGCCGCGCGGCCCGTTGCGGGGATCGTCTGGATGATCGTCACGGGCCTGTGCTTTGTCGCCGTGACGGCCAGCGTCAAGATGGTCGGCACCCATGTCCCCGCCGGGCAATCCGCCTTTCTGCGCTATGCCCTCGGGATCGTGTTCCTGATCCCGATGTGGCCCGCCGTGCGCGCCGCCGTGATCGACAAACGCACTTGGGGTCTTTTCGGATTGAGGGGGCTATGCCACGCGGTCGCGGTGATCTTGTGGTTCTTTGCCATGACCCGCATTCCCATCGCGGATGTCACAGCGCTGAATTACCTGAACCCGATCTACGTCATGCTGATGGCCATAGTTCTTCTGAAAGAACGTTTGGGCCCGTGGCGGATCGGCGCGGTGGGTGTGGCGTTTCTTGGGACGCTTGTGATCGTGCGGCCCGGGTTCCGCGAGATCGACATCGGCCATGTCGCGATGCTGTTCACCGCCGTCTTCATGGCGGGCAGCTATTTCATGGCCAAGGTGCTGTCAGACCGCGCGCGGCCCGAAGTGGTCGTCTTCATGCTGTCGGTCGTGGTGCCTGCCGTTCTGTTGCCCTATGCGCTGGCGGTCTGGGTGCCGATCGGTTGGCGCGAGCTGGGCTGGCTGTCGCTGACGGCGATGTTCGCCACGGCCGGGCATTACACGATGACGCTGGCCTTCACCAAGGCACCGTTGACGGTGACGCAACCGGTGACCTTTCTGCAGCTGATCTGGGCGACGCTTCTGGGCGTCGTGATCTTCGGGGAGGCGGCGGATGTCTTCGTCATGCTTGGCGGTGCCATGATCATCGCGGCCATCAGCGTCGTGACATGGCGCGAGGCGCGGCGCAAACGCGCGATCACGCCGCCGCCGGATGCACCCGCAACCTGATCGCGGCTTTTTCCTTTCGCCTGCAAATTGTGCAGTCATGCACTCCCCCGCACAGGGCGGGATCAAAGCGCGTTGCCGCAGCGCAGCGATCTGCGGTCTGTCATTTCGATTACATCGGCAGCGGGCGTTCTATCGTCGTGAGCGGAGGATTTCATGACACTGGAAGCGCTGATCTTCGGGGGTATAGGCACCTTGGCCGAGGTGGCGGAATTGGACCGGGCCGCCTGGAACGCGGCGTTTCGGACGCATGGTATTGGGTGGAGCTGGTCATGGGATACCTATGCCGAGCTGATGCGCCCGGGCGGCGACAGGCAGCTGGCGGCGCGCTATGCCGCCCATCTGGGCCAGATCGTGGATGCCGAACTGCTGGACCACACACATCAGAACCATTTCGCCACGATGCTTGCGGGTGGCGTACCGCTGCGTCCCGGGGTGGCACGTGTGATGAACTGGGCCGCGCGAGGCGGCGTGAAATTGGCGCTGGTCAGCCGGTCCGACATGGAACCCGTGCGGGCGCTGCTGATGGCGACGGCACGGGCGCGGGGTGGCGTGCCCTTCGACGTGGCCATCCTGCGCGGAGATGTGACGCGCATGGCCCCGGACCCCGAGGCGATGGAGGCGGCGTTGATCGCCCTGAACCTTGGCCCGTCGCGAGCGCTGGCCATCGTGGATACGCCGGTCGCCTTGCAGGCGGGCCGCGCAGCGGGCCTGCGGACACTCGCCTTTCCCGGACGACTGGCAGAGACCGAGCCCGAAGACTTCGAGGGGATCACCGTCACCCATGCCCTTGGGCCAGAGGCGTTGATCGCCGCGTGGCGCGGTGAAAGCCAAGAGGCGGCGGAATGAGCGCAGCGGGTTGATCTGGCTCAAGGTCGGGGTGCGGCCCACCGGCCTAGTGTCCATGCGAACACATGGACCACAGGCAAGGAGACACGCATGTCGCACACACCCCATGAACTGGCCGAGGAATTCCCCCAGCACGCCGACAAGATCCACGCGCTGAAAACGACCGACGCGCATTTCGCCCGGCTGTTCGAAGCCTATCACGATGTGAACCGCGCCGTGCATCGCGCCGAGAGCGGGGTCGATCCGGTCGACGATTTCACCGATCAGAAGATGCGCAAGGAACGTCTGGCGCTGAAGGACGAAATCGCGACGATCCTGTCGAAGTGACATCCGCAGGGCGGGCCCGATACGGCCCGCCCACGCCCCTGTCCTCAGACGTGGCCCGGCCCTTCGACATGGGCCTGAAAGCGTTCGAAGAACTGGTCGGCCATGCGGGTTGCGAAGCTGTCGACCAGACGCGAGCCTAGCTGCGCGATCTTGCCGCCGACCTTGGCCTCCACATCGTAATGCAGCTCGGTTCCACCACCCTCGGCATCGCTGAGGCGCACCTGCGCGCCACCCTTGGCGAACCCCGCGACGCCGCCCTTGCCCTCGCCCGAGATGGTATAACCCTCGCCCGGCACGACATCGGACAGCGTCACCTCGCCCCGGAAGGTCGCCTTGACCGGTCCGACCTTCTGCGTGACGACGGCGGAAAAACCTTCCTCGGGCGAGCCGGTCAATTCCGAGCAGCCGGGGATGCAGGCCTTGAGCACCTCGGGATCGTTCAGCGCGGCCCAGACTTTCATCCGGTCGGCCGCAATGGTGCGGGTGGCGTGCATTTCCATGGTCGGTTTCCTCCCTGCCGATAGGGTCAGAATTAGGGGCCGGGGGGCGGCTGCGTCAACGCCCGATCTCGTAGGGAAGCGTGCCGCGCCGGTTCGGATCGACCACCAGATGCCGCTCCAAGGGCGGGACGGCGCGCTGGTGGCATTGGGCGCGGTCGCAGATCCGGCACGATATCCCGATCGGCTGGAAGGCGTTGTCGCGGTCGAGGTCCAGCCCGTCGGCATAGACCAGATCGGCGGCATGTTTCACTTCGCAGCCGAGCGAAATGGCGAAACGGCGCGTGGGCGTTCCCCAAGCCCCGCCCGATTTCGACACGTCACGGGCGATGATGACATAGCGCATCCCGTCCGGCGTTTCTGCGAGTTGGCGCAGGAAACGGGTGGGCGTCTCGAAAGCCTGATGCACGTTCCAAAGCGGGCAGGCCCCGCCGAAACGGGCGAATTGCAGACGCGTGGCGGAATGACGTTTTGTCACCGTTCCCGCCTGATCCACGCGGGCGAAGAAGAAGGGGATCCCTTTGGCGCCGGGCCTTTGCAGCGTGGACAGGCGATGGGCCACCTGTTCGATGGAGGCGCCGAACTGGATCGACAGGCGTTCGAGGTCATGGCGCGTTTCCCGCGCGGCGCTGGCGAAACGGGTATAGGGCATCAGCACTGCGCCCGCGAAATAATTGGCCATGCCGATGCGGGCGATTTCCCGGCTGGTGTCGGATTGGAACCGCGCCAGATCGAGCGTTGCCTCGATCAGCTGGGCCTGACCCAAGAGCGCGTATTGGTGCAAAAGCTGGAAGCGTTGGGTTTCGGGTGCCGCACGGGGGCTGAGCGTCAGGACACGGGTTGCGGGATCATAGGCGCGCACGCCCTGCCCCGCCTCGAGCCTGAGCGTGATGCCCATGGCGGCCAGAACGGTTTCGGTATGGGCCGCCAGATCGCCCGTGGCCTGCCCGGCGAAGCGTTCGGCGGCGCGGTCGACGGCGTCGATGTAATTGTCGCAATAGTGGAAGAAATCGCGCACCTCCTCCCACGGGGAAGGGGCGGCGCGGCGATCTTGCCCCAAGGCTTCATCAAGGCTGGCGAGCCGTTCATGCGTTTGGCGATAGGCGCGGTGCAGGTCGAGGAAGGCACGGGCGAGTGCGGGGGCGTTTGAGGCCGCAAGCCGGAGGTCCGCAAGCGGCGGGGCGGCATCGACAAAGACCGGATCGGCCAGCGCCTCACGCATGTCGGAGACGAGCCGTTCCGCATCGCCTGCGCGCAATTCGGTGACATCGACGCCGAATTCCTGCGCCAGCCCCAGAACCACGGCGGTGGAGACGGGGCGGTTGTTGTTTTCCATCTGGTTCAGATAGGGCAGCGATACGGCCAGTTTCGCCGCGAAATCCTTTTGCGTCAGGCCAAGGCGCGTGCGGATCTCGCGCAGCTTGGCCCCGACATAGAGCTTGGCGGGGGACATCGCGCCTCCGATTGGGTTTGCAAGGTCAGTTTGACGCTTTGCAAACCTTGGCGCAAGGCTCAGCCTTCGACCTCACGCTCGCGGCGGATGGTGTAGAGGATCGACAGAACGGCCAGAATGGAGGCAACAAGCATGATCCAGATCAGCGGATAGGCCCCGTTGCCGTCTGTCAGCATGATGCCCGCCAGCGCCGACAGCGCCGCGCCGCCGCCGACCATGATCGCGCCGCCCAGCCCGCTTGCCGTGCCCGCCAGATGCGGCCGCACCGACAGCATCCCCGAAGTGGCATTTGGCAGCACCATCCCGTTGCCAAGGCCCACGAAGGTCATGAAGCCGAAGAAGACGAGCGCGGTCTTGAACCCCATCAAGAACAACAAGAGCGACGCGACGAGCCCCGCCGCCGAGATGATCGTGCCCCACAGGATCATCGCGTTGATGCCCGCGCGGACCGAGTATTTGCCCGAGATCCAGTTGCCGAAGAAATACCCCAAGGCGGGCGCCCCGAAATACAGGCCCACGGCGGCGGGCGAGAGGCCGAACACCTCGGAACCGACATAGGGCGCGCCGCCCAGGTAGGCGAAGAAGGCCCCGGAGGCGAAAGCCGCGGCAAGGCAATAGCCCCAGAAGCGGCGCGAGGCCAAAAGCTCGGGATATTCGCGGAACTGGGCCGCGAAACTGCTGGACGTGGTGCGCGCGGTTTCGCCCAGATCGCGCCAAATGAGGATCAGGACCAGAACCCCGAGACCGAAAAGCAGCCAGAAATTCGCCTGCCAGCCGAAGCCCTCGTCAAGCACGCCCCCGATCGCGGGCCCCACCATCGGCACGACGGCCATGCCCATGGTGACATAGCCGATCTGGCTGGCTGCCTGATCGGCGGGATACATGTCGCGCACCACCGCGCGCCCCAGAACAAGCCCAACCACGACCACCGCCTGCAACATGCGGAAAACCAAAAAGACCTCGATGTTCGGCGCAAGAAGGCATCCCAAGGTGGCAACAAGGAAGATACCTACACCCCAGAGCAGCACGGGCCGCCGCCCGTAGCGGTCGGAGATCGGGCCGATCAGAATCTGAAGAGCCGCATTCACCGCGAGGTAGAGCGCGACCGACAGCTGCATCAGCCGGTAATCCGTCGCGAAATGCTCGGTCATCTGCGGCAGCGACGGCAGGAAAATGTTCATCGACAAGGCCCCGAGGCCCGTCAGAACGATCAGCGTGAAGATATGGGGCGGGGTCGCGCGGTCGAGGAACCGCACCGGAGAGATTGTTGCCATGGCAACGGAATTAGGCCGAAGCGCGCGCCGGGTCCAGCCCGTGCGACGTGCGGGGCCGCACGGGGGCCTGTGCGCTCAAGCCCAGCGATGGAACACGAAGAAAGCACCGGCCGCGATAAGGGCGAACCCCACGAGGTGGTTCCACGCCAGCGGCTCGCGCAGATAGAAGACGGAAAAGATGCCGAAAACGGTCAGGGTGATGACCTCTTGGATCGCCTTGAGCTCGGCGGCGGAGAAATGGCCGTGCCCGATCCGGTTGGCGGGAACCTGCAAGAGATACTCGAAAAAGGCGATACCCCAACTGATGAAGATCACCGCCAGAAGCGGCGCCGTCTTGAATTTCAGATGACCATACCATGCGAAGGTCATGAAGATGTTGGACAGGATGAGCAGGCCGATGGTGGTGACGGGCACGGGGATCTGCGGCATGGCGGCACTCGGGATTTGATGATGTGCCGGTGTATCGCGACGCGGGGATCACGGCGAGAGGCCGCATCGGGGCGCTTCGCAATTTTGCGAAATTCCACAAAGCACGGCAAACATATTTGCAAATATGCGCTTTCGGACTCGCCTGCGCATGCCCTGCGGCCTTAGGGTCAGCGACAACCCGGCTCCGCCCGCGCTATGGCTGTGCGGGACAAGGGGCCAGACCAGCCGGAAGGGGAGACGGATGAAGGACATCCTGCAAGAGCTCGAGCATCGCCGCGAGGAAGCGCGGCTGGGCGGTGGCCAAAAGCGGATCGACGCGCAGCATGCCAAGGGCAAACTGACGGCTCGGGAACGGATCGAGCTGTTGCTCGACGAAGGGTCCTTTGAAGAATACGACATGTTCGTTACCCATCGCTGCACCGATTTCGGGATGGAGAAATCCAAGCCGCGCGGCGATGGCGTCGTGACCGGCTGGGGCACGATCAACGGCCGCATGGTCTATGTCTTTTCACAAGACTTTACTGTTCTGGGCGGATCGGTCTCGGAAACCCACGCCGCCAAGATCTGCAAGATCATGGACATGGCGATGCAGAACGGTGCGCCCGTGATCGGCATCAACGACTCGGGCGGCGCGCGCATTCAGGAAGGCGTCTCGAGCCTTGCCGCCTATGGCGAGGTGTTCCAGCGCAACATCGAAGCCTCGGGCGTGGTGCCTCAGATCAGCATGATCATGGGCCCCTGCGCGGGCGGCGCGGTCTATTCCCCTGCCATGACCGACTTCATCTTCATGGTGAAGGACAGCTCCTACATGTTCGTGACCGGCCCGGACGTGGTGAAGACGGTGACCAACGAACAGGTCACGGCAGAGGAATTGGGCGGCGCCACCACCCATACCCGCAAGTCGAGCGTGGCCGATGCCGCCTTCGAGAACGATGTCGAGGCGCTGGCCGAGGTGCGGCGGTTGGTCGATTTCCTGCCGCTGTCGAACCGCGAAAAGCCGCCCGTCCGCCCCTTCTACGACAGCCCGGACCGGATCGAGGAAAGTCTCGACACGCTGATCCCCGACAACCCCAACAAGCCCTACGACATGAAGGAACTGATCCTGAAGGTCGCGGACGAGGGGGATTTCTACGAGATCCAGGAAGAATTCGCGAAAAACATCATCACCGGCTTCATCCGGCTGGAGGGGCAGACCGTGGGTGTGGTCGCCAACCAGCCGATGATGCTGGCGGGCGTTCTGGACATCGACAGCGCCCGCAAGGCGGCGCGGTTCGTGCGGTTCTGCGATTGTTTCGAGATCCCGCTGCTGACCTTTGTCGATGTTCCGGGGTTCCTGCCCGGCACGGGTCAGGAATACAACGGGGTCATCAAGCACGGCGCGAAACTGCTCTTTGCCTATGGGGAGGCGACGGTGCCGAAGGTGACGGTGATCACCCGCAAGGCCTATGGCGGGGCCTATGTGGTGATGTCGTCGAAACATCTGCGCGGCGATATCAACTACGCTTGGCCGACATCCGAGATCGCCGTGATGGGCGCAAAAGGCGCGGTCGAGATCATTCACCGCGGCGATCTGGCCGATGCGGAAAAGACGGCGGCCCATACCAAGGAATACGAGGATCGTTTCGCCAATCCCTTCGTCGCGGCCGAGCGCGGGTTCATCGACGAGGTGATCCAGCCGCGCTCCACCCGCAAGCGGGTCTGCCGGGCCTTTGCGCAGCTTCGGACCAAGCGCAAGCAGATGCCGTGGAAAAAGCACGACAACATTCCGTTGTGAGGGTGGGCAATTTGCCCACCTCACCGGGAATGGTGGGCAGATTGCCCACCCTACGGAGCCATGCATGACCGACCCCATCTTTCACATGATCACCGGTGGCCCCCGCCCCGTCGCGCCGTTTTCCCATGCGGTCGAGGCGGATGGCTGGGTTCTTTTGACCGGACAGATGCCCACAGACCCCGCCGCCCCTGACGCGCCGCTGCCCGACGGCGTGGTGGCGCAGACGCGGGCGGTGATGCGCAACCTCGAGATCGTGCTGAAGGGTGTGGGGCTAGACCTGTCCCACGTGGTGCAGATGCGCGCCTACCTGACGGAATTCGAACGCGACTACGCGGATTTCAACGAGACCTACCAAAGCTTCTTCCCCCCCGACCGCCGCCCGGCACGGACCACGGTGGGTGTCACGGCCTTGGCCGTGGGGGCCTTGGTCGAGATCGACTGCGTGGCGTGCCGCCCCGAGGGAGCGCGCCCGTGATGCTCCCCGCCCTTGGTCTTGTCGGAGCCTTGGCGCTTGGCCCTGCGGCCGCGCTGGCCGATCCTTGGCCTTTGGGCGAGGTGATGACCCCATCGGGCATGGCGGTGATGCTTGAGGCGCTGGTTTTCGAGGAAAACCCGTGGTCCGGCGAAAGCCTTGCGGTGGTGCGGCTTGTCGCGCCCAGCCTCGAGCGGGCGCTGAGCGACCCTTTCGCCCTGCGCGCGGACATGGATTGGGCCTGTGCGACATGGGGCCAGCCCGCCGCCGCTTCGGTCTCGATGACCCCCGATATCGTGGTGGTCGAGATGATGGCCGCGCCCGTCGAACGGGGCGCCCCCGACCCCGCCATCTTGCAGGTTTTCGAGCAATACAGGCTGGTTGGGCCTGACTGCATCTGGGAGCTTTTCTGATGTTTCCACAATATGTTGCGGAACGATCTCCAAGCGGACTCGGGTCTGATGCAGGCAGGCCACAACGCCGCACGGCGTGTGGAAAAGCCTGTGGAGAAAGTGCGTCGTGGGGTATCTTTGGAGACAGCCGAAACTTTGCGGCTGTACCTCTGGCCGTGTCCGACCTTGCGGAGGATCCGGCCCAATATGAAAGGAGAGCAGGATGGCACGCTTCATCCAAGCCCTTCTTGCCCTGGGCCTTGTGGCAGGCGTCGCAGCTTGCGCCTCTCCGGCGCCCGAGCAGGAAGAGATCATCTTCATCGAACCCGCACCGATCACCCACGATCCGGTGTCGAACAAATATCGCTGAAGGCACAGGACCCGGGCGGGCGACACCGCCTGCCCGGACCGCGCCCCGCGCAACAGGGGCGCAAGCATGATCAAGCATCGCGGATTTCCGGGCCGTTTCCCCGGCACCGACTACCAGTTCACGATCCGTCGCGCCAACAAGGACGGCGCGACCAAACTGATCGCCCGACAGCGCTATCCCGACCGAAAGCCCGCCGACCGACGCGCCGATGCCGCCTTCATGGAGGCGCTGTGGTTGTTTTTCGGGGACCAGCCGTTCGAGCGCGGTAATCTTGATGGGGGGCGGTTGTCGTGGCTGTTCGGCCGCGAGGTGATCCCCGCCGAAGATCCGTTCGATCCCGAAAGCTACGAGGCCCTTCTGGTGATCGACGAGGCGCGGGCACGCGCATCCTTCCCGGAAGCCTTCGAGGGCGACGGGTTCTGGGAGGATGGTTCGGCATGATCCTGCCAGCGACAGTCGAGGGTGCGCGGTTTCATGCGCATGTCAGGGGCGGCGTCGAAAACCGGCTTTCGCGACTCGGTTTCCATGCCAGTGTGTCTCTGTCGGCCCCTGTCCCCAATTCTCTGGCGGCCGATGACGACAAGACGTGTTACCCTTCCCCTTCGATGCGGTCGGCCAGCTTGCTGTGCCGACCGCCCTTTTCCTCCGACAGGATCGAACGGGGACCGACCCGCGCTATCGCGCCGCGGATTTTCATTGTATCCTGTGCGGCACGAGGCATATCGACAGGAGCAGACGCATCATGCGCGCCAACAAGACCACTTTCATCTCCGCAACCCTCTTTGCCGCGGCCATCGTGCTGTCGGGCTGTGTCAATTCGGACATCCAACGCGCCGGGATCGGCGCGGCGGCCGGTGGCCTTACCGCGGCGGCCTTTGACGGCAACATCGGCACAGGCGTCATCATCGGCGCGGCCGGCGGGGCGCTGTGCGACGACGCAGGCCTGTGCTGACCATCGTATAGATCCGACCCGCGGGCCGGACATCGCAACATCGAAACAAGGCCACCGGGGCAACAGACCCCCGGTGGCCTTTCTTGCGTCAGAACGGGGCAAAAGCCCCGCAAGGAAGGGACAGTGACCATGTTCAAGAAGCTCCTGATCGCCAACCGGGGCGAGATCGCCTGCCGCGTCATCAAGACTGCGCGCAAGATGGGCATCGCGACGGTCGCGGTCTATTCCGATGCCGACCGCGGCGCGCTGCACGTCAAGATGGCGGACGAGGCGATCCACATCGGCCCCCCACCCGCCTCCGAAAGCTATATCGTGATCGACAAGATCATGGCCGCGATCAAGGAAACCGGGGCAGAGGCGGTGCATCCGGGCTATGGCTTCCTGTCCGAGAACATGAAATTCGCCGAGGCGCTGGAAGCGGCGGGCGTCGCCTTCGTCGGGCCGCCCAGCCCCGCCATCGAGGCGATGGGCGACAAGATCACCTCCAAGAAAATCGCCGCCGAGGCAGGCGTTTCGACCGTTCCGGGCTTTATGGGCGTGATCGCGGATGCCGACGAAGCGGTGAAGATTTCCGCTGAGATCGGCTATCCGGTGATGATCAAGGCCAGTGCCGGCGGCGGCGGCAAGGGGATGCGGATCGCCTGGAACGAAACGGAGACCCGCGAAGGTTTCCAAGCATCGAAGAACGAGGCGAAATCCTCCTTCGGGGATGATCGTATCTTCATCGAGAAATTCGTCACCCAGCCGCGCCATATCGAGATCCAGGTTCTGGCCGACAAGCATGGCAATTGCGTCTACCTGGGCGAGCGGGAATGTTCGATCCAGCGCCGCAACCAGAAAGTGATCGAGGAAGCGCCCTCTCCCTTTCTCGATGCCGCGACGCGCAAGGCGATGGGCGAACAGGCCGTGGCCCTTGCGCAGGCGGTGGGCTATGCCAGCGCGGGCACGGTGGAATTCATCGTCGACGGGAACCGCAACTTCTATTTCCTCGAGATGAACACCCGGTTGCAGGTGGAACATCCCGTGACCGAACTGATCACCGGCGTCGATCTGGTCGAGCAGATGATCCGCGTTGCGGCGGGCGAAAAGCTGCCCTTTGCACAAGAGGACATCAAGTTGACTGGCTGGGCGATGGAAAGCCGGCTATATGCCGAGGATCCCTATCGCAACTTCCTGCCCTCCATCGGGCGGCTAACGCGCTATCGCCCACCGGTCGAGGTTCAGGCCGGGCCGCTGCACGCGACGGGCAAATGGCAGGGCGAGGCGCCGGTGGGTGAGACCGCCGTGCGCAACGACACCGGCGTTTTCGAAGGCGGCGAGATCAGCATGTTCTACGACCCGATGATCGCCAAGCTTTGCACCTGGGCTCCCGACCGCGCGGGCGCGATCGAGGCGATGCGCGTGGCGCTGGACGGGTTCGAGGTGGAAGGGATCGGCCACAACCTGCCCTTCCTCTCCGCCGTGATGGACCATGCGCGGTTCGCCAGTGGCAACATCACCACTGCCTTCATTGCGGAAGAATATCCCGAGGGGTTCCAAGGGGCCAGACTGGGCGACGAGGACATGGCGCGTGTGGCCGCTGCCGCCGCCGCGATGCACCGGGTGGCCGAAATTCGGCGCACGCGGCTTTCGGGGCGGATGGACAACCACGAGCGCCGTGTGGGCACCGATTGGATGGTGACCTTGCAAGGCGTGGATTTCCCGGTGGTCATCGCCGCCGATCATGACGGGTCGACCGTGACCTTTGCCGATGGGCGCGCGATGCGCGTGACATCGGACTGGACACCGGGCGACAGCCTTGCCCGCCTGATGGTCGATGGCAGCCCGCTGGTTCTTAAGGTCGGCAAGATTTCCGGCGGCTTCCGGATCCGGACGCGTGGTGCGGATCTGAAGGTGCATGTGCGCAGCCCGCGTCAAGCAGAGCTTGCCCGCCGCATGCCCGAGAAACTTCCGCCCGACACGTCCAAACTGCTGCTCTGCCCGATGCCGGGCTTGATCGTCCGCATCGATGTGGAGGTCGGACAGGAAGTTCAGGAAGGCCAAACGCTCTGCACCGTCGAGGCGATGAAGATGGAGAATATCCTGCGCGCCGAACGCAAGGGCGTGGTGGCCGCGATCAAATGCGGACCGGGCGACAGCCTGGCCGTGGACGAAGTCATCATGGAGTTCGAGTGACGCCGTGACCCGTGCCGTGCCGCATATCGACGATGCGATGGGGCCTTATTGCCCCATGCGCAGCTCTTCTTGCCGGAACGAGAAATTGTCGATGCCCCGGATGATCTCGCGCACGTCGCGGGGGCTGGGGCGGCGGAAACCCACGGCACCGTCCTTTTGCATGATGACGATGGAAAATCCACGCGGCCGCAAAGCCGTGCGGATCGCCGACTGGGCCGCGGGATCGGTATCCACGAGGATGACGACATCGCGTTCCAACAAGGGTGTGGGCCGGTCAGCCAGCAGCGACAGTTGTTCGGCGACGCGCGGGTCATTGGGGCTGTCGGCGAAGATGATGATCGGGCGCGCGACCCAAATGAAATCCTCGAGCGTCAGCAGCGTCGCGTCGCGCGGTTCCAGCGGATCAACGGCCTCCATCCCGGTCTCGCCCGCCTCGGCGGCGGCGATGGCGCGGGTATCGGCGTCGGTCTGTGCGGGGGTCTGGCCCGCTATGGTCAGGGATGCCGCAAGGGCAAGAAAGATCGGTCGCATTCATCCTCCGTTCCCTGTCGATATAGGCACTCGCCCCGGGAAAGCGAAGGATTTCGGACAGGTGCGACCGGCCCTGCCGCAAAGGCAGGGGCATAGTAGGCCGGGCCATGCGGCGCAGAGGCCGGACCAGCGCGACGAAGGTCGCCGGGGCGAGCCCCCGCGCCTGACAGGACAAGACAGAGGATCGACCGATGACGGACATCAATCTTGGCGATTGGCGCAACCTGGCCGCAGAGGAACTGCGCGGGAAAGACCCCGACAGCCTGACCTGGGAGACGCTGGAAGGCATCCGGGTCAAGCCGCTCTACACCGCAGCCGACACCGAGGGGCTGGGGCATATGGGCAGCCTGCCGGGCTTTGCGCCCTTCACGCGCGGGGTGAAGGCGACGATGTATGCAGGGCGCCCCTGGACGATCCGGCAATATGCCGGGTTTTCAACGGCAGAGGAAAGTAACGCCTTTTACCGCAAGGCGCTGGCGGCCGGCCAACAGGGTGTTTCGGTCGCCTTCGATCTGGCCACCCATCGCGGCTATGACAGCGATCACCCGAGGGTCGAGGGCGACGTGGGCAAGGCCGGTGTCGCCATCGACAGCGTCGAGGACATGAAGATCCTGTTCGACGGCATCCCGCTCGACAAGGTGTCGGTCTCGATGACGATGAACGGCGCGGTGATCCCGGTTCTGGCCAATTTCATCGTCACGGGCGAGGAACAGGGGCATGACCGCCGGGTGCTGTCGGGGACCATCCAGAACGACATCCTCAAGGAGTTCATGGTCCGCAACACCTATATCTACCCGCCAGAGCCGAGCATGCGGATCATCTCGGACATCATCGCCTATACCTCGGACAACATGCCGAAATTCAACTCGATCTCGATCTCCGGCTATCACATGCAGGAGGCGGGCGCGAACCTGGTGCAGGAACTGGCCTATACGCTGGCTGACGGGCGCGAATATGTCCGCGCGGCGGTGGCGGCCGGCATGGATGTGGACAAATTCGCGGGGCGGCTGTCGTTCTTTTTCGCCATCGGCATGAATTTCTTCATGGAAATCGCCAAACTGCGGGCGGCGCGCACGCTGTGGCACCGGGTCATGACGGAATTCGGCGCGCAGGACGACCGCTCCAAGATGCTGCGCACGCATTGCCAGACCTCGGGCGTGTCGTTGCAGGAACAAGACCCCTATAACAACGTCATCCGCACCGCCTACGAGGCGATGAGCGCGGTTCTGGGCGGTACGCAATCGCTGCATACAAATGCGCTCGATGAGGCCATCGCTTTGCCAACCGAGTTTTCGGCCCGCATTGCCCGCAACACGCAGCTGATCTTGCAGGAAGAAACCGGGGTGACCAAGGTGGTCGATCCGCTGGCGGGTTCCTACTACGTCGAGGCCTTGACCGGCGACCTGATCGAACAGGCCTGGGCGCTGATGCAAGAGGTCGAGGAGATGGGCGGCATGACCAAGGCCGTAGCCACCGGCATGCCCAAGCTCCGCATCGAGGAATCGGCCGCGCGGCGTCAGGCGATGATCGACCGCGGCGAAGAGGTGATCGTTGGCGTCAACAAGTACCGCAAGCAGGTCGAGGACCCGATCGACATCCTCGACATCGACAACATGAAGGTGCGCGACAGCCAGATTGCGCGGCTCGAGCGTGTGCGCGCGAGCCGCGACGAGGTCGCCTGCCAAAACGCGCTGGCCGAATTGGAACGGCGCGCGAAGGAGGGTGGTAATCTGCTCGACGCCGCGGTCGACGCCGCGCGCGCGCGGGCCAGCGTGGGGGAAATCAGCATGGCGATGGAAAAGGTGTTCGGCCGCCACCGGGCCGAGGTCAAGACGCTGGCCGGCGTCTATGGCGCGGCCTACGATGGCGATGCGGGCTTTGCCGCAATCCAGGCCGACGTGGAGAAATTCGCCGAGGAAGAGGGCCGCCGCCCCCGGATGCTGGTTGTGAAGATGGGGCAGGATGGGCACGACAGGGGCGCAAAGGTGATCGCCACCGCCTTTGCCGACATCGGGTTCGACGTCGATGTCGGCCCGCTTTTCCAAACGCCCGAGGAAGCGGCTCAGGATGCCATCGACAACGATGTCCATGTCATCGGCATCTCGTCCCAGGCGGCGGGTCACAAGACACTGGCACCCAAGCTGATCGAGACGCTGAAGGCACAGGGTGCGGGCGATATCCTTGTCATCTGCGGCGGCGTGATCCCGCAGCAGGATTACGAGTTCCTGAAGGCGGCTGGGGTCAAGGCGATCTTCGGGCCGGGTACGAACATCCCCGATGCAGCCAAAGATATCCTGTCGCTGATCCGGGCGGCGCGCGCGGCGTAAGGGGGGCCAAGACCGCTTTTTTTCGTGAGGAAAACTGCGGTTCTCGCAACCTGACAACGCGCGTTTTCCGCGTCGTCACGAACTGCACCCCTTGCCCGGTGGTCGCGCGTGGCGCATCTAGGATCCAGCAACAGGAGAGTGCATGGCCCTGCCCGTCCGACAGCAAGTGACCTATTGGGGCATCGCCACGGCGGTGTTCCTGTTCCTGCTTTGGGCACTGGGCAATGTGATCCTGCCCTTTCTGGTCGGCGCGGCCATCGCCTATTTCCTTGATCCCGTGGCCGATCGTCTGGAGCGGTTGGGCCTGAGCCGGGTTCTGGCGACAGTCCTGATCTTTGTCGTCATGCTGGGTGTTGTGACCGTCGCGCTGTTGGTGATCGTTCCGTTGCTTATCCAGCAGAGCAACGACCTGATCCAATCCGCGCCCGACCTGTTCAACCAGCTGCGCACTTGGCTGACCGAGCGCTTTCCGCAGATCATGGACAACGGCTCTCCGCTGCGCCAGTCGCTGGCCTCTATCGGCGAAACGATCCAGGCGCGCGGGGGCGAATTGCTCCAGCAGGTGCTGACCTCGGCGGCGGGGGTGGTCAACGTGCTGGTGTTTCTGGTGGTCGTGCCGGTCGTCGCCTTCTACATGCTGCTCGATTGGGACCGGCTGGTGGCGCGCATTGACGACCTTTTGCCGCGCGATCATGCCCAGACGATCCGGATGCTGGCCGGGCAGGTCGACCGGACGCTGGCCAGTTTTATCCGGGGCCAAGGCACTGTCTGCCTGATCTTGGGCACCTTCTACGCGGTCGCACTGATGGTGGTGGGGCTACAATTCGGGCTGGTGGTTGGGCTGGTTGCGGGGCTTTTGACCTTCATTCCCTATGTCGGCGCGCTGGTCGGCGGGGCACTGTCGGTCGGGCTGGCGCTGTTCCAGTTCTGGGGTGACTGGTGGTTGATCGTGGCGGTCGCCGCGATCTTTCAGGTCGGTCAGATGGTTGAGGGCAATATCCTGACCCCCAAGCTGGTCGGCAGTTCGGTCGGTCTGCACCCGGTCTGGCTGATCTTTGCGCTATCGGCCTTCGGCACGCTTTTCGGCTTCGTCGGAATGCTGGTGGCGGTGCCCGTCGCCGCAGCCATCGGCGTTCTGGTGCGCTTTGCCATCGAGCAATACAAGGGCGGCCTGCTCTACCGGGGCCTTGAGGGCCGGGCGCGCGAAGGCGACGAGGACGACGCCTGATGCCACGTCAACTGGTGCTCGATCTGCCGTTCCGGGCAGCGATGGGGCGCGCCGATTTCTTTGTCTGCGAGAGCAATGCCGCCGCCGTGGTGGGGCTTGACGGCTGGAACGGCTGGCCGGGGGGCAAGATGCTTCTGATCGGCCCCGCGGGATCGGGCAAGACGCATCTGGCCCATGTCTTCGCCGCCCAGACGGGCGCGCGCATCTTGTCCGCCGCGGACCTGCCGGGAATGGATGTCGCCGCCTTGGCCGAGGGGGAGGCACTGGTGGTCGAGGATGCCGACCGCATCGCGGGCAGGCCCGAGGCCGAAGAAGCGCTGTTTCACCTGCACAACGCCTGCGCCGACCGGCGCGTGGCGCTTTTGGTGACCGCGGCGACACCGCCCGCGCGCTGGGGCATGACGCTGCCCGATCTGGCCAGCCGCATGCAGCAAGCGGGACAACTGACCCTGTCGCCGCCCGATGACGCGCTGATGGCCGCTGTCTTGGTAAAGCTGTCTGCCGACCGGCAATTAGCCCTGACGCCTGCGCTGGTCGCGCATATCCTGCCCCGTATCGAACGCTCGCTCGACTACGTGCAACGTTTCGTGGCAGCGCTCGATGCCGAGGCATTGGCCGCAAAGCAAAAGCCCGGGCTTCGGCACGTCAAGACGGTGATCGCACGTCTGGCGGCGTGATCCGATCGCCTCTCGACGCCACCTTGCCCCCGTCGCATCATGGGGCGCACGCGTCACGCAACCGTCACAGAACCGCACTAGGCCCAAGCGCATGAGTTTCGCCGATTTTCTGACCGCCCCCCTGCCCGAGCCCGTGACCCTGCCCGAGGCGCAGATCACGGGGCCGCAGCGGTTCTTCAACCGGGAATTGAGCTGGCTTGCCTTCAACTGGCGCGTGCTGGAAGAGGCGGGGAACCCCCGTGTGCCGCTTCTGGAACGGGTGCGGTTCGTGTCGATCTCGGCGGGCAATCTGGATGAATTCTACACGGTACGCGTCGCGGGCCTGCGCGAACTGGCGCAGGAGGGGAACATGACCCCTGCCGCCGATGGCCGCACGCCGGCCGAACAACTCAAGCTGATCAATGCCGATGCGCGCCGCCTGATGCAGCACCAGCAGGCGGCGTGGAACGCACTCAAAGCCGAGATGGAAACCCACGGGCTGAGCGTGGTCAGCCAGTCCAAGCTGACGGCGGCGGATCGCAAGCATCTGGAAGAGGCGTTCTTTGCCCGCGTGTTCCCGGTCCTGTCGCCACTGGCGATCGACCCCGCGCATCCCTTTCCCTTCATCCCGAACGAGGGGATCGCGCTGGCGCTGCAATTGACGCGGGATCGGGACGGGCGCGTTCTACAGGCGCTACTGCCCATTCCCGGCCAGATCGACCGCTTCATCCGCCTTCCCGCGCCAGACGGGCAGATGCGGTTCCTGCCGCTCGAGGACCTGTTGCGCTTGCATATCGGGGCGCTTTTCCCCGGCTACAAGTTGACCGGATCCTGCCTGTTCCGCGTGCTGCGCGACAGCGATCTGGAGGTCGAGGAAGAGGCCGAGGATCTCGTGCGGGAATTCGAAACCGCGCTCAAGCGCCGCCGCCGGGGCGAGGTGGTGCGGCTTCAGATCAGCGCGGGCGCGCCTGCCGACCTGAAGGCCGAGATCGTGCACCAGCTGCACGTCAAGGATACCGAGATTGTCGAGGTCAAAGGCATGATCGGGCTTGTCCGTCTCAAGGAACTGGTAGTGGACGACCGCCCCGATCTGATGTGGCCAAGCTTTACCCCGCGCGTGCCTGAGCGGGTACAGGATCATGACGGCGACATGTTCGCTGCGATCCGGCAAAAGGACATGCTGCTGCATCATCCCTATGAGACCTTCGACATGGTGATCCGCTTTCTGAGCCAAGCGGCGCGGGACCCCAATGTCGTGGCGATCAAGCAGACGCTCTATCGCACGTCCAATGAATCCCCCATCGTCGACGCGCTGTGCGAAGCGGCGGAAAACGGGAAATCGGTCACGGCGCTGGTGGAATTGAAAGCCCGCTTCGACGAGGCGGCCAACATCCGCCAATCCCGCAAACTGGAGCGCGCGGGCGCGCACGTGATCTACGGTTTCATCAACTACAAGACACATGCCAAGATCAGCACCGTGGTCCGCCGCGAGGGCGACCGCTTGGTCACCTACACCCACTTCGGGACCGGCAATTACCATCCCATCACCGCGCGCATCTACACCGACCTCAGCCTGTTCACCTGCGATGACGCCCTTGGGCGGGATGCCACCAAGGTGTTCAACTATGTCGGCGGCTATGCCGAGCCGGAGCGGCTGGAAAACCTTGCGATCTCGCCGCTATCGCTGAAATCCACGATCCTTGACGGGCTTCAGGCCGAAATCGACCATGCCACGGCAGGCCAACCCGCCATGGTCTGGGTCAAGATGAATTCGGTGATCGACGCCGATGTGATCGATGCGCTCTATGCCGCAAGCCGTGCCGGCGTTCGGGTCGATCTTGTGGTGCGCGGCATCTGCGGCCTGCGCCCGGGAGTGAAAGGCCTGTCCGAGAATATCCGCGTCAAATCCATCGTCGGCCGCTTCCTCGAACATTCACGGATCATCTGTTTTGGCAATGGCCACGGCCTGCCGTCGAAAAAGGCGCGCGTCTACATCAGTTCGGCGGATTGGATGGGGCGTAACCTGAACCGGCGGGTGGAAACGCTGGTCGAATGCCGCAACCCCACCGTCAAGGCCCAGATCGTGAGCCAGATCATGGCCGCCAATCTGGCCGATGTGGCGCAGAGCTGGGTCTTGCAGCCCGATGGCAGTTTCCTGCGACCCGATCTTGCGGCGATCGAGAACCCGTTTTCCTGCCACCGCTTCTTCATGGAAAACCCCTCGCTCTCGGGGCGGGGGTCGGCCGGGGCCAAGGATGTGCCCGACCTGACGCACAGTCACGACTGACGCGGCCAACACGCCCGATTGACGCCTGCTGGTCGCCTGTGCACAAGGGGGCATGGTCAGGCAGATGCGCGCCGAAACGCCGCCCGGCGGCCCCGAACACCACCCCGAATGGGGACCGTTCGGCGTACCGCTTTTCGACGGACCCGAGGCGCAATCGCTGCAACGCGTCGGCGTGATCGACATCGGATCGAATTCGGTCCGCATGGTGATCTTCGACGGGGCGGCCCGCAGCCCGGCCTATTTCTTCAACGAAAAGATCCTGTGCGGGTTGGGCGCGGGCTTTTCCGAAACCGGTCGGCTGAACCCCGAGGGCAAGGACCGTGCGATGGTCGCGCTGCGCCGCTTTGCCCGTCTGGCCGAGGCGGCGGAGGTCGCGCCGCTTTTGGCGGTGGCGACGGCGGCCGTGCGCGACGCCGAGGATGGCCCCGAATTCCGCGAGAGCGTGCGCCGGGAAACGGGCCTGGAGATTCGCGTGATCGACGGGACGGAAGAGGCCCGTCTGTCGGCGCAGGGCGTGCTTCTGGGCTGGCCGGGGGCCGAAGGCATCATCTGCGACATCGGCGGCTCCTCCATGGAACTGGCCGAACTCAAGGGCAGCGGCAAGGTCGGGCAGCGCGCCACATCGGATCTGGGTCCGCTCAAGCTCATGGGGCTGACCGGCGGCAAGAAAGCGTTGCGCGCCCATATCAAGGCAGAGATCGGCAAACTGGCCAAGGATTTCGCCGAACGCTCGGACCGGTTGTTTCTGGTCGGCGGGTCGTGGCGGGCCATTGCCCGGATCGACATGGAGCGGCGGGGCTATCCGCTCAAGGTGTTGCACGAATACAGGATGACACCGCAGGGCATTCTCGACACGATCAAGTATATCGGCAAGACCGACCTCGAGGCTCTGCGGGCCACGACCGGGACCAGCATGGAGCGGATGCGACTGGTGCCCCATGCCGCCGAGGTGCTGCGGGTGCTGGTGCGCAAGCTCAAACCCCGCGAAATCGCCGTCTCCTCCTACGGAATCCGTGAGGGTCTGCTCTACGAACAGATGTCCGAGGCTTTGCGCAAGCGCGACCCGCTGATCGAGGCCGCCCGCCATTCCGAGGCGCAATCGGCCCGCATGCCGGGCTTTGGACGGCAGCTTTACCGCTTTGTCGAGCCGCTGTTCCCCCGCGCGCGGGCTGACAAGAAACGGCTGATCCGCGCGGCCTGCCTGCTGCATGATGTCAGTTGGCGCGCGCATCCAGATTACCGGGCCGAGGTCTGTTTCGACAACGCGACGCGCGCGAACCTCGGCGGGATGACCCATGCGGAACGCGTCTATCTGGGGCTGGCGCTTCTGCACCGCTACAAGTCGAGCCGCACAGGCACGGGTTTTGACCCCGCGCTGCTCGATCTGCTGCCCGAGGCGCAGGTGCAAGAGGCGGAAATTCTGGGCCGTGCCATGCGGTTCGGAGCGATGTTCGCGGTCGCTAACCCGTCGGATCACGGCACTCTGTCCTTCCGGCCCAAGCGCAAGGAATTGATCCTGACGCTGCGCACCGATGCTGGTCGCGACCTGTTCGGCGAAGTCGCGCAGGCGCGATTCAAGGCGCTGGCCACGGCCATGGGGGTCGTGCCCATCGTCAAGGGCGGGGCGTAACGCTTCGGTAGGAGTTTTCGGCCTAGGGTTCGTGGGAAGCTTGGCACGCCTGTTGCAAAGCTTCTCGCAAGTGACCCGGATCGGAGACATGGTGATGAGTGTTCTGAATACCCTTGCAGTATCCCTCGTGTTCCTCGTGCTCGTCGTGTTCAGCGTACTGATTTTCGGTTCCGGGTCACTTGCCCCGGCGTGATCCCTCGTCACGCCGACCTCCCTGTTGGACTGGCCCTCGGAGAAATCCGAGGGCCTTTTTTGTGCACAGAGGCGGGGGACGAACCTGCCATGCCGGATCGCCGCCTTGTGAGGCGAAACCCTTTGGCGTATGCGTCGCCCAACACATCTGACCAAAAGGTTTCCCATGCGTCTGAGCCGCTATTTCCTGCCCGTTCTCAAGGAAACGCCGTCCGAGGCGCAGATCGTCAGCCACCGCCTGATGCTCAGGGCCGGCATGATCAAGCAGGCCAGCGCCGGCATCTATTCGTGGCTGCCGCTTGGCTACAAGGTGCTCAAGCGCATCGAGCAGATCGTACATGAGGAACAGATCCGCGCGGGCCATATCCCGATGCTGATGCCGACGCTGCAATCGGCGGAATTGTGGCGCGAATCCGGGCGTTACGACGCCTATGGCCCCGAAATGCTGCGTATCCGCGACCGGCATGACCGCGACATGCTTTACGGTCCGACGAACGAGGAGATGATCACCGACATCTTCCGCAGCCACGTGGCAAGCTACAAGGATTTGCCGCTGACGCTCTATCACATCCAGTGGAAATTCCGCGACGAGGTGCGGCCGCGGTTCGGCGTGATGCGCGGCCGAGAGTTCCTGATGAAGGACGGCTACAACTTCGATTTGACGAAGGAAGACGCCCTTCACGCCTATAACCGCCACCTGGTGAGCTATCTGCGCAGCTACGAGCGGATGGGCTTGCAGGCGATCCCGATGCGCGCGGACAGCGGGCCCATCGGCGGCGACGACACCCATGAATTCCTGGTGCTCGCCGAAACAGGCGAGAGCGAGGTGTTCTACGACAGCCAGATCACCGATCTGCGCTTTGGCGACCGGGCGATCGATTACGATTCGGTCGAACAGTGCCAGTCTGTCCTGGAAGAGTTCACATCCCGTTACGCGCGGACCGACGAGACCCACGATCCGGAGGTTTTCGCACAAATTCCGCAGGAACGTCAGCGGGTTGCGCGCGGGATCGAGGTCGGCCAGATCTTCTATTTCGGGACCAAGTATTCCGACGCGATGGGCGCCACGGTCGACGACGGCCAAGGTGGCAAGGTGCCCGTGCACATGGGCTCGCACGGGATCGGCGTGAGCCGCCTCGTGGGCGCGATCATCGAGGCCAGCCATGACGACAAGGGCATCATCTGGCCCGAGGGGGTGACGCCCTTCCATGTCGCGATCGTGAACCTCAAACAGGGCGACGCGGCCTGCGACGGAGCCTGCGAAGATCTCTATAAAGCGTTGACCGCCAAGGGGTTGGAACCGCTTTACGACGACCGCGCCGAGCGGGCCGGAGCGAAATTCGCGACCATGGATCTGATCGGTCTGCCCTGGCGGATCACGGTCGGCCCGCGCGGTCTGGGGGCGGGTGTGGTCGAACTGACCAGCCGCAAGACGGGCGAGAGCGAGGAGCTGTCGCCCGAGGCCGCCGTGGCGCGGGTGGCGGAGATTTACGCGCCCCATAGGTAGGGTCGAACCCCCAGTAGGGTTTCCGGCGTGATCCCGTAGGGGAGCTGTAGCGCATCCGTAGCTACAGCCGCCCTACAGCGATTTTTAACCGATTTGTCGGACGCTGCCCCCATGGACCGGATTTGGGGGGGCCCATGATCGACACCGACAAACGTCTGACCGCGCGCGAGCGGGAGCATCACTATTACCTGGTCGACGCGATGCGCCGCTTCGAATGGGACATGCATTCACGCATCTGGGTCGACCAACGCATCCCGCCCGACTGGCACGAGATCGCGGACCGGCGGGACAGCGCCAAGGTGCAGCTGACCGTCCGCTTCGACGCGGATGTGGTGAAATGGTTCAAGTCGATGGGTCCGGGCTATCAGCCCCGGATGAACGACGTGCTGCGCGCCTTCATGCATGCGAAACTGTCGGGGCTGTTGCACGGGGATGCGACGATCGAACCGTTTAGGGAGAATGCGACGGGGCGGATGCCGATGCCGGACTGGGGCGACACGGCGCGGGAAAGCGCGGAACGGAAGGCGCGGTTGGGGGAGTGAGTTGCGTTGCCAGATAGCTACAAACGTGCTGGAGTTTGGGTGGCGAGCATGGAAAAGCGACACCACGGCGAGGTTCACATTGAGACTTACTCCATCACTCCAATACGCGGGAGGGGATTTCGCGGCATGGGACGGCGTATCACTGAACCAGGTCATCGCCCCAGCACAGGTGGAAAAGGCCTAGACGATGGGTACCGCCACTTTTTTTGTCGAGTGCCGTAAAGGTGTGGATGCGGTATGCGCGGTACAGTTTCTGGAGGGGTGGCCGGGGTGAGGGGAGCGTCATGGCTTCTTCTCGTGGCGGTTGTAGCGGCTGCGGTTTGGACGTTGCTAATACCAGATCGTTGGCTGGCTACGGTCTATCCAGAAGCTCCCAGCCTGCTCAGCCACGTCCATCTTGATGAATATGACACGCTTGAAGAATGTCGGATGGCTGCCCGAAGCTATCTGCTGCAACTGGGCGCGACCAATGGCTTGTACGAGTGTGGACTGAATTGCGAGCCCTTCGGAAGCTCCGACGACATGATGCTTTGCGACGAAACAACAGAGTAAGCACGCTCACAATTGCGCCTCCTCTCTGTTTGCGGCGCTTGTGAAGGTCGCTCGGGCGCCGGGCTGAAGCCCGGCCTACGGGGTGAAGGGGTGGAAACCCACCCGACGGGGTATGGCACGGTGCGCCTTTAGGTGCACAAAACGCGCGTTGGTTGAGGTGCCGGGTGGTGGTTTTCACCCACCCTACCGGCGTGGCCAAGGTGTGCCTTCCGGCGAACCTGCCGCAGGTCGGGTAAGAGACGGGTGGTGCGCCTGAAGGCGCACCCTACATCGCGGCGGGCGTCACGCCTGCAGCGACCGAACCCCCAGCTCCCCTTCCCGACTCGCGCGCATCGCCTGCGCCGCGGCATGGCTGGCGGCGAGCGTCGTGAAATAGGGGATCTTGTCGGCGAGCGTCACCGCGCGCATAGAGCGGCTGTCTTCCACCGCCTGCGCGCCTTCGGTCGTGTTGAGCACCAGCTGCACCCCGCCATCCTTGATGATGTCGACGATGGAGCGTCCGCCCTCGTAGGCCTTGTTGACCACGTCGGAGGGGATGCCGTGCTGGCCGAGGAAATCGGCCGTGCCGCGTGTGGCCAGAAGCGAGAAGCCCAAAGACCGCAGGATTTCCGCCGCCTCGATCAGGAGCGGGCCCTTGTCAGCATCCTTGATCGAGACGAAGACGGTCCCTTCCTCGGGGAGCCTTGTGCCTGCGCCCAGCTGCGCCTTGAGGAAGGCGCGGGGGAAGGTGCGGTCCCAGCCCATGACCTCACCGGTCGAGCGCATCTCGGGGCCGAGCAGCGTGTCGACGCCGGGGAAACGGCCGAAGGGCATCACGGCCTCTTTCACCGAGAACCACGGCGTGCGGTAGGAGGCGAGCGACATGGGATCGCCGGGGATGATGGGCGTCGCGTCATCCACGGGGGTATGCGGCTCGGCCACGGGGAAGGCCGACAGCTTCTCGCCCGCCATCAGCCGCGCGGCGATGGAGGCGATGGCTGAATCGGTGGCCTTGGCCACGAAGGGCACGGTGCGGGAGGCGCGGGGGTTCACCTCGATCAGGTAGATCTCGTCATCCTTGACCGCGAATTGCACGTTCATCAGGCCCACGACATTGAGGGCATGGGCGAGCGCCTCGGTCTGGCGGATGATCTCGGCCTGGATCGCGTCGCTGAGGGTGTGGGGCGGGAGCGAACAGGCGCTGTCGCCGGAATGGACGCCCGCTTCCTCGATGTGCTGCATGATGCCCGCGACATGGACATCGGTGCCGTCGCAGAGCGCGTCGACATCGACCTCGACCGCGCCGTCGAGATAGCTGTCGAGGAGGACCGGGCTGTCGCCCGAAACCACCACCGCCTCGCGGATGTAACGATCGAGCTGGGCGGTGTCGCGCACGATTTCCATCGCGCGGCCGCCAAGGACGTAGGAGGGCCGGATCACGAGCGGATAGCCCAGCGCCTCGGCCGCGGCCTTGGCTTGGGCATCTGTGGTGGCGATGGCGTTTTCGGGCTGTTTCAGGCCGAGGCGCTGCACGAGCTGCTGGAAACGTTCGCGGTCTTCGGCGAGGTCGATGGCGTCGGGCGTGGTGCCGAGGATCGGGATGCCCGCATCATGGAGCGCATTGGCGAGCTTGAGAGGCGTCTGGCCGCCGAACTGGACGATCACGCCATGTAGCGTGCCGCGCGCTTGTTCGACGCGGAGGATTTCCATCACATGTTCGAAGGTGAGCGGTTCGAAATAGAGGCGATCCGAGGTGTCATAGTCCGTGCTGACCGTCTCGGGGTTGCAATTGACCATGATGGTCTCGTAGCCGACATCCGACAGCGCATAGCAGGCGTGGCAGCAGCAATAGTCGAATTCGATCCCCTGCCCGATCCGGTTGGGGCCGCCGCCGAGAATGACCACCTTCTTGCGGTCGGAGGGGCGCGCCTCGCATTCCGGCTCGCCCATGGTGGGGTGTTCGTAGGTGGAATACATGTAGGGCGTCTGCGCCTCGAATTCGGCGGCGCAGGTGTCGATGCGCTTGAACTGCGCGGTGACGCCGAGGTTGAGGCGCGCGCGGCGGATGTTGCTTTCCTCGCGGCCGGTCAGTTTCGCAAGGCGGGCGTCGGTGAAGCCCATCATCTTGAGCGCGCGCAGGCCTTCCTCGGTCACGGGCAGGCCGTCGCGGCGGATGCGGGCCTCGGTCTCGACGATTTCGCGGATGCGCGACAGGAACCACGGGTCGAATTTGGTGACATGGTGGATCGTGTCGTCGGACAGCCCGTGGCGCATGGCCTGCGCGATGATGCGGATGCGGTCGGGGGTCTGGCGCGACAGGGCCTTGATGATCGCGGCCTGATCTGGGGCGCCGGGGATCTCGATCTCGTCAAAGCCGGTAAGGCCGGTTTCAAGGCTGGCCAGCGCCTTTTGCACGCTTTCGTGGAAGGTGCGGCCGATGGCCATCGCCTCGCCCACGGATTTCATGGCGGTGGTGAGCGTCGGTTCGGAGCCGGGGAATTTCTCGAAGGCGAAGCGGGGGATTTTCGTGACGACATAGTCGATGGTCGGCTCGAAGCTGGCGGGCGTGACCTTGGTGATGTCGTTGTCCAACTCGTCGAGCGTGTAGCCCACGGCGAGTTTCGCGGCGATTTTCGCGATGGGGAAACCCGTGGCCTTGGAGGCCAGCGCCGAGGAGCGGGAGACGCGGGGGTTCATCTCGATCACGACCATGCGGCCATCGGCGGGGTTCACCGCCCATTGCACGTTGGAGCCGCCGGTTTCCACGCCGATCTCGCGCAGGACGGCGATGGAGCCGTTGCGCATGATCTGGTATTCCTTGTCGGTCAGCGTCAGCGCGGGGGCGACAGTGATGCTGTCGCCCGTGTGCACGCCCATCGGATCGACGTTTTCAATGGAGCAGACGATGATCGCATTGTCCGCCTTGTCGCGGACAACCTCCATCTCGTATTCCTTCCAGCCCAGAAGCGACTCGTCCACGAGGATCTGGGCCACGGGCGAGGCTTCCATGCCGGTGCGGCAGTAATATTCGTATTCCTCGCGGTTGTAGGCCACGCCCCCGCCGGTGCCGCCGAGGGTGAAGGCGGGGCGGATGATGGCAGGAAGGCCCACGTATTCGATGGCGTCGATGGCCATCTGGAGGCCGGCCTTGATGTCGTATTTGCCGTTTGCCAGCTTGGGCGCGGAGATGATCGTGGCCTTGGGGTTTTCCAGCCCGATCCGGTCCATCGCCTCGCGGAAAAGTTTGCGGTCCTCGGCCATTTCGATGGCATGGCGCTTGGCGCCGATCATCTCGACCCCGAATTTCTCGAGGACACCCATTTCCTCGAGCGCAAGGGACGTGTTCAGGCCGGTCTGACCGCCCATCGTCGGCAAAAGCGCGTCGGGGCGTTCCTTTTCGATGATGCGGGCCACGACCTCGGGGGTGATGGGTTCGATGTAGGTGGCATCGGCCAGCCCCGGGTCGGTCATGATCGTCGCGGGGTTCGAATTGACGAGGATGACCCTGTAACCTTCCTCGCGCAGCGCCTTGCAGGCCTGAGCACCGGAATAGTCGAATTCGCAGGCCTGCCCGATGACGATGGGCCCGGCACCGATGATCATGATCGACTGGATATCGGTTCTCTTAGGCATCTCGACCCCCGGGCGGCTTGGCGCAAATTGCCTGCGTTATAGACAGGGACGGACCGGGCGCAAGGTGCGAATGGGCGCGGACGGCAAGGGGTGCATCTTGCAAGCCGCAGACTACTCGGCGGCGCGGAGCTGGCGGGATGGTTTTGCGGGGTAGAGATAGTCGCGCGTCAGCGGCACCGCATCGGGGCGATGGGCGATCTGCATCTGGAACACGGCCTGCCGGTTGTGGCGGAACGTGTGTTCGGAGGCCTTCAGATAATAGCGCCACATCCGGCAGAAGCGGTCGTCGTAGAGCGCGCGGGCGCGATCCTGATTGGTCAAAAAGCGGTCATGCCAATGGCGAAGCGTTTGAGCATAGTGCAGCCGCCAGACCTCCAGATCGGTGGGGTAGAGGCCGACATCCTCGACCGCCGAGGACATCTCGGACAGGGCGGGCACATAGCCGCCGGGAAAGATGTATTTCGTGATCCACGGGCTTGTGGCGCCGGGCGGCGCGATACGCCCGATGGTATGGACCAGCGCGACGCCGTCGGGGCGCAGCCTGTCGCGGACAGTGTCGAAATATTCGCGGTAATGCGGCACGCCCACATGTTCGAACATGCCGATGGAAACGATCCGGTCGAACTGCCCCCGGACTGACCGGTAATCCCGCAGTTCGAAACTCACCCGGTCGGACAGGCCCGCGCGGGCGGCGCGCTCTGTCGCGATCTTGTGCTGTTCGGTCGAGAGCGTCACGCCCAGCACACGCACCCCGTAATCTTGCGCAAGCGTCAGCGCCATGCCGCCCCAGCCGCAGCCGATCTCGAACACTTCCATGCCCGGGGAGAGACAGAGCTTGGCCGCGATATGGTGTTTCTTGGCCGCCTGCGCCTGTTCGAGCGTCATGTCGGGACGCGTGAAATAGGCGCAGGAATATTGCCGGTCGGCATCGAGGAAGAGATCGTAGAGATCGCCAGAGAGGTCGTAGTGATGCGCAACGTTCACGCGCGCGCGATGGGCGGGATTGTACTGGTCGATGAGCCGTTTCGCCCGCCGCAACCGCAGCGCCCAGCGCCGCCATGATGCATCGCTTTGCGCGGCATTGGTCGAGACGAGTGTGAAAAAGCCGTCCAGATCATCCCCGTCGATCAGGAGGGTGCCGTCCATGTAAGCCTCGCCAAGGGCCAATTCGGTGGACAGGACCAGCCGCCGTGGCAGGGCGGGATCGGTCAGGGTAAGCCGAAGTGCCGGCCCCTGCCCCGGCCCGTAGCGGCGGCATGTGCCGTCGGGATAGATCATGTCCAAAGCGCCGGTCACGAAGAATTGGCGCAGCATACGGTCAAGAACCCGGTCCCACATCGCGTTTTCCCCCTCGCGCTTGTGACCTGCCGAAACCTGAGGGATGAAGTTTACCGCAAAGGCGGCGTAAAAAAAACCGGGGGCGCGGGCGATGGATGCGCGCTTGATCTGTGTCAATTTAGATTGACAGTTTTTGTGGTCAAATTTCCTGACATATCGGGAGTGCGGCCATGCGAATCTGTCTCATCCATCCCAACTATCATTCGGGAGGGGCCGAAATCGCGGGCAACTGGCCGCCCGCTTGGGTCGCCTATATCGCGGGGGCGCTGAAGACGGCGGGCTTTACCGATATCCATTTCATCGACGCGATGACCGATCATGTCAGCCCCGAGGAGTTGCGGGTCAAGCTGGCCGAGATCCAGCCCGATGTCGTGGGCACGACCGCGATCACGCCGTCGATCTATGTAGCCGAGGAAACGCTGCAAATCGCCAAGGAAGTGGTCCCGAACGCGCTGCGCATTCTGGGCGGCATCCACGCGACCTTCATGTACAAGCAGGTTCTGTCCGAGGCGCCACAGGTCGACGTGATCGTGCGCGGCGAGGGCGAGGAGATCATCGTCGAACTGATCCGGGCCTATCACCAGGGGCTGTGGCCCGATCAGCGCGGGGCGATCAAGGGCATCGCCTATCGCGACGGCGACGAGATCGTGGCGACGCCCGCGGCCTCCACGGTCAAGGATCTGGACGCGATCACGCCCGATTGGTCGCTTCTGAAATGGGACCAGTACATCTACGTGCCGCTGGGCGTGAAGGTCGCGATCCCCAACATGGCGCGCGGCTGTCCCTTTACCTGTTCCTTCTGTTCGCAATGGAAATTCTGGCGCGACTACCGGGTGCGCGACCCGATCAAGGTGGTGGACGAGATCGAAAAGCTCGTGAACGAGCACGGTGTGGGGTTCTTCATCCTTGCCGACGAGGAACCGACGATCAACCGGCGCAAGTTCATCCAGTTCTGCGAGGAATTGATCAGGCGCGATCTGCCGCGCCGGGTGCAATGGGGGATCAACACGCGGGTGACGGATATCTACCGCGACCGCGATCTGCTGAAATTCTACCGCTCGGCGGGGTTGGTGCATATCTCGCTCGGGACGGAGGCGGCGGCGCAGCTGAAGCTCGACCAGTTCAACAAGGAAACCAAAGTCGAGGAGAACAAGGAGGCGATCCGGCTGTTGCGGGAGGCCGATATTTTCACCGAGGCGCAGTTCATCGTGGGGCTCGACAACGAGACGCCCGAGACGCTGGAAGAGACCTATCGCATGGCCTGGGACTGGCAGCCTGACCTGGCGAATTGGGCGATGTATACGCCCTGGCCGTTCACGCCGCTGTATCAAGAGCTAGGCGACAAGGTCGAGATTTTCGATTTCTCGAAATACAATTTCGTCACGCCCATCATGAAGCCCGAAGCGATGGACCGCGACGAGTTGCTCGACCGGGTGATGAATAATTACCGGCGGTTCTATTCGAAAAAGGCGCTGTTCCATTACCCGTGGCGCGGCACGGGCTATCGGCGGCGGTATCTGCTGGGGTGCCTCAAGGCGTTCCTGAAGGCCGGTTTCGCGCGGCAGTTCTATGATCTGGGCAAGGTGGATTACTGGGGGCCGCAATCCAAGGGCAAGCTGAACTTCAACTTCGACCGGACGCGGACGATCGCGCCTGCACAGATGGAGGATTGGCAGTCCAAGCAGGATATCGCGGCACAGAAGCGGGCGGCGAAGCTGTCGCGCAACGCGGGCTTCAAGATGCCCAACGGAGCGGAGGTGAAGGCCAACACGCGCTCAAGCAGCGAAGCGGTAGCGCAGGAAGAAAAATCGCGCTCAAGCAGCGAAGCGGTAGCGCAAGGAAGCATGAAAGCTTGCGGCGGCGGCGATCAGCAGATGGAGGAGGCGGGCCAGATCCCCGCCGAATGATCCCATGGCCGAGGCAAGCGCCCGGATCGGGCCCAATGCGATCTTGCAGTTCGTGCCGGTTCTGGAGGCGGCACGGGGGCCAGATGAGACCGCCCATATCCTTGCCATGGCGGGGATCATCGCGCTGCCTGATCCGGCAGGCGGCCTGATCGAGGAGGGCCCCGCCGCCCGGCTGCATCAGGTGGTGCGACAGGCAATGCCGGGGGATGCCGCGCGGCTGGCGATGGAAGCGGGGCGACGGACGGGGGATTACATCCTGGCCCATCGCATCCCGAAACCGGCGCAGACAGTGCTGAAGCTCTTGCCCGCGCGGCTGTCGGTGCCGATCTTGTCCAAGGCAATCGCCAAACACGCCTGGACCTTTTGCGGGTCGGGGGCGTTTCGGCTAGGCGCAGGCCGCCCGCCGGTTTTCGAGATCTTGGACAACCCGGTGGTGCGCGGCGAGGTGTCGGAGGTGCCGCTGTGCCATTGGCATGCGGCCGTGTTCGAGCGGCTTTTCTGCGCGATATGTGGCAAGGATTGGCAGGTGGTCGAGACGACCTGCTGCGCGCAGGGCGCGCAGGCCTGCCGGTTCGAGCTGCGGCGGGTGCGGTGAGGGGGCGGAAAACCCGGGTTTTCCGCACCGGAAACCTCGAGGTTTCCGGCACGCGAAGCTGCAGCTTCGCGGTTAGGAAAGCTGCCGTTTTCCCGCGACCTTTATTCCGTGATCGGTTCCGGCGACTGGAAGACCCGGTCGCGGCCGGTGGCATCGGTGATCGTCACGGTGGCCAGCGGCCGGATCAGGCGGTCGCCGAAAATCTCTTGCAAGATGAAGCGCACGGGGTTGGTGCCGGGGTCGATCTCGACCGTGTAGGGATAGGGGGTCGCGCAGTCCGTGAGCGTGCCGGACCAGCCGGTTTCCGCCCCGGTTTCGGGCGCGGGGCCAAGACAGGTCGTGCCATTGCTCATCCCCACGGTCAGAAGCGTGGCGTCAAGCGTCACCCGTTCGGGCATGGCCGGCCCCGCGGCGCAGGCGGCCAGCGTGGCGAGGGTCAGGGCGGAAAGCAGGGCGCGGCGCATGGCGGGACCTTTCAGGTCTGGGATCAGAGCGGCCAAAAGAGCGGGATCGCAAGACAGACGACCACCCCGAGGCTCAGGTTCAGCGGTATACCGATCCGCATGAAATCGGTAAAGCGATAGCCCCCCGGCCCATAGACCAGCATGTTGGTCTGGTAGCCGATGGGCGTGGCGAAACAGGCGGAGGCCGCGATCATCACCGCCACGACCAGCGGGCGCGGATCAACGCCCACAGCCTCGGCCAACGCGATGGCGATGGGGGCCATGATGACGGCGATTGCATTGTTCGAGACAAGCTCGGTGAGCGTGGTGGTGATGAAATAGACCGCCCAGACCAGCACCCAGGGCGGCAGGTCCATCAGGGTAGGTGCCACCTGCCCCACGATCAGTTCGATGCCCCCGGTATGGTCCAGCGCCGCGCCGACGGCAAGCATGGCGAAGATCAGCGCCAAGAGCCGCCCTTCGACAAAGGAAAACGCCTCGTCCGCGTCGATGCAGCCCGTCATCAGAACGATGGCGACCGCGATGACGGCCAACACGAGGATCGGCGCCACGTCGAGCGCTGCCAGCACCACGATGGCCGCCATGGCACCGATGGCGATGGGCGCCTTGGCGCGCCTGTAGGCGCGTTCGGAGGGCTGGGAGACATCGACCAGATCCATGTCGGCGGCCAGACGCTGGATATCGGCCGGATCGCCTTCGAGAAGCAGCGTGTCGCCTACGCGGATCGACAGGTTGTCGATCTGGGTCCCGATGTTCTGGTTCCGCCTGTGCACGGCCAGCGGATAGACCCCGTAGCGGCGGCGCAGGCGCAAATCGCCCAGCGTCCGGCCCACCAGCCGCGCACCGGGCGTGATCAGAACCTCGACCGTGGTGGTGCGGACCGAGGACAGTTTGTCCACCGTCTTGAGTTCCTTGGAAGCCTGGAGGCCGAGGACCTCGGCCATGTCGGTGCGCAGAACGACGCGGTCGCCTGCCTGCAGCACGACCTGATCCATGGCGCGCCGCAGCGAGGCATCGCCGCGCAGCACGTCGATCAGGCGCACACCCTCGCGGCTGAACATGTCGACCTCTGTCACGTTCTGGCCGATGAGGGCGGAATCCTCGGGCACCGCCACCTCGGTGAAGAACTTGGCCTTGGACCGGCCCGCCCCCAGCATCGCGGCCATGGAGCTGCGTTCGGGCAGAAAGTGGCGGCCGATGAGCGTCAGGTAGATCATCCCCCATGCGACGACCACAAGGCCGATGGGCGTGATCTCGAAGATGGTAAAGGGCTCCAGCCCTTGGGTCCGGGCGACACCATCGACCAGCAGGTTGGTGGAGGTTCCGATCAGCGTCAGCGTACCGCCCATGATTGCGGCATAGCTGAGCGGGATCAGAAGCTTGGAGGCGGAGGTGTTCAGGATCCGCGAGATCTGAACGAACACCGGGATCATGATCACGACGATGGGCGTGTTGTTCATGAAGGCCGAAGCCAGCGCCACGATACCCAGAAGGGCGGTGATCGCGATGGCGGGGTTGGAGGCGGCCTTGGCCTCGGCGAATTTGGTCAGGCGGTCGAGGCTTCCGGTGCGCACCAGCGCGCCCATGACGATGAACATCGCCGCGATGGTCCATGGTGCGGGGTTGGCCAGCACCTCGGTCGCGCTGTCGAAGGGCAGGAGCCCGAGGATCATCAGGACGGAAACGCCCGCGATCGCCACCACCTCGGTCGGCCAACGCTCCAGCAGAAAGAGCGCGAACATCACTAGTAAGAGCGCCAGCGTCAGCAGGCCTTCGCCGGTCTGGGACAAGGGCAGATCGATCATAATGCTACCTTGCGCGGAAAGCGCGCCGAGGTCCGAGTGTAGCGATAGGGTTGGGCGCGGCAAGCGCAAGTAACGGGGCGGCGCTGCCTATTCGGCGGGCAGGGGTTCGGGCGGCTTGCGCGGTTGGACGAGCGCGAGGCCCGCCATCATCAGTGCAAGGGCCGCCCAGACCCATGGCGAATAGGTCTCATCGAGGATCAGCTTGGCCCAGAGGATGCCAAAGCCGGTCACGAGGTAGGAGACCTGCGCGGCAAAGACCGATCCCGCCCGCGTCACAAGCCAGACATAGGCGGTATAAGCCAGCGCATGGCTGACCGATGACACGATGATGGCGACATCGGGCGCGCCCCAGGGCGGCAGGGGCGAGATGAATTGCCCGGTCATCGCCGCCAGCGGCAGGGCAAGGATCATTCCCACGATGGAGGCGCCAAGCAGAACCTGAAGTGCATCCAGCCCCTCGGTCCCGTAGCGGGCGACGAAATTGCCCTCCACCGCGTAAAAGAGCGGCGCGATGAGGGCCACGGGCAACCACCAGGCCATGGCGGGATCGGGCAGGCTGGTGCCCGGTGCGGCGATCAGCACGATAGCCGAAAGCCCAAGGCAAAGCCCCAAGAGACGCCGGGCCGAGAACCGGTCGAGCCCCCATGCCAGCGCGATGGGAAAGGCCAGCATCGGGATCAGCGACAGCACGATGGACAAGATGCCCGAGGGCAGGTGGATCGCGGCGGTATAGCTTGCCGAATTGGGCAGGAGCGTCCCGATCAAGGCGATGAGCGTGTAGAACAGGAGGTGGCGCGGTTCGCGGGGCAAGCGCCCGCCGCGCGCGAGGTTCATCGCGCCCAGAAGCAGGGCGGCGATGGCGAATTGCCAGAAGATGATGCCGAAATGGCGATAGCCTTCGGAGACCGCGATCTTGGACATGGGTTGGCCCAGACCCCAGCCCGCGCCGCACAGGATCAGGATCAGGACGTAACCCAGCCTCTCGCGCGGCAGATCACGCCACATCGGGCGGACCCTGCGGCGCAAGCCGCCCGCCGAGCCGGATCGCATGGGCGGCGGTCGCAGCCCCGGTCTTGTCATCGGTTTCGACGAAAAGACCGGACAGCGTCGCAGGCCCTTCGGCGGGGGTGAAGCGATCCTTGGGCATTCCGGTGATGAAGCGGCGCATGGGCTCGGCCTTTTCCATGCCGATGACGGAATGGTAATCGCCGCACATGCCGGCATCGGTCTGGTAGGCGGTGCCGCCGGGCAGGATCATCGCATCCGCCGTGGGCACATGGGTGTGGGTGCCCACGACCACACTGGCGCGCCCGTCGCAAAAATGGCCTGTCGCCATCTTTTCGGACGTCGCCTCGGCATGGATATCGATGAGCGCCGCCTGAACCGCGCCGCCGCGCGGGTATTTGCGCAAGATGCCGTCGAGCGCGGAAAACGGATCGTCGAAGGGGCGTTTCATGAAGACCTGCCCCAAAGCCTGCGCGACAAGGACCTGACGGCCCCGCGTCGTCTTGAACACGCGCGCGCCTGCGCCCGGCGCATCCTTGGCATAATTCAGCGGCCGCAGGATGCGCGGTTCCTCGGTGATGAATTGCAGCATCTCGCGCTGGTCGAAGGCGTGATCGCCAAGCGTGATGCAATCGGCCCCTGCCTCCAGCACCGCCTTGGCATGGGCCGCCGAAAGCCCCGCGCCGCCGGTCGCGTTCTCGGCGTTGACCACGACGAAATCGAGCCGCCAATCTGCGCGCAGGCGCGGCAGGGTTTCCGTGATCGCCGCCCGGCCCGCGCGGCCCATGACATCGCCGAGAAAGAGGATACGCATGCCGTGGGCTTAGGTCGCGGAGGGCGGTTGGGCAAGGTGCAAATGGCCACCCGTGGTCAGGGGCGGAGGATCCCGTCCTCGGTCACGATGGCGTCGAGCGCCACATCGGTGGGTTCGGTCGGAATGGCAGGCAGGCGCTGCGCGGCAAAGGCAAGGCCCAGCGCGCGGACGGGCCGCGTGGCCGCCAGGCGCGCAAGCGTCCGGTCATAGAAGCCGCCGCCATAGCCCAGACGGTTGCAGGTAGGATCGAAGGCCACCAGCGGCACGATCAGAATATCGGGCGTCAGCCAATCGCCGCTTTCGGGGATGCGCGCGCCGAAAGGGCCGTCGATCATCGGCGCCTCGGGCGTCCATGCGCGGAAGTCGAGCGGCTGGCCACGGCCCGCGATCACCGGCACGCAGATCCGCGCGCCCTGTCCGTGCAGGGCCGTCATGGCGGGCAAAGGATCCATCTCCGATCGCATGGGCATGTAGCCCGCAACGGTCAGGCCATGGGCCGGGCCGATCAGCGCCAGAAGATGCGCGGTGGCACGCGTGACCGCCCCGCTTTGGTGCCGCAGGTCGAAGGCGCGCTGGCGCGCGGCAAAGGCGGATTGGCGCAGGCTGGCCTTGACGTCACTCATGCGGCCGACCCAAAACCCTTTGGGCGGCGCGCGCAAGGCGGGGCGCGACAGGGCGGCAGGGAAAGGCGACAGGATGCTCACACTCGACCATATCGCGGTGGCGGCCGAGGTGCTGGAAACGGGGGCCGCGCACGTCGAGGCGGCGCTTGGCCTGCCCCTGCAGGCGGGCGGGCAACATGCCGCGATGGGCACGCACAACAGGCTCATGGGGCTGGGGGTCGATTACCTCGAGGTGATCGCCATCGACCCCGAGGGGCAGGCCCCGGCACAACCGCGCTGGTTCGATCTGGATCGCTTTGCGGGGCCTGCGCGGGCCACGACATGGATCTGCCGCTGCGACGATCTGGAGGCGGCGCTGGCCGCCTGCCCACCCGGTGCGGGTGTGCCATGGTCGTTGGCGCGCGGCGATCTGCGTTGGCGGATGGCGGTGCCGGTCGATGGCATCTTGCCCTTTGACGGACTGTTCCCCGCGCTGATCCAGTGGGAGGGGACGGCCCACCCTGCCCCGCGCCTGACGGATGTGGGGGCAAAGCTTGCGGGATTGCGGCTGTTTTCGCCGCAGGCCGCGGCGCTGAAGGCTGCGCTTGCGCCCCTGATCGCGGATGCGCGGATCTCGGTGACCCAAGCCGATGCGCCCCGGATGGAGGCCGTGATCGCAACGCCGAAGGGCGAGGTCGTGCTGTGATCCGCGCGGGCCGGCCCGAAGATGCAAGCGCCATTGCCGCGATCTGGAACGTCATCATCCGCGAGACGAACCAGACCTTCACCACGGCACAAAAGGATCCCGCCACGCTTGCGGTTCAGATCGCGCAACAGCCCTATTTTGTCGCCTGTGAGGGGGGCGTTTTGGTGGGTTTCGTCACATGGTCGCAATTCCGCGCGGGCCCCGGCTATGCCCATACGCAGGAACATTCGATTCATATCGCCGAGGGCGCACGCGGGCGGGGTCTGGGCCGCGCGCTGATGACCCGAGCCGAGGCAGAGGCGAAGGCCGCGGGCCATCATTCGATGATCGCGGGCGTGGCGGGCGAAAATGCGGGGGGTGCCGCCTTTCATGCCGCCATCGGCTACCGCGAGATCGCGCGCCTGCCGGAGGTCGGCTGGAAATTCGGGCATTGGCACGATCTGGTCTTGATGCAGAAAATGCTCTGATCGCGGGCAGTTTCCCCTGACATCGCTGCAGGCTTCGCGTTAAATGGGGCCATGTCGCTCTGGACCCGCATAACCGAGGCCTTGACCGCACTTGCCAAGGGCGAAGGCCTGTCCGCGGTCTTTGACAAGCTGCGCGCCCCCCCCGAACGCACCGTGGCCTTTACCATCGCCGTCATCGCGCTGTCGGCCAAGATGGCCAAGGCCGACGGGCTGGTGACGCGCGACGAGGTGACGGCCTTTCGGCAAGTGTTCCACATCCCGCCCGAGGATGAGCGCGCGGCAGCCCGCGTCTTCAACCTTGCGCGCGAGGATGTGGCGGGGTTCGAGACCTATGCCGCCCGCATCGCCGCGATGTTTCGCGCCGAGGGGCGCCCCTGCGGGGTCGACAGTGTGCTGTGCGACCTGATGGAAGGGTTGTTTCACATCGCCACCGCCGATGGGGACTACCACCCGGCGGAGGATGCGTTCCTCCATCGCGTCGCCGAGATTTTCGGGATGGAAGAGGCGCAGTTCCGCCGGATGCGCGCGCGCCATGTGCCCGATGCCGCCCCCGATCCCTTTGCGGTTCTAGGCGTCAGCCCCGACACCCCGATGGAAGACATCCGCGCGGCGTGGCGGGCAGAAGTGCGCATGACCCATCCCGACCGGATGATCGCGCGCGGCGTCCCCGAGGAAGCGGTGAAACTGGCCGAGAAACGCCTGATTGCCGTCAATCGGGCTTGGGAGGAAATCTCGGCCCGATCCTCGGAACGCACGCCAGAGCGGGTGTGATGGACCGGCGCTCCCTGCGCATCGCGACCTACAACGTGGAATGGTTTCACGCGCTCTTCGACGATGCGGGAAGGCTTTTGGACACCAACGCGTGGTCGGGGCGGCACAACGTGACGCGGGCCGAGCAGATCGCGGCGCTGATCACCGTCTTTCGGGCGATGGATGCGGACGGGGTGCTGGTGGTCGAAGCCCCCGATGTGTCGCGGCACCGGAACGGGGCGGTGGCGCTGGAGACCTTCGCGCGCAAGGCGGGCCTCAGGGCGCGCGAGGTCTGTCTGGGCTTTGCCAATGACACGCAGCAAGAAATCATGCTGCTCTACGATCCCGACGTGATCCGGGCGCGCCATGCGCCGAGCGATCTGGGCGCGCCGCGGTTCGATCACAGTTTCCGGATCGATCTGGACGTGGATGCGACCGAGGATGTCGTGACCTTTTCCAAGCCGCCGCTGGAGATGCGGCTGGACACGCCACTGGGCGTGATGCGGATGATCGGGGTGCATGTGAAATCGAAAGCGCCCCATGGCGCGCGCGATGCCGATCACGCGATGAAGCTGGCCATCGCGAACCGACGCAAGCAGTTGGCGCAATGCATCTGGCTGCGCCAAAGGGTTGTCGCCCATCTGGACGAAGGGGAGCCGCTGATCCTTTTGGGCGATCTCAACGATGGTCCGGGCCTCGATGTGTTCGAGGATCTGTTCGGGCGGTCGGGGATCGAGATCGTCATGGGCTGGGGCGAGGATCCGGCGCGGGCCTTGCACGACCCCAATGCCGCCCGCGCGCTGGAACGCCGGATCATGGCCGCGCCCACCACGGCACGGTTCTACATCGCCTCCGAGGGGCGCTATATCTCGGCGCTTCTGGATTACATCATGGTCTCGCCCGACCTGCGGCCCATGGCCCGGCGCTGGCGGGTCTGGCATCCGTTCGAAGATCCGGATTGCTGGGAGAACGAGGGGTTGCGCGACGCGCTCTTGGCGGCCTCGGATCATTTCCCGGTGACGCTGGACATGGCGGCGGAGGGATGACAGCGCGCTCGGGCCTTCCCATATGCCGGGTAACGGAATGGAGGGGATGATGATGCGGTTCACGATCCTTCTTGCGGGGTTTCTTGCGGCGGCCGCCCCCGTGGCGGCGCAAGACGAGGGTGGCGGGTTCGGTGAGGGGCTCGACCTTTTGGGGGAGGGCAGCCGGATGATCCTCGAGCGGCTGCTCGAAGACATGCGTCCGATGCTCGACAGCGCCCGACCCTTTTTCGAGCAGGAGCTGATGCCGCTGTTGGAGCGTCTGGGCGAAGTGGTGGACGATCTGTCCTACTACGAATTGCCCGAGCGGCTGCCCAATGGCGACATCTTGATCCGGCGAAGCACCGATGCGCCACCATGGGGTGAAGCCCCCATGCCCGAGGTTGGCGAGGGGGGCGAGGTGGAGCTGTAATAGGGGGCTCTGCCCCCCGGCCCTTGCGGGCCTCCCCCCGCCGTATTTTCGGGAAGATGAAGGGGCGGGCGCGCGGTGGGTTGAGACTGGGCGCGCTGGGGGCCATATCTGGCGGGAACACGAATTCCGAAAGGTCTGTCCATGCTGATGTCCCAGTTTCCTATCCCCCTGCCCCGTGACGCCGCGCGCGATGGGGGCGGGGCGCCCTTGGGCGATCTGCCGGATTGGGACCTGAGCGATCTTTATGCGGCGCCCGATGCGCCGGAGCTGACGAAGGATCTGGACTGGCTGGCGCAGGAATGCGCGGCCTTCGCCGCCGAGTACGAGGGCAAGCTGGCGGATCTGGACACGGCCGCCATGCTCGACTGCGTGCGCCGCTACGAGAAGATCGACGTGGTAGCCGGGCGGATCATGTCCTACGCAGGCTTGCGCTATTACCAGCACACGACGGATGCGGGCCGCGCCAAGTTCATGTCCGACATGCAGGACAAGATCACCACCTACACGACCGCCTTGGTGTTTTTCGGTCTTGAGTTCAACCGCATCCCCGATGCGGGCTACGAGGCGGTTTTCGGCGGCGATCCGGCGCTGGCGCGCTACAAGCCGGTTTTCGACCGGATGCGGGCGATGAAACCCTACCAGCTGTCGGATGAGCTGGAGAAATTCCTGCACGATCAATCGGTCGTGGGGGCGAGCGCGTGGAACAAGCTGTTCGACGAGACGATCGCGGGGATGTCCTTCGAGGTGGACGGCGACCGGCTGGGGATCGAAGCGACGCTGAACCTGTTGACCGACCATGACCGGTCGCGGCGCGAGGCGGGCGCGCGGGCGCTGGCCGAGGGCTTTGCCGAACGGCTGCCGCTGTTCGCGCGTGTCCACAACACGCTGGCCAAGGACAAGGAAATCTCGGACCGCTGGCGAAAGCTGCCCACGCCGCAGATGGGGCGGCACCTGTCCAACCATGTCGAGCCCGAAGTGGTCGAGGCGCTGCGCAATGCCGTCGTTGCCGCCTACCCGCGCCTGTCGCACCGCTATTACGCGCTCAAGGCAAAGTGGCTGGGGCTGGAGCGGTTGCAGGTCTGGGATCGCAACGCGCCGCTGCCCATGGAGGAGAACCGCGTTTTCGGCTGGGAGGAGGCGCGCAAGCTCGTGACCGAGGCCTATGCCGGGTTCGATCCCCGCATGGCGGAGCTGTCGGAGCCGTTTTTCACCCAAGGCTGGATCGATGCCGGCGTGAAGGAGGGCAAGGCGCCCGGTGCCTTTGCCCATCCGACGGTGGCGGAGGTGCATCCCTACGTGATGCTCAACTATCTCGGCAAACCGCGGGACGTCATGACGCTGGCCCATGAGCTGGGCCATGGTGTCCACCAGCGGCTGGCGGCGGGTCAGGGGGAATTGTTGTCCTCCACGCCCCTGACGCTGGCAGAAACGGCGAGCGTGTTCGGCGAGATGCTGACCTTCCGCAAGATGCTGGCCGAGGCCAAGGACGATGCCGCGCGCAAGGTGCTGCTGGCAGGCAAGGTCGAGGACATGATCAACACGGTCGTGCGCCAGATCGCGTTTTACGATTTCGAATGCAAGCTGCACGCCGCCCGCCGCGAGGGCGAACTGACGCCCGAGGATATCAACGCGCTGTGGATGTCGGTGCAGGCGCAAAGCCTCGGGCCGGTGTTCGACTTCATGGACGGATACGAGACCTTCTGGGCCTATATCCCGCATTTCGTGCATTCGCCCTTCTACGTCTATGCCTATGCCTTCGGCGATGGATTGGTGAACGCGCTTTACGCGGTTTATGCGGAAGGCACGCCGGGCTTTCAGGAGAAGTATTTCGAGATGCTGAAGGCAGGCGGGTCCAAGCACCACAAGGACTTGCTCGCGCCCTTCGGGCTTGATGCCAGCGACCCGGCCTTCTGGGACAAGGGCTTGAGCATGATCGAAGGCTTCATCGACGAGTTGGAGGCGATGGAAGACTGAGATGGGCCTTAGCCGCATCCCCTTCGTGTCGGACCAAGAGCTTTTGCGCTGGAAAACGCGTGCGCGGCGGTTTCTGGTCCGCGTTCGGCAGGTCGTGCCACCGGGGGGCCGCCTGATCCTTGGCGTTTTGCTGATGGCGGGCGGGCTATTGGCGTTTTTGCCTGTCCTGGGGCTGTGGATGCTGCCGCTGGGGCTGGCGGTTGCCTCGCTCGATGTGGTGCCGGCGCTGCGATGGCTGCGCGGAGGGCGCTAGACGTGCCTTTGCGCCTGACGCGGCGGGATACCATCGCGGGGGCGCTGGCCTGTCTTGCGCCGCGGCTGGGCAGGGCCGAGGGCGACGGCGTGGCAGAGCTTGTGGCGCAGGTGTCGCAAGAGCGACTGCGCGCCATGGTCGTGGCGCTGGCCGGGTTTCCGACGCGCTACACGCTCCATCCCGATTTCCCGCAGGTCGAGGCGCGCGTGGCCCAAGCTTTTCGCGACATCGGGGTCACCCCCGGCGGGCTGGCGCTTTTGCCGTTCACGATGCCGGGGGGATTGATCCGGCACAACGTGGTCGCGGGATCGCCTGCCGATCCGCGCGGGGTGATTGTGATGGGCGCGCATATGGACAGCCTTTCAGAAACACCGATGCGACTGGCACCCGGCGCCAATGACAATGCGACGGGTGTTGCCGCGATGATCGAGGCGCATCGCATCCTGGCCGGGGCCGGCCTGCCCTGCGGAATTGTCTCGGCGGGCTTTGCAGGCGAGGAACAGGGCCTTCGCGGGTCCACCGCGCTGGCCGCGCTGGCGCGGACCAAGGGGTGGCGGGTGCGGCTGATGGTGAATCTCGACATGCTGGGCCGTAGCCATCCGGGGCCCGGCGCGCCCTTCTGGATCGAGGCGGACGCGGGGAATACGCGGCCCGAGAACGACGCGGCGGCGCAGGCTGCGGGCGACATCGCCGCGCGGATGGCGGCGGCGCACACGGGGCTTTCCATCGCGCGATCCGACATCTGGGGCAGCGATTACATGCCCTTCGAGGCCGAAGGTTTTCCGGCGATCGGGTTCTACGACGGTGCGGCGGTCGAGGGCGCGCCGGGCTATCATTCGACCAGCGACACGGTCGACCGGATCGATTTCGCGCGGTTGACCGAGGCGACGCGGCTGACCGTCGCCACGGTGGCGACGGTCGCGCGTCAGGCGAGGTGACGGATCACTCGGCCTCGTTCGCGGGCTTGGCCTGCAACAGGCCGTAATTGGCCTCACCCAGACGGTCGAAGAGGTCGATCTGGGTTTCGAGAAAGTCGATATGCCCTTCCTCGTCGGCGATCAGCTCTTCGAAGAGCGCCTTGGAGACGTAATCCTTGACGCTTTCGCAATGATCGCGCGCCTCGATGTAGAGGGTGCGGGCATCGTGTTCGGCGGCAAGATCGGCGTCGAGCGTTTCGCGCAAAGTCTGACCGATCCGCAACGGATCGAGCTTTTGCAGGTTCGGGTGGCCGCCCAGAAAGATGATGCGCTCGATCAGGCGGTCAGCGTGGTGCATTTCCTCCACGCTTTCCTCGCGCGACTTGGCGGCGATGCGGCCATAACCCCAGTCTTCCTGAAGCCGGTAGTGGAGCCAATACTGGCTGACCGCCGTCAATTCGCTGCGCAGCGCCGCGTTGAGATATTCGATGACCTTGGCGTCGCCTTTCATGGCTGGAGCCTCCTTCTTTCTGGCCGGGGGCGTTGGCCCCATACGGCTGGTGACGGTGCAAACCTATGTGTTCATGCCCGAAATTGCACGGTTTCCGGGTCAGAAACGCGCTTTTCGGCGGCGCAGACCGCGCAATTCCGCGGGCACGCCCAACGCGGGAGAGGCCTGCATCGTGGAGAGAAAAAGCGGCAGGCACGTGCCGCAATCGGCCTTGTGTCCAAGCGCGCGGTAGACCTTGCCGGGGGTGATGATCGTGTCGGGATCGGCGGCGCGCATCCAGTCGATGGCGCTATGGATGTCGGCGTCGCTGATGCCGGTGCAGGAACAAACGATCATCGGCGCTGTCCCCGGCTTGCGGGATGCGCCTGCCGGTCGATCAGCCGCTCCAGCATGGCCGCAATGGAGGGACAACAGGCCGCGCCGAATTCGGACATGAGGTCTGCCGCAAGCGCAACCGGGGCGGAACCAGTGGCAGGTCGCGGCGCTGAGATCGTGGGACGGGTCATGGGCCACCTCGCAACGGGATGGCCCAAATCTGACAAATTCAGTCGGACGCGTCAATCCTTACTAAAAAGATCGGCTAATTATTGCGCCTGTCCCTACAGCCTGTTATGCGAACCGTCGCAGAGCGGCTGGCGCTGGCTGGCCTTGCAGCCGCAAAAGAAGACCTTTCCGTCCTTTTCGGCGGTCCATTTCTGCGGCTGAAAGCCCGTATCCTTATGGGATCCGTCGCAAAACGGCTGCTTCTGCGATCTGCCGCAGGCGCACCAGAAATAGGTTTTTCCTTCCGTCACCTCGACGGGGAACGGGCCTTTTTGTGCGATGATGGGGGCGTTGTCGGACATCTGGCGGGGTTCCTTGGCTGGATGTTTGACCCCAACGTGGCGCTGTTATGGCCTGCGTCAATCCAGATCGGTCCAGGGCCAGGGTTTCACGTCAGAGGCCGCCGATTGATAGCGCGCGGCCTTGGCCATCCAGATGCCCAGATCGGTACCAAAATCGGCAAGTCTTTGATTTCGTTCGCCGGTATTGATCAGCATCACCACGAATTGCACCACGGTCAAAAGCGTCAGAACCGTCTGACCGAGGCTGAGCATGACGGCGATGATCACCATGTGAACAAGGCGCAAGGCCATGCTTTCACGGGGAGATTCCGGTTGGTCACCGTTCAGGCGGCCAGCGATTCTTTCGTCGTCGTTGCGATCCATCATCGTGACATCCCCAATTTGTCGAACACCGCGTCGATGGCGATCTGGGTGCCGCGCGCGGTTTCCAGAGGATAGGGGAAATCCGCGCCGTCGAGAAGGGTTGCGGCCATCGCCTCGACCTGAAGCGCGTATTGGCGCGTCTCGGGGAAGGAATGGATCTCAACCGGCTGGCCATCGCGGGCGAGGATCAGATCGGCCTGCGCATATTGGCCCGCGTTGAACGGGGCGGTGAGGGTCATGCGGCCCGCGCTGCCCTGAAAAACCATTGATTGATAACGGGTTGCGCGCATCGAGACGTGGAAGGAAAAGCGGATGTCGCCTGCGCGCGCCTGCACCCAAGTTGAGGTGTCGACGCCGTTTTCGACGGTCGCATCGGCCCAGAGAATCGTAGGCTCCTGCCCGGTGGCGAAGCGGAAGGCGCCGATCGGATAGACGCCCACATCGCGCAGCGCGCCGCCCGCAAGATCCGGGGAGAGGCGAATATTTGCAGGATCTTCAAGCCCATAGGTGAAAGCGCCCGTGACAGTATGGAGCCGTCCCAGCGCGCCATTTGCGATCAGGTCGCGCGCCTTGTGCCATTGGGGGTGATGGGCGGGCATCCAGGCTTCGGCGATGATCTGGCCGCTTTTGTCGCGGGCAGCGATCAAGTCTTTGAAATCGCTTGATTTCAGTGCGATGGGCTTTTCGCAGAGCACGGCTTTTCCCGCCTCGGCGGCGCGGATCGACCAGTCCACATGGAGCGCGTTGGGCAGCGGGATATAGACGGCGTCAATCTCAGGATCGGCCAGAAGGGCCTCATAAGATTGATGAATTTTGAGACCGGGCGCGATGGCGGCAAAGGGCGCGGCGCGGGCCGGGTCGCGGGTGGCGATGGCGGCAAGGCGCGACCGGCGCGCCTCGTTGATCGCGGGGGCCATGGTCTTGCGGGCAAAGCCCGAGGCGCCAAGGATGCCCCATCGGATGTGATCGCGTGTCATGGCAACAGGGCTAGCGCGGGGCGGCAGGTGTTGAAAAGGCCCCGAATGTCTTGCCGAAAGGTTAAATTTTCCGGGCAAACATGAACAGTCCCTCAAGACGCTGGTTAATCGTTCACGTCTTGGAAACAAAACCGCCGCCCGCGGGGGGAGGACCCGGGGCGGCGGCATGTCGGGCAGAAGGCGACCGTCAGGCGGTGGCCAACATGCCCTGTTCGCGGGCGAGGTCGCGCATCCGCTTTTGCAGCTTTTCGAAGGCGCGCACTTCGATCTGGCGGATGCGTTCGCGGCTGACGTTGTAGACCGTGGACAGATCCTCAAGCGTGACGGGTTCATCCTGCAAGCGGCGCTGGGTCAGGATATCGCGCTCGCGTTCGTTCAACACATCGAGCGCCTTGGACATGAGCGCCATGCGCTGGTCGTATTCGTCGCGTTCGGCGTAATCGGACGCCTGATTGGCGCCTTCGTCCTCGAGCCAGTCCTGCCATTGGGCCGACCCGTCGTCATCCGACCCGATGGTGGCGTTGAGCGAGGCGTCGCCGCCCGACAGACGCCGGTTCATCGAGATCACCTCGTCCTCGGTCACGCCGAGATCATGGGCGATGCGCGCGACGTTTTCGGGGCGCAGATCGCCCTCTTCCAGCGCGCCGATGCGGGCCTTGGCCTTGCGCAGGTTGAAGAAGAGTTTTTTCTGCGCGGAGGTCGTGCCGAGTTTCACCAAGGACCAGGACCGCAGGATGTATTCCTGGATCGAGGCGCGGATCCACCACATGGCGTAGGTCGCAAGGCGAAAGCCCTTTTCGGGATCGAAACGCTTGACGGCCTGCATCAGGCCCACGTTCGCCTCGGAAATCACCTCGGCCTGCGGTAGGCCGTAGCCGCGGTAGCCCATGGCAAGCTTGGCGGCCAAGCGCAGGTGGCTCGTGACGAGCTGGTGGGCGGCAGCGGTGTCTTGATCCTCGACCCAACGCTTGGCGAGCATGTATTCCTGCTCGGGTTCCAGCATCGGGAACTTGCGGATCTCCTGAAGATAGCGGTTCAGTCCCTGTTCCGGCGACGGGGCCGGGAGATTTGCATAGGTCGACATGGGCATGGACCCCCTGTTAGGCTCCTCTTGCGGATTATGTAAACCGCATTAACTTTTCGTCAAGAGCCGAAGTGAACGTTTCGGTTCAGAATGTGCATCTTGCGGCTGCGAACAGCAAGTCGCGTTACCGTGATTTCACGTGCATGTGTGCACATGTTTCAAGGCCGATGCGAACGGCGCGGCCCGAATGGGAAAGGAGGCAGGATGCCTGCCAAAACCCAAGCGCGCATCGCCGGATGCCTCTATGTCGTCATCATCTTGTGCGGGATGAGCGCGGAACTGGTGTTTCGTGGTCCTCTGCTTGCGCCCGGCACGGCGGAGGGTGTGTTGGACGCGATCCTTGCTGCGCCGGGGCTGTTGCGGGGGGCGATCTTGCTCGATGTCGGGATGATCGTGGCCGATGTGGCGCTGGCGATCTTGCTGTACCGGCTGTTGCGTTTTGTTTCGGAGCCCGTGGCGCTGGGGGCGATGGTGTTCCGGCTGATGCAGGCGGCGGTGATCGCGGCAAGCCTGCTGGCGCTGGTGGCGGTCGATGCGCTGGCCCTGCGCGGCGGTATGGTGGAGGCCGGGTTGATCCGGGCCCTGATGGAGGTGCATGGCATCGGCTATGACCTTGGGCTGATCCTGTTCGCGGTGAACACCGGGCTGACCGCGTGGCTTTTGGCGCGATCGGGATGGGTGCCACGCGCCCTGCCCTATTTGCTGGCGGCGGCGGCGCTGGTCTATGTCGCAGGCAGCGTCACGCGCATCGCGGCACCTGAGTGGAACGCGATGGTGCAGCCCGCCTATGGCGTGGCGCTGATCGCGGAAAGCTGGTTCGCGCTGGTGCTGCTGTTCGGGGCGCGCATCGCGCGGGATTAGAGCGCGCGCAGCGCCTCGATCAGCTCGGCCATGTCGGTGGGCAGATCGGCCTCGAACGACATCTCATCGCCCGTCACGGGATGGACGAATCCCAGACGTGCGGCATGGAGCGCCTGCCGGGGAAAGCTGTTGATGCGCTCGGCCAGATCCGTCCCCAGCGTCTTGTCCGACACCTTGCGCCGCCCGCCGTAGACCGGATCGCCGACGAGGGCATGGCCGACATGGGCCATGTGGACGCGGATCTGGTGGGTGCGCCCGGTTTCCAGCCGACAGGTCACGCGGGTGACGGGGCCGAGCGGTTCTTCGACCCGGACGCGGGTGACGGCGTGGCGGCCGCCTTGGAACAGAACCGCCTGACGCTGGCGGTCGGTCTTGTGGCGGGCGAGTTGTGTCGTGATCTTGAGGATGGCGCCGGGTTCGAAATTCACGCCCTTGACCCCGTTCAGGCGCGGATCGGCGGCATCGGGCAGACCGTGGCAGAGCGCGGTATATTCGCGGTCGACGGTATGGGCGGCGAATTGATCGGCAAGCCCGTGGTGGGCGGCATCCGATTTCGCCACGACGAGCAGACCCGATGTATCCTTGTCGATGCGATGGACGATGCCGGGGCGTTTTTCACCGCCGACGCCCGAGAGGTTGCCGCCGAAATGATGGAGGAGCGCGTTCACGAGCGTGCCGCCGGGCGAGCCGGGGGCGGGATGGACGACCATGCCCGCGGGCTTGTTGATGACGATCAGGTCGGCGTCTTCGTGGCGGATGTCGAGCGCGATGTTTTCGGGCGCGGTTTCGACATCGACGGATTCCTCGACCGTGATGGCGATCACATCGCCCTCGGCCACCTTGGCGCGGGGGTCGGTGACGGGGGTGCCGTTCAGGCGCACGGCCCCGTCCGCGATCAGGCGCATGAGGCGCGAGCGGCTCAGATGCGCCTCCTCTGGCACATCGCGGGCCAGTGCCTTATCAAGGCGCGGGGCCGGGTCCGGCCCGATTTCGACCGTCACGATATGGGTGGGCATGGGCGTGGAGCCTCCTGAAACCTCGGGCGCCGGGGGCGATCTGCCCCCTCAGCTGCGCTGGCTGAAGCGGCTTGTGACGGTTCTGACCGTGACGATGATCGGCGGGGTTCTAGCGATCAGCGCGGTGCTTGTCATCCGGTTGAACGCGGAAAGCGCACCCGTGGTGATCGCGCCGGGCGATTTCGTGCTGCCCGAGGGGGTCGGATTGGTCGGGATCAGCGTGATCGACGGACGCGTCGTCGTCGTGGGGGATGATGCGGTGATCCGGGTTTTCGACGGCGAAAGCCGGGCGCTGTTGCGCGAGATACCTGTCGAGTGAGGGGGGATGGTACCAGCGCCCCGGCTCGAACGGGGGACCTCCTGATCCACAATCAGGCGCTCTAACCAACTGAGCTACGCCGGCACAACTTGCGTCTGGCGCGGGGGATAGCGCCGGGGGCCGAGGATTGCAAGGGGTCAGGCGCGCCCTCAAAGCGGGCGGGTCCATTCCTGTTCCACGAGGTCCTGCCCGAAGCTGTGAACGGGTTTCGAGGCGATGCAGGCAAAGCCGTTGCGGGCATAAAGCGCGCAAGCGGCACGGTGGCTTTCATGGGTCCAGAGCGTCATCTGGCCATAGCCCGCCCCACGCGCGAATTCCATGCAGGTGTCGAGCAGGCGTTGGCCAAGGCAGATCCCCCGCACCTCGGGTTCCAGCAGGAAGAGGCGCAGTTTGGCGGTATCGGGCGCGGGCCCCTGCACGCAGAAAATGGAGCCGAGGCGGCGGGCACCAATCCGCGCGATCCAGCCGCGTTCGCGGGGCGGGTCGTGATGATCGAGGAAATCGGCCAGGATGCGGGCGACGAGCGGTTCGAAGCTGGCGTCAAAGCCCGCCTCGGTGGCGTAAAGTTCGGCGTGGCGCTGGATCAGCCAGCCCGCATCGCCGATGCGCAGGGTGTCGAGCACCACCTCGCTTGCAGAAAGCGCCATCTGCCGCTACCTCCGGTCCTCAGTCTTGGAGATGGGACCGATGGGCATCAACAGCGAAAGCGATATGGCGGCGAATTTGCAGATCGGGCCGACGACGCTTGGCATGGTCAGGATCTATGTCGAGGGGGACGGGATCGACCTGCCGCTCGATTTCGACCCGGAAGAGGCCGAGGAGATCGCCGAGGAATTGCGCGCGGCGGCGGCGGCGGCCCGCGCGATGGGCAAGAAGTCGCGCTGATCGTTACAGCACCAGACCCGGATCGCGCAGGGATTGCAGGCGTAGCGCCGCGTGGCGGGCGAAGCGCTGGGTCACGGCCTTGCGCCGGGCGGGCGGCAGCTTCACCTCGGGGCCCATGCGCAGGATTTCCGCGTCATAGGCATCGGCGATGATGAGCCCCGTGCCCTCGGGCAATAGATCGGTCGGAAAGCCCTCGTCCACCGCCCAGAAATACCGGTCGCCCCATTCCAGATACCCTTCCCACTTGGCGTCCGAGGTGAAATCGGCGCGGGAGGATTTGCATTCGATCACCCAAAGCTCCCCCTTGGGGCCGAGCGCCATCACGTCGAGCCGCTTGCCGCGTTCGGGGGTGAATTCGGGGAGTGTCACGAAATCATGACCGCGCAAGTGACGGCAGACGCCCCGCGCCAAAAGCTGGCCGGGGGCGAGCGCGTCGGGGGCATGGGGGGGCGGGTCGAACATAGGGCACCTTACGAGTGGCCCGAGAACGGGCCGAGGAGCAGATGGGAGCAACACAAGCGGAGCATGGGGCAGGAGCCACCTCTGGCGCCTGTGGATGCCGGTTTCTACCTCGTGACGGCTGGACCGATCTGGGGCGGATAGAGATCATTCCTGGCTTGGGCATTGGCCCATTGCGGTTTGCGGAGATCGGGGCGGGCTGTCCATGGACGACAGAGGCAGAGCGCCGGTTGGTTCGAGACATGTCGGAAGCGTATCTGACGGGGCTTCGGATTGGCCGGGACGTTTTGGGGATCGCGCCGTGGGATGTGGTCAGTTCCTGACGCAGCCGGAACGCTGGACGATGGCCATAGCCTGTTCCATGGCGTCTGCCATGGTGGTGGCTACCGTTGTCGCCCTTTCAACAACAACGGCCATCCGTTCGGTCTCGCCATCAAGTAAGCGGTCGACACTGGCAGCGTTTCCGGCCTCACGGGCAGCTTCAAGGACTGTCGTGCCACTTGTGGCAAGCAGCATAGCCAAGTCGCGCACCGCTTCGCACGGCTCGTTCTGAGCCGCCGCCGGTGAAGCCGCCAAGATCGCGGCCAAGATCACAAATCGCATCGATCCTCCGAGGTTGAGCATGCTCGATATTGCAACCCTAGCCATTGCCGTGGACAGCCGCCAGCTTGTGCAGGGCGAGCAGGCGCTGACGATTTGGCTCTTGGAGCCTGTAGCGCACGAGCCGCCACAGTTCCCGCGATGTAAAAGGCGCAAATTCATTCAAGGCTGTTGTCAATCTTGCTCGCAAGCATGGAACATTTGCGGAACAAAGGCAAGGCGAGGCCTTGGTCTTGCCAGAATCCCCGACCGACCCTATCTGCGGTGGTGACGGATCTGCTCGTCCCGTGCCTGTGGCAAAATTCCGGTGGCCTTAAGCATTTCCGAGGGAGCTGGCTCTGATCGGATCCTGGTTCGATTACCTGGCGCCCACCTGTATAAACAGGTCCTCGGGAATTAACGCCTCCACGGATGCTGCGGTCCCCGTCACATGAAAACGCCGCCCTGAGAGGGGCGGCGTTTTTCGTCATTGCGGGGTGGTTCAGCGGCGGCGGTCGTCGATGCGCACCGGGATCGGGATCGCGTCGCGGGTGCGGGCCATGTCACGCTTGCCGCCGCGATCATCGTCATCCTCGCCCATGGTCATGATCTTGTAACCGATCTGGGCCGAGCCGAAGGTGATGGTGCACAAGACCACAAGGATCAGGAGAGCGATCGGACCCTCGACGGTGTGGGTCACGAGATGCCAGAGCCCGCCCACGTCGAAGGCCAGAAGCATCCCCACGAAGGTGAGCGCGATGACGAAGCCAAAGGCGGCGTGACGCAGGATGAAACGGATATGGTCGGGCATGGACGACTCCTGTTGGTTACCATTGAGTGTATGCCGCGCCCGCAACCTTGCAAGGGGGCGCGACATCCGGCCCCCCTGCCCGCCCGCGACCGGCGCGGTATTGCCTGAAAATCAGGCAGCGCCCAGCGCCAACCAGCCGATGTAGCCCGCGTAGACCGCGATGAAGCCTGCGCCCGCGCCGCGCCCGATCCGCCCCGTTGCGAGACAGAGCAGCAGGAGCGCGACCGATCCTGCGACAAGCGCCAGATCGACGAGCGACAGCGCATCGGGCACCGGGATCGGCACGATCACGGCGGTCAGGCCGAGAATGGCGAGGATGTTGAACACGTTCGAGCCAAGGATATTGCCAAGCGCGAGACCCGCCTCGCCCCGGCGGGCGGCGATGACGGAGGTGGCCAGTTCCGGCAGGGAGGTGCCGACGGCCACCACGGTCAGGCCGATCACGGTCTCGCTGATGCCGATGGCGCGTGCGATGCCTGTCGCGCCCTCGACCAGAAGCCATGCGCCCGCGATCAGCGTGGCCAGCCCGCCAAGGATGTAGACCAGCATCGGGGCCACACCCATCACGATCTCGGGGACGGGTTCCGCGCTGCCATCGCGCCCCAATTGCCGCCAGATGTAGAGCGCGAGGGCGGCGAGCAGGATCGCCCCTTCGATCCGGCCCACGGTGGCGCCGACAAGGATCACGCCGATCCCCATCAAGGTGGCGAAGATCAGCCAGAGGCGATCTTCCGTCCCGGCCGCCTCGGCGGTCACGGGCGCGATCAGGGCGGCCAGCCCGAGGATCAGGAGGATGTTGGCGATGTTGGAGCCCAGCACATTGCCGATGGCAATGCCCGGCGCACCCGCAAGGGCGGCAGACAGCGAGGTCAGCATCTCGGGCATGGAGGTGCCGAAGCCCAGAACGACCGCACCAACGACCGCCATGGGCAGCCGCATCCGCGTGGCCAGCGCCACGCCGCCGCGCACCAATCCCTCACCCCCGCCCAGAAGCAGGGCAAGGCCAAGCGCCACAAACAGGATATCCATCACGTCCCCATGGTTTCGCGCCGCGTGGCGATGGCTCGGGCGCTGTCGCAACGCAGGTGGGGCGCAGCCGGGCGGGTCGCAATGGCCGCGCCGATTTATATTTGCGGCTGGCCGGAACGCGCCGCGCCGCGCGGGCGCGCCATCAGCCACACCGCCGCCCCGTCGCGCATCACATCGTCGAAACGCGCATAGCCAAACATGGCCGCAAGCCGCAGCGACGGCCCGTTGTCGGGTGTTATCATGCAGACCGTGCGGGGGAGGGCAAGGGCGGTATCGGCCCAGTCGTGCAGGGCCGCCACGGCCTCGGTGCCCAGCCCCCGGCCCTGCGCCGGGGCGGCCAGAACCCACCCCGCCTCGGGCGCGTCGTCGAAGGCGGGGCCAAGCCCACGGCCGAAGCGGGCAAACCCCGCCTCGCCGATGAAACGCCCGGTGGCCCTGTCCTCGATGGCCCAATAGCCGTGGCCATGGGTTGGCCAAAGCGCGCGGTAGCGCGCCAGACGGGCCGCGGTTTCCGCGGCTGTAAAGAGGCGGCCGCCGATATGGCGGACCACGGCGGGGTCTGACCACATGGCAATCATGGCGGGCAGATCGCTGTCGCGGTGAGGACGCAGGCGCAGCCCTGCGGTGTCGATCACCGGCGCGGCCTCCACCTCAGAACGCCTCGGGCTTGGCTTCGCGCGCCATGTGGTCGAGCACGGCATTGACGAATTTCGGCTCTTTCCCCTCGGGGAAAAAGGCGCGGGCGACATCGACATATTCGCTGATCACGACCTTGGGGGGCGCGTCGCCCGCCACAAGCTCGGCCCCGGCGGCGCGGAAGAGCGCGCGCAGCGTCGGATCGATCCGGTTGATCGGCCATTTCGCCACCAACGCGCGGTCGGTCATCTGGTCGATCTTCGCCTGCCAGTTCACCGCATCCTCGAGCGTCTTGGCGAAGAGATCGGGATCGCCCTCGGCCATCTCCTCGCCCTCGTAGATCGCGCCGAAGCGGTGCGTCTCGAATTCACGGCGCACGACCTGCCGGGTCTGGCCCGACGCCTCCATCTGGAACAGCGCCTGCACGGCATAAAGACGCGCGGCCGATTTCATCTGGCGGCGTTCCTCGCGCGTGGGCGGTTTGGGCTGGCGCGGGGTCGTATCGGGGTCGTCGGTCATGCCGTGGTCGGGCCTTTCGTGTCGCCCGCGACCTCGATCACATCGGGGCGGGGCTTGAAACCGACGCCGCCTTTAGGCTGGCCGAACCGGCGCGTCAACGCGATGAGGTGAAGGGCGGCCGCCGCTGCCCCGCCAGCGGTGTTCAGCCGCGCGGCATCGGCGCGTTCCTCGGCCTGTTCGCGGTTTTCGACGGTGATGATGCCATTGCCGATGCAGACCCCCTGCATCCCCAGAAGCGTCAGCGCGCGGCTGCTTTCGTTCACGACCACGTCGTAATGGCTGGTCGCGCCCCGGATCACGCAGCCCAGCGCCACGAAGCCGTCGAAATTCGACAGGCGCTGCGCGATGCCGATGGCGGTCGGGATTTCGAGCGACCCCGGCACCTCGATGGTTTCATGGGTGGCGCCCGCCTGATCCAGCACGGCACGCGCGGCATCAAGCTGCGCCTTTGCGATGGCGGTGTAATAGGGGGCGATGACGATGGCGACCTTGACCGGTTTGTCGAAGGTCGGCAGGCCCATGTCGTTGTCGGAATGTCCGGCCATCATCCAAGCTCCGATATCTTGCGGGTTCCGGTGATCGAGAGGCCATAGGCTTCGAGCCCCACGACGCGCGGTTTGGGCGAATTGGTGAGCAAGATCATCTCGCTGATACCGAGGGAGGACAGGATCTGCGCGCCCAAGCCATATTGGCGCAGGATCTGGGGGCTGACCTCGTCGCCCAAGGCAAGTTTCATGGTCAGGTCGCGCAAGAGGACCAGAACGCCGCGCCCTTCCTCGGCGATGAGGCGCATCGCATCGCCAAATTCGCCCGCCCGGCCACGCGGCCCCGTGCCCACCACATCGAGCAGCGGGTCCATCGCATGCATCCGCACCAGAACCGGGTCGGGGCCGGAAATGTCGCCCTTGACCAGCACGATATGTTCGGCGCCCTGCGTCTCGTCGGTGTAGATGCGCAGGGTCCAGTCGCCGCCGAATTCGCTGGTGATGGTCCGTTCCTCGCGCAGCTTGACGAGGTTGTCGTGGCGGCGGCGATAGGAGATCAGGTCGCTGATCGTGCCGATCTTGAGGTTGTGGCGCTGCGCGAAGGCCACGAGATCGGGCAGACGGGCCATGGTGCCGTCCTCGTTCATGATCTCGCAGATCACGCCCGAGGGGTTGAGGCCCGCAAGGCGGCTGATGTCGACGGCGGCCTCGGTATGGCCCGCACGGACCAGCACGCCGCCGTCGCGGGCGCGCAGCGGAAAGACATGGCCGGGCGTGGCGATATCGGCAGCCCCCCGGCTGGCATCGATGGCCACCTGCACGGTGCGCGCGCGGTCGGCGGCGGAAATGCCGGTGGTCACCCCCTCGCGCGCTTCGATGGAGAGGGTGAAGGCGGTTTCATGGCGCGAAGAATTGTTCGTCGACATGAGCGGCAGGCCCAGTTCGTCGATCCGGGCGCTCGTCATCGACAGGCAGATCAGGCCGCGCCCATGGGTGGCCATGAAATTGATCACATCGGGCGTGGCCCATTGCGCGGGGATCACCAGATCCCCCTCGTTTTCGCGGTCCTCGTGATCGACGAGGATGAACATGTGGCCGTTGCGGGCCTCCTCGAGGATTTCTTCGATGGGGGAAATCGCGTCGGACCAGTCACGCTCGACCGGGCCGGGCTCTTCGTAGGGTTGCGTCATCGTCATCCTCTTGCCGCGTGGCGATTGTGGCGGCAGATAGCCCTTGCCCGGCACAGGCGCAATCCGCGCCACCCCCGCATTGCCGCACATAGACCATGGCCTGCATGATGACTAGGCCGCGCCCTCGGCCCCGAACAGGACGTCGCGGTCCAGAACGCCGCCAAAGCCCGCGACCGCGCCCCAGCCGCGTTCGATGCCTGTCGCGGCGACCAGCACCACGGCATCGGCGGGAAGGCGGCGCGCGGCCATGAGCGCGCGCAGGCTGTCGCGCGTGTCGCGCCAAGGCGCCGTGAACGCGGGGGCGCGGCTGGCGGCCTCGATCAACTCGGGCTGGGCGGCCAGAACGGCCTCGGGCGCGGTCGGGGCATAGATGGCGGCCAGCCGCGTGGCGGCCCCCTCAAGCGCGCCGAGCCTTGCGGCAACGGGTGCGGACAGCCGCGTCTCGCCACGCCGCAGGTCGAGCGCGTTGCCCGAAAACAGGAAGGCCACGATATCCTGCCCCGATGTCGCGCGGATCGTGGCATAGGTCTTGTAGGGCAGGCCCAGACGTTCGGCGCGCTTGACCCTCAGGCGCACCACCTCGAGCGGCAGGCTGGGCAGAAGCGCCGCGCGCGCCTTGCCCCAGGCCAGCTTGCGAAAGCCGAAGCCCGCCTCCATCGTCGGTCCGCCGTTATGCCCCAGCCCGCTCATGATGCGCATACCGCCCGTCTTTGCTTCGAAAATACTCCCGCCGGAGGCATCCGCCACCACGGGCGCGACGCCCGAGGGATCAGCGCCAGTCCTGCAATCTTGCCACGTAGCGGGCCAGCGTGTCGATCTCGAGGTTCACGCGATCGCCCACCTGCGTCGTGCCCCAGGTCGTGGCCGTCTTGGTATGCGGGATCAGGTTGACGCCGAATGTCGTGCCGTCGACCTCGTTCACGGTCAGCGATGTGCCGTTGAGCGCCACCGAACCCTTGGGCGCGATGTAGCGGGCCAGCGCCTCGGGCGCGCGGAAGGTGATGCGGGTCGAATCCCCTTCGTCGGCCATGGCGATGACCTCGGCCAGCCCGTCGACATGGCCCGAAACGATGTGGCCGCCCAGTTCGTCGCCCACGCGCAGCGAGCGTTCGAGGTTGATGCGGCGACCCGGCGCCCAGTCCGAGAGGTTGGTTTTCGAGACAGTTTCGGCCGAGATGTCGACCTCGAACCAATCCTCGCCCAGCGCGGTGGCGGTCAGGCAGACGCCGTCGCAGGCGATGGAGGCGCCGATGGCGATGCCGCTCGTGTCATAGCCCGTGGCGATCCGCGCCTTGAGGTCGCCCGCCTGGTGCAGGGCGCGGATTTCGCCCAGATCGGTCACAATTCCGGTGAACATCGCGGCCTATCCCCTGTTCGTGTCGCGGCACAAAAACCACGCGCGGAGCGGCGCTTCAAGGGTGTGATACGTCACCTTTGCGCCATCATTCCGCCCCGAGGCCGCCGCCTTGGCTTGATTTGCTGATGGGAACCCCGCATTTTCCGGGGGCTTTACGAGTGACCGTACCTATGGCCCCCAGCCACGCACACCGCGTCTTTTTGTTCTTGCAAGGCCCGCATGGGCCGTTCTTCGACCAGTTGGGGCGCATGCTGCGCGCGGCAGGCGCAGGCACGTGGCGGGTGGGGTTCAACCGGGGCGACGCGGCGTTCTGGTCGGAGCGGGCAAGCTATATCGCCCATGTCGATCCGCCCGAGGATTGGGCCGAGCGCGCCGGGCCGTTGATGGATGAAAAGGGTGTCACCGATCTGGTGCTCTACGGCGATACGCGGCCGATCCATGCCGCGGCCATCGCCGCCGCGCGCAGCCGCGGGATCACCGTGCATGTCTTCGAGGAAGGCTATCTGCGGCCCTACTGGATCACCTATGAACGCGGCGGTGCGAACGGCCATTCGCGGATCATGGATATGTCGGTCGACCAGATGCGCCGCGCGCTGGAGGGGTTGGACCTAGACCTGCCCGATGCGCCCGCGCGCTGGGGCGACATGCGCCAGCACGTGTTTTACGGGGCGCTCTACCATTTCTTCGTCTTCGTCCTGAACCGGGCCTATGCCGGGTTCCGCACCCATCGCGCGCTGAGCGTCGGACAGGAATTCCGGCTCTACCTGCGGCGGCTGGCGCTGATGCCGATCCATTGGCTGGAGCGGAGCGTGGCGACATGGCGGGTCAAGACCGGCGGCTTTCCCTATCATCTTGCGCTGTTGCAGCTCGAACATGACGCCAGTTTCCGCGACCATGGGCCGTTTGATCGGATGGAGCAATTTCTGTCCGTTCTGATCGAGGGGTTCGCGCGCGGGGCGCCCGCGCATCATCACCTCGTGTTCAAGGCCCATCCGCTGGAGGACGGGCGCACGCCCTTGCGCGCCGATATCCACCGGATTGCGGCAGCCCATGGCGTCGCGCGGCGCGTGCATTACCTGCGCGGCGGCAAGCTGGCGCGGCTCTTGAACGACGCGCGATCCGCCGTGACGGTCAATTCGACCGCGGCGCAGCAGGCGCTCTGGCGCGGGCTGCCGCTGAAAGCCTTTGGGCAGGCGGTGTATCTGAAGCCCGAATTCGTGTCGGACCAGTCGATCGAGGCGTTTTTCCAGAATCCGACGCGCCCCGACAGCCGCGCCTACCGCGATTACCGGCACTTTCTGCTGGAGACCTCGCAGATCACCGGCAGCTTCTATTCGGCACGGGGGCGGCGGCAATTGCTGCGGCAAGTGGTGGACATGATGCTGTCGGCCGAGGACCCCTACGAGGCGCTGGCGGCGGGACGACCGGCACCACGGCAACACCTTAGACTGGTCACCTGAACAAAAGCTGGCGTCGTAAGTCGAAAATCGTTAGATTGGCAAAAAAAGAATACCGAGGCAGTTCAGGCAATAAGGAGCCACCCCGTGACATCGATGGCTTTTCGCGGCGCGCGCATTGGCGCGCTGTGCATGCTTGTGACGGCGGTCGGGGCCTGCGCCTTGCTGCCGCGTTCCGGCCCGACGCGTAACGAGATCTTTGCAGGATCGGTGCAGCGCGAGGGCGATGCCTTCGTCGTCGAGGTGAACCAGCGCGTGACGGCGGCAACCGCCGTGGTGCCCGCGCTCGGCTTTCCGCCCGAACTGGTGAACGCGGGGATTGCGGACAGCGATGTCATCCGGCCGGGCGACCGGATTTCCTTTACCATCTATGAAAACGTGACCGACGGCCTTCTGGCCGGTCAGGGCGCATCAGCCGCCGTGATCGAAGAGGTGCAGGTCGACAGCGCGGGCTTCATCTTCATCCCCTATGCCGGACGCATCCGCGCCGCGGGCAACACGCCCGAGGCGCTGCGCGGCATCATCACCCGCAATCTCGACGAACAGACGCCCGATCCACAGATCATCGTGCGCCGCGTGGCGGGCGACGGATCGACCGTGACGGTCACAGGCGTCGTCGGTGGACAGGGTGTCTATCCGATCGAACGGCCCACCCGGACGCTGTCGGCCATGCTGGCCGCCGCAGGGGGCGTCACCGTGCCGCCCGAAATCGCGCAAGTGACCGTGGTGCGCGGCCATCATCGCGGCACGATCTGGTTCCAGGACCTGTTCCGCGACCCGACCGTCGACATCGCGCTGCGCGGCGGCGACCGTATCCTTGTCGAGGAGGACGGACGGTCCTTTACCGCGCTGGGGGCGACGGGGGCGCAGACCATCGTGCCCTTCGAAAGCCAGGTGATCTCGGCGATCGAGGCCATCGCATCGGTCGGCGGTCTGAACCCGGTTCTGGCCGATCCCACGGGCGTTTTCGTCCTGCGAAACGAGCCGCAGGATATCGCGCGCGCCGTCCTTGGCCGCGACGATCTGATCGGGGCGCAGCGCATGGTCTATGTTCTGGACCTGACGGCACCGACGGGCATGTTCGAGGCGCGCGATTTCGTGATCCGCGACAGCGACACGGTCTATGTCACCGCAGCCCCGATCACCCAGTGGAACAACGCGATCAGCGCGCTGACCGGCACGCTCGGCGCGGCACAGACCGTGAGCGGCGGCGGGCTTTGACCGGCCATGGCCGGGGCGGGCCCACGGCGGCGCGGCTTTCATTATAACGCGGGCTTTCTGACCAACGCCCGCGTGCGCCGTATCCTGACACTGGCGGGCCATGACCTGAAGCTGGGCAAACCCGGGCCGCACGATGACGTGCTGGTCTGGGGCCATTCGCCCTATGCCGCGCGGGGCGAGGCGGTGGCGCAGGCGACCGGCGCGCAGCTGGTGCGGGTGGAGGATGCGTTCTTGCGCTCGCTCCATCCCGGGCGGTCGGGCGATCCGCCGCTGGGGTTGGTGATCGACCGGAGCGGCCTTTATTTCGATGCGACGCGACCCTCGGATCTGGAGGGGCTGCTTGCGACCCATCCGTTGGACGATACCGCGCTTCTCGACCGGGCGCGGGACGTGCTGGCCCGGATCGCGGAAGCCGATCTGACGAAATACGCCGCGGTCGACCCGACGCTGGAGCCGCCGCCGCCGGGTTATGTGCTGTTGATCGACCAGACGCGCGGCGATGCCTCGATCCGGCTGGGGGAGGCCAATGCCCACAGTTTCGCGGAAATGCTGGCCCATGCGCAGGAGGATCACCCCGGCGCGCCCATCGTGATCAAGACCCATCCCGAGACGCAGGCCGGCCACAGGCCCGGCCATTTCGACGCCGCCACCCTGCCCCCGGGCGTCACGCTGGAGGATCGGCCCATCGCGCCCCGGCGGCTTTTCGAAGGGGCAAGGGCGGTTTACTGCGTCACGTCGCTTTTGGGGTTCGAGGCGATTTTCGCGGGCCACAGGCCGGTGACCTTCGGCGTGCCGTTCTATGCCGGTTGGGGTCTGACCGAGGATCGCCGGCTGGTGCCCGCGCGCCGCCAGCGGCGGTTGACGCGCGCGCAGATGGCGGCGGCGGCGCTGATCCTGCATCCGGTCTGGTACGATCCCTATCGTGACCGGCTGTGCGAGGTGGAGGATGTGGTCGGCACGCTGGAGGCGCGCGCCCATGCGTGGCGGCAAGATCGCGGGGGCCATGTCGCCGTGGGGATGCGGGCCTGGAAACGGCGGCACATGGTGCAAAGTTTCGGGCGTTTGCGGTTTGAAGACGATCCGGAGAAGGCTGCCGCCGACGGCCGCCCCGTGATGGTTTGGGCGGGACGGGAAACAAAGGCGCTGCGCGCGGCCTGCCATGCCGCGAAGCGACCGCTACATCGGGTGGAGGATGGGTTCTTGCGCTCGCGCGGTCTGGGGGCAGACTTGGTGCCGCCCCTGTCGCTGGTTCTGGACGATCTGGGGATCTACTACGACCCGAGCCGAGAAAGCCGTCTGGACCGGCTGATCGCGGAGGCGGCGGGATGGGAGCCCAAGCGATTGGTCCGGGCCGAAAGGCTGGTGGCGCGGTTGGTGGCGCTGGGGCTGACGAAATACAATCTGGGCGGAGATACCCCTGAGCTTGCCGCGCCCGAGGGGCGGGAGGTGATCCTTGTGCCGGGGCAGGTGGAGGATGATGCCTCCATCCTTCTGGGCGCGGGTGCTGTGCGGACGAATGCGGCGCTGCTGGCTGCGGCGCGCGACCTGCATCCGGAGGGTTGGATCCTTTACAAACCGCACCCCGATGTGGTGGCGGGGCTGCGCGCGGGCGCGGTGGGGGCGGAGGGGCTTGCCGATGCCGTGGTGTCCAAGGTGGACAGCGCCGCCTTGCTGCCACAGGTGGACCGGGTCGTCACCATGACCTCGGGCCTCGGGTTCGAGGCGCTGCTCAGGGGGGTGCCGGTGACGACCCTTGGCGCGCCGTTCTATGCCGGGTGGGGATTGACGCGGGACATGGGGCCGGTGCCCGCGCATCGGCGGGCGCGGCCAAGCCTTGCCGCCTTGGCCCATGCCAGTCTGATCGCCTATCCGCGCTACCACGATCCGGTGACGGGCCTGCCCTGCCCTGTCGAGGTGGCGGTGGAACGGCTTGCCAGCGGCGAGGGGCTGCGCGGACGGCCGGGCTTGCGGGCGCTGGCAAAGCTGCAGGGATGGTTCGCGGGGCAAAGCTGGCTCTGGCGGCGGTAGGTAGGGCGCGCGAAACTGCAGTTTCGCGGGACGGAAAACTGCAGTTTTCCATCCTCGCGCGTCAGCGCGACCAGACCGCCACAACATCGCCGCCAAGATTGCGGGTTTCGCGCAAGCGGAACCTCGGGGCTTCGGCCAATGCCGCAATGCCCATCGCGCCCACGGCGGGTGTACCCTCGGCCCCCAGAACGATCCCCGCCTGCATCACCACGAGTTCATCCACCAGATCGGCGGACAAAAGCCCTGCTGCCAGCGTCCCGCCCCCCTCGCAGAACACCCGCGTGAGGCCTGCGGCCCCCAGCGCCGCCATGACCTGCGCAAGGTCGAGCTGCCCGCCCGGACCTGCCGGAACCTCGATCCGGCGCGCGCCGGCACGATCCCACGCCGCGCGGGCGGCTTCGGGCGCGTCGGGGCCGTGGCAGAGCCAGACCGGCACCTGCGCCGCGCTGCGCATCAGCGCGCTGTCCATGGGCAGATCGAGCCTGCGCGACAGGACCACGCGGACAGGTTGATGGGTGGTGCCAAGGCCGCGCACCGTCAGGCTGGGATCATCGGCGCGCGCGGTGCCCGCGCCCACCAGCACGGCATCGTGGCGCGCGCGCATGGCATGGACCTGCCGGCGCGCCTCGGGCCCGGTGATCCACTGGCTTTCGCCGGTCGCGGTGGCGATGCGGCCATCGGCGGAACTGGCGAGTTTCAGGGTCAGCATCGGGCGGGCGTGAAGGATCCGGGTGAGAAAGCCGCGATGGGCGGCGGCGGCCTCGTCGGCGCAGATGCCGGTGACGACCTCGAGCCCGGCATTGCGGAGCGTTTCCAGCCCCCGGCCCGCGACACGGGGGTCGGGATCGCCCATGGCGACGACGATCCGCGCGATGCCGGCGTCGACCAACGCATGGGAACAGGGCGGCGTCAGGCCGTGGTGGTTGCAGGGTTCAAGGCTGACATAAGCGGTGGCCCCGCGCGCGGCCGCCCCCGCCTGCGCCAGCGCCACGGTTTCGGCATGGGGCCGCCCGCCCGGTTGCGTCCAGCCCCGGCCCAGAACACGGCCGCCCGCCACGATCACGCAGCCGACCGCCGGATTGGGCCAGACCCGGCCCAACCCGCGCGCGCCGATATTCAGCGCCAGCCGCATGAAGCGGGCGTCCGCCGAGGACGCCATGGATCAGCTTTCGGTCTTGGGTTGAGGCGGAGCCAGTTCGGCCAGGAAATCCTCGAAATCGTCCGTCGCCTGGAAGTTCTTGTAGACGCTGGCGAAGCGGACGTAGGCGACCGTGTCGATGGCGGCGAGCCGTTCCATCACGATTTCACCGATCTGTTTCGAGGGGATATCGGTTTCGCCCATGCTTTCGAGGCGGCGCACGATGCCCGAGACCATCTGGTCGATCCGTTCGGGTTCGATCGGGCGTTTCTGGAGCGCGATGCGCACCGAGCGTTCCAGCTTGTCGCGATCGAAATCCTCGCGGCGGCCATTGGATTTCACCACGACCAGATCGCGCAACTGGACGCGCTCGTAGGTGGTGAAGCGCCCGCCGCAGGCCGGGCAGAACCGGCGGCGCCGGATCGCGACATGATCCTCGGCCGGACGGCTGTCCTTGACCTGGGTATCGACATTTCCACAAAACGGGCAGCGCATCGGCCTCCCCCTCTCTCGTCCCTCGGGCGGCCCGGCATGGCCTGCCCCTGCCTCATCCATGGGGTCTGGTGCCCCTGTTATCCACAGGCACTATAGGCGAGCCGGCAGGTGTTGGGTAGATGCCAATTCACGCCCACACGATGTGGGGCATGTGCGCCTCACCCCATCGGCTGGAACAGCGCGGCGACGCGGCGGCGGTGGGGGGCAAGCCGATGTTCCACAAGGTAAATCCCCTGCCATGTGCCCAGCCGCATCCGCCCGTCCGCAACCGGGATCTGCAGGCTGACGGGCAAAAGCGCCGCCTTGATATGGGCGGGCATGTCGTCGGGCCCCTCGGCGGTGTGGCGCAGCCATGACATCGACGGATGACCGGCGGGCGGCACATGGCGGCCCAGCCAGTCGATCAGATCCTCCTGCACCTCGGGATCGGCGTTTTCCTGAATGAGCAGGCTGGCCGAGGTATGGCGCACCATCAGCGTCAGAAGCCCGTCGCCCGACCGCGCCAGCCAGCGCGCCACATCGGCGGTGAACTCGACCATGCCGGGGCCGTGGGTGTCGATCACGAATTCGGTTTGCATCCCTCGCCTTCCAGAGCCGCGCGGCCCGTGTCGCTCAGGGCATAAATGCCCGTGCCAAGTTTCTCGAACCAGCCGTAGTGATTGTCGCGCATGAGCGTCGTGGCGCGGTCGACGCCCGTTGCGGTCTTGACCGCCGCCCCGCGTGTCGGACCCGCGCCCAAGAGATGGCGCGCGCAGGCCAGCGCATCCTGACGATAAGCCGTCATCCGCTGGCCATTGGTGCCGCCCATGTTCGGATCGCCCTGCCGCCGCGCGAATTCGGCCATCAAGGCGCGCTGTCGCGGGGCGGATTTGCGCGGCGCGTAGGGGCCGGGATCGCACGCGATCTCGACCAGACCATCGGGCAGGCGCACCACCATCAGGCCAAGGCCCAGACGCCGTGCGAGCCTTGTGTTGTCGCCCAGCGATTTGAGCCAGCGCCGACCCTTGCCGCGCGGCACCGCGAGGTAGACCCGGTCGCTGACGGCGAGCCGCGCGATGCCCTGATGAAACAGCGTCAGCGAAAAGGCGGTCTTCAACTCGACGATCACCGGATCCTCGCCCGCACGCGTCGCCACGACATCGGCGGGACCGATCTCGGCCTTGACCTCGTAGCCCGCGGCTTCGAGAAACGCCTTGACGGGCGGGTAAAGCGCGGTTTCCTGCACGGTATGCCCCCGTTTGTCCGGTCTGGTGCCGGGTCCGGACCATCCTGCCCCCCGGCGCGGGCCACGGCAAGCCGCGCCTGATCGCGACATGCCGATTCCCGGCTTGACTCCGGCAAGTCGCCCCCGTATCCCCCGCCCAGATTTGCGGGCGTGGGCCATGCCACACGCCCTTTCCGTTTCTGAGCTGTCGAGGATCACCCCATGTCGCGCGTCTGCGAATTGACCGGCAAAGGCCCGATGACTGGCAACAATGTCAGCCATGCCAACAACAAGACCCGCCGCCGTTTCCTGCCCAACCTGACCGATGTCACGCTGGGTTCGGACATCCTGAACCGCAGCTTCAAGCTGCGCATCTCGAACGCGGCGCTGCGCACGGTCGACCACCGCGGCGGTCTGGACGCGTTCATGGCCAAGGCCAAGGATGTCGAGCTGTCGGACAAGGCGCTGAAGATCAAGAAAGAGATCGAAAAGGCGCAGGCCGCGCAGGCCTGAGTCCCTTCGACTGTCCGAAAGACGCTTAACGCGCCCTGCGGCATGCCAGCCGGGGCGCTTTGCGTTTTGCACTGCCGCCCACTGCCCGTCTCGAGGATTGCCGCGCCCTGCGGGCGGTCTATGCTCGGATCGAGATGTCTATTCCGAGGGAGGGCAACATGCCGGATGGAAGCAAATCCCCGTCGCGTCGCAGCGTCGTGGTTTCCGAGTTTACCAACAGCGTTCTGGACCCCAACGAGCCCATGCTGGGGCCGGTGGAAAACGGAGGAACGATCATCGCCAATACCGCGCCGGGCTGCTGGGGCCCCATGATCACGCCCCGCCTGCGCGGCGGTCACGAGGTGACGCGGCCCGTTTTCGTGCAAGGGGCCGACGTAGGCGATGCCGTCGCGATCCGCATCCGCGAGATCACCGTGACCTCGGTCGCCACCGCGTCGGGGCATGACAGCTCGCCCGAAGGATTTTGCCTTGGCGATCCCTATGTCGCCGCGCGCTGCCCGGTCTGCGATACCGTCTGGCCCGAAACCCATGTCGAGGGAATCGGTCAGGATGCAGTGAAATGCAACGCCTGCGGGAATGCGGTCAAACCCTTCGAGATCGTGCATGGTTATACCGTCACCTTCGACGAGACGCGGGCGGTGGGCTTGACCCTGCCCAAAGCCGCGGCCGAAACCATCGCCAAGGACGCCGACCACTACGCCGCCCTGCCCGACCAGAGCCGCCAGCATTCCATCCTGACCTTCGCGCCCTCCGACATGCCGGGCACGCTGGTGCGGATGCGGCCCTTCATGGGGCAGTTGGGCACTTGCCCCTCCATGGCCATGCCCGACAGCCACAATGCGGGGGATTTCGGGGCCTTCCTTGTGGGGGCGCCGCATGATTACGCGATCACCGCCGAGCAATTGGCCGAGCACAAAACCGACGGCCACATGGATATCGACGCGGTGCGCGCGGGCGCGATCATCGTCTGCCCGGTCAAGGTGCCGGGCGCGGGCGTCTATATGGGCGACATGCATGCAGGCCAGGGTGACGGGGAAATCGCCGGGCACACGATGGATGTGGCCGGCAGCGTGACGCTGCAGGTCGAGGTGGTGAAGGATTACCCCATCGACGGCCCCGTCCTGTTCCCGCTGGTCGAGGATCTGCCGCCCCTTGCCCGCCCCTTCACCGAGGCGGAAATGGCCAAGGGCCGCCGCCTTGCCGCGAAATGGGGCGTGACCGAGATCGAGGCGCTGGCCCCGGTTTCCGTGATCGGCACGGCCGCCAATCTCAACGCGGCCATCGACAACGGCCTTGCGCGGGCCGCGACCCTTTTGGGGATGAGCGTGGCCGAGGTCCGCAACCGCGCCACGGTCAATGGTGCGATCGAGATCGGGCGTGCGCCCGGCGTGATCCAGGTGACCTTCCTTGCGCCTCTGGCACGGCTCGATGCCGTGGGCCTTGGCGATTTCGCGCGGGAGCAATACGGGCTCTGAGGCCCATGGGGTGGCGGGCCTTTCGGTCCGCCGCCTCAGATCGGGGGGGCGGCGCGTTCGGTGACCAGCCTGCGGGCGGTGACGCGTTCGCGGTGGATCATGTAGAGCCCTGCCGCGATGATGATGGCGATCCCCAGAAGCGCCAAAGCATTGGGGAAATCGCTGAAGACGAGATAGCCGAGCAAGGTCGCCACCGGCAGTTCGAAATACTGCATCGGGGCAAGCGTCGCCGACGGCGCGAGCGACAGCGCATAGGTCATCATCATGTGGCTGAGCGCGGCGAAGAACCCCACCCCGAAGAGCCAGGCCCAAGCCACGCCTTGCGGCCAGACCGGGTCGAGCAGGGGCAATCCGGTGCCGTTTGCCAGCACAAGGATGGGCAGGCAGAGGAGGCTTGCGATCAGGCCGGTGTGGAATTGCAGCGCCACGGGATGGACCCGGCGCGACAGGCCGCGCGTGACCAGCATGTAGAAGGCGAAGAAAACCGCTGTTCCCAGCGGCAACAGAGCCACCGGGCCGAAGGCCGCGAAACTTGGCTGGATCACGAACAGCACACCCACAAAGCCCACGAGCGCCGCCGCCACCCGGCGCGGACCCACGTCTTCGCCAAGGTAGAACTTGCCCACCAGAAGCACGATGAAGGGTGAGACGAAGGCGATGGCGAGCGCGTCGGCCAAGGGCATCACGGCAATCGCAGCGATGAAGCAGAAGGTCGCCACCATCAGGAAGACCGCCCGCAGCACCAGCGCCGACCATTGCGCCCGGGGCACCCGGTAGGACAGGCCCATGAGCCCGACCAAAGGGGCCATCAGCGCGCATTGGACCAAAAATCGCGCCGCCGTGACCTGCCCGACCGGAACGCTGCCCGAGGCCAGTTTCGCAGCCACGTCCAAGAGCGGCGCGGTGACGCAAAAGCCCAGCATCAGGGCCACACCGGCGAGGATGCGATCTTGGCTTGGCGTGTCGGGCGCTTGGGTCATGCGGGATCGGTAGAGCCTCGCCCCTGCGCCGTCCATCCCCCTCGAAGGCCGGAGCGTCCCTTGACAGGGGCGGGCGGGGTTGCAAGGTTCGCCGCGCGACAGGGGCGTCCGGGCAACCGGGCTGAGAAGCACCCTTTGAACCTGAACCAGATCATGCTGGCGTAGGGAGTCCGCGACGGGTGCGCCCCCTTTTCGGTCCTGTCTTTCAGGGACCGCGCGCGCCCGCCCCGGCCCTCCCGCGTTGGCGGGAGGAGACCGAGGATGGAAGATACGGGACATTACCTTGCGGGGATGCGGCAATCGCCCCCCTTGGTCCACTGCATCACAAATTACGTCGCCATGAACATCATGGCCAATGTGCTTTTGGCGGTGGGCGCCTCGCCCGCCATGGTCCATGCGCGCGAGGAGGTGGGCGAATTTGCCGGTCTGGCGCAGGCGCTATCAGTCAATATCGGCACGCTCGACCCCGCATGGGCCGAGGCGATGGCGGAGGCTGCGGGCGTCATGCGGGGCCATGGCCGCCCTTGGGTGCTGGACCCGGTGGGCGTGGGCGCGACGCGGTTCCGGCAAGATGTCTGTGCAAGGCTTCTGGCCGAAGGCCCGACGGTGATCCGGGGGAATTCGTCGGAAATTCTTGCGCTTGCTGGCACGGGGGCAAAGGGGCGCGGCGCGGATGCCGCCGATCCGGTGGAGGCGGCGGAGGCGGCGGCGCGCGATCTTGCGGAACGCAGCGGGGCGGTGGTGGCCGTCTCGGGGCCGGTCGATTTCGTGACGGATGGAACGGCGGCCTATCGCGTGGCCAATGGCGATGCGCTGATGCCGCGTGTGACCGCCTTGGGTTGTTCGCTCAACGGGGTGATCGCGGCCTTCCTGCCGGGGCAAGCGCCCCTGCCCGCGACGGTCGCGGCCATGGCCTGCTACGGGATCGCGGGCGAGCAGGCGGCGCGGCAGGCCGCGGGACCGGGGAGTTTCCAGACCGCCTTTCTCGATGCGCTGGCCGCGCTGACACCCGAGGATTTGAGCGCGGATGCACGGGTGACGCGGGCATGATGGGGCCGGTTTACGTGGTGAGCGACGCGCTGTCCCCCCTGCCCGTCGCAACGCAGGTTCTGGCGGCGGCACGGGGCGGCGCAAGCCTGATCCAGATCCGGGACAAGTCGGCAGCCGACGCCGATGTGGCGGCGCTGGTGGCGCGGCTTTTGCCCGAGGTCGCGGCCCTTGGCGCCAAGCTGATCGTGAATGACCGGGTGGAGGTCGCGATCGCCGTGGGCGCGCATGGTCTTCATCTCGGGCAAGGCGACGGGGATGTGGCCACGATCCGGCGCCGCCTGCCCGAGGGGATGATCCTTGGCCTGTCGGTGGAGAATGCCGCGCAGGCGGCCCGTGTTCCGGGGGGCGTCGATTACATCGGCGCGGGCCCGGTCCGGGCCACGGCGACCAAGCCGGATCACGCGCCCCCGGTGGGCTTCGCCGGGCTGGCGGCGATCGTCGCGGCAACGGGCCTGCCGACATACGCCATCGGCGGGATCGGCCCGGGGGACGCGGCGGCGGTGAAATCTGCCGGGGCCATCGGCCTTGCCGTGGTCAGCGCGGTGACCCGCGCACCCGATCCGGAGGCGGCAACGGCGGCGCTGGTTGCGGAATGGAGGGCGGCATGATCCCCAATATCTTGTCCATCGCAGGCTCGGACCCGTCGGGCGGGGCCGGGATACAGGCCGACATCAAGGCGATCTCGGCCAATGGCGGTTATGCGATGGCCGCGATCACGGCGCTTACCGCGCAAAACACCCAAGGCGTCAGCGCGGTCGAGATGATCGCCCCCGATTTCGTCGCGGCCCAGATCGCATCCTTGCGCGCCGATATCACGATCCACGCGGTCAAGATCGGGATGCTGGGCACCGCCCAGATGGTCGAGACGGTTCTGGGCGCGCTTGACGGGCTTTCAGCCCCCATCGTGCTGGACCCGGTGATGGTCGCCAAAAGCGGCGACCGGCTGTTGCAGGCCGATGCCGTGGCGGCGCTCAGGCTGGGGTTGGCGCGGGCCGCTGTCCTGACGCCGAACCTGCCCGAGGCGGCCGATCTGCTTGAAACCTCCGAAGCCAAGAGCCGCCCCGAGATGGAGGCGCAGGCGGCGGCGCTTTTGGCCATGGGGCCAAGTGCGGTGTTCTTGAAAGGCGGGCATCTGGCGGGGGGCGATTGCCCCGATCTGCTGGCGACGGCAGAGGGGCTGATCTGGTTGCCCGGCGCGCGCCATGTGACGCGCAAGACCCATGGCACCGGCTGCACGCTGTCCTCGGCGCTGGCGACGCTTCTGGGGCGCGGCCTGCCCCTGGCCGAGGCAACACAAGGGGCCAAGACCTATGTCGCGCGCGCCATCGCCCGCGCCGATGCGCTGATTGTCGGCAAGGGGCACGGCCCCACCCATCATTTCCACACCTTCTTCGAGGAACCCCACCCATGACCCGACCGATTTCCGATCTCACCGTTCTCGTCACCGGCGCGGGCCGTGGCCTTGGCGCGGCCATCGCCACGGCTTTTGCCCGTGAGGGGGCGCGGGTGGCCATCAATTACCGCCGAAGCCGCGCCGAGGCCGAAGCCCTTGCGCAAACGCTCGGGCCGCGCGCCGCAGCTTTTCAAGCCGATGTGACCGATGCGGGGGCTGTTGCGAGGATGGTGGACGAGATCACCGGGCGTCTGGGCGCGCCCGATGTGCTGGTGCACAACGCATTGGCCGATTTCTCGTTCAACGGGGAGGCGCGCAGCCATCTTGACCGGCTGACATGGGCCGAGATCGCGGCACAGGCCGAGACAGCGGTGGGAGGGGCCCTGACCTGCCTGAACGCGCTGCGGCCGCATTTCGTGGAGCAGGGGTTTGGACGGGTCGTCACCATCGGCACGAACCTGTTCCAGAACCCGGTCGTGCCCTACCACGATTACACCGCCGCGAAGGGCGCGCTTCTGGCCCTGACCCGGACGGCGGCCAAGGAACTGGGGCCATCGGGCGTGACGGTCAACATGGTCTCGGGCGGGCTATTGCGCAGCACCGATGCCAGCCGCGCGACACCCGAGGCGGTGTTCGACATCGTGGCAGGCCAGACGCCGCTTGGCCGAGTGACGACGCCCGAGGACATGGCCGATGCGGTGCTGTTCTTCGCCTCGCCATGGGCGCGGGCAGTGACGGGGCAGAACATGATCGTCGATGGCGGGCTTGTCTTTGGCTGAGGCGGGATGGATCGGCGTGTCGCGCCGGCCCGTTTGCGTGTCCGAAAAGTCACCATACCCCGTCTTAGCGCCGATTTTGCCCTAAAGATGTCCCAATTCCAATCGTACATCCCCTGAGGCGCGGTGTGTCTCAAGGTTTCACGGACAGGGCCCGTTCCGCAGGCTGCGGATATAGGGACGTACAGGTTTTATCATGGCCACGAGTTTCGAAGTCATCTTCCTCGGCACCCTGCCGCTGATCGATACGACGCAGGGCAACGAGGTGGCCGAAAACGCCGCGGGCATCCTCGGAACCTATGGCAGCACCGCCAACCCGCTGAACAGCAACATCCGCTTCCTGACACCCGAACGCCTGACCGAGGATGCCAACGACACCTATGACACCGACAACGGTGGCGGGTTCGACAGTTTCCGGATCAACGGCGGTGCGCCACAGAATTTCGACGCGGTCGCCACCTACAACGCGATCATCACCTATGTGGACGGCACAACGGCGAATATCACGGCTGTCGTCTTTCAGGATGTCAACGGCAACACCTACCTTGCGCCCGAGATCACGAACAACGCCGACCAAGCCGCGCTGACGCTCGCGCCGATCCTGTCGCTCAACCTTGTGAGCGTCGAGACGAACACCGGCGACATGACCGCCGACCGGTTTCCGGGGGATTTCAAGACCGCCGTCGACGGGACGGCGGGCAACGACAACATGAACCTCGGCTCGGGGTTCACCGATGCACAGGGTGATCAGATCACCACGGGCAACGACTACATCCTCGGCGGGGACGGCAACGATACGATCAACGCCGATGCCGGCAACGACACCGTTCTGGGCGGGGCCGGCAATGACATCATCGACGATTGGGGCGGCAACGACCTTGTCTATGCCGGATCGGGCAATGACCGGGTCGAACTGAGCATCGGCAACGACACCATCTTCCTGGAAGATGGCGACGACACCATCAGGGTCTGGGACAATGCCGGCAACAACAGCCTGAACGGCGGCACCGGCAACGACCTGCTGGACTTCACCAATTTTCAAAGCAGCACCGGGGCCAACGTCGACATCAACGCGGGCGGTTCGGGCACGTTCAGCCATTACTCGGGCGCCACGACCGGCAGTTTTACCGGGTTCGAGGTGTTCTCGGGGACGGCGAACAACGACATCCTCGACGGGGGCGACAGCAACACCGCCCTGTCGCTGAATGGCGAAGAGGGCAATGACCGCATCAGCGGCGGCACAGCCAACGACACGATCAACGCAGGCACAGGTACGGACACCGCGGCGGGCGGGGCCGGGAACGACTCGATCTCGGGCGGCGACGGCAACGATTTGCTCAGCGGGGATTTCGTCACTCCGACGATCGTGAACGGCACGTTTTCGTCCGGCATGACCGGATGGACCGGTACCGATCCCGAGATCAACGTCGAAAGCAACTACCTCCCCGGTGGCAGCACGACGAACAACGTCTTCGAGATGGACGGAAATGCCGGTCCCATCACGGTGCTGCAACAAAGCTTTACCGTCACCGAACCCGGCGTGGCGCGGTTGTCCGTCGATGCGGTCACGCGTCCCGCGGGCACCGTGGGCGTCGATGGGTTCACGATCCAGATCCTGAACGGATCCGGCACGGTGATCGATTCGCGGACTATCATCCCGACCTCGAACACGGTCTGGGAAACCTTTTCGCTGGACGTGGCCCTGCCCACCACCGGCACCTACACGGTCCGCTTCACCGAGATCGGCAACAACAACTCCTCGGGCACGCTTCTCGACAACGTGCGGTTTGTTGCAGCGACGGGCGACGACACGGTCGATGGCGGTGCGGGCGACGACCTGATCAATGGCGGCGCAGGCAATGACAGCCTGATCGGCGGCAGCGGCAACGACACGGTCTATGGCGGCCTTGGCGCTGACACGATCACGGGGGGTGACGGAAACGACAGCGTTCTGGGCGGCGACGGCAACGACACGATCAACGCGGGCGAAGGGTCGGATACCGTCGATGCTGGCGGCGGCAACGACGTCGTCATCGTCGATGGCACCTTTGCCGGCGACGATACGCTGAACGGCGGGGCGGGCAACGACACGCTGGTGCTGGACCCGGCCGATGACCGCAACCTGACGGTCAACATGGTGAGCGGGGTCGTTGCGGACGGCCAGCCGGGCGCACAGAATTTCACCAATTTCGAGAACCTGTTCACCGCCGACGGCAATGACAGTCTGACCGGCGCGGCGGATGCCAACCTGATCCGCGCCGGGGGCGGCAACGACACGGTCACCGGCGGCGGCGGCAACGACACGATCGAGGGCGGTGCCGGGGCCGACAGCCTGACGGGGGGCACGGGCAACGATTCGATCCTTGGCGGCGACGGCAACGACACGATCGCGGGCGGGTCGCCCACCACGGCCGCCGGGCCGAACCTGTTGACGAACGGCTCGTTCGAAGCGGGCGTGCCCAACGGCAACTGGCAGTATTTCAACAACGGCACGCTCGCGGGCTGGAGGTCGGACAGCGGCATCATCGAGGTGCAGGGCAATGGCGCCGCAGGGGTCAATGCCGCCGATGGGTCCAACTATGCCGAGATCGACGCCGATAGCGCCGTCGACAACATCTACCAGGACGTGGCCACCCCCGCAGGCGAGCCCCTGACGCTGAGCTTCCAGGCGCAGCAGCGTTTTGCGGGCGCGACGGACAGCTTCCAGGTCTGGTTCGGCGGGCGGCTGATCGACACGGTCACGCCCACCACCAACAGCTGGCAGACCTTCACCTACACCGTCACGGGCAGCGGCGGCACCGACCGGCTCGAATTCCGCGAAGTGACCTCGACCGCGGATGCCAACGGCCCCTTCATCGACAACGTGTCGCTGAGGACGCAGGCCGGGTTGAGCAGCAACGACACCCTGTCGGGTGGCGCAGGCGACGACGTGATCCTGGGCGAAGGGGGCAACGACCTGCTGTCGGGCGATGACGGCAACGATTCACTCTCGGGCGGCGATGGCGACGACACCCTGCTCGGCGGTGAGGGCAACGACACGCTGGTCGCGGGCAACAACACCGGCGCGGGCGACAGCCTGTCGGGGGGCGCGGGCAACGACTACCTGATCGACACCACCGGCAACGCCACGCTGGACGGCGGCACCGGGTCGGACACGTTCGAGGTCGGCTATGGCAATGCCACGATCATCGGCGGCGAGGATGTGGACGGCACGGATGTCGACCTGCTCGACTTCTCGGTCGCGGATGATGCCGTCAACGTCCTGTTCGACGGCTCCGAAAGCGGCAGCTACACCGACAGCGACGGCGACACCGGCGAGTTCAGCGAGATCGAGCGCCTGCGCCTGACCAACCAGGCCGACACGGTGGACGCGACCGCCGACGGCGCGGGCGTCACGCTCGACGGCCTGGGCGGCGACGACATCCTGACCGGCGGCTCGGGCGACGACAGCATCGACGGCGGCGCGGATGACGACAGCATCGCGGGCGGGCTGGGCAACGACACGCTGATCGGCGGCAGCGGGGCCGACACGCTGACGGGCGGGGCCGGGCCGGATGTCTTCGTGGTCGACGACGGCGGCGACATCATCACCGATTTCGACACCTCGACGGGCATCGAGGGCGGCGGAACCCCCGACCAGACGGACAATGATTTCGTCGATCTTTCCGCCTATTACAACGAAACCACGCTGGCCGCGTGGAATGCCGCCAATCCCGGCAACACCTACCTGCGCCCCATCGATTGGCTGCGCGCCGATCATGCCGATGACGGCGCGCTGGCCGAGGTGGGCGGGCTTCAGATCCGCGGTGCGGACGGCCAACCGGTCAACGCAAACCAGCTCTATTTCGAGAATACGGGCGTGATCTGTTTCGCCAGCGGCACGCGGATCGCAACCCCGCGCGGCGAGATCGCGGTCGAGGATCTGGCGGTGGGCGATCTTGTCACCACGCTCGACCAGGGCGCGCGCCCGCTTGTCTGGACGGGGGCCACGGCGCGCGATTGGTCCCGCGCCCCGCATCCCGAGAAACCGATCCTGCTCAAGGCGGGATGTCTGGGGCCGGGGCGGCCGGAGCGCGACCTGATCGTGTCACCGCAACACCGGGTGCTGCTGGCGGCACCGGGCGAAGCCGGGGGTATCCTCGTTCCGGCGAAAAGCCTGCTGGGCCAACCGGGCGTGCGCCAGATGGGCGGCTGCCGGTCGGTTGTCTATCACCATATCATGCTCGACCGGCACCATGTGCTGATCTCGAACGGCGTCCTGACCGAAAGCTTCTATCCCGGCACGATGGCGCTGCGGATGATGGCACCTGACCAATCCGCGGCCGCGCGCGCGTTGTTGTCGCGGGTGACCGACGGGAAGGGGCTGTCGGGCTATCCCGCGGCGCGTCCGATCCTGTGTGTGCGGGCGGCGCAAAAGGCGCTGCGCGAGGGGACGCTGCTGTTCCAGCCCCCCTGCCCGTCCACGGCCGCGCGCACCGCCGCCCGCCGCATCACCCGTCCGGCGCGGGCAACGGCCGAGCGGGGCGCGGCGCTGGCCTCGCTGTGACCTGACGCGGGAGGGCGGGACGGCACCTGTCGTTTTGTCGCGTTCCCCGTCTGCAGGGCTTGGCCCAGATATCGCGGCATGAAGCCCGTGCGTCCCCTGTCCCTGAAGCCCGTGGTTCGCGTGCCGGTCCCGGCCGTGATCCCGGCGTTGATCCCGGCACTCATCCTTGTGCTGGTCCTCACCGGCATCGGGCTGGGCATGGCGCGCGGCGCAATGGCGGCGGATCGGCAGCTGTGTTCGGTCACGGGACCCACGCCCATCGTCCTTGCCCATGACGGCCTGCCGCTGTTCGATGCCGATGGCGCGCCGGTCACGCTGGAGCGCGACATCTGCCTCGATTGCGTGATCGCGGCGGCGGCGCTGCCGCCCGCCCCGCCCGTGGCCCTCGCGCCCGGAATGCATCGGGCCGAGGCGTACCTTTCCCCCCGATCCGACTGGATGGCGACCGGGGCCTGCCCCGGTGGTCCGGCCCGCGCACCGCCCGCCGTGGCGTGACGCGACACCGGACCTTTTTCCAACATCCAGACCGGAGACATTCCATGTCCCTCAAAACCATTCTTTTCGCAGGCGCGCTTGCCGCAGCGCCCATTCTGGCGCTTGCCGAGGTGCAGGTGAGCGACCCCTATGCCCGCGCTGCCAGCCCGATGGCGATCTCGGGCGCGGCCTTCATGGCCGTGACCAATACCGGCGATGCCGATGACCGTATCCTTGGCGCCGTGTCGGAGATCGCCGAACGCGTCGAACTGCATACGCATGTCCAGAACGCGGATGGCGTGATGCAGATGGTGCAGCTGGAAGACGGGGTCGTGCTTCCGGCCGGGGAAACCGTGCTGTTCGACCGCGGCGGGCTGCATGTGATGTTCCTTGGGCTGCGCCAGCCGCTGAACCACGGCGACGAGATCACCGTGACGCTGGAATTCGAGACCGCGCCGCCCCTGACCGTCACCATGCCCGTCGATCTGGAACGGATGCCGGGGCATGGCGGCGGCATGGACCATGGGCAAGGCCACGGCCAGCACCACGGCGGCTGACGGGCTTCGTCTGGGCGGCTCGCTCTCAGCCGCCCAGAACCTCGGCGACCCAGGCCGGCACCGACCGCGTGGCGGGTCCGCCGATCACGCGGTCGAACCGTCCCGGGGCGGAGGGTTCGAGATTGATCTCCAGCGTCTCGGCGCCGAAACCCGCCGCCTCCTCGACGAAACCGGCCGCGGGGTAGACCTCGCCCGAGGTGCCGATGGCCACGAACAGATCGCAGGCGGCCAGCGCCTCGGCGATGCGGTCCATGTGATAGGGAAATTCCCCGAACCAGACGATATCGGGCCGCGTGGCCCGCGCCGCGCAGTTGGGGCAGGCATCGCGCGGGGCCATCTCGCGCGGGGCGTCCCAGCGGTGGTCACAGGCCGCGCAGAGCGCCCGCGTGATCTGCCCGTGCATGTGGATCACCTCGCGCGCGCCGGCCCGTTCATGCAGATCGTCGATGTTCTGCGTCACCAGCGTCACGCCCGCGCGCGCGCCCTGCAACCGGGCCAGGGCGCGATGCGCCTCGTTCGGGGCGGCATCAAGCGCATTGCCGCGGCGTGCATTATAGAAGGCATGGACAAGATCGGGGTCGCGGGCAAAGCCCTCGGGCGTGGCCACCTGCCGAAGGTCGTAGCGGGTCCACAGACCATCCTTGTCACGAAAGGTGCCAAGGCCGCTTTCCGCCGAAATGCCCGCGCCGGTCAGGATGACGATCCGCATCCCGCCCTATCCCCGCCGCGCAACGGGGCAAGACCCCGCTGGCCCGAACGGGACGGGACGGTTAGACAGACAGGATCGCCGCATTCCGAACACCCCCAGGTCGGTATCACATGAGCCATCCCATCCGGATCCTCTGCGTCTGTCTAGGCAATATCTGCCGCTCGCCCACGGCAGAGGCCGCGTTGCGCGCCGAACTGGGCGCGCGGGCAGAGGTGGACAGCGCGGGCACCGGCGGTTGGCATGTGGGCGATGCCCCCTATCCGCCGATGCAGGCGGCGGGGCGGCAGCTGGGACTCGCGATGGCGGAGTTGCGCGCGCGGCAGGTCCGGCCCGCCGATTTCGGCCGTTTCGACCTGATCCTCGCGATGGACAGGCAGAACCTGCGCGACCTTCAGGCGCTCGACCCCGGCGGCGGCGCGCGCCTTGCCCTCTACCTTGACCCCTTGGGGGGCGGCGATGTGCCCGATCCCTATTACACCCGCGATTTCGACGGGGTGGCCGCCCTGATCGTTCAGGCTGCGCAGGCTTGGTCCGAGCAGCTCTAGGCGCCGCACGCGATCAGATCAGAGCTGCGCGATCACCGGCACATGGCCTCGGCGGTTTCGCCGAAATTGCGCCACGCGCGCCACAATTCCTCGTCGTTGCGGCGGTTGGACTGCCGCACATCCTGCGCGCGCTGCGGATCCTGAAAGAACCGCGCGCCCGCGCGCATCTGGCCGCCCGTCAGCGTCTGCTGCGCGGCGCGCCCGATGCAATCGCACAGCGCCCGGTTGGCGGCGGGCCGCCCCGATTGCAGGCAGGCGCGTTCGATCGGGTTCGCCCCGGCGGGTTGCGGAGCGATGGCCATGCCCGCGGCGACCAGCGCCAGCATGGACAGAAAGGATACGGATCTCGTCATCTGGGGGCCTCAATATGGGAAACTGCCTTGGGGTGACGGATCTATCGCCCGCCTATCCCGCCATTTTGCGCCGAATCGCCGCGTCTGTCCACGTGGATGCGCAAAAGCGCCCCGAGGCATGAGCCCGCGCAATCGACGGGCCTGGGATCGGCGATCCAACGGACATTCTAAGCGCTTTATGCCAACCAAGTCCGGACGCAGCTCGAGCGAAGCACCCAGCATCACCAAATCGCCGGGCCCGGGGCAGGCCCGTCGATAGCGCGGCGGGCCCTTGGCCCGCTGTTAACGCGCCGGGGCACAAGATCAGGGTGCAAGAAACGGCAGCCAAGCCTGCGCGGCCTTGAGCACTGCTTCTGCCTTGGCAGGGTTTACTAGGAAATAGCCACCACCGGCAGCAGGCACGCCCCATTTGATGGATGTATCGACAATCAAATCGCCCTTGCGGCCACACCATGCGATGACCGCCTTTAAAGCGGCACCTAGCCGTTCGATCAATGCAGCAACCCGCCGCGTATCAGGCTTGTCCGCCTCAACCTCTTCCTTAAGGCCCGCGATGCTCTCCCAAAGCATGAGGACCTGCTGCGCTGTCTCCGGATCGTGGATTTCCTCGGGCGGATTGTTGCCTCCGATACCCAGACGTTTCTCGGCCTTGTTGGCTTGATCGGCCTCGACCTCCGCAATCCGTTCGCGCAGCTCAAAGGCCGCCTCGATCCGCGCGATCTCCTCCGCTACCGCTTCCGGCCCGGCCTCCCAAATCTCGTTCGGGATCAGCGCGATTTGTTCTTGCAAGTCCCATGGCAAAGGATCGCCCGCCATGGCCCGGTCATACCACTTGGTCCAGAAGGTCCACAGCAGATCCGAAGAACGCGAGAACCTGATGAACTCTTCATACGCTTGAGAGAATTCCGGCGGGTGCTCGAATTGCGACCAGAGAGGCGCACGAGACAGGTGTTCTGGGCCAGTTTGCTCGACAACAAGCACGTCTGCTTCGACTTCCCGCCACAAATGATGCAACCAACTCAACGTATTATTCTGATCGTCATCCGCAGAGTATCCTTCAGCACGCTCGCGTGTAGACGCATGAACAGCGCTCGCGGCCGCGGTATCAGGCTTGTCATCGAATGTAGCGAAATGGGCAGAGAATGCTGCATCCGCGAATGAAGAAAAAGTGTCCGCCGCCGCCGCATAAAAGGAGTCAGAAAGGAAAGACTTATCAAAGGAACCTGGTCGAACCACAAAGCAGGCAGTGACGATCAAAGATCTTGCCATCCTCAGATAAAGAACCGCAGAAGGACTCTGGCCAACACGTGGAAAAACCCGCATCGCCGCGCGATAGGCAATGGCGGTGCAAACCGCCCTAGGCTGCTCCTCCAGCCACGCCCGAAACTCCTCGTCATTCTTTACCGGCACGCACTTACACTCACTCTTCTACGCCTTCACCTTACCCCGCCATACCCCTCCCGCAATCGCAAACCCCAGCCTCCGCCCGTTCCCCGCCCGGAAGCATCACCGGGGCCATCACCCCGCCGACCGCCTCAATCGCCGCATCCCCTTCCCCTGCCCCCACCCTTCCGCTATCTCCCCCTGCAACCCATACCCGATGCAGGCCGCCATGACCGACCTCAACCGTATCCGCAACTTCTCCATCGTCGCCCATATCGACCACGGCAAATCCACCCTCGCCGACCGGCTGATCCAGCTGACCGGCACGGTGGCCGAACGCGACATGCAGGAACAGATGCTCGACAGCATGGATATCGAGCGCGAGCGCGGCATCACGATCAAGGCCAACACCGTCCGCATCGAATACCCGGCCAAGGACGGCCACACCTATGTCCTGAACCTGATCGACACCCCCGGCCATGTCGATTTCGCCTACGAGGTCAGCCGCTCCATGCAGGCCGTCGAAGGCTCGCTTCTGGTCGTCGACGCCTCCCAGGGGGTCGAGGCGCAGACGCTTGCCAATGTCTACCAGGCCATCGACGCCAACCACGAGATCGTGCCGGTTCTGAACAAGATCGACCTGCCCGCCGCCGAACCCGACCGCGTCAAGGAACAGATCGAGGATGTGATCGGCATCGACGCCTCGGACGCCGTGCCGATCTCGGCCAAGACGGGCCTCGGCATCCCCGAGGTGCTGGAGGCCATCGTCACCCGCCTGCCCGCCCCCAAGGGCGAACGCGACGCGCCCCTCAAGGCGATGCTGGTCGACAGCTATTACGACCCCTATCTCGGCGTCGTCGTCCTGATCCGCGTCATCGACGGCGTGGTGAAAAAGGGCGACCGCATCCGCATGATGAAAACCGGCGGCACCTACCAGATCGACCGCCTGGGCGTCTTCAAACCCGCCATGCAGGATATCGCGGAGCTTGGGCCGGGCGAGATCGGGTTTTTCACAGCCCAGATCAAGCAGGTCCGCGACACCCGCGTGGGCGACACGGTCACGCATGAGAAAAAGCAATGCGCCACCGCGCTGCCGGGCTTCAAACCGTCGATCCCCGTGGTCTTCTGCGGCCTCTTCCCCGTCGATGCGAATGATTTCGAAGACCTCCGCGACGCGATGGAAAAACTCGCGCTCAACGACGCCTCCTTCACCTTCGAGATGGAAACCTCCGCCGCGCTTGGCTTCGGCTTCCGCTGCGGCTTCCTCGGGCTTTTGCACCTCGAGGTCATCCGCGACCGGCTCGAGCGCGAATATGACATCGACCTGATCACCACCGCGCCCTCGGTCATCTACCATGTCCACATGCGCGACGGCTCCATGGTCGAGCTGCACAACCCCGCCGACATGCCCGACCTCACCCATGTCGACCATATCGAGGAGCCGCGGATCAAGGCGACCATCCTTGTCCCCGACGAATACCTCGGCGACGTGCTGAAGCTCTGCCAGGACCGGCGCGGCGAACAGCTCGACCTCACCTATGCGGGCTCGCGCGCCATGGTCGTCTATGACCTGCCGCTGAACGAGGTGGTCTTCGATTTCTACGACCGGCTGAAATCCGTGACCAAGGGCTATGCCTCCTTCGATTACCAGATGATCGGCTACCGCGAGGATTACCTCGTCAAGATGCAGATCCTCGTGAATGACGAACCGGTCGATGCGCTCTCGATCATGGTCCACCGCGACCGGGCCGAGATGCGGGGCCGCGCCATGTGCGAGAAACTCAAGGACCTGATCCCGCGCCACATGTTCAAGATCCCGATCCAGGCAGCCATCGGCGGCCGCGTCATCGCGCGCGAGACGATTGCCGCGCTGAGGAAGGACGTGACGGCCAAATGCTACGGCGGCGACGCGACCCGCAAGCGGAAGTTGTTGGACAAGCAAAAGGCCGGGAAGAAGAAGATGCGCCAGTTCGGCAAGGTCGAGATCCCGCAGAGCGCGTTTATCAATGCGTTGAAGATGGATGGGTAACACCCATGGTCAGCATGTGCTGACCATGGGTGTTAACGGTGGGCGAAAGCGACTTTTGCCTGCAAAAGTCTGCGGGCCCACTCGGTGGAAAGCTGGGCGCTGGCGGCGAAATCAGCGTTCACCAATGCGCTAAAGAGGCGAGGGATTTGTGCTACGCGTACGCCCACTGTGCCAGCAAAGTAGCACTGGCTATTGGTAAGCTAGGGGGCTTTATTGTCCGCCAAAATCCATCGGAATAGTATCTCCAAACCGTGGATGAACCCGATCCAGCTTTCTGACGAAATCACTGTAGTCATCGCTTAGTTTCATAATCGTGGTTACAGATGCCAAATGCTCACGGAGCTTCGGGTGCCCAAGGTCAGGTGTCAGCTTCCTGTGCATCTGATGCTTGCGTCGGCCAGATGGAAGCTTTGGGGTCGTTCTCCCTAGTTCCTCCTTAACTCCCGGTGCTAATCGACTGTAGACAATATCGTTTGTCAGATGTCCAAAGTATTGCGGACGCTTCACCGTTTCGCCGTAGTTGTTGATCCCACGAAGGCGAAAAAGCTCCTCATAGAATTCTTCGGGAAATGTCTTCATCCACGGTTGAAGTTCTTTCGCGATGAATTTCTCAAGGACCTGCGCAAGAGCATTGGCAGCTCGAAACTTCTGGTAGCCGGTTGCTTCATCTACAAGCCCAATAATCCCGACACGCGTGAGGCCACGGCTGAGGATCCTGCAGGCTTCTGCGATGTGCATTTGGTTGGCTCGCAGTACGCCAGCACGTTCAGCATCCGCAAAGATATCACAGACATCCGGAAGCAACTCAGCCCGGTACCCGATCATCTCCATGCCGTTGTGGGTAAAGAGAATTGGCTTTGCATTCTCTACTAAGTCTGAAGGAAAGAAAGTTCGCAAATTCTCCGCTGAGAGGAATACAGGTGTTTGGAATTCATCATCGAACTTCCTGCCACCCTTTACCTTTCCAGTGCGCCCTATAGCCCGAACAAAACTTGCCCGAGAGAGCACCCTTGTTTCATCGTCCAACACATAGCAGGCAAGTTCAGCACCCCCGATTGTAAGTGACCCTTCGTGCCCAATCGCCTCTCGAAGATTTCCCCATCGCGCTGCTGCAGCTTTTCGAGCGATCTCTGCCCGGCGTTCCGGGGAAAGGTTCTCTGCTCGAGATCGCCCGCCTTTTGAATGATGACCGTCCATCATGATACACAGCATCCTTCTTGCACTTTCTTGGTGCAAGCATGTGCTTGCATCCAAATTAATGCAAGCATAAATTTAGTGACAACCCGCAGGTTGGAGTTCCACCCCACAACCACAAATCCATCCCCGGCACATACCGCCCATCCCGATGGATCGAGGAAAACGGCCAATCCTCCGGCCGCGCGACGAAGCCGTGTTTCACTGGGTTCATCCAACAATACCGCACATGCGCCCAGTAATCGGCCTCGTCGCGGATGTGGTGTTCCCAGAACCGGCGTTGCCACACGGCCTGTTCGCGTTTCTCACGCCGTAGGCCGGGCTTCAGCCCGGCATATCTGCCCGACCGAACGACGGGGAGATCGGTGGGGTATGTGTATGGCGGTGGTGCGGGTGGTGCCGGGCTGAAGCCCGGCCTACATACCGGCCCATACCCCGGCCCGTCCCGCGCGCCATCGGTGGGGTAAAACCCCACCCTACATCCCGATTCATCCGACCCGTATTTTTCCCGCACCGCGCGGGTGAACCGCGCCTTGATCGCGCCCCATCGCACGCCGTACGCCCGGTCCCCCGGCGGCATCTGCCACACCGCGTGGATATGATCGGGCAGAACCACAAATGCCTCGATGCCAAAAGGCCGCTCGGCTCGCGTCACCCGCACCGCCTCCCGCAACAGATCCACCTCGCGCACCAACACATCCCCGCCCCGCGCGGCGAGCGTGACGGTGAAGAACACGAGTGCCCCGGTCACGGGCGGGCGGCGATACTCCGACATCGGGACCAGCCTGTCCGAAACAGGATTAAACCGAAGTAAACGGGTGCGGCCCGACCCGTGCGGCCCAGCCCCGCACTTGTACCTACGACTTCACGACAGGAACCCTACGTGAAACCTACTGCGTCCCTACCGGCCCGCTGTTAGTCCCCGGCCCCGAAAAACGCGCGGATCGTGGCTTCGAATTCGCGCGGGCGGTCGGCATGAAGCCAGTGGCCCGCGCCGGGGATCTTGGCGAATTTCGCGCTTGGAAAAAGCGTCTTGATCGTCGGACGATGCTCGGGCTTCACGTAGTCGGACTCTGCGCCCGACAAGAACAGCGCAGGCCCGTCATAGGCCCCGGGCAGGTCGGGCCAGCCGAGAATCTCGGGCATGAACCGTTCCAAGACATCCAGGTTCAAGCGCCATTTTTTCGCTTTGACATCAAGAGATTGCAGCAAGAACGCGCGCACCCCCGCCGTCTGCACATGCACGGCCAATTGCCGGTCCGCATCCCCCCGCGTCTCGACCCGGGACAGGTCGATCGCCCGCATCGCATCGATCAGATGCTGCTGCGTGTGGCCATAAGCGACCGGCGCGATATCGGCCACGATCAACCGGCGCACCGCCGAAGACTGCAACAAACTCAAGGCCATGGCCGCCTTGCCGCCCATGGAATGGCCCAGCACATCCGCCTGCCCGCCATTGGCCGCGATCACTTCGGCCAGATCTTCGGCCAGATCGGGGTAGGCGTGGCTGTCGGTCCACGGGCTTTCGCCATGGTTGCGCATGTCGACCATGATCACCCGCCGCGTGTCGGAGAGGCGCTTGGCGATCACGCCCCAGTTCCGGGCAGAGCCGAAGAGACCATGGGCGATCAGAATGGGCGGGTGGGCGGTATCAAGGCCCTCGGTCAGTGTGCGCAGCATGGCGCAGGGATAGGGCAAGGCGCGGGTCCGTGGCCAGAGAAATCCGGAGGGTTGAGCGATCCGGCCGCTGTCGACTAGGGTCTGAGGGTCATGACAGCCGGGGGGCCGATTCCATGGACGAACGTGCACTTGCGACGCTGCACGCGGAATTGCGGGATGAAATCTCCCAGCGTCTGAACGTGCGGGGCAAGAGCCTTGGCCATGCGGTGCGCCGCGCCGGTCGCCTGATGCCGGCCGAGGCGCGCGCGGCGGCGCGCGATCTGGCCGCTTTGGAGGCACGGCTGGTCCATCCCACGCTTGCGGCGCGCACAGATCCCGCCTTGATCCGGCAAGCGGCGGGGCGTCTGCGGGCAGGCCTTTCCCGCTACGAACCCGGCGCCCGCGCTGCGCGCGACCGGGCGTTCCTGATGGCGGAAATCGGGTTCAAACTGGCGCTGCTGATCGGTGCGGGCCTCGCGCTCCTGCATTGGCAGGGGGGCGTGTGACCCACCCGCTCAATGCGCGGGCTTGATGAAGGTCCCGTTCCTGAGATCGCGCATCGCTTGCTGGATTTCGGCCTGTGTGTTCATCACGATCGGGCCGTGCCATGCAACCGGCTCCTCGATGGGCGCGCCCGAGATCAAAAGGAACCGCACCCCTTGCGGCCCGGCCTGAACCGTCACCTCGTCCCCTGAGCCGAAGCGGACGAGCGTGCGGTCGCCCGACATATCGCGGATGTTCACCTCGCGGCCCCGGACCTCCTTTTCGAGCAGGACGCCCTGGGGGCGGGAGGCATCGGAAAAGGACCCTGCTCCTTCGAAGACATACGCGAAGGCGCGGCGATAGGTGTCGATGCGGAACGTCTTGCGGAGGCCGGCGGGCACGGTCACGTCGAGGTATTGCGGATCGGCGGCAATGCCGTCGACCGGGCCACGCTTGCCCCAGAATTCGCCGGTGATCACGCGCACATGGGTGCCGTCGTCATCCGTCACCTCGGGGATTTCGGCACCCTGGATGTCTTGGTAGCGCGGCGCGGTCATCTTCTGGCTGCCGGGCAGGTTGCCCCAAAGCTGGAAGCCGTGCATCTGCCCGTGCTTGTTTCCGAGCGGCATTTCCTGATGCAAGATGCCCGATCCGGCGGTCATCCATTGCACCGATCCCGCGCCCAGACGCCCGCGGTTGCCAAGGCTGTCGGCATGTTCGACCGTTCCCGCCAGCACATAGGTGATGGTCTCGATCCCCCGATGCGGGTGCCATGGAAAGCCATCGCGGTAGAAATCGGGGTGGTCGTTGCGGAAATCGTCGAAAAGCAGGAACGGATCCAGTTCGGAGGGATCCTGAAAACCGAAGGCGCGGTGCAGGTGGACGCCTGCGCCCTCCATCGTCGGACGGGCCTTGCGGGTTTCGAGAACGGGGCGGATCGACATGGCATCATCCCTTCAATGGCGTGATGGTGCAGATGTAGCAGGCGCAGGAAGGCGCGCAATGCGGGCGGCCACACCGATCCTGTGCAACGGTGCAGGGATGCGGCGGGTGGGGGGACGGCCAACCCCTCGCCAAGGGCCGGCTGACACGCTAAGGGGCGGGAAAGCGCAAGGCGGAGCGACATGGCGAAACGCGACAAGACCCCCGACCCGAACGAGGTGCTGGCCACCATCGACCCGCATCCGATCCGGCGCGTGTTCACAACGGGTGTCGTCGGCCTTTTAGGGCTGTTGCTGGTCTATGTGGCGGCCGCGACGCCCCCGGCCGATCCGGGTTGGTTATTGTTTCTCATCGTGATGGGCGTGGGGGCGCTGTACCTGTCATGGCGGGTCTGGATGGCGACGGGCGTGACGCTGGAATTGACCCGCAGCTCGCTCCGCGAGGCGGGGGGGCGCATCTTGTTCACCCATGACGAGGTCGACAGCGTCGACCGTTCAGTCTTTGCCTTCAAGCCTGCGGGCGGGTTCCTTGTGCGGTTGAAGGCACCGACGACACGGGGACGGGTCTATGCGCCCGCGCTCTGGTACCGGTCGGGGCGGCGCGTGGCCGTGGGCGGGGCGACGGCAGGAAGCCAGGCCAAGCCCGTGGCCGACCTGATCCGGATCATCCTCGCCGAACAGCGGGGCGAATTGCCCCGCCGCGGTTGAGCCGCCTCAGATCCCCTTGGCGGTGTAGCTTTTCGCCACCCGGTCGATGCTGACGAGGAACGCCGCCGTGCGCAGGTCGGTCACCTTGTCATGGGTCCACCAGACCTCGCGCATCGACTGGTAGGCGGCGCGCATCGTATCGTCGAGGCCCGAGCGGACCAATTCCAGTTCACCGGCCCCGCGCAGGTATTTCTCCTTGAAGCCGGGCGACAGCGTCCAGTTGATAGAACTGTCGCGGCTGATGCGTTCCAATTCGTCCACGATAAGCTGGTGCCGCGCCTCTTCCTGACGGCGCTGCATCCGGCCGAAGCGGATGTGGGACAGGTTCTTGACCCATTCGAAATAGCTGACCGTCACGCCGCCCGCATTGGCGTAAAGATCGGGGATGATGACCGTGCCCTTGTGGCGCAGGATTTCATCGGCACCCGCCGTCACAGGTCCGTTGGCCGCCTCGATGATCAGCGAGGCCTTGATGGCGGCGGCATTGTGCATGTTGATCACGCCTTCCATCGCGGCGGGGATCAGGATGTCGCAGTCTTCCTCCAGCAGCTTGGCGCCGTTTTCATGATAGGTGCCCAAGGGGCAATCCCTGACGCCGCCGTGCGTCACGATCCAGTCGCGCAGCGCCACGATGTCGAGCCCGTCCGGGTTCGACAGCCCACCGTCGTGCTCGATCACATGGGTGACCTGGCAGCCATCTTCGGTGCTCAGAAAGAGCGCCGCGTGATAGCCGACGTTGCCCAGGCCCTGCACGATCACGCGCTTGCCGTCGAGCGTGCCGGAGAGGCCCGCCTTGGCCACATCCTCGGGATGGCGGAAGAATTCCTGTAGCGCGTATTGCACGCCGCGGCCTGTCGCCTCGACCCGGCCCTGGATGCCGCCCGCGTGGATCGGCTTGCCGGTGACACAGGCCCGGGCGTTGATATCGGTGGTGTTCATCCGTGCATATTGATCGGCAATGATGGCCATCTCGCGTTCGCCCGTGCCCATGTCGGGGGCGGGCACGTTCTGCGCCGGGTGGATGAGGTCGCGCTTGATAAGTTCATAGGCGAAGCGGCGGGTGATCTTTTCGATCTCGTCCTGATCCCATTGGCGGGGATCGATGCAAAGCCCGCCCTTGGACCCGCCGAAGGGCGCTTCGACCAGCGCGCATTTGTAGGTCATCAGCGCGGCCAGCGCCTCCACCTCGTCTTGGTTGACGGACAGGGCATAGCGGATGCCGCCCTTGACCGGTTCGGTATGTTCGGAATGGACCGACCGGTAGCCGGTGAACGTGTGGATCTCGCCGCGCAGGCGCACGCCGAAGCGCACGGTATAGGTCGAGTTGCAGACCCGGATCTTTTCCTCCAGCCCCGGGGGCAGATCCATCAGCGCCGCGGCACGGGTGAACATCAGGTCGACGGATTGTCGGAAACTCGGTTCGCCGTTGCGCGGGTTCATTGGCATCTCCTCCCATTGTCGGTGGGTCGACCGGTCAGGCCCGCGCCGACTCGCCCATAACAAGGGCACAGGAGGGCACGCGTCTCAACCCATTGCGTGGTCCGGCCCCTGACACCGGAAGGTGACCTTCCTGTTTACAGCAAGAAGATGCCCAATTTTCGCCGTGCTTGGGGGTAACACAGAGGGTCGGAGCCGTGGGCCACCCGCGGCAAGGATCAGCAGTTTTGTCGGAGCGTGCAGGATGCACAGCGTCACAGACCAAGCCCACCCGACGTCGCCGCGCGGCCTGAGCGGCCTTGCCCGACGATTCTGGACGCGTGATGACGGGTCGACCACCGTGTTCGCCACCGTGGTTTTCGTCCTCATGGTGGGGATCGGCGGGATCGCCATCGACGTGATGCGTTACGAATCTCAGCGGGTTCAATTGCAATACACGCTGGACCGCGCGGTTCTGGCCGCGGCATCCCTTGGCCAAACCCAGAACCCCCGGGCAGTCGTCGAGAACTATTTCGAGACCGCAGGGTTCGAAGGGTATCGCTTGCGGGTGAATGTCGAGCAGGGGGTCAATTTCCGCCGCGTCGAGGCGCGGGCCGAGATGGAAACGCAGACGCTGTTCATGAACCTGTTCGGCCAGCCGATGCTGACCTCGCCCGCAGCGGGTGCCGCCGAGGAACGGGTCCGTAACGTCGAAGTTTCGCTTGTGATCGACAATTCGGGGTCGATGAACCTGAGCCCCACCTTCCGCATCAACGACTTGCGGCCCGCTGCGCGGGATTTCGTCACGACCGTGATGGAAGCCAACAACAACGCCACCGGCGAACAGTTCGTTTCGGTGTCACTGATCCCCTATGATTTCACGGTCAACATGGGCCCGACGCTCGCCTCGGTCTTTTCGCTGACGAACGAACACACCTATTCGACCTGCGCGCGCTTCTACGATGCCGATTTCAATTTCTCCGGTTCCAACCCGTTCATCGGGATCGATCCAACCGTGCCGCTCCAACGGCTGGGGCATTTTGATGCCGTAACGGCCTCAGCCCCGATCGACTGGCCCGTGTGCCGGGAAGGCACGTCGGGGCAGATCCTGCCCTGGTCCAACAACATCGCGCAGTTGCACGGCGCCATCAACGCGCTGTCGCCCCAAGGCGCGACGGCAAGCGACGTGGGCATGAGATGGGCGGTGGCGCTTCTGGATCCCGCCGCGCGTCCGGCGCTTGCCGGGCTGGTCACGAACGGAATGGTGCACGCGGATTTCAATGGACGCCCGGCTGCCTACAACAACCCCGAAACACTCAAGATCATCGTGCTGATGACCGACGGGGAAAACACGCAGCAATATGACCTGCGTCCCCAGTTCCGCAGCGGCCCGAGCCCGTTCTGGCGCGACCCGAACACCGGCCGCTTCTCGGTTTATTATCCGTATTGGAACCAGTTTTGGCAGGAGAGCGCCGATTACTGGAGCCACCATCCAGACGGCGGCAGCAATGCGGTCCAGCTGGATTACCGCGACCTCTGGGAGCATATCTCGGTCCGCATGCTGGCGAGCCGGATGTTCCACTCCGATTCATGGAACAAACGCGCGGGCCAGTGGTCGTCGGACAACCACTGGCGGGCCAACCACGTCATCCAAATAAGAAACCAGTTCGAGTTCCACGACATCGTGGATGAATTCGCCAGTGACAACGGCATCGTCGGCGATGCCCGGCTGAACGCGATCTGCCAGGCCGCCAAGAACCAAGGCATCGTGATCTTCACCATCGCCTTCGACGCCCCGCCGCGTGGGCAGTCGGCGATGCGGGCCTGCGCCTCGTCGGACGCGCATTACTATGACGTGGATGGGCTGGATATCAGCATAGCCTTCAATTCGATCGCGCAGACCATCAACCGCCTGCGGTTGGTGCAATGACGGGGGGGCGTATCGTGACCGGCTTGTTGCACCGCATGCGGACCTTCGCGCGCGATGAACACGCGACGGCGACGATGGAATTCCTGATCATGTTCCCCATCGTGATCACCATGTTCATCGCCGTGTTCGAGAATGGCGTGATCCTGACGCGGCAGGTCCTGATGGAACGCTCGTTGGACGAAGGCGTGCGCCTGTTGCGGCTGGTGCGCAACATCACGGACGAGACAACCGGGCAATCCCGGGCCCTGACCTCGGTCGATATCGCGCAGGCGATCTGCGACAACACGCGGGCGATCCCGAATTGCCTGGAGGTTCTGGTGGTGGACCTGCGGGTGATCGACACGACGACCTACGATCTGCCCACCGCCGATGTCGCCTGCGTCGACCGCCGCGACCTGTCGATCCGGCCGGCCAACGAGTTCCGACAGGGTCAGGACAACGAACTGGTCGTGATCCGGGTCTGTGCCATCATCGACCGGATCCTGCCCTTCTCAGGCTTTGGCCTGAACCTTGCGCGGGACGACACGGGCGGTTTGCACATCGTCGCCTCATCCATCTTCGTGAATGAACCGCAATGAGACCCTCCGCGATGCTCAGCCGCATGATCCACCGCTTCTGGCAAGACGAACGCGCCGCCATCGCGATGGAAACGGCGATCATCACACCGGTCCTTGCATGGTGCTATATCTCGAGTTTCGTCTTTTTCGACGCGTTCCGCACCTACGCCTCTTCGGTCAAGGCGACCTATGCAATCGCCGACGTGATCTCGCGGCAGACCAACACCCTGCGCACCCGCGATGTCGACGGCTATTCCAGCCTGCTCGAGAACATGGTGCGCAACGACGGCGGCGTGCGCCTGCGGGTGTCGCAGATCTATTACGACGCGACCACCGATAGCCATTGCGTGGAATGGTCCGACGCCACCAACGGCGAGGCGGTGTTGTTCACCGCCAACCTCGTCGACATGGGCGAGCTTTTGCCCACCATGGTCCATGCCGAGCGGCTGATCCTCGTGCAATCCTTCATCCCCTATCGCCCAGCCTTCAACACCGGCCTCGCCCCGATCACCTTCACGAACTTCACCTTCACGCGACCGCGCTATGCCGGTCAGATCCGGTTCGAGACGCAAAACACCTGCTGACCGGCGCGCAACGCGTCGCCGCCATGCCCGCCAATGTCGCGGCCGGGCTTTCCTTTGCGGGGGCCGCGCCCGATAGTGTTCGCGCAAGGCGGCCACGGGGCGGGACATGCGCTATTCAGGCTGGCAGGTGCTGGCACAGGGGATCACGGGCAATCGCGGCTGGCGCCCGGCATGGCGCGACACCGCGCCGAAACCGGCCTATGACATCGTGATCATCGGCGGCGGCGGCCACGGGCTGGCCACCGCGCATTATCTGGCCAAACGGCATGGGCTGACCAATGTGGCGGTGCTGGAGAAAGGGTATCTGGGCGGCGGCAACGTGGGGCGCAACACCACCATCGTGCGGGCCAATTACGGGCTTCCCGGCAATTCGGAATTCTATTCCCATTCGCTCAAGCTCTGGGAAGGGCTGGAGCAGGACCTGAACTACAACGTGATGCACAGCCAGCGCGGCGTCATCAACCTGTTCCATTCCGACGGACAGCGCGACGCGGCCGCCCGGCGGGGCAACATGATGATCGCCCAGGGCGATGACGCCATCTTGCTCGACCGCGACGGCTGCCGCGAGATCCTACCCTATCTCGATTACGACCAGACCCGGTTCCCCATCTATGGTGGTCTCTACCATCCGCGCGGCGGCACGGCGCGGCATGACGCGGTGGCCTGGGGCTTTGCCCGCGCCGCCGACCGGCGCGGCGTCGACCTGATCCAGAATTGCGAGGTGACGGGGATCGACATCGAAAACGGGCGCGTGACCGGCGTGCAGACGACACGCGGTTCCATCCGGGCGAGAAAGGTCGGGATCGTGGTGGCGGGACGCTCGAGCCAGGTCGCGGCGATGGCCGGCATGCGCCTGCCCATCGAAAGCCATATCCTGCAAGCCTTCGTCACCGAGGGGCTGAAACCCGTGATCGACCATGTGGTGACCTACGGGATGGGCCATTTCTACATCAGCCAATCCGACAAGGGTGGGCTGGTCTTTGGCGGCGATCTGGATTTCTACGCCTCCTATGCCGCGCGCGGCAACCTGCCCATGGCCGAACATGTGGTCGAGGCCGCGATGACCCTGATGCCTGTGATCGGACAGGCGCGGATGCTGCGCAGTTGGGGCGGCATCATGGACATGTCGCCCGACGGCTCGCCCATCATCGACAAAACCCATGTCGAGGGGCTCTACCTGAATTGCGGCTGGTGTTACGGCGGGTTCAAGGCGGTGCCGGGATCGGGCGATTGCTTTGCCCATCTGATCGCCACGGGCCAGCCGCACCCTGCCGCCACGCGCTACCGTCTCGACCGCTTTGCCACGGGCCACGGCCTGATGGACGAAGAGGGCACGGGTAGCCAGCACAACCTGCATTGAGGGGACCCATCCATGCTGATCCCCTGTCCCCAATGCGGCCCGCGCGACATCCGCGAATTCACCTGCAAGGGACATGAAACCTACATGCACCGCCCCAGCCCCGCTGCGCCCCCAGAGGCATGGGACGATCACCTCCACAACCGCGACAACCCGGCAGGCCCGACGCGCGAGATGTGGCACCACGTTGCGGGCTGCGGCGCGTGGCTGGTGGTGGAGCGCAACACCGTGACCCATGCCGTCACCGGCGCGATGCTGGCGCGCGAGGTGGCGAGGTGAGGGTCAGCAGCACATGGCAGGGCGAAAGCGCCGCGAGCGTTACCTTCACTTTCAACGGTCAAAGGGTGACAGGGCGCGCGGGCGATACCGTGGCCTCGGCGCTTCTGGCCAATGATATCCGGCTTGTCGGGCGATCCTTCAAATACCACCGCCCGCGCGGCATCCTGACCGCCGGGTCCGAGGAACCGAACGCGCTGGTGACCGTGGGCACAGGCCCCGACCGGATGCCCAATGTCCGCGCCACGGTGCAGGAGATCTACCAAGGGCTCGAGGTCGTCAGCCAGAACCACATCGGCCCGCTGCACCGCGACCTGATGGCGGTCAATGATGTGCTGCATCCCTTTCTCGGCGCGGGGTTCTATTACAAGACCTTCATGTGGCCGCGCTCCTTCTGGGAACGGGTCTACGAGCCGCTGATCCGACGTGCGGCAGGTCTTGGCGCGCTGTCGGGCGAGGCAGGCGGCGCGACCTCGGAAAAGGCTTATGCGTTTTGCGACGTTCTGGTGATCGGGGCAGGGATCACGGGGATCATGGCCGCACTGACGGCGGCCGAGGCCGGGGCCGACGTGATCCTTGCAGAGGATGCGATGGTCGCGGGCGGCCAGACCGGGCCACAAGATGGCCAGATCGGTGATCTGGCTGCCGGGGATTGGTCGCAGACACGGCTCGACCAGCTGCGGGCCATCCCCAATGTGCGGGTCATGCTGCGCACCGCGGTGACGGGCGTCTATGACGACGGCAGTTTCGCCGCGCTGGAACGCACCGGCCTGCATCTGCCGCCCGGTCCAGACCTCCCGCGCGAAACCTTTTGGCGGATCCGTGCGAAACAGGCGGTTCTGGCGACGGGGGCTCTTGAGCGGCCCATCGCATTCCCCGGCAATGACCGGCCCGGGATCATGATGACCTCTGCGATCGCGACCTATGCCGAACGGTTCGGCGTGGTGCCCGGGCGACGGATCGCGGTCTTTGCCACCTGCGATCACGCGCATCGGACCATCGCGGCCTTGGCCCGGCAGCAAGGGTTTTCCAAGCTGACGGTCATCGACCCGCGCCCCGATGCCGTGGCCTTGGGCGACTATCGCCTGATCGCCGGGGCCGAGGTCATTGGCACGCGCGGGCGGTTGGGGTTGCGCGAAATCACGATCCGCAAGGGCGGGACCGAACAACGGCTGGAGGCGGATTGCCTTGGCCTGTCGGGCGGGTGGAACCCGTCCGTGCATCTGACCTGCCATCTGGGCGCACGACCGGTGTGGGACGAGGCGCGCGCGATGTTCCTGCCCGCGCCCGGCGCGGTTCCGGGTCTGCATCCGGCGGGGGCCTGCAACGGCACCCTGTCGGTCGCAGGCTGCCTGCGCGAGGGGCAGGCGGCGGCGCTGACAGCGCTTCGGGCCATGGGCCGCAAACCCCGCGCCCCTGCCCTGCCCGATGCCAGCGACGACCCGGGGCGGGGCCGTACGCTATGGGCCGTCGCGGCCAAGGGGCGGGCATGGCTCGATTTCGCCAATGACGTGACGACCAAGGACGTGAAACAGGCCGCTCAGGAGGGCTTTACCTCCGTCGAGCATATGAAACGCTACACGACCCAAGGGATGGCGCCCGATCAGGGCAAATCGTCCAATATCGGGGCTTTGGCCATTCTGGCCGACGCGACCGGGCGCACCATCTCGACGACCGGCACCACGACCTTCCGCCCGCCTTTCGTTCCCGTGACGCTCAAGGCGATGGGGGCCGGGGCCGAGGGCAAGGGCTTTGCCCCCGAACGGCTGACCACCAGCCATGCCGCGACGCTGGCGCGTGGCGCGCCGATGATCGAGGCCGGGCTTTGGTATCGTCCCAGCTATTTCCCCGCCAAGGGCGAGACGACATGGCAGCAATCGTGCGACCGCGAGGTCCGGATGGTCCGCGCCACCGTGGGCGTCGTCGATGTCTCGACCTTGGGCAAGATCGAGATCATGGGACAGGATGCGGGAGCCTTCCTTGACTTCTTGTATACGAATACCTTTTCGACCCTGCCCGTGGGCCGCGCGCGCTATGGCCTGATGCTGAGGGAAGACGGTCACGTCATGGATGACGGCACCAGCGCGCGGCTGGCGCCGGAACATTTCGTGATGACCACGACCACGGCCGCCGCCGGGCAGGTCATGGCCCACATGGAGTTTACCGCGCAGGCGCTGCGCCCCGATCTGGACGTGCGGTTCCTGTCGGTGACGGAACAATGGGCGCAGTTTTCGGTCGCAGGGCCACTGTCGCGCGAGCTCATGAACAGCGTTCTGGATGACCCGATCGACGATACGGCCTTTCCCTTCATGGGCTGCGGCGCGGTCAAAGTGCACGGCATCCCCGCCCGGCTTTTCCGGATCTCGTTTTCCGGCGAACGCGCCTACGAGATTGCCGTGCCCGCCCGTTACGGCGATGCGCTATACCGCGATCTGGTCGCGCGGGCCGAGGTTCTGGGCGGCGGTGCCTACGGGATGGAGGCGTTGAACGTCCTGCGCCTGGAAAAAGGGTTCATCACACATGCCGAGATTCACGGACGGGTCACCGCCTTTGACATCGGGATGCAGGGGATGCTGTCGGGCAAGAAGGATTTCATCGGCAAGGCCGCAGCAGGCCGCCCCGGCCTCCTAGACCCCGCGCGGGAGCGTTTGGTGGGCCTCAAACCCGTCGATCCGGACGGGGTGCTGACGGCCGGGGCGCGGCTTTTCAAACCCGAGGACCCGCCCGAGGCGCGCAACGATCAGGGCTATGTGACATCGGTCGGCCAGTCGCCCAACCTCGGCCACATGATCGCGCTGGCCTTCCTGCGCCATGGCCCCGAGCGCGAGGGGCATGAAATCATGATGATCGATGCTCTGCGCGGTATCCGGACGAAGGTAGAGGTCGTGCCGCCGGTCTTCTTCGACCGCGAGGGAGGGCGCGCCCGTGGCTGAGTTGATCGCGACATCGCCCCTGCGTGACCTGACACCGATCACCATCGGCAACGTGACACTGACCGAAGGTATCCCGGGACAGGTCTGGGCCGTCCTTCCTTGGCGCGGGGCGACAGAGGCCGCAAGCACGGCCCTGCAATCGGCCCACGGCCTACCCTTTCCCGCGCCGGGGAATCTGCACAAGGCAGGGTCGACGCGCATCGCATGGGCGGGGCTGGATCAGGCCTTTCTCCTCGGGACGACGCCGGATACCGCCTTGGCCGCCCATGCCGCCCTGATCGACCAATCCGACGCCTGGGCGCATCTGGTCCTTTCAGGCCCTGCCACACGCGAAGTTCTGGCCCGCCTCGTGCCCGTGGACCTTGCTCCCGCCGCCTGCCCTAAGGGATCGGCGCGGCGCACACTTCTGGGGCACATGTCTTGCCTGATCCTGCATCCGGGCGGGGATACGTTCGAGATCCTCGTGTTCCGCTCCATGGCCAGCAGCGCGGTTCATGACTTGACGCGCGCAATGACGGCCGTGGCCGCGCGCGATCTTCGGGGCGCTCAAACCCCCGGATGAGGTCGTACGCCGCGCAGGCGCATCGCGTGGTCGATGATGACGAACATGTCGTTGGCCAAGGCCTGATCGGCATAGCGCGGGTCGCCAAGCCGTTCCGCCCAGGACCGGTGGGCATTGCGCAGTTGCGCGTCGGTCCGCTCGCTTCGGTCCATGTAGGTTTCAAGACGCACACGCACCTGCGACGGGCTGAATTGCTGGATCTCGCCCGCCATCAGGTCCGTGAACACGACCTCTACCGGATCGGTGGCCGGCGCGGCACGTGGCGTTGCGGCTGGCGTGACAAAGAGGAATAGGCCCATGCCGATCACCGCGCAAAAAGCCATCGCGGCAAAGACCACTTCGACCCGCGCACCCCCGCTTTTCGTCCTGACAAGCGCCATGTTCCTGCATCGCTCCGCTGCTGAGCGTGCAGGATGCGGGACAAGTTTGGCGGGATTTGGGCCAAAGCGCGCAGCGCCCGGGGCGTTTCATCCCCAGCCTTTAACGGCACCGCATCTGGACAGGGGGGGCTGCCCCCCCGATATTGCAAGACATGAGTCTCCCACCCGGCTTCCTTGACGAGTTGCGCAATCGCGTCCCGATCAGCCAGGTCGTGGGCCGCAAAGTCATCTGGGACAACCGCAAGTCGAACCAGGCCAAGGGCGATTTCTGGGCCCCCTGCCCGTTCCACCAGGAAAAGACCGCGAGCTTTCACGTCGATGACCGCAAGGGCTTCTACTACTGCTTCGGCTGCCACGCCAAAGGTGATGCGCTGGGGTTCGTTCAGGAAACCGAAAATGTCGGCTTCATGGAGGCGGTGGAAATCCTTGCCCGCGAAGCCGGGATGCAGATGCCGGCCCGCGACCCGCAGGCCGCGCGGCAGGCCGACCGCGCCACGAAACTGGCCGCAGCGATGGAAGCGGCCGTCGCACATTACCGGCTACAGCTGAAAACCGGCGCTGCGGCCGAGGCGCGTGCCTATCTTGATCGGCGGGGCCTCGATGCCGCAGCGCTCGACCTGTTCGAGATCGGCTTTGCGCCCGCCGCCCGTCAGGGTGCCTTCAGCGCGTTGACCGGCAAGGGCCTCGACGAGGCGGATGTGATCGAGGCCGGGATCGCCACGCGCCCCGATGATGGCGGCGCACCCTATGACGCGTTCCGCGATAGGATCATGTTCCCGATCCGGGATGCGCGGGGGCGGTGCATCGGCTTCGGCGGTCGCGCGATGGACCCGAACGCGCGCGCCAAATACCTGAATTCCCGCGAAACCCCCCTCTTCGACAAAGGTCGCGCGCTTTACAACCATGGTCCCGCGCGCGAGGCGGCGGGCAAGGGCCAGCCGCTGATCGTGGCCGAGGGCTACATGGATGTGATCGCGCTGGTGCGGGCAGGTTTTGGCGCTGCGGTCGCACCCTTGGGCACCGCGATCACGCAAGACCAGCTGCGGCTGATGTGGCGCATCGCGGACGAGCCGATCATCGCGCTTGATGGCGACAAGGCGGGTTTGCGCGCGGCACTGCGTCTGGTCGATCTGGCGCTGCCGATGCTTGAGCCGGGCAAGACGCTGCGCTTTTGCCTCATGCCCGAAGGGCTCGACCCTGACGAGCTGATCAAGGCCCGCGGGCGCGACGCGATGCAGGCGCAGCTTGATGCCGCCGAACCGCTGGTGCGGATGCTCTGGCGGCGCGAGACCGAGGGGCAAATCTTCGATACGCCCGAACGGCGCGCGGCCCTCGACCGGCGGCTGCGGCAGGCGATCGGCCAGATCACCGACCAAGGCCTGCGCCGTCATTATGGCGAGGCGCTGGCAGAGTTGCGTCGGGCGCTTTTCCGCCCCGCGGTGCCACAAGGTCGCGGGGATCGCGCAGGCTGGCGGGCGCGTGGCTTTGCCGAGGCGCAGATGCCCTTGGCCGAAACCCGGTCATCCGCCTTGGGGTCCGGGGCGCTTTCGGCGGATGACCTTCGGATCATGCTGATCCTCGCCACGCTTTGCCGGTATCCGGAACTTGTGTCCCGGTTCGAAACCGATCTCGACCGCCTCGCCCCGCGCCACGCCGATCATGCGGCGCTGGTTGACGTGATCCTGACCGCCGAGGCCGCGGATTCCGAGGCGATGGGGGCGGCCTGCGCCGCCGCGGGACTCGGGGCCGCCCTTGAAAGCTTGCAGTCGATGGCCCATTTGCGCATCAACCCCATCCTAGCGGGGCCGCCCGATGCCACCCGGGCAGAAGCCTGCCTGACCGAGGAGTTCGCGAAGTACCACGCCGACCGCGCGCTGAAGGCCGAGATGACCGAGGCGCTGGAAGACCTGGACAATATCCCCGAAGGGGACACGCGGCTGGGTCGCCGCCTCAACCACGCCGTTCACCGCCGCCAGACGGCGGGACGGGCCACCGCCTCGGACATGCAAGGAGCTGTCAGCGAAGACACAGACGCCCTGTCCGATCGACTGCGTGCCTTGATAGAGGCCCGCGTCTGGGAGAAGAAAACCCGCTAAGTGCTCTATGCGAATCACTGATTCGCCTTACATAAGTTGCAGTAGCAAAGATTCGGCGGCCCGACCGCCCCGCCGGCTTCACGCCACGAACCGCCAAAGGACACCTGCCCATGGCCAAAGATACCGAAGATCGCAAGCCGCAGGACGGGGAGGAAACCGACATCGGGCTCGACATGAGCCAGGCTGCGGTCAAGAAGATGATCGCGGAGGCGCGGGCACGTGGGTACATCACCTATGACCAGCTCAATACCGTGCTGCCGCCCGAGCAGGTGTCTTCGGAGCAGATCGAGGATGTGATGTCGATGCTGTCCGAGATGGGCATCAACGTCATCGAGGACGACGAGGCGGACGAGGACGCGGAGGCGAACAAGGGGGCCACGGACCTCGTGGAAACCTCGACCTCGCGCGAGGTGGCGCTGTCGTCTTCCGAGACCGAGAAACTGGACCGCACGGACGACCCGGTGCGGATGTACCTGCGCGAGATGGGCAGTGTCGAGCTCTTGTCGCGCGAGGGTGAGATCGCCATCGCCAAGCGGATCGAGGCGGGCAGAAATACAATGATCGCAGGGCTTTGCGAAAGCCCGCTGACCTTTCAGGCGATCACGATCTGGCGCGACGAATTGCTGGATGAAGACATCTTGCTGCGCGATGTCATCGACCTCGACGCGACCTTTGGCCGGTCGCTGGGCGAGGATGACGACGAACCGGTCGTGGCGCCTGTCGCCAATGCCAAGCCGCAGCCGGTCGAGGCGCGGGGTGGCGAGGCTGACGAGGAGTTGGACGCCGATGGCGAGCCGATCCGCCGCGCCGCCGATGACGACGACGACGAGGACGAACAGGCCAACATGAGCCTTGCCGCCATGGAGGCGGCGCTGAAACCGCGCGTTCTGGACATTCTGGACCGGATTGCCGCCGATTACGTCAAGCTTTCGGAAATGCAGGACAAGCGCATTTCCGCGACGCTGAACGAGGATGGCAGTTTCTCCAAATCGGACGAGGCGACCTATCAGCAATTGCGGTCCGAAATCGTGGTGCTGGTGAATGAATTGCACCTGCACAACAACCGGATCGAAGCGCTGATCGACCAGCTTTACGGGATCAACCGCCGGATCATGGCCATCGACAGCGCCATGGTGAAACTGGCCGACCAAGCGCGGATCAACCGGCGCGAATTCATCGACGAATATCGCGGCTGCGAATTGGACCCGGCATGGTGCGACCGGATGGCCGAAAAGGCCGGGCGTGGCTGGCAGGCGCTGATGGAGCGGTCCCGCGACAAGGTCGAGGAATTGCGCAGCGACATGGCGCAGGTCGGCCAATACGTGGGCCTCGATATCAGCGAATTCCGCCGCATCGTGAACCAGGTGCAAAAGGGCGAGAAAGAAGCCCGCCAGGCGAAAAAGGAAATGGTCGAAGCCAACCTGCGGCTCGTGATTTCCATCGCCAAGAAATACACCAACCGCGGTCTGCAATTCCTGGACCTGATCCAGGAAGGTAACATCGGCCTGATGAAGGCGGTGGACAAGTTCGAATACCGCCGGGGCTACAAGTTCTCGACCTACGCGACGTGGTGGATCCGGCAGGCGATCACGCGGTCCATCGCCGACCAGGCGCGCACGATCCGTATTCCGGTCCACATGATCGAGACGATCAACAAGCTGGTGCGGACGGGGCGGCAGATGCTGCACGAGATCGGCCGCGAGCCGACGCCCGAGGAATTGGCCGAAAAGCTGCAGATGCCGCTGGAAAAGGTTCGCAAGGTGATGAAGATCGCCAAGGAGCCGATCAGCCTCGAGACGCCCATCGGCGACGAGGAAGACAGCCAGCTGGGCGATTTCATCGAGGACAAGAACGCCGTCCTGCCGCTGGATTCGGCCATTCAGGAGAACCTGAAGGAAACGACGACGCGGGTTCTAGCGTCGCTCACGCCGCGTGAGGAGCGCGTGCTGCGCATGCGGTTCGGGATCGGGATGAACACGGACCACACGCTGGAAGAAGTGGGCCAGCAGTTCAGCGTGACCCGCGAGCGGATCCGGCAGATCGAAGCCAAGGCGCTCAGGAAGCTGAAGCATCCGAGCCGGAGCCGGAAGCTGCGGAGTTTCCTCGATCAGTGAGGACCGATCCGGCCACAGGTCGCGCGTTTCGCGGCAGCCAGAAATGGTTGCAGCACTTGGTAGAGCACGCACCTGAAAGGCTGGAGCCGCCAAAGCTTGGGCGACTGGATTGGGTATCACCCATTCCTGCGACACAATATCGAGAATATCAGGATTACGCCTTTCTTGATATTCTCGGGTTGGGGCATCTGGATACGGCTTTACGGGAATTCTGGCCGCGCGGCGGCGCGGTATGGGACGGATTGGCCCAAAGCAAAAGCGGGCCGGTACTTGTCGAAGCCAAGGCACATGTCAGCGAAAGTTTCAGCAGCCCTTGCGGCGCGACGGCACCAGCTTCGTTAGAATTGATCCGGAAGAGCCTTTCAGACTGCTCCCGCGATCTGGGCGCGGATATGCGTTCGGATTGGGCGCGCTGCCACTATCAGACCGCCAATCGTATTGCGCACCTGTGGTGGCTGCATCGACAGGGAATTCGGGCACATCTGCTGTTCGTGCATTTCGTTGGCGACGCCGAAATGAAGGGACCAAAATCGGCGGAAACGTGGATTGCCGTGGAAATGGCCGCAAACTATGCTCTGGGGCTTCCGAAGCAGCATGGTCTATCGGACTTTATCCACTACGTTCATACTGACGTTTCGAATATCGGTTGATCGACAGCGAGGCTAATAGCCATGTCCCTTTTCTCCAGACTTTTCGGCGGCAGCGGCAAACCCGCCAAGGAGCCGGAACTCTACAAGGACTTCCGTATCTTTCCCGATCCGCAGCAGGGTTCGGGTGGATACAGGGTGTCGGCACGGATCGAGAAGGATCTGGGCGGGGAAACCAAGGTTCACCAACTCTTGCGCGCTGATACGTTGCAGACGCTGGAGGAAGCCGAGGCGTTTTCGATCCGCAAGGCCAAGCAGGTGATCGACGAACAGGGCGAGCGGATTTTCGGTTAAGATCGGGTTACGATTTTTTGCCGAAAGTTTCGGAAAGGTTAAGATTTTTCGGGGCATGTGAAGGGGATCTTGCCGGGGATGGGACCGGGCAAGGTCTCGTTAACCCTGCGCGGGAACGGTGTTGACGGGGGTCGTGCAACGGGTCCGGGGCGCGTGTGGCGCGCGGGCAATGCATGGTCGGATTGAGATTTGGTTGAGGTGGGAGACGTAGGGTGGGCAATTTGCCCACCACGCGGGCCCACGATGCGAACCCACCATACGGGCGGCGTCGGTGAGGCGGTGGGGTGGTTTTGGTGGGCAGATTGCCCACCCTACAGTTTGGCATCGGTGGTTGTGGGGTGGTGGGCAGATTGCCCACCCTACAGTTTGGCGAGGATTGCGGCGGCGGCGGCGTCGGGGGTGAGGCGACCCTCGGTCACGGCCTCGGCATGGTCGGCCATGGCGCGGCGCAGGTCGGGGTCGCGGCGCAGGCGCGACAGGAGACCCTCGCGCACCTCTTCCTCGAACCAATGGACGGCCTGGGCGGCGCGGGCGTGATCCCACCAGCCCTGATCCTTGCGCCAGCGGGCCAGCGCCTGCACCTCGGCCCATGCGCCGGCGATACCGTCACCGGTGACGGCGGAGACGGGCAGCGCCTTGGGGAAACCCTCGGGGTCCTGCGGGCGTTTGCGCAAGAGCCGCAGCGCGCCCGCGTAATCGGCGACGGTGCGGGTGGCCGCAGGCTTGAGATCGCCATCGGCCTTGTTGACCAAGATGAGGTCGGCCATTTCCATGATGCCGCGTTTGACGCCCTGCAATTCGTCGCCGCCCGCCGGCGCGAGCAGGAGGACGAAGACATCGCACATCTGCGCCACCATGGTCTCCGACTGGCCGACGCCCACGGTTTCGATCAGCACCACGTCGAAGCCCGCCGCCTCGCAGAGCGCCACGGCCTCGCGCGTGCGGCGGGCGACGCCGCCCAGATGCGTGGCCGAGGGCGAGGGGCGGATGAAGGCGGCCGGTTCGCGGCTCAGGCGGTCCATCCGGGTCTTGTCGCCGAGGATCGAGCCGCCCGAGCGGGAGGAGGAGGGATCGACGGCAAGGACCGCGACGCGCAAGCCCCCCTCGACCAGCGCCATGCCGAAGGTTTCGATGAAGGTGGATTTGCCCACCCCCGGCGTACCCGAGAGCCCGATGCGCAGCGCCTGCCGCCCGAGATCCTTGGTGGGTTTGCGCAAAGCCTCGATCAGGGCGGTGGCGTCCTGCCGGTGATCGGGGCGGGTGCTTTCGACCAGTGTGACGGCCCGGGCCAGCGCGCGCCGGTCGCCCGCGAGGATGCGGGAGGCGAGATCGTCGGTAGGGGGCGCTTGGGTCATCGGGGGGTCGTCTTTCGGGTCCGGGGCCGTGGGGCGCGTGGCCTGTCGTGTTCTGCCCGGTTGCGCGCGTGCCTGTCCAGCCCGCTTGCCGAGGTCGGATGCCGCGCCCCTGCCCCGCTGCGGCGGGATTTGCGTGTTGACGGGGCGGGCGGGCGTGGCGCAGGTGGAGGCGCGTAAGACTGGACGAGAGCGCCCGTGGCCCTGCCCATCGACGATATCCTGACCGCGTTGAAGGTGGCGCTTGCCCGTGAGGGGCGATTGGTGCTGCAGGCCCCGCCCGGGGCGGGCAAGACCACGGGCGTGCCGCTGGCGCTCATGGACCTTGTGGCGGGGCGGATCGTGATGCTGGAGCCGCGACGGCTGGCGGCGCGGGCGGCGGCGGAGCGGATGGCGGAGATGCTGGGGGAGCCTGTCGGGGGGACGGTGGGTTACCGCATCCGGGGCGAGAGCGCGGTGTCGGAGGCAACGCGGATCGAGGTGGTGACGGAGGGGATCCTGACGCGGATGGTGCAGGATCGGCCGGATCTGCCGGGCGTGGGCTGCGTGATCTTCGACGAATTCCATGAACGCTCGCTCAATGCCGATCTGGGGCTGGCGCTGACGTGGGAGGTGCGGCAGGCGCTCAGGCCGGATCTGGCGCTGCTGGTCATGTCGGCGACGCTGGATGCGGGGCCGGTGGCGGCGATGCTGGGGGAGGCGCCGCTGTTGACGTCGGAAGGGCGGGCCTATCCGGTCGAGACGCGGCATCTGGAGCGGCCTGTGCCGAAGGAGCGGCGGCTGGAGGATGCGGTGGCCGATCTGGTGCTGGAGGCCATGGCGGCGACGGAGGGGGGCTGCCTTGTGTTCCTGCCGGGAGAGGGGGAAATCCGGCGGGTGGCGGCACGGTTGCAGGCTGCCGTGCCGGGGGATGTGGCGCTCCACATGCTTTATGGCGCGATGCGGATCGAGGATCAGCGCGCGGCGATCCTGCCCGCAACCAAGGGGCGCAAGCTGGTGCTGGCCACAGCCATAGCGGAAACCTCGCTCACCATCGAGGATGTGCGGGTGGTCGTCGATGCGGGGCGCGCGCGACGGGCAAGGTTCGATCCGGGCACGGGCATGTCACGGCTGGTGACGGAGCCGGTCAGCCGGGCGGAGGCCGATCAGCGGCGCGGGCGGGCGGGGCGGGTGGCACCCGGCATCTGCTACCGGATGTGGACCAAGGGCGCGGAAGGCGCGCTGCCCGCCTTTCCGCCCCCTGAAATCGCCGCGACGGATCTGGCGGGGCTGGCGCTGGAACTGGCGATCTGGGGCGGGGCCGAGGGGCTGGCCTTTCTGACGCCGCCGCCCGAGGGGGCGCTGGCGGAGGCACGCGCGCTGCTCGGGGAGCTGGGCGCGCTGGATGCGGAGGGGCGGATCACGTCGCATGGGCGGGCGCTGGCGCGGCTGCCGCTGCATCCCCGGCTTGGGCATATGGTGCTGACGGGGGGGCCGGGCGCGGCGCGGATGGCGGCGCTGCTGGCGGCGCGTGATCCGCTCAGGGGACAGGGGACGGACCTGATGCTGCGGCTGCGCGCGCTGGAGGATCCAGGCGGGATGGGGGCCGACCGGGGCGCGGTGGCGCAGATCCGGGATGAGGCGAAGCGGCTGAAACGCTACGAGGCCGGGGAGCGGCTGTCCCCGGGGGCGCAGGCGGCGCTGGCCTATCCCGACCGGATCGGCTTGCGGCGGTCGGGGGAGGCCCCGCGCTATGTCCTGTCGGGCGGTGCGGGCGCGATCCTGCCCGAGGGGGACGGGCTGGCCGGGCAACGCCTGATCGTGGCCACCGATCTGGACGGCGACAGGCGGGAGGCGCGGGTGCGGCAGGCCGTGGCCCTGTCCGAGGCGGAGCTGCGCGCGCTTTATTCGGATCGGATGGCTTGGGTCGATCATTGCCATTGGTCCAAGCGCCATCGCCGGGTCGAGGCACGCCAGCAGGAACGGTTCGGCGGGCTGGTGCTGGAGGATCGGGTCTGGCGCGATGCGCCGCCCGAGGCCGTCATCGCGGCGCTGATCGAAGGGGTGCGCGACCTGGGCCTGTCGGCGCTGGACTGGAGCGAAAAGGCGCGACTGCTGCGTGCGCGGGTCGCGGTGGCGGGCGTGGCCGATGTCTCGGATGCGGCGCTTTTGGCGGGTTTGGAGGATTGGCTTGCGCCATGGCTGACGCGGGAGCGGAGCGCGGCCGATCTGGGCCGGCTCGATCCGACCGAAGCGCTGAGGCTTTGGCTCGGGCATCAGGCGATGGCGGAGGTCGACAGGCTGGCGCCCGCGACATGGACCAGCCCCCTGGGCCGCGCCATTCCCATCGATTATTCGGGCGAGGTACCGGAGGTGGCGCTGCGGTTGCAGGAGGTCTTTGGCACAACGATCCATCCGGTGGTGGGACCGGACAGGGTACCGTTGAAAATGGTACTGCTGTCGCCCGCATCGCGCCCGGTGCAGGTGACGAATGATCTGCCGGGATTTTGGGACGGGTCCTATGCCGAGGTGCGCAAGGAGATGCGCGCACGCTACCCGCGCCACCCCTGGCCCGAGGACCCACGTGCGGCGGAAGCGACCTTGCGGGCGAAGCCGCGCGGGGGGTAGGCCGGTGTTGGGGGCGCTGCCCCCGTCGCCTTTGGCGACTCCCCCGGGATATTTGGGAAACAGAGAAGGACGGACATGCGCGACGGGTCGGTGCCGCTGGTCAGGGAGCTGGTTCTTGTCGGGGGCGGGCATGCGCATGCGCTGGTGTTGAAGCGCTGGGGGATGCGGCCCGTGCCGGGAGTGCGGGTGACGCTGGTGAACCCCGGACCCTCTGCCCCCTATACCGGCATGTTGCCTGGGCATGTGGCGGGGCATTACAGCCGCGCGGATCTGGAAATCGACCTTGTGCGGCTGGCGCGGTTTGCCGGCGCGCGGATCATTCTCGGGGCGGTCGACCTGATCGACCCGGTGACGCGGCGCGTGTCGGTGCCGGGGCGTGCGCCCCTCGCCTATGACCTGTTGTCGGTCGATATCGGCATCACCTCGGACATGGCCGATCTGCCGGGATTTGCCGAACATGGGGTGGCGGCCAAGCCGCTTGGCGCTTTCGCGGATCGCTGGACGGCGTTTTGCAAGGGGGAAGGCCCTGCAAGGATCGCGGTGATCGGGGGCGGCATCGCGGGGGTGGAATTGTCCATGGCCATGGCCGAGCGGATGCGGGGGCTTGGCCGGGCGGCGGAGGTTTGCGTGATCGACCGGGGCGCGGTGCTGGAGGGGCATCCGGCGCGGGGGCGGTTGATCGCGGCGATGGAGGGGTACGGGATCGCGCGGGCCGAGGGGGCGGCCCCGGTGCGGGTGGAGGTTGGCGCGGTGCATCTGGACGGGGGGCGCGTGGTCGAGGCCGATCTGGTGGTGGGGGCGGCCGGCGCCGTGCCGCATGGCTGGCTGGCGGATTGCGGAATGGAGATGCGCGACGGCTACATGGTCGTCGATGATCAGTTGCGCTCGATCAGTCATCCCGAGATCTACGGCGCGGGCGATTGCGTGTATCTGAGCCATGCGCCGCGGCCCAAGGCTGGCGTTTTCGCCGTGCGGGCAGCCCCGGTTCTGGCCTGGAACCTGCGGGCGGATCTGGTGGGGGCGCAACGGCGGCGGTTTCGGCCGCAGCGCGATTTCCTGAAGCTCGTGTCGCTGGGCGGCAAGGTGGCGCTGGCGGAAAAGGCGGGGTTCGTGGTGGCGGGGCCTGCGATGTGGCGCTGGAAGGACCGGATCGACGCGCGCTTCATGGAGGGCCTGCGCGATCTGCCCGCGATGGCGGGGCCGCGCGCGCCCGATGGGGCGGCCAAGGGTGTCGCGCGCGAGATGGCGGGCCCTGCGCCCTGCGGCGGCTGCGGGGCGAAGCTGGGTGCGGGGGCCCTGACCGGGATCCTTGGCGGGCGGCCCGGCGATGACGCGGCGGTTCTGGAGGTGGGGGGCGCGCGGCAGGTGATCTCGACCGATCACTTGCGCGGTTTTGCCGAAGATCCGGCCCTCGTGGCGCGGGCGGCGGCGGTTCATGCCATGGGCGATATCTGGGCCATGGGGGCGCGGCCGCAGGCGGCCGTGGCCAACGTGATCCTGCCCCGCATGGTGGCGAGGATGCAGGGCGCGTGGCTGGACGAGGTGATGGCAGCGGCGGGCGTGGTTTTCGGGGAGGCGGGCGTTGCAGTCGTGGGCGGTCATTCCTCGATGGGTCGCGAGTTGACCATCGGGTTCACGGTGACGGGGCTGTTGGAGCGCGAGCCGGTGACGCTGGCGGGGGCACAGGCGGGCGATGCGCTGATCCTGACGCGGGGGATCGGAACCGGCGTGGTTCTGGCGGGCGAGATGCGGATGCTGGCGACAGGGGCGGAGGTGGCCGCGGTCTGGGCGCAGATGGGCCGGGGACAGGGTTCGGCGGCAGCGATCCTGTCGCCCCATGCCCGCGCCATGACGGATGTGACGGGGTTCGGGCTTGCCGGGCATTTGGGCAATATCTGCGCGGCATCCGGCGTGGGCGCGGAGGTGGATCTGGAGGAGGTGCCGGTTCTGGCAGGCGCGCTGCGGCTGTCGGGGCTGGGGGTACACTCGACCCTTTGGGCGCAGAACCGGGCGGCGCTGGAGGGGCGGGTTACCGTGCCCGAGGGGGCGCTGGGCGATCTGGTCTATGATCCGCAGACGGCGGGGGGGTTGTTGGCCGCCGTGCCGGAGGAGCGGGCCGAGGCGTTGGTTGCAGAGTTGATGGCGGCGGGGTTCGACGCGGCGCAGATCGGGGTGGTGACGGCAGCGCCGGGGATCGTGTTTTCCTGAGGCTGGGCCGCGCCCGTCAAAGGGTGCGGTCGAGTTTCGTCGAGAGGTGGATGAGGCTTTCCGACGAGCGGACGCCCTCGATCTCGCCGATGCGGTCGAGGATGGCGTCGAGCGCGGTGGTGGTGGGCGCGCCCACCTCGAGCAGCAGGTCGACGCGGCCGGAAATGGTGTGGATGCGTTCGACCTCGGCCACGGCCTTGAGGCGGGCGAGGATGGCGGGCTGGCTGCGGGGATCGACGGAGAGGAGCACGCTGGCGCGGATGCGGCCCTGGCGGAGCGCCTCGCCCAGCCGGAGGGTGTAGCCCGCGATCACGCCGGAGCTTTCGAGCCGTTCGAGGCGGGCCTGCGCGGTGGAGCGGGCGACCTTGAGCCGCCGGGCGATGACGGCGACGGACATGCGGGCGTCACCGGCCAGAAGGCGCAAGATATCGCGGTCGAGATCGTCCATAGGGGCATTCCGCCATTGGTTTCGTCGATATGACAAGATGATCGGGCATTTCGTGCAGAGTGACCAGAGAAATCGCCCGGAATTGGCGGCAGGCTGAGGGGGAGGAGCGACAAGACAAAGGACAGGCGCATGAGCGAGACACGGCCGCTGCACCGGAGCCCGCGGGATTACCTTGTGGCGGAGGCGCCCGACGAGCCGGTGCTGTTCCTGTCGCCCGAGGTGTTGCAAGACAGCGCGCGGCGGTTCCTGCGCGGGTTCCCGGGGATGGTGACCTATGCGGTCAAGGCCAATCCGGCGGAGGCGGTGTTGCTCAACCTGATGGCGGCGGGGGTGGCGGGGTTCGACGTGGCCTCGCCTGCCGAGATCGCGCTGGTGCGGTCCTTGAGCCCCGAGGCGGCGCTGCACTACCACAACCCGGTACGGTCGCGGGACGAGATCGCCGCGGGGGTGGCCGCGGGTGTCGCGTCGTGGAGCGTCGATCATCCGGGCGAGTGGCGCAAGCTGGCCGAGGCCCTGCCCCGCGGTGCGGAGATCGCGGTCAGGTTCAAGCTGGCGGTCACGGGCGCGGCCTATGATTTCGGCGAGAAATTCGGCGCGACGCCCGAGGAGGCCGTGGCGCTATTGGCCGAGGTGGCGCGGGCGGGGTTCCGCCCTGCCCTGACGTTTCATCCCGGCACGCAATGCACCGACCCCGAGGCTTGGGCGAGTTATATCCACGCGGCGGGCGAGATCGCGCGGGCGGCCGGGGTGCGGCTGGCGCGGCTGAACGTGGGTGGTGGGTTCCCGTCGCGGCGGATGCGGGGCGAGGGTGCCCCGCTTGACGCGATCTTCGCGCGGATCGGGGCGGCGGCGCGAGAGGCTTTCGGCACGGACGCGCCCGCGCTGGTCTGCGAGCCGGGGCGGGCGATGGTGGCCGAGGCGGTCAGCCTTGCGCTGCGGGTGAAATCGCTGCGCGGTATGGGCGAGGTCTATCTGAACGACGGGATCTACGGCGCCCTCGCGGAACAGCCCTTGATGGGCATGACCGACCGCATCCGGGTGATGGCCCCGGACGGACGGGCAAGGGCCGGCGCGCCGCGCGACAGGCTGGTCTGGGGGCCGACCTGTGACAGCCTTGACCGGTTGCCGGGCAAGGTGCCCCTACCCTGCGACATGGAGGAGGGCGATTACCTGCTGATCGACGGGATGGGGGCCTATTCCACGGCGACGGTCACACGGTTCAACGGCTATGGCGGCCTGCGGCTGGCCACCGTTCGGACATTGGAGGAGCCGGCCGGCACTGGACACCACCGCCCACGCGCCTAGTGTCCCGGCGGGGACATGCGTACGCGCCTGTCCCGGCAGGGGCACAAGAAAGGGCGCAAGCGATGAGCAAGTTCGGGACCAGCCAGCCGGTGACCCGGTTGGAAGACACGCGGTTTCTGACCGGCAAGGGCCGCTATGTGGACGATATCGCGCCCGCGCATGCGCTGCATGCCTTTGTCTTTCGCAGCACGGCGGCGCATGGCGTCATCACCGCGCTGGACGTGTCCGAGGCGCGGGAAGCGCCGGGCGTTCACCTGATCCTGACAGCGGCGGATCTGGCCGAGGCCGGGCTGAAGAACGCGATGAAATATTCCCCCGTCAAGAACGGCGACGGATCGCGCCCGCCCCTGCCCGCCCGCCCCATTCTGGCCGAGGGACGGGTGCGGTTCGTGGGGGAACCCGTGGCATTTGTCGTGGCCGAAACGCTGGCAGAAGCCAAGGATGCCGCCGAACTGATCGTGCTGGAACTGGATGACCGGCCTGCCAAGCTCGACATCGCGCCGGGGGGCGAGGTGCTGCACGAGGTGGCGCCCGACAACGTGGCCTATGATTTCGCCATGGGCGATGCGGCGGCGACGGAAGCGGCCTTGGCGGGTGCGGCCCATGTCGTGACCCATACGAGCCACGACAACCGGGTGATCGTGAACAGCATGGAGCCGCGCGGCTGCTACGCGGAGCCCGAGGGCGAGCGCATCCATCTGGCGGTCAACGGTCAGGGGGTTTGGGGCACCAAGGGCGAATTGGCCAAATGGCTGGGCTGGCCCGAGGATCGGGTCCGCGTGACCAACCCGGACGTGGGCGGCGGGTTCGGGATGAAGGGGATGAATTACCCCGAGAACCTGCTGGTGGCGCAAGCCGCGCGGATGTTGGGCCACCCCGTGCGCTGGATGGGCGAGCGCACGGAATCCATGCTGTCGGACAACGGCGGGCGCGACCTGATCGTGACGACCACGCTGGGCTTCGATGCCGAGTTGCGGCTGGTGGCGTTCCGCACCGACAGCCTGTCGAACATGGGGGCCTATCCATCGAATTTCGGGATGAACATCCAATCCTCGCTCTATTCCAAGGTTCTGACCGGCACCTATGACGTGCAGACCTATCATTTCCGCAATCGCGGCATCTACACGAGCACGACCCAGATCGACGCCTATCGCGGCGCCGGGCGGCCCGAGGCGATCTATGCGCTGGAACGCGCGATGGATTTCGCGGCGCGCGAATTGGGGGTGGACCCGCTGGAGTTGCGGCGGCGGAATTTCATCGCCCGCGCGCAATTCCCCTATCGCAGCGCGACGGGCGAGCTCTATGACGTGGGCGATTTCCACCGGGTTCTGGCGCGCGCGGAGGCTTGCGCCGATCTGGCAGGGTTCGCCGAGCGGCGGGCAGCATCGGAGGCAGAGGGCAAGCTGCGTGGCCTGGGCCTGTGTTATTACATCGAGAGCATTCTGGGCGATCCGTCGGAAACCGCGACCATCGAGATCACGCAGACCGGCGCAAAGGTCTATGTCGGCACGCAGTCGAACGGACAGGGGCATGAGACGGTCTATGCGCAGCTACTGCATGACCAGACGGGCCTGCCACTGGACAGCATCGAGATCGTGCAGGGCGACAGCGACCTGATCGCCCATGGCGGCGGCACGGGCGGGTCGCGGTCGGTGACGGTGCAGGGCATGGCGATGCGCGCCACGGCCGAAACGCTGATCACGGGGCTGACGGCCTTTCTGGCCGAGGACATGGACCGGGCCGATATCGCCTTTGACGCGGAGGAAGGCGTGTTCCGCGCGCCGGGATCGAACGTGGTGGTGACGCTGATCGAGGCGGCGGGGCGCGCACGGGCTGCCGGGCGCGGTGACTTGGTGCAGGTGACCGAGACGCAGACCCTGCCGGGGCGGTCCTATCCCAACGGCTGCCATATCACGGAACTGGAAATCGACCGCGACACCGGGGTGGTGCGGATCGACCGCTACACGGTGGTCGATGATTTCGGCAACCTGATGAACCCGAGGCTGGCCGAGGGGCAGGTTCATGGTGGCGTGGTACAGGGGATCGGGCAGGCGCTGACCGAGCATGTCGTGTTCGACGCCGAGGGCCAGTTGCTGACGGCGACCTTCATGGATTACGGGATGCCGCGCGCCGATGACACGCCCTTCATCGCCTTCTACACCGAGGCCGTGCCGTCGACCGCGAACCCGCTGGGCATGAAGGGGTGCGGCGAGGCGGGGACCGTTGGCGCGCTGGCTGCCGTCGCCAATGCGGTTCAGGATGCGCTTTGGCCGCTGGGCCTGCGGCAGGTCGACATGCCGTTCACGCCCGCGCGGGTCTGGGAGATGTTGCAACACGCGGAGCGCATCGCCGCCGAATAGCGACCCGACAGGGCAGCGGGCGCGGTCTGCGGGCGGGCGCGAAGGTTGGCGTTCGATCTTCCGATGTGTCGCGGAAAACTTCTTGTTCCGGCATGGTTACGACCGAGCAGCAGGAAGAACGAACATGGCACTTTGGTACGGCCTTAAGGGTTGGGTGAGTGCGCTTTCAGGCGATCGTGCGGGGAAAACCGCCGAGGCCGAGGACAGCGCGCTGGAACGTCATGCTTCGGGTCCGGCCACAGGCGTGGCGCAGAGCGCAGCGGCCCATATCCTCGGCTCGGAGGTGTGCAAGCGGCGGATCATGCTGGTGGCCGATCCGATGTGCCAGATCCTCGAACATGCGACATGGCTGGATCAGCACACGCATGGCGTGGAATTGTGCAGCGGCCTGCCGGATGCCAAGGATCGCGCGGCGCAGTTTTCCGAAGACGCGATCGTGGTGATCGGGATCGATTATTTCGTCGATCTGGATGCGGCGATCACGGCCTTGGCGCAATTCCGGATGGATGCGCCAGATCTGCCCATCGTCATGGGGTCGGTGACCTTCGCGCGGCTGGACCTGTCGTGCGAGCGGGCGATGATCGCGGATGCAAGCATCCGCCTGCCGGTGACGCGGCCGCAACTGGCGCTGTCGCTGGGTGCGGCGCTGACCAATCACCGCGTGATGATGGCGCGTCTTGCAGAGCTGTCGGAGCGACGGGCCGCACAGACCGGCGTGCCCTCCAATGATCCGATCCAGCCCGTTTATCTACCGCATTGAGACAGCCGCCCCCCTTGCGGGACGCGACGAAGCCCGGCCTAGGCGCAGGCCACCCGCACCGCCCCGATCCAGGCGCGGTGCCGCTACATGAAAGGACGCGCGCCGTGCCTTGCACCGCTGACCAGATGGACCTGCCGCTTTCGGCGTTGCTGGGCGAGGAGGCCCGGGTTGCGGGCATCCGGCCGAGCGTTCTGAATTCGGATTTCTTCAGGGAATATTCGCTGACGCGGCTCTTGGAGAACCCCGAGGACGCCTATTACAGCCTGTTTCACACCCGTGGTATCGGGGCCACGATGCGGTTGCGCATCGTCGATGTGATTGCCGCGAAATTGCAGGCGATATGGCCGGAGCCATGGGTGCTGGCCGCGGCGGAGCCGGAGACCGGGATCGCTGATGAGACCGGGGCGGAGGACGGACCGGACGCGCGGTTGCGCGGGTTCGTGCGGCATTGGCTGACGCAAGCCGAACGCCACCCACGGCCGAGGCTGCGCCAGAAGCGCAGCTGAACGGCCGGGGCGGCGCGGCCTCAGATCAGCATGCGTTCGCGCGCGATGATGCAGGCATGGGCGCGGTTGCGGGCCGCAAGCTTCATGCAGATGTTGCGCATAATCATTTTGACTTGCGTTTCGGTATTGGCGATTTCGCGGGCGATTTCCTTGTTGGTCTCGCCATCGGCGGCCAGCCGCAGCACGTGGATTTCGCGGTCCGACAGCGGCGGACGCTTTTCGTCGGAGGGGCTAGAGACGGCGCTATCCGTATGCGGGATGAAGGTCTGGCCGGTCGCGATCAGCCGCAACGCGATCTCGAGCGATTTGAGCGGAAGTGTCTTGGGGATATAGCCCTTTACGCCGAGCGTGATGGCATCGTCGAGGAATTGCCGATCGACCTGCCCCGCAAAGAGGACGACGCTGCCCTCGCCCGCCTTGGCGATCACCTCGGTGATGCTGGCGAGGCCGTGCATTCCGGGCATCCGCAGGTCGAGCAAGATGACATCGTGGGCGGTCACGCTCAGTTCGTCGAGGGTTCCCTGAAGCGTAAAGGTGATGGACACATCGAAATCCGTGGTCCGCCGCAGACTGTCGGAAATAGCTTGCGCCAAAAGCGCGTGATCATCAGCAATCAGGACTTTCATCGTTTCGCTCCAACTTGCTGCTCTGAAAAACACGCGAGCCGGTCAAAACAAACGCAACAACCTGTATGTCTGGGTCTTGCTCCCCCAGATTGCGGGCCATAGCCTAGGCGCAAGACCGGGGCCACCCCGAAAGATCCTGCGCCTTGCCGAGCCCCGCTACCGCAGGGCGGCATAGCCTGCCTCGCACAAGTCCCCATGCCTCAAAAGAGCCAAGGGAGTTGGTGACTATTCGCTCCGCAACGCTATCGTCATATAAAGTTTGGCGCAACACACTCTGGTGGCATATGTGCCGTTGGTTGGCAAATAATTGCCCATTGCTATACAAAATCGGCATTGGGGTGGAAGTCAGGATGACTTTCGACCGGTTTTTGTGCATTTTCTCCTTCGATACAATCAGAAGGTAGGGAGACGCGCGCCAGTCATCTTCCCCGACAACCGGCCTCGCGGACCTAGATGGCCGAGGCAAGGGACCAACACAGCCCCGAAGCGGAGCGGGGCGGCAGACGCAAGATGGGCCATTCGGCCGAACACTGTACCCGTGACGATTTTCCAACCCGACAGTATGGGTTTTGACAGGGGATCGCGGGAGCGTGGCCGGAGCGGAGGAAAAACAGGGCTGGAGGTGCAGGTCATGCTGCAAGCTGGCCATCCTGTTCGGGGTCGCGCTGTTTGCGGCGGCGGTGTCGCTCTATCTTGCCGGTCGTGCCGAGCAGAGGCGCGAGATCGCCTATCTTCAGGCGCTCGCGCAATCAGAGGCGGGTCGGGTCGACACCCAGCTTGGGGCCTACAAGGCCGCGCTGATGACCATCGCGCAATCCGAGGCGCTGGTCGGGGGCGATGACCTGCCCACCTTGCGTGCGGAGGCGGAGCGGGTGGGTGAGTTGTTCGGGGTCTGGTTCATGCTGGCACCGGCCGGGCAATCCTTTGAGCCGCTGATGCGGTCGGGATCGCGGGAAGCCTTGCCCGTGACCGAACCGGCATCCGCCCATCCCGAGCTGGTGGCTACCGAGCAGGCGGCGCTGGAGAGCGGTCAGCCGACAGTTTCGGACGCGTTCACGAGCCTTCTCACCGGCGCGCTGATCGTGACGCTGGCCACGGGCGTTCCCGCCGGTGACGGTGTTGCGACGGACCGGGTGCTTTACCTGTCTTTCGACATGGCGCATCTGTCGGGCCTGTTGCAGGTGGATGCCTTGCCGCCCGATCATGTGGCCATCATCTTCGACGGCTCGCGGCGCGTCATTGCGCGGTCCGCGGATATCGACCGCCACCAATTGGCCCCGGTGCCCGCGATGCTGGCCGAGGCTGTGCCGGAGGCAGAGACGGCGGTGTGGGTCGGAGCAAATGACGAAACGGTCGGACTGCGCCGGGTTCATGCCATCCACAGGCTGGAGGCCGCGCCACATTGGGGCCTTGCCGTCTCGGCCCCGCATCGATCGGTCTTGGCGCTGGGGCTTGGCACGATCTGGCCCGCCCTGTCGGTTCTGGCAACGATCCTGTTGCTGGTCACGGGCGATACGATCCGGACCCGCACGATGATGGCGCGTCGGGCGCGCGACCGTGCCATGACAAAAGCCGCCGAGACAGCGAAGCTGAACGAGGCCCTGCGCGCGGAGCAAGCCCGCAGGACCAAGCTGATCGGGATCGTCGGGCATGAATTGCGCACGCCTTTGATCGCGCAGCTTGGCGCGCTGGACCTGCTGGAGCGGGACATGCCCGCACCGGAGCGGGCAGAGTTGATCGAACGGGCCCGCCGCGACGCCCACGACATGCTGGATCTTCTGGAAGATCTGTTGGACGTGGCCCGGATCGGCACGGGTGAGGCGCGATTGCAGCCCGTTCGCGTCGATCCGGCCGCCCTTGTGCGGGAAACCGCCCGGATGCTGGAGCCGCTGGCCCGGCGCAACAGCAACGAGATCACGGTCGAGATCCTGAACGAGACCGGGCCGGTTCTGGCCGATCCGGGGGCGCTGCGCCGGATCTTGCTGAATTTCGGCAGCAATGCCGCGAAATTCACCCGCGACGGCAAGATCGTTCTGGCGCTGCGGGCGCGTCCGGCGGGCGAGGAAAGGATCGAGGTCATCTTGTCGGTGACGGATACGGGCGTGGGGATCGCGCCCGAGGACCAAGGAAAATTGTTCCAGGATTTCGGGATGCTGGAGGCGACCCGCGCGCTTGATCCGGGCGGCACGGGGTTGGGACTTGCGATCTGCCGGGGTCTGGCCGAGGCGATGGGCGGGCGCGTCGGCGTGACGAGCCGCCCCGGCTTTGGGTCGACCTTTACAGCCGAAATCCCCCTGCCCCGCTGCGCCGAGCCCGCGCCACTGGGTGACGGCACGGACTTGGCGGGGCTGCGCGTGCTGCTGGCCGAGGATCAGGAGATCATCCGCAGGGTCACCGCCCATCGGCTGGAGGCACTGGGCGCGGAGGTGGTGGCGGTGGCGGATGGCGTGATGGCGGTGGCCGAGGCGCAGAGCCGGGATTTCGACCTGATCTTGCTGGATCTGCGGCTGCCCGGGCTGGACGGGGCAGAGGCCGCGCGGCGGATCCGGTCCGGGGCGGGGCATGAGGCGGGTGCCGTGATCGTCGGTGTGACCGCGGATCGCAACGCCGCGGCAGAGGCGTTGGTCGCGGACGGCGTGATGGCGGCCTGTCTGACCAAACCGCTTGATCCGCGCGCCTTGGCCCGACATCTGCGCGCGGCAGCGGGAGCGCCGGAAATGGTGCCGGGCGGGGTTTGCGTGATCGACGCGGCGGCGGTGGATTGGCTGAGCGAAGCACCGTGTTTCGCGCGTGAGTTGTTCGAGACGCTGCGGAAGGACACCGAGGTGGCGCTGGGCGCCATCGCGGCGGCGCGGGCGGCGGGCGATCTGAGCGCTGTCGCGGAGATCGCGCACCGGGCCTCGGGCCTTGCGAAAGCCTGCGGGGCCAGCGCACTTGGCGCGGCGATGGACCAGATCGACCGCGCCGCGCTGGCGGGGGATGCGGCCGGAGTGGACGAGGCGCGGGCGCGGGCCTGCCGTGTGGCGGCGGAGACGGACAAGGCGCTGGAGGCGCGACGGGAGACCGCGGCAAGCTGAGGCGGGGCGGCGCAAGGGCATGGTTTGCCCGGCGCGGCCGGAGCATGGCCCCCCCCCGTGGGCGCAAAGCCCGGCCCGCACCCAAACTTTAGAGTGAAATATATCCTAATATCAGTATTTCGCCGTGGCCGGGATGCCGCTACGCAGGATCGGCAAAGCCGACCGCTGCGTCCGCGCATCAGAAAGCCGTTTTGACCGAGTTTGCGGCGGTCGGGTGAGTGGTTGCTCGGGCCACGCTTCCCCCGTGCCGTTGGAGTGACCGCTCATGAGACCGCACGAGACTTTGGATTGCCTCGACCTGCCGCAGCCGTTGGTCACCCTGTTCGAAGGCCTGCCCGTCGCAGCGGCCCTCCATGACCCGAGCGGCGAGAACGGCGTTTGTTTCGTGAACGAGGTCTTTACCGCGACTTTCGGCTATGCGCCGGGCGATGTGCCCGATCTCGCATCTTGGGCGGCGCGCGTCTATCCGGACCCGGCCTATCGCCGGGCGGCGCTGGCGCGCTGCAGGTCCATCGTGGAGGCGCAACGGCGCACCGGGCGGGTGCAGCCGCCGGTGGAACACCTCATCACCGACAAGGCAGGCCGGTCGCGGAATGTGCAGATCGGGGTCGCGCCGCAGGGCGATTTCGTTTTGCTGACCTTTCAGGACATCACCGGCCTGCGCCAGACCGAGGCGCGCGAACGCGCCAAGCAAGCCGCGCTGGACCGGGCTGCCCATGCGCTGACCGAGGATATGCCCGGCGGGGCCTTCACCATGCTGCTGGAGCCGGGGCAGGACATGGCACGGTTCACCTTCGCAAGCCGGCATTTCCTCGACCTGATGGGAGTGGAGCGGGACAGGGTGCTGGCCGATCCCATGGCGGTCCTGGATTGCATCCCGGACGAGGATCGGGAGCCGTGGATCGCGGCGCACCGCGCGGCCTTTTGTGCCCGCACCGCCTTTTCGCGGGAAATGCGGACGGTCGTCGGGGGCGAGACCCGCTGGGTCCGGGCGGATGCCGTGCCCCGCGATCTTGGTTATGGCTGGTTCGTCTGGGAAGGCGTGATGGTCGACATCACACCGCTGCGGGTGACGGAGCAGCGGCTGGAACGGGTGCTCGACGCCGCGCAGGCCTATGTCTGGAGCCTCGATCTGCCCTCGGGATTGACGGTGTTCAACGACCGTTGGGCGCAGAGCCACGGCCTTGCGCCCGTGCAGCACCTCGACACCTGGATGAAGGGGGTTCATCCCGAGGATCGGCACATCGTCCGTGATGCGATGGCCCGGATCAGGGCGGGCGAGATCGATCAGGCGACCTGCATCTACAGGCGGCGGAACGCGGCGGGGGCATGGCGCTGGATCAAGGTCTTTGCCGGGGTCAACGGCCGCGACGCGACGGGCCGCCCGCACACGCTGTCGGGCGTCAGTTTCGACATCACCGCCGAGCAGGAAAGCCGGATCGAGGCACAGGAAACGCAGGCCAGCCTGCGCGAGGAGCTGCAACGGGCCCACCAGCGCGAAACGGTGGCGCAGGTGGCGGGCGGGCTGGCCCATGACCTGAACAACCTGATCGGGCTGGTGTTGTGGAACATCGAAAAGCTCGATCCGCTGGGCGCGCGGGACGCCGACGTGGCCGCAAGCCTGTCGCAGATGCGCCGCGCGGTGGACATGTCGCGCGACCTGATCGGCGGGCTGGAGGGGCTGTGGCATCCCGAGACCGCGCGGTCGGACCAGGATCTGGGCGCGCTTTTGTCGGCGGCGCGCGACCTGATCGGGTGGGGGCGCGCCAAACGTCACGACCTGCGGGTCGCGGTGCCTGCCCTCCCCCTGCCGATCTGGGGCAATCCGACGGAGATCCTTCAGGTGCTGATGAACCTGACGCTGAATGCCTGCGATGCCGGAACGCCGGATCGCCCCGCAAGGGTCGATATCGCGGCACTGGAGCCGGGAACGGCCCGGCCCGGCTGTCACCCCGATGCGGGCGTGCCGATCCACCCGGAGACGGAGGTGGTGATGTTCACCATCACGGACACGGGCACCGGCATCACCGCCGATGTGCGGGACCGGATGTTCCGCCATCATTTCACGACCAAGGGCGCGCGGGGCACCGGGCTTGGCCTGCCGATCGTGGCGCGGATCCTGCAACACAACAAGGCGGCGATGTGGATCGACACCGCGATCGGCACCGGAACGACGATGACGATCGCCTGGCCGGCCACCGCGCCCCGCATGGCCGAGCCCCCAGAGGCAGGCGCACAGCCCGAGCCGACGGCAGGTGTTCCGGTCGATCCGTCCCTGCTGGCGGGGACGCAAGCACTGGTCGTCGATGATCTGCCCGATGTGGCCATGGTTCTTGCCGCGATGCTGGAGACAGCGGGGGCGGCGGCCTATTGCGAAACCGACGCCGATCTTGCGCTGCAGATGCTGGCAGAGACACCGGGGATGTTTTCGGTGCTGGTGACGGACCTGCACATGCAGGGCATGGACGGCCTTGCCTTGGCGCGGCAGGCCGCCCTGCTGGATCCACCGATACCTACGGTGCTGGTGACCGCTCGGGCCGAGATGCTGGCCATGGAGGACCGAACGGCCTTTGCCGCCGTCTTGCCCAAGCCGGTCTCGAGCGCGGAGATGGTGCAGGCCGTGCGCAAGGCGGTGAACCGGGCCTGACAAGAACACACGGCGACATCCGGCTGCGTCCTTTGAGAGCAGGGCGAGATGCGCGCGACATGGGGAGCATGCGATCTTGACGCAGCAGACCGACCGCAGCCCCCATGCGAGTGCGGGGCCGGTGGGGCGGTCGGATGTTCAAGAAATTGTGCCAGATGATGGCGGAGACGATGGGATTCGAACCCACGAGACGGTTTCCCGCCTACTCCCTTAGCAGGGGAGCGCCTTCGACCACTCGGCCACGTCTCCGCCGACCCGTCTAATCGCAGCCCCTGCCGGGGACAAGCCTTAATTCAGGGGCAAACCGCCGCTCAGGCGTTGAACAGGAAATGCAGGACGTCGCCGTCCTTGACCTCGTAGGTTTTGCCTTCGACGCGCATCTTGCCCGCCTCCTTGGCGCCCGTCTCGCCCTTCAGCGCGACGTAATCGTCATAGGCGATGGTCTCGGACCGGATGAAGCCGCGTTCGAAATCGCCATGGATGACACCTGCGGCCTGGGGGGCCAGCGTGCCCTTTCGGATGGTCCAGGCGCGGGCCTCCTTGGGGCCGACGGTGAAATAGGTCTGAAGGCCCAAAAGCGCGTAGCCCGCGCGGATCAGGCGGTCGAGGCCCGCCTCCTCCAGCCCCATTTCCTCGAGGAACATCGCGGCCTCGTCGGCGTCCAGTTGGGCGATCTCCTCCTCGATGCGGGCGGAGATGACGACATGGGCGGCACCTTGGGCGGCTGCCATTTCGGCCACGCGGGCGGATTGCGCATTGCCGGAGGCGGCCGAGGATTCCTCGACGTTGCAGACGTAGAGGATGGGTTTGGAGGTCAGAAGCTGGAGCATCTTCCACGCCTTCTGATCCTCTTCGGCGACGGGCACGAGGCGGGCGGGCTTGCCGTCCTCCAGCATGGCCTGCGCGGCCTTGAGCAGGCGTTCCTGGGCCACGGCTTCCTTGTCGCCGCCACGGATCTTGCGGGTGAGGTTCTGGATGCGCTTCTCGATCGATTCCAGATCGGCCAGCATCAGCTCGGTCTCGATCGTTTCGGCATCGGCGATGGGGTCGACGCGGCCCTCGACATGGGTGACATCGCCATCCTCGAAACAGCGCAGCACATGGGCGATGGCGTCGGTTTCGCGGATATTGGCGAGAAACTGGTTGCCAAGGCCCTCGCCCTTGGAGGCGCCCTTCACCAGCCCCGCGATGTCGACGAAGGTCATGCGCGCCGGGATCACCTGTTTGGAGGCCGCAATGGCGGCAAGCCGGTCCAACCTTGGGTCGGGCACGGCCACGTCGCCTACATTCGGTTCGATCGTGCAGAAGGGAAAATTCGCCGCCTGCGCCGCGGCGGTTTTCGTCAGCGCGTTGAAAAGCGTCGACTTGCCGACATTCGGCAGGCCCACGATGCCCATCTTGAAGCCCATCTGCGCATCCTTCGCCGGTTTGCGGAAATTCGCGGGCATGTAGGGGGGGCGGGGCCCCGGCGTCAAGGTTGCGTCAGGTCGTGCCGGGCTTGACTTGAGGATTGGGGCGGGCCACCTCGGGCTTGCGGCAGCGCCGTCCCCGCGTGGCTGGGGTTTCGTTCAAGACTAGACGCATCGCCGGGGGCCCGTCTGCGATGCCGGTGGTATTGTCCATGTCTGCCCTGCCCCCGCCTGTGCCCGGCGCGCTGCGCGCCGAAATCGGACCGCTTGTGGCGCTGTCAGTGCCGATGATGGTCGGCCTGTCGGCGGTGACGCTGATGGGCGTGGTGGACACGGTCATGGTGGCGCCCTTGGGCACAGTGCCGCTGGCGGCCGTGGGGATCGCCTCGGCGGTCGGGATCTTGTTCATCGCGGCGCTGTGGGGGGTCGTGACGGTCGCGGGCGTGCGGATGGCGCAGGCCCATGGTGGTGGCGATGCGCGCGCCGTCTCGGGCGAGGTGCGGGCGGGATTGGTTCTGGGCGCGCTGACGGGGGCGGCGGGCGCCGTGCTGATGCTGGGGCTGTTGCCCTTCCTCGGCTGGATCGGGCAGCCGCAGGCCGTGGTCGCGGCCCTGCCGGTCTACTGGGCCCTCGTGGCGCTGGGATTGGTGCCCTTTACCGTTTTCTTCGTGCTCAAGGCGCTGTTCGACACCATCGGTCGGCCATGGGCGGGGGTGGTGTTGAGCTATCTGGGCGTGGCGCTGAACGTGCCGCTCAACTGGCTGTTGATCTACCAGCTGGGTCTGGGATTGCCCGGCGCGGGGGCGGCAAGCCTCATGTCGCAAGTGGCAAGCCTTGGGGTTGGGCTTTTGGTTTGGCGGCACTGGGCCGTGCTCGCCCCGTTCCGGCAAAGGGCGCGCGGGATCGGGCCACGGATGCGCGCGCAATGGCGTGATGGCTGGCCCCTGACGCTGGGCTATGCGGGCGAAGGCGGATCCTACGCGCTGATCGGGGTGATGATCGGCTGGCTGGGGGCCGAGGCGCTGGCCGCGAACCAGATCGTCCATGCGGTGGCGGGCGTCGCCTATGTCTTTCCGCTGGGTATGGCTGGGGCGGCCTCCCTCCGGGTGGGGATGGCGGTGGGCGCGGGAGAACGCGCGCGGCTTAGGCCCCTGCTCAAGGCGGCGCTTTTGATCGTGACAACATGGATGCTGGGCGTGATGGCCGTGCTGCTGATCGCGGGGGAGGCCATCGCGGGGGCCCTGTCGGACGATCCGGCGGTCATCGCCATCGCGGTCACGCTGTTTCTGGCGGTGGCGGTCATGCAGGTGGCCGATGGGGTGCAATCCACCACGCTCGGCGCGCTCAGGGGGATGATGGATGCGCGTTGGCCCACGATGGTGTCGCTGATCGCCTATTGGCCGGTGGCCCTGCCGGCGGGCTACGTGATGGGGTTCGTGCTGGACCTGGGTGCGGTCGGTGTCTGGATCGGCTTTGCGCTGGGTCTGGCGGTTGCCGCTGTGGCGCTGCCGTTGCGCTACCGCCATCTGACGCGGGTGCCGAAACCTACCCTGCCCCATTGATTTCCGCGCGCCCATGGCCCAAACCCGCGCGGACCAGTGACCTGAGGGGCGGATATGACACGGATCGACGACACCTTCGCGCGGCTGAAGGCCGAGGGGAAAAAGGCCTTCGTGGCCTATGTCATGGCGGGCGACCCGGATTACGACACCTCGGTCGAGATCGTGAAGGCGCTGCCGGGCGCGGGTGTGGACATCATCGAGTTGGGGATGCCCTTCACCGATCCGATGGCCGATGGCGAAACGATCCAGCTGGCCGGTCAGCGCGCGCTGGAAGGCGGCCAGACGCTTGACAAGACGCTCCAGATCGCGCGCGAATTGCGCAAGGGCGATGACAAGACGCCGATCGTGATGATGGGCTATTACAACCCGATCTATTCGCGCGGCGTCGATACCTTTCTGGCGCAAGCCAAGGAGGCGGGGATCGACGGCCTGATCATCGTCGACCTGCCGCCCGAAGAAGATGACGAGTTGTGCATCCCGGCGCAGAAGGCGGGGTTGAACTTCATCCGGCTGGCGACGCCCACGACGGATGGCAAGCGTCTGCCCAAGGTGCTGCAAAACACCAGCGGCTTTGTCTATTACGTCTCGATCACCGGGATCACGGGTGCCGCCGAGGCGGATGCGGCACAGGTCGCCCCCGAGGTGGCGCGGATCAAGGCCGCCACCGACCTGCCCGTCATCGTGGGCTTCGGGATCAAGACGCCCGCAGCTGCGCAATCCATCGCGGGCATCGCGGATGGCTGCGTTGTGGGATCGGCCATCGTGGCGCAGATCGCGGCAGGAAAGCCCGTGGCCGAGATCGCGGATTTCGTGGCGGGGCTGGCGGCAGGCGCGCATCGCGCCTAGGGGCGCATAGCGCGGCAGGTCGCCTAAGGGCGCAAAGCGCTCAGCGCATGAATCTTTTGCGGGCTTCGGTCGCGATGGACAGTTTCATGTCCAACTCTGCGATCCGCACCATGGCCGCGCGGCGGTCCGAAGGGTCGGTCGTCGCGGCATAGGCGGCCTTTGCCTCGGCCAGCTGTTTCTTGAGCTGGATTTCCTCGGGCAGCGCGCCGTGTTCGGCCATGATGCGAAAACCGATGGCCTCGCCCGGGTCGACAAGCGCGGCCTCGGGATGCTCGGGCAAGGGTTTTCCCTCGCCGGCCAGACCCGACAGCTTGCCCTCGGCTCGGGCCTTGAGCATGCGGCGTTCGGCGAGGCGATCCAACCAGAGGGGCATGGGCGCAACGATAGCACGCCCCGCGGGCCGACACGAGATTTACCGCGCGGACATTCCAAGATGTCCGGCGCGGAAACCTGCAGTTTCGCCAGATCAGCCGATGGCGGCCAGACGGTCCAGCGCGTCCTTGATCTTGGCGGCTTCTTCCTCGCGGGCGGCAAGGTTCTCGCGGGCTTCCTCCACGATCTCCTCGGGTGCGCTTTCGACGAATTTGGGATTGCCCAAGCGCCCCTTGAGACCCCCGATTTCCTTGCCGAGCTTGTCCATCACCTTGGCCAGACGGGCCTTTTCCTCGGCCACGTCGATCAGGTCGGCGATGGGCAGGCCAAAGACCGCGCCTTCGGCCGCGACCGTCACGGCCCCTTTGGGCATGGCGGCAACCTGCGTCACCTCCGACAGGCGGGCCAGCCGTTCGATCATCGCCGCGTTGCGCTCGAACGCCGCCTGCCCTTTCTCGTCAAGCTCCACCTGCAACAGCTGCACCTTGAGGCCTGCGGGCACATGCATCTGCGCGCGGACAGACCGGATTTCCTCGATCAGGCCGATGACCCAGCCCATTTCGCGATCGGCATCCGTGTCGATCAGTTCGGCGCCATAGTCCGGCCAATCGGCATGAACCAGCATCTTGGGCCGGTCCGCGATGGCGCCCCAAAGTTCCTCGGTGATGAAGGGCATCGTAGGGTGCAAGAGGATCAGGCACTGGTCGATGACCCATGCCATGGTCGCGCGCGTTTCCGCGATCACCGCTTCGTCGCCCGAGGCGAAGAGGGGCTTGGCGAATTCGAGATACCAGTCGCAGACCCGGCCCCAGACAAAGGCATAAAGCCCGTTCGCGGCATCGTTGAAGCGGTAGCCTGACAGCGCCTCGTCATGGGCCATGCGCGCACGGGCGGTTTCGCCGACGATCCACTTGTTGACCGTCTGGGTGACGCCCGCCGGGTCGAAACCCGGTACCGGCTTGCAGTCGTTCATTTCCGCGAAACGGGCGGCGTTCCAGAGTTTGGTGCCGAAATTGCGGTAGCCCGCGATGCGGTCCTTCGACAGTTTCAGGTCGCGCCCCATGGCGGCCATGGAGGTCAGGGTGAAGCGCAGGGCATCAGCCCCGAATTCCTCGATCAGTTCGAGCGGGTCGAGGACATTGCCGATGCTCTTCGACATCTTGCGCCCCTTCTCGTCGCGGACGAGGGCGTGGACATAGACATCGCGGAAGGGCACGTCGCCCACGACGGCCAGCTGCATCATCATCATCCGGGCGACCCAGAAAAAGATGATGTCGAAGCCCGAGACGAGGGTGGAGGTCGGGAAATAGCGTTTCAGTTCTGGCGTCTGTTCCGGCCAGCCGAGCGTGCCGATGGGCCAGAGACCCGAGGAGAACCAGGTGTCGAGGACATCGGGGTCGCGCGTCAGCGCCTTGCCGCCGGATTTGGCGATCGCCTCGGCCTCGGTCGACGCGCAATACATGCCGCCGTCCTCGTCGTACCACACCGGGATCTGGTGGCCCCACCACAGCTGGCGCGAGATGGTCCAGGGCTCGATATTCTCGAGCCAATGGAAATACACCTTGCGGTGCTGTTCGGGCATGATCTGGGTGCGGCCGTCACGGACGGCATCGAGCGCGGGGCCCACGATCTTGGCGGTGTCCACGAACCACTGGTCGGTCAGCATCGGTTCGATGACGACCTTGGACCGGTCGCCATGGGGCTGGGTGATGGTCTTGGCCTCGACAAGGGGGACAAGCGCATCGGCACCTTCGGCGTCGGGCTTGAGCGCGTCCTTGCCCAGACGCGGGTCATCGGCCCGCGTCATCACGGCCAGACCCTCGGCGGTGATCTCGGCGATCACACGCGCCCGCGCCTCGTAGCGGTCGAGCCCGCGCAGATGGTCGGGCACGAGGTTCAGGGCATCGGCCTCTGCCTCGGTCAGGGTCTTTTCGCCATTGGCCACGGCCTGCGCGATGGCGGCTGCCTCGGCGTAGGGGGTGCCGTCGGCGCGCAGCTGCGCGCGGGTGTCCATCAGACGGTAGCAGGGGATACCGCCGCGCTTGGCCACGCCGTAGTCGTTGAAATCATGCGCGCCCGTGATCTTGACCGCGCCGGAGCCGAAGGTGGGATCGGGGTATTCATCGGTGATGATCGGGATCAGGCGGCGGTGTTCCTTGGGCCCGACGGGGATTTCGCACAGCATCCCCACGATAGGCTTGTAACGCTCGTCATCGGGATGGACGGCCACCGCGCCATCGCCCAGCATCGTCTCGGGGCGCGTCGTGGCGATGGAGATGTAATCCCGCGTCTCGCGCAGGATCACGTTCCCGTCTTCATCTTTCTCGACATATTCATAGGTTTGTCCACCGGCGAGCGGATACTTGAAATGCCACATATGGCCGGGGGTATCGATGTTCTCGACCTCGAGATCGCTGATCGCGGTCTCGAAATGCGGGTCCCAGTTCACCAGCCGCTTGCCGCGGTAGATGTAGCCTTTTTCGTACATGTCCACGAAGACCTTGATGACGGCATCGTGGAAATTCCCCTCTTCGCCCGCAGGCGCGCCGGGGGCGCCGGACATGGTGAAAGCCTCGCGCGACCAATCGCAGGACGCCCCCAGCCGCTTGAGCTGCTGGCGGATCGTGCCGCCCGATTTCGCCTTCCACGCCCAGACATGGGACAGGAATTCCTCGCGGGTCATGTCGCGGCGGGATTTGCCCTCCTTGGCCAGTTCGCGTTCGACGACCATCTGGGTGGCGATGCCCGCATGGTCGGTGCCCGGCTGCCAAAGCGTGTCGAAGCCGCGCATCCGGTGCCAGCGCGTCAGCACGTCTTGCAGCGTGTTGTTGAAGGCATGGCCCACATGCAGCACACCCGTGACATTGGGCGGCGGGATCATGATGGAAAAGGGCTCGGCCCCGGGGCGTGCATTGGCCCCGGCCTTGAAGCACCCGCGCGCCTCCCATTCGGCGGCGATGCGCGGTTCGGCTTCGGCGGCGTTGAAACTCTTGTCCATGGGCGGCGTCCCTCTCGTCGGTCAGGGCGTCAGGTAGCGGATGGCGGGCGCGAGGAAAAGGGGGCGAGGGGCGCGTGCGTGGCGGCGTTGCAAGGGGGGCGCTGCCGCCTTGATGAGTATTTGGAAAGCAAAGACGGGGCGGTCAGGCCAGATGGGCCGCGACGGCGCGGGCGGCGCGGTCGAGCGCGGCCTCGTCCAGATCCCCCCCGTCGATCTGCGCGATCACGGGGCTTGCGTCGTCGCGGCGAAGCCGGCCATAGGCGCGGTCGTAGTGCGCCTCGATCAGGGCGCGCGACAGCGCCTCTGTCTCGCCCGCCGTGAGCAGCGCGAGCCAATCTTCGACCGTGGCATGGCCCGCAACACTGCGCAGCCCGTTCAGCCGCCGGGTCAGCCCCTCGGTATCGGCGGCGAGATCGGCATAGACGGCGGCGAGGTAGCGCGCGCGGGCCGCGACCGGCGCCTCGATCACGATCCGGGGGGCGTCGCGCATGGCGACCCAAAGGGCGGGCGGCAGGCGCAGGGTGCCGATCCGGGCCGATTCCGCCTCGACCAGCAGGGGACGGGCGGGGTCGAGCCGCGAGAGCGCCCCGACCAGCGCGGATTCGAAAGCCTTTTGCGCGGGTTGATCCCCCTCCACATCGCCGAGGATGGAGCCGCGATGCCGCGCCAACCCTTCGAGGTCGACCACCTGCCCGCCAAGGCTGGCGACACGTTTGAGGATCTCGGTCTTGGCCGTGCCGGTATAGCCGTCGAGCCGGATCACCCGAAACGGCAGGACCGCGTCGTAGAGTTGGCCCACGACATGGCGCCGCCATGTGCGGTAGCCGCCCTCCAGCACTTCGGCGCGCCAGCCGATCTGTTGCAGGATCGAGGTGAAGGATCCCGACCGCTGACCGCCACGCCAGCAATAGACAAGCGGCCGCCAGCCGCCGTCATGGCCCATCAGCCGCGTCTCGATGTGGTGGGCGGCGTTGCGCGCCACCAGCGCCGCGCCGATCTTTCGCGCGCGAAAGGGGCTGTCTTGCACGTAGATCGTGCCGACCTCGGCCCGTTCGGCATCGGACAGGACAGGCATCGAGACCGCGCCCGGCAGATGATCCTCGGCGAATTCCGAGGGGCTGCGCACGTCGATCAGCGCGTCGAACCCAGCCGCCCGCAGCGCCGACAGATCGGTGAAGCGGAAGGCCAATCGGGTCAGTCCAGCTCGCCGTTCATGGCGCGGAAGCGCTGGATCAGGCTGGACGTATCCCAGCGCCCGCCGCCCAGTTGCTGCACATCGGCGTAGAACTGGTCGACGATGGCGGTCACCGGCAGGGAGGCGCCGATTTCCTTGGCCTGCCCCAGCGCGATGCCCAGATCCTTGCGCATCCAGTCGACGGCGAAACCGTGGTTGAACTGGTTGTCCACCATGGTGCCCGCGCGGTTCTTGAGCTGCCAGGATCCGCCTGCGCCTTGGGCAACCAGATCGGCGACCGCCTTGGGGTCGAGGCCGGCCTTCATCGCGAAATAAAGCCCCTCGGACATGGCCTGCACGAGGCCCGCGATGCAGATCTGGTTGACCATCTTGGTCAGTTGGCCCGCACCGATCGCGCCGAAATGGACCGTCGCCTTGGAATAGGCGGCCACGACGGGTTCGGCGGCAGCATAATGGGCGGCATCACCGCCGCACATGATGGCGAGCTGGCCGTTTTCAGCCCCTGCCTGCCCGCCCGAAACGGGCGCATCGACCCAGCCGATGCCGGCCTCGGCGGCGGCGCCGGCCAGTTCGCGCGTCACGGTGGCCGAGACGGTGGTGTGATCGACCACGATCGCGCCCGATTTCATCCCCGCCAACGCGCCATCGGGCCCGGCATAGACCGAGCGGAGGTCATCGTCGTTGCCGACGCAGGACAGGACGAAATCGCATCCTTCGGCGGCCTCGCGCGGGGTCGCAGCAAAGGCACCGCCATGTTCGGCCACCCAAGCCTCGGCCTTGGCCGTCGTACGGTTGTAGACGGTCACGGCATGGCCCGCGCGCAAAAGATGCGCCGCCATCGGATAGCCCATCACGCCAAGACCCAAAAACGCCAGTTTCGCCATCGCCCGTCCCTTTCATCGGTCTGTCCCGAACCGCGCGGACCCTAGCACCCAATCCCTGCATGTCCAGAGGACAGGACCTAGCGCGTCCAGAGGACAGGACCTGCCGTTTCCGCAGGACCGGCCCCTCGACGGATCGTTGCATTTGCACTAATCTTGCCCGGCACAGAGGGGGAAGAGACCATGGCCAAGGCCTTCGCATCGGCGGGTGACCTGTCCGAGAAGACCATCAGCTTCACCGAGATCGGCGAGGGGCTTTATGCCTTCACCGCCCAAGGCGACCCCAATTCGGGCGTCATCATCGGGGATGACAGCGTCATGGTGATCGAGGCGCAGGCCACGCCGCGCCTTGCCCGCAAGGTGATCGAGTGCATCAGGAGCGTGACGGACAAGCCGATTTCGCACCTTGTCCTGACCCATTACCACGCCGTCCGCGTGCTGGGCGCCTCGGCCTATGGCGCGGGTCAGGTGATCATGTCCGATGTCGCGCGATCCATGGTGGTCGAGCGCGGCCAAGAGGATTGGGACAGCGAATTCGCCCGCTTCCCGCGCCTGTTCCAGGGGCACGAGGACATTCCGGGCCTGACATGGCCCACCACGACCTTTTCGGACAGCATGACCGTGTACCTCGGCAATCGCCGGGTCGACATCTTCACGCCGGGTCGCGCGCATACGGCGGGCGACGCGGCGATCTGGGTGCCGGATGCCGAGGTCATGTTCACCGGCGATATCGTCGAATACCACTCGGCCTGTTATTGCGGCGACGGGCATTTCGCCGATTGGGGCGACACGCTGGACGTGATCGCGGGGTTCCGGCCACGCGCCATCGCGCCGGGGCGGGGCGATGCGCTGATCGGCGACATGGTGGGCCGCGCCATCGACAGCACGCGGGATTTCGTGAATTCCACCTACGATCCCGTCGCGCGCGTCGCGGCAAAGGGCGGCTCGCTCAAGGAGGCGATGGCGGCGGCGCGCGCCGTCTGCGATCCGAAATTCGGGGATTTCGCGATCTACGAACATTGCCTGCCCTTCAACATCGCCCGCGCCTATGACGAGGCGCGGGGCCTCGACCATCCGCGCATCTGGACCGCCGAACGGGATGCCGAGATGTGGGCGGCGCTGCAGGGCTGAGATGCGATGACCTGGCAAGACCGCTATCCGCTGTCCTTTCGGCTTTATCCCTATGCGCGGTCCGCCGATCAGGATGCGGCGCGGCCTGTCCATCATCCCGTGGTGATCCTTGGGGCCGGGCCGGTCGGCCTTGCGCTGGCGCTTGACCTTGGGTTGCGGGGGGCACCGGTGCTGGTGCTCGACGATCATGAGGGGGTCGGCCAAGGCTCTCGCGCGATCTGTTTCGCCAAACGCTCGCTGGACATCGCCCACCGGCTGGGCTGCGGGGCCGACATGCTGGCCAAGGGCGTGGTCTGGAACCGGGGCCGCGTGTTCCATGACCGGGACGAGGTCTATGCCTTTGACCTGCTGCCCGAGGACGGCCACCGCCACCCAGCCTTCATCAACCTGCAACAGCCATGGTTCGAACGCTTCCTTGTGGATGGGATCGCCCGCGCCAAGGCGCAAGGTGCGCCGATCGAGATCCGGGGCCGCAACCGGCTGAGCAGGATGGACGCGGCGGGCGATGGCGTGACGCTTCGTCTGGACACGCCCGATGGACCCTATGACCTGCGAACCGACTGGTTGATCGCCTGCGATGGCGCGCGCTCGCCCATCCGCGAGATGATGGGGCTGGGGTTCGAGGGGCGGGTGTTCGAGGACAATTTCCTGATCGCCGACGTGAAGATGAAAGCCGATTTCCCGACCGAACGCTGGTTCTGGTTCGAGCCATGGTTCAAGTCGGGCGCCTCCGCGCTGCTCCACAAACAACCCGACGACATCTGGCGGATCGACTTCCAGCTTGGCTGGAACATCGACCGCAAGGCCGAGCTTGACCCCACCCGGATCCGCAAACGCATCGACCTGATGCTGGGGCCGGACGTGGACTACGAGCTCGACTGGACCTCCATCTACACGTTCCAGTGCCGCCGGATGGAACGGTTCCGCCATGGCCGTGTGATCTTTGCAGGCGATGCCGCCCATCAGGTCAGCCCCTTTGGCGCGCGGGGGGCCAATTCGGGTGTGCAGGATGCCGACAACCTGGGCTGGAAACTCGCCGCCGTTCTGGCAGGCGCAGCGCCCGAAAGCCTCATCGACAGCTACGATGCCGAACGCATCCATGCCGCCGACGAGAATATCCGCAACTCCACCCGTGCGACCGATTTCATCACGCCCAAATCGCCGCAATCGCACCTGTTCCGCGATGCGGTGCTGCATCTGGCACGCCATGCACCCTTTGCCCGGCCCATGGTGAATTCGGGGCGCCTGTCGCTGCCCTCGGTCTATGACGCCTCGCCGCTCGTCACGCGCGACGCCCTGCCCGGCAGTCCGGCGCGGACCCGGCCCGGTGCGCCCTGCCCCGATGCGCGGCTCGGCGATGGCTACCTGCTCGATCATCTGGGGCGGGGCTTCACCCTTCTGGCGCTGGGGGCGACAGTGCCCAGCGTGCCGGATGGGGTGGCGGTTCTGACGCTCGACGCCGCCAATCCCGATTTGCGCGACCGCTATCTGGGGCAGGCGCAGCGCGCGCTCTACCTCATTCGGCCCGACCAGCATGTCGCCGCCCGCTGGGCTGCCTGCGACGCGGACAAACTGGCCCGCGCGTTCGACCGCGCCATGGGAAAGGCAGCGTGATGGCAAACCTGAACCTCGACCCCATCCTTTCCAATCCCGACGATCTTTACGAGGCGCTGATCGCCGCCCATGACGGCCTGACCCGTGAAGAGAGCGAGGCGTTGAACGCCCGCCTGATCCTGATCCTGATGAACCATCTCGGCGATCCGGGCGTGATACGGCAGGCGATCGAAGCCGCGAAACGCTAGGTCGTCAGGTCGTCACCCGCGCCCGAAGCCGCCGCACCTCGGCCAGAACGCTCATGGCGGCCAAGGCCGAACTGCGTGGATTGTCCGGCAGGGAGGCGCCCGTGATCTCGAACCGGAACGATCCGAAATTCCCCTCGGCTTCCACCTCGTGGACATTGCCCGCCGCCGTGGGATCGGCCAACAGTCGCGCCTGCGTCTGATCGAACCCCAGCCCCGCCAGCGCCACCGCCGCCGCGACATTGGCATTCTTGGGATAGCGCAAGGCCGCCTGCCGCGCGCTGCCCTCGAAATGGGCGGCGGGCGTGGTCAGGGCCGACAGGTCCAGCACATCCTCCGCGGGCGATCCGGCCCAGCCCTTGGGCGGCTTGCGACCCGTGTAGCGGACGCTACGCAAGCCACCAGCAGCGCCGGCGCGCAGGGCATCAAGCGCGCCGATCGCCCCGCTCGCCAGATGCAGCCGCGCGCCTCCTGCCTCTGCCGCCTCGGCCAGATCACGGGCAAGCCCCTCATCGGCCAGCGCACCCAGCGACAGCGTTATCACGTCTATCCCCGCCGCCAAGGCCGCAGGCCCATGCGCGGCCAGCCCCGCATGGCCCGCGCAATCGACCAGATGCGTCACCCCGGGTGGCAGTTCCGCCACGGACCGCACAGCATGCAGGCCCGAGGGCGCGCTGCCGCGCACGATCACCGCTGCCGGGCCAAGCCCGTCGCGCGCCAGCGCCGCGATGACCCATCCCCCGATGCTGCCCGCCCCGATCACCGCCAGTTTCATCGCCGTCCCATCCCTTGCCATTCCCGTCCAAAGCCACACTATCAGCCGTGGTTGGGATGGCCACAGGGACAGATGCGATGACGAAACCCGAACACAAGATGATCGGCGCGCCCGTGACCCGGCGCGAGGATCCGGCGCTTTTGATGGGGCGGGGCCGCTACACCGCCGATATCGCGCTGACCGATCCGCTCCACATCGCGTTCCTGCGCAGCCCGGTCGCGGCGGGCAAGATCACCGGCATCGACATTTCCGAGGCATTGGCCGCCCCCGGCGTCGTCGCCGTGCTGACCGGGGCCGACCTGCCGCCCACCCTGCCGCCCGATGTCCAGCCCGTGCTGGACATCGCCGAGGTGCTGCCCTTTCCGCTTCTGGCCCGGGAAAATGTCACCGCCGTGGGCGAACCCGTCGTGGCCGTTTTCGCCGACAGCCCGGCACATGCCGCCGATGCCGTCGACCTGATCGTGCTCGACATCGACGACAGCCCCCTGCCCGAACCGCGCCGCATCGCCAGCCGCGCATGGCGCACCGGCAACGCCGCCCGCGCCTTTGCCGAGGCCGCCCATGTGGTCGAGGTCGAAACCCGTCATCCCCGCGTCGCGCCCTCGCCTATGGAGCCGCGCGGCATCGCCGTCCAATACGACGCGGCGACCGAGGGCGTCACGATCTGGCAATCGACCCAGACGCCGCATCGCACGAAAAACGACCTTGCCCGCATCCTGCAACTCGACCCGGACCGGGTGCGCGTCAAAGCCCCCGATGTCGGCGGCGGTTTCGGGATGAAGGGCTTTTCCTACCCCGAGGAAGTTCTGGCGGTTTGGGCCGCGATGCATCTGAAACGCGATGTGCGCTGGATCGCGACCCGGTCCGAGGAATTCCTGTCCGCGGGCCATGGGCGCGGCCTGACCTCGCGCGGGCGGCTGGCGCTGGATGCCGAAGGCCGCTTCCTCGCGCTCGAAGCGCGGATCGACGCGCCCGTCGGTGGGTGGCTGTCGGGCACGGCGCTGATGCCTGCCTTCAACGCGGCGCGCATCCTGCCCTCGGGCTATGTGATCCCGGCGCTCGACATCGAAACAGCCGTCACCGCCCATCCGACGCCGCCCGTCGGCATCTATCGGGGCGCGGGCCGGCCCGAGGCGAATGTGATCATCGAACGCCTGATCGACGAGGCCGCAGCCGTCACGGGCCGCGACCCGATCGCGCTGCGCCGTGCGAACCTTTTGCCCGCCTCTGCCATGCCGCATGACACGGCGACCGGCAACAAGCTCGACAGCGGCGATTACGCCGCCGCCCTCGATGCGTTCGAGGCCGCCGCCGATCTGGCGGGCCTGCGCGCCCGGCGCGATGCGATCCGCGCGGCAGGCGGGATCGCGGGGCTTGGCACGGCCTTCTACGTGGACCCTTCGGCGGCGGGCTTCGAATATGCCAGCGTGACGCTGAACGCAGACGGCACGGCCCATATCGTCACCGGCGCGACGCAACAGGGCCACGGGCGGCTGACCGCCTTTTCCCAGATCGCAAGTGACGCTCTGGGCATCCCGATGGAGGCGATCACGCTCGACGCGGGCGATACCGGCACCGCGCCGGTGGGCGTCGGCGCCGTGGGCAGCCGGGCCACCGCCATCGGCGGCAGCGCGCTCCTCGAGGCTTGCGAAAAGGTGCTGAAGCTGCGCGAGGCGGGCCAACCCCTGCCCCTGACCGCCGAAAGCCGCTACGAGGTCGCGGGGCAGGCTTGGGCCTTCGGGGCCTATGCCGCGCTTGTGCAGATCGACGCGGACACCGGCGTCGCCCGCCTGCTGTCTGCCCATGCCCATGACGACACCGGCCTGATCGTGAACCCCGTTCAGGTCGAGGGTCAGATCCGCGGCGGCTTTGCCCAAGCCGTCGGCGAAACCATGCTGGAGGCCATCGCGCTCGATGACGAGGGGCAGCTTCTGACCGGCAGCTTCATGGATTACGCCATGCCGCGCGCCGATGACCTGCCGCCGCTCGGCCTGTCGCAGACGGAAACGCCGAGCCCGATGAACCCGCTGGGTGCCAAAGGCGTGGGGGAGGCCGCGACGACCGGCGCACCCGCGGCGCTCATCAACGCGATCACGGATGCCTTCCGCCCCACGGGCAAAGCGCCGCCGCAGATGCCCTTTTCGCCCGGACGGATCTGGGAGGCGCTGAACGGCTGATCCCTAGAGCGCGTCGCGTTCATTCGCACTCACGCGTCGCGCTCTTACCTTCTGATGTCGCATGTCCGGGGCGCGGAAAACCGGTTCCCACTTTTGCGCGACATGCTCCAACGCCCGCGTCAGAAATCGAAGATGTCGTCGAGGAAGGATCCCCGGCGCTTCTTCTTCTCGTAGCCGCGGTCGTCGTCGCGGTAGCTTGGCTCGGGCGCAGGGCGCATCGGCTGTGCCGCCGGGGCGGATCGTTCGATGATCTTGTCCAACTCGCCGCGATCCAGCCAGACACCGCGGCATTGCGGGCAGTAGTCGATCTCGACACCTTGCCGGTCGGCCATGACAAGGGTGGTGCCGTCAACGGGGCATTGCATGTCTGGACGCTCCTTTGCTTGGGTCCTTCCGATGCAGATAGGCACGGCCCCGACCGGCACAAGCCGTGATAGGCAAAACCTATTCCCCGCCCGTCAAGGTCTGGATCTCGGTCGCGATGCGCACGGCCCAATCCCCGATGATCGGGATGAATTCGATCTGGCTCAAGGCCCAGATGATCAAGGACAACAGCACGGTCGCGCCGATCACCGTGCCCAGCCCGACCGCCATGCCGCTGGCAAAGCGCAGCATCAGGACGCGCGGCACCGATTGGTAAATCTGGAACATCTTGTGACTGCGCAGAAAGGTCAGCTCGCGCCGCAGCGCGCGCACCTCTTCGGCCAGCGCCTCGGGCCCGGCCGGATCGCGCCCCGGTTCATCCACCATAGGTCGCCGCCACGTCATAAAGGACCGGCTCGAATGACCGGCACAGCGCCCCGATCCGCCGGTTGCGCGCCCGCATCTCGTCCGAGCGCAGCATCGCCTGGAAATCCTCGCGCCTCTGCCATTGCGAATAATTGGCGATCCGCGTCTGCGCGTCGTTCACATGCAGCGCCGCCGAGACAAATCCCGGCTGGTGCGAAATGAACTCGGCATAGGCCGCCTGCAATTCGTCCATCAGGTCGGCGCAGGTGCCCGGCGATGTCTCGAAGGTGGTGATGACGGTCTGGACATCGTCGGTCCGGCTGTCGGTGAACATGGCGGCCTCTTGCGTTTGGACCGAGGCCGCGAAGCCAAGGCCGTAGGTTTCCCCCGAAGGATGCAGCCCTATGCCCGGCGTTTCAACCTTTGCCCGTCGTTCCCCGCAAGCGCGGGATCAGAAGAACGATTGCGTCTGTGTCGTCGTATAGGTGTTGTGCAGGGTCGCGTAGTCGGGATTGTCGCCCGCATCATAGCGCAGGTTGTTGGCTTGCGCATGGGCCTCGAACGCGCCAAGCGCGTCGATCTCGTTGCCCGAATTCATGTTCGGATCCAGCGCCTCGCGCTGTGCATCTGCGAAAAGACTGTCATAGGCGGCCTGCACGTCGCCATTCGCGCGGTCGAGATAGCCTTGCATCATCTGCACGGGATCCGACCACGGGTTCAGCTGCGCCAGTGTGCCCCAGGCGCTTTCGTCCCCGCCCGCATCGCGATCGCTTTGCCCAACTTCGATCGAGGCGAGGTGGACGCTGATGTCGCCCGACAGATCCTCCATGCCGCCCGACACCACGAGGGTCGCGGCAATCCCAAGCCCGACCAGCCCGCCGGTCAGGACGACCCAATCCACCGCCACCGCGCCGGAGGTGTCCGTGACGAATGTCTTGAAATCCATATGCCTGTCTCCGCTGCGAAAGCTTCTGTCAGGCAGGAACTTCACCCGGCGGACATGGCGGAAACATGGCGGGCGCGCACCCGAACCAAGGTCATTTCCGGCCGGGCGGCCCCAGATGCGTCCGCATCGCCTGATAGACCACCGCCGTCGCCGCATTGGCAAGGTTTAGCGACCTGATGTGCGGGCTCCGCATCGGCAGGCGAAAGGTCCGGTCCTCCAGCCCGTTCAGGATCTCGGGCTGCAACCCCTTGGTCTCGCGCCCGAACACGAGATAGGCATCGCCGGGATAGTCGGGGTCGTAGACCGTGCCCCCCGCCCCGTCATCCTCGAACAGGAACAGCTGGTCGCGGCGCGGCTGCCGCGCGGCAAGGAAGGCGGCCCAATCGTCGTATTCCGACAGCCGGACATGCTTCCAGTAATCCAGCCCCGCCCGCCGCACCGATTTGTCGGAAATGTCGAACCCGTAGGGCCGGATCAGGATCAGCTCCAGATCCAGCGCCACGCAGGTGCGCCCGATCGTACCGGTGTTGCCGGGGATTTCGGGCGTCACCAGCACGACCTTCATGTCAGGCCGGGTGGCCTCAGACATTCGGCTTGCCCTCAAGCCCCAGCACGCGGCGCATCCCCGTCCAGAAGGCGGGCAGACGCGGCGGACGGTCCAGTTCCGCCAGAACCTCGGCCCCCATCCCAAGATCAAGCCGGCTGTCGGCAAAGTCCCGCGCCCAGGCCAAGATCGCCGGACCATCCGCGGGGCGCAGCCGCACCGCGCTGCCGATCAGACCCACGATGGTGCCTGCGGGCGAATACCATTCGTCCTGAATGCCGCGGATGCGCTCGGGCATGATCGCGCCCATGCTGCGCACCAGACCAGCCTCGGAGAACCGCAACAAGAGCCGCCCCATATCCTCGCGGCTGTACCCGATCAGAGGCGGAAACGTGTCGAAAAAGATCGGACCCTGCGCGTCATAGGCGAAATTCCGGATCGACGGATGATAGCCGATGCGCTCGGGCCGCTGCGCCACCCGCACCCAGAAATCCGCGATGCTGGCGGCCGCCCCTTCCAAGAGCGCCAGCGCGCCTTGCAGATCGGCGGCCTCCACCTGCGGGCGCATCAACAGGGCCTCGTCCAGCGCGTCCTGCACGATCACCGGTTGCAGATATCCCGCCTCGTTCAGGATCAGGAACCGCGTCTCCGGCAGGCGCACGCCGGCCCATGTCAGCACCTCGACATAGGCCGTGTGCCGCCGCGCCAGCTGTTCCAGCAATTCGGGGTCACGCCCGCCGCGATAGGTCTTGATCACCTTGTCCTTCAGCGGCCCTTCGGCCGGCCGGAAGGGCGCGCAGAAATATCCCAGCCGGGAAATCGGCTCGCCCCGCGACCGGAGCGCCTCGCGCACGGAACCTGCCAATTCGCTCATCGGTGTTTGCCCACGGTCCAGCCCGTGGCCTCCGCCAGCCGCGCCTCACCCTTGGACAGCGGAAGATCCTCCAGCGCCGATCCCATCGAATCGTTCCAACGGTTCAAGTAGCCAAACAGCGCCACCACCCCCATGATCTCGACGATCTGCCCCTCGTCCCAATGCGCCCTCAGCCGCGCGCCCACCTCGGGCGTCACCGCATTGGGCACCTGCGTCGCGGCCTGCGCAAAGGCCAGTGCCGCCTTTTCCGCATCGCTGAACGCCGCGCTCGCCTCGAAATCGAAGACGTCGGTCAACCGCGCCTCGCTCGCGTTGAACCGTTCCGAGGCAAGGATCATATGCGCCTGACAATACAGGCATCCCGAGGCGAAGCTCGAGACATAGCCGATCAGCCGCTTGAATTCCGGTGTCACGCCCGACCCGTAATCCGTCATCACCGCGACGTTCAGATCGGTAAAGGCCCGCGCGATCGGCGCGCGATGCGCCATGGTGCGCACCGAATTCGGGATCACCCCCAAAGGTCCTTTGAAGAACTGGACGTGGGCGCACAGATCGGCGTCCATCGCCTCTTCTGTGAGCGGCGGCACAAGGGCCATGACGATCCCCCCTCGGTCGTGGCAAGCCTGCAAGCTGCCCGCGCCATGGGCCGGGCGCAAGGCGGTTAGCGGTTTGTTAACCACGCCTTTGGCAGAATGCCACCATGCGTTGCCGCCTCGCCACGATCCTCGCCTGCCTGCCGCTCTCGGCCCTGCCGATGGCGGGTCGGGGCCTCGCCGGGCCATGGGCGCGCCCCGCGGGCGAGGGGTTTTTGGCTTTTTCCATCACCTCCGACAGCCCGACCACGGGCCTGATCACCGGGGACATCCTCTTTGACAGCCACGCGGGGATTTACGGCGAATACGGGCTGGGCCACCGCCTGACGCTCGGCGGGCAGATCGGCCATAGCGAAACGGCGGAAGATGGCGTGATCTTCCTGCGCTACACGCTCACCCCGCCGGACGCGACATGGCAATTCGCGCTCGATACCGGCGCGGGCCAGCGCATCGAACCGGGTCGACCCGACCGGCAGCTCGCCCGGCTGGGCCTGTCGGTCGGGCGCGGCTTTGCCGGGGGCGAGCTACCCTTTTGGCCGGGCCGCACCCATCATGGCGGCTGGGTCACGTTTGACGCGACGGGGCTCTACGACACCGCCAGCGCCGATGTTATCTGGGCGGTCGAGGGGACCATCGGCCTGTCGCTCTCCGAAAGCCTGCGCGTCTTGTTGCAGGCCAAGGCCGAGGAATGGCCGGATGCCGACACCAGCTACGCCCTTCTGCCCGGTCTGGCCTATGCGCTGACCAACCGCACCACGGCACAGATCGGCGCGCGCCTCGGCCTTGGCCAGACCGAGACATGGGGGATCGGCCTCGGCCTCTGGCACAGTTTCTGAGATCGCCCTAGATCTGCACCATGACCGACCCGACCGACCGCCCCGCCGACCCGATCCGCCCCACCGATGCCGAGGCACGGACGCTCGCCCGCGACCTGATCGCCGGGGCGCGCTTTGCCGCCCTTGCCGTTCTCGACCCCGACACCGGCGCGCCCATGGCAACGCGCATAGCCCTTGTGCCCGGCCCGGATGGCGTGCCGCTCACCCTCGTCTCGACGCTGTCGGCCCACACTGCGGCCCTCGCCGCCGATCCGCGCTGTTCGCTCCTGATCGGGGAACCGGGTCCAAAGGGCGATCCCCTGACCCATCCGCGCCTGACGCTTCAGGCCCATGCCGAACCAGCCGACAAGGCGGCGCTCAAGGCGCATTACCTGTCGCTCTATCCCAAAGCGACGCTCTACTACGATTTCGGGGATTTCGGGCTCTACCGCTTTGCCCCCCTCGCCGCCCATCTCAACGGCGGCTTCGGCAAGGCCTACCGCCTCACGCCTCAGGATCTGTTGCCCTGACCCCTACCAGTGCAGCGTGCCCATCGCGCCCTTGATCTTGCCCGTCAGGTTGGGCGTGACCCAGCCGCCGTAGAAATCACCCGGCTGCGGCACGACCTTGATATCCCCCACATAGGCCGCATCGACCGAGGTGGCATAGAACGCCAGATGATCCCGGATCGCCTCGAACCTGTGGGTCGGCGCGGGATAGGACCATGCCGCATGGCGCGACCGCCGCCCGTTCAGGACCAGGTCGAAATAGACCGCCCGCCCCTTCCATTCGCAAAATGTCTCGCGCGCTACGGGCACCAATGCCGCGCCCAGAACCGCCTCGGTCGGCAGGTAATAGGTCGGCGCATGATGGGTTTCGAGCACCCGCCACGCGGTCCCCGGCTCCGCCTCGGCCACCGGAACCCCGGCAAAGACCACGCGCAAGGGTTGCGTCACGCGCTCCAAGCGGGGCGGGCGGGGATAGTCCTGAACGTTTTCGACGGGCAATACGGTCATGCCTTGCCAGCTAGCCCGAGGATGCGCCGAAGAAAAGCCCGACCCCGCATGGGGCCGGGCCAATCCTGCGCCAAGGCGCAGCGCTCACAGATCGCAGCGCGCCGTCACCTGCGCCGTGCCGCGCACATCTTGCTGCCAGCGCAGGCGCAGGGTGCGCCCCCCCGCGCCCTGCGCCGGTTCGGCATAGGGCGTAAGGTAGACGATCACATTCGACGCACTGCGGAGCGGCCCCTCCGCCAGGAACGATGTCGCCGCCCGCACAGGCGCACCAAAGGGGGTGAAGGGCGTGAAATCCACGTTCCACACGCTGCTGGCACTCCCCTCCGCGTGGCGGAGCGTCACCGGGTTCTCGGTGCGCTTCACGATCCCTGTATAGGTGTTGCCCTTGAACACAAGATCCGCCGTCCGCGTCAGATCCAGCCCGGCAAAGGAACTGTCCACCCCTTCCACCGCCGACAATTGCGCGCCGCCCGTCTTCTTGAACAGGTTGTCGGTCACCGTCAGCCCGTTGATGAAATGCCCCGGCCCATAGGGCTTGATCGTGATGAAATTCATCCACGGCGCGCTTTCGGTCGAGAAAAAGATGTTCCCGTCGAGCGTCAGCCCGTGAAAGCTGAACCCGCCGGTAAAAGCCGGCGTCGGATCGCGCTCGTTCGTCCATTCGACATAGCAATTGTCGACGTAATTCCCTTCGAAGGTCGTCTTGGTGTTGTTGTCCGTCAGGATCAGCCCCGCCGTGCGCGGCCCATCCGTCACCCCGTCGCCCTGAAAGAAATGGTTGCCCGAAAAGATGTTTCCGGTGCCCCCCACGACACCGAAATGCCGGAACTTGTTCACGCGGTTGTCGCGCACCTTGATGTCCGAGGAATTGGTGTTGAAGCCGATCGTGGTGCGCAGCGGCGCATTGGTGTCCTGCTCGTTCGACAGGAACTGGCACCGGTCGATCTGCATCCCCTGACAGCCCTCGCCGGTCGAAGTGATCCCGCGATCCTTCGGCCCGGTAAAGAAACAATCCTGGACCTGGAACACCAACCCGTCGCGCGGCAGGTTCAGCGCCGAACACACGCCCGCGCACAAAAACTCGATATCCGAGACGACGAAGCGTTGCAGGTTCAACCAGCCCGAGAAATCCAACAGGTACTTGAACCGGCGGAACGTGTAGCTCTGGGTGACCGGCGCGCCGTAGAACGGGGCCGACAACGTGATCCGTCCCCCCGCCACATCGGTCGCGGTGACATAGATCTCGCGCCCCACGCCTTGGCCCGCCGTGACCAGCGCGCCCACCGGGATCGCCGCGACATTCGACAAGCCGGTGATCCGGCGCGGGTCCGACGCGCTCCAGCTTCCGGTTCGCGTCACCACCTCGTCGGCCCAGGCCGGACCGTTCAGCGCGGCCAACTGCCCGTTCCGCAACACGCGCCGATTGGCATAGGTATTGCGGTTGCCCACGATCGCCTGAATGTCGAGCGGCGCCTCCAGCAGCACCCGCCGCCCGCACAAGTCGAACCCCTCGTGGTCGGATTGGTTGAACAATTGCTGGATGCCCTTCTTCAGGCCCAACACATCGTCGCCCATCGCCTCCGCATAGCCCTTGAGGTCGAAATTCCGGTTCAGCGACAGCCGCGCGCCATCGGGCATCACCAGACGCCCCTCGAACCGCGCCGGGCTGTTCAGGGTCAGGCTCGACCCGATCAGGTAATTGCCCGCAGGCACCAGGATCTCGCGCCCCGCCGCCGCCGCATCCGCCGCGACAAAGGCCGCGCGGTCATCGCTCACCCCGTCGCCCTGCGCGCCGTAATCGCGCACATCGACCCAATCCATCATCTTGCGCAGGAAAACGCCCGTGACATCCTCGACCATGATGTCGTCGATCCTGACCTGCCCGCCATTCGCGCCCGTCAGGTCCAGACCCACATGGGCGAAACTGGCCGCGGGTCCCCAGGGCATGTCGACGCCCGTGCGCGTGCCCGTCCCGATGATGGCCGACACCGTGATGACCGCGCCATAGGCGGTCAGCGCCGTGGTCGGCCCCGCCTGCACCACACCCGACAGGTTCTGCGACGCCGCATTTCCCGCCCAGGCCGCGATCCGGACCGAGGGCAGATTGCCCGACAGCACCTTCACCCGCGCCGAAACCCGCAGGTAGAGACCCGGCCGGATCGGTGTCTGACCCATATGGCGCAGGCGCGTCGTGGCCTCCGTCTTCACGATCTCCAGACAGCTGCCGAAGTCGGCATCGGCCGCCACCAGCGCCGCATTGGCCGCACTGGCCCAGGTGTCGCTGCCCGGCCGCCCGTCCTGCCGCGACCAGACGCCCAGCCCGCTGGCAAAGGGCGGCGGCATCAGCACAAGCCCGTCCGTGATCACCTGGTTCATGTCCTGTCCCCTTTCCGCGCCGGCGGTCCCCGGCGCGCTCATGTCGGGCCGGACAGGGGACACCGGACTGCGCCCCTGACGGCCAGCTCGGTTGTGAAACGATGTCGGAAATAGCCCCGACCGCAAGGATCGGGGCCCGCGCACAGGTCTAGCGCGCCGAGGTTAAGGCGGGGTTAACACCGCGAGCGGCGGTCAGGTCGGTTCAGGCCGCCACATCGGGCGCGGGCAATAGCTGCACGCCGTTGATGCGCCAGCCCTCTGCCGTTTCGACCATCTGGTAGCCAAGGTAATGCACCCGCCCCTCCGCATCGATCACCTGCACCCGCTGCACCAGCAATCCGCCAAAGCTCTGCAGATCGATGAAATCCACCGTGCCGGGCTGCCAGACCATCGGGTAGCCCTGTTCGACCATGCGGGCGAAATTTTCGACGCTGCCGAACAGGCTCTGGATGTTGGGGCTGGCATAGGTCCATGCCTCGTTCACCTCGCCCGCGCGGAAGGCGTCGAACTGCCCCGCGATCACCGCTTCGATACCGGGATCAGGGGCCAGAACTTCCTGCGCATGTGCGGTCAGCGCGGCGAAGCTCAGGGCAAGGGCGGCAATGAATTTGCGCAGCATGTGGGCCTCCGGGTCGATGTTGTCCCGAAGAAACGTAGCCCGCCCGCCCAAGGTTTCACGTAGGGTGAGCGATCCCGCCCACTACGGCCCAGCCGCCCGTAAAAGGGTGGGCGCAATCGCCCACCCTACGTCACGCGGCCAATTCGCCCGCCAAACCCTTGGCGATCAACGCGCGGCTTTCCTCGATGCCGTAAAGCGCGATGAACCCGCCGAACCGAGGGCCCTGGCTTGCGCCCAAGAGCACCTCGTAAAGCGCGCCGAACCAGTCGCGCAGCGGCTCGAACCCGTGCAGCTTGCCGATGGCGAAAACGATGGATTGCAGGAACTCGTCATCGTGCCAATCGACGACCGGGGCGGCGACCTCCTTGCCGTCCAGCTCCGCCTTGCGCGCCAGCACCTCCAGCGCCTTCGCCTCGTCGCCCAGACAATCCGCCAGTTCGGCCATCGCCGCCGCCTCCTGATCGGTCGGCAGGCGGAAGACCCGCGTGGGCTTCACGAAATCGGCGTAATAGCGGATGGCGAACCCCGCCGCCTGATCGAGGTCCGGATTGCCCTCCGGGCTCGCTTCGGGCGCATAGCGGCGGATGAAGCCCCAAAGCTTCTCCTTCTCCTCGGCGCCCGACACCGACACGAGGTTGAGCAACATCGCGAACGGCACCACCATCGTGCTTTTCGGCACAGACCCGTTGTGGATGTGATGCACGGGGTTGGCCAGCTGTTGCTCCAGCGTCTGTCCCGCATAGGCCGCCAGTTGCTGGTGGTATTCGTCCACCGCCTTGGGGATCACGTCGAAATAGAGCCTCTTGGCCGTCTTGGGCTTGAGATACATGAAATAGGACAGGCTCTCGGTCGAGGCATAGCTCAGCCATTCATCAATCGAAATGCCGTTGCCCGAAGACTTGGAAATCTTCTGGCCGGTCTCATCAAGGAACAATTCATAGGTGAAATGGTGCGGCGCGGGCCCACCCAATATCTCGCAGATCGCGTCGTAGATCGGCGTATTGGTCGAATGGTCCTTGCCGTACATCTCGAAATCGACGCCCAAAGCCGCCCAGCGCGCGCCGAAATCGGGCTTCCACTGCAACTTGCACTGACCGCCCGTCACCGGCACCGTCCATTCGCGGCCCGTCTCGTCGTCGAAGGTGACCGTGCCCTCCTTTGCATCCACGTGCTTGATCGGCACATACAGAACCCGCCCCGTTTCGGGATGGATGGGCAGGAAGATCGAATAGGTCTGCTGGCGCTCCTCGCGCAGCGATTTCAGCATCACCTTCATCAGCGCGTCATACCGTTCGCAGGCGCGCAGCAAGATCTCGTCGAACTGACCCGAGGCGTAGTAATCGGTCGCCGAATAGAACTCGTATTCGAACCCGAACGTGTCGAGGAACCGCCGCAGCATCGCGTTGTTGTGATGGCCGAAGCTTTCGAATTCCCCGAACGGGTCGGGCACGCGCGTCAGCGGCTTTTGCAGATGCGCGCGCAGCATGTCCTGGTTGGGCACGTTGCCCGGCACCTTGCGCATCCCGTCCATGTCGTCCGAGAAACAGATCAGCCGCGTCGGGATGTCCGAAATCGCCTCGAAGGCACGGCGGATCATCGTCGTGCGCAAAACTTCGCCGAAGGTCCCGATATGGGGCAGACCCGACGGCCCGTAGCCCGTCTCGAACAGGACGTAACCCTTTTCCGGCGGCGCTTTTTCATACCGTTTCAACACCGCCCGCGCCTCTTCGAAAGGCCAGGCCTTGGAGGTCATCGCGGCGTCGCGGAGCGTTGTCATCGTCTCTCGGTCCCATTCTGCGCCGGGCCCCATCGCCCGCGCGCCCCCGCCCTATTGTGCCGATGGGGCGACGTCAATAAATACCCCGTCAACCACAGGAGTGTCCCCATGTCCGACATCATCAGCGCCGAAGATGCCCTTGTCGCCGTCATGGTGGCCGTATCCGTCGCCGACGAGGCGATCCGCACTGCCGAACTGATCAAGATCGAGCAGATCGTGAACCACCTTCCGGTCTTCGCCGCCTATGACGCCGACCGGATGCGCGAAGTGGCGAAAACCGTCTTCGACCTTTTCGAGGAAGAAGACGGGCTTGATGCGCTCTTCGGCCTCGTGCGCGACGCGCTCCCCGACCGGCTCTACGAAACGGCCTATGCCATCGCCTGCGATGTCGCCGCCGCCGATGGCGCGCTGACCCAACCCGAACTCCGCTTTCTCGAGGAATTGCGCCACGCGCTCGAGATCGACCGCCTCCATGCGGCGGCCATCGAACGCGGCGCGCGCGCGCGGCACCTGACGCTCTGATCGCTCAGGCCGCGCCGCGCGTCTCGGGTCCTGCCTCCGCCTCGGCGGTCTCGGCCTCTGCCCGCTCGGCCTCCGCCTGCTCCGCGGCCCAAACGCCCGCCGCCTCCACCGCCACGACCGAGGCCGTGGGCAAAACGCCAAGATAGCTGTCCGTGTCCTCGGTCATGACGCTGCTCTGGCGCCGGGTCATCCGGTAGGCCGCATAAACGGCCATCGCCGTGAACGTCGCCCCCAACACCAGCCAGAAGGCATGGGGCCCACCCGTCTCCATCGCCCAACCCACGACCAAGGGCCCAAGGATCGCCCCCAACCCGAAGATGAAGATCAAGCCCCCCGATGCCGCCGCCATGTCCTCGTTCGGCAGGAAGTCGTTGGTATAGGCCAAAAGCAGCGCGTAAAGCGGCGTGGTCATCCCCCCCGCCAGCAAGGCCGCGCCCATCAACGGCCACAGGCCCAAACCCTCCAACGCCGGCACATCGCTGCCCGCCACCCAGCCCAATCCGCAGGCCATGGCCCCCATCGCCGCCGTGCCCATGATCACCCTGCGCCGGTCGAACCGGTCCGACAGCCAGCCGATCGGATACTGGAACGCCAGCGCCCCGGCGAAAAGCATCGCCACGAACAAGGCGATCTCGGATGCGCTCATCCCGATCTGACTGCCGAACACCGCCGCCATCCCCGATTGCGTGGCATAGACCCCGCCCAACAGGAAAATCCCCACCGTCCCCAAGGGCGAGCCGCGAAACAGCACCCGAAGCGACATGGGCCGCGCCACCTCCACCGCGGGCGCGGGCGTGACCGACAACAGGATCGGCGCAAAGGACACCGACACGAGGATCGAGGCCCCGATGAACAATCCCGCCCCCGCCGCATCCCCCAGCGTCAGCAACCCCTGCGCACTGATGATCCCCAGCGTCTGCGCGATCATGTAGGCCGACAGTACCTTGCCCCGCGTCTCGTTGGTCGAGGCGTTGTTGAGCCAGCTTTCCGCCGTGACATAGATGCCCGACATGCAAAACCCCAACAGGATGCGCAAAACCGTCCAGGCCCAGGGCTCCGCGATCAACGGATAGGCGATCAGCCCCGCGGACATGAAGCTGCCCAAGGCCGCGAAAACCCGCACATGACCCACCCGCTGGATCAACGTGGGTGTCATCCGCGCCCCCGACAGGAACCCGATGAAATAGCCCGAGGTCACGACCGCAAGCTCTGCCGCCGAAAACCCCTCGATCCCGCCGCGCAAGCCGATCAGCGTGAAATGCATGCCGTTGCCCAGCATGATCAGGACGATGCCGACCAAAAGCGCCCAGACACCGGAAATAACGTTCAACATGACAGGGTCCCCGCGCGCCGCATCCACCCCCTGCATCGCATCTGCGGCAGCGCAGCGATTTCGCCGCAGCGCCGCATCGGGGGCCAAGTGCGACACGCGACACGCACGCCCGTTGCCCGCGCCCGCCAAACCTGCGAACCTGCCGCCTCATGACTGGTTCCGTCACACTGCCGATCTGGCTCTTCGTCCTGATCCTGCTCTTTGCGGGCGTCACCTTCGCCTCGCATTTCCTCTTTCCCTCGGTGCGCTGGTTCCTGCGCCGCCGTCTCGAACGCGCGGTCGAGGAATTGAACAAGCGCCTCAAGCGCCCGATCCAGCCCTTCAAGCTGGCGCGCCGGATGGATACGATCCGCCGCCTGATCTACGATCCCGAGGTCGCGCAGGCCATCGCCGACCACGCCCGCGACAACAACATCCGCGAAGACGTGGCCTTCCAAAAGGCGGAACGCTACGCCCGCGAGATCGTGCCGGGCTTTTCCGCCTTCACCTATTTCGGCTTCGCGATCCGCGCCGCCCGCATCCTGTCGCAATCGCTCTACCGGGTGCGGCTCGTCCATGCCAACGACCCCGCGCTCGAGGCGATCCCGGCCGATGCCACCGTGGTCTTCGTCATGAACCACCGCTCCAACATGGATTACGTTCTGGTCACGTGGCTTGTGGCCGAACGCTCGGCGCTGGCCTATGCGGTGGGCGAATGGGCCCGCGTCTGGCCCATGCGCCAGCTTGTGCGCGCCATGGGCGGCTATTTCATCCGCCGCCGCCACAACAACGCCCTCTACCGCAAGGTTCTGGCCCGCTACGTCCAGATGGCGACCGAGGCCGGCGTGACACAGGCCGTCTTCCCCGAAGGCGGTCTCAGCCGCACGGGCTACCTCTCCCGCCCCAAGCTCGGCCTGTTTTCCTACATCCTCGAGGGCTTCCAGCCCGGCCGGTCCCGCGATGTCGTCTTCGTGCCCGTCGCGCTCAACTACGACCGCGTGATGGAGGACAAGACCCTGATCGACGCCCATATCACGGGCAACCGCCGCTTCCGCTTCTCGCTCAAACCGATCTGGCGCTACCTGCGGCGGCAACTCTGGAACAGGATCACCGGCCGCTACCACCGCTACGGCTATGCCGCCGTCAGCTTCGGTGAACCGCTCAGCCTCTCGGCCTTCCTGCAAGACCGCCATGACGATGCCGCCGCCGAACTGGGCGACGCCCTCATGGGCCGCATCGCCACCGTCATGCCCGTCACCCCCGTGCCGCTCGTCGCCCACGCGCTGCAAGACGGGGTGCGCAGCGTCGTGGCCCTCGACGCACTCCTGCGCCGCCGGGTCGAGTCGGCCAAGGCACGCGGCGTGACCATCCACATCCCCCGCGACGACATCGCCTACACGATCGAATCCGGGCTGCGTGCGCTCATCGAACGGCGCGTGCTGCGCCGCACCGGCGACCAGCTCACGCTGACCGACACCGGGCAGGCGGCGGACCTTCTGGCCTTCTATGCCGCCTCCGTCGCGCATCTGCTCGACGATGTCGACGACGGCACCGCAACCGCCGCCCCGCGCAAGGCCTCTGCGACATAATATTTCAATAATCTGCGTTTTCCCATTTGCTTTGTTGCGCGCGGCTATGTAACCCTCGCAGCAGCAGCAAGATTGATTCCGCATTGCGGCATCGGCAAGGGAACGGAGAATATGACGATGGCCCTCGACGCGACCCCCGCGATCGCCAGCTATGACGCCCCGAAAAAAGACCTTTACGAAATGGGCGAAATCCCGCCCTTGGGCCATGTTCCCGCACAGATGTATGGCTGGATCCTGCGTCAGGAACGCCACGGCGACCCGACCGAGGCGCTCAAGATCGAAGTGGTGGATACCCCCAAGCTCGAAAGCAACGACGTGCTCGTGCTCGTGATGGCCGCGGGCGTCAATTACAACGGCGTCTGGGCCTGTCTGGGCAAACCGGCGTCCGTCTTCAACCAGCACAAGGCGCCCTATGCGATCATCGGCTCGGATGCGGCGGGCATCGTCTGGGCCGTCGGCGACCGCGTCACCCGCTGGAAGGTCGGCGACGAGGTTGTGATCCACTGCAATCAGGACGATGGCGATGACGAGGAATGCAACGGCGGCGACCCGATGCTCTCGCCCTCCCAGCGCATCTGGGGTTACGAGACCGCCGACGGCAGCTTCGCCCAGTTCACCCGCGTCCAATCCCAACAGCTCATGCCGCGCCCCAAGCACCTGACTTGGGAGGAATCGGCCTGCTACACGCTCACCCTCGCCACCGCCTACCGGATGCTCTTCGGCCATGAACCCCATGACCTGAAGCCGGGGCAAAACGTTCTTGTTTGGGGCGCGTCCGGGGGCCTTGGCTCTTTCGCGATCCAGCTCATCAACACCGCGGGCGCCAATGCGATCGGCGTGATCTCGGACGAGGACAAGCGCCAGTTCGTCATGGATCTCGGCGCCAAGGGCGTGATCAACCGGCGTGATTTCAACTGCTGGGGCCGCCTCCCCGAGGTCGGGACCGACGACTACAAGGATTGGTTCGCCGAGGTGCGCCGCTTCGGCAAGGCGATCTGGGACATCACCGGCAAGGGCGTGAACGTCGACATGGTCTTCGAACATCCCGGCGAGGCGACCTTTCCGGTCTCCACCTTCGTCGTGAAACGCGGCGGGATGGTCGTGATCTGCGCGGGAACCTCGGGCTACAATTGCACCTTCGACGTGCGCCACATGTGGTCCCACCAAAAACGGTTGCAGGGTAGCCATTTCGCCCATCTCAAACAGGCCGCCGCCGCCAACAAGCTGATGCTCGACCGCCGCCTCGACCCCTGCATGTCCGAGGTCTTCCCGTGGGAGGAATTGCCCATCGCCCACATGAAGATGCTCCGCAACGAACACAAACCCGGCAACATGGCCGTGCTGGTTCAGGCCCCCCGCACCGGCCTGCGCACGCTCGAGGATGTTCTGGCCGCAGGGCCCACCGCCACCTGACGGCAAACCGACCCGACGCCGGGCCCAGCCCCGGCGCGACAGACGCGCGCCCCGCCCGGTCTCACCCGGCGCGGGGCGCTTGCGTGTTTGGCCCACCACACCCCCGGCGCAGGTCGCACGACAGCCGCGCTTTCGCCCGCATTCCGCCATATTCGCGGCCGAAGCTCGCCCCTGTTGAATGATCCTGAGCCGGGGTGCCCGCTATGCCCGCCGATCCGATCGCCTGCACGCTCCTTGCCGCCGCAAGCCTGACCACGGGCCTGCGCCGCGCGGTTCGTCGTGCCGTACCACCGGCCATGGCGCCCGCCTCCGATCCCGCAAGCTCGGCGCTCGCCGCCGCCCGTCTGCGCGCCCGGCACCTGCACATCCCCGACAGCGCCATCGCCCGCCATCTCGACACCGCGCGGCTCAAAGGCCAGACGGAGCTTTCCGCGATGAACGACCTGATCGCGCAGGCCAGCACCCGCGCACCACTCAAGCACCGCTAGGACCACGGGCCCACGCGCTCCCGCACCCCAAGGCCGCAACCGCGCAGGTCTTGGCGCGGCCCCTCCTTCATCTTGGCAAGAAAACTCAAGACGCGCCGCACGCCACAAGGCGGCCCGCCGGGCAAGCGCCCCTCAGGCGCTGGCCGCAGCCCGGATCGCGCGGATATTCGCGCCATAGACCTCCGGCGCGTCCACCGATCCGCCCCGGAACACCGCAGATCCCGCGACCAGCACATCCGCGCCCGCCGCGACGACCAGCGGCGCGGTCGTCACATCGACCCCGCCATCGATCTCGATATGCACCGGGCGGTCCCCGATCATCGCGCGCAAGCGGCGCACCTTGTCCGTCATGTCGATGAACTTCTGCCCCCCGAAACCGGGGTTCACGGTCATCACGCAGACCAGATCGACCATGTCCAAGAGATGCGCCACCGCTTCGGCCGGCGTGCCGGGGTTCAGCGCGACGCCCGCTTTCATCCCCGCCGCCCGGATCGCCTGCAAGGTCCGGTGGATATGCGGACCCGCCTCCACATGCGCGGTCAGAACATCCGCCCCGGCCTCGGCATAGGCGTCGATATACGGATCGACCGGCGCGATCATCAGATGCACATCCATGACCGTTTTCACATGCGGACGGAACGCCTTCACCGCCATGGGCCCGAATGTCAGGTTGGGCACGAAATGCCCGTCCATCACATCGACATGCACCCAATCCGCGCCCTCGGCCTCGATGGCACGGATCTCGGCCCCGAAATTCGCGAAATCGGCGGACAGGATCGACGGCGCGATCTTGATGGAACGGTCGAACGACATCGGCACCCCCTTGGCAATCGCCGCCCTGTTAGCTCCTGCGGCAAAGGCTGTCACGCGCGGATTGATTTTTGACCGTTTGGTCAAGCTTGCCTTTGCCCCGCCCCCATGACAGGCTTTGCACGAACGCGACCGACGACCGGCCCCCCGATGACCCCGACACAAACAAAAACCGCGCCGCTGACGCAGGAGCACCTGCCGCAGCTGCACCGCCCCCGCAATCCGGGGATGGCGCTAGACCTCGACTGGGTGGCCCGCGTGCAGGCCAATACCTCGGCCATCGAACGCCGTGCGGCCACCCTGCCCGGCCGCCGCACCGTCAAGAAAGAATACCAGGCCGCCTGGCTTGCCCGCGCCATCACGCTCATCGACCTCACGACGCTTGCGGGCGACGACACGCCGGGCCGCGTCCGGCGTCTGTGTGCCAAGGCCCGCCAACCCGTCCGCCCCGATCTGCTCGACGCGCTCGGCCTGCCGCCCCTCACCACGGGCGCCGTCTGCGTCTACCACGAGATGGTCGGCACGGCGGTCGAGGCGCTTGCAGGCACGGGCATCCCCGTCGCCGCTGTCTCCACCGGCTTTCCGGCGGGCCTCTCCCCCTACCATCTCCGCGTCAAGGAGATCGAGGAAAGCGTCAAGGCGGGTGCCGCGGAAATCGACATCGTCATCTCCCGCCGCCATGTCCTCACCGGCAATTGGCAGGCGCTTTATGACGAGATGCGCGAGTTTCGCGCCGCCTGCGGGGACGCGCATGTCAAGGCGATCCTCGCCACGGGCGAACTTGGCACGCTGAAAAACGTGGCCCGCGCCTCGCTCGTCTGCATGATGGCCGGGGCCGATTTCATCAAGACAAGCACCGGCAAGGAAAGCGTCAACGCCACGCTTCCCGTCTCGCTCACCATGATCCGCGCGATCCGCGCCTATGAGGCCGCGACCGGCATCAAGGTCGGCTACAAACCCGCAGGCGGCATTTCCAAGGCCAAGGATGCGCTGGTCTACCTGAGCCTCATGAAAGAGGAACTGGGCGACGACTGGCTGCGCCCCGATCTTTTCCGCTTCGGGGCTTCCTCGCTCTTGGGCGATATCGAACGGCAACTCGAACACCATGTCACCGGCGCCTATTCGACGGGCTGGCGGCATCCGATGGCATGAAACAGGGAGCCGTTTTCCTCGCGGAAAACGGCCCGAAAAACCCGGGTTTTTCGGGCCGGAAACCTCGAGGTTTCCGGCCACGCGGCAAGGAAAGAGCATCCAGATGACCACCCGCGAGATATTCGAAACGATGGAATACGGCCCCGCCCCCGAAAGCGCGGCCGAGGCTCTGGCATGGATCGCCACTCACGGCCCCGCCTTTGGCCATTTCATCGACGGGACCTTCACCGCCCCGGGCGAGACTTTCGCCACGAAAAACCCCGCCACGGGCGCTGAACTGGCCCAGATCACCCAAGGCACAGCCGAGGATGTGGACACCGCCGTAGCGGCCGCTACGAAAGCCTTCCCCAAGTGGTCAAAGCTCTCCTGCCACGCCCGCGCCAAACACCTCTACGCGCTGGCCCGCCTCCTGCAAAAACACGCCCGCCTCTTCGCCGTCCTCGAAACGCTCGACAACGGCAAACCGATCCGGGAGGCGCGCGATATCGACATCCCCCTCGCCCAGCGCCATTTCTACCACCACGCAGGGCTGGCCCAACTCCGCGACTCGGGACTGCCCGCCCACGCCCCCATCGGGGTCTGCGGCCAGATCATCCCGTGGAACTTCCCGCTCCTGATGCTCGCCTGGAAAATCGCGCCCGCGCTCGCTGCCGGGAACACCGTGGTTCTCAAACCCGCCGAATACACCTCCCTCACGGCCCTCCTCTTCGCCAAGATCTGTCAGGAGGCCGGATTGCCCAAGGGCGTCGTGAACATCGTCACAGGCGACGGGCGCACGGGCGAGGCGATCGTGACCCATCCCGGCACGGCGAAAATCGCCTTCACCGGCTCGACCGCCGTGGGCCGCCGCATCCGCGAACAAACCGCCGGGATGGGCAAATCCCTGACCTTGGAACTGGGCGGAAAATCCCCCTACATCATCTTCGAGGACGCCGATATCGACAGCGCCATCGAAGGGCTTGTCGATGCCATCTGGTTCAACCAGGGCCAGGTCTGCTGCGCCGGCTCCCGCCTTCTTGTGCAAGAAGGCATCGCCGAGGATGTCCACACAAGGCTCAAGGCCCGCATGGCGAAACTGCGCCTGGGCGACCCGCTCGACAAATGCATCGACATGGGCGCACTCGTCGATCCTGTACAGCATGACGCGATCCGCGCCATGGTCGACGCGAATACCGAGGGCGACACCCACCGCGCCCCCGTCGACATGCCACAAACCGGCTGCTTCTACCCGCCCACGCTGATCACCGGCCTGTCCCCCGCCTCCCCCCTGATGCAGGACGAGATTTTCGGCCCCGTGCTCGTCTCCACCACCTTCCGCACGCCCTCCGAGGCGGTGGAGATTGCCAACAACACCCGCTACGGGCTGGCCGCGACGCTCTGGACGGAAAACCTCAACCTCGCCCTCGACATCGCGCCGAAACTGGCCGCCGGGGTCGTCTGGGTGAATGCCACCAACCTTTTCGACGCCGCCGCCCCCTTCGGCGGCATCCGCGAATCGGGCTTCGGCCGCGAAGGCGGGTGGGAAGGCTTGGCCGCTTATCTCAAACCCACCGCCAAGACCCGCCCGATCAAACCGATCGCCCCCGTTCCCGCCCCCACCGCAGCGCCCGAGGCCCCCGGCCTCGACCGCACTGCCAAGCTCTATATCGGCGGCAAACAGGCCCGCCCCGATGGCGGCTATTCGACCCCGATCTGGTCCAAACGCGGCGCGCTTCTGGGCCATGTCGGCATCGGCAATCGCAAGGATATCCGCAACGCGGTCGAAGCCGCGCGCGGTGCCGGCGCTTGGGCCAAGGCAAGCGGCCACAACCGCGCGCAGGTTCTCTACTACATCGCCGAAAATCTCTCGGCCCGCGCGGGCGAATTCGCCACGCGCCTTTGCGATCTGACCGCCTGCACGCCCGCCCTCGCCAAGGCCGAGGTCGACACCGCCATCGACCGGCTTTTCAGCTACGGCGCATGGGCCGACAAGATGGATGGCCGCATCGCCAATGTCCCGATCCGGGGCGTTGCCATGGCCATGCGCGAACCTTTGGGCGTGATCGGCGCGCTCGCCCCTGATGACGCGCCGCTCCTTGGCGCGGTCTCGCTCATCGCGCCCGCCATCGCGATGGGCAACCGCGTGATCCTCGTGCCCTCCCACGCCTATCCGCTCGCCGCGACCGATCTCTACCAGGTGCTCGACACCTCGGATGTGCCGGGCGGCGTGGTGAACATCGTGACCGGCGACCCGCAGGATCTTGGCCAGACGCTCGCCGCCCATGCCGATGTCGACGCGCTTTGGAGTTTCTCGGGCGGCATCGACGCGGCCAAGCTCGAAAAAGCCTCGGCCGGGAACCTGAAACGGACATGGATCAACCGCACGGCGCCCGACTGGTCGGGCGTGGAGGCCGAGGGTCGCGTTTTCCTCGATCAGGCGACCGAGGTGCGCACGATCTGGGTGCCCTACGGCGCATGACGGATCAGATGTTGAGACTGCGTTGACGGGGCACAACCCCGTTAACGATCCGTTCGAAAACAGCTCGAGATCTTAACCTTTCGGTAACGCCTTGCGCCTCACCCGCGCCCGGCGGCACGATCCTTGATCTTGGCCCATCGCACGGCCACCCGGTCCCGGATCGGATCGATCACCCGATCCTCGAACCGCTCCCAGATGCGCCAGCTGACAAAGGCCAGAATGACCAAACCGATCAAGATGATGACGTTGAGCCAGGGGAACAACGCAACATCCGGGCCAGCCACGGGCCGGATCGCGATGGCATTGGGATAGATCGAGATCAGGTTCGACCGCCAACCGTAATGCGTGATCGCCACCCATTGCGGCGTAGCCTCGGTCGAGGTCAGGTTAGACGCCTCGGCCTGCAAATCCTCGCTGTCGAACTTGAAATACGGCGGCCAAAGAACCCCGGTATCCTCATTGCGGTAAACGAGCGGTCGCCCATCCGGCCTGATCGTTGAAATCAAACGCAAATCCCGCATTCCTGAGGATTGCGTCGCCCCGCTGTCGCGCTGCGCGAAGAAAAATCCGTTCAACCCCGCGACCTCGGTCAGGCGCGATTCTACGCTGACGATCCGCACGATATCGCGCTGCGGCAGGGTGTAATGCAGAAAAGCCCCGAAAATCAGGGCGATACAGGCGATGAAGATGATCCGGGGCCAGCGCATCCGTCGCCCTCCTTCTCAATTCGTCAGGTAAACATACAGGCTCAAAGCCGTCACGGGCAGAACATAAACGAAGACAATCAACCATGTGCGGATGCGCCGCGCGCTCGGCGCCAGACGCTCCGCGATCCAGTCGTCCCGGTCGCCGGGCCGCCCCTCCATCACCCAATCTTCCTCCAGCCGCATCCGCACCCCGGCGCGCCAATAGAGGAACAGGCTGACATAGACGACGGTCAAAAGAACCAGCATCACCAACAGCATACGCCCCAGTCCAAGGATCATTCGTACCGCCCCGCCTGTATCCGTTCCCCTCCGATATAGGTCATCGCGACACAAAATGGCAGGGCTTGCGGCGATGCGTGCCCCGGCGCAGTGTGCAAGACATGGAAGACACCCCGTTGATGCAGGCAATCGAGACGCGCGAGGCCGACCTGATCGCGCTGACCCAAGACCTGATCCGCATCCCGACGCTGAACCCCCCCGGCCTGAACTACCGGGAGATCTGCGATTTCTTGCAAGCGCGCCTTGAAAATTCAGGGTTTTCCGTCGAACTCATCCGCGCCCACGGCGCGCCCGCCGACAGCGACCGTCACCCGCGCTGGAACCTCGTCGCCCGCCGCGAGGGTGCGACCGCGGGCGATTGCGTCCATTTCAACAGCCACCACGACGTGGTCGAACCCGGCCACGGCTGGACCGTCGATCCCTTCGGCGGCGAGCTGCGCGACGGCCGCGTCTACGGTCGCGGAGCCTGCGATATGAAGGGCGGACTTGCCGCCAGCATCATCGCCGCCGAAGCCTTTGTCGCCACCCATCCCGATTTCACCGGTGCCATCGAGATCAGCGCCACGGCGGATGAGGAATCGGGCGGCTACGGCGGCGTGGCCTACTTGGCCGAAGAGGGCTATTTCGACCCCGCCCGCGTCCAGCATGTCATCATCCCCGAACCCTTGAACAAGGACCGGATCTGCCTTGGCCATCGCGGCGTCTGGTGGGCCGAGATCGAGACGCAAGGTCGGATCGCCCATGGGTCCATGCCGTTTCTGGGCGATTGCGCCGTGCGCCACATGGGCGCCGTTCTGGCCGAGATGGAGGAGACGCTTTTCCCGCTCCTCGCCGGAAAGCGCACGGCGATGCCCGTCGTGCCCGAAGGCGCGCGCCAATCCACTCTCAACATCAACGCGATCCACGGCGGCGAACCGGTGCAGGAGGACGGCTATACCGGCCTGCCCGCGCCGTGCGTGCCAGATCGGTGCCGAATCACCATCGACCGCCGCTTCCTGATCGAGGAGGATATCGCGGAGGTGAAATCCGAGATCACCGCGATGATGGAACGCATCCGCGCCCGCAGGCCCGGTTTCGCCTATGAGATCCGCGACCTGTTCGAGGTGCAGCCGACGATGACCGACCGAGACGCGCCGGTTGTCACCACGGTTGCTGCCGCCATCGAACGCGTGTTGCACCGGCAGGCGGATTTCGTTGTCTCGCCGGGCACCTACGACCAGAAACACATCGACCGCATCGGACGGCTGAAGAATTGCATCGCCTACGGCCCCGGCATCCTGGACCTTGCGCATCAACCCGACGAATGGGTGGGGGTTGCCGACATGCTCGACAGCGCCAAGGTCATGGCGCTGACCTTGGGCGAATTGCTGCTGCCCGGCCGCTAGGGCTCAGTCGCGGATCAGAAGACCGAGATGATTCAGTGCCTGTTCCGCACGCGCCCGCGCCACGGCATCGCCGCCCAGAAGCTCGGCGTTGAGCTGTTTGACCATGCGGCTCAGGGTTTTCTTGCCCGCGTGGCGTTGGATGAATTCGGGCACCGCCTCGGGCGCGACGCCGAGGATATCGTCGGAATTCGGCAATCTCATCTATCCCCCGCGACATCAACGTTCCGGATCAGATTCGTGCTTAACGCGATTCGCAGGTCGCGTGTTACCCCCTGATGACAGGGTCGCCGCCCGACCCCTTGCCATCGCGGCGGACGCCCTGCCCGGACAGTCCCGGTAATCGCTTTTTTCGCGGGACATTTTCCCTGTCCTGCGGGCATGATACGGCCGGGGAACACCATCAGGGAGAGACGACCCATGATCCATCACCTTTATCGCGGCGTGGCGATCTCGGCGCTCTGGGCCGGTGCAGCGCTGGCGCAGCAGACCGACATTTCGATCGGCATGGTGCTGGAACCGCCCAACCTCGATCCGACCTCTGGCGCGGCGGCGGCGATCGACGAAGTGGTCTATGCAAATGTGTTCGAGGGTCTGACCCGCTTTGGCCCCGATGGCGCGGTCATCCCCGGCCTTGCCGAAAGCTGGACCGTGACCGAGGACGGCACGACCTACACCTTTGCGCTCAGGCCCGGCGTGACCTTCCATGACGGAACGGCGATGACCGCTGAAGACGTGGTTTTCAGCCTCGACCGCGCGCGGGCCGAGGGGTCGACCAACGCCCAGCCCGGTCTTTTCGCCAATATCGTCAGCGTCGAAGCCGCCGACGACCTGACGGTTGTCGTGACGCTCGATGGTCCGGACGGGGCCTTTCCCTTCGACATGGCTTGGGGCGATGCCGTGATCGTGGCCCCCGAAAGCGCCGAGACCAACGCCACCAACCCGATCGGCACCGGACCCTTCCGCTTTGCCAATTGGGTGCAGGGCGACCGGGTGGAACTGGCGCGCAACGACGCCTATTGGGGCACGCCCGTGGCGCTGGAAACTGCGACCTTCCGCTTCATCACCGACCCCAACGCCGCCTTTGCCGCGATGATGGCGGGCGATGTCGATGCCTTCCCGAATTTCCCGGCGACCGAAACACTGGCGCAATTCGAGGCCGATCCGCGGTTTTCCGTGATCGTCGGCTCTACCGAGGGGGAAACCATCCTTGCCATGAACAACGGCGCGGCCCCGCTGGACGATATCCGCATCCGGCAGGCCATCGCCCATGCGATCAACCGGCAAGATATCATCGACGGGGCGATGTTCGGCTACGGGACGCCCATCGGCACCCATTTCGCGCCGCACAACCCCGATTATGTCGACCTGCTGGACCGGTCTCCGCATGATCCGGAGCGCGCCCGCGCGCTTCTGGCCGAGGCCGCGCCTGACGGTCTGACGCTGCGCCTTGCGCTGCCGCCCCCCGCCTATGCCCGTCGCGGCGGAGAGATCATTGCGGCGCAATTGCGCGAGGTCGGGATCGAGACCGAAATCACCAACATGGAATGGGCCGACTGGCTGGAGCGTGTGTTCCGGGGCCGCGATTTCGATCTGACCATCGTCAGCCATACCGAACCGATGGATATCGGGATCTACGCGCGGCCCGATTACTATTTCCAGTATGCCCGGCCGGAATTCGTGGCGCTGAACGACACGCTGGCGCGCACGACCGATCCGGGTCAGCGGTCGAGCCTGTTGTCGGAAATGCAGCAGATCATCGCGGAGGATTACGTCAACGGCTACCTGTTCCAGTTGGCCAAGACGGGCGTGGCCAATGCCAATATCGAGGGTTTGTGGGAGAATTCGCCCACACAGGCCAATGACCTGACCGGCGTCCGCTGGACCCAGTGACGCAACCGGCGCCGCCTGTCGCGGGCGGCGCCCCTTTTCCCCCGGTTCCTCTGCCCATGCCGCTTGTTTCCCCCGTCACGCCCCAAGGCGACCCGGAGATTTCGCGCCCCGATCCCGCGCGGCTCATTTCGGGCGAACCCGAACACCGCACGTGGCTGACGGACGAGGCTCCGGGCCTGTGGTGTGGCGTCTGGCAATCGACGCCCGGGACATGGCGCGTCGTTTATGACGAATGGGAATATTTTCGCATGACGGCGGGCGTGTCTGTCCTGACGCCCGAGGGTGGCGCGCCGATCCGGCTTGTCGCGGGGGACGCGTGGGTCATCCGCCCCGGTTTCATCGGCACGTGGGAGGTGGTCGAGACCACGACCAAGGATTTCGTGATCCGGCTCTGACCGGTCAGGCGAGGACCACGCCGATCACGGCCGCCGCGACCACGAAAACCACCGCCGCCAAGGCCATAAGGATGGCATAGCCCGCCGCCCGCAGTTCAAGGTCTTCTTCGCTGTAGTCGATCTCGCTCCGCCGCATCGCCGGTTCCTTCCGCGCATCGTTTCACTGGTCAGAAACGACCGCAGGAACGGAAATGTTCGCCCCTGCGCGGTAAGGAATGAAAAAAACCCTGCGGACGGGCCGCAGGGTTCAGGAAATTCTAACCGATCTGGCTGAAAGGCCGGACTTGCCCGGTGCTGCCGGGCTTCTGTCACTGGGCCGGAATTGCGAAGAACAGGGTTTCGCCCGAATGGTCATCGACGCCGTCATTGTCGGTCGAGACCCACATCGTGCCGTCCGCTGCGATGGCGAGCCCTTCGACCTTGTCCAACACGTAGCCGCCCGTTGCGGTCAGGTAGGGCATCAGGTCCACGACCGTCTCCGGCTCCAGCACGGCGGGGGTCTCGCCCAAGGCGACCATCGCCTCCAGCGCGGACAGGGGCACGCGGGTGATGAGCTTGGTCACTGCCGCGCCAGCGATCTGGTTGTCGCGCTCGACAAAATACAGGTGATCGCCATGGGCCACGATTTCGGACAGGCCAACCCAACCGGTCGCAGGTTCAGTCAGGGGATAGTGGATGACCGACCATTCCTCAGATCCGAGGTTGTAGCCCAGAACCTTGGCGTGGTTGGCCGGATCATCGCGCCACGGGCGCTGCACGGCCATGTAGAGCATGTCGCCCACCCGCGTGATGCCTTCGAGCCCGAACCGGGTTTCCACCGCCAGCAAGTCGCCGGGCAACGCGATGGTATCCTCGATCGCGCCATCGGCACCGATATGGTAGATCGCATGCGGGATGACCCGATCGCTGCGCCCTTCAGAGGCGACCCAAAACCCGCCCTCACCATCCAGCGCGATGCCTTCCAGATCCATCAACTGCGCGGGCTGACCCTCGCGCGTGATCCGCGTCGCGTCCACGATACGGGCGGGGGTCTGGCCTGCGTCGATGTGGAAGATCGTGGGCTGCATCCCGTAGTAGCTGTCGGAGACGGCGTAGATCATCCCATCCTCGGCCATCACCTGCCCCGAGATCGCGCCCCAGCCGATCAGGCTGTCGGTACCGGCGCTCGTCAGATGCGGATAGGCTGCGGGGGCCTGCTGGTATTCGTAGATCATCACATGCGCCGGTGCGGCCCCATCCTCGCGCCCGTCGAATTCATTGGCGGTGGCGATCAGGTTGCGCGACGAGATGGCGATGGCCCCTTCGGGCGAGATGCCCGAGGGCAAAAGCTGCAACAGCACGGGCGCGGCGGGGTTCGACATGTCGTAGACGCCCACGACCGAGGCGCGCTCGGCCAGAAGGAGCATCATCGGCACACCGCCGAAAACGCCGACCTCCATCCCCTCGGGCTCCACGCCCTTGTTGCCGGACCGACCCTCGGGGTAATGGCCGATTTCCGCGATTGCGTATTCGAAGGCGAGGCCCGCCTCGAACACCTCGGTGCCGTCGCGCTGGAACACGGTAAAGCCGCGGCTTCCGCCGTCCATATCCCCCTCGTTGGCGATCACGACATGATCGGCGTCGATCCATTGGATCGCATCGGGTTCGCGCGGGATGTCGGAAAGCTGCCCGTCGAAGGTCAGCGCGCCCTCTTCCTCGGTGTCGACACCCTCAAGGCTGACCGACCCGGCGGAGAAATGGCTCAACACCTCGCCCGCGGAAGAGACCATGACGATATGGTTGTTTTCCTGAAGCGTCACGGCGATGTCGCCATTGGCGTTCACATCGACGAATTCCGGCTCGGGGTCCTCGGGGGCGATCTCGGCGAGACCCGTCAGATCAACGCGGATCTGCGCCGCGCAATCCATCGCGCCGTCCGCGCCGAGCGGCTGGATGACAAGATAGCCCGCAGGCATCTGCGGCACGCGGCCTTCGCCCAGATCCTCGTCACGTTCGTTTTCGATCGCGACCGTGATGAAGCTGCCATCGGGGGCGATCGCGGTGGAATCGGGCTGGCCGCCCAGATCGCAGGACGCGATCACGTCGCGGGTACGCGCGTCGATGGCGTGCAGGGCGCCCGAGGGATTGGTGAAGCTTTCCGAGGTATTCTCGGCCACGAAAACCGTTTGGCCCAGTGCCGAAACCGCGGTGGGTTCGCCTTCGGGTAGCGCGAAAGTACCTGCCGCGACGGGGTTCGCGGGGTCGGTGATGTCGATGAAGCCGATCACGCCTGCCGGGCTGTCCGAATAGACCAACGTCAGGCCATCGCCCGTGGCCGCGATGATCTCGGCCGAGGTTTCTTCGGCCTCGGGCGTGTTCAGCGCGACGGGGAAAGACGCGATGCGGTTGAAGTTCATCTCCTGCGCCAGCGCAGGGGTGGCGGCAATCAGGGCCAGCGCGGATGTCAGCATCAGCGGACGGTATGTCATCGACGATCTCCGAATGGGTGGCAGCGCGCCTGCCATGCCGCATACGGGTGACAGGCGCGTGACGGCTGCGTATCGGGAAGATGACAGTCGGCAGTCAGCCGTGGACGGTCGCCCAGCGGTCGATCAACTGCTGTTGCAGACGACGCGCCCGGCCCGAGTAGTCGCGCCCACCGGGGGGATTTTCGCGTTCCTCCACCGACAGGGCCGCGCGCCTGTCGACATCGCCGCAAAAGATGGCAAACGCCATGTCGCGCCCGGTGCGGGTTCGGGCATAGCCCGCCAGCGAGGATACGAAATTCAAGGTGCCGGTCTTGGCCACGACCTCGGCGGGGGGATTTGCCCGCCGGTTGCCCTGAGCATCCAGCAGGGGGATATCGCGCATCAGGCGGCGCAACAGGCCGTTCGGCCCTGCGGCGACAAGTGCCGCGACCATGTCTTGCGCACGGATGCGGCTTTGATCGCCCAGCCCGGAATGATCGACGAAATCGGCCTGCCGCGCCCCCAAACGGTCGCGCATCCAGTCCGACATGGCGGACGCCGAGGCGCGCAGGTCTGCAGGCCGTGTGCCGCCCGCCTGCGTCGCCAACAGGCCCACGACCTCTGCGGTCAGGTTGGTCGACCAGCGCATCATGCCGCGCAGGATCTCTTCCAGCGGTTCGCTGACATGTTCGACCAGAACGGTCGCGGATTGCGGCGGCGCATCGGCGAGTTCCACCTCGCGGAAGGTCAACCCGTTCGTCCGCGCGAGCGTCTCGAAGACTTCGGCGACATAGGCACCGGGGCGCCGCACCGGCAGCCAGCGCGCGCCCTCGTTGCCCAAGGCACCTCGCGCCACCGTCCAGTGATCGCGTCCCTCGACCTGCGCATAGGTGTAAAGAGGTGCGGCCCGATCCTCGACGCGCATCCGCGCGATCTGCACCTGCGGCCGGATCGATTCGGATCTTGCGTCCATCGTGACGCGATACTCCCCCGCTTGGCGGGCCCATTCGAAATGCACGCGGTTGAAATTCAGGTTCAGTCCAGAAATCGCGGGGTTGTAGCCGACATGCTCCGGTTGGTCGGGGTCGATCTGGAAGACTTGGGGCAACGCGCCTTCGGCGAGCATCAGTCGCCCCCTGACCTCGCGCAGGCCTAGGGTGCGCAGTTCCGATGCCATGGCCGCAAGGGTATCGGTGTCGAGCAGCGGGTCGCCTGACCCGACCAGCCACAGGTCGCCATCAAGCCGCCCGTCGGCCAGCGTGCCATCGGCCACGATCCGGGTGCGGAACCTGTAGCCCGGGCCGAGCCGGTCCAGCGCATAGGCGCAGGTGACCGCCTTGGCGACGCTGGCGGGCGGCATCGCCACCAGCGGGTTCACAACCTCGAGCATCCGGCCCGTCGCGGCATCGGCCACCGCATAGCCGACGCGCCCGCCAAGCCGTGCCTGTTCGATCAGCGTCGCCCCCGAGGGCACCGCACGACGAAAGAGCCCCTCGGGCCGGGCAACGGGAACAAGCGAGGTTGTGGGCGCGGCCCCCAGCGCGGGCGCGGCCGCAAATCCCGCAACCCCGGTCAGAAAAGCGCGACGCGACTGCATGAACACAAACCAAAAGACACAAATCTTTAAACAGTTAAGCGCAGCGCGCCCACGCCCTCAAGGGATTCGGTACAGACGCTACCAATCGCCCCGGGCGCGGATCGCGCTGGAGGACAGATCGACCATCGGGAGATTCAGAAAACACCAGGCAGGCGGTGCGGCATGAGGCAAAAGGCGCGCGCTCGATGCCGGCAAGCGGTCGGCTTGATGGATCGTGGCGGCCTTGGCACTGCGGGCCGAGATCCCCTGCCCCGGACGCGCAAGTACGCCGACGGGCACGTGGTCAAGGATCCAGTCCCATCGCTGCCAGCGGTGGAACTGCGCCAGATTGTCGGCCCCCATAAGCCAGACAAATCGCACGCCGGGATAAAGCGCCATCAAGCGCTGCAGCGTTTCGGCGGTGTAGCGCGTGCCGATGCGCGCCTCGATATCGGTCACGAGGATCCTTGGATGGGTCACCATCGCGCGCGCTGCCGCCATGCGACGTTCGAGTGCTGCAGGGCCGTTGCGTTTCAGCGGGTTGCCCGGGCTGACCAGCCACCATACCCGGTCGAGGCCAAAGCGTTTCAGGGCCTCGCGGCTGACATGGACATGGCCCGCATGGGGCGGATCAAAGGACCCGCCGAACAGGCCCACGGTCTGGCCGGGCAGCGCAAAGGGAAGATCGGATCGCAAGGGCACGGACAGGGTTCCCCGACATCTGGGCGCGTCTTGATGCGGCGACCCGCGTCCCAAGTCAACGTCAGCACCCGCCCCCGATTGCCCATCCCGGCCCAAAGGCTTACATGGCGGGTCAACCAAGGATCCCAGGACGGAGCGGCACATGGCCTCGTATCAATATGTCTACCACATGGATGGCGTCTCAAAGACCTATCCGGGCGGCAAGAAATGCTTCGAGAACATCCGCCTGAACTTCCTGCCCGGCGTGAAGATCGGCGTCGTGGGTGTGAACGGTGCGGGCAAATCCACGCTCATGCGGATCATGGCGGGCATCGACAAGGATTTCACCGGCGAGGCTTGGGCCGCGCAGGGCGCGCGCGTGGGCTACCTCTCGCAGGAGCCGGAACTGGACGAGACCCTGAACGTGCGGGAAAACGTCATGCTGGGCGTTGCGGCGAAAAAGGCCAAGCTCGACCGCTACAACGAACTGGCGATGAACTATTCCGACGAAACCGCCGACGAGATGGCGCAATTGCAAGACGAGATCGACGCCGAGAACCTGTGGGATCTCGACAGCCAGATCGATGTCGCGATGGAGGCCTTGCGCTGCCCCGACGATGACGCGCAGGTTTCGACGCTTTCGGGCGGCGAACGGCGCCGGGTGGCCCTTTGCAAGCTCTTGCTCGAAGCACCCGAGATGCTGCTGCTCGACGAACCGACCAACCATCTGGACGCCGAAACCATCGCCTGGCTCCAGCAGCACCTGATCGAATACAAGGGCACGATCCTGATCGTGACCCACGACCGCTATTTCCTTGACGACATCACCGGCTGGATCCTCGAACTCGATCGCGGTCGCGGCATCCCCTACGAGGGCAATTATTCCAGCTGGTTGGAGCAAAAAGCCAAACGGCTGGAGCAGGAAGCCCGCGAGGACAAGTCGCGCCAGAAGACGCTGGAGCGCGAACTCCAGTGGATCCGCGCCGGCGCCAAGGCGCGTCAGGCCAAGCAGAAGGCCCGGATCAACGCCTACGAGGAACTGGCCGGCCAGTCCGAGCGCGAAAAGATTTCCCGCGCCCAGATCGTCATCCCGAACGGTCCCCGCCTCGGCTCGCGCGTGATCGAGGTGAACGGGCTGAAGAAAGGCTATGGCGACCGGCTTTTGATCGAAAACCTCAGCTTCTCCCTGCCGCCGGGCGGGATCGTGGGGGTGATCGGGCCGAACGGCGCGGGCAAATCCACGCTCTTCCGCATCCTGACGGGTCAGGAAAAGCCCGACGAGGGAACGGTGGAATTCGGCGATACGGTGCAGCTGTCCTATGTCGACCAGTCGCGCGACGCGCTCGATGCGTCCAAAACCGTCTGGGAAGAAATCTCAGGCGGGGCCGAGATCATCGAACTAGGCGACGCCAGCATGAACTCCCGCGCCTATTGCGGCGCCTTCAACTTCAAGGGCGGCGACCAGCAAAAAAAGGTCGGGCTCCTCTCGGGCGGGGAACGCAACCGGGTGCATATGGCCAAGCTTCTGAAGGCGGGCGGCAATGTTCTCCTGCTCGACGAACCGACCAACGATCTGGACGTGGAAACGCTCCGCGCGCTGGAAGACGCGCTGGAGGATTTCGCGGGCTGCGCGGTCATCATCAGCCACGACCGGTTCTTCCTCGACAGGCTCTGCACCCATATCCTCGCCTTCGAGGGCGAGGCGCATGTGGAATGGTTCGAGGGCAATTTCGAGGATTACGAGGAAGACAAGAAACGTCGCCTCGGCCCCGATGCGGTGGAACCCAAGCGGTTGAAGTACAAGAAGTTCACGCGCTGAATTTCGGTGCCGCGCGTGGCTGCACGGCACACGGGATTGCCTTGGGGTGCGCCGAAAGGCGCGCTCTGCACACGCAGGGTGGACCCGGTGCGCAACGGCTCTGTGATGGCGGGACTTGCGTGGGGGCATGCGCTTTCCCAAATGGTTGACAGGATCACTCACTAGGCTGTCGCCATGTCCCACCACATCACCTGCCTGTCCTGCGCGACCGTGAACCGGGTTCCGGCCGAACGGCTGTCGGCTCATCCCAAATGCGGCACGTGCGGCGCGAAACTGGTGGAGCCCAAGGTTCACGACATCGACACCGCCACGCTGCGCAAGGCCGAGACCAAGGATACGCTGCCGTTGCTGGTGGATTTCTGGGCCCCGTGGTGCGGCCCGTGCCGGGCAATGGCCCCCGAGTTTTCAAAGGCAGCGCGGGCGTTGTCGCCCCATACGCGGCTGGCCAAGGTCAACACCCAGGTCCATGGGGACGCCTCCCAGCGCTACGGCATAAGGGGTATTCCGCTGTTGATCCTGTTTCGGAACGGTCAGGAAATCGCCCGCCTGACCGGGGCACGCCCTGCGGCGGAGATCGAAGCCTTCGTGCGCAGCCACACCGCTGCGCGCGCCTGATAGAAGATCAGAGGCGACGTGAGCCCCTGCAAGCCTTCGGGCAGCGTCGGGATCAGAACCGCGCGTAGTAGATCAGGGCGACGGGGATGGCCATCGACGTCCAAAGGCAGAAGAAAAACGCCGCGCGCCCCATCTTGAGCCAGAGCTGGATCGCGGGATCATTCGCGAATTCCGAGCTGACGGTTGCGGGCGTGGCGGCTGCCACTTCGATGGTTTCCATACGGGACATGCCATTCCCTCCTTGGCCGGCGCGAGTTCCTGAGACTTGCAAGATAAGCGGTCACGCGCGTCGGTCCAGCCCCATGCGCCGCGTTTCACTGGAATGAGCGGATTTTCCCTGTAAGCTGAGATCAGTTTGTCGTGATCCCGCCCGTCAGGAGTGCCACCATGACCAGATCGCTCTCGCGCATCGCCGCCTTGTTGATGGCGGCGTTCATCGCCACCGCGCCCGCGCCGTCGACGGCGCAAAGCGCGCAGGAAACTGCCTTTGTCATGGGCCTGATGGAATCGATGAACGCGCTGTCGATCCGCTTCAACCGTGAGGTCTGCGGCTATGTCCTGCGTCATTCCAACGGGGCCTATTCTTCGACAAAGGCCAGTTGGGGCGGGCAGGCATCCTGCGCCTCGCTTCCGGTTGAGGACGGCTTTGTGGTCGCCTCGAGCTGGCACACCCATGCCGCGTGGGACCCCGCCTATGACGGAGAGGTGCCGTCGATCCAGGATGTGGAAGGCGACATGCGCATGGGGGTGAACGGCTGGGTCGGCACGCCGGGCGGGCGGCTGTGGTTTGTCGAGGGCCAGACCGGCAACATCCGGCAGGTCTGCGGGCGTGGCTGTTTGCCGGTGGACCAAAGCTTCGGCGACGAAGACTTTGGTCCGGTGGGTGAAAGCTATACGCTTGACGGTCTTTACGCGCGGTTCGGACGAAACCGCTGATCGCGATCATCCCGGCGCGGAGGTCATGATGACCCCAGAGGCGGCGCAGCGCAGTTCCTGCATCAACAGGGTCTGTGCAGGGGTCGGAACCCAGTCGCGGCGATAGGTCATGCCGATGCGGCGACCGGGCCAGTCGATCCCCGTGTGCATCGTGACGAGCAAACCGTTGCGCCTCTCGGCGGCGGCCTGCTGTTCCGAAATGCAGCCCAATAGATCGCTTTGGCACAAAAGCTCCCGCATGAGCAGAATCGATCCGCATTCCACGATACTGTCGGGCACCGGCAGACCACGGGCGGTGAAAAGGTCCTCGAATTGCGCCCGCGCGGGTGTGCCCCGGCGTGGCACGGCCCAACCTTGTGCCGCCAACACGTCGGGCGTGATTTGCCCCAGACCGCACAGAGGATGACCGGGCCGCGCGAGGATCGTCAGGTGATCCTCGAAAAGCGCCTCCTGCACGACATCGTCGATCGGTTGCGGCTCGCGCAACGCTCCGACGATCAGGTCGATCTCACCCCGGCGCAACCCGGTCAGCATCTCGTCATAAAGCCCATCGAGGACGGTGACCCCGGTTTTCGGGCGGCGGGCCCGAAAGGCGACGATGGCCTCGGGCAAAACCACGGATCTTGCCAACGGCAGGGCACCAATCACGATTTGCCCGACCTCGCGCCCGTCATGATCGGCCAGTTCCGCCTCGGCCTGACCGAATTCCGCAAAGGCCAAGCGGGCCGCCTGTGCCAGATCGCGGCAGGGCCGCGTCGCCACCACGCCAAAGGCGCTTCGGTCGAAAAGGGGGCGCCCGGCCTCGCGCTCGATCTGGGTGATTGCCCGGTGGACCGTGGGTTGCGCCAAGCCCAGCGTCCGGGCGGCCAACGTGAAATTCTGCGCCTCGACCATCGCGATCAACGCCTGCAGTTGCGGCATTGTCGCGGTCAGGATCAAACGCGGAGCGACCTGCGCCAACGCCGCATCCAGCCGGTCCAGCCCGCGCCGCAATCGCGGCGCCAAGACGCTGCCGCGGGAGGTGAGGAAAAACCCCCTGCGTGTGCGATCGAAAAGCGGGCCGCCGGCCTGTGCCTCCAGCCGGGACAGGGCCTGCGTCACGGCGGGTTGCGACACCCGGCAACGTGCGGCCGCAGCCGTGGGCGTTCCGAGGTCGGCGACAGCCAGAAAAACCCGGAAATGCCGAAGGTTGCGTGATTTCATAAGGCCGACAGGGCGCGGTCGATACGGGCCATCAGATCCGCCTCGCCCGCATCGACGCCGCGCCGGGACAGCGCATCCTGCCATTCGGCGGTCGCGCGGCTCATCTGGTCGGGCAGACCCAGCGCCGCGACCGTCGCGGCGACCTCGCGCATCTCGGCGGCACGGCGTGCGCCGTGAACCAGCATCCGTTCGAGGTTGTAGGCGCCCCGCCCACGCCAATCGACGCCGGGATCGGACGCTTCAAGCGAGGCGATCACCGCCTCCTCCACCCCGGCGCGGCGAGCGGCGAGGAAACATTCCGCAGTCAGCGCCTCCATCCCCTTGATCATGACGGAGCGGATCATCTTGATGCTCGACGCCTCGCCCACGGTCGCGCCCACGATTTTGGGGCGCATCGCGAGGCTTTCGAGCAGCGCAGCACCGTGGGCCGCATGGGGGCCAGACACAAGGAGTGGCACCAGATGGCGCTTGGGATGGACCGGGGCCATCACGGCCACGTCGACGTAACGCCCGCCTGCACCCTCGATCACGGTGGCAGCCGCGCGCTTTGTGTCGGGGGCGCAGGAATTGCAATCGAGCCAGACACAGCCCGGTGGCAGGTGCGGGGCCGCAGCGCGCGCCACGTTCAATGCCTGATCCGCCGTCACAACGCTGAAGACCGCCATGCAGCCTGCGAGCGTCCCCTCCAGCGTGCCCGCGTCATGGACGCCGTGCGCGGCGTAGCGCGCCCGCATCTGCGGTGCCGCAAGCTTGTCCTCGGTCTTGGCGTCGAAGGCCGACACATGCCCGGGCCGTCCCGCGCCCCAACCTTCCAGAAAGGCCGTCGCGGCCTCGCCAAAGCCGATGAAGGCCAGTCTGTCCGGTTTTTGTCCTGTCGGCATATTCGTCCCCCCCATACGCTGTCGCGCTGTGCGAACTCTACAAGGATCGGCGCATGTCGCAATTCCATTATAGCAAAAACTTATGCTGATGAACGGGCTTTCGAATTGCCCCGAAACGGGGCAGCGTGGAACGGTCGGTCAGTGTTTCCAAGTCAAAAGGCCCCGCCATGACCGCCCGCAAGACTGCCCTCATCCTGTCAGCACATGCCGCCGATTTCGTCTGGCGCTGCGGCGGGGCCATCGCGCTTCATGCCAAGCTGGGTTATGATGTGACGGTGGCCTGCATGTCCTTTGGCGAACGCGGCGAAAGCGCGAAACTGTGGAAAGAGGGCAGGACGCTCGACGAGGTCAAGGCGATCCGCCGGGCCGAAGCCGAAGCCGCCGCCGAGGCCCTCGGGGTCCATCGCTTGGAATGTTTCGATCTGGGGGATTACCCGCTGCACCTGTCGCAAGACGACAAGATGCGGCTCGTCGACCTGATCCGCGCGGTGCAACCTGCCTTCATGATGAGCCACTCGCAATATGACCCCTACAACACCGACCACATGTACATGACGCAGGTGGCGCTCGAATGCCGGATGATCGCGCAGGCCTGGGGCCACAATCCCGGCGAAAAGGTGCTGAGCGCGCCGCAACTCTACCTGTTCGAGCCGCACCAGACCGAACAGATGGGGTGGAAGCCGGACACCTTCCTCGACATCACGCCGGTCTGGGACCAGAAGCGCGCGGCGATGGAAAAGATGAACGGGCAGGTTCATCTGTGGGAATATTACACGCGCGTCGCGGAACAGCGCGCGAACCATTTCAAGCGCAATTCCGGCGGCCAATCGGGCGGGCGCGACTGCCGCTACGCCGAAGGGTTCCAGTCGATCTTCCCGCGCACGGTTGACGAGCTTTGAGACACGCGCGCGGACACCAGACCCCGCGCAGAACAGGGATGGGAGAATGGCGATGGGTGGCGTGGTGATCCAGAACGTGGAGCGGGCCGATGCAACAATCATCGCGGGCCTTGCCAAGGCCGGGGTCGCCACGGTCCACGAGGCGCAAGGGCGGCGCGGTTGCCTTGCGCCCCACCTGCGCCCGATATGGCCCGGTGCGGCCATCGCGGGTTCCGCCGTGACGATCAGCGCGCCACCCGGGGATAACTGGATGCTGCATGTCGCCATCGAACAGATACAGGCGGGTGACATCCTTGTTCTGGCCCCCACCTCGCCCTGCACCGACGGCTATTTCGGTGATCTTCTGGCAACCTCCGCCATGGCGCGCGGATGCATGGGCCTCGTGATCGACGCGGGCGTGCGCGACATCCGCGACCTGCGCGAGATGGGTTTCCCGGTCTGGAGCAAGGCGGTCAGTGCGCAGGGAACGGTCAAGGAAACGGTAGGGTCGGTTAACGTGCCCATCGTCTGTGGCGGACAGGCGATCGAGGCGGGCGACGTGATCGTGGCCGATGATGACGGCGTGGTCGTTGTGCGCCGCGACGAGGCGGCGACGGTTCTCGCCAGCGCCCAATCCCGCCTTGCCGCCGAAGAGGCGAAGCGCGCCCGCCTCGCCGCGGGCGAACTGGGCCTCGACATCTACGACATGCGCGGAAAGCTGGCGCAAAAGGGCCTGCGCTATGTCTGAGGCGGACGGCATCCCCTGTCTCTGGATGCGGGGGGGCACGTCGAAAGGGGCCTATTTCCTGTGGCGCGATCTGCCCGCCGATACGGGGCTGCGCGACGATCTCTTGTTGCGGATCATGGGATCCCCCGATGCACGGCAGATCGACGGCATCGGCGGGGCGGATCCTCTGACCTCCAAGGTGGCGATCCTGTCGCCGCCGTCGCGGCCCGATGCGGATGTGGATTATCTCTTTCTTCAGGTTTTCGTCGATCAGGCGCTGGTCTCGGGCGCGCAGGGCTGCGGCAACATCTTGGCAGGCGTCGGTCCGGCAGCCATCGAACGCGGGCTGGTCCCGGCGCAGATCGGCCAAACGCCTGTCCGCATCCACATGGTGAACACCGGCGAGGTCGCGCTGGCCCGCGTTGCTACACCCGGCGGCCGCGTCAGCTACGAGGGACAGGCGCAGATCGACGGCGTCCCCGGTCGACATGCGGGCGTACCGCTGATGTTCACAGGGCTGGCCGGGGCGATGACCGGGGGCGGGATGCTGCCAACCGGCAACCCGGTCGACCGGATCGAAGATCTGGCGTGCACGCTGATCGACATGGGTATGCCCATCGTGGTGATCGACGCGGCCGATCTGGGCGTGAGCGGTCAGGAAAGCCGCGAGGCGCTGGATGGCGACATCGCGTTGAAGGCAAAGATCGAGGCAATCCGCCTCAAGGCCGGGCCATTGATGGGGCTTGGCGACGTGACGGAAAAATCCGTCCCCAAGATGACGCTGGTCTCACCCCCCCGCACGGGCGGCACGATTTCGACCCGCAGTTTCATTCCCCATCGCTGTCACGCCTCCATCGGTGTTTTCGCCGCGGTCAGCACGGCGGCGGCTTGCCTCCTGCCCGAGGGGCCGGCGGCGCGGCTGGCGGTCTTGCCAAGCGATGGCCCGTTCCGCATCGAACATCCGACCGGTATGGCCGAGGTCGTTCTGGAACGGGGTGCCGATGGCCAGATCACGGCGGCAGGCAGCCTGCGCACCGCACGCAAGCTGATGGATGGGCTGGTCTTTCCCGCGCCACCGGCAGAAGCTTGATCTCGTACAGGGCGGCTTCGCCGCTTCACCAGAAGGATCCGACGCGATGACCCCGACCTGCGATCTTTACGACCATTTCCTCGACACGGCGGGCGTCCTGCCGCCTGAGCTGCAGCATTTCGGCGGGCGGCGCGCCTTCATGGGTCCTGCGGTCACGGTCAAGACGCACGAGGTGAACAGCCGCGTCCGCGAACTGGCCCACAGCCCGGGCGAGGGGCGGGTGATGGTGATCGACGGCGGCGGATCCTTGCGCCGCGCGCTGATGGGCGACATGATCGCCGCCGCTGCATCCGAAAACGGCTGGGCCGGGGCGATCATCATCGGCGCGGTGCGCGATATCGACATGCTGGCCCAGACCGATCTGGGGATCATGGCGCTTGGCCGTACGCCGCGCAAATGCCTGCGATCGGGCGAGGGTGAGGTGGGTCTGGTGCTGGAGATCGAGGGGGTGCGCGTGGCACCCGGCGACATGATCGTCGCCGATGCCGATGGTGCACTCGTCATCCCAAAGGACCTGCCCCTGCCCGGCTGATGCCGCGTCAGCCCCGAACCTCGGGGTTGATCATGTTGATCGGCGCGCCTGCCGCATAGGCATTGATCTGGGCGTAGATGTCGGCGAATTGCAGGTCCAGCTCGTCCTCGGTCACGTAACCGATATGGGGCGTTGCGATCACGCGCGGGTGCAGCACCAGCGGGTCGACCGGCGGCGTCATCGGCTCCCGGTCGAAGACATCCAGCGCAAGGCATCCGGGCCGCCCCGCCTCGAGCGCCGCCTCCAGCGCGCCCTTTTCCACCAACCCCGAACGCGAGGTGTTGACGAAACTGGCGGTCGGTTTCATCGCCAGAAGATCGTCGCGCGTGATGATGCCCTTGGTCTCGGGTTTCAGGCGCACATGGACCGAGACGAAATCGCTCTCTGCAAAAAACGCCGCGCGGCTTTCGGCCAATTTTGCGCCCTCGGCCTGCGCGCGGGCGCGGCCCGCTTCGGAGGCCCACCACACAACCTCCATCCCGAAAGCCTGCGCATAGGCCGCGACCTGTTTCGCGATCCGCCCATAGCCATAAAGCCCCAACCGGCGACCGCGCAGCGATTGGCCCGGCGCAAGCTGCCAGCGCCCGTCCTGCAAGGCCGCCATCTGCTTCGGGATCTGACGGGCGGCCGACAGGATCAGGGCAAAGGTCAATTCCGCCGCCGCGACCGAAGGCGCATCGGCATGCATGTTGGAACTGAGCAAGACGCCATTCGCGGTGCAGGCCGAAACATCGACATGCGGATAAACGCTGCGCTGGCTGATCAGGCGCAGGTTCGGCAAACGCTCCAGCAGGGGCGCGGTGATGGCGGTCCGTTCGCGGAACAGAACCAGCGCTTCTGCGGATTGCAGACGATCCGCCAAAATGGCCAAGTCATCGGTGTGATCGTTCCAGACCGTCACCTCGTGCCCGTCAAGCAGACGGAAACTTGGCAAGGTCCGCAACGTGTCGAACCAATCGTCAAGGATGTGAACCTTCATCTCGGTCTGCCTCGTCAGTGCTGGGGGGCCGCAAGCTCGGGATGGGCGCGGCGGATCACGGGGGAAAACACGCGGTCGGAAATCGGCACGTCCCAGACGGCTGCGCCGCCGGTATGGGCAAAGCGCGCGATCAACTCGGGCAACTCGGCCAGATCGGTGATCGTCTCGCCCCCGATGCCGAAGCCGCGCGCGATGGCGGCAAGATCCGTGGGTCCAAAGACGGCGCCGTCATCGGCCAAGCCCTCGGCCCTGAGCTTGTGGATCTCGGAGCCATAGGCGCGGTCGTTCAGGACGATGATCAAGACATTCATGCCGTGCCGCCGGATCGTCTCCAGCTCCTGCACATGCATCAAAAGGCTTCCGTCCCCGTCGAACAGGACGACCGTATCGTCCGGGCGCGCGGCGGCAACCCCCATGGCAAAGGAGGTGCCGTTGCCGATCGCCCCGAATTCCCGGATCGTCAGGAAGGTCTCATGGGGCCGCGAGGGCATGTGGGCGACGTAATAGGAACAATGGCCCGATGAATTCACCATCTGCCAATCGCGCGGCAGATGCGCCTCAAGGGCCGCCACAACGTCGCGCGGATCATGCAGGCCCGGCTCAGGCGCAAAGACCGACCCATCGGCGGGTTCGGTCGCGATGCGGCGGGCCAGATCGGCGCTGCGCCAATCGGGCGCGCGTGCAGGCACGGCCTGTACCAGCGCCTCGACCCCGAGACGCGCATCGGCCCGGAGATGGGCATGGGCCGCCACCCGCCTTTGCGCCACGGCCTGCGGATCGGTGTCGATTTGTAGGACGCGCGCCTTGGGCCAGAGCTTGCCCGCATCGGCATTGTGCGAGGCCAGAGAACAACCCACGGCGATCACCAGATCGGCCTCCGACAAGACGGCGCGCGCCACGTCCGAGGAAAATCCCCCTGCCACGCCAAGGTTGAAATCATCGCCAGCAAACAGCCCGCGCGCAGGTAGCGTCGTGGCCAGCGGCGCATCCAGCCTTTCGGCCAACGCGCGGCAGGCACCCGCCGCCCCGGCCTCGGCTGCGCCAAGGCCCGCCATCACCACGATCCGCCGTGCCCCCGCGACAAGATCGGCGGCGCGCGCCACATCCGCAGGATTGGGCGGCACAGGTCCGACCTTGGGCAGGATCGCGGTCGAGGGCGCGGGCAGGTCGGCGGAGCCGGTCCACGCCCCATGCTGCAGATCAAAGGGGACACCCAGAACCACGGGCCGGCGCGTCATCCGCGCCTCAAGAAAAGCGTCGCGGATCGCCACTGGCAACCGGTCGGGCCAATGCAGCGCATGGTAGCTTGCGCCTGTCGCGGTGACGAAGGGGCCCTGATCGATCGCCTGATTGTACCAGCCTTTCGAGATCGGCGCCTCACCGGCCAGAACGACCATCGGAATGCGCGCCCGCACGGCGGCAGGCAGAGCCGTCATCAGCTGCGTCACCCCTGGCCCACAGGTCACGGTCGCCAGCCCGACCTCGCCGGATTTGCGGGCATAGGCCATGGCGGCGGCGACCGCGCAATGCTCGTGGCGGACATAGACCATCCGTGTCCCGGCCTCCGACAGACGGGTCGCGAAATTCATGTTCGCATCCCCCAGCAGCGCGAAACAGGTGCCCGTTCCCTCCTGCGCCACGGCCCGCGCCATCATGTCGAAAACGTGCAGCCCAGAGGCGCCCATCGGCTCAGCCCTCCAGCAAATGCGCGGGCACCATCACCTCACCCCGCGCGATGAGCCGCGCCGTCCGCACCACGCCTGCGGAGTGGAATTCGAAGGTGTCGCCGTCACGGGTAAAGGTCACGAGAACCTCCATCTCGCCCATTGGATGCTCGATGCGGATCATCTCGGGCGAGCCCGTGACGGGTGCGGCAACACCCTCGGCGACCGTACCCGGCGCGATGGCGCAAGCGGCTAGGCATTGGGACCCGGTGACCGCGAGCGATGGATGCGTTTCCCATGGCATGAAATAGCGCGCGGTCAGATGGGCACCGGCGGCGCGAGGCGGCGCGATCAGGCCGATCTTGGGCACGACCGATTTCGTCACATCGCCCAGACCCATCAGCCGCCCGGCCTCCAGCCGCACGGCTTCCATCCGGGCGAACAGATCCTTGTCGGCGTCCAGTTCGGCCTGCGTCTCGTAGCCCGTCAGCCCGAAATCCTCCGCGCGCGCGATCATCATCGGCATGGCCACATCGACACAGGAGACCGCGATCCCGCCGATCATGTCGGTCCGCTGGCCGGTCGGAAACATCGTGCCCGTCCGCGAACCCACCACGTCAAGAAAGTTGAGCGCCACGGGGGCCGCCGTGCCGGGAACGCCCGCGATCTCCACATCGCCCGCATAGGTTACACGCCCGCCCGGCGTCTGCACCACGGCCTCGACCAGCGCGCCGGTGTTGACGGCGCGGATGCGCACCGGGGTCTGACCGTCCTCAGCGGAAACCAGTCCCATCTCGATGGCCGCCGGACCGACCCCCACCAGCATGTTGCCGCAGGTCGGCGCGAAATCGACCAGCCGCTCGGTCACCGAGACCTGCGCGAAGAAATAGTCGATGTCGACATCGGCCTCCTCGGACCGCGAGAGCATCACGACCTTGGTCGTCACGGCATTGCCGCCGCCGATGCCGTCGATGTTCAGCGGATGACCCGCGCCGACGACCGCCATCAGAACCTCGGCCAGCCGGTCAAGATCGGAGGGCAGGTCGCTGCGCCGGAAATAGGGCCCGCGCGAGGTGCCGCCGCGCAAGAAAAGATAGGGGATCGCCGCCTGTGTCATTTGTCAGCCTGTTGTTTCGCCCTGAACATGGAAAAGGCGGAGGCGGTCGACCGCCCCCGCCGGGATCGCCACCCGTGGCTCACCGCAAGGGCCAGGGCAGGTTGGTGAATTCTTGCAGCAACCCGGGCGGGAAATCGCGGCCCAGCGTGCTGGCGAGGAAGACGATGAAACCGACCCCCACCGCCGCCAGAAGCGCCGCCTTGACCCAGGTCAGGCCCGCCCGCAGCCGGAAAAAGCCGACAAAGAAAAGCGACAGCGCGATCACCAGCCCGAAAAGCCCGGTCAGGACCAATAGGCCCAGGAACCACGCCAATGTCCTCCATAGGCCCTGCGGGGCCTCCGCATCCGCGCCGCCCGATTCAAGATCGATGAACACATCGTCTGTTTCGGGTCGCCGCATCATCCGAACGACGAGGGCAAGGCAGGCCGCCAGCGTCACGAGGCCGACGGTCAGCGGGAACACCTTGTCGCCGAAGCGGGTGATCGTGGCCGCATCGCCGATCGAGATCACGACATAGGCCGTCACCGCCAGAAGGAAGATCATCGGCGCGCGCTTCGTCCCGGTATGGGTGTCGATGTTTTCACGGATATTCTTGGACTGGCGGATGCCGATCACGATGGACAGGACCGTCAGAACCAGCAGCGTCACAGTGATGGGCGTGAAGATGTAATCCAGTCCCGCCTCCATCCCGCGCCGGAACCGCGCGGATGCGATCTGGGTCGCCATGTTCACGAATTGCTCGGCCTGCGCCGACAGAACGAAACCAATCAGAAAGGCCGGGCGCGAGAAATCGAACCGACGCAGAAGGATACCGATCAGGCCGATGCCCACAAGAGCCACCAGATCCCCCAGCGATTGCCGCGACTGGAAGGCCGCGAAGGCGATCATCATGAACAGGAACGGGGCCAGCAGCGTGAAGCGGATCGTGGTCAGCTTGGCGATCTGCCCGGACAACAGCACGCATAGCCCCGCGCCGATCACATTGGCCAGCGCCAGCGACCATACGATCGTATAGGTGATGTCGAGGTCTTGCCGGATCATCGAGGGCCCCGGCGACAGCCCAAGCAGCGCCAGACCGCCAAGGAACACCGCCATCGATCCCGACCCGGGAATGCCGAAGATCAGCGTCGGCACAAGGCCGCCACCTTCCTTGGCGTTGTTCGAGCTTTCGGGCGCGATGACGCCGCGGATATCACCTTGGCCGAAACGGTCGCGGTCCTTGGTGGATTGCACGGCATAGCCATAGGCGATCCAGTCGACGACCGACCCGCCGAGGCCGGGGATCACGCCTACGACCACGCCGATCGCGGCGCATTTGGTCGACAGCCATCTGTTCCGCCACCAATCCCGCAAACCGTCGAGCCAACCCCGGCCCAGCGTCCCGGAATTGGAGATCGGCTTGTCCTGCCGCAGCAGCGACACGACCTCGGGAATGGCGTAGATGCCCAGACCCACGATCACGAGCTGAAAGCCGTCGACGAGGTAGGGGATGTCATAGGTCGACATCCTGAGCGATCCGCCCGCAGGCGCCGAACCGATCGTGCCCAAAAGAAGGCCCAGACCGCAGGCCACGATGCCTTTCAGCGGCACGCGCCCGGCGAGGATCGCGACCATCGACATGCCGAGGATCGTGATCATCAGCATCTCGGGCAAGCCAAAGGCGAGGATCAGGGGCCGCGCGACGAAGATGATGCAGGTCAGGATCAGTGCGCCGAAAAGGCCGCCGTAGAGCGACGAGACGAAGGCCGCCGCGAGCGCGCGACCGGCCTCGCCCTTGCGGGCCAAGGGAAAGCCGTCGAGCACGGTCGCCTGACTGGCCGACGATCCCGGAATGCCCAAGAGCACCGAGGAAAATGTATCCGAGGTCGGAATGACCGCGATCAGACCCACCATCAGCGCCAGACCCGAAACCGGATCCATCCCGAACATGAAGGGTAGGACCAGCGACAGACCCGCGATGCCGCCAAGACCCGGCAAGACACCGATGGACAGACCCAGCAGCACCCCGGCGCACAGGAACATCAGTTGCGTCGGGTGAAAGACAAGGGCCAAGGCTTCGCCCAGCGCCGGCAAGGCGATCGTTAGGATATCCATGGGGTTTCCTCCGGGGAACTCGGAAACACCCCCCGCGCGGCCGGGCCGCGCAGGGGGTGGAGGCGATCACTCGAGCGTGACGCCGTAGTCTTCGCGCAGCCAGTCGAGCACGAACTGGCGCGCTTCGTCCGAAACGGTGATCGCCGCTTCATGCGCGACCAAGGCGGCCTCGCCGATCATCTGCGGATAGACACCAAGTTCAGCCGCCGAAATCTCGGCGAAGTCGGGCCGGGCGAGAATCTCGGCCATAGCCTCCTCGTACATCCCCACGACTTCAGGCGACGCGGAGCCGGGCAGGTAGACGAGCTTTTGCGCCGCGAACCCCGACACGAAGAAGGCGCGCCATGCGTCCCACGCAACGCCCTCGGTCTCGCAGCCATCCGTCGCCTCGCAGACCTCGGCGAAGGTCGGGATGTCGGGGAAGGTCGGATCGCGCACGATGTTGCCCGCGTCGTCCAGCACGCCCCAGCTCATCACCGGAACCGCCAGGCCCTGATCGACCAGCGGCTGCACGCTGGCGATATAGGCCGAGGAAGTCTGGTAATCGATGTTGGCTTCGCCACGCTCGAACATCAGGCGGCCATCACCGCGGCCTTCGATCCCGAACACGGGTTCGACCTGCAGGCCAAGCATCTGGAACGCCAGAAGCGGCACGAGGTCGAGCGTCGTCGCGCCCTGGCTGCCGAAGATGAAGAATTCGTCCCGAAGATCGTCGAGATCGCCATCGAACCGCGCGCCCAAATCGGCGGGCAGGTAGACGACACCACCCGTGCCCGAGGCCAGAACCGGGGTCCAGTCGCGGTATTCATAGCGCACGCGCGGATCGCGCAGCAGGTAGGGGAACTGTGTCGAGCCCGAGGTGCCGAAGATCAGCGTGCCGTCATCAGTGGTCTGCTCCTGGAACCAGTTCGCCCCCGCGGTCGATCCCGCGCCGGGGCGATAACCCACCACAACCGTAGGATTGCCGTCCAGCGCCTCGTTCAGCAGCGGGGCGAAAAAGTTGGCCCAGCGCGCGGAGCCGCCCGATTCCGAGAAGGGGATGACGAATTCGACGGTCTCGCCGGAAAGGTCCGCCTGTGCGGGGGTCGGAAGACCGGCAGTCAGCGCCAGCGCAGAAACGGCGCAAAGCGAAAGGCCCACGCGACGCGCGGTGAAAAATTGTCTCATGATATCCTCCCTTGGACGCCGCAGGCTCCTCCCCGCGGCAGATCGGGCAGGGCTTGTTTCGCCCTTGCCGGGGTCTGTGTGACCTGCGAACCTTGCGTCAAGCTGTCGTGTCGCGGGAAAAGATGGGAGGCGGCCGGGTGCGGATCGTGCTGGTCGAAGACAACGACGGGCTGGCAAGGGGCATCTCCTACCGGCTTCAGGATCTTGGGCATGGTGTCGACGTGCTCTCCGACGGCGACGCGGCAGATGCCTTCTTACGGCGCGAGACCTCGGATCTCCTGATCCTCGACATCAACCTGCCGGGGGCCGATGGCCTGACCATCCTGCGCAACCTGCGTGCGCGGGGTGATGAGCGGCCCGTCCTGATGCTGACGGCCCGAACCGAAACCGAACACCGGGTTCGCGGTCTGGATGCGGGGGCCGATGATTACCTCGTAAAACCATTCGAGATGGAGGAACTGGTGGCCCGTGTCCGCGCCCTGACCCGGCGCAGCCCGAGGCCGCTCCGCCGCCTCGTCGCGCTTGGTGCGGTCAGTCTCGATTGCGATGCGCGGCAGGTCTCCGTCGACGGCCGGCCGATCGACATGCCGCGCCGCGAGGTCAGCCTGATCGAGCGCCTTTTGACCGCGCAGGGCCGCGCCGTGTCGAAACAGGACCTGCTCGACCACATCTACGGCACAGGCGCAGATGTCGAAGAGGCGGCGGTCGAGGTTCATATCTCGCGCCTGCGCAAGCGATTGCGCCCGCATGGCCTGTCGATCCGGGTGCAACGCGGCATCGGCTACAGCCTCGCCGAAACGGCGGCGGGGTCCGCATGAACGCCTCGACCTCGCTGCGCCTGCGGCTGACGGCGATCATCCTCGGCCCGCTTCTGGTCATCGCTTTGGCACTGGGTTTTTGGCAGGTCCATGACGCCCGCGAAAAGGCGGCCGACATTTTCGACCGCAGCCTGCTGACCGTGGCGCTGGCCGTGACCGCCGACGTGGCGCGTTCGAACGGCAATGCGGTGTCGATGGAAACCCGCGATCTGCTGTCGGATACATCTGGAGGACCGGTGTTCTACCACGTCTTCGCACCCAACGGCTATTACGTCACGGGATACGCCACGCCGCCCGCCCGCCAGACACCAGAAGGACGATCCGAAGACCCCTATTCCTACTACAACTCGACCTATCACGGTGAGGCCGTCCGGGCGCTTCGCCTGCGCGACGTGACCACCGTGGACGGCATCACCGGCGTTTTCACCGTCACTGTCTGGCAGCACACAGAGGTGCGCGATGCCCTGATGCACGATCTGGCGCGCCGCGCCTTCACCGTTATGGCGATCCTCATCGGCACGGTGGCTTTCGTGGTCTGGTTCGGCGTCCGCATCGGCCTGCGCCCTCTCACCGATCTCGAGGATGCGATCTCGCGCCGCTCCTCCGATGATCTGTCCCCGATCCGGCGTCCCGTCCCGCCCGAGATCCGTGGCCTTGTGCTGCGGCTGAATACCCTCTTCGGGCAGGTGCAGGGCACGATGGCTCGGCAGGCGGAATTCATTTCCAATGCCGCCCACCAGTTGCGCAATCCCATCGCAGGTGTCCTCGCCATGGCAGAGGCGGTACGCTCCGCCCCCTCGGCGCAGGATGCGCGGGCGCGGGCGGGCGAATTGATGGCATCGGCCCTCCATATCCGCGACCTCGCCAACAAGCTTCTGACGCTGGAGCGCGCGACCGTCGTCGCAGGCCACAGCGAAACCTTCGAACTGGGCGAACTGGTCGAGGATGTCGCCGACCGGTTCCGCGCCGCCGCCCGCGCGCGCGGCGTCGCCCTTGTCCTCACCCTCCCCGAGGAGGAGGTGATCACGCTGGCCGACCGGGTAATGTTGTCCGAGGCGCTGGCGAACCTTCTGGACAATGCTCTGCTGCACGGCGGGCCGGATCTAAAGCGGATTGCGCTGGGGCTTGCGGCCAGCGACGGCCAAGCCCGGATCGACGTGGCGGATGACGGGCGCGGCGTCGCACCCGAGGATGTCGCCACCGTTCTGTCGCGTTTCGGTCAGGCCGGGCCGTCGCAGGGCAGCGGGCTTGGGCTTTCCATCGCCGAAGCCGTGGCGCTGAACCACGGCGGGTCCATCGACCTGGACCGCTCCGCCGAGGGCGGGCTACGCGTTACGCTGACCTTGCCCGCCGATACCCTGCACACCAGCGCCCGGCAGGCGGCCGAGTAGCGAACCCTGCCTCAGCCGTCCCTGCCCCGGTCGGACACGCGGAAAAGGCGCGCTGCCAGCGGCGCGCCGCTGATCACGATGAGGATCCGCGTTAGGTGATGCACGATCACAAATCCCAGATCAGCCCCCGCCACGATGGCCAGAACCGTCATTTCGGCCTGCCCGCCCGGGGCAAAGGCAAGGAACCCTTCGACAGGACGGGCCAGTTCGAAGAAAACGACGATCTCCGTGAACAGCGCCGCCAGACCGGCAAGGATCAGCACGAAAACGATGCCCGCAGCCACGTCGCGGCGCAGTTCGTGCAAGGTCACGCCGACATAACCCACGCCGATGCCGATACCGATCAGGTATTGCGCCACCAAGATCGCCTCTGCCGGCGGACGGAAATGGATGATGTCGGTCAGGCTCAAGGCCGCCGTGACGATCATCGGGCCGAGGATCGAGGCACCGAAAAGGCCGAGCTTTTCACCCCCCTTCCAGCCGACCAGCGCGGCCACGACCATGATCCCCAGTTCCTTGAGGGGGATGTCCCCCACGGGCTGGCCGATGGGATTGTCCAGCGATTGGCCGAAACCAAATGTCAGGATCAAAGGGGCCAGCGTGATGATAACCAGAACCCGCGTCGCGTGGATCAGGCTCAGCGCGCGCACATCCGCCCCTGCCTCCTGTCCGAAAATCACCATGTCCTGCAAACCGCCCGGCATCGCGGCATACCACGATGTCGGCCAGTCGAAGCCATAGACCTTGCGAAAGAACGGTACGCCGATGGCGGCAATCGCGATGATGTAGATGGGGATGAGCGCCACCGACAGGGCCATTTGCGGCAGTTCCGCGACCAGCGCGGGCGTGACCGAGGCCCCGACCGCAACCCCCAGAATGGTTCGCGCCGCGACCGAAACCTGCCCCATGCCGCGCAACCGAACACCCGCCAGCGCCGCGATCAGGCAGGCCGTCATCGGCCCGAAGAGGAACGGCAGCGGCAGGTTGAGCAGCCAGAAAACCCCTACGCCCGCTGTCGCCAGACCCAAAGTCAGGGTCCGGTCGCGGGCTGCAGGGGGCAGGGAAAAGGACATGGTGTTCTCCGTATTGCATCCTCTTGTATCCAACTGTATGCAACTTGCAACCGAAAGGATCCCGCGTGGTCGAAAAAGCCGACAATTCAGCCGCAGGCCGCCCCGAAACCGGACAGGGGAGGGATGCTTATGAACGCCTGATCGCCGAGATCCGGACAGGGGCGCTGCGACCCGGCGACCGCCTGACCGAGACCGAATTGGCCGAGCGTCTGGGCATCTCACGTACGCCCGTGCGCGAGGCGATCCGCCTGCTCGAGACCGATGGCTTGGTCGAACACCAACCGCGCGCGGGCGCGCGGATCCGTCGGCTCGACCTTGCCGAAGTGACCGAGCTCTATGAAATGCGCGCAGTCCTCGAGGGGACGGCGGCCCGTTTTGCCGCCCGCGCCGCCTATGATAGCGAGCTGGCCGAATTGCGCGCGATCAACGCCGAAATGGCGGCCGCCTCGGGCAATCCCGAGCGGCTCTACCATGCCAACAGGCAGTTTCACGGCATCTTGCTCAATGCGGCGCGCAACCGCTTTCTCTGGCGCTCGGTCGAGGCGGTGCAAAAGACGCTCCTTATCCTTGGCCGCTCCACCATGGAAGAGGCCGACCGCGCACAGGCGGCGGTGGCCGAACACGCCGCCATTCTCGACGCGCTCCAAACCCATGATGGCGACGCGGCAGAGGCCGCGATGCGCCGCCATATCGAAGGGGCGCATCGCGCCCGATTGAAGCAATTGCGCGATCTCGCAACCGAGGGAGGGGAGAACCCATGACACAGGTGGACGCCATCACCTGGGACGTTGTCGTGGTCGGCGGCGGCAACGCCGCGCTTTGCGCCGCGATCGAAGCCGCCGAAACCGGTGCGCGCGTCGTGATGCTTGAGGCCGCGCCAAAACCCTATCGCGGCGGCAATTCTCGCCACACCCGAAATTTCCGCTGCATGCATGAAGGGCCCCTGTCCGTCCTGACCGGCACCTACGGAGAGGACGAATATTTCGACGACCTGATCCGCGTGACCAAGGGCAAGACGGATGAAGATTTGGCCCGAATGACGATCCGCGACAGCGAAACCTGCCTGCCCTGGATGGAACGCCACGGCGTCGCCTTCCAGCCCTCGCTTTCGGGCACCTTGTCGCTCTCGCGCACGAACGCCTTTTTCCTTGGCGGCGGCAAGGCGCTCGTGAACGCCTATTACAACACGGCCGAAGATCTGGGCGTGACCGTCCTCTACGAGGCCGAGGTTCGCCATGTCACCGTGACCGAGGGCCGGTTCCAAGGTCTCGACGCCCGCATCGGCGGCAAGGATCTGCGGATCGAAGGGCGCGCGCTGGTGCTGGCCTCGGGCGGGTTTCAGGCCGATATCGACTGGCTTGCCGATGCCTGGGGCCCGGCGGCGCGCAACTTCTTGATCCGTGGCACGCCCTACAACCGCGGCGTGGTCCTGCGCGACATGCTCGATCAAGGCGCCGACAGCGTCGGCGACCCCACCCAATGCCATGCCGTGGCCATCGACGGGCGCTCGCCCAAATTCGACGGCGGCATCGTCACGCGTCTTGACTGCGTCCCCTTCTCGGTCGTCGTGAACCGCGATGGCGAACGTTTCTATGACGAGGGCGAAGATGTCTGGCCCAAGCGCTACGCGATCTGGGGCCGTCTGGTCGCGGCCCAGCCCGAACAGGTGGCCTATTCCGTCATCGATGCCAAATCGCTCAATCTCTTCATGCCCTCGGTCTTCCCGCCCGAAAGCGCCGATACGATCGAGGGGTTGGCCCAGAAACTCGGCTTGCCCGGCAACAAACTGCGCGAGACCATCGACGCCTTCAACGCCGCCTGTCGCAGCGGCGATTTCCACCCGACCGAGCTTGACGGGCTGGCGACCGAGGGGCTTACCCCGCCCAAGACCAATTGGGCGCGTCCCATCACGGAGCCGCCCTTTTACGGCTATTCGCTGCGCCCCGGCGTGACCTTCACCTATCTGGGTCTCAAGGTGGATCGCACGGCGCGGGTCTCGGCCCATGGCGCGCGGCTTCACAACATCTGGGCCGCGGGCGAGATCATGGCCGGTTCGATCCTCGGAGAGGGGTATCTGGCCGGCTTCGGAATGACCATCGGAACTGTTTTCGGACGCATCGCAGGCCAGGAGGCCGCAGCCCATGTCGCTTGACATCACCCCCACCCTCACCGCTACCGAGGAAGCCCGCCGTCAGGTCGAGATCTGCAATGCCTGCCGCTATTGCGAGGGGTATTGCGCAGTCTTCCCTGCGGCCTTTGCCGAACGCAGCTTTTCGGATGGCGACATCACCCAGCTTGCTAGCCTCTGCCACAATTGCCGGGGCTGCTATTACGCCTGCCAATATACCGAGCCCCATGAATTCGCCCTGAACCTGCCCGCAGCCCTGGCGGAGGTGCGGGTGGAAAGCTGGGCGCGCTTCGCCTGGCCCGGCGCTTTCGCGCGGCTCTTCCAGACCCATGGCGTGGCCTTGGCCGCGGCCCTCGTCCTTGGTACCGCGCTCATTTTCGCCGCGATCCGCATGCTCGGCACCGGGGCGGGCGACGGGTTCTATGCCTATCTCTCGCATTCGGCGATGGTCGCGATCTTTGCCCCCGCCTTCCTCTTTCCGCTTCTGGCGCTGGCCATCGGCACCCGCCGCTACTGGCACGAGGTTGGCGGCGCGGCCGTCACCCTTGCCGATCTTCGCGCAGCCCTCGTCGATGCGGGGCGGATGCGCAACCTGTCGGGCGGCGCGGCCGACGGCTGCAATTACGAAAAGGGCGACCGCTATTCGGTGGCCCGCAAACATGCCCATAATGCCGTGGTCTGGGGCTTTCTTTTGTGCTTTGCCGCCACCTCTTCGGGCACGATCCTGCACTATGTCCTCGACATGCCCGCCCCCTATCCGTTCTTCAGCCTGCCCAAGCTTCTGGGCGTGCCGGGGGGCATCTTGCTGACACTCGGGGCTGCGGGGCTTGCGATGCTCAAGCTGCGCGCCGATCCCGCGCTTGGGGCGGTTGCCGCATGGGGCGGCGAAATGGCCTTCGTCATCTTGCTGGGCCTGACGGGTCTGACCGGCCTTGCGCTTTATGCCGCGACGGGCACGGGCCTTGTCGCGCCGCTTCTGGCGCTGCATCTGGGCACGGTTCTCGCCTTCTTCCTGACCCTGCCCTATTCCAAGATGGCCCATGCCGCCTATCGCCTTGCCGCCCTGACCCGCGATGCGCAACTCAAGCGCCGGGCAGGCTAGGCGCAAACCCCATGCAACCGCGCTTCCGGGACCTGTCGCCGGATGCTAGGCAAGACGCGGGCGACCCCCGAATCCGGGTCGCCTGAACCGGGGGGAGAGACGGGAATGAAGCAAACCTGGCGCTGGTTCGGGCCAAAGGACCCGGTCACGGTCGATGACATGCTTCAGGCCGGCGTGCAGGGTGTCGTCTCCGCCCTCCACCACGTGCCGACCGGCCAGCTCTGGACGCCCGAGGACATTGCCACCCGCCAGCGCCAGATTGCCACCATGGCCGATGGCACCGCATCTGGCCTTGGCTGGGACGTGGTCGAAAGCCTCCCCGTATCCGAGGCGATCAAGACCCAGACCGGCGATTGGCGCGCGCATCTGGCCACGTGGAAGGACAGCATGGTCAACCTCTCCCGCGCGGGAATCGAGGTGATCTGCTACAATTTCATGCCCGTCCTCGACTGGACCCGGACCGATCTGGCCCACCGCCTTCCCACGGGCGCGACCTGCATGCGCTTCGACCTGACCGATTTCGCGGCCTTCGACATCCATATCCTGAACCGGGCGGGCGCAGCCGAGGATTACCCAGCCGACCTCGTGGCCGAGGCCGAGGCCTGCTTTGTCGCCATGCCCGACACCCGCCGCGCGGACCTGGCGCGCAACGTCGTCTTCGGCCTGCCGGGTGCCGCCGAGAATTTCACCCTTCAGGATGTGCGCGACCATCTCGACCGCTACCAAGGCATCACGCCCGACCGCCTGCGCGCCCATCTGGTCGATTTCCTGTCCGAGGTCGCCCCCCTTGCCCAGGACCTAGGCCTGCGGCTGTGCTGCCACCCCGACGATCCGCCCTTCGCGCTTCTGGGCCTGCCGCGCGTCATGTCGACCGAGGCCGATTACACCACGATCCTGCGAGTGGTGGACCTGCCTGCAAATGGCATCACGCTGTGCACCGGCAGCCTGGGCGCGCGGCCCGACAACGACCTGCCCGGCATGATGCGGCGGCTGGGCGACCGCGTGCATTTCCTGCACCTGCGCAACGTGGCGATGGACCAGCCCACGATCCCCACCTCCTTCCACGAGGTCATGCACCTTGAGGGTGGCACCGACATGGTTGCCATGATCGCCGCCATTCTTGCAGAAGAACGCCGCCGCAAGGCCGCAGGCCGCACCGACACCAGCATCCCCATGCGCCCCGATCACGGGCTCGACATCCTCGACGATCTCAAGCGCAAGGGACAGCCGGGTTATCCCGCCATCGGGCGGCTGCGCGGGCTGGCGGAATTGCGGGGCATCATGACCGCGCTCGACCATCCCGCCGTGGTCGCGGGCTGATGTCCCGGCTGACGGCAAAGGCCCCCCTGCCGCCTGCCATCGCGCCGGGGTACCACCCCGAGGATCATGGAACCGGCATCGTGCACCTGGGCCTTGGGGCCTTTCACAAGGCGCATCAGGCCGCCTATACAGACCACGCGCTCGCCGCATCGGGCGGGGATTGGCGGATCATCGGCATCTCGCTCCGCTCCCCGGATCCCGCGCGCCAGCTCATGCCGCAGGACGGGCGCTACACCCTGATCGAACGCGACGCGGGCGGCAGTCGGGCGCGCGTCATCGGGTCCATCGCACGCGCGCTCTGTGCTGCGGATGATCCGGGCGCAGCCCTCGCCGCCCTGACGGGTCCCGCCTGTCGCATCGTCACCCTGACCGTGACCGAAAAGGCCTACGGCCTCGACCGCGCGGGCGGCGGTCTTGACCCCGATCATCCTGCCGTACGGCCCGATCTGGCTCGGCCCGAGGCCCCGACAGGCGTACTGGGACTTCTAACGCGCGCTCTTGCGCTCCGCGTTGATGCGGGCCTGCCACCTTTCACCACGCTTTGCTGCGACAACCTTCCCCGCAACGGTGCGCTGCTGAGGGACGCCGTCCTTGATTTCGCGCGCCGCGCCTATCCGGCGCTGGCCGACCGGATCGAAGCGACCGCCGCCTTCCCCTCTACCATGGTCGACCGCATCACGCCCGCCCCGACCGAGGCGACACGCGCCGAAGCCGCCCGCCTGATCGGCTACGACGACCACGCCGCGACCGAGACAGAGGCCTTTCATCAATGGGTGATCGAAGATGATTTCCCCCTTGGTCGCCCCGATTGGGACCGCGCGGGCGCGCTGTTCGTCAGCGATGTCGCCCCCTATGAGACGATGAAACTGCGCATGCTGAACGGCAGCCATTCCATGCTGGCCTATGCCGGGTTCCATGCAGGCCTGCCTCTGGTGCGCGACGTGATGGCCCATGCGGGTCTTGCAGCGCTCGTGCGCCGCCACATGGCGGCGGCCGCCGCCACCCTGCCCGCCCTGCCCGGTATCGACCTGTCGGCCTATGCCGAACAGCTCCGCGTCCGCTTTGCCAATCCCGCCATCGCGCATGAAACCTTCCAGATCGCGATGGACGGTACCCAGAAACTGCCGCAGCGCATTTTTGCCCCCGCGCTGGACACCCTGTCCGCCGGCGGCGATCTGCGCCCCTTTGCCTTCGCCACCGCAGCATGGATGCGCCATGCCACAGTCACGGATCGCGATTGCGCCCCCTACGATTTGCGCGACCCAATGGCAGACGAGATCGCGAAGACCCTGAAAGACGTCGGAACGGCGGAGGATATCGTCCGTACCCTCTCCGCTCTGCCGGGCTTCATGCCCGCTGCCTTGCGCGACGCGCCGGGCTGGCAGACGATGATCAGCGGCCGACTGCGCATCATGCTGACCGACGGCATGGCAAAGGCCATCGCGCAGGAGGCCGCGACATGACCCGCCTTGTCGCCATCGGCGAATGCATGATCGAACTGGCCCCGACCGAAACGGCGGGCCTCTGGCGGCAGGGCATCGCGGGCGACACGCTCAACACAGCTTGGTATGCCCGCGCCAGCTTGCCGCCCGATTGGAACGTGGATTACGTCACCCGACTGGGCCAGGATCGGTTTTCCGACGAAATCCTCGGCTTTCTGACGGCGAACGGCATCGGCAACGGCCACATCACACGCGACGCCAGCCGCCAGCCCGGCCTTTATGCCATCAGCCTCAGTGACGCGGGTGAACGCAGCTTCACCTATTGGCGAAATCAATCCGCGGCCCGGGGTCTGGCAGATGATCCCGCCGCGCTGACCCGGGCGCTGACTGGCGCAACCGTCGCCTTCACCTCCGGTATCACCGTGGCGATCCTGCCGGAGGCGGGGCGCGAAACCCTGTTCGATAACCTGGCCAAGGCCCGCAAAGCGGGAACCGGTATCGCCTTCGATCCCAATATTCGCCCAAGATTGTGGGAGGATATGGACATCGCCCGGCACTGGATCACCCGGTTCGCCAGCATCGCCGACATCGCCTTGCCCAGTTTCGATGACGAGGCCACCACCTTTGGCGACACCACCCCCGAGGTCACGCGCGGCCGTTACCGCAGCGTAGGTGTGGCCGAAATCGTGGTCAAGAACGCCGGGCGCAGCATCGCTTGGGCCGATGGCAGCGCAAAAGGGTTGGCAACGAACCTTCCGACCGCCGAACCCGTCGACACTACGGGCGCGGGCGACAGTTTCAACGGCGCCTATCTTGCCGCCCGCCTTCTGGGGCACGGCGTCACCCAATCCATTGCGGCAGGCCATGCCATGGCCCGCCGTGTCATCGCCCATCGCGGCGCCCTGATCCCGACCGATGCGGGAGATCCTTGATGCCCAGATTGAATCCCGACCGGCTCTTTCCGCCCGAACCGCACCTGAGCAGCCTCGCTCGCGCGATTTTTGACAGCGCGGCCGATGCCCCGATCCTGTCACCCCATGGCCACACGGACCCCCGCTGGTTCGCCGAAGATGCGCCCTTTCCCGATCCGACCCAGCTTTTCGTGGTCCCCGATCACTACGTCTTTCGCATGTTGCACAGTCAAGGCGTTCCGCTCGAGACGCTGGGGATTGCGCGGCAAGACGGAGGGCCGGTCGAAACCGACATGCGCAAGATTTGGCAGACCTTCGCCAATCACTATCACCTGTTTCGTGGCACGCCCTCGCGGCTCTGGCTCGACCATGCCTTTGCCACCGTCTTCGAGATCGAAGAGGAGTTCGGCCCCAAAACGGCAATGGATGTCTACGACCGCATCGCCGAGGCGCTGACCACCCCGGCCTTCCGCCCCCGCGCGCTGTTCAAGCGGTTCAACATCGAGGTGCTGGCCACGACCGAAGGCGCGCGCGACGATCTGGGCTGGCACAGGATGATCCGCGCAAGCGGATGGGACGGGCGGGTCATCACCACCTATCGCCCCGATGCCGTCACCGATCCCGACACGCCCGGTTTTCGCCGCAACGTCGAAGCCTTCTGCGCCATGGCCGGAACCGACCCGGGAAGCTTTGCCGGCTATCTCGACGCCCACCGCGCCCGCCGCGCCTTTTTCCGCGAGATCGGAGGGGCAACCGCAACCGATCACGGTCACCCCACGGCCACCACCCGCAACCTTTCGCGCGCTGAAACCGAAGCGCTTTATCAAAAGGTCCTTTCAGGCCGCGCCGATCCTGCCGCGCGTGAGGAATTTCGCGGCCAGATGCTGACCGAGATGGCCAAACTCAGCCTTGAGGACGGGATGGTGATGCAGATTCACCCCGGTTCCTTCCGCAACCATTCCACCATGATGTTTGACCGGTTTGGCCGCGACAAGGGGTTCGACATCCCCACCCGCACCGATTACGTGCGCGACCTGCGCCCGCTCTTGGAGGCCGTCGGCCATGAGCGCGACCTGCGGATCATCCTCTTCACCCTCGACGAAAGCGCCTATGCCCGCGAACTTGCGCCCCTGGCGGGCGTCTATCCCTGCCTGCGGCTTGGACCCGCGTGGTGGTTTCACGACAGTTTCGAAGGCATGTGGCGCTACCGCCAGATGACGACCGAGACGGCCGGTTTCTACAACACCACGGGCTTCAACGACGACACCCGCGCCTATCTCTCGATCCCGGCCCGCCACGACGTGGCCCGCCGCGTCGATGCCGCCTATCTCGCAACACTGGTGCGCACTGGCAGGCTGTCGGAAACCGATGCCTTGGATCTTATGCAAGATCTGACGCATCGCCTCGCGCGGTATGCCTACCGCCTCTGACCCGCATCTCACTCCGCAATATAGGCGAAGCGCAGCCCGCCCCAATGACGGCCTTGGACCCGGATCGGGGCCGAAACGTCCTTCATCATCTTGAACTCGCCACCGCCCATGTCCCGGCGATAGGCCTGCAACAGGAAGGGCCGCTGGCTCTGCCCCGCGCGCAATCCCACCCGATCGTTGAAGATGCGGCGGTTGCGCGCGTATTTCGCGTTCCAGCCCGGATCGCTCGGCTTTTGCGGCTGGCTGAACTTGAGGTTATGGGTCGCGATATAGCCGTTCCGGTCGGTCGCCGCGCAAAACACCACGCGCTCCGAAAAGCCCAGAAGCGGCTCTTGCACCAGCGGCAAGACCTGATCGGTGAACTGCGCGAAACGGGTCAGGTGCTGCTGCGGCTCCGATCCGGGCACGGGGACATAGGTCTCGTCGAAAAGATCGGCCATGCCGATTCGACCGGTCGTGATCGCTTGCTCGAAAAACCCCGACACCATCGCGGCTGCTCGCTGGACGGCTTCCACGAAAGGGGTATCGACCGTTTCGATGGCGAGCCGCGCGGAAATCCCCGTGATCGTCTCCGACGCATCCGTGATATCCAGCAATTTCTCGAACGCGAAGCCCAGGCTTGCCGTCGATTTCTCGACCGTCTCGGACAAGGCTTCGACCCGCTCATGCGTCTGCTCCAACGCGCTTCCGATCTGGGTCGAGGCCGCGACGATGTTCTCCTGTGCGCGCCGGACCGAGCCGAAAATCTCCGGCAGATCGTGGATGTCGCCCTCGACCGCGCCAGTCACGGTCTTGATCTCGGCGGCGACACCTGCGGCCTGGGTCACCTGGTCGATCACCCAGGTCAGCTCGCCCGACAGGCGACCCACCGTGGTCTCGATCTCCTGCGTCGCTTCGCTGGTCTGGGCGGACAGTTTCTTTACCTCGCCCGCGACCACGGCAAAGCCGCGGCCCGCAGCACCGGCTCGCGCCGCCTCCACCGCCGCGTTCAGCGATAACAGGTTCGTCTGCCGGGCGATGCTGTCGACATGCCGCGAAACCCGCGACACGCCCCGCAACGTCTGGGTCACGGTTTCCAGCCGGTCGTTGATCTGCGCCACGATCTCCGTCAGCACCGTGACCTGAGCCACCATGTCGGACAGATGCGCACTGGTGACGGCGATCTTATCTTCCGCCCCATGCGACCGGTCCAACGCAGAGGACGCAGCCGAATGGACTTCCGCACCACTTTTGGCCATCGCTCCGACCTGCGCGCGGATATGCCGAAACCCGTCACGTTGGTGACGGGCGCTTTCCGCGACATCCTGCACATCGCCAGTTGCCGCGGCGATCGAAACGGCAAGTCCGCCGATTCGTCGGGCTATTTCGGCCATCGCGGCCTGACTCTCCTCGAGCGCTGCAGTCTGACTGCGCATTTCGGTCGGAGCTTCGTACTGATCGAACATCGGCAATCCTACGTCACTGTTCTTTTGGCGTAACGACGAACGATCCAGGCGATTTAGCAGCCATGAACACCGGCTCGCGTCTTGACCCGCTATCCGAGACCATCACGTGACGATGTTCTATATTATGGAACGTATTTAATCATTTTTGAATTTTTACTTATGAAACGTACCGGCTAGGTGAGGGCATCGCACTTGCACCGCACCGGATATGCCAGATGACCCCGATCCTCTCGCTCAGCTTTCTCGCCCCGATCCTGTTGCTGATCACGGCTGGCCTTGCCCTGCGCCAGCCGGGCAAACGTCCGGGCCCCGTACCGCGACTGGCCGAGCTTGCCGCGCTGGGGGCACTGGCGCTGACAGCGGCGGCATTCGCGGTCTATCTCGCGAAGGGCGGTGGTATGGGGCCGCTGGGGCTACGCGTTGATGCGATCAGCCTGACCCTCGCTCTTTTGGTGTCCTTCATCGGCTGGGTCGTGATGCGCTACAGCCGCAGCTATCTGGATGGCGAAGAGCGTGAGGGCCTGTTCCACGGCCTGATGCTCGCCACGCTGGCCGCCGTTCTGATCTTCGTGCAGGCGGGCAATATTCTGTTGCTCGCCGCTGCTGCCATCGCGATCGGCCTTGGCCTGCGTCGCCTGCTGCTCTTCTATCCCGACCGGCCCGAAGCTCGGCGCGCGGCGGTGAAATTCGCCCTCGTCTGGCACGGCGGCGATGCCGCGCTTGTGCTGGCGGCGGTCCTGCTGGTGGCGGCCCATGGTACGGGCAACATCGCCACCATCACGGCAGGCCTGCCCGAAACCGGCCTAGGCCTTGCCGGCCATGTCGCTGTCGCGCTCCTGATCCTCGCCGCGATCCTAAAGACCGCTGCCTTCCCGCTGCACGGCTGGCTGACCGAGGTGATGGAGGCGCCGACCCCGGTGTCCGCCTTCCTGCATGCAGGCATCATCAATGCGGGTGGCGTCTTGCTGATCACAGCCGCGCCGTTGGTGCAACTTAGCCCCGGTGGCCTTGCGGTGCTGGTGATGCTGGGCGGTTTCACCGCGCTTTTTGGAGCTGCGGTCATGCTGACCCAAAGCGCGGTCAAGACATCGCTGGCGTGGTCCACCGTATCCCAGATGGGGTTCATGCTGCTGCAATGCGGCCTCGGTCTCTGGGCGCTGGCGCTTCTGCACATCGTCGCCCATTCGCTCTACAAGGCGCATGCCTTCCTGTCTTCGGGCGGCGCGGTGGCCGCCGTGGCCGCGATCCGCAAACCGGGCCCGGTCGCCGTGCCAAACCTTGCCGCCGTCCTGCGCGCCTTTGGCCTTGCGCTCCTGCTTTATGCCGTGATCGCGCTGGGGTTCAGCGCCGTTCTCGGCCCCAAGACCCCGCAGGCGCTGGCACTGGGCGCGATCCTGATCTTCGGCGTCGCCTACCTCGTGGCTCAGGGCCTTGCCGATGCCGCCCCCGTGCAACTGACGCGGCGCACCGTTCTGGCCTCGCTGGCCACGGCCTTCGCCTATTTCGCCTTTCAGGCCATCGCTAGTTCACTTTGGGGCCCGCTTTTGCCGGCGGCCCCGTTGCCCGGTCCGCTGGAATGGGCGCTGATCGTCCTGGCGGTTCTCTCCTTCGGGACAGTCGCCATCGCACAGGCGCTTTTCCCGCTCTGGGCGCATCACCCGACCACTGCCGGGCTGCGCGTGCACCTTGCCAACGGCCTCTATCTCAACGCCCTGCTGGACCGCGCCATCGGCGGCTTCCGCATCTCCCGTTCCAGCTGACCGACAGGATCCCGCCATGTTCATGAAGCACGAAAAGATCGCCCCCGCGCGGATCCCGGAAATCCTGGAAGCCGCCGAGACGGCGGGCCGCGCCATTCCGCCAGCCTTTCCGCTAGACGCAACCGTCGCGGTCAATCCTTTCCTTGGCCAGACGGGCGAGGATCTGGCGACAGCCTCCACCCGGCTGGTCCGGGTGGCGGGCGCGCGCGCCACGCGCAGCCTGCCCGACTACGCAGCCGAATTCGCGGCAGGCCGCATGACCGAGGCCGATATCACGGCCGCGTGGGAAGCCGCCTCGCCCGAGACCCGGCCCGCAGCCCCGGAGGTGCTGATCGCCATGGCCAAGTCCGCGACGGACGCGGCCCCGACACTGCCGTTACCCGGCATCGCCGATCTGGCCGCCATGGCCACCGGCATCGACTGGCCCTCGATCATCGAGAAATCGCTGGGCCTTTGGGCCGCAGGCCATTTCGACCGGGGACAGGCGCTCTGGTCCCCGGATCCGAAGGGCAGCGCTTTTGCCGCTTGGCGCGCTTGGGCGAGCCATGACCTCACGCCCGAGATCGCAGGCCTGAGCGGCTTTTGCGCCCATGCCGCCGCTGCGCCCGACACGACGGAACGCGCCATCCTGCGCGCCGCCGAGACGCTTGGGCTTTGTGGCCGTTCCGCCGAAACCGTCTTTCATAGGCTTTACATGGATATGGGCGGCTGGGCGCAACATGCGCGGTGGCTCCTGTGGCAGGCGGAACTGTCCGGCTCATCCGACACGACGCTCGCCGATCTTCTGGCCATCCGGCTGGTCTGGGACGAAGCGCTTTTGATGCGCTTCCCCGACCTCGCAGCGGAGTGGGAGGCGACGCGCGACGCCCACCGCGCGCCCGTCGAACCCGATGCCGAAACCGTGGCGCTTGCGATCCTGCAAGACGCAACCGAGCGCGCCCATCAGCGCCAGCTTATCGCCACGCTCGACGGGCCAGGCCCGGGCGCAGACAGCCGCCCCCATCTGCAAGCCGCATTTTGTATCGACGTCAGGTCCGAGGTGTTCCGCCGCGCGCTGGAAAGCGTCGATCCGAGCATCGCCACCATCGGCTTCGCCGGGTTCTTTGGCCTGCCGATCTCGCATCTGGCGCAGGGCTCTGACGTGGCGGCGTCGCATCTGCCCGTGCTTTTGAAGCCCTCACTGACCACGACCAGCCATGCCGATCCCGCGACCGAGCAAGACATCCGCATCCGTGCCCGGACCAGCCGCGCTTGGGGCCGCTTTCGGCAGGCGGCCGTCTCCTCCTTCGCGTTTGTCGAGGCGGCGGGCCCGGTCTATGCCGGCAAGCTGCTGCGCGATGCACTGGGGAAGGGGCATTCTTCCGCCAGCCCCCAACCCTGCCCCAAGGTCATCGACGGCCTCACACCCGAGGCCAAAGCCGACACTGCCGCCGCCGTGCTCAAGGCGATGAGCCTGCGCGACGGCCATGGCCGCTTTGTCCTGCTGCTGGGTCACGGCGGACATGTCACCAACAACCCGCATGAAAGCGCCTATCACTGCGGCGCCTGCGGCGGTCAGACCGGCGAGGTCTCGGCCCGGCTTCTGGCGACGCTCCTGAACGACCCCGAGGCCCGCGAAGGCTTGGCCCAGAGGGGCATCACGCTGCCCCAAGATACGCGCTTCCTCGCCGGGCTGCATGACACGACGACGGACCAGATCACGCTCTATGACGTGAAGGGCGATGATCCCGAAATCGCGGGCTTGCGCGTTTGGCTGGACCGGGCGGGCAAGATCGCGCGGGCCGAACGCGCCGCCACGCTGCCCGGTGCAACCCCCGACACCGTCGCGGCCCGCGCGCTGAACTGGGCCGAAACCCGCCCCGAATGGGGGCTTGCGGGCTGTGCCGCTTTCATCGCTGCACCCCGCAGCGCCACGGGCGGCAAAAGCCTCGAGGGGCGCGCGTTCCTTCACAGCTACCTCTGGCAAGACGACGAGGGCTTCGCCACGCTTGAACTGATCCTGACCGCACCTGTCGTGGTCGCAAGCTGGATCAGCCTGCAATATTATGGCTCCGCCGTGGCTCCCGATGTGTTCGGCGGCGGCAACAAGCTGATCCACAATGTCATCGGCGGGATCGGCGTGACCGAAGGCAATGGCGGCCGCCTGCGCGCCGGCCTGCCCCGGCAGGCAGTCCATGACGGTGAGCGGCTGATGCATGATCCGCTGCGCCTATCGGTGCTGATCGAGGCACCAGCCGATGCCATAACCGACATCCTCTCGCGTCACCCGGGCGTCCGGGCGCTGTTCGACAATGGCTGGCTGCACCTGTTGCGGATGCAGGACGGGCGCATCGCAGACCGCTACCGCCCCGGCCTGAACTGGGAACCCATAGTGACCGCGTGAGGCGCCGGGGGCGGCTTGTCGCCCCTGATCCGTGGCCGTAGGCTCACCGCGCAGGCCCCGTCTTGGGGCCCGCGCTCCATCGCACGGACCGCGCCATGCCCCAGACGCTCCACTATGGGCCCATCGCCCCCGATGATCCCGCACTGGCCGAGCTGATCGCCCGGCACGCTGCGGAAAGCGCGCGCCACTACCCGGCGGAAAGCAACCACCACCTTGACGGTGCGGCGCTGGCCGCGCAGGGGGCGATCCTCTTTGCCGCCCGCCTTGGTCCCGATGGCCCCGCCTGCGCGATGGGCGGCTATGCCCCGCTGTCGGCGACCGAGGCCGAGATCAAGTCGATGCATGTCGAAGCGGCCCTGCGCGGTCAGGGGGCGGGTGCGCGCATCCTCGGGATGATCCTCGATCACGCGCGGGCGTCCGGCGTGGAACGGCTCTGGCTGGAAACCGGCAGCCTCCCCGCCTCCGCCCCCGCGCGACGGCTCTACGAAAAGGCGGGTTTCACCCCCTGCCCGCCCTTCGGCAGCTACCGCCCCGACCCGATGAGCGTGTTCATGACCCGCGCGCTTTGAGCGTGGACCGAACCGGACACCTGCGCTATGCACCCATCGCGTGGCCCCTTAGCTCAACAGGATAGAGCAGCTGACTTCTAATCAGCAGGTTGAGGGTTCGAGTCCTTCAGGGGTCGCCAAAAGGAACCATCCTAACACGCAAATAACGGACCGAGGCGGCGGTATGCGCCCCGGTCAGACGAACGCCCGAACGGAAACCTGACCCGGTGCCTCATTCAGGGTGACCAGATCAGGCCCCCGCCTCTAACTGGCTGCGGTTACCCTGTCGCGTCCGTCATGTTTCGACCGGTAAAGCGCTTTGTCGGCACGCTCCTGCCATTCGTTCATCGGCTCGTCTGCCTTCGCTTTGGCGACACCAAAGCTTGCCGTGACTTTCGTCTTTTCGATCTCGTCAATCGCCTGCTCCGATATCGCTTTTCGCAGTCTTTCGGCGAAGGCCACGGGCTGTTCAGCATCCTTGCCGCGAAGGACGATCCCGAATTCCTCACCCCCGATGCGGCAGGCGATCGTTTCTGGTCCGCAGATCGATGCAAGCACGCCAGCGAGCTGTTTCAGAACGACATCGCCAGCCGGATGCCCATAGGTGTCATTGATTTTCTTGAAATGATCGATGTCCATGAACACGAGGCTGGCGTCCGGGTTTGCGGCGAGATCGAGCAGGCAGTCATTGAAGGCACGACGGTTCGGCAGGCGGGTCAATTCGTCGATGGCCGCGGACCGTCGCAGCTCCATTTCGCCCATCACGACATCCGCAAAGCTCATGAGCATTTGCTCTTGTTGCTTGGTGAAGCTGCGCGGTTCGTAGTCGATCACGCACAAGGCCCCAAGCATATACCCATCCTCGGTTTTTAGCGGAGCGCCGAGGTAGGAACGAATGAAGGGCTCGCCCGTGACAAGCGGGTTATTGGCGAAAAGCGGATCCTTGGTCGCATCTTCGACCTTGAAGCATTGGGAGTGGCGAATGGTGTGGTCGCAAAAAGCCACGTCCCGCGTCGTCTCTTTCACATCGAGACCCTGGATCGACTTGAACCACTGTCGCCGCCGGTCAATGAGAGAAACAGCCACGACAGGCGCACCGAAGATCGATTGGACGAGTTTGGTGATCCGTTCGAATTCAGGCGCCTTGGGCGTGTCGACCACGTTCATCGCATCCAAGGCACGCTGACGACCGAACTCGTCATCCGTTTTGGGTGCGCCAATATGCGTATCGTTCATTTTTGAACGCCTTTCGGGAGAGCCAAGAGAGCGTCCAACAATTCTTCTTCGTAGCTCTTCAAGACCTCGGAAATACTGTGACGCACCATCTGTTCGTCGACGCCAGCGGCACGCAGGTTGGCGACCAGTGTCGCCAATTTCACGGCATGGGCCTTGGATGCTTCCATTACCTGCTCAGGTATGTCGGAAATGCCCGCATTCCTCATCGATTTGATGACGGCCTCTTGCACGTATTCATCGAAATTTTCAGACATTCCGGCTCCCTTTTTTCTTGCAAAAACAAGATTTTTCGGTGGATCGTCTATTTCAAAAATCAGGAATGGACGACAATTGGCCGAGCATGGCAGAGCAGTCGTCTCATATCTGAAACCGGCCTACAGGCTGGACCAAAAGTTAGCAAAGTGTCTTTTGCGCGAAAATGGCAAGACCGCACCAAAACAACAGCAATTGCTGGGAATTCATATAATTGATCCATCACGGCTAAGATCGGCACCGGCAACTCCGGACCGGACCTTGTCGGTGCCTGCTGACCAGCTTGTCCGCGATCCGCAGCCTGCCCCCCCGCCCCGCGAGATGCCGCAACTGGTCGTCCTGTGCAGCCGGCTCCGTCGCGCAGGCTTCGATCAGGGGCGGTCCAATTCCCAGTCAGGCTTGCGGAAGGCCTCGACCAACATGTCGACGAAGCTGCGCAGGCGCGGAACCATATCCCGGTCGGGAAGGAACACAGCTTGGATCGCCGTGTCATCCGCTGGCGCGTGATCGGGCAAAAGCTCTGTCAAACGGCCGTCACGGATCGCCGGGCGCGCCAGATGTTCGGCCACACGCATCACCCCGACACCATCAAGGCACATCTGAAAAAGCGACATGCCCTGATTGCTGCGGAACCGGCTCTGGGCATGGAATGTGAGCCGCTCACCGTTCTTCAGGAATCGCCAGCGGTTCAGATGCTCGCGTGTGACGTCCCAGGCTAGCATGGGCATCCGCGCAAGGTCGTCCAACGTGGCCGGGGGTTCACCGTTCTGCACCAAAGACGGCGCGGCCACGACCAACCGACGCAGGCGGCACAGGCGCCGGTGATGCAGCGTGGAGTCGGTGAGCGGCCCCATGCGGATCGCCACATCGATGCCGTCCGCTATCAGATCCTCGTGATCATCTGTCAGCCTCAGATCCAGCGACAGCCCCGGATGACGCGACAGGAACTCCCGCATCAAGGGCGTGACGCGATCCAAGCCGAAGGCGATCGGCGCCGAGACGCGCAGCCGTCCGGCGATTTGAGCGGCCTCGATCTGCCATGTCGCCTCGGCCTGTTCGAGCGTGTCGAGGGCGTGGCGCGCCGCCTCGAAAAAGCGTTCGCCCGCCGGTGTCATGCGCTGTCCGCGCGTGGTGCGGTGCAGAAGCTTGGTCTCCAGCCGTGCCTCTAGGCGTTGGATCGTCTGGCTGACAAAGGGTTGGCTTGCCCCCAGCACACGCGCGGCGCTGCTGAAGCTGCCGCTTTCCACCAAGGCGCGGAAGACCCGCATCTCCACCAGTCGATCGTCCCGCATCCGCCCCTCGTGGCAATAACAGTTATTGCACAATCAGAATTGCCCGTTCCGCCGCGCGTTTCAATACTGCACCGGTGGCGGTGTGGCCGCGCGGCAAGGAGGAGGCCGCAGCGCCCCCGCCCGCAGCACCGCATCTTGGGGGAGGATCAGACCCATGCTCGATCTCGGAAATCGCGTATCCATCTACCAGCCCGAACAGGACGGGCTGATCTTTCCGGAACTGCCGGAATTCGCCACCGTCGAGGAGGAACGGCGCCACCGCAAGGAACGTCTGGTCGCTGCCTGCCGCGCCTTTGCGCAGCAAGGCTTCGACTACGGCTTTGCCGGCCATCTGACGGTGCGCGACCCCGAACGCCCCGAGCTCTACTGGACCAACCCGATGTGCGTGCATTTCGACAAGGTGAAGATGTCGAACCTGATCCTTGTGGATCATGCGGGCCGTGTCATCGAGGGTACCCATGCCGTGAACCGCGCGGGCTTCATCCTTCACGCCAATGTGCATGAAGAACATCCCGACATCATCGCGATGTGCCATGCCCACACGACCTATGGCACAGCATGGTGCGCGACGGGCCTGCCCATCGACCCGATCACCCAAGATGCCTGCGCCTTTTTCGAGGATCACGTGGTGATCGGCGAACATGGCGGCGCGGTTGCGGTGGAAAACCACGCAGGCTCCGACGTCTCCAAGGCCTTCAAGGGCGTGAAGGCCGCATTGCACCAGAACCATGGCCTGCTGACAGCCAGCCGCCACTCCATCGAAAGCGCGGCCTTCTGGTTCATCGCGCTGGAACGCTGCTGCCAGCAACAACTTGCCATCGCCGCTTCGGGGATCGAGCCGATCCGCATCCCGCCCGACCGCGCCCGCTATTCGCGTGAACATGTGGGCAGTGAATACATCGGCTGGCTGCATTTCCAGACGATCTGGAACCAGCTCGTGGTCGATCAGCCAGACATGTTTGACTGATACTTCGCAGCTGCAGCGACAATTGTTCTGGACAGCATTCACTGCTGCCCCAAACCTTTGCACAGCATCGGCCCCAGACCGGCCGGTGCTGTTCATCTTCGACAGGGAAAGGAGGAAGCCATGTGTGAAGTCTTTGCCGGACAGGACCCGCACCGCTACGCCCTGACCACACGGCGGCTCAGGATCAATGGCCAGAGCACCAGCATCAGGCTCGAAAACGCCTTTTGGGATATTCTGGACCAGATTTCGACCAATGACGGCGTATCCACGCCCGCCTTCATCTCGCAACTGCATTCCGAGGTGCTCATCCTGCGCGGCGAGCCGCCGAATTTCACCTCGCTGCTGCGCACGGCCTGTCTGGTTTTTCTCGCCTCTGGCGCCCGTCCTCAGGCGGCGCAGATCGCGGCGGAATAGGGTGCGCGCACGGTAAACTCGAGGGTAGTATCCCGATACTACCCGCCCTCCACACCCGCGATTCTATCCTGTTCCGATACGAGACCACGGACAGGAGAGAGAGCGTTGGCCAAGGCAATCCACAGCATGATCCGAGTGCTGGACGAGGGGCGCTCGGTCGCCTTCTATCGCGAGGCCTTTGGCCTGGAGGTGGCGGACCGGCTCGATTTTCCGAATTTCACGCTGGTCTACCTGTCGAACGCGGAAAGCACGTTCGAACTGGAACTGACCATCAACAAGGACCGGACCGAGCCCTATGCGCTGGGTGACGGCTACGGACATTTCGCGGTGTCGGTTCCCGATGCCGCCGCCGAACACGCGCGCTTTGAGGAAGCAGGGCTTGCCCCGCGCAAGCTGGTCGACTTCGCCCCCGCCGGCGACGTGATCGCGCGCTTCTTCTTCGTCGCGGATCCGGACGGTTACCAGATCGAGGTTCTGCAAAGAGGCGGCCGGTTCCAGTAACCGGCCAAAGGCGGTGCGGGGAGGCATCGCCGATTTTCAAGGGAGGAACTACCATGAGCAAGCCACAGACCAGTCGTGGTCTGACACGTCGCCAGCTTCTGGCACGCGCCAGCGCCGCGGGCGCCTTTGTCCTTGGGGCCGGCTTCGTCGCCGCCCCTGATGCAGCATGGGCGATCGAAACAACCCATCTCGACCCCGAAACCTTCGCGACGCTCGTGCAGATGGCGCGTGACATCTACCCGCACGACCATGTTGCCGATGAATATTACGTCATCGCCGTGCGTGGCTACGACAGCGCCGAACAGGCCGAGGCGATCACGGCAGGCATTCAGGCGCTCGACGCCGCTGCCCGTGGCCGGGGTTTCCCGAGCTACCTCGGGACCGGCTGGGAGCGAGACCGCGTCGACATCCTGCGGGCTATGGAAGAAAGCCCCTTCTTCCAGCAGATCCGCGGCGGTCTGGTGACCGGCCTCTACAACCAAAAAGAGGTCTGGCCGCTCTTCGGCTACGAGGGCGAAAGCTACAGCCAAGGTGGATACCTCTACCGCGGCTTCGACGACATCACCTGGCTGTGATCTGAAAGGGAGGACACACCATGGCAGCTCCATTCGACCTCAACGACGACGGCGTGGTCGTCATCATCGGCACCGGCGCTGGCGGCGGCGTACTGGCCAACGAACTGGCCCAGCGTGGCGTCAGTGTCGTGGCTCTCGAAGCCGGCGGGCGCTACCTGCCCGAAGATTACATCAACGACGAGTGGGACAGTTTCGGGCAACTGGCTTGGACCGACCCGCGCACCACCTCCGGCGACTGGCGCGTCGCAAGGGATTTCTCGGGCCTTCCGGCATGGATCGTCAAAGCCGTGGGCGGCACCACGACCCATTGGGCGGGCGCCTCGATCCGGTTCCAGCCACATGAATGGAAAGCCGCGACGACCTATGGCCGCGTGCAGGGCGCAAACCTCCTCGACTGGCCCATCGACGACGCCGAGATGGCGCCGTGGTACGAGCTGGCCGAAACCAAGCTGGGCGTGACCCGCACCGGCGGGCGCGAGGGGCTGCCCGGCAACAACAACTTCAAGGTCTTCGAGGCAGGCGCCCGCGCGCTCGGCTACCAAGAGGTGCACACCGGCCGCATGGCGATCAACTCGTCCGATTACGACGGGCGGCCGCCCTGCCAGCAGACCGGGTTCTGCTTCCAAGGCTGCAAATGGGGCGCCAAGTGGTCGGCGGCCTATACCGACATCCCGAGGGGCGAGGCGACCGGCAATCTTGAGGTGCGCGAAAACGCCCATGTCGCGCGCATCTTGCATGACGACCGCGGGCTGGTGACGGGCGTCGAGTATTTCGACCGCGACGGCAACCTGCAGTTCCAGCGCGCACGCATCGTCGCGGTTGCGGGCAATTCCTTCGAAAGCCCGCGTCTGTTGCTTAATTCGGCAAGCTCCATGTTCCCCGACGGCCTCGCCAATTCCTCGGGTCAGGTGGGGCGCAACTACATGCGCCACGTCACGGGATCGGTCTACGGCGTCTTCGACAAGCCCGTGAAGATGTGGCGCGGCACGACCATGGCCGGCATCATCCAAGACGAGGCGCGCCACGATCCGTCGCGCGGCTTCGTCGCGGGTTACGAACTCGAGACGCTGGCGCTTGGCCTGCCCTTCATGGCCGCCTTCCTCGATCCGGGCGGCTGGGGCCGCGAATTCACCACCGCCCTCGACAGCTACGAGAATATGGCGGGCATGTGGATCGTGGGTGAGGACATGCCGCAAGAAACCAACCGTGTGACGTTGAACCACGATGTCACGGACCGCTTCGGCCTGCCGGTGGCGAACGTGCATTTCAGCGATCACCCCAACGACATCGCGATGCGTAACCACGCCTATGCCCGCGGTCAGGCGATCTATGATGCCGTCGGGGCGACCCGCACCCTGCCGACGCCGCCCTATCCGTCGACGCACAACCTCGGCACCAACCGGATGTCCGAACATGCGCGCGACGGGGTGGTGAATCGTTGGGGCCAGACCCACGACATCGCCAACCTTTTCGTCTCGGACGGGTCGGTCTTCACGACGGGTGCAGCAGAAAACCCGACGCTGACCATCGTGGCTCTGGCGATCCGTCAGGCGGACCATATCGCCCGGGAGATGTCGGCCGGCAATCTGTGATCCCAGTCGACCTCGGGGGCGTATGAGCGCCCCTTTGCAAGCATGACGGAAAAGGCCGCACCCCCCGGGGCGCGGCCTTTTTCTTCGGACACGCAGAACGCACCGCCCCGGCACAGGCTGTCTTCAGCCGATCCGATGTCGGGGGAACGGCAAGGCAACCTGACGAGAGAGACCGCCTGCCGCAAAACAACCATGGGGAAACTATCATTTGACACAGGACCACGTTTCACACCATGTGCGCGTGTCAGCATGGTCGCCACTTCCCGGTGGCGCTAAAAGGGAACGAGGTGCGGGCAAAACCCAATGCCTCGACTGCCCCCGCAACTGTAAGCGGAGCGTTGACGCCGATGATGCCACTGACCGGGTGACCGGTTGGGAAGGTAGGCGCCAGCATATGAGCCGCGAGTCAGGAGACCTGCCTGCTGATCAACGCGATCAACCGGGCGGGGTGTCCTGGTAGGAGTGGAACGATGCTGAACGCCATTCGGACAAGATTTTCGAGACGCATCAGCGCAGCACCTTTGCTTGCGCACACGACCTGCCGCCGCCTCTGGAAAGGCGGAACAGGTGGTCGAGACTGAGCTTTCCCCTCCAACCCGCCTTCGCTGCCGTGACAAACGCAAAACGGGCGACGGCCGTCCCGATGAATGCGGGGCACGTCGGTTGGCGCGCGCTGTCCCCGGCGCTGCTTTGACAGTCGATGCCTGTTTCAAGGCCGCGCACGGGTTCCTGCCCCGCGCCATACGGTCTATGGTTGTGCCGGACATGAGCCTCGGACGCATCCCGCCTCTGGATCACGGCGGCAACCGGATCCATCCATTTACGCGGCTAACGGACACAAAGAAGGCGCAGACCCGATGACGTGTCCTCCGGTTCCGCCCGCCCGCCTTGATCTGGACGCTGTCGCTTGGGGCGGTGGCATTCTGCATCCCGTGACGCTCAGCCTGAAACCCGGCCGCATCCTTGGTGTGCTCGGCGCGAACGGCGCGGGAAAATCCACCCTTCTGCGCCTGATCTACCGATTCCACCGGCCCGAAGCCGGGCGCGTCCTGCTCGACGGCACCTCGATCCACGACATGAGCGCGCGCCGCGTGGCGCAGCGGGTCGCGGCCGTGTTGCAAGAACAGCCGACCGATTTTGCCCTTACCGTAGCCGAGGTGGTGGCCCTTGGCCGTGCTCCGCACCGACATGCGTTTTCCGTGGCCTCGGACCGGGACGCCCATGTCGTGGACCACGCGCTCGACCGGATGAACCTGCGCGAATATGCGCATCGTTCGTTGGGCACGCTGTCAGGTGGCGAACGCCAGCGCGTCATGGTGGCCCGTGCGCTTGCGCAAGAACCCGGGCTGATCGTGCTGGACGAACCGACCAACCACCTCGACATCCGTCATCAGCTTCAAGTGCTGCGATTGGTGCGCGGCCTCGGAGCTACCGTGGTGGCCTCGTTACACGATCTGAACCTGGTGCGGGGGTTTGCCGACGACCTGCTGGTTCTGCGGAACGGTCATCCCCTAGCCTTCGGACCCGTCGCAGAAGTGCTGACGCCCGAGTTGATCCGTCTCGCATTCGGCGTCTGCGCGACCCCGGTCGGAAAGGCCCGGTTCGATTTCGCCCTACCCACCGACCTCGATGACACAGCTATGGAGTACATGTCATGAAAGTTCTCGCCATCGCCCTCGCTCTGACGGCGCTGGCTGTGCCGGCGCTTGCTTTTCCAGTCACGGTGCAAAGCTGTGACCGTGAGATCACCTTCGACGCGCCCCCTGAACGCGCCGCATCCAACGACGTCAATCTGACCGAGATGATGCTGGTCCTTGGCCTGACCGACCGCATGGTGGGCTACACCGGGATTTCCGGCTGGAACAAGCTGGACGAGGAAATGCGCATGGGCGTCGCCGAATTGCCGGAACTGTCCGAACGCTACCCCTCGCGCGAAATCCTCATCGGTGCTGATGTCGATTTCTGGTTCGCGGGCTGGAACTATGGAATGCGCGTTGGGGGCGAAGTCACGCCGGAAACGCTCGAGCCGTTCGGGATCGCCGTCTATGAGCTGACCGAAAGCTGCATCCACATCATGGATCGTGACCGGGTGGCCATGGATGACATGTATAACGACATCCGCAACCTCGGCCTGATCTTTGGCGTCTCCGACCGCGCCGAGCAGCTGATCGCCGGATGGCAGGCCGAATTGGCCGAGATCCAAACCCTTATCCCCGAGGGCGATCCCTTGCGCGTCTTCGTCTACGACAGCGGCGAAGACACTCCTTTCACCGCCGGCCGCTACGCGATGCCGACCGCGATGATCGAAGCCGCAGGCGGCGTGAACATCTTGAACGATGTCGAAAGCAGCTGGACCCATGCAGCTTGGGAGGCGGTCGTGGAACGCGATCCCGAGGTCATCATAATCGTGAACTACGGCGAGGTGACGGCGGAGGAAAAGATCGACTTCATCCGCTCGAACCCCGCCTTCGCCGAGATCGATGCCGTGGTAAACGACCGCTTCGTCATTCTGGAATATGTCGAGGCGACGCCGGGGCCGCGCAATATCCGCGCTATCGGGATGTTGGCCGAAGGCTTTCACGGGCAGTAAGCGACGATGACCGACGCCCCCGTCTCCAAGACCGCTCATCAGACCCTGACGGATGCCGCACCTGCACGGCTGATCGCGCGCCCCGTGCGACAGGCTCTGTGGGGCGTGGGGGTCGGTGTGCTGATCCTGTCGATTTCCGTCGCCGTGTCCATCGGTGCGGTTCCGATCCCCATGCTGACGGTCTGGGGCGTGATCCTCGACAAGATCGCGCCCGATCTCGTGACAGCGAACTGGTCCACCGGGCGCGAGGCGATCGTTTGGGAAATCCGCCTGCCGCGTGTGCTTTTGGCAGCGCTTGTGGGCGCGGGCCTCGCTCTGGTCGGGGCGGTCCTGCAATCGGTCACGCGCAACCCGTTGGCCGATCCGCACCTGCTGGGGATTTCATCGGGCGGGGCCTTCGGCGCGATCCTCGCATTGCTTCACACAGGCATGTTCCTTGGTCTCGCCACGGTCCCGATCATGGCCTTCCTCGGGGCCTTGGCCGCGACACTTCTGGTGCTGGCGCTTGCCAGTTTCGCGCGCGCCACCAGCGCCGACAGGCTGGTACTGACCGGCGTTGCGGTGTCCTTCATCGTGATGTCGCTGGCCAATGCGCTGATTTTTCTGGGTGACCCGCGCGCCTCCCACACGGCGGTGTTCTGGCTCCTTGGCGGGCTCGGCCTTGCGCAATGGGCGCATCTGATCTGGCCCGCACTGGCGCTAACCGGGGCGGCGATCTGGTTCCGGCTGGTGGCCGGGTCGCTCAACGCCATGACCATCGGGGATGAGACCGCTGCAACACTCGGCATCCCGGTGGCGCGGTTCCGGCTCATGGTTTTCGTGATCTCGGCACTGGTCACGGGCATGATGGTCGCGTTTTCCGGTGTCATCGGCTTTGTCGGCCTGATGATCCCCCATATCGTGCGCTTGGTCGTCGGTGGCGATAACGCCCGCGTCATCCCCGCCGCAATGCTGACCGGCGCGGTTTTCCTGATCTGGGCCGATATCCTTGCCCGCACCATCCTCCGCCCCGAAGACATGCCCATCGGCGTCGTAACGGGCCTCGTGGGGGGGATCTTCTTTGTCTGGCTGTTGCGACGGAATGCCCGCACTTAGCGAGGTCCCGACAGCGGGCCTCCGGCTTCGATGGTGGCCGCCCGACCTGCCCGCCATTCGGGCTGCGCCGACCAAGTCGGTACTCAGGCGTACATTCGCGAAAGCCCATCCAAAGTTTCAAATCCCATTTTTAAGTTTTCTTGAATTAAACCACGGTTTGGAAATAGAACGTTTGGACGGCCTCTTTTGAAAAGCCTTTGACAGAATGGCCTTCAAAGTCTGGTGCAACGCATTCCCGAATTTGTTGCTACCGTTTCTCTTTCGCTTTCTGGCTTGAACCTGCTAACTAAAGACAATTGCGGTTACGGAGGGTGTTAAGCCTTTTGGTTTTCTTGCGTTGACACAGTCGCCGATACTGCGCCGTGATTTTGAAATATGTTTAGCGGCGGAAAGCGAGCGTTGGCTTTCTGCATAGGTGGTAACGCCTGTATCGCAACAAGGGCTCGACGCGGCTCGGTCATATCAATTCCCCGCTGCGGTCAGGCCGCAGGAAAGGAAGACCACGATATGCGTGCCCCGGATGCGAACAGGGTTTCCGCCATCTTGGCAGCGCGTCGCACGGTACCCGATAGGTGCATGCCATCCCCTAACCGTCCCTGCGCCCGGCGCGACGGCGGATGCTTGCCTCGGGGCAGCCAGCCATGATCCGCAACCTCGCAACAGCCGCTTTGGCCAGCCTGATCTTTGGCGGCATCGTCGGCACCGGGGTCGGCTTCAACCATTCCCGGACCACCGAGGCCGCGATCATCGCCGATCTCGAGCGCGATACCCTGCTCGCCGCTGATACGGTCGAACTGCTCATCCGCAACCTTCGGCTGGCCGTGACCACCGTGGCCTCCAACATCGACCCCGACGACATTTCCGGCAGCGCCGAAGTCTTTTGGCCTACGGTTCAGGGCGAATGGCTGGATTTCCGAACCGTCCTCGTCATCGATCCGACCGGCGTCATCGTCGCGGACCTGCGCCGCGACGGCGCGGCGGTCGGGACAAACGTGGCTTTCCGCGGATATTTCTCCGAAGTCATGTCCGGCCGGTCCCCGCTCTATTTCGTCGGATCGCCGATCGTGTCCACCTTCGACGGGCAATGGGTGCTGCCGGTCAGCGCCCCGATCCGCGATGCCGATCAGATTGTCCGCGGTGTCGTGACCGCCAGCGTCCAAGCCGAGTATTTCAACCCTGTCGACTGGCAGACGCTTGGGGCCGAAACAAATGTCCATCTCATCGGGATGGACACGGGCGAGGTCTTCGCCCTGCAGCCCGAGGATCTGCTGATCGAACCGAACGAAACCATCGACCGCGACATGCTCGCCGGGATTTCGGTCGAAAACGATCACACGCTCGGCAGAATACCCGTTGCAGGTCAGACCGCTTTCCTCTCGGGCACCAATTACGCCTCGCTCGGGGTCATCGCATCGCGCCGGACTGACGACATCCACAACGAGGCGGTCACCGAGGGCCGCGTCGTGGGCGCTCTCACAGCGGCGATTGCGGCCTTTTTGATGATTATCTTCCTGCGCGGGCGCGTCGTCCTGCAATGGGTGCGCGCGGACGCGGCGAGGTTGCGGGTGCTTCAGGAACGGCAGCGGCTTGCGACGAGTTCCGGTGGCATCGGGGTCTGGGATCTGGAGATTTCGACCGGAAAACTGGTCTGGGATTCCTTGATGCACCAGCATTACGGCACCGACCCGGAGACCTTCGGCGACAGCAGCGAGAACTGGGCGCAACTGGTGCATCCCGACGATCTCGACCGCGTGCTCGATAGGTTCAAGGACTCGGTCAGGACCGGCAAGGATTTCATCGAGGAATTCCGCATCCGTACCCCGAACGGCGAGGAACGGACGCTGCGCTCCCATGCCAGCATCGGCAAGGGTCCGAACGGGCGCTCAGAACACATGATCGGCGTCAACTACGACGTGACCCGCGAAATCAGCCGCGAGAACGCGCTGAAATCCGCCCTCGCGCAAATCGAAAAGGACGCCTCGCATGATGCGCTGACCGGCATCGGCAACCGCCGCGGCTTCTACAACCATGTCGACGCTTTGGGCAAAAGCAACGACCCCGACATGCCGATCGCCATCCTGTTGCTCGATATCGATCACTACAAACTGATCAACGATGTGATGGGCCACACGGGTGGCGATCACCTGCTTCAGGTCCTCGCCGCAAAGATGACCGCGCTTGTTGGTCCCGACGGCTATGTCGCGCGCATCGGCGGCGACGAATTCGCCTTGATTCTGAGCGGCCCCGAGATCGCGGACCACGCCCTGGAAATGAGCGATCGCATTCTCGAACTCTGCCGTGAACCGGTGCCCTTCAAGGACAAGACGATACGCTATTCGGTCAGCATCGGGCTGGCCATCGGCCCGGTGTCGTCGGCCCACAGGCTGCTTGAGGACGCCGATATCGCCCTTTACGACGCCAAGAACGCCGGGCGGAACCAGTTCCAGGTCTTCACCGCCGAAATGCGCCTGCGCTCACAGGAAAAGAAGACGTTGGCCGACGAACTCAATGTCGCCATCGAACAGGGACAGATCGGCATCCGTCTGCAACCGCAGATCTGCACCCGGACCGGAAAACTGGCCGGAGCCGAGGTTCTGATGCGCTGGTGGCATCCGGTGAGGGGTGAAATGACGCCGCCCGAATTCCTGCACATCGCAACCGATGTCGGGCTGATGAACGACCTCGACACCGTGGTGCTCGGGAAGGCGATGGAAGCGGCTGATGCCCTCGCGCGGCAGGGGATCGTTCTGCCGAGCCTGTCCCTGAACATCAGCATCGACCGCCTCATCAGTCCCGGCTTGATGGACGATGTCGTAGCCCTTCCCAAACATGGCGGGGAATTGATCTTCGAATTGCTCGAAGTCACCGATTTCAGCTGCACAAACAAGGAAATCCTCGACCGCATCAAGGCGCTACGCGATCTCGGCATCAAGTTCGCCGTCGATGATTTCGGATCCGGCCATGCCTCGCTCACGACCCTGCTCGAGCTCAATCCCGATTACGTCAAGATCGACAAACGCCTCGTGATCGAAGGCACTGCCGACGGCAAGGGCCCCTCAGCCTTCCTGATCACCATCTCGGAACTGTGCAGCCGGTTGAAGATCGCAATCATCGCCGAAGGCGTCGAAACACCTCAGGCTGTCGACATGATGGTCGGCCTCGGTGCCGACTTCCTGCAGGGGTATTTCTACGCCCATCCCCTGACGACCGACGAATTCGTCGCGTGGACCCGGTCGGATGCCGTCACAAGAGGGCCCTATCTGCCACGCGCCCTCAGAACGGCCGGCGCCTGAACGTCCCACGCGACCTGTTCGGCCCCCGCGCGGACAAGCCGTCGCATCCCGTTGATCCGGCCCACTATCGCCACAGCTAGGCCGTTGCACAGACGGGGCGCGCGGCATGATCGACATCGCCATCATCGGATCGGGCATCGCGGGCCTTGCCGCAGCGCGCAGGTTGGCCGCGGCGGGCCATGCACCTGTCATCTTCGACAAGGGCCGGGGCATCGGCGGGCGCGTCGCCACGCGGCGCGGCGACGGGGTCCAGTTCGACCATGGCGCGCAATATGTCACCGCGCGCGACACCGCCTTCGCCGCTTGTCTCGACGATTTCCTTGCCCGGGGGTCTGCGGCCCGCTGGCCCGATGACGCGCGCCACGACCGGATCGTGGGCCAGCCCGGCATGTCGGCGCTGGCCAAGGCAATGGGCGATGGCCTCGATATCCGGCAGGGGTCCGAGGTTCGCGCGCTCCGCCGGGACGCGACCGGCTGGCACCTGCAACTGGCCGGATCCGATCACCACGCCGCCCATGTGATCGTGGCCATCCCTGCGCCGCAGGTCGCGGCCCTGATCGGCGCGGATGACCCGCTTGTGCCGCTGCTGGCCCCGGTGCGTTATGATCCCTGCCTGACCCTGATGGCCGTGACCGACGCCCCTGCTCCTTTCACCAGCCGTCTAGACTCGGACGATGTCCTGCCTTGGATCGCGCAAGACAGTGCAAAACCCGGACGCCCGGCCAACATGCTCCCCGCATGGGTCGCCCAAGCCGCCCCTTGCCTCAGCCGGGCGCATCTGGACCTTGATCCGGCGGGCATCGCCGCACTGCTCCTGCCCCTTCTTTGCGACCGGCTGGGGGCCGACCCCGCCCGCGTGCGCCACGCCGTGGGCCACCGCTGGCGCTACGCGCGCGTCACCGTCCCCCTTGGACGGTCCAGCCTTGCGAGCGCCTGCAACACCCTGCATCTCGCAGGCGACTGGTGCCTCGGCCCCCGCGTAGAAGACGCATGGATCAGCGGGCGCGCCGCCGCCGATGCCTTGCTGGGCGCCATGGGATGATGGACGATCCGCGCATTGCGCGCCTTGTCGCACTGATCGCGGCGGCGCTGAAACCTCCGCCCGGATCGGGCCGCATCGCCTTGGCGCTCGGCTTTGGGCTTTTGTGCCACGCGATCTTCGCCGCCGCCGTCCTCGCCATGATCGTGGCCATGTTCTTCGGCCTCAGCCAGAGCTTTGGCACCGTGCCTTGGCCATGGGCCGCGCTCGCCAATGCCGCCCTGATCGCGCAATTCCCGCTGGTTCACTCGTTCCTCCTGACACGGCGCGGCGGCCGCGTGCTCGCGCGGCTGGTGCCCGGCCCGCATGGCGGTACACTGTCCACAACCACCTACGCGATCATCGCCTCGGCGCAGTTGCTGGCACTTTTCACGCTCTGGACCCCGTCGGGGATCGTGTGGTGGCGGGCCGAGGGCGCAGCCTTCTGGGCGATCTCCACCGCCTATGCCGCCAGTTGGCTCATCTTGATGAAGGCCAGTTTCGACGCCGGGGCCGAGGTGCAATCGGGCGCGCTGGGGTGGATGTCGCTCTTGGCGCGGCGGCGCCCGGTCTTTCCGGACATGCCGACACTCGGCCTTTTCCGCGTCATCCGGCAACCGATCTACATGGCTTTTGCCCTGACGTTATGGACAGTGCCCGTCTGGACACCCGACCAATTGGCGCTTGCCACCAGCTACACGGCCTATTGCCTGTTCGCGCCGCGCCTGAAGGAACGCCGCTTTGACGCGCGCTATGGCGACAGGTTCCACCGCTACCGCGCTCGCGTGCCCTACGCCCTGCCAAGGCTGACGCCCGGCAGACGGCGTTCAGCCGCCCGGCAAGGCGATACCCCCAAGCCTGGCACCTAGACATTCCCGAAGCTCTTTAGGGGCGGATCACTCCCCGCCCAACAACCTGTCTCGCAGGCTTTGCTGCGTGTCGCCGTCCTCGCGGAAATCGAGCGCGGTATGGATGTCGATCAAATGCGAGCGCATCAGCGTTTCGGCCTCATCGGGCTTGCCCGCGGCAATGGCGTCGATCAACCGCTCGTGGTGATGGCTGTCGCAGCGCGCCCGTTCGCGGTGCCAATAGAGCGCAATGATCAATGCCGAGCGGGACACGAGCTGGTCAACGAAACCCAGCAGGGTCTTTTGCCCCGAAATCCGCGCGATCTCGACATGGAACAGGCCCGAGAGCCGCAGCGACCGGCCGTATTCACGGGCGTCCAGCGCCTTGTGCTCCTCCGCGCTATGCTGGAGCAGCAGCGCGATGTCATCCCGCGTGGCATGACGCGCAGCCTCGCGGGCGGTACGTGGCTCGATCAATTCGCGCGCTTCGAATACTTCCTGCGCATCGGCGGGGGTCGGCTTGGCGACACTTGCGCCCCGGTTGGGCACCATCGTCACAAGCTGGCTATGGGTCAGCGCCTGCAGCCCGGCCCGCACGATCGTGCGCGACACACCGTAGATTTCGCACAATTCCGCCTCGGCCAGGCGCGTGCCCGGCGGCAGCCGATGTTCATGGATCGCACGTTCCACCCCGATGAAAACGGGGTTGGCCCGACCGACGTTCCGGTCGCGCTCGTCCTCGAACTCCATGTCGTGTTTCATGCGGCCCGTATGCTGCAGCGCAGGGTTGTATGCAATCCGAATCTCATTTTGTCGCCACTTGCTCCCGGCCGATGCGCCCTCAGACCCCAAATCTGTTCCAAGGGAGATGCTATTTCAGGCTAATGCCCAAATTTTCTGCACAAAAATAGGGCTAAGTATGCAAGATTGAATTAAATTGTATACCAAAAATCGAAAACGTGTCGCCCAATCTGTCGATGCCGCCTCTTATCCGATCAGCACTCCGGTTGCTTCCGGTGGGCCGATCGACACCAACAGGAGTAGACCATGCGCACGTCCCTATTGAGAACGACTGCCGCCGCCGCCCTCGTCGCGACACTGTCCGTCGCAGCCCCCGCCTGGGCCCAAACCACCCTGACCATCGGCATGACCGCCGCCGATATCCCCCGCACCTCGGGTCAGCCCGACCAAGGCTTCGAGGGCAACCGCTTTACCGGCATCCCGATGTATGACGCGCTCACCCATTGGGACCTGTCCTCCGAAACCGACCCCAGCGTCGTCATCCCCGGCCTTGCCACCGAATGGACGGTGAACCCCGACGATCCCACCCGCTGGACCTTCACGCTCCGCGAGGGCGTGACCTTCCACGATGGCTCGCCCTTCAACGCCGCCGCCGTGGTCTGGAACGTGGAGAAGGTCCTGAACGATCAGGCCCCGCATTTCGCCCCCGATCAGGTCGGCGCGACGACCTCGCGGATGCCGACCCTGCGCTCGGCCAGCGTGATCGACGATTACACCGTCGAACTGGTCACCTCGCAGCCCGACGCCTTCCTGCCCTTGAACATGACGATGCTCTTCATGGCCTCGCCCACGCATTGGCAGGCGCTCTACGATGCGGTCGACGCCTCCGTCACCGATCCGGCCGAACGCGCCGCAGCTGCATGGACGGCTTTTGCCGCCGACCCCTCGGGCACCGGCCCCTTCATGGGCGATCTTCTGGTGCCGCGCGAACGCTTCGAGATGGTGCGCAACCCCAATTACTGGGATCCCGCGCGCACGCCCACGATCGACCGCGTGGTCCTGATCCCGCTGCCCGACGCCAACGCCCGCACCGCGGCGCTGCTGTCCGGTCAGGTCGACTGGATCGAGGCTCCCGCTCCCGATGCCATCCCCCGGATCGAGGCCGAGGGCAACGTGATCTATTCCAACCCCCAGCCCCATGTCTGGCCGTGGCAATTCTCCTTCGCCGAAGACTCGCCCTGGCTTGACCGTCGTGTGCGTCACGCCGCCAACCTCTGCGTGAACCGCGAGGAATTGCAGGTTCTTCTGGGCGGCTACATGGGCATCCCGCAGGGCACCGTGAACGAAGGGCATCCGTGGTGGGGCAACCCGTCCTTCGAGATCACCTACGATCCCGACGCGGCCCGCGCCCTGATGGAAGAGGCGGGCTTCGGCCCCGGCAACCCGCTCCCCGTGACGGTCCAGACCTCGGCCTCCGGTTCGGGTCAGATGCAGCCCGTCACCATGAACGAATACATCCAGCAAAGCCTTGCGGATTGCTTCTTCGACGTGACGCTCGACGTGATCGAATGGAACACGCTCTTCACCAATTGGCGGCAGGGCGCACTGTCCGAAGGATCGCGCGGTGCGGATGCGATCAACGTCAGCTTCGCCACGATGGACCCGTTCTTCGCCATGGTGCGCTTCGTCTCGACCCAGACCTTCCCGCCGGTGTCGAACAACTGGGGCTATTTCGGCAATGACGAATTCGACGCCCTGATCGCCGAGGCCCGCACCTCCTTCGACGCGGCCGAGCGTGACGCGGCGCTTGCCCGCCTCCACGCCCGCGTGGTCGAAGAGGCGCCCTTCCTGTGGGTCGCAAACGACGTGGGCCCGCGCGCCATGTCTCCCGCTGTCGGCAATGTCGTCCAGCCCAAGAGCTGGTTCATCGACATCGCCCCCATGACGATGGCCGACTGACGCCATCGATACGGACCGGCCGCCGCGTCCCTTCCCGCGGCGGCCGGTTCTCCCGTTTCTGGACCCCGGGGGCCCCATGCTGATCTTCACGCTTCGCCGCATCGCCTACACTATCCCGATCATGCTGGGCGTGTCGCTGGTGTGCTTCGCGCTCGTGCATATCTCGCCCGGTGATCCGCTCGTCTCGATCCTGCCGCCCGACGCTTCGGTCGATCTGCAACAGCAGCTGATGGCGATCTACGGCTTCGACCGGTCCTATCCCGAACAATTCATCCGCTGGCTCTCCCGCGCGCTTCAGGGCGATCTGGGCAATTCCATCGCGACCGGTCGCCCCGTCACCTCCGAGGTGATGAACGCGGTCGGCAACACGCTGATCCTCGCCGTGACCGCCACGATCATCGGCTTCACCTTCGGAGGGCTCTTCGGCTTCGTCGCGGGCTTCTTCCGCGACAGCTGGATCGACAAACTCGCCTCGACTCTGGCCGTGGTCGGCGTCTCGGTGCCGCATTACTGGCTGGGGATGGTGCTGGTCATCGTCTTCTCGGTCGAACTGGGCTGGTTCCCCGCCACCGGTGCGGGCCCCGGAGGCTCCAGCCAATGGAGCTGGGATTGGGACCACCTCCGCCACCTCGTCCTGCCCGCCGTCACCATGTCGGTGATCCCCATGGGCATCGTCGCGCGCACGGTTCGGGCACTGGTGGCCGATATCCTGCAACAGGAATTCGTCACCGGCCTGCGCGCCAAGGGACTGCTCGACCGCGGAGTGCTCGCCCATGTCATCAAGAATGCAGCACCGACCGCGCTGGCGGTGATGGGCCTGCAACTGGGCTACCTGCTCGGCGGCTCCATCCTGATCGAGACGGTGTTTTCCTGGCCCGGCACCGGCTTTCTGCTGGGGCAGGCGATCTTCCAGCGCGACCTGCCGCTGTTGCAGGGCACGATCCTCGTGCTCGCGATGTTCTTCGTCATCCTGAACCTCGTCGTCGACGTGGTGCAATCGGCGCTCGACCCGCGCCTGCAAAGGGGCTGAGCCATGGCCGTCGCACAGACCGATTTCGATACGCTGGCCACCGCCGACAAACCGCAGGGCTACTGGCGCGGCGTGGGGCGGCGGTTCCTCAGGGACAAGGTCGCCGTCGCCGCCGCCTGTGTCGCGGGTGGCATGATCCTGATGGCGGTCTTCGCCCCGTGGGTCGCGCCGCAAGACCCGTTTCAGGGCACCATGATCCGCCGCCTGTCCCCCATCGGCAGCGAAGGCTATCCGCTGGGCGCCGACGAACTGGGCCGCGACATGCTCAGCCGCCTGATCTACGGCGCGCGCCTGTCGCTGTTCATGGGCGTCACGCCCGTCCTGATCGCCTTCCTCATCGGCTCGGCCATCGGCATCGCGGCGGGCTACGCGGGCGGCTGGGTCAATTCCATCATCATGCGCGTGCTTGACGTGTTTTACGCCTTCCCCTCGGTGCTTCTGGCCATCGCCATCTCGGGCGCGCTCGGGGCGGGCATCCTGAACGGGCTCCTGTCGCTCACCGTCGTCTTCATCCCGCCCATCGCCCGCGTCGCAGAAAGCGTCACCACCTCCGTGCGCAAGCTCGAATACATCGAGGCCGCCGTGGCCAGCGGCGCCTCTGCCTTCACCATCGTCCGGGTCCATGTTCTGGGCAACGTACTAGGGCCGATCTTCGTTTATGCGACCAGCCTGATCTCGGTTTCGATGATCCTTGCCGCGGGCCTGTCCTTTCTGGGGCTGGGCGTCAGCCCACCCAACCCGGAATGGGGTCTGATGCTGAACACGCTGCGCAATGCGATCTACGTCCAGCCGTGGCTCGCGGCGCTGCCCGGCGTGATGATCTTTCTCACCTCGATCTCCTTCAACATGCTCAGCGACGGCCTGCGCTCCGCAATGGACATCAAGCAATGAGCGACGCGATCCTGTCCGCCCACAACCTCGTCAAACATTTCCACGCCGGTGGCTGGGGTGCTGCCCGCAAGGTGGTGCGCGCCGTCGACGATGTCAGCTTCGAAGTGGCCGAGGGCGAGACCTTGGGCGTCGTGGGCGAAAGCGGTTGCGGCAAGTCCACCACCGCGCGCCTGCTCACCCATCTCCTCGCCCCCAACAGCGGCGAGGTGCGCTACCGCGGCCGCGTCGCCGGAACCGAGGTGCCGCTCAAGACCTTCCGCCGCCATGTCCAGATGGTGTTCCAGGACAGCTATGCCTCGCTCAATCCCCGCATGACCATGCTCGATGCCGTGGCCTTCGGCCCGACCGTCCACGGCATCGACAGGGCCGAAGCGCGCAGGCGCGCGGGCGCGCTTCTCGAACGCGTCGGCCTCGATCCGGCGCGGTTCGGGCCGCGCTACCCGCACGAAATTTCCGGCGGCCAGCGCCAGCGCGTGAACATCGCCCGCGCGCTTGCCTTCGATCCCGACGTGATCGTGCTCGACGAAGCGGTCTCGGCGCTCGACAAATCGGTCGAGGCGCAGGTGCTGAACCTGCTGACGGAACTCCGGCGCGAACGGAACCTGACCTATATCTTCATCAGCCACGACCTGAACGTGGTGCGCCACATCTCGGATCGGGTGATGGTGATGTATCTGGGCGAGGTGGTGGAAATCGGCCCCACCCGCACGATCTACGACCGGCCCCGCCACCCCTATACCGGCGCACTTCTGGCCGCGATGCCCTCGCTCGACCCCGACCGCCGCACGCTCGAGGCACCCTTGCAGGGCGACCCGCCCAATCCCATCGACCCGCCTTCGGGCTGCCGCTTCCACACCCGCTGCGCGCAGGCCCACGGCCCCTGCCCACTGCACGCGCCAGGGTCCATCGCCGTGGGTCACCGACACATCGCCGCTTGCCACCTCAACGCCGTGCCGGAGGCCGCAACATGACCGCCCCGCTTGTCGAGGTCTCCGACCTGACCGTGACCTTTGCGGGCACCCCGCCCGTCCATGCCGTCAACGGCGTCTCCTTCACGCTCGGCCAGGGCGAGGTGTTGGGTATCCTCGGCGAAAGCGGCTCGGGCAAAAGCGTCACGCTCAAGACCCTCCTGCGTCTTCTGCCCGCGCGCCGGACGCAGATCGGCGGCAGCGTCCGCGTAAGCGGGCAGGATGTCCTCGCCCTCGAAGGGCGCGCGCTCGCCGATCATCGCGGCGGCGTGGTGTCGATGATCTTTCAAGATCCCGGCCTCGCCCTCGATCCGGTCTACACGATCGGCCACCAGATCGCCGAAACGGTGATGCGCCACGAAGGTCTCGGTCGCCGCGACGCCATGGCCCGAGCGCTCGACATGCTCGACCTTGTGCGCATCCCCTCGGCCAAACGTCGCCTGTCGAACTATCCGCACGAGATGTCGGGGGGCATGCGCCAACGCGCGATGATCGCGCTGGCGCTCGCGTGCAAGCCGAAACTCCTCCTGGCGGATGAGCCGACCACGGCGCTTGATGCCACGGTGCAGATCCAGATCCTGCTTCTCTTGCGCGATCTCCAACGCGAGATGGGGATGGGCGTGATCTTCGTGACCCATGACATCGGCGTCGCGGTCGAGGTCTCGGACAAGCTTGCCGTGATGTATGCAGGCCGTTTCGTCGAAACCGGCACGGTGGCCGACATCATCCGCGATGCGCGCCATCCCTATTCCCAAGGCCTGCTTGCGGCCAATCTTGTGGGGGCCGAGCCCGGCACGCTCTTGCAGGCGATCCCCGGCGCCCCGCCCGCGCTTCACGCCCCGCCCGTAGGCTGCGCCTTTGCCCCCCGCTGTGCGCTGGCGCGTCCGGCCTGCGCCGCCGATCCCGTGGCCCTGTGGCAAAGCCGCGAAGACCGTTGGGCACGATGCCTCGCCGCCGCTGAGGCAGACACGGCCGACGCCACGGCAGATCCCTCGCCATGACCCTGCGGATCATCCTTCTGAACCCGAATGCCACTGTCGCGATGACCGACGACATGGTCGAGATCGCGCGCGCCACCCTGCCCACCGGCACGATGGTCTCGGGGATGACCAATCACGCTGGCCCTCCCGCCATTCAGGGTGAGGCGGATGTGGCCGCCTGCCTGCCCGGTCTGTTCGATATCGCCCGCGACGCAAAGGCCGCGCAGGCCGATGCCATCGTGATCGGCTGCTTCGACGATACCGGGCTGGCGGATCTGCGGGCGGCACTACCCTGTCCCGTGGTGGGGCTGGGCGAGGCAGGCGCCCTTGCCGCCACCCTCGCCGCCCCCCGCTTCGCCGTTCTGACAACGACCGAAGGCTCGGTTCCCGCCATCACCGCAAACATCACGGCCATGGGTCTGATGCCCCGTTGCGACGCGGTGCGCGCCGCGCACATTCCCGTCCTCGACCTCGCCCATCGGGTGCCAGACCTGCGGCAGGCACTCGCGCAACTTGCGGCGGATACGGGGACCGGGGCCATCGTGCTGGGCTGTGCCGGCATGGGCCGGCTTGCCCCTTCCCTTGCGGCATCGGGGCTGCCGGTGCTGATCGACCCGGTCAGGGCGGCCATCTCATTTGCGGCGGCAACCTTGGCCTCGGGATTTCGCCTGCCTAGACCCGCAGCCTGACCACGGCATCCACCTCGACCGCCGCATTTCCGGGAAGGCCTGCGACGCCAACGGCGGTGCGCGCATGCCATCCCGCCTCCCCGAACAGCGCGATGAACAGATCGGTCGCCCCGTCGATCACGGCGGGCGACTGCGAAAAGCCCGGCACGCAATTCACGAAACCGCCCAGCCGCAGCACGCAATCGACCCGGTCCAGATCGCCCTCCGCCGCCTCCCGCAACCGGAAGAGCAGGTTCAGCGCGCAGACCTGCGCCGCCTCGCGCGCCGCCGCCACCGCCTCGGGCGTATCCTGCACGGGCCCGGTCAGTGTGACCTGCCCAGCCCATTCGTTGATTTGCCCCGACAGGTAAACCACGGCCCCATCGCGCCTGTAGGGCAGGAACCGCCCACGCGGCGTCCAATCCGGCGGCAGCTCAAGCCCGAGCGCCGCCAGCTTCTCCATCACGCCCATGGTTGGGGCGAGGATCGGGTCGGAGTTGTCTTCGTTCATCTCGATGATCCCCCAAAAAAGGTAAATTGCGCTCTACCGGGGCCAGCTTTGGCAAGACGGCGACCACCGCATTGAGGTGGCAAACTGCACGAACCAAACGGTGTCCTTCAACGTCATTTTCGGCATCGGCTGATGCCCAGTTCACACCTTTTGAATGCGCCACCACGAAAGGAAAATCACATGAACCGTGCACTCACCCTTGTCCTGGGACTTGCCGCAGCCGCGACCCTCGCGGGATGTATCGAGGATAGGATCTGCCGGGTGATCTGGTCTTGAAGGTCGAACACATCCGCGAGGCGGCCATCGTAGCGGTCCGACCAGACATGCCCGCCGGTCAGCCCGTCGATCAGCTGCGCGGTGACCCTGACCCGGTCGCCCGACCGGCGCACGCTGCCCTCAAGCACAAAGCGCACACCCAGTTCGGTCGCGACACGGCGCACATCGACGCTGCTGCCCTTGTAGGTGCAAGTCGTGTTGCGCGCGATGATGAACAGCCATGGCGACCGGGACAAGGCCGTGATGATGTCGGCGGTGATCGCGTCCGAAAAGAACTCCTGACCGGGATCGTCGGACATGTTCTCGAAAGCAAGAACCGCGATCGCGGGCTTGTCGGGACGCAGTGGAAGGTCGATCGCGGGCTCTGCAGGCACCTCCGTCGCGACCCGTTTTCGCAGCTCCACCTTGGTGGAGACGCCAGGCTTGCGGTAGATGGTGGCCAGAGGGGTGCGCACGGTCGAGGGGGCGAGGTTCAGGCGGTCAGCGATCTGCTTGTAGGTCTCACCCTCGGCGAAGGCCGCGGCGATCTCGCTTTCACGCGCGCTGAGCAAGGCGGCGGTGCCGCTCATTTAGACGTAGCCTTTGCGCGCAGCGCGCTGATCATCCGGGCATTGTCCAGCGCGATCACGCTCTGATCGGCAAAGGTCTGGGCCAAGGCCATGGCCTGCGCGTTGAATGGCCGGACCGTCTTGCGGTAGATCGTGAAAGCTCCCGCAAGGGTGTCGCCCGCGATCATCGGGATCGCCACGAAGGACCGGGCACCGCCCAGGATCGCGGTCGCGTAGCGCAGCGGATCGTCGCTTTGGAAAATCTCCTCTGCCCGGACATCGAAGATGTTCACGACCCCGGGGTTGGCCGCCAACCGCCCTAGCCCCGTGCGCGGGCTTGCCGTGAACACGCCATATGTATCAAGCCAGTCCTGGAACGGTTCCGGGATGCCCTTCGTGTGACTGGCCGCGAAGCGCCCGCCGCCATGATGGTCGAACAAGATGCCGAACTCGGCCTCGCACAGGTCGAGTGCAAACCCGAGGATCGCCGACATCACCGCGTCGATGTTGCCCTGCGAACGGCTGATGATGCGCAGAACTTCTGCCAGCGCCTGTTCGCGGCGGAGCGAGTCCTCAAGGCTCAACGCCAGTTCCGAGATCACCGCGGCATGGTCGGTCTGTATCTCGAGGTCCGGGGGCGCACCGCCAAGCCGGGCATGCAGGTCCAGTTTAGAGGAGACCTCGAGCTTTCGATAAATCGTGGCAAGATGCGTGCGCACCGTCGAGGGGGCGATCCCCAGCCGGGCCGCGATGGCCTGATAGGTATCGCCCTGCGCATAGGCGGTCGCGATCTCGATCTCGCGTGGGCTGAGGATAGCTTCGGGTGACATGGCGAGCCGGGCAATCCCTTGGCTGACGGGCACCGCCATCCTGTTGCACCACGGGTAATCAGGCAATCCTGCAGATGCTGTAGGCGAATACTGCACGCGGCCGCCCCAGTTTACTGCAACTGCCGGATGTTCCGCAGGCCGCCCGACGCGCAAACTGTCCGCACCGGCATCGAGAGGATGGACAGATGAGCATCGAACAGACGGCGCGCGATTTCTTTGAAGCCTGCGAGACGGGCGGCGGCTGGGATGCCTGCAAGGGTTATTGCCATGACGGCGCGCGCTTCGCCTGCCAGGCGGATGCGCTGGCCGAGACCACCACGCTGCAGGGCTACGCCGAGTGGATGAAGGGCCTGCTCGGTCCGATACCGGACGGCCGCTATGAACTGACCGCCTTTGCCACCGATGCCGCGCGCGGCACGGTCGTGGCCACGGCGGTGTTTCGCGGCACCCAAACCGGCGCGGGCGGCCCGGGCACGCCCACCGGCAATCCCGTCGCCTCGGACTACGCCTATGTCATGCGGTTCGAGGACGCGCGGATCGCGCACATGACCAAGATCTGGAACGACGCGCAGGCGCTGCGCCAACTCGGGTGGGCATGATGACCGATTTTCACGCCACAGCCGCAACCGATACTGGCACCTTGATCGGCACGCAGGCGGGCTACCGCATCACCTCGGTAACAGAGGTGACGGATCGCGATGCGTTGGACGCGTTGATGTTGGACTACTACGGCGTTCTGGTCGAGAAACTCGCCGCTGCCGGGGTCCCCGGCGGCTACACACCCTCCGACCTCAAGGCCTCGTTCTGGCCCAACCTTCACAAGATACTGCCGCCGAACGGGCGGTTCCTGCTCGTGCATGACGCCGCGGGTCGGCTGGTGGGATGCGCATCCCTGCAACTTGCTGGCGTGAACAGAGGGGAATTGAAACGTCTCTACATTCGCCCCCAAGCAAACGGCAACGGCCTTGGCCGGATGCTTGTGACCGCACAGATGGAGGCGGCGAAGGCGATGGGCTGGCAGACGCTTCTCATCAACATCATCAAGGGGAACACAGAGAGTATCCGCATCTTCGAAGCCCTCGGATTTCGCTATATCGACCGCTACCCGGAGTGTTTCGACCCGATCGAACTGGACCCGTATTTCGTCTACATGCAGAGCGATCTGACATGACACGCTGGCATATGCTTGCCTTGCTCTTCGCAGCGCGGATCGGCCTCGGCATCAATTTCCAGACCATGGGGTCCACGGGCGATCAACTGGCCGACACCTTCGGCCTTGGGTATGCGCAGATCGGCCTGATGATCGGGTTTTTCACGGCACCGGGGCTGTTTCTGGCCCTGCCCGCGGGCTATGCCGGGCGGTTCGCAACGGACAGGGTGCTGTGCGGTCTAGGGCTTGCGGGATTGGCCATCGGCGCGCTGGTGACCGCTGCCGCACCGGGGCCTGACCAGATCGCGGTCGGGCGGCTGGTGGCAGGCGCAGGTGGCCTTTTCTCGATGCTCTACTTCACCAAGATGGCGGCCGATTGGTTCGAGGGCCGCGAGATGGCGACCGCCATGAGCATCCTTGTGATGAGTTGGCCGTTCGGCATCGCCATTGGCCAGGTCGGCCACACCTGGCTGGCCGAAGCCTTCGGTTGGCGCGTGCCCTTTCTGGTCGCCGCCGTCTATTGCGCCGTCGCCGCGCTGGCGGTCTTCGCCCTCTACCGCGCGCCCACAGCCGCGCCGCGGCTCAAGTCCACCGGCACGGCGCGGCTCCTGCCGCAGGAATGGATGCTTGTTGCCTGTGCCGGTGTGGCTTGGGGGGCTTTCAACGCCGGCTACATCATTTACCTCAGCTTCGGGCCGGAAATGCTGAAGGCGCAGGGGCTTACTGTGCTGGCGGCGGCCTCGATCATCAGTGTCGGCAGTTGGCTCATGATCGGGTCCGGCACGATCTGCGGCCAGATCGCGGACCGTCTGGGCCACACGAACCGCATCCTCGCCGTCACCATGGCGGCGGCCATTGTCGCCCTTTTGTTGCTGCAGGTACCAGGCGCGGGTCTTTGGGCGAGCCTGCTCTTCGGACTTGTCGGCATGGCCCCTGCCGGTGTGATCATCGCCTTGGCGGGTCAGGCGGTCGCCATCGAACGGCGGGCGTTCGGCATGGGGGTGTTTCTCACCATCTACTATGCAATCATCACGGCAGCCCCGCCGCTCGCCGGCTGGATATTCGACAAGACCGGAGCGCCGCAGGGGGCAATCCTTCTGGCGATCGGGCTCTTCGGGGTCGTGCTTCCGGCCGCGATGCTCTTCCGGGTCATCAAGTCGCGTCCGGTGCCCACACCGACACAAGAGACTGCCTGATGCTGATCCGAAAGAAGAAGCTGATCCGGGACCGGACCGAAACGGACGAGATGGGCACCCCCTGCGCCCCCCTTACCCGGGTGGTGGCGCTGGCCGTCTTGCGCAATCCTTTCGCCGGGGTGGATCAAGACGACCTGACAGACCTGTTCGAATACGGCGCATCCCTTGGCGCGCAACTGGCAGCGGATGCCATGGCCGCCCTCGATGCGCCGCCCGTCAGCTACGGCAAAGCCGCCATCGTCGGCGCCAATGGGACGGCCGAACATGGTGCGGCCCTGCTCCACCCCCGGCTCGGAAAACCGGTGCGCGCGGCCATCGGCGGCGGTCAGGCGCTGATGCCCTCGACCGTCAAGCTCGGAGGCCTTGGCTGTTTCATCGACGTGCCGCTCGGTCACAAGGACGAGGCTTGGTCCTTCGACCACATCGACACGATGACCATCGCAGTTCCCGACGCGCCCTGCCCGAGCGAGATCGTCGTCTGTGTCGGCCTCTCTGACGGCGCGCGGATCCGGGCGCGTGTCGGCAAGGGACCAAACCGATGACAGCGGGGTCAAGCGCGGCCTGTCCGACAGACGCGTGAACCAAGCAGGCAGCCGCCGCAACGCCACGCCCACGGCCGACATCGCCGTCGCCTCCCGCTCAGCGCGAGAACCGTCCACAGGCCTCTCTCGGGGCACGGGACGAGGGTCCGGATCCTGACAAAGGAAACCCGCCGCGACCTCGGGCTGCTGCGACCATCATGCCCTGTTGGGCAAAGCATTGGTGCGTAATCCGGCCTCGATTTCACCATCCTCCGGCCCGCCCGGTTCACGCAGGAGATCTCCGAAGCGTGCCTGCACGATCCGCTCCTTCGTGGCCTCCGTCCGTGTCGCGCCGATCCGGGCGGGCGATTGCCTGCCCTTGGGCTCACCACCGTCATTACCCAGATCAGCAAGCCCTGTTGGCCGCCGTGGTATGCCAAACCTGTCTGGCGTCACCGCCTGCCGCGTTCCGCGCAGGCCCCGCCAAGGAAAGGACGCAAGATGGGCCATCATGGAACCAGGATCTCGATCGCGCTTGTTGCGGGCACACTGGCGCTGGCGAGTTGTGCCAACCCCGACGGCACCAATTACCAACCCGGCACCGGCGCTGTCATCGGCGGTCTGACCGGTGCCGCTGCCGGGCAGATCATCGGCGGCGATACCCGGGCGACGGTGATCGGCACCGCAGTCGGCGCAGCCATCGGCGGCGCGATCGGCACGCAGTTGCAAACGCAGGAGCGTGAGTTGCAACAATCGCTGGCCGGATCGGGGGCGATGATCACCAATACCGGCAGCGACCTGCGGGTCATCCTTCCCGAGGGCGTGACCTTCCGCACCGGATCGTCGGTCGTCGACCCCGGCTTCCGTCCCTCGCTGCGGGCCGTCTCCGACAGCTTGCGGCGCCATCCCAACACGCACGTCCGTGTCTTGGGCCATACCGACAATGTGGGCGGCGCCGCCTACAATGCCCAACTCAGCCAGGACCGCGCCCTTGCCGTCGCACGCGAGCTGATCGCGACGGGAACCGATGCCGGACGCATCGTGGTGTCTGGCCGCGGCTTTTACGAACCCATCGCCTCGAATGCCACGGCGGCCGGGCGGGCGCAGAACCGGCGTGTCGAGATCGTCATCACTCCGAATTGACGCGCAATCTCACAAGCGAGCCAAGATGGGCCGGGGCAATTCCCGGCCCTTTTTCTGTCCGGTGCCAAGCGGTTTCTTCAAAAACACGTCGCGCCACCGATCTGCATCAGTCCCCCGTCCGCCTGTCTCGTGCATGGTCAACAAGACGGCAGACTACCTCGCCGTTGATCGATCGGTTCGAGTCTCGCGCAGCGGCCTTGTCGGGCGGCTGGACAAACCAGCCCCTCGTGCGGGGCTGCTACGCCCGCTCTGGCAGATCTGGAAAGGACGACTCTCATGGACAACAAGACACCCAACCCGACCACGGCCGAGAAAATGAAAACCGTCAAGGCGGCCTGGGATGCAGCCCCCGCAGGTCCGAAAAAGGACGCGTCCCTGACCCACTACAAGGCGGCGCAAAAGGCACGAGACGAAAACAAGGATGCCGATTGCAACCGCGAACTCGATGCGGCGCGTCACGCGCTCGTCTGACGGTCCCCGCCCTTTGAAGAACTCTCCCCGGGATACGCATCTCGGGGCGGGTGATCAGGGCAGCAACGGGCGCGTCTGATCCAGATATTCGGGGTCAAAGCCCGCCATGCGCGTCAGACGCGCCATGTCGTCGAATTCGACGCGGCCCTTCTGGAACGTGACCAGCCCCTCTTCGCGCAAATGCCGAAGCACGCGGTTTACATGCACCGCGCTCAGACCCAACACATCGGCCAGATGATACTGCGTCAGCGGGCAGTCGAACCCCGCGGGATCTCCGACCCCGACCAACCGCAGGCGCGCGCCCAATTCCAAAAGGAAATGCGCCATACGGATATCGGCGGAACGCCGACCCAGGTTGACAAGATGTTCCACCACCATCGCTTCGTCGCGCGAGGCCGCCCACAGAACCGCCGTCGCAAGTCGTGGCGCATGGGCGAAACTGTCGAGGATATCGGAGGCCAGCACCTCGGAGGCTTCTATCTGCGTCACCGCCTCGACACTATGGTCGGAGGTGCGGAACAAGATGCTGCGCAGCCCCAGGAAATCGCCGGGAATCTGGAAATCCACGATCTGGCGTTCGCCATCGGGCAAAAGCTTGTAGGAACAGGCCCAACCCTCCGCGAGGACAAAGGCCGATTGGTTCTTCTGGCCCTCATGGATCAGTTCATGGCCGGCCTGAAAGATCCGTCGCCTTCGATGAAATCGGGCGAGCGTGTCGAGATCGCTGGCCGACAAGGCGACATAGGCCGACAATTTGCTGGTCAACGGGCTTTGGAGGGTCAACATCTCTGGGTCCCTCATGTGCCAGGGCGAATGCAATCACCCCACTTCTAGCGGGGGAAATCTGCACCATGCTGCTCTGCATCAGTCGATGATACGCGATTTCGCCCATTGTGGCGAGGCATTCCGATCCAGAGCGGACCAGACCGCTCTCACCCTCCTTGAACCGAAAGCGATACCGATCATGCCCGTGCCCCCCGATATCGCTGGAACCGCCGCTCTCTCGATCTGTGAATCGCTTCTTCTGGCTTTGAACGATGGCAAGATTTTACCTGAGCGGGAAATCGTCGGCATCCTGCGCGACGCCGCCAACGCCCATGAATTTGCGCCCGGTGCGGATCAGGCCGAGATGCACAAGGCGGTCGCAGAGCTGATCAACGGGATTATTGCAGGCGGAAATTCCGTGCGACGGCCCTGAACCCTCGCGCCGCAAAGGTCACGGCTTGTCCACAAGACAGAAAAACCCCGCCGCCCGAGGTACGTGACGGCGGGGCCGTTGCGGCAGCGAGAGTTACCCTTGCTCAGGCCATCTCTCGCAGAGCCGAACCATCTTGCAAAACAGGGCATCGGCGGTTTTTGCTTCGGCCTCCGGTGCCTCATGTCAGCCGTCTATCCTGGTGGCCTCGCCCCGATCCCGCTTTGAGGCTGATCTTGGCACGATGGGTGATCCTTTCGGCAGGGTCAGAGGGTCAACGACTGCCAATCGGGTTGGCTCGCCTGCTCGACGCCGCACAACCCGGTGAACATGATCGCTGATCCACCATGCCCTGACGCTAACCTGCATCAGTCCGGGGCCGAAACGGTGACGGCGTCTTCAGCTCCGCCAAGTCAGCCAAAAGGCCCCAAGGAAGGCCGCAAAGGGCAGAAGCGGCCGGGCAGAGCGGACCAATGTGGCAGCCAGCGCAAGATCCGCCGCCGCTCTGTCGGCCGCACGCTCAAACCGCTTGGCCCGGCGCTTGGCGCGCACACGGCCTGCAAAATGGACAATCAGTGCCATGAGGGCAAAGACCGCACCGATCAGAACCGCCGCCAGCGGAAAGCCGATCGCGCGCGACAAAACCACCAACCCCGCCGACAGCACAAGTCCCGCGGACAAGCCCGCAAGCACCAGCGTGACAAGCATGGTCATGACCCGCTCGCCCGCTCCGCTCACGGCTTTGCGGGCGGCCTCGCGCAGTGGCTCCAACAGCGGCAGACCCATGGGTGCTCAGCCCTTGCGCGCGACAAGGCCCAGCAGCACACCCACACCCACGGCAATGCCGACCGCTGCTAGCGGATGGTCCAGCACCGTGCTGGTGGCGGTCGTGCGCGCGTCACGGCCGGTCTGCCCGATCTGGCGGCCCGCCTTGCCAATACCGTCAGACAGGTCGTCCGACAGGGTCGAGACAAGTTTCGCAACATCCGCCCGTAACACCTCGAGTTGGTGGCTCAGGTCGTCCTCGGAGGGGTTATTGTCTTTTGTGATGGAGGCGTTCACGGCAAAATCCTCGTCTTCTTCAAATGCGCCGGAACGTGCCGGGGCTCACATCCAACCGGGCGGGACGACATCGCAAGAGCCACGGCACTAGCGCAGGCCGAAAAACCCCAAGATGACGACCACGACCACGATCAGGCCGACGATGTAGATAATCTGGTTCATGTCGCGTCCTTTGTGTTGAAGCGTGTCGGGCAGATCCGCCCTGTCGCGATCATCCTGCCGATCCGGGGGCGCCTGTCCGCAACATGGATCAGTGCGTCGCGCGATTGTGGGGCAGCGGGCTCAATAGCCGCGCAAAAGCGGTGTGATCCGCCGCACCGCGACGCGGCGGTTCTCACGCTCGGGCGCTTGCGTCGCGATCCGCAGGTGATTTTCGCCATAGCCTTGGACCACCATATTCTCGGCGGGCACGTCGAAATATTCGCTGAAGGCCAAGGCGACGGATTCCGCGCGGCGATCCGACAACAAAAGGTTGTAGCCCGCCGCACCGACCGCATCGGTATAGCCCTCGATCAAAAAGACCTCGGTCGGGTCGATTTCGATCAGGGCGCGCATCACCTGGCCCAGCTGCCCAAAGACTTCGGCCTGCGACTGCGCGATGGCGGCCGATCCGGTCTCGAAGGTGATGCCGCTCAGGGTGATCTCGGGGGCAAGTGCCCGCACGGGTTGGATGTCGCGAACCTGACGCAGGCTGAAACTGCGCCCCAGATCGACACGGTCGGCCGCCAGCAGGACGGTGCGCAGCGTCTCGGTGTCGGTGGCCGCGAACGCGTCCTGGCCGACCGTCACCGGCTGCGGCAGGTCAGCAAGCACCACCGGCGCGGAGCTACGGGTATCGTCGATCAGAACATGTTCCCGCCCGTCCGGGTCGATCCGCAGGCGGCGCAGCGCGCGACCGCTGGTATCGCGGATTGTGGTGATGCGCGTGCCATCCGCGCGCGTCACGACCGTACGGGTCGAGCCATCGGCGAAGCGTTCGGTCCGAACCTCGGACCCCGGTTGGCGCAGCAGCGCATCGTCGTCGCGCAGAACGTCATAGCTGCCGTCCTCATCCACCACGATGATACGATCACCTGTATTGGCCGCGACGCGCTGGCCATTGGCGAGGATCGCGCCGACCACAGCCGCCCCGAGCAACACAAGGCCCGCGCGTTCCAGATCGCTTGGTCCGCTGTCAGCCTCGGCAGATGCGCCCGTCGTTCCGCGCCAATCTTCGAAATCCTGCGCGCTCGCACGCACGCTGTCCTCAGTGATGGCTTCCAGCGTAACGTCGGCCCCTGCCCCTGCCTCGGCGTCGCGCGCCGGATCCTCGCCAAGGGCCAAGACGGTGTCGGGGGTGATCGCGTCCACGCAGATCACGGCCCCATCGGCGCCGATTGTCTCGGCCAGGCAGCTTTGCCCGGCGCCGGTATCCGCGGCCAGCGCTGCGGCTGCTTCCGCCTCCGCCGTCGCGGCCTCTCGTTCCGCCTCCGCAGTAGCCTCAGCCTCCGCGGCAAGGGTCGCTTCGGCTTCCGCCGCCTCGGCGGCGATCTCTGCCTGTGCCGCTGCATCCTCCGCTACGGCCATCGCAGCAGCCGCCTCCGCGGCCAGTTCCGCCTCTACCGCCAGTTGTTCGGCGGCCAAGGCCTCGGCCTCGCACAGGCGGATGTGGTCAGAACAGGCCAGCGGGTCCGTGATGCCGGCTTCGGCGCAGATTTCCTCTGGGGTCGGGTCCACGGTTTCCACGGTGGGCGCCTGTACATCGCTCTCCCCTGCTGGCTCCACCTCCGCGCAGGTCTGGGCGCGGATCTGGGCCGGTTGCAGGAGGGCGATGGCCAGAACGACAGCCGTGGTGGAGCGCAGGATATGAGGGGTCATGCTGCTGCCTTTCTGACAATGCGCGCGGGATCGCCGCCGCGCCGGAATGGCCCTGCGGGGTGTACGGCGCGACCACACCCGCCGCCCAGCCGTCTCGGGCTCGACCATAGGGTCACCGCACACAGCCCGAACTGATCGAAGTAAGTGCAAAGGGCCCGCCGATGGCCAACATGAAGATCCGACAGGCTGGGCGGCCCCTCGCCAACCGGCACGGCCGCCTGTCCTGCCCTTTGGGCGACATCGCCCCATCCAAGGATCATCTCATGACACAGTCGAACATCCTCGGGCTCGTCGCGCTCGCGATCGGTGCCCTTTTGCTGTTTTTCGCATGGCGCGCCTCGACCACGCCGATGGACCAGATGAGTGAGGCTCTGACCGGCCGCTATACCGGCAACACCATGTGGTACCTGATCGGAGGCGTGGGTGCCGCGGCCGCCGGCATCGGCCTGTTGGCGCTCGGCTACATCCGCAGCTGACAGGCAACAGGGCCGGGCGCGAGCTATCCGCCCGCGCCCGACAGCCCGAAACCAAGGGTTTGCAGCAGGAACAGGATCGCAAGGATCAGGGCAATCATCGGACCGATGCGCCCCAACCGCGCGGTCACCACGTTGCGCAGATCCGCACCGTCCCGCGTGTCGCGGCGGTGCGGCAGGAGCGCGATCAACCTCGGCGGGATCGTCGTCCTTTCGGCCCCGAGGTCGGGTAGGCTGCTGACACGGGCCAGATGCCCCGCAAGACGGGCCGCCGCACTGTCGCGCGGCAAGGCGGACAAGGCGGCAGCCTCATCCCATGGATCCAACCCCAGACGTGCGAGGGCGGACAGAACGCTGACTTCATGGCCGGTGCTGTCCTCGCCCAATTGTGCATAGAGAAAGCCATCGAAGGGCGTGCCGCCCTGCCGCAGGTAATCCATTCTGGACATTGCGATATCCCTCTCCCGGATGGGTGGCGCACAGCGCGCGCAGCGATCCGTGTTGGTCACACGGCGGCACAGGGCCGCCCGATTACGCACCACGAAACACTAGGGGAAGAAGCTCGGCAGATGGCTGATGCAGATCAGCGGCGTGGCGATGACGCGTCGCTAACCCCGATCAGTGTCGTCCGCACAGCGCACGCCTAGGGTGCAGGTCGATCCGGTCGTCATCTGGCGCAACCGGTACCGGACAAAACACAAAGGTGCCTCCCATGCCGCTTATCAATCTTGTCGTGACGCTGATCGTCGTCGGCGTGCTGCTTTGGCTCGTCAACACCTACATCCCGATGGATGGAAAGATAAAATCCATCCTCAACGTCGTGATCGTGATCGCGGTCGTTCTGTGGCTGCTCACCGCCTTCGGCGTGCTGGACGGGATGCGCGGCATGCGCGTCGGAGGCTGAGGTCGCCCCTCAGGCCGCCGTCACGCTGACCGCGACCTCCATCGTGTGCAGGTCGGATGGTGCGCCTTGGAAACTGCCCGTGACGGGTGCGATCTGCGACATGCGCCGCCCGACCGCAACGGGGATCAGGTTGGCCGCACCCACGGCGCGGTTCGTCGGGTCATAGGTGATCCAGCCCGCGCCCGGCACGAAAACCTCGACCCACGCATGGGTGGACCCCGACCCCGCCGACCCGAGGCTGCTCCCCTGCGGATCATAGAGGTAGCCCGACACCAGCCGCGCGCCGAGGCCAAGGGTGCGGCAGGCCTCCGCCATCAGCACAGCCAGATCACGGCACGATCCCCACCCCCGGTCGAGCGTGTCGAGCGGGCCTTGCGTGCCCTCGGTCTCGCGCACCTCGTAGGCGATCCGCGCCGCGATGCCGTTGCTCAGATCCTTCAGAAGCGACAGCGTATCGGTCGGCGTGCTCCGCACGAAACCGCAAACCCAGTCTGCAAGGCGGCGATCCTGATCGACGTATTGCGGGGCAACAAGCGCACCCAGATCGGCACGGTCATCGGCGGAATACAGAAACGGGTAATCGATCGCCGAGGCGGCGATGGCAAAGACAGGCCAAGCCGGCGCACTCAACTCGACGATGGTGCGCGCCCGGATGACGATGGTGTCGGAGGATGCCAGAAAATTCGCGGTCGCAATCGCGTTGCCTGCCACGTCATGTGACCAATCGATCCGTGCCTCCGGCGTCACATCCAGATCGAAGCCGACAAGGCGCAGGTCGCGCGTCTCCCTCGGGCGCAGCATCAGGCGGTGCGCACCGGGGATGACCGGGTCGCGGTAGCGATAGGTCGTGTCATGGCTGATCGTGACATGGGGCATGACCGCCGCCTCAGCCCGACCGGACGGCCGAGCGGCGTCGCGTCTGCCCCGTGTAGGCAGGCAGCGACGTGCGCCAAACCGTGCTGGCCTTGCAGCGGGCACAGATGCGTTCCCCGAAGCCTTCGCTGAAGAAAACCGTCCCGCAGCGCAGGCAGGCGCGGCTGGCGGCCACATCGCGGGGCGAAAGGGTCGTCATCGTCAGATCGGCAAAGTGCTGGTCAGGGTTCATGTCTTCTCCTCTCTGGGCGCCACGTCCTGTCCCGGCAAAGCGGTCTTGTCTTTCGACAAGGGGCGCGTCGTGCGTCCCGGTCTGGCCACCTTGGGGGGTGTGGTCGGCAAGCCTTCGTTCTCGGCTGTCTGGATGGGGAAAGCCTCCGGGCCCGTTCCCGCACGCGCCGTCATGGCGGGGCAATCCTGAGCAGCGCGGCGGCCGCCCGCGCATGTTCTTCCCGGTGGTAGTCGCCGTGGAAAACGCCATCCACGCGAACCTGCCAGATGCCATGATATTTGCTGACCTGCAGGCCACCGCGGGTCGCGATCTCGGGGAGCGGCGCGTTGTGTTGCGTATCGCCCAAGGCGCGGCCGCTGTCGGCGGCGCCACGGTCCCGAACCGCAGTCGTAAGGCCCTCGATACCCCGTGGACGGGGCGCGCCCGGCGGGACAGACCGCATCACCCCGGCGCGGCCAAAGCCGATCGCGGATGCAAAGCGACGGAAGCAATATGATGGACCCATGATCGTCTGGTCTCTCCGTTGCGGGGCTGGCGTGCTGCTGAAACCGGGTAATTCGCGCGATCTTGGCTCGGGCCGCAGCGCGTGGTGACGCGGATTCGACATGGAAACGGCGATGGGCACGCCCCGCCCGCCAAGGCGCACCGACAGGTCGGTTCGACATCGGCTCATGCAATACCTCAAACGGCACGGTGCAATCCTAACCTGGATCAGGCTTGCCTCCATTCTCCGACCCTCGAACCGGTGTCCCGACGCTTTCCGGGCTTGCCCATCCCACCCGTCAAATTTCGTGCAGGCAAGCACCAACGATACGCGGGCAGGTTGGGGGTGGTAACTATTTCAAAAACAATTACGGTCGCGGCACTGAACAATGGCAGGGACGCCCAATGGCGGAAGATGCACAATCCTTCGACCCTGACCTCTTTCTGAGCGCAGCCGACATATTCGCCCGAAAAGGCCGAACCCTTCCCATCCATGCGGTAAAGGGTTTTGCGACCGAAGTGGTCCAACGCATCTTGTCGATGGATGCACGCGCCGAGTTCGTGGACGACGCAAAGGTCAGCGCGAAACGCCTTGGCGCGTTTTGCGATACCCTTTTGCAGCCCTTGCCGGAAAAGGCCCTCGCCTTTGTTGCCGCACTTGAGGCCGAAGGCGTGACGCCGGACGTCATCCGCTACGGCTACATTGCCGGTGCCGCGCGTCTCTTGGGGGATCGGTGGGACCGCAACAAGGTAGATTTCACCGAGGTCGCGATTGCGACGGGGCGTCTTTACGCCCTCATCCGCGCCGTCAAACCTGACCACCAGGAACATCACGGCGTTCATCGTGGCACCAGAAGCGCCCTTTTCGCGTCCGTTCCGGGCGAGACCCATACGCTTGGGATCACGCTGGCCGCCGACACGTTTCGCAACCACGGCTGGGATATCGATCTCCGGGTTTCCGAAGACCACGACAGCCTCGTCCGGCTTGTCCAGCATGCACGTCCCGCCGTTATCGGCTTGTCGCTCAGCACAAGAGGACGCCTTGCCGACCTGATACGCCTCGTTCTGGCGCTGCGGATCGTTGTTCCCCGGGCGATCATCGGCGTCGCACCGGCGCTCGAAATGTCGGACACGGAAATCACGGATATCGTCGACATCGATCTCGTGTTTCGCGATGCGCGTACGGCCTTGGCAGACCTCGACCGGTTGTTGCGCCTGCGCGCCTAGCTTAGGGGCCGCGATGCCCCACCGCTGGCCGCCTGCCGATGCGGCCATGGACAGCGCGGGGATCACACTGTTGCGCTGCGGCCTGTTGGGCATCGTCCGGACGCGTAACCTCACCCGCGCCACCTTGCGCAACATCAAGCGTCAAAAAGCCTGTTGGTCGCGCCTAGCTCGACGATCCGGGCACGCCCTTGGCCACGTCGTCTTCGGCGTCGCTGGTCCAGACCTCGAACTGGGTCAACGTGTTGGGACCAAACGTCTGGGTAAGGGGCACATCGGCGGCGTCGCGCCCATGGGCGATCAAGATCCGACCGATACGCGGGCTGTTGTTGCGCGGATCGAAAACCCACCAGCGGCCACCCAGAAAGACCTCCATCCATGCCGCGAAATCGTCGGGCGGATGGGGTGTGGGTTGGCCGATCTCGCTCAGATACCCCGTGCAGTATCGGGCCGGAATGTTCATGCATCGGCACAGGGTGATGGCGAGATGGGTAAAATCCCGACAGACACCAAATCGGCCGGAAAGCGTTTCGGACGCCGTGCGCGTCGCGCTGGCCTGCATGTAGTCAAACGAAATGGTTTCGTGAACGAAAGTGCAGATCGCCTTGACGCGCGCGCTGCCGGGTTCGGTGGTCTCGAACAGGTGCCACGCGGCATCCGACATAAGATCCGTGTCGCAATAGCGGCTTCCCAAAAGGTAGGGCAGCGTTTCGAAGGGCAGATCCTGAACCGCGTGCTGGGCCACATCGGGAACCGCGGGATCGGGTCGTCCCGTATCGCGGATTATCCCGTCCGTCGACAAGATGAACGCGCCCGCGGGGGCAACCAATCGCGTGCAAAGATTTCCGAATTTGTCGCGATACCTGTCCAGCGGAACGCGCGGCTCCGTCACCAGATCGTCGGCCCGTTCAAGATCACCCGAGCGCGCGTGATGCACGTTCAGCATGGCGATGAATGGCGTGTCCTGCATCAGCTGGTAGCGCAGGCGGCAACCGATCCGTATCCTTATGCCCTCTGGTTCGTCGAGGGTCGCATTCGGGTTCCTATCGTCCAAGAACACATTCCCCATCCGAGTGCTGAAAATTGCGATCGCAGCGCCAGCGGTTGCCGGAGCGGTCGAGATGGGCGTTCGCCGGGATCTCGATCGGCACACACGCATCGTTCAGAGCCTCAAAGCCACGCTCGCACACCCAGCCCAAGCTCGACGGATCGTTGGTGAGATACGCGTTTTCGGGAACGGCAATCCGAACACAAGCGTCGCGGTCCTCGCGGTATCCCCGTCGGCACTGCCAGTCGAAGCCCGAGGATCGCAAGAAGGCATTCTCCGGCACCGGGATCGCGGCGCAAGACATGCCCGACACCTCGACGTATCCGCGTCGGCAGGCCCAGCCCGGCCCGTATGACCGGCCGTTGGCATAAGCGTTGTCGGGAATGTCGATCGCAACACAGGCCGCATCCTCGACCCGGTACCCGATCCTGCAATCCCAGCCTCCACCATTGTCGCGCGCCACCGCGTTCGGCGGGGCGGTTCCGGTTCCATCCTGCGCGACTGCCGGAAACACCAGCGACGCAATCGCAAGGCTCGCGGCCATCATCGCTTTGACAAGCCGCGACCCCAGCGGCCGCAAACGCAGCGCGACGGCGCCCATGCTCATCCGCCGTCCGCCGGGATTGTCCTTTGGGCGGGCGCCGCGTCGAGGTCGATCATCGACAGACAGGCCTGTGCGATGTCACGATCCGGCGCGGTCGTGCCGGGCATGGTCGCCCATCCGGCGTCCATCAGGGTGCCGCGCCGCTGATAAGTTGCCGTGGTGCGGAGCGTGGCAAGAACCGCCGTCTGATCCGGGTCGCGCGCGGCGATATCAAGACACACGGGAACCATGGCCGCGACGACATCATCGTGGGACATGGCCATCGCCCGCTCATGGGCGGTTTGGCCCGTCACCCATCCGCCCCAGGTGAAACCGACGATGCCGAGGACGGCGGCGCCAGCACCCGCCGCATAGATCGCAGGCTTGAGCCAATCAGGCATGTTCATGGAAAATCCTCCTGCGGAGAAAGCGCCGCATCGCTGTGCAAAGATCCCCGACACGCAATCAGTTGCGCGGGTAGCCCTTCTTGCGCCGCCCGAACCGAAGAACCGGATGACACGGCCAAGCGGCGCAGACCGCGTTCAGATGGGTCGGTCTTTCCGGAATGGGCGACCTGCCCTGTCGCCGCGAAGCGACCCACGTCTGCGACATCGGGCAGATGAAATCGGGCCGCGCATTGTGGGCGCGCTGAACGCGCGCCCGGACCCACATCAGGCGTGGACTGCGGGGCATTTGTTACGCATCAGATGGGAATTGAAAAATTATTTTCAATGACAACGTATCGGAATTGAAATGAAATATCCCGGCGCAGGGTGAAAGCGCTTGTGTTCCAAGGGCTCAGCAACCACCTGTAAAGGTACAACGTTATTCTCTGCGACCCTCTGCTCCCGTTCATCCGGCTTCAGTCGATCTCTCAGTCTGACTTTGCCGAGCTGCCGCATTCTGCGGGCAGCACCCAGAACAGGAGACCACGGACATGGCCAATGGCACCGTGAAATGGTTCAACACCACCAAAGGTTTCGGCTTCATCGAACCGGAATCGGGCGGCAAGGACGTTTTCGTCCACATCTCGGCTGTCGAGCGCGCTGGCCTCACCGGCCTCGCCGATGCCCAGAAGGTGACCTATGATGTCGAAGCGGGCGGCGATGGCCGCGAAAGCGCGATCAATCTCGCGCTCGCCTGACAGGATTGGACGGGTGCCCCTAAGGGGGTGCCCGGTCATTCCACCAATTCGCCCTCACGTCCCCCAAGACAAGCTTGGTGCGCGACAGCGGTCCCGCCGCTCGTGACATTTTCAGAGGTGGAGCGGCGTCCAGCCTGAGCTGGGCATGAGCCCTGCCTGCCCACCCCAAAGACCGGAGAATACCCCCATGACGCGTTTCAACACGGACGGCCAAACGGCCACCGGTCGCTCCTTGTTCAAGGACAAAACGAAAAAGAAGCAGGCCGCCCGCCCCGCGGATACGCCAGCCGCCGTGCAGCTGGGCGAACATGGCAGATACCAGATCAAGTCCGGGCGGCTGTCTGGGGAATATATCGCCCGCGCCTTCCCCAAACCGCCCACGAACGCGCGCAGGATCATCGCCGAAGCGACCGGTGCGACCGAAGAGGCCGCGATCGCCGCCTTGCACGATGTCATCGACGCGCGCGAGGCTCAGCGGATCGTGGATCGCAGGGTCGATGAGGGAACCGGTTTCACCGTGCCAAGCGTCGATGAATATCGCGAAGCGCTCGGCCAGATTTCCCTGTCGCGCCCCCAGCACGCCATGCTGACGGCATTGGCCCTCGCTGGCGACGACGGGTTGACGGATTCGCAGATGGCCCGCGCCGCTGGCTACAAGACGAAATCCTCCGCGAACCGGGCTTTTGAGGCAACCGGCCTCCTGATCGCCGAGTATCTATCCATCGATGCCGCCACGCAGGCGCACGGCGACGAAGCGCCGGGGGCGGGCATCCTTGGGTTCCGCACTGGGCCCCAAGGGGACCAAACGCTCGGAAACCGGACGCTTCACCCCGAATTGCGCGAGGTTTTGAAAGCCATCGGCTGAGAGAAGTTCACCTTGGTCGGCGCGGTCACGAAGGATCAGTGCGTCCAAGCACCCTTGCGGTCCGTGGCGAAATTCTCGCCGTAACCGCGCGCGCGGATGTTGGGCTTGCGCTCCTTGGGCTTGAGCACCACGGCCTCGATCCCATGGGCCTTGGCATAATCCTGCGCCGCCTCCAGCGTGTTGAAACGCAGCCGCACCTGGCTGTTCATGTCCGACGACGATGTCCAGCCCATCAGCGGATCGACCTCGCGCGGGGCGTCGGGCGCGTATTCCAGCACCCATTCCCTCGTCTTGGCCGTGCCCGAGGACATGGCGGTTTTCGCAGGCTTGTAGATGCGGGCGCGCATGGTCGTTCCATCCCGGTCAATATCGCTGCAAGCCTTATGGAAAAGCCCCGCGCGCTTGTCCACACCCCAAGCTGTCGCGGCTTGCGTCATCCATGATGAGGGGGGGTGAAAGCAGGAGAGGGTTGCCGACCGGCATCGAGGGAGCGAGGGGTGGGTGGGTGGTTCGACACCGACCGGCAACCACATCTGCTGCTTGCATCTGAAACTTACGACAACCTCCCCGGACCACGCAACGAAATTTTCTCCTTAAAGTTGTAAAAATTGTCACGGATTTCGAAACCCCCCGTTAACCATGCGCCGCGCCCGGCCTGCGGGGTTGAACCGCCGCCCGATCAGGTCAATTTGGTAAGCTGACGGAGACGAAAGCATGCACAACAATTCCCCCCAGGCGATGCCCGATACCGGCCTGTCGGTCGATGCGGTCCGCGCCCGCCCGAAACTCGAAGGCGGGCGGCGCTTCATCATGCACACGGAATTCAAACCCGCCGGCGACCAGCCGCGCGCCATCGCGGAACTGTCGCAAGGCGTTCAGGGCGGCGACCGCGACCAGGTGCTTCTGGGCGCGACCGGCACCGGCAAGACCTTCACCATGGCCAAGGTGATCGAAGAAACCCAGCGCCCCGCGATCATCCTTGCCCCGAACAAGACGCTCGCCGCCCAGCTTTACGGCGAATTCAAAGGGTTCTTTCCCGAAAACGCCGTCGAATATTTCGTCAGCTACTACGACTATTACCAGCCCGAAGCCTATGTGGCGCGCTCCGACACCTACATCGAGAAAGAAAGCCAGATCAACGAACAGATCGACCGGATGCGCCATTCCGCGACCCGGGCGCTTCTGGAACGCGACGATGTGATCATCGTGGCCTCCGTCTCCTGCATCTACGGTATCGGCTCGGTCGAAACCTATGGCGCGATGACCCAGGATCTGTTCGCGGGCCGCCAGTATGACCAGCGCAAGGTGATGGCCGATCTCGTGGCGCAGCAATACCGCCGCAATGACCAGGCGTTCCAACGCGGCTCCTTCCGCGTGCGCGGCGACAGCCTCGAGGTTTGGCCGGCCCACCTCGACGATCGCGCCTGGCGGCTGTCCTTCTTCGGCGAGGATCTGGAATCGATCACCGAATTCGACCCGCTCACCGGCCACAAGACCGACACGTTCGACAAGGTGCGGCTCTACGCCAATTCCCACTACGTCACGCCGCGCCCCACGATGCAGCAGGCGATCAAGGGGATAAAGGCGGAACTCAAGCAGCGCCTCGACCAGCTCGTGGGCGAGGGCAAGCTCTTGGAGGCCCAGCGCCTCGAACAACGCACCAATTTCGACCTCGAAATGCTCGAGGCAACAGGCGTCTGCAACGGGATCGAGAATTATTCCCGCTACCTCACGGGCCGCGCGCCGGGCGAACCGCCGCCCACGCTCTTCGAATACATCCCCGACAATGCCATCGTCTTTGCCGACGAAAGCCATGTCAGCATCCCCCAGATCGGCGGCATGTATCGGGGCGACTACCGGCGCAAATTCACGCTGGCCGAACACGGCTTCCGCCTGCCGTCCTGCATGGACAACCGCCCCCTCAAGTTCGAGGAATGGGACGCGATGCGCCCGCAATCGGTCTATGTCTCGGCCACGCCCGCCGCATGGGAACTGGAACAGGCGGGCGGCGTGTTCGTCGAACAGGTGATCCGCCCCACGGGCCTTCTGGACCCGATCGTCGAAATCCGCCCCGTCGAGATGCAGGTCGACGATCTGCTCGATGAAATCCGCAAGGTCGCGGCCCGCGGCTTCCGCACGCTCGTCACCACCCTGACGAAACGCATGGCCGAGGATCTGACCGAATACCTGCACGAACAGGGCATTCGCGTGCGCTACATGCACTCCGACATCGACACGATCGAACGGATCGAGATCCTGCGCGATCTGCGGCTGGGGGCCTTCGACGTGCTGATCGGCATCAACCTGTTGCGCGAAGGCCTGGACATTCCCGAATGCGGTCTGGTGGCCATCCTCGATGCCGACAAGGAAGGTTTCCTGCGCTCCGAGACTTCGCTCATCCAGACCATCGGCCGGGCCGCGCGCAACGCCGAGGGGCGCGTGATCATGTATGCCGACCGCATCACCGGCTCGATGGAACGCGCGCTGCGCGAAACCGACCGCCGCCGCGCGAAACAGATCGCCTATAACGAGGAACACGGGATCACGCCGGCCACGGTGAAAAAGAACGTGGAGGATGTTCTGGCGGGCCTCTACCAGGGCGACACCGACATGAACCGCGTTACAGCCAAGGTGGAAAAACCGCTGGTCGGCGCGAACCTCGCCGCCCATCTCGACGGGTTGCGCGCCCAGATGCGCAAGGCCGCCGAGAACCTCGAATTCGAGGAAGCGGCGCGTCTCCGGGACGAGGTCAAACGGCTCGAAGCGGTGGAACTGGCCGTGGCCGACGACCCCCTCGCCCGCCAATCGGCGGTGGAGGAAGCGGTGGACGAGGCCCAGAAGATGAAAGGCCGTTCAACGGCAGGGCGTCCCGGGCAAAGGGGTGGGAAGGCTCGGCGGGGGCGGTGAAGGAATGCGTGGGGTGCGCCTGAAGGCACACTCTACCCGATGTTTTGGTCACGTGTAGGGTGCCGCGCCTTCAGGCGCACAACCACCACCCACCCCCTTGGGTCACATCACCCCCCGGCGCCCCCCGGCACCACGGTCAACCCCAACCCCTGCCAGTTCTGCATCCCCCCCCGGTAATAACTGATATTCTCCGCCGGGAACCCGGCCTCGATCATGTTGCGCGCCGCCGTCGGCGACTGGCCGCACCACGGCCCGTTGCAGAACAAGACCACCTGCGGGATATCCCCCTCGCAGATGAACCCGTCGAAATCGACCTCGCAGCCCAATTCGCCCAACCGATCCGCCGCCTCGTTGTAGGGGACCGAGATCGCGCCGGGGATCGTGCCCGCCTCGAATTCGGGCCGGATGCGCCCGTCGATCACCACCGTGCCGGGGTCCTGCAGGGCCGCGATCACCTCCAGCTCGCCCACAGGCGTCACACCGGGCGCGGGCACCATCGGCTGGATGCAGAAATTCGGACAGGGCCGCGAGGTCAGCGTCCAATCTCCCTCCAGCCGATGCGCCGTATCCTGATTGCGCGAGATTTCGACCATTCCCGTCGGCGTGGGCACGCTCGCCGACATCATGTCGGCCGTGATCCCCACCCCATCGGCCATGGCCAGCCCCGGCATAGCCACGATTGCGAAAGCAAAAGCCGTGATACGCATGGCGTCCTCCCTTTTTTCCTCTCCCGTCAGGGTCCGCCTGTTGATGGACAGAGTCAACCGTCAGTTGCAATCGCCTGTCCCTTGGGCGCACTGCCGCCCCTTTCCCCCCGCGTCCTGCGCCCTACCCTCGCCCCATGCGCCTGTTTATCGCTGCCCTTGCCGCCGTCACCCTCACCCACCCCGCCGCCGCGTGGCAGGCCGGGACGGATGGCGCGCTCTGCACCCTCACCCATGCGGAAAACGGCCTCGACATCCGCCTGACCCATGATCCCGGCCCGCCGCTCTGGACCATCACGATCACCGCGCCCACGCCATGGCCCGAGGCCGCGATCTTCTCCATCGCCTTCCTTGATGGCGCCGACCTCACCATCTCGACCGACCGGCACATTCTCTCGCAGGATGGCCTTGCGCTCACCGTGGCTGACCGTGGCTTCGGCAATGTGCTGGCCGGGCTCTCGGGCAATGCGCGCGCGCTCTTTCGCGCGGGCGATGCGGAATTTTCCGCCTCCCTCGCAGGCGCCGCGCCCGAGGTCGCCGCCTTCGAGGCTTGCGGCACCACGCCCGCTGTCTGAGGCCCCATGCCCGATCCGTGCATTCCGGCACATCGACCCTGTGCCCATGTGCATTTGCGCGCGAACCATCCTGCGCCATCTTGGATAGCGAAACAGGGCCTCGCCCTATCCTTTCAGGAGATCCCAAGATGACCCGCACAATTCCGGGCCTGCACCATGTCACGGCCATCTCCGGCCCCCCGCAGGCCAATCTCGCCTTCTACACCGGCAGGCTGCGCCAGCGGCTCGTCAAGAAAACCGTCAATTTCGACGATCCCGGCACCTATCACCTCTATTACGGTGACAGCGCGGGCAGCCCCGGCACGATCCTGACCTTCTTTCCCTTCGCCGATGCGGGCCCCGGCCGCGCCGGTCCGGGCATGGCCTCGGCCTATGCCTATGCCGTGCCCAAGGGCGGCTTTGACGGCTGGATGGAAACACTCGCGCTGGACGCCGTCGATTTCGACGGCCCGACCGACCGCTTCGGGCAACGCGTCCTCACGCTGCGCGATCCCGATGGCGCGCCGGTCGAACTGGTCGAAACCGACCGCGACAGCGACGCGCCGCTCGACGGTTTCCATTCCGTTACGCTCTGGGAAAGCGACATCGCGCCCACCGCACGGCTTTTGACCGAGATCTTCGGCTATGTCGAAACCGGCCACGAGACCGCAGGCGGTACCGAACGCCTGCGCCTTCAGGCTCCGGGCGACGCGCGCGGCGCGGTGATCGACCTGATGCGCTCGGACGCGCCCTCCATCGGGCGGCAGGGGGCAGGATCGATCCATCACATCGCCTTCCGCGCCGAAACCGACGCGATACAGCGCGACTGGATGGAAAAGCTCGCCAGCGCCGGGCATCCCACCACGCCCGTCATCGACCGACAGTATTTCAACGCGATCTATTTCCGCGAACCGGGCGGCGTCCTGTTCGAAATCGCGACCGACCCGCCGGGTTTCGCCGTGGATGAGGATCCCGCGCATCTGGGCGAGGCGCTGAAGCTGCCCGCGAAATACGAAGCCTATCGCGACCGGATCGAACAGGTCCTCCCGCCGCTGCAGGTGGCACGATGACCCGCACCTCGCGCGCGGGCGCCTCCGCCGACACGGCCCGGATGGGCCTTGTCCTCCTGCACGGGCGCGGCGCAGGGGCCGAGGATATCCTCGGCCTCGGCGCGGCACTCGGCCTGCCCGATATCGCCCTCATCGCGCCCGAGGCGCCGGGGCGCAGCTGGTGGCCGACCTCCTTCCTCGCGCCGATGGGCGGCATGGCCCCCCATGTCGAGAACGGTCTGGCCGCGGTGGACGAAGCGATCGCTACGCTGGAGGCCGACGGCCTGACCCGCGACCGCATCGCCTTGGCGGGGTTCAGCCAGGGCGGATGCCTCGCGCTCGAATATGCCGCGCGGCGCGGTGGGCTTGCGGCCGTCTTCGGGCTTTCCGCCGGTCTGGTCGGGACCTCCGACGCGATGGGCGGCCCCGATGCCGCGCTTTACGGTGCGACGCCCAAACGGTTTGCCTATGACACCGACCTGACCGGCCTGCCCGTGACGATCACAATCCATACCCAAGACCCGCACATCCCCCTCAAGCGTGCCGAAGACAGCGCCGCCGCCTTCCGCGGGCTGGGGGCAAAGGTCGATCTTCAGGTGACACAAGGTGCCGGCCACAGCGTGACCGAGGGCGGGGTGCGCGCGATGCGCGCAATCCTGAACAAGGGGTAAACAGCCCCGAGGCCCGGCAAGCTTTCGGCAAGAAACGGGCCCGGAATTTAACCTTTCGTCAGGACATTCCGGGTCCGTTAACCAATCTCCGGCCTCAGCCCAGAACCTCCGCGATGCTCTCGGCGGTGGCCGCGACGATGGTGTCGGCCTCCTCCCGCGTCAGGCAGAGCGGCGGCGCATAGCCCAGGATATCGCCCTGCGGCATGGCCCGCGCGATCACGCCACGCCGCGCCATGGCCGCCACGATGCGCGGCACCACCTTGTCGGCGGCATCGAACCCCGCCCGCGTGTCGCGATTCTGGACCAGTTCCACCGCAGTCAGCATCCCCTCGCCGCGCACCTCGCCGACATGGGCATGTTCGCCCAAGGCATCGGCCATGGTCCGCGTCAGGTAAGGCCCTGTTTCACCGGCATTTTTCACCAGCCCGAGACTGTCCACCAGCTTGAGGTTCGCAATCCCCGCAGCCGCCCCGATGGGATGGGCCGAATAGGTCCAGCCATGACCAAAGGGCCCGTTTTCATCGGTGCCCTGCTCCAGAACCGCCCAGACTTTCTTGGACACGATGGACCCCGACATCGGCGCATAGGCACTCGTCAGACCCTTAGCGATGGTCATGATATCGGGCTTCAACCCGTAATGCGGCGAGCCGAACATGGACCCCAACCTACCAAACCCTGTGACCACCTCATCGGCGATCAACAAGATGTCGTGTTTTTCAAGAATGGGGGTGATCGCCTCCCAATAGCCCTTGGGCGGGGGCACGATGCCACCCGTCCCCAGCATCGGCTCGGCGATGAAGGCCGCAATCGTGTCGGCCCCTTCGCGCGCGATCAGCTCCTCCAGATCAGCGGCGCATTGCGCGCTGAACTGCTCCTCCGTCTGGGTGACATCGGCGCGCCGGTAATAATAGGGCGAGGTCGTGTGCCGCACCGTGTCAAAGGGCAGATCGAATTTCTGATGGAACAGCGTGAGCCCGGTCAGCGAGCCAGACATCAGCCCCGAGCCGTGATAGCCCCGCCAGCGCGAGATGATCTTTTTCTTCTTCGGCAATCCCCGGATGTTGTTGTAATACCAGACCAATTTGATGTTGGTCTCGTTGGCATCGCTGCCGCCAAGGCCGAAATAAACCTTGGACATGTGATCGGGCGCACGCTCCATCACCATCCGCGACAGCGTGATGGAGGCCTCCGTCCCATGGCCGACATAGGCGTGGTAATAGGCCAATTCGCGCGCCTGTTCCGCGATGGCCTCGGCCACCTCCTGCCGCCCGTAGCCGATATTGACGCAATAAAGCCCCGCAAAGGCATCGAGCAGGCGGTTGCCGTCACGGTCCGTGATCCAGCAACCCTCGCCCGTCTGGATCACCCGCCCCGGCGCCTCGCCGCGCGCATGTTGCGCCAGATGCGTGGAGGGGTGCATGAAATGGTCCCGATCCCATTTCGCAAGCTGGTCGTTGGTGAGCATGACGCGATCTCCTGTCTGGGGCTTGGACCGAGCTAACGGGCCAGACAGTCAGGATGCAACCCAAAGGCGACGAAACGCCCGTCGATCTTGGCGAAACGCCCGAAAAAATCGAGGTTTTCGGGCAGGAAAACCGCCGTTTTCACAATGGTTTTGCGGCCGCAAAACCCCGCCCCCGTCAGCCCTTGCGCCGGAATGTCAGGTAATGCGGAACCCGGTTCTCACGCAGCGCCTTTTGCTCGTACCGCGTTGAAATCCAGTCATCCCACGGCCGGTGCCAGCCCTCCGGCACCTCCGTCAGCAGGTCGAACCCCGCTTGCGGCACTTCCTCCAGCGTCTGGCGCACGTAATCGGGAATATCGGTCGCCACCCGAAATTCCGCGCCCGGTTTCAGGACGCGGGCCAAAGGCTCCAGATGCTCGGGCGTGACAAAGCGGCGGCGGTGATGCCGCGCCTTGGGCCATGGGTCGGGATAGAGCAAAAAGGCCTTCGCAATCGAAGCATCGGGCAGAACATCGAACATGTCCCGCACATCGCCCGGATAAACGCGCAAATTGTCGACACCCGCGCGCCGGATCTTGCCCAGCAGCATGGCAACGCCGTTGATATAGGGTTCGCACCCGATGATGCCCGCCTGCGGGTTGAGGCTGGCTTGGTGCACCATGTGCTCGCCGCCGCCGAACCCGACCTCGAGCCAGATCTCCCGCCCGCCGAAAACCGACGCCAGATCAAGGGGTTCACGGTCCGGATTGACCTCCCAATCCACCGGGCCGGGTGACAGCGCGTCGAGATCTTCCTGAAGGTAGGCTTCTTGGCTCTCGCGCAGGTGCTTGCCCTTGCGTCGGCCATAGAAATTCCGGTGCGGGCGCTCGGATGGAGGGGTCATCGGCACTCTCTGGATCGGGTCGGTCAGGGCGCAGAGGCCGGTCGCACAGGACGGGCGGGGCGGTTGCGCCCCACCCGTGGTGCAAGATCAGACGGCGGACTTGAGCGCCTCGGTCAGATCGGTCTTTTCCCAGCTGAAACCGCCATCGGCCTCGGGGGCGCGGCCGAAATGGCCATAGGCCGCCGTACGCTGGTAGATCGGACGGTTCAGACCCAGATGCATACGGATGCCGCGCGGGGTCAGGTCCATCACCTGCCGGATCGCCTTTTCGATGCGGACCTCGTCCACCTCGCCGGTGCCATGCGTATCCACATAGACCGACAGGGGCTGTGCCACGCCGATGGCATAGCTCAGCTGCAGGGTGCAGCGCCGCGCGAGGCCCGACGCCACCACGTTCTTGGCAAGATAGCGCGCGGCATAGGCAGCCGAGCGGTCCACCTTGGTCGGATCCTTGCCCGAGAAGGCACCGCCGCCATGGGGGGCCGCGCCGCCATAGGTATCCACGATGATCTTGCGACCTGTCAGGCCCGCATCGCCATCGGGACCGCCGATCACGAACTTGCCCGTGGGGTTCACCCACCATTGCGTGCCAGCCGTCACCCAACCCGCGGGCAGAACCTCGCGGATATAGGGCTCGACCACGGCGCGCACGTCTTCCGAGGTCATCGCCTCGTCAAGATGCTGCGTCGACAACACGATCGAGGTCACCTCGACCGGCTTGCCGCCCTCGTAGCGGAGCGTCAGCTGGCTTTTGGCGTCGGGGCCCAGCGTCGGTTCCTTGCCCGATTTGCGCACCTCGGCCAGACGGCGCAGGATCGCATGGGAATACTGGATCGGGGCGGGCATCAGGTCGGGCGTTTCGTCGACGGCATAGCCAAACATGATGCCCTGATCGCCTGCGCCTTCGTCCTTGGTTTCGGAGGCGTCCACGCCCTGCGCGATATGAGCGGATTGCTCGTGCAGCAGGTTCGTCACCTCGACGGTGGCATGGTGGAACTTGTCCTGCTCGTAACCGATGTCGCGGACGCACTCGCGCGCGATCTGTTCGATGCGGCCCATGTATTCGGCGAGCTTCGCCTTGTCGGACAGGCCTACCTCACCGCCGATGACGACGCGATTGGTCGTGGCGAAGGTTTCGCAGGCGACGCGCGCCTCGGGTTCCTCGGACAGGAAAGCATCGAGAACGGCGTCCGAAATGCGGTCGCAGACCTTGTCGGGATGCCCTTCCGAAACGGATTCGGAAGTGAAGAAATAGCTATCGCGGGCCATGTGCTGAGAGTGCTCCATTGTTGATCGTCCCCACGCCAGGAAGCCGTTGTGGGGCTGTGATGCCGCGCCCTACGCCCTTATGCGCCGGGGCGCAATGGGCCGGTGCCGCGCGCCCTCAGCAGGACAAGCGTTGTTGCAAAAAGAACAAGGAGGATGACAGGCAGATCGCCGCCGCGCGCATAGGGCGTCGGGGGCAGTGCAGGCGGCAATGCCGCATCCAGAAATCCGGCCTCGTTCAACGGCAGGGACGCGACCACCCGGCCGCGCGCATCGATCACCGCCGACACGCCGGTATTGGCCGCCCGCAGGACCGGCAACCCCTGTTCGACCGCGCGCAGACGCGCCAGCGCAAGATGCTGGTAGGGGCCGGAAAAACTGCCGAACCACGCATCGTTGGTCAGATGCACGATCCAGTCAGGCCGATCGACCCGGCGGATATAGCCGGGAAAGATCGCCTCGTAGCAGATCATCGGAAACGCGCGGCCAAGCCCGCCCCCCATGTCCAGCAGCGCAGGCCCGGGGCCGGGCGAATAGCCACCGGCCAGAACCTCCGCGAGGCCGTTCAGGCCCAAAGCCTCGGCCATGGCACCGCCGGGCATGTATTCGCCGAAGGGCACCAGATGGTGCTTGTCATAGACCGCCGCGATGGCTCCGCCGGGAGCCAGAAGCGCCGACGTATTGCGCGCGCGGAACCCCTCGTAGCGTTGACCGCCGACCAGCACCTGCGCCGCGCCCGCGGCATCGGCGATGCGCAAACGCTCGGGCGCGGATTGGTCTAGCAGCACCGGCAGGGCGGTTTCCGGCCAGACGACCAGATCGGGTGCGGGGCCATTTTCCGGGGCGGCGGCGGTCAAGTCCAGACCGCGCTGGAAAAAGACCGCGATCATCTCGGAGCGCCATTTCAGGTGCTGTGGTGCGTTCGGTTGGACCAACCGCACCACCGGCGCACCGGGCGCGGGAGGTGGCGCGGGGGAAACGGCCCCATCGACCGCAATGGCCGCCAGAAGGACCCCACCGACCCACAGGGGCAATCGTGCGGGGCGCGACACAAGGCTCGCCGCCGCACCGGCTGCACCCGCCAGAACAAGCGTGGTCAGCCCAAGCGGCCCGACCGTCGCGGCAAGGGACAAAAGCGGCGCGCCGATCAGAATGTGACCCGGCTGCGCCCATGGAAATCCGGTCAGAATGCTGGCGCGTGCCAGTTCCGTCAGGGTCATGAACCCGGCAAGGGCTGCAATCCGCAAACGGCCCTGCGCGGCGGGAACCAGACGCACCGCCGCCCATGACGCCAGCGCCCAGAACAACGCCAGCCCACCAGCCATGAAAACAAGGGCGAAGGGGGCCATCCAGCCGTGCCGCGCCGCATCGACGAAGAACGGCTCCACGATCCAGTGCAGCGCCACGGCGAAATAGGCTGTGCCGCCCACCCAACCGAGCATCCCGGCCAGACGCGGCGTGGGGGCCGTGGCCACCAGCGCCAACAGCGCGGCAAACCCGGCCCATCCCAAAAGCCACAGATCGAATGGGGCAAGGCCGAAGGCCGCGACAACACCCGCCAGCGCCGCAAGCCCAAGCCTGCGGCGCGCGTCCGGCTCACGACCCGCAGACACGACCACGTCAGGTGGCGTCAAGCCGCGGCCCCTTTCGGGACCCTGACGCGCAACCGCTTGATCCGGCGCGGATCGGCATCGATCACCTCGAATTCCACGCCCGAGGGATGGGGCACAACCTCGCCCCGCGCGGGCACCCGCCCCGACAACAAGAAGACCAGACCGCCCAGCGTGTCGACCTCTTCCTCGTCATCGACCTCGGACAGCGCGATGCCCAGTTCCGCCTCGAATTCGTCGAGCGGCGCACGGGCCAGCGCCAGCCATTGCCTTTCCCCTTCGCGGGTCCAGGGTTGGGCCTCTTCGATGTCGTGCTCATCCTCGATCTCGCCGATGACCTGTTCGATCAGATCCTCGATCGTCACGAGGCCGTCGACGCCGCCATATTCGTCGATCACCAACGCCATATGGGTGCGTTCGGTCTGCATCTTGGTCAAAAGCACGCCGATGGGCATCGAGGGCGGCACGTAAAGGAGCGGCCGCAGCATCGTGCGCAGCGAGAAATCCTGCGCCTTGCCGTTGAACCCGTAGCGCAGCGCCACGTCCTTGAGATGCACAAGCCCAAGCGGGCTGTCGAGCGTGCCCTCATAGACCGGCAGGCGCGTCATGCCGCTGTCGCGGAACACCTTGACCAGACCTTGCAGATCCTCGTCCGCCGAAACGGATTCGATCTCGGCGCGGGGGATGGCGACATCCTCGACCCGCATCCGCCGCAGGTTCGACATGCCCAGAACAGGCATCTGCGCCACGGTCACCCCATTCGCGGGGGCGCTGTCTCCGGTTGTGGAGGTGTTGGGTTCGGCATCCTCGGATGCACCGAACAATCTGGCGAAAAATCCCTGCCTCTGGGGCCCAGGATCATCTTCCTCTTCCTGCGCGCCATGCGCGGCAGGAGACGAGGGATCGGGGTTCGAGCTCATGGCTCCTTTCCGGAACTGAACGGGCCCTGTGTGGCCCGCAGCTTCAATATGGGTCAGGGATACCCAGTCTGGCAAGGATGCGGGTCTCAAGACCTTCCATCAGGGCGGCATCGGGATCGGATATGTGATCGAAACCCAACAGGTGCAACAGTCCATGGACCAGAAGATGGGTCAGATGATGGTCAAAAGGCTTGTCCGCCTCTGCCGCCTCGCGGGTCAGAACCCCAAGGGCCAGCGCGATGTCACCCAGTTCGGCGGGCGGGCCGTCAGGGTCGGGATCGGACAGGTCCGAGAGGTCAGGCATCGTGCCGGGCGTGTCGGCTGCACGATCTTCGGACGGCCACGAAAGGACATTGGTCGGCGTGGGCTTGCCCCGGAATTCGGCATTCAGCGCCGCGATACGGTCGTCGTCGCAGGCAAGGATGGACACCTCAACGCCCTGCGCGGCTAGGCCCAGTTCCAAAAAGGCCTGCGCAAAGGCCGTCTCCGCGATGCGTTCCAGCGCCGCGGCGTCCCAGGCCTCGTCCTCGATGAGAATGTCGATCTCCATGCGCGGCCCATGCCCTGCCCCGCGAGCGCCGTCAACGGGGCGCGGTCAGTCAGGTCACCTCCCAGATCGCCGCGGCGGCGGCTTGACCGGATACCCAAGCCCCGCCCAAGGTCTGGGCCAAGGGGCCGGGGGCAGCTTCGCCCGCCATGAACAGCCGGTTTTGGATCGCGGTGGCATAGATCTCGCGCGCCGCTTCCGCGCCCGGGCGGGGCAGTGCCCAAGGTCCACGGCTGTGGGGATCGGCCGACCAATCATGCCAGGCCGAGGTCTCGGCACTCAGGCCCGTCTGGTCGCGCAGCACCTCCGCCGCCTCGGCGATCACGGCGCCCGCGCCCGCAGTCCGCAGCGCGCGGGCGTGACGGCCTGAAAAGATCACCGACGCCACCGGCGCGCGCGGGTCGAGGTGGACCAACTCCCCCTCACCCGCGTCGAGCCGGGAAAGATCGAGCTGGAATTCGGCCATATCGGCCGGCTGGCGCAGCAATCGGAAGCCGACCTTGAGGAATTCCGCCGCCTCGAGCGCGGCCAGCGCGTCGTGATGGGCTGCGGGCAGGTCCGGCGTGAACCGGATGCCGCCGGTGGCCAGAACGGCGGGCGGAACGGTCAGCACGACCTGCCCCGCGCGGATCGTGCCGAAATCGCCCGAGACCGCGACATGACCCGCCGCGCCAAGGTCGATCCGGGTCACCGCATGGCTGGTCCTTATCGGCAGACCGGCCGCCAACCGGGTCAAAAGCCCGCCCGTGCCCCCCTCGACCAGCCAATCCTGACCGGAGGCAAGCTCGATCGCATCCGCCAGCGAAACCTGGTCCGGATCACCGCCGAGCGAGATACAGGACAGGCGCAGCGCCGCATCCTGCCAAGAATCCCCACCGAAAAGCGCGGCAAGCGTGGCACCGGGCGCAATCCTGTCCGCCATCGCATCCAATGCAGCATCGAAAGTCTCGAGGTTGGCCAGCAGCCTTTCAGCCGCGGCGCGCGGGTCAAGCGGGGTGCCGGTCGCGGACATGTCTTCGAAATCGCTGGCCGTCAGGCCAAGACCCAGATCGCGCGCCAGCTGCCTCAGCGGGTTGTCCCCGCCATTGTGCAGCCATTGCGCGCCCCGATCCCAAGGCAGGCCCAGCGCGCCCGGATCGGTCCAGGCCCGCCCGCCGATGCGGCCCCGCGCCTCCAGCACGGCGACCTCGTAGTCCCATGCGATCAATTGGCGGGCCGCTGAAATTCCGGCGGACCCGGCTCCGATGACCACCACGTCGACATCGAGAAGAGGATCTGCCCGCACGATGCGCGGCGCGGCCAGCACAGCGCCCGCCAAAAGCCCCAGACAGGCTCTGCGCCCCGGATTGGACAGATCAGCCGGGTTGGGCATCCGAGTCATAAGCCTCGATGATCTTGGCGACCATCGGATGGCGGACCACGTCCTTGGCTGTGAAGTAGTTGAACGAAATACCCTTCACGTCCTTGAGGATACGTTCGGCCTCGGACAGGCCCGATGTCACGCCGCGCGGCAGGTCGACCTGACTGCGGTCGCCGGTGATGACCATGCGCGATCCCCGTCCGAGACGCGTGAGGAACATCTTCATCTGCATGCCGGTGGCATTCTGCGCCTCGTCCAGCACGACATAGGCGCTGGATAGGGTTCGCCCGCGCATGAAGGCGAGCGGGGCGATCTCGATCGTCTTCTCCTCCATCAGTTTCTGCAACTGACGGCCGGGCAGGAAATCGTTCAGCGCGTCGTAGAGCGGCTGCATGTAGGGGTCGACCTTGTCCTTCATGTCGCCCGGCAAAAAGCCCAGACGCTCGCCCGCCTCGACAGCGGGACGGCTGAGGATGATCTTGTCGACGCGCCCGTTGATCAGCTGGTTCACCGCGACCGCGACCGCCAGATAGGTCTTGCCGGTGCCCGCAGGCCCGATGCCGAAAGCCAGTTCATGCTCGTAGAGCGCGCGGACATAGGCCTGCTGCGCCTCGGTCCTTGGTTCGACGGTCTTTTTGCGCGTGCCGATCTCAAGCTGCCCGCGCTGGAACATCTCGATCTGGTCGCCCGAGCGGACGCCGGTTTCCTCGTTCGAACCGCCCAGCCGAACGGCGGCATCGATATCGCCGGGTTCCAGCCCGCGCCCTGCCTCGAGACGGGCATAGAGCTTTCGCAGCACCTCGGCCGCCTCGGCGCGCGCATCGCCCAGCACAGCCAACTGGTTGCCGCGCCGCAGGACATGGACCGACAGCAGATGTTCGATCTGGGCAAGGTTGCGATCGAATTCGCCGCAAAGCTCGATCAGCAGACGATTGTCGGGAAATTCGAGCGACAGCTCGACCGGGGTGCCATCCGTGGGGGCCGCCAAGGTGGTGATCGCCAAATCACGCTCCGGTTTGAGGTTGCGTCTGATACAGACTGTGCCGACAGGCAGGGCACAACGCAACAGGTAGTGGTCTGTGTCGTGAAAGTTTCTTGGGGCGCACCTTTGCGCGAATGAAAAACGGGCACCCGTGGGGGTGCCCGCCAATTGGATAAAGACTGGCCCGCAGCTCAGCGAGAAGAAGGCACCCAATCGCGCAACCCGCCGCCGGAGCGGAAATCGCCGACAATCGAATTGGGCGGGGCAACGGGGGTACAGACCGGCAGACCCGAAACCGGATCGCGGCGCCGCGACCAATAGCCTTCGAGGCCGTCGTCGATCATCCAGATATGGCAGCCGTCGGGGTCGATATAGATCCCTGCCTCCAGTTGGCTGAGGCTGCCGCTGTCAAAGCCGCGGTCCTCGCCGATGGCCACAACCTCGTTGCCAGCGCCAGTGGAGGGTCTCACACCGACACAGCCCGCGACGCTGAGCATCGCCAGAACCAGCGCACCGCCTTTGATGATGTTTACCATGATCCTCATCCCTCAGCGATAACACACGATTTCGACACGACGGTTCTGCTGCATGCCTGCCGCGGTGCCGTTCGACGCGACAGGACGGCGTTCGCCATAACCGATCTCGCGCGCGACCCGCGCACCGACGGAACGGGCGACATTCGCCACCGAAGCGGCGCGCCGCTGGCTGAGCGACATGTTGTATTCATCCGAGGCGCGGCTGTCGGTATGGCCGTAGATCGCGTAGGCGAAGGCTCCCGCGGAGCGGAAGAATTGCTCAAGCTGCGCACGGCCGGCATGGGTCAACCGGGCACTGTCGGTGTGAAACAGGACATCGCTGTTGGTGACGGCGCAGGTATTGACGTCGAGGCAGACGGGCATGCCGTCATGCGGATTGACCCGACCCTCCATGTAACCCTCGACGCCGCCATCCGCGACCCAGTGCATGCAACCGTCGGGATCGATCCAGAGCCCCGGCGACACCCGGCCCGTGACGATCGTGCGATCCTGAGCAACCGCTGCCTGTGGCACCAAGGCCAGAGCGCTGGCCAACAAAGCCGCGCCACCCACGACCCGACAAAACATGCGTGACATCCCGGTCATCACGAAAATCCCCCAGTTTCTTACTCGGCCGGTTGCCGCAACCCGACCCCTGGCAGGGGGTCATGCGAAAACGCCATTGATTTCGGCACGATAGCAGCACTCCCCGAAAGAGGAAGTGGAATCTTTCGACAAGTGTTGCCAGCTAGGAAACAAAACGGACGAAGAAACGGAAACTTTAGCGGATCCCGCTCCGGTCGGTGATGTTTTCGCGCAAGATGCCCTGTGTGGCGGTTTCAGGGGATCAGCCGACCAGACGACCGGCCAGCGAATTGGGGCCCGATGCGACGATATCCACTGCCGCGATCTGCCCCAGAAGCTGCTCGGGGCCTTCGACATGGACGGCGTGCAGATATTCGGATTTTCCGGTGATCTGACCATCCATCCGGCCGGGTTTCTCGAACAGGACCCGAACGCGCCGCCCCACCATCGCATCCTGCGTCGCGTGTTGCTGTTCGGTGATCAAGGCCTGAAGCCGTTGCAGGCGGTCGTCCGCCTCGGCAGCATCTACGGCTGCCCGTTCGGCCGCGGGCGTGCCGGGCCGAGCGGAATACTTGAAGGTGTAGGCGCTGCCGTATCCGACCCTGCGCACCAGATCGAGTGTGGCCCGAAAATCGGCCTCGGTCTCGCCGGGGAAACCGACGATGAAATCGCCCGACAGGACCAGATCGGGGCGCGCGGCCCGGATGCGTTCGATCAGGCGGATGTAGCTTTCGGCGGTATGCTTGCGGTTCATCGCCTTGAGGATGCGATCAGAGCCCGACTGAACCGGCAGATGCAGGTAGGGCATGAGCTTGTCGCAATCGCCATGGGCGGCGATCAGATCGTCTTCCATGTCGTTGGGATGGGAGGTGGTATAGCGGATGCGATCAAGCCCTTCGATCCCGGCCAGCGCGCGAACCAGCCGCGCCAGACCCCATTCGCCCCCGTCCGGGCCAGCACCGTGGTACGCGTTGACGTTCTGCCCCAACAGCGTGATTTCCCGCACACCGCGATCCACGAGATCCTGCGCCTCGCCCAGCAATCGATCGACAGGGCGGCTGACCTCTGCCCCCCGCGTGTAAGGCACAACGCAGAAGGAACAGAATTTGTCGCACCCTTCCTGCACGGTCAGGAAGGCTGTCGGACCGCGCCGGGTGCGCCTGTCCTTGGGCAGATGGGCGAACTTGTCCTCCTCGGGGAAATCGGTGTCGAGCGCACGCTCGCCCCTGCCCAGCGCCTCCATCATCTTGGGAAGGCGGTGATAGGTCTGCGGCCCGACGACCAGATCCACGATGGGCATGCGGCGCATGATCTCGTCGCCCTCGGCCTGCGCGACGCATCCCGCCACCCCGATCTTCAGATCGGGCTTTTCCTCGTGCAGCGGTTTCAGCCGCCCAAGGTCGGAATAAAGCTTTTCTGCCGCCTTTTCGCGGATGTGGCACGTGTTGAGCAAGATCATGTCCGCCGCGTCGGGCGTATCGACCTGTACATAACCTTGCGCGCCCAGCGTTTCAGCCATGCGTTCGCTGTCGTAGACATTCATCTGACAGCCATAGGTCTTGACGTAGAGCTTTTTCGCCTCGGTCATCACGCGCACCCGGCCATGTCTGCAGGAAACCTTGATCTGCGGCATGTACAGCGCGGCGGGCCCGGCTTCAACCGATGCGCGCGATTGAATTCCGCCGCCGCCCGGGCCAATGTGCGCGCCAAGGCAGGCGGGTACTAGTCAAGGCGCGTTCGGTCCAGATGGATTTCGACAATCTCGATCAGTTCGGTGCGGTGCGCCCCGGCGCCTTCGGCAAGGGGCCGGCAGCCCTTGTCATCGCCGAGGATCGGATCGAGATCGGATCGACATTGGACCATGTGCGATCCCTCGGGTTTCGGCATATCTTCGTTCTCGCACCCCCCGACATCGTGGTGCCGCCACCGCCCGAGGGGGTCACCTACCAGCAACATGTCATCCGCGCCCGCAGCCGTGCGCCCGGTGCGACGCAGGCCGCCGTGAACATCCTGATCGACAAGATGCCCGGCGAATGGCTGCATTACTGCTACAATGGCGAATACCTGTTCTACCCGTTCTGCGAGGATCGCAGCGTCGGAGAGATGTTCACGTGGGTGATGGAGGAACGGCGGTTCGCGATCCTGACCTATGTCATCGATCTTTATGCGCCTGACCTGAAAACCTGTCCCGATGCCGTATCGCTCGATACCGCCATGCTCGACAGTTCCGGGTATTACGCCGAGGGGAGGCCGGACGAACATGGGCACCCCAAGGACCGGCAGCTCGATTTCTACGGCGGTCTGCGCTGGCGCTTCGAGGAACATGTCGCCAATCCCAAGCGCAAGATCGACCGCATCGGCCTGTTCCAGGCGAAACCGGGCCTGCGCCTGCGCGAGGATCACACGCTCAACGATGAAGAGATGAACACCTATGCCTGCCCGTGGCACCATTCGCTGACGGCGGCCATCTGTTCGTTCCGCGTTGCAAAGGCGCTCAGGACCAACCCCGGATCGCGCGATGACATCGGCGATTTCCGCTGGCACAAATCGACGCCCTTTCACTGGTCGTCGCTGCAACTGATGGAATTGGGCCTGATGGAACCGGGGCAATGGTTCTGACGCGATGACCGCGGTGCCGCCGATCTGGCGTGACGGGCCGGTGCTGGCCTTCATGTGCGCCGAGACGCTGATCTGGGCCGCCATCTTCTACAGCTTTCCGGCCCTTGTCCTGCAATGGCAGGCGGAATTCGGATGGTCGTCGACCGCCGCTCTGGGTGCCTTCAGCCTTGCGCTTGGCCTGCAGGGTCTGGCCGCGCCCTGGATCGGGCGGGCCATCGACCGGGGGCTGGCCCCATGGGGCTTTCCGCTGGGCACGATCGGGGCCATCGGAGGGCTGATCGCACTGTCGCAAGTCCAAAGCCTTTGGGCCTTTTACGTCATCTGGGCGTGGCTTGGCCTGATGATGGGCTTCACCCTCTACGATGCCTGTTTCTCGGTCGTGACGCGGGCGCGCGGCCCGCGGGCACGGGCGGCCATCACGGCGATCACGCTGGCGGCGGGCTTCGCCTCGACACTGGCCTATCCTTTGACCGCATTGGTATCTGCGGCGGCCGATTGGCGGGCGGCGGTCTGGGTTTTGGCCGGGCTGGTCGCGCTCCTTGTCCTGCCCTTGGTCGCCTATGCCGCGCGCCGCCTCGAGACCGAGGCGCAGGCCCGCAAGCCAACTCTGACCGAGGGTCCGGCGGGACCAGGCATCAGGGCCAGCAAGCGGTCCGGTTACTGGCCCATCGCGGGTGGCTTTGCGCTGACCTCGCTCGGGGTCGGGATCGTGCTGAGCAACCTGATGCCGCTGATGGCGGCACTCGATGTGCCCGAGGCGATGGCCATCCTCGCCGCCTCGACCATCGGACCGGCTCAGGTTGCAGGCCGGGTCCTGCTGATCTTGGCGGGCGCGCATGTCGCGGCACGTGCGGTCGTGCTGGGCGCGTTCCTGATGCTGGCCACCGCATCCGTCCTGCTGGGGGCCACGGCCGCCCTGCCCGCGCTGGCCCTTGCCTTTGCCATCGCGCAGGGCGTGGGAAACGGCGTCATCTCGATACTGCGGCCCGTCGTCATCCGCGAGGCCATGGGCGAGCACGGCTACGGCGAAAGCGCCGGGGCGGTGGCGCGCCTGTCGCTCTTTGCCTTCGCCATCGCCCCCGGGCTCGGCGCGGTTCTGGCCGATCTCTTGGGGCATGGCGCAGTGATCGCGTTGTGCGTCGCCGCGCCACTGACGGGCGCCCTGATGCTGCGTCGCCTTGCCCAATGACAAAAGGGCGGCCCTGCGGACCGCCCCTTCCCGTCTTGGCTGTCGTGCGGGATCAGGCCGTTTCGGCCTCGATCACCCGCGAGGCACCGCGCGCAATCTCGATCTGGCGCGGCTTCAGCGCCTCGGGCACCTCGCGGACCAGATCGATATGCAGCATCCCGTTCTCATGCAGCGCGCCGGTCACGCGCACATGGTCCGCCAGCTGGAAGCGCTTTTCGAAGGCGCGCGTGGCGATCCCGCGATGCAGATAGGTGCGCGGCGTCTCGTCCTTGGCCTTGCGCGCGGTCACGACCAGTTCGGCCTCGCGCTGTTCGACACCCAGTTCGGCTTCTGTAAAGCCTGCAACCGCGATGGAGATGCGATAGGCATCCTCACCGGTTTTCTCGATATTGTAGGGGGGGTAGCTGGGCGCGGCCGTGTCTTGCGACATCACGCGGTCCAGAAGGTCGGCCATGCGGTCGAAGCCAACGCTGGCGCGGTAAAGCGGGGAAAGGTCATAGGTACGCATGTGTCATCCTCCATCGAGCGACAACTTGAAGTTCCGGGTCGCCCCATGCCGGGCACGACCCTTGGGTGATTGCGCGGGGCCCGTGTTGCGGCACCCCGCCATCCTGTGATCTGGGAAGGGATCCGCGGCCTGTCAAGACCTGCGAAACACCACCGTCAGGGCCGGATGAACCGTGCGCCCGTACCCCCGCGCAGGGCCGTACCCTGATCGACGCGGCGAAAGACGATGGCCCCGCCGGGACTGTTCCTGACGGGGCCAGTGGCCAACTGAGCCGAGGCGGGCCGCGTCAAAAGTGTCGGCACCAGATCCTCGGCCACGACGGCGACCGTGACCGCGCCTTCATCCGTTTCGGACCGCCCCGAAACGACGGCGACGATTTCGGGTCCGGCCGGCCCGATGCGGAGGACGGGGGCGCCGCTGCTGCCGGAAACGACATGGCAGGACAGGACCTGAACAGCCTGCAAGGACGACAAGACCTGACAATCCTCCTCGATCGAGGGGTATTCCGCGCGCAGCGCACCGTAGGACACCAGCGTCACCGGGCTTCGATCCGCCGCGCGTGTGCCAAGGCCGATGGCGCGCACCATCGTCTCGGGGATCGGACGCTCCAGACGCAGAATGGCAACGTCTTGCCCGACCGATGCCATGTCGGGCGTGTCGGGCGGACGGCTGTAGCCAATGGGCATGTCGCTGCCGATCACCCGGCGGATCGCCTCCGCGCTTCCGTGGCGCAGGCCCGCTGAAAAGACGAGGGACTCGTCGGGCAGACGCCGAGCATCCGGGCCGAAAAGGCAATGCGCGGCCGTCAGGACACGATCGGGCGCGATCAGCGTGGCCGTGCAGAAAGAAACGCCGGTATCCAGACGCCCGACTGCCGCCCAGTCGCGCAGATCATCGGCCGTGTGAAGACCACGCAGCGGCGCCGCCTGCGACGCGTCCATGGCGCCAAGAGCGTTTTGCGCCCCGGCAGGCGCTGCGACAAGTAGGGCTGCCGCGGCAAGGCGGGCGGCATGACGGAACAAACGGCTCATGGACGTCCGGGCACTGGTTACAACTGCGTCCGAGCGTCGCCCCCGTTCCGGGCAGAATTATGGCCCGAGTTCAGCGCAAAATGGGCACGGGCACCGCGCGTTTGCCTTCGGCATCCAGCCCGGCGGGGCGCGGCCCGCCCGTCGCCCAGTCCAGCAGCTCGACCGTGTGGACGATGGGAATATCCGTACCCGAGCCGATCTGCATCATGCAGCCGATATTGCCTGCCGCGATGATCTGGGGGCGTGTGGCCTCAAGTGTCTCGACCTTGCGCGCCTTGAGTTGGCCCGAAATCTCGGGCTGCATCAGGTTGTAGGTCCCCGCCGATCCGCAGCACAGATGACTGTCGGCCGGTTCGACCACGGTAAAGCCGGCACGCTTCAGCAAGTCCTTGGGGTAGGTCTTGATCTTCTGGCCGTGCTGCAGCGAACAGGCCGCGTGGTAGGCCACCTTGTGGCCCATCTGTCCCTCGGGCAGGTCGAGCTTCATCAGCACTTCGGACACATCCATCGCGATGGCGCTGACCGCCGCCGCCTCGGGTGCCAGTGCCTCGTTGCGGAACATGTGGCCGTAATCCTTGACCGTGGTGCCGCAACCGCTGGTGTTGATGACGATGGCGTCCAACCCCCCGGCCTGCATCTCACTGTGCCAGGCCCGGATATTCTTGGCCGCCGTCGCATGGCTCTCGGCGGTCTTGCCCATGTGATGGGTCAGCGCACCGCAGCATCCCTGCCCCTCGGCGATCACCACCTCGCAGCCCAGCCGCGTGAGCAGCCGGATGGTCGCATCGTTGATATCGGTGTTGAGCGCGCGCTGCGCGCAGCCCGTCATCAGCGCCACCCGCATCTTGCGCGGCCCTTGGGCCGGGAAAACCTGCGGATCGTCGTTGCGCGACACGGGCGGGATCACCTTGGGCGCCATGGCCAGCATCGCCTTGAGCCGCGCATCTGGCATCAGAAAGGCAAAAGGCCGCCCGATCTTGGCACCCAGCAAGGCCACCCGGAAGCGCGTCGGATAGGGCAGGATTTTCGCCAGCGTCCAGCGCAGCACACGCTCGAAGAGCGGGCGCTTGTAGGTCTGTTCGATATATTCGCGGGCGTGGTCGACCAGATGCATGTAATGCACGCCCGAGGGGCAGGTCGTCATGCAGGCCAGGCAAGACAGGCAGCGATCGATATGCTGCACGGTCTTGGCATCCGCTGGACGGCCTTTTTCGAGCATGTCCTTGATGAGGTAAATCCGGCCCCTCGGGCTGTCGAGTTCATCGCCCAGCACCTGGTAGGTTGGACAAGTCGCCGTGCAGAACCCGCAATGCACGCAACTGCGCAAGACCTCGTTCGACCGCTGGATCGCGGGGTCCTTCAACTGGTCGGGTGTGAATGTCGTCTGCATGTGCTTGCTTTCAGAACAGGGAAAGGAAGACGAGGGCGAACAGGGCGGCAAGCCCGAGGTAGACCGCCGCAAAAATACCGCGTGCCACCCAGACGCGGTCGAACCGCCCGAGATAGAGATGATAGAGCATCCCGGCGGTGGCCGCGGCGATCAACCCGGTCGCGATGGCCGCGATCCGTATCGGCGGCAGGCCTGCCACCGTTCCGCTCGCGGTGATGGCCACGAACATACCCGCCGCCGCCGCCACCAACGCGCCCTGCGCTAGCGCGGTGCCGCGCCTGCGGTCGGGCATGAGCGCAAGGCCACAAAACAGCGTGGAGGACGGCAGCGCGACGGACAGGGCATCGATCACCACGATCTTTCCTCACGCCGTCATCAGGCCGGGGTTCAGGATGCCCCGCGGGTCGAACTTGGCCTTCAGCGCTGCCGCGACTGCGGCAACCGGGGGTGGCTCGGGGTGAAAGGGTGCAATCCGCGCGCGTGTTTCGGCGCTGGCGCGGACCAGCGTGGCATGCCCCGCGAAAGCGCCCAGCCGGGCCCGCAGGTCGGTGCCCTCGGGCACCAGCGCCCAGATCAGCCCGCCACCCCAATCGAACAAGACATCTCCGCCCGTCCGGGCCGCAAGATCAGGCGCATCGGTGGGTTTGACCGAGATCCGCCAGACATCGCCGGGCCTGCCCACGAAAGCCGCGACATCGCGGATCCGAGCCCATTGCTGCCCGACCTGATCCGCCCCGTCCTCGACCTCGACCGTGCCGAAGGGCGCCAGCAACTCCGCGAGGCGCCCGGCGCGATAGGCGACGCTGGCCGCGAACCCTTCGATCCTGAGCAGCGTCCGCCCCTCGTCCGGCAGATGTGCCGCCCCCGTCACCTCGAACGGAGAGCCGAGACCGACAGCCATCGCCTCGACCGCTTGCCGATCACCCAGACCTCCGATCGCCAGCGTCGCCGCCGCTTCGGGTGCGGGCAGCACCTTGAAGGCCACCTCCGTCAGGATCCCCAATGTGCCCCAGCTTCCGGCCATCAGCTTCACGAGGTCGTAGCCGGTGACGTTCTTCATCACCCGTCCGCCGTTCTTGACGACCGCGCCGGATCCGTCGACGAAACGGACCCCGATCAGGCTGTCGCGACAGGCGCCCGACTGGATGCGCCGCGGGCCCGAGACATTGGCGGCCACGACACCCCCGATCGTGGGGTCGCCCGACGTGCCAAGAAGCGCGCGATGATCCATCGGTTCGAAGGGCAAACGCTGCCCTTCGGCGGCCAGCGCGCCTTCAACCTCGGCGAGCGGCGTTCCCGCCTTGGCCACCAGAGTCAGCGCGCCGGGTTCGTAGAGATCAATGCCGGCCAGTCCCTTTACCGACACAAGCTCACCAGCGACGGGCCGGCCCACGGGTCGCGTCCCGCCCCCGACCACGCGGAGCGGACCCTTGGCCCCAGCCACCTTTTCGCTCAGTTCGGTCTCTGTGGCGGGGCTCGACATCGGCCTCATCCTTCATCTTGGCAGGAAAACTCTCGGGGAGGGTCCGGGAGGGGCAGACAGCCCCTCCCGGCGGATCGGCGCCGTCAGGCGGCGACCTGTCTCTCGCGGCGCTCCCGCGACACCGACAACGGGAAGACCTTGGCCGGGTTCAGCAACCACGCCGGGTCGAACACATCCTTGACCCGCATCTGCGCCTCGAGATCGGCAGGCGCGAATTGCGTTGTCATGAGGTCGCGCTTTTCGATGCCCACGCCATGCTCGCCAGTCAGGCATCCGCCCACCTCGACGCAAAGCTTCAGGATATCCGCGCCAAAGGCCTCGCACAGCTCCAGATCGCCCGGCTTGTTCGCATCGAACAGGATCAGCGGGTGCATGTTCCCGTCGCCCGCATGGAACACATTGGCCACGCCCAAACCGTAGTCCTTCGACATCTCGCCGATGCGCTTGAGCACATAGGGCAGCGAGGAGACCGGGATCGTGCCGTCAAGGCACATGTAATCGTTGATCTGCCCCATCGCACCGAAGGCCGATTTGCGGCCAAGCCAGATGCGCTTGGCCTCGTCCTCCGACTGCGCCTCGCGCAATTCGACCGGGTCGTGGCGCCGTGCGATCTGCGCGATCAGGCCCAGTTGCTCGTCGATCTCGGCCGGGCTGCCCTCCACCTCGACGATCAGCAGGGCCTCGCACATCGGGTAGCCGGCCTTGGCAAAGGCTTCGGTCGCCTCGATGCAGGGCCGGTCCATGAACTCGATGGCCACCGGCAGAACGCCCGCCTTGATGATGTCGGAGACACAGGCCCCCGCCACCTCGTTGCTGTCGAAACCGATCAGGACGGGCCGCGCCCCTTCGGGCTTGCGCAAGATGCGCAACGTGGCCTCGGTCACCACGCCCAATTGCCCCTCGGACCCGCAGATCACGCCCAAAAGATCATAGCCGCCCGCATCCAGATGCGCGCCGCCGATCTCCATCACGGTGCCATCCATGGTCACCATGGTCACGCCCATCAGGTTGTTGGTTGTCACCCCGTATTTCAGGCAATGCGCGCCGCCTGAATTCATGGCGATATTGCCCGCGATGGCGCAGGCAAGCTGGCTCGACGGATCGGGCGCGTAAAAGAAATCTTCCTGTTCCACCGCGCCCGTCACGCTCAGGTTGGTGCGCCCGGTCTGCACCCGGATGAAGCGGTTGTCGTAATCGGTCTCGAGCACCTTGTTCATGCGCGACACGCCCAAGATCACGCTGTCGGCTGTCGGCAGCGCACCGCCTGCCAACGACGTGCCGGAACCGCGCGGCACGACCGGCACGCCCTCGGCATGGCAGATGCGCAGTGCGATGGCGACTTCCTCGGTCGTTGCGGGCAGGACCACGGCAAGCGGCGGGCAGCGGTAGGCCGTCAGCGCGTCGCATTCATAGGCGCGCACCTCGGCCTCGTCGTGAATCACCGCAGCTTGCGGCAGAGCCGCGCGCAGGCGTTCCACGATCTTGCTTTTGCGCGATAAAATCGCGGCGTCCGGGGTCGGCATGTCCATGTCGCGATCCTCCCTCTCGCTGAATTGGTAAAGAAATATAACCAATACGACCATTTGACAACGAAAATCCCCCTGAGACAACTCCGCGCGTTGCCGCGCCCCACGAATACTGGGCAACTGCCGGCATGGAATGGATCAAGGTTCTTCACCTTCTGGCCGTGCTGGGCTGGATGACGGGCATCTTCGCGGTGCCCCGAGCGATCATCTTCTGGAAACGCGAATTCGCGCGGCTGGGGGAATTCGGGCCGACCGGCGATCTGACGATCCGCATCTACCGGTTTTCACTGGGTCTGGGGATCATCGCCATCGTAACGGGCCTCTGGCTGGGCTGGTTCTGGGGCTATCCGATCTGGGTCTGGACCAAGCTTGGTCTCGTGACGCTTCTGGCCGCGCATTACGGATGGACCGGGCGGCTGGTCCTGCGCGGCCGGCGCGGGGTCTTCACCGAAAGCGACTTCTACCTGCGGGTCTTCAACGAGATCAGCGTCTTCGGCGCGATCGGCGTGCTGATCATCGTGGTCTTCAAACCGTTTTGACGGCACACTCCCGCGCAGTCGCTGCGCAAGGGAGAACGCGATGACACGTTTCCACTCGCTGTTGGTCTTCATCCTCGTTCCGGCGCTGCCAGTCACGGCTCAGGCCGATCCGGTGGCCGATATCCTGTCCGAGGCGGAGGCCGATTGCGCAGGGTTCGAAAATGGCCGGTTCGACGCAGGCAATGCCGTGACCGAAGCCGATCTGGATGGCGACGGCATGAATGACCGGCTGGTTGACACCGCAAGTTTCACCTGCACCTCGGCGGCCAGCCTTTACTGCGGCTCGGGCGGGTGCAGCTTGATCGCAGTGGTCGGATCCGAAAGCTGGGATTTCTAAGTCGAAGGCTGGCGTCTGGACGAATGGAACAGCATACCGATCCTGTTGCTGGCCCGCGACGGCGGCTGGTGCGGGGCGAGCGGTGCCGAAACCTGTTTCGAGGCGATCCGTTGGTCGCAGGGAAGGATGCTGACGGTCGGGCCCCAGCCCTGACGCCGCCGCTTAGCGCCGCCCCTCGCGCAGCCATCCTGCCACGGTCAGTGCCGCCGCAAGCAGCAGGAACAGCCATGCCGCGATCAGGGGCGTGACCGTCACATCCGTCGTAAGATAGGCCTCGCGCGGGGTCAGGCCGATCCAGCCGCGTCCCGAGGCATTGCGCCCCTCGGCCACCCGCCGAAGGTCCGGCATACCGTCCTCAAGCCGCATCACCGCCCCGGTCAGGGGATCGGTCAACGGCAAGAGCTGGGCATCAGAGGCGATGGTTTCCTCGAATTCGCGCGGCGCAGCAGGCCCAAGCGCGATGACCGTGTCCAATTCGCCCTCGGCCAGACGGTAAAGCCCCTGTTCGCTTCCCTCGATCTCGGCGGTGAACCGCCCCGGCGCGGTTTCCTCCAGCACGATCTCGCTCTCGGTTCCATCGGGGGCGGTGACGCGCAGGGCACCAACGCCCTCGGCCAAAGTGCGGCGGGTCACGCGGATCGTCTGGCCGTCGGCTTGGGCCACCAGCGCTTCTTCCTCTAGGTCGGGCTCGCCCATCATCCAATGCGCCAGCCTGCGCAACATCTCCAGCTGCGGGCCACCCCCCTCGTAGCCCCGATCCCAAAGCCATGCATGATCGGACGCCAGAAGCGCCACGCGCCCCTCGCCCACCCTGTCCAGCATCAGGAGCGGCGCGCCGTCATTTCCGGTCATCACCGTCTGGCCCGACTGTTCGGTCACTTCGATCTGCCGCATCCAGCGGCCCCAAGGCTGATCGCTGCCCTCCAGCGGTTCATGCTCGGTCTCCAGCCCCGCCGTCACCGGATGGCGACGGCCCAGATCGGAAATCTCGGGCAGGAACGGCGCTTCGATCACGCGCGCGGTCGGGCGACCGGGCAGGATCTCGGCCAGGGGTGTCCGGTAGAGAGATGCCGCCGAGGCGTAATCGGGGCCCGCCGCCAACAGTAGCGCGCCGCCATCCTCGACGTAGCGGCGGATGTTGTCGATGTAGAGCATCGGCAGGATCCCGCGCCGCTGATAGCGGTCAAAGATGATCAGGTCGAAATCATCGACCGAATCCATGAACAATTCCCGCGTCGGAAAGGCGATCAGCGACAATTCGGTCACCGGCACGCCATCCTGCCGATCCGGCGGGCGCAGAATCGTGAAATGGACCAGATCCACCGAAGGGTCGGATTTCAGCAAGTTCCGCCAAGTGCGCTGGCCGGGATGCGGCTCGCCCGAAACCAGCAGGACGGACAGCCGGTCGCGGATGCCATTGATCTGCACCACGGCTGCGTTGTTGCGATCGGTCAGTTCTCCTTCCGCCACGGGGATGGTGAACTGCACCACATTCTGACCCGCATGTTCCAGCGTCAGGGGCAGTTGCAGCGTCTCGTTCGTGGGAACGGTGAATGTCCGCTCCTCCCCGCCGTCGAGCGCGATGGCAATCTCGGCCCGACCGGACAGGCCCGCGGGCACGGCGCCCTGATCCTCGATCCGGAGCGTCATCATCAGCTCTTCACCGATGATGCCGAAGGCCGGGGCCGTTTCGATCACCAGCCGCCGGTCCCAATCGGTGTCCCGTCCCGTCAGCAAGGCATGCAACGGTGCCGGCAGATCAGGCACCAGTTGCGCATCGTGCAATTGTCCGTCGGTGACAAGAATGGCACCGGCGATCCGGGCGCGCGGTTCCTCGGCCAGCATCCGGTTCAGTTCCGCCATCAACAGCGTACCGCCATTGTCGGGCGCATCCGTCACGGTCGAAATCCGCATCTCCATGCCCATCGCCGCGATCTCGGCCTCAAGGGCGGCCAGCGCTTCGGCCGTCTGGTCGGCCCGATCCGAAATCCGCTGGCTGGCCGAGGCATCGGCCACGACCAACACGATATCGGTGATCGGTTCGCGGTCTTCGGACTGAAGCGAGGGGTTCAGCAGCGCAGCCAAAAGCGCACCGGCCGCCAAAAGCCGGAAAGGCCAGCCGTTCAGCCCCCGCCACAGCGCCAGCGCGATCACCAGCGCCACGAACCCGGCTAGCGCCCAGATCATCGGCATCGGCAAAAGCGGATCGAAAAGGATCGTCTGCGCCATGTTACTGCCCCAACCTTTCCAGAAGGGCGGGCACATGCACCTGATCGGATTTGTAGTTGCCCGACAGCACGTACATCACGAGGTTCACGCCGAACCGCAACGCGATCTCGCGCTGGCGGTCGCCTGCCGATCCGCGCCCGATCGGATACAGCGGGCGGCCGGTTTCATCCTGCGCCCAGGCAGCAGCCCAATCATTGCCGCCGATCAGGACCGGCGTCACCCCGTCGTTGAGATTGCGAAATGGCATGCCCTCGACCGCTTCTGCATCGGGGGGCGAGGCCTCCAGCCAGACATCGCGGCTCAGGTGACGACCGGGAAAATCCTGCAACAGGTAGAAGGTCCGCGTCAGGATGTGATCGGGCGGCACTGGCTCCAGCGGCGGAATATCGAGCGGGGCGGCCAGTGTGCGCAGGCGCCGCCCCTCCGGCGTGCCCGATCCGAAGCCTCCGACATGCGCGTCGCGCGTGTCGAAAACGATCATCCCACCCGACCGCAGGTAGTCATTCAAGCGTCTGTAGGCCGCGGCCGAGGGCAGCGCCTGATCGGCGGTCACGGGCCAGTAGAGCATCGGAAAAAAGGCCAGTTCGTCACGTTCCAGATCCACACCGATCGGCGGCGCGGGCTCGACGGAGGTGCGCTGGAACAAGGTATTCGACAGCCCTTGCAGCCCCGCGCGCGAGGTGTCGTCGATCCGGGCATCGCCGGTCAGCACATAGGCGAGCGTGACTTCAGACGTGGCCAGCAGCGCGCGCGCGTCCTCTTCCGAAAGGTCCTGCGCCTGTCCGCCCTGCGGCAAAGCGGCCACCAGCGCCAGAACGGCGGCCCCGCGCGCAAGACCCGACAGCCGCCCCGCCAGCCAGAGCGAGGCGATGGCATCGACCAAAAGCAGCACCAACGCGCCGGTCAGGAACGCGGCCATCAAATCGGTCGGTGCGATGACGCGCATCCCCTCGACCGGGACGGCGGCAGGCCAGCTTGCGGGGATCAGGACAGTATCGGCCGTCACCACGTTGCGCGCGATCCGCCGGTCGTCCGAGGCGTAGAGCCCCGGCAGAAGATCGTCGGACAGCGGAGCCTCTGCCAGAATTTCGCCCGGCACGCCGGGGCGCGTGCCCGCGTCGCGCAGGGTGCCGAACCCGTCCAGAACCTGATCCGCCGTCCAGATCGTCCCCTCCAGATCAGCAGCCTCCGGCGTTGCGGGCTGCGTCGAGATCGCCAGCCGCTCCAGCATCTGCACGAAAAGTCCCGACAGGGGCAGTGTCGACCATTCGGCATTGGCCGTGACATGGAAGAGGACGACCGATCCCTGCCCATGGCTCGACCGGGTGACAAGCGGCGTGCCGTCCGTCAGCGAGGCGATGGTCCGCGCGGCAAGTTCGGGATCGGGCTGCGCCATCACCTGCGCGCTGATTTCCACGTCTTGCGGGATCTCTAGCCCGAAAAACGGTGATGTGTCGGGGAAAGGCCGCAGGCGTTTGGGTTCGCCCCAGCTCATCGCGCCCCCAACACTCCGCCCGCCTTCGCGCAATCGCACGGGCATCAGCGGCCCCACATCGTCGCGCGCCACGTCCGAGGCGGCCAACCTTGGCCCGGCAAAGCGCACCAAGAGCCCGCCACGGTCGACCCAATCGGTCAGCCCCTCCTCCTCTTCCGGGGACAGGGTGGCGATATCGGCAAGGATGACGACATCGGGGCTGGCCAAAAGGAGATCGGACAGCGCGCCCTCGATCAGGTCGGCGGTCGGCTCCAACGCTTGGCGCAGGTAATGCAGCGGCGACAAAAGCGCCTGTTGTTCATCCGTCGCCCCGCCCGCGATCAGTGCCACCTGACGGCGCTGCAACCCGTCATCGGTCAGGGTCACGGTCCCCGCGCCGCGCAGGCCCGCCACCTCGAACCGGGTGATGCGGTTTCGCAATTCCGGTGGCAAGTCGAACACCGCCTCTGTCGCCGTCGCGCCTGCCTCGAACAGCGCAGCGTTCCGCGCCAGATCGCGCGGAATGCCCGCGGGATCGAGGCCGTGGGCCACGACATCAAGCGCAAGCGGGGCATCCCCGCCCAGCCGGGTCAGCGAAACGCGGACTTCGCCATCCTCGAACCGGGGCGGGGCAAGGGCCACCACATCGCGGTCGCCCTGAAACACGGACAAGGGCCCAAGCGCGCGCAGCGCGGCCGTCAGGTCGCCGCGCCCCGGATGATCAAGGCCATCGGCGATCCACCACGTTTCCAGAGGGCCATCAAGGCCGGACGCCCAATCGGCAGCGGCCACCATGTCGGGCGCAAAGGGTCGCGGCACGAGCGACGGCAGACGCGGTAGCCAGGCATTGGCCGATTGCAAAGGCAGGTCGCCCGGTGGCAGATCGGTCAGCGCCACGATGGCCACGGGCCGCCCTGCGCGCCCCGCCTCGTCCAGCAAAAGGCCCGCCCGCTCGATCCGGTCCGGCCAATCGCGGGCCGAGGCCCAGCTGGCATCCATCACGATCAACAGCGGCCCGTCGCCCGTGCGCACCGCGGCCGGGTTCAGGACCGGTCCGGCAAAACCGATAATGGCCGCAGCCAGCGCCGCGATCCTGAGCAGCAACAGCCACCACGGCGTCTTGTCGGTCTGGCTCTCGTCATCCTTGAGGCCCAGAAGCAGCGCGACACCGGGAAACCGCCGCCGGATCGGCGCGGGCGGAACCGCGCGCAGGATCCACCACAAGACGGGCAGCGCGATCAGCGCGGTCAGCAAAAGCGGCGTGGCAAAGGCAAGGGATCCGATCATCCGCGCACCTTTTCCAAGGCGCGGTACAGCCACAGCAGCGTCGGCTCGGCAGGCTGATCGGTATGGTGCAGATGATAGCGCCACCCGGTGCGGCGGCACAGGTCCTGCAAATGCGCCTTCCGCTCGGCCAGACGCGCCAGATAGGCCTCGCGCAAGCTCCGCGCTTTCAGCGTCTCGAAACGGATCGCGCCGGTCATCGATTCGAACACGGTGCGCCCGTCATAGGGAAACACCTCTTCGTCGGGGTCGAGCACTTGGACCAGAGCACCCTTGACCTCCCGGTCGGCGGCGCGGCCCAGTGCCGCCTCGATCGCGGCGATATCGCCAAAGAAATCCGACAAGAACACCGCACGACCGCCCATCGGCATCGTCTGCGGCTTGGGCGCGCCGTAATCGCCGAGCGCATCGCTGTCCATCAGGGCTTGCGCCATCCGCATCAATTGGGCGGTGCCGCCGCGCGGGGGCTCGGCCAGATGGGTCAGGCCCACCCGCTCCCCACCGCGCACCGAAACGATGGCCAAGGCCATGGCCAGTGTCTGCGCCCGGCGCAATTTCGAGGGGCGGTTGCGATGGCCGGTAAAGGTCATGGAGGCGGCGTCATCCACCCCCAGCATGACCGATTGCGCGGCCTGCCATTCGGTCTGGCGGATGAAATGCCCGTCCGATCGCGCCGATCTGCGCCAGTCGATCTGGCGGTAGCCGTCGCCCGCCTGCGCGGGACGATATTGCCAGAATTCGTCGCCCATGCCCGCCCGCTTGCGCCCATGCACCCCCAAAAGCACCGTTGCCGCCAGATGCTGCGCATCGGCCATCAGCGCAGGCAGCGTTGCCGCAACCGCTTCGGAGCGGGAGCGCAGGCTTTCGGGCGTATGAAGCGCCGCGTCGTTCAAGCCGCAAGACCGATCCGGGTAACGCGGGCGGTGACCTCATCGATCACCTGTTCCAGAACCGCGCCCTCGGCCCGTGCGCCAAAGCTCAGCGCCATCCGGTGGCTCAGTACGGGACGCGCGAGCGCCGCCACATCCTCGGGCGAGGGTGCCAAGCGGCCACCGAGAAGCGCACGCGCCCGGACGGTCAGCATGAGCGCCTGCGCGGCACGCGGGCCGGGACCCCAGGCAACGGTCTTCTTGACGATCTCGGGGGCTTCCTCGGCTTCGGGGCGGCAGGCGCGCACCAGATCGAGGATCAATTCGACCACGCTTTCGCCGACCGGCATCCGCCGGACCACGCCTTGCGCCGCGATCAGCGCCTCGGGGGTGAAGACGGCATGGGATGTCGCCTCCTGCGTGCCGGTCGTGGCAAGCAGGATGCCGCGCTCCGTGTCCCGGTCCGGATAGGCCACATCGATCTTGACCAGAAAACGGTCCAGCTGCGCTTCGGGCAGGGGATAGGTGCCTTCCTGCTCGATCGGGTTCTGGGTGGCCAGCACGTGGAAGGGACGCGGCAGGGGTTTGTGATCGCCCGCGATGGTGACCTCGCGTTCCTGCATCGCCTGCAACAGCGCCGATTGCGTCCGGGGGCTGGCGCGGTTGATCTCGTCGGCCATCAGGAGCTGGCAAAAGATCGGACCGGGCAGAAAGCGGAAGCTGCGGCTGCCGTCCTGCGCCGTCTCCAGCACTTCGGAGCCCAGGATGTCGGCGGGCATGAGGTCGGGGGTGAACTGGATGCGGTTCGCCGAAAGGCCCATCACTGTCGACAGGGTGTCGACAAGGAGCGTTTTGCCAAGGCCCGGAAGGCCCATCAGGAGCGCATGACCGCCCGACAGCATGGCGGACAGCGCAAGGTTCACCACCTCGTCCTGTCCGATGATACGCTTGGCGATCGAGGCCTTGGCCTCGCCCAGCTTTACGCCCAGCGCTTCGATCTCGGCCACAAGCGCGTCGGGGTCAGACATGGCAATGCTCCGCTGGATGGTTATGTAGTCCTTGGTAACAGACCTATTCCGCGGACCACAAATGGCAAAGCGAGACACCACACAAAAGATCGTGACGGGATCGCCGGGCAGCGGGCTCGATACCCTTTTGAAGGCCACGAAAGATGCCGCAAAGGCGGGCGGTTTACCGCCGGTGCACCTGTGGAACCCGCCTTTCTGCGGGGATATCGACATGGAAATCCGCCGCGACGGGACATGGTTTCACGAGGGAACACCGATCGGGCGCGCGCCCTTGGTGCGGCTCTTCTCCACCATCCTGAAGCGCGAGGGGGACAGGTATTTCCTTGTCACGCCGGTCGAAAAGGTCGGCATCCGGGTCGAGGACGCGCCTTTTGTCGCGCAGGATTTCACCGTGACAGAGGATGGGCGCGGGCCGGCGCAGATCGTGACCTTCACCACCAACGTGGGCGACAGTGTCGCGGCCGGGCCCGAGAATCCGATCCGGGTCATGCGCGACGAAAGGGGCGAGCCAAGCCCCTATGTCCATGTCCGGGCGGGGCTTGAGGCGCTGATCGACCGCAAGAGTTTCTACCGGCTGGTCGACATCGGCGAGGCGCATCGCGTGGATGGCGAAGATTGGTTCGGCCTGTGGTCGGGCGGTGCGTTCTTTCGCTTCATTCCCGTCCGCGAATTGACGGGCTGAGGTGCCCGCGGATGGTCAGGCCGCCGAAATGGATCGGCGCGCGGACGTGCGGGCCCGCGGTCGGGAGACAAGCGTTTCGATCCGCTGCATCTCGGCCTCGGCACTGGCGATATCGGTGACGACGGTGACCGGAACCGGCAGATCAGCGATCCGGCCCTCATCGACAACCACCTGACCCGAAAGCAGAATATGGGCCGAGGGCCGAGTGCGGGCGAGAACGGTCAACAGGCGGCGCAACGCGGGATAGGAATGGCTGCCAGAACAGCTGAGACCGATCACGGGGCGGTCGTCGCGGGCGATGCGGCTCACCAATTCGTCATGGCCAAGCCCGACCATCAGGCCGACATCCCAGCCGTTGCGGCGGAACAGATCGGCCGCCATCATCACGCCCAAGGTGTGCTGTTCCCCGGGGACGGCAGCGAAAATCGCGCTTTTCGAATGGCTTGGCGTGGGGGCAGAGCGGGTCGGCGGCATCCGGCGCACCAGCGCCTGAATGCGGGCCGTGGCCAGCGCAACCTCGGTGAAGGGGATGCGGTCGCGGTCCCAGAGATCGCCGAGATGGCGGGCGGCGGGGCCAAGGTGGTCGAGGCACAGATCCTCGACCGAAAGGCCCGCGCGGAGAAGGTCGTCGACCAGCGCGGTCGCGGCCGCGTCATCTTCGTCGCAGAGCGCGTAAGCCATTGCTGCGGCACACGGATCCCCCAGAACCGCATGGGCCTGCGTCACGGCGGCATCGGCGTGCATCTCGGCGCAGAGGCGGGCCACGGCGCGCCGGGCGAGATCGTTCAGGTCGGAGGTCCTGTGGGCACAGCCGCTTGGCGATGCCTGCGTCAACTTTGTCGGATCAGTCGTCACGGTCGTTGGTCTCTCGTCGTCTGCAAGCCGTCCGTCCCGAAACGGGCCGAAAGGGTCCCACGCGCTTCCCTGTCTGAAGACGACTGTATACCGCGCGATGTGTCAATCAAGGTTTACATTTCGTGAATTTGCGTGGTGCAAAAGTAAACGAAGTATTTCCTATTCAGGTCAATATCTTAAGGAAATGTGAAAATCTGAGTTGACACTCGGTAAAGGTCTGGATCGGACCCATTTTCCCAGTTCCACGAGATTCGAACGCGCCGGGAAGGCCTGTTGAGGTGGCGGCGTGGCGGGGTGGAGAGGTCGTCACCAAGCACGAAAATCGCGCCCGTCGGGGCAAGGCTCGACAGCGGAAATCACCCGGCGCGAAGGGCGGGTGCGGTCAGGTTATTCGCGAGAAAGGGGAGAGTGGCGCACTGGGGAGGATTCGAACCCCCGACCCCTTGATTCGTAGTCAAGTACTCTATCCAACTGAGCTACCAGTGCGTGAGGGCGGGGTTTAGCGCCGCTATTCGGGGCTTGCAAGGGGGAATTCCCGATTGTCAGGTCGCCAATCCGAGCGGCAGCAGGATCTCGAACCGGGTGCCTTGTTCCGTGCTTTCGGCCAGTTCGAGCCGCCCGCCGTGGCCGCGCACCAATTCGGCGCAGATCGCGAGGCCCAGACCCGAGCCGCCCTTGCGCGCCGCGCCGTGGAAGGGTTTGAACAGGTGATCGCGCGCCTTTTGCGGCAGGCCGGGGCCGGTATCGCAGACCGAGATCATCCAGCCGTCGGCGGTTTCCGCGCCGCCGATCCGGATCTCGCCCGCAGCGCCGCTGGCGACGATGGCCTGCCGTGCATTGCGCACGAGATTGGACAGGACGCGGTGCAATTGTTCGGAATCGGCGCGTACGGTGACGCCCGATGGCACCTCGCAGAGATAGGCGATCTGCGCGCTGTCGGCGGACAAGCGGTCGTTTTCGACCACGTCTTCGACCAGGGGCCGAAGGGCCACGCGGTCGAGCTTGGGCGGGGGTTCTTCGGCGCGGCCGAAGGCGAGGGTCGCCTCGGTCAGGTTGATGGCGCGGTTGAGCGAGTTGACGAGCCGCGGTGCGATGCGGCGGACGGTCGGGTCGTTCGAGGCCTCTAGCCGGTCGGCCACGAGCGTCGCAACGGACAGCATGTTGCGCAGGTCATGGCTGATCTTGGCCACGGCCTCGCCCAGTTGGGCAAGCCTTTCGCGCTGCTTGAGCGCGCCGGTCAATTCGGTCTGGAGCGACAGGAGTGCGTCTTCGGCATTGCGCAATTCGCGCACGCGGCCCTGCGGGCGGATGATGCGGGTGGCGTCGGAGGGCGCCTCGGCATAGCGCATCATCGCGCCGACCAGCCGACGGATCGGCGTGACCATGAGGCGGCGCACGCTGACGAAGAGCAAGAGCGCGGTGAAGATCGAGATGACCGCCGATAGCGCCAGAATGCGCAGCCCGTAGTCAATCAGCGCCATGCGCAGGGGTTCGCTGGGCATGGTGATCTCGATCAACAGCCCCGCATCGCGCACCGGTTGGCCGATGACGCGGATCACCTCTGGCTCCGGGTTGGCGAGACGGGCCAAGGCATCGCGCATCAGCACCCAAGGCGCGGGATCGCGCAGGTCATAGGTGGCGGCGATGGCGGGCATCCCGTCACTGGACAGGATCAACTGGCGCACGGCGTCGCGCCGCAGCACGACGTTGAGAACCTCGGCATTGTCGAGAAGTTCGCGTTCCAGTTCCTCGGAGATCATGCCGTCGGTCGCCAGAAGCGCGAGCGAGGCGATCTGCGCCCGTTCGAGGCGGGCCAGCAGGTAATCCTCGCGGAAGCGGGCGACGGAGGGCACGAAGATAAAGACCTCGGCCAGCATCACGAAGATGATGGTCAGGATCAGAAAGCGCCCTGATAGCGAATGTCTCACGCGGTCCAGCCTATTCTTGGCCCGAAGACCTCAGGGCAGGCGCTGCACCAGACGGACGATGCGCTTGACCATGGGGCTTTCGAACAATTTAGGAGAGAAATAGGCCCCCGCGGCGCGTTTGTTAATCTCCCCCAGTGTCGGATACGGCGAGATCATGCCGGCAATGGCCGACATCTTGAGCCGATTGGCCAGTGCCAGCGCCCAGATCTGGATCAATTCGCCCGCTTGCGGCCCGACGATCGTGGCGCCCACCGGCCGCCCCTTGACCACCATGACCTTGCAGAAGCCCGTGGTCTGGCCAGTCGCGATGGCGCGGTCGTTATGGGCGAAATCGGCGCGGGCGATGAACAGGCGGTCGCCATGGAGCTTGCGCGCCTCGGCCTCGGTGAGGCCGACCTGCGCCAGTTCGGGCTCGGTGTAAGTGGTGCGCGGAATGTGGTCGGTGCGGGCGCGCGCGGGCAGGCCGAAGAGCATGGGACGGATGATGACACCCGCGTGGTAGCCCGCGACATGGGTGAATTGCAGGCCGCCCGCCGCATCGCCCACGGCATAGACGCGGCGGTTGGTCGAGCGCAGGCCGCTGTCGACGGTGATGCCGCGCCGGTCATGGCCGACATGCGCGCGGTCGAGGTCGAGCCCGTCGGTATTCACCTGACGCCCGACCGCCACCAGAAGGTGGGAGCCATCGAAGCCGCGGCCATCGCCGGTTTCGACGCGAATCGAACCTTCGGTGCCGGAGACGGAGGTGACCTCGGCCCCTTCGACGATCTCGATGCCCTCGGCGCGGAGGTGTTCCAGCACGATCGCGGCGGCTTCGGGATCGTCGCGGCCCAGCGCCTTTTGTCCTTCGAGCACGGTCACGCGGCAGCCGAGGCGGCGGTGGGCCTGCGCCATTTCCATGCCGATGGGGCCGCCGCCGATGATGATCAGGTGATCGGGCCTGTCGCGCAGGTCGAAGATGGTTTCGTTGGTGTGATGCGGCGTTTCGGTGAGCCCCGGAATGGGGGGGATAAAGGGACGGGAGCCGGTCGCGATGACGAAGCGGCGGGCGGTGATGATCGTATCGCCCGCCTGAACCTCGGTTTCCGAGATGAAGCGCGCCTGTGCTCGGATCACGCGAACGCCCAGACCTTCGAACCGTTCCTGGCTGTCGACGGGGGCGATGGTGTCGATGGTCGCCTGCACATGATCCTTGGCGGCGGCGAAATCGGGGGCGGGCTCATGGCCTGCCGTCCCGAACCCGCCCTTGGCCACGGCATGGACGCGGTGGCCCGCCGCCAAGAGCGCCTTGGAGGGAATGCAGCCATAGTTCAGGCAATCGCCGCCCATCTTGTGCCCTTCGATCAGGGTGACATCGGCCCCCATCTGGACCGCGCCCGCCGCGACCGAAAGGCCGCCCGATCCGGCGCCGATGATGCAGATATCCGTCTTGATGCGGGACATGGTGCGATGCCTTTCGCGAGAGGGTCAGAGGCCGGGGCGGCCCCGAAAGGCCTTGATCGCCACGGGCAGGAGGGCAAGGGCGGACAGCCCGAGGAGGGGCAGGAGGATCTGCGGCTCGAAGATCAGGCCGAGGTCGGGGCTTTCGCCACGGGCGAAGACCTCGGACAGGCCCGCGCCGACCGAGGTATAGACCAGCGCGCCGGGCATGATGCCGAAGAAGGTGGAAATGACGTAGCGCCGGAGCGGCACGTCGAGAAAGGCGGGGATCAGGTTGGCGAGGAAGAAGGGAACGACCGGCAGGAGGCGCATCAAGAACAGCATCGACCATTGGTTGTCGTCGATCCCGTCCTTGACGCGTTTGACCAGACCTTCGGAGCCTTCGAGCCGGGCGGCCATGCGCGTGCCGATGCCGCTGCGCGCGGCGAGAAAGATCGCGGTCGCCCCGAGCGTCGCGGCGGTGATGTTGAAGAGCGCGCCGGGGAAGGTGGCGAAGAGGAAGCCGCCCGTCAGCGTGGCGATGGTGGCGCCCGGCAGGGAAAAGGCCACGATCAGCGCGTAAAGCGCCACGAAGCCAAGGGCAGCGACAAGGTAATGGGCATCGCGGAAGGCGATCAGCGCCTCGCGATTCTCGGCCAGCGTCTGGAAGGTGAGCCGGTCGCCCAGAAGCCACCACCCCAGACCCGCGCCCAGCGCCAGCAAGATCAGCGGCAGGAGCCGCCCGGAGGGGGATTTATGCGTCTGGGTCACGGTGTCGGTCATGGGGGCACGGTCCTTTGGCTTTGTCCAGCATGTGCCGCAAAGGACGGCGCGGTGACAGGGCGCATCACGGGCGCTTGATGGGACGTGACGGCGCGACGGGATTTCGTGACCGGGTCGGCGAATTTCGGTAACACTGGGGGCACATGGTTACAGGATCGGCGGCGATGGAACGGATATTGGTCAGCGCCTGCCTGCTGGGTCAGCCCGTCCGGTACGACGGGCGGGGCAAGGGCGTGGCGTCGGATATCCTTGCGCGGTGGCGGGCCGAGGGGCGGCTGGTCGCCATCTGCCCGGAATTGGCGGGGGGATTCGGCGTGCCGCGCCCGCCCGCCGAGATCGCACCGGGGGCTGCGGGGGCCGGTGTGCTGGCGGGCGATGGCGTGATCCGCGACAGCGGCGGGCAAGATGTGACGGCGGGGTTTTTGGCGGGCGCGCACGCGGCGGTGCGGCTTGCCCGCGCGGAAGGCTGCCGGTTCGCCCTGTTGACGGAGGGAAGCCCGTCTTGCGGGGTGGAGCGGGTTCACGGCGGGTATTTCGATGGACGCACGCGCGCGGGCGAGGGCGTGGTGACAGCGGCGCTTCGCCAAGCGGGGCTGGAGGTTTTTCCCCAGAACCGCATCGCGGAGCTGGCGCGCGCGGTGGACGCCTTGGAAAATCGCCCCAACCCGCCTCGCAGTTGATTGACAGCCCGCGCGGCTTTCCGTATTTGCCGAGCCTCATCGGAGATTCCCTAGGGCCGACGAGGCGCAAGTGTGCGACCCGGCCCGGACGAGCGACGGAGAAGACAGATGTCGAAGCGGACTTATCAGCCCTCGAACCTCGTGCGGAAGCGCCGCCACGGGTTCCGCGCGCGCATGGCGACCAAGGGCGGCCGCAAGGTTCTGAACGCCCGCCGCGCCCGCGGCCGGAAGTCGCTCAGCGCCTGAACCCGGACAGGGCGATGCACATGGATGCGCCTCCGCCGGGCGATGGCCCGTCGGGGGCCTTTTCCGTTCCGGAGACCGGCACAAAGCTGTCGGTGCTGACGCAACGGGCCGATTTCCTGCGCGCGGCCCGCGCCCGTCGCCAGCCGATGCCCGGTTTCCTGTTGCAAGCGCGGCTGCGCGCCCCCGAGGAAGTGGCCGCGACGCCGATCCGCATCGGGTTCACCTGTTCGAAAAAGGTCGGCAATGCGGTGGCGCGCAACCGGGCCAAGCGGCGGCTGCGCGAGATTGCGCGGGCGGTGCTGCCGGTGGCGGGGCGGCCGGGCTGGGATTACGTTCTGGTCGGACGGCAGGGGGAGACGGCGGATCTGCCCTTTGACCAGTTGAAGGCCGATCTGGCGCAGGCCTTGGGCAAGCTGCACCGATGAGCCCCTTTGCCTACATCGTGTCGCTGCCCGTGCGATTCTACCGCTTGGTGTTCAGCCCGTGGGTCGGGCATGGCTGCCGCTACCAGCCGACCTGTTCGGCCTATGCGATGGAAGCGCTGGAAAAGCACGGCGGGATCAAGGGCGCGTGGCTGGCCGCGCGGCGGATCGCGCGCTGTCACCCGTGGGGCGGGTCGGGGATCGACAACGTCCCCGACTAGGGCGCGTCAGAGTTTTTCGAAACTGATGATGACCTCGCCGATCCGGACGCCATAGCGGAACATGTAGGCGCGGTTCAGCAGACGATCCTCGGACAGGAGCCACATCCAGTCATCGAAGGCGACGCGCAGGGTTTCGCCATCGCCGATGGGCAGATCGATCGTGTATTGCCAGTTGAAGGTGTCGCCGCGTTCCTCGCCCGTGGCGGTGCCGATCACGCCCGGCGCGGTGCCCTGCCATGTGTCGGGGCCGGTTTTCGTGAGCGTCCAGATGCGCTGTTCGGTCGATCCGTCCTCGTAGGTGAAATCCTCGACCAGACGCAGGGTTTCGCCATCCCATGTGCCGTCGATCTCGACCACGAAGCGGCGGCGGACGGTGCCGAAGACATCCTGGAACTGGCCATAGGCGACCAGATCGCCGGCAAAGAATTCCTCGAGGTTGAGTTCAGCGTCGCTGAGCGGGGCATCGTCGAGCGCGGGGCGGCCACCGCAGGCGGCAAGAAGGATCGTGAAACCGAGAATCAGGATCGCGCGCATCGTCATGTCCCCCCAAGGATCGGGCTTGGGGCGTGAGGTAACCCGGCAGCGCGGCAGGGCAAGCCGGGCGCGGCCCGCTTGACGCGCGCCCGCCCCCGGCCCCATAGACGGCCCGCGTGACAGGGAGTGCGCCCGATGCTCGACCGCGACGAAACCGGCGACGATATCGCCGACGACATCCATCCGCTGTTCTTCGGTGCGCCCAAGACCACCGAGTTCCGAAAGCTGCGCAAGCGCATCATCCGCGAGACCCGCGAGGCGATCGACCGCTACGGCATGGTCGACCGCGACCCTGCCGCGCCGCGTCAGAAATGGCTGGTCTGCCTGTCGGGCGGCAAGGATAGCTACACCCTGCTTGCGGCGCTGACGGAATTGCAGTGGCGCGGGCTTTTGCCCGTCGACATCCTGGCCTGCAACCTCGACCAGGGGCAGCCGGGGTTCCCGGCGACGGTGCTGCCCGAGTTTCTGTCGAAGATGGGCGTGCCGCACCGGATCGAATATGCCGACACCTATTCCATCGTGATCGACAAGGTTCCGCAGGGCCGGACCTATTGCGCGCTCTGTTCGCGGCTCCGGCGGGGGAACCTCTACCGGATCGCGCGGGAGGAAGGGTGTTCGGCCGTGGTTCTGGGCCATCACCGCGATGACATCCTGGCGACGTTCTTCCTGAACCTGTTCCATGGCGGAAAGCTTGCCACGATGCCGCCCAAGCTCCTGAACGACGAGGGCGATCTGTTCGTGTTGCGCCCGCTGGCGCATGTGGCCGAAGAGGATTGCGAGGCGTTTTCGCGGGCGATGAACTACCCGATCATCCCCTGCGACCTGTGCGGCAGCCAAGACGGGCTGCAACGGCAGGCCATCGGCCGGATGCTCGACGAATGGGAGACCAAGGCACCCGGTCGCAAGGGCAAGATGTTCTCGGCGCTGATGACGGCGCGGCCCTCGCATCTTCTGGACCCGGAGCTGTTCGATTTCGCCGGGCTGTCGCGCAAGCCCCCGGCGACCGGTTCCGAGAGCTGAGGCCGCCGGCCCCGCGCGGAAAAGGCCCCTTGACCTTTGCCCCCCCGATCTGTTGAACCCGCGCAGGCAACAAAAGCGGGATCCTTGCAGATATGGACGATCAGAACAGAAACCTGATCCTGGCCACGGCGTTGAGCTTTCTGGTCATTCTTGTCTGGTTTGTCCTGTTTCCGCCGCCCGAGCCGGTGACGGACCCCAACGCGACGCCGGTCGTGGAGACCGAAAATGGCGCGACGGGCACGGATATGGCGGTGCTTCCGCCCGCCGCGGACGGCACGCCCGACCTGCCCGAGGCCGAGGCCGCCGCAATCCCCGCAGCCCCCCGCCTGCCCATCGAAACGCCCGAACTGGAAGGGTCGATCTCGCTCATCGGGGGTCGGATCGACGATCTGTCGCTGCGCGGCTATTTCGAGACGCTGGACGAGGACAGCCCGATCGTCCGCCTGTTGTCGCCCGTCGGCAGCGAAGAACCCTATTACGCGCTTTACGGCTGGGCACCGGGCGGCGATCTGGGCTTCGAGGATGTGCCCGGCGCCAATACCGAATGGTCCGTCGAAAGCGGCGAGACCCTGACGCCCGAAACCCCCGTCACGCTGATCTGGGAAAACGGCAACGGGCTGGTGTTCCGTCGCACCATCGCCATCGACGAGAACTTCATGTTCTCGGTCACCCAGTCGGTCGAGAATACCGGGGCAGCGGCCGCGCGGCTTGCGCCCTACGGGATCGTGGCGCGCCATGGCCTGCCCGATGATCTGCAAAATTTCTTCATCCTGCACGAAGGCGTGGTACGCAAGGTCGACGGCCAGCTGGACGAGATCGGCTACAACGACCTGCCCGATCTGGATTTCGTGCAGCGTGAGGCCGCCGCCGCCGAAGTGGTGGATGTGACCGCCAATGGCTGGATCGGCTTTACCGACAAATACTGGATGACCACGCTGATCCCCGGGGCCGATCAGCCCTTTACCAGCGTCACGAAATACGTGGCCGCCGCCGACATCTACCAGACCGAGGCGCGCCTGCCTGCGATGACGGTGGAGGCGGGCCAGACCGCCGAAGTGACCACGCAGCTCTTCGCCGGGGCCAAGGAATGGCAGACGATCCGTGATTACGAGGATGCGGGCGTCCAGCGCTTCATCGACTCGATCGACTGGGGCTGGTTCTATTTCATCACCAAGCCGATGTTCTGGCTGCTGCATAACCTGAACCTTCTGATCGGCAACATGGGTCTTGCGATCATCGCGCTGACCGTGACGGTGAAGGCCGCGCTCTTCCCCTTGGCCTACAAATCCTATGCCTCGATGGCACGGATGCGCGAATTGCAGCCGCAGATGGAGAAGATCAAGGAACGCGTCGGCGACGACCGGCAGAAGATGCAGCAGGAGATGATGGAGCTCTACAAGCGGGAGAAGGTGAACCCCGCCTCGGGCTGTCTGCCGATCCTGTTGCAGATCCCGATCTTCTTCTCGCTCTACAAGGTGATCTTCGTCACGCTGGAATTGCGGCATGCGCCCTTCTTCGGCTGGTTGCAGGATCTGTCGACGCCTGATCCGTCCTCGATCTTCAACCTGTTCGGCCTGCTGCCTTGGGCCGCGCCCGAGCCGACCAGCCTTCTGGCGCTGATCTTCATCGGGGTTCTGCCCATCCTTCTGGGCATCTCGATGTGGCTGCAGCAAAAGCTGAACCCGCAGCCGACCGACCCGACGCAGGCCGCGATCTTTGCCTGGCTGCCGTGGGTGTTCATGTTCATGCTGGGCGGGTTCGCCAGCGGTCTGTTGATCTACTGGATCGCGAACAACACGATCACCTTCGTGCAGCAATACATCATCATGAAGCGGCACGGGTATACGCCCGACCTGTTCGGCAACATCCGCTCGAGCTTTGGTCGCAAGAAGACCGAGGGCAAATGAGCTGGACGCTGGCCCAGATCTGGCGGCATCCGATCAAGGGGATCGGGGCCGAGAGGCTGGACCATGCGGGGTTGCAGGTCGACCGGCCCTTGCCGCTCGACCGGGCTTGGGCGGTGCTGGAGGAAGGTGGCGAGGGTGGTGAGGGCTGGCGCGCCTGCCGCAACTTCCTGCGCGGGGCCAAGGGCGCGTCGCTGATGGCCGTGACGGCGCGGGTCGAGGGGGATGTGATCCACCTGTCCCATCCCGCGCGGCCCGACCTGTCGATCGATCCCGACACGCAAGACGGGGCCGAGGCGCTGTTTGCATGGCTGAAGCCGATCTATCCCACCGACCGGCGCGCACCCGCCGCGCTGATCAAAGCCCCTGCGCAGGGGATGAGCGATGCGCCCTTCGCCTCGGTCGCGGTGCTGAACATGGCCTCGCTGCGGGCGCTGTCGCAAAAGCTGGGGCAGGATCTGGACCCAAGGCGGTTTCGCGGCAACCTTTGGCTGGAGGGGCTGGCGCCCTGGGAGGAATTCGACCTCGTGGGCAAGCGTCTGCGGATCGGTGCGGCGGAACTGGAGGTGATCGAGCCGATCACCCGTTGCCGCGCCACCGAGGCCAATCCCGATACCGGACGGCGCGACGCAGGCACGCTGGCGGCGCTGCAGGACGGCTGGGGCCATGCGGATTTCGGAGCCTATGCGATGGTGCGCCGCGCGGGCCGTGTGGACGTGGGTGACGAGGTGACCAAGCTATGAGCGCCCTGCCCTTTCCGCTGGCCCCCGAGCCGGACGACATCACCGCCGAGATCGGCCGCAAGCTGTTCGCGGGCGGCGCGGATTTCCTAAAGGGCGTGGTGGCGATGGACGGATTGCCGCCCGCCGACCGGCCTGAGGTCTGTTTCGCAGGCCGATCGAACGTGGGGAAATCGACGCTGATCAACGCGCTGACCGGGCGCAAGGCGTTGGCGCGGGCGTCGAACACGCCGGGGCGCACGCAAGAGATCAACTTCTTCACGCTGGGCGAAAGCCATTACCTCGTCGACCTGCCGGGCTATGGCTATGCCGAAGCGCCGGTGGCGGTGGTCAAGCAATGGCAGGCGCTGCTCAAGGCCTATCTGTCGGGCCGTGCGACGCTGCGCCGGGCTTTCGTGCTGATCGACGCGCGGCACGGCGCAAAGGCGGTGGATGCAGAGATCATGGGCCTCTTGGACAAGGCGGCGGTGCCTTTCCAAGTCGTGCTGACCAAGGCCGACAAGGTGCGCCGCTCCGATCTCGACACGTCGCTGGCGCGCACGCGCGCGGTGCTGGCCAAGCACCCTGCCGCTTACCCGGAACTGATCCTGACCTCCTCCGACAAGGGCGACGGGATCGCGACGCTGCGCGCCACCATCGCCGGGATCACCTGACCTTTCGGCTTCATCTTCCCGAAAATACGGCGGCGCGACGCTTCACACGCAGGCGACACTGGCTTATTCAGGCGCAACGCCAGCTTGGGGCCCCAGATGAAGCAAAGAGACATGACCCGCGATCACCTTGCCGTTGCCCGCACGCTGAGCGAGGCGCTTCCCTATCTTCAGCGGTTCAACGATGCCGTCGTCGTCGTCAAATTCGGCGGCAACGCGATGGGCGATGACGACACGATGGAGAGCTTCGCGCGCGATATCGTCCTGCTGCGGCAGGTGGGCGTGAACCCGGTCGTGGTCCATGGCGGCGGGCCGATGATCAACGATCTGCTCGACAAGCTGGGCATCAAATCCGACTTCATCGACGGCAAACGCGTGACGGATGCGGCCACGGTGGAAGTCGTGGAAATGGTTCTGTCGGGCCTTGTGAACAAGCGGATCGTTCAAGCGATCAACGCGCAGGGCGGCAAGGCGGTGGGCCTGTCGGGCAAGGATGCCTCGCTCATGGTCTGCGAACCCGCCGATCCGAAATTCGGCTTTGTCGGCGAGCCGGTGGAGGTGAACCCGGCGGTGATCAACAACCTGTTCGAGGATGACATGATCCCCGTCATCGCGCCGGTGGGCGTGGGGCGGCAGGGCGAGACCTTCAACGTGAACGGCGATACGGCGGCGGGCGCGATCGCCGCGGCGCTGAAGGCCGACCGCTTGCTGTTGCTGACGAATGTCGCGGGCGTGAAGAATGCCGAAGGGCAGTTGGTGACGGAACTGAAAGCCGCCGAGGTCGAGGAGATGACGCGGGCCGGCGTGATCTCGGGCGGGATGATCCCCAAGACGGAAACCGCGATCCAAGCCGTGCGCGGCGGCGTCAGGGCCTGCACCATCGTGGATGGGCGGGTGCCCAATGCGGTGCTGCTGGAACTGTTCACCGAACATGGCGCGGGGTCCATGATCCGGGCTTGAGGGGGCTGCAACCGCTGTAGGTTTTGCGTCGTGACCCTGTCGTGATCCTGTAGTGAAACTGTAACGACACAGGCACGGCAGGCAACGGGGGATTAACCATGCGCTGCGAGGATATCGACGAGCGGCTCTCGGCGCATCGGCTGGAGGTCCTGGGCGGGTTCCATCCGGCACCCGAGGACGGCACACCCGAGGGTTGCGAAACGCTCCTGATGATCGGGCCGCGCGAGCCGGGGTTCTGGGCCCATGTCACCGCCGAACCGGAATTCGGCGATGGTGCCCCCGATCCGCTGGACCGCTGGTCGCGCCGGGTGATCGGGCGGCTGGCCTGCGATCTGAGGGCCAAGGCGCTGTTCCCGTTCGGCGGGCCGCCCTGGCATCCCTTCATCGGCTGGGCCAAGCGGACGGGCCGCGCCCATGCCAGCCCCGTGACGCTCTTGGTGCATGACCGGGCCGGCTTGATGGTATCCTACCGGGGCGCATTGGCGCTGCGGGAGCGGGTCGCCCTGCCTGCGCCGCCGCCCATGCCCTGCGCCCCCTGCCCCCGCCCCTGCGAGACCGCCTGCCCTGTTGGCGCATTGAGCGAGGCGGGCTATGACGTGGAGGCCTGCCACGCATTTCTGGACACGGAAAGCGGCCGGGATTGTCTGGATCGGGGCTGCCGGGTGCGGCGGGCCTGTCCGGTGAGCGAAACCTACGGCCGCCGTCCCGAACAATCGGCGTTCCACATGCGGAGCTTTCACCCATGGCGCTGACGCTGATCCTGACCCGCCACGCGAAATCGGATTGGGACGATCCGGAATTGCGCGACCATGACCGGCCGCTCAATCCGCGCGGTCAGGGGGATGCGCCCAAGGTCGGGGCTTGGCTTCGGGACAAGGGCCATGTGCCGGGACAGGCGATGGTTTCCTCGGCGCTGCGGGCGCAGGAGACATGGGACGGAATCGCGCCGGAGTTGGGACAGGCGGTGGCGATGAGCACGGAGCCGAAGCTTTACCACGCCGAGGCGGAGACGATCCTGTCGCATTTGCGCAGGGCCGAAGCGCCCGTGGTCATGATCATCGGCCACAATCCCGGCATCGGGGAATTCGCGCATCGGATCGTGGATGAGCCGGCCGCCCATCCCCGGTTCATCGACTATCCGACCTGCGCCACGTTGGTGGCGGAGTTTCCCGGTGAGGATTGGTCGGAGGTCGATTGGTGGGCGGGGCGCGTGGTGGATTTCATTGTGCCGCGCGATTTGTGAGGCGGGCACGAAACTGCAGTTTCGTGACAGGGAAAACTGGAGTTTTCCCACCCGCAAAACTGGAGTTTTGCGGGTGGGAAACCCCGGGGTTTCCCACCTGTGACGGCCTCAGTGACCGAGGATCTGGCTGAGGAACAGCTTGGTCCGCTCGTTCTGCGGATTGTTGAAGAAGGCCTTGGGCTCGTTCTGTTCGATGATCTGGCCCTGATCCATGAAGATCACGCGGTTGGCGACAGCCTGTGCGAAGCCCATCTCGTGGGTCACGCAAAGCATGGTCATGCCTTCCTCGGCGAGTGCGATCATCGTGTCGAGCACTTCCTTGATCATCTCGGGGTCGAGGGCGGAGGTCGGTTCGTCAAACAGCATGATGCGCGGGCGCATGCAGAGCGACCGGGCGATGGCGACCCGCTGCTGCTGGCCACCCGAGAGCTGGCCGGGATACTTGTTGGCCTGTTCGGGGATCTTCACCTTTTCAAGGAAATACATCGCGGTTTCCTCGGCCTCGCGCTTGGGCACCTTGCGGACCCAGATGGGCGCGAGGGTGCAATTCTCGAGGATGGTGAGGTGCGGAAACAGGTTGAAGTGCTGGAACACCATGCCGACTTCGGAGCGGATCTTGTCGATGTTCTTGAGGTCGGTGGACAGGACCGTGCCATCGACGGTGATGTTGCCCTTTTGGTGTTCTTCCAGCGCGTTGATGCAGCGGATCAGCGTCGATTTCCCCGAGCCGGAGGGGCCGCAGATCACGATCCGTTCGCCCCGGTTCACGGTCAGGTTGATGTCGCGCAGAACGTGGAACGTGCCGTACCACTTGTTCATGTTGCTGATCTCGATGGCGATCTCGTCGGAGACCGTCATGTGTGACCGGTTGATTTCGCGGTCCTGAAGGGCGGCTTGCGCGTCGCTCATGGTGTTTCTCCTCAGCGGCGGTCGGTCGCGAGCTTGCGCTCGAGATACATGGAATAGCGGGACATGAAGAAGCAGAAGACAAAGAACAGAAGCGCCACGAAGACGTAGAGCTCCCAGTAGATGCCGTTCCATTCCCCGGTGGCGCGGATGGCGTTGGTCAGGCCCAAGGGGTCACGCAGGCCGATGAAGACCACGAGCGTGGTATCCTTGAACAGTCCGATGAAGGTGTTCACGATCCCCGGGATGGAGATCTTGAGCGCCTGCGGCAGAACGATCAGGCGCATGGATTTCCAGTAATCGAGGCCAAGGCTGTCGGCGGCTTCGTACTGGCCCTTGGGCAGCGCGGCGAGCCCGCCCCGGACCACCTCGGCCAGATATGCGGAGGCGAAGAGGGTCACCATGATGATGACGCGCAGCAGGAGGTCGAAGTTCGTGCCGGGCGGCAGGAAGTAGTTCAACAGCAGCGATGCCGTGAACAGCCAGACGATCAGGGGGACGCCGCGGATCACCTCGATGAAGGTGACGCAGACCCATTTGATCAGGGGCATGGAGGATTGCCGCCCGAGCGCCAGCACGATGCCCAAAGGCAGCGACAGGACGATCCCCGAGGTGCCGATGATGATCGCCAGCATGAAGCCGCCGAAATCATCCGAGGTGATCGCAGGCAGACCGAAGGGCAGGATGGTGCCCAGAAGCCCCGAGACATGCGGCAGGAGCGGGAAAAGCCCGGAGATGCCGAGCAGGGACAGCGGGTTGAAGAAGAAGCAGAGCAGGGTCACGATCATGGCGAGCCCGCCCAAGAGCCCGCCGAAGCGCGCGCCTGCGTATTTCAGAATGTAGAGCGACAGGGCGAGGCCCAGCGCCACCGAGATCGGCCCCCAGATCGACCCGCCCCAGAGCAGGAAGACGGCGAGGAAGGGATAGATCAGCGAGAAGATCAGCATCCCGCGCGGCAGATTGTTGTACAGCACGGGTGCCACCGCGACCACCAGCAGCGCAAGCGCCAAGAGCGGACGCCAGTAGCCGAAGAAGAAGACGAGGGCATTGCCGAGCTCTGCGCGCATCGTACCGACGAATTCGATCCGCGCGGTCGCGTTGGACCCGGGGCCGAAGACCGCGTCCATCCCGCCTGCGGCGGCCAGTTCGTCGGCATAGAACAGCCGCGCCAGAAGGGGCGCGTCGATCGGGTAGAAGCCGAACAGGAGTTGCAGCCAGCGTTCGTTGATCACCGCCCAGCACGCCGCCGTGGACAGCCCGCGTTCGTCGCGGATGGCCCGGCATTCGGTGAGCGAGCCCGCATCCCAGATGCCGTTCAGCGTCCAGGGCAGGATGGCGGCGAGGATCGTGTAGACGAAATAGAGCGCCAGAAGCGTCAGAAGCGCGTTGGGGATGGACGAGAAGAGATTCTCGCGCATCCAGCGCAGCACGCCCGTCTGGCCCGGCGGCGGTGCGGCCGGGGGCAGGATGGCGGTGCGGACGAAGGCGGCGCTGTGGGCGTGTGTTTCACTCATCTCAGCGCTCCTTCAGTTTGACGCTGGAATTGTAGACGTTCATCAGGCTCGAGATGATGAGGCTGGTGATGAGGTAGAACAGCCCCAGAAGCAGCATCCCCTCGAGCTCGCGCCCGGTCTGGTTGATGGTGATGCCGCCCAGCGTCGAGCGGACGTCCATGTAGCCCACCGCGATGGCGAGCGAGGAGTTCTTGGTCAGGTTCAGGTATTGCGAGATCAGCGGCGGGATGATCACGCGCAGCGCCTGCGGCAGGATGATCAGCTGCATCGTGCGGTTGGGCTGGATGCCCAGCGCGAAGGCGGCCTCGGTCTGCCCCTTGGACACGGCGAGGATGCCCGAGCGGACGATCTCGGCGATGAAGGCGGAGGTATAGAGCGAGAGCGCCAGCCAGAGCGCGATGAAGGAGTTGCGGACCTGAATGCCGCCCTCGAAGTTGAAGCCGCCAAGCTCGGGATACTGGAGCGTGATGGGGCGACCCATCACGAAGAAGGCCAGCAGCGCGGGAACGATCAAGAGACCGAGCGACATCCAGAGGACAGGCAATTGCTGACCGGTCTGTTCCTGCTTTTTGCGGGCATAGCTGCGCAGGACGAAGATCGCGGCAATCGACAAGAGGAAGATGGCGACGACGATACCCGAGCCAGCCCCCCAGACGGGAGCGGGGAGGTAGACGCCCCGGTTGGTGATGGCGACGCTGTCCCAGAAGATCATCGAGGAACTGCCCCCCTCGCGGAAATCGCGCGGCAGGGGTGTCGCCTCGGTCATCACGGCGAAGACGATGTAGATCCAGATCAGGAGCGGCGTGTTGCGCATCGCCTCGACGTAGACGGTCATGATGCGGGCCACGAGCCAGTTCTTGGACAGGCGCAGGACGCCCGCAAGGACGCCGATCACCGTGGCGAGGATGCAGCCTAGGACGGCCACGAGCAGCGTGTTGAGGATGCCCACCAGAGCGGCGCGGGCATGGGTGTCTTGCGACGAGAAGGGAATGATCTGCTGGTTGATGTCATACCCGGCGGTGGTGCCGAGGAAGCCGAAGTCGATATCCTTGCCGAGCGCGGCGAGGTTGGTGACGGTGTTGTTCACCAGTTCGACCAGCAAGAGCATGATCAGGATTGCCGCCACGACCTGAATGGTCAGGGAGCGATACCGCGCATCGTACAGCAACTGGCTGAGACGGAAGGATTCGCGGGGAGGGGCGGTCAGATCGGCCATGCGCACTCCACATCAGATATGGCTGTTCCGTTCCGGCGAACCGGGCAGACAGGCGTGATGAATGTCACGAGATTTCTTGGAAAAAGGCCCGGGCAATCATGCCCGGGCCCAAGATCGGCGCCCGATCAGCGGAAGGGCGGCGAGTACAGCAGGCCGCCATCGGTCCACTGCGCGTTCAGGCCGCGCGCCAGACCAACGGGGGTGTTTTCGCCGATGTTCTGCTCGAACACTTCGCCGTAGTTACCGACAGCCGCGATCACGTTGACAGCCCAGTCATTCGACAGGCCGATCATCGCGCCCAGTTCACCTTCGGTGCCCAGGAGACGGTTGATTTCCGGGTTGGCGGTGGGTGCTGCGGCCAGTTCACGGACGTTGGCCGAGGTCACGCCGTATTCTTCGGCTGCGATCAGGGCGTTCAGCGTCCAGCGGACGATATCGCCCCACTCGCTGTCACCGTGACGGACGACGGGACCAAGCGGTTCCTTGGACACGATTTCCGGAAGGATCACGTGCGATGCCGCGTCTTCGAAGGTTGCGCGGGTTGCCGCGAGGCCGGAGACGTCGGTGGTGTAGACGTCGCAAGCGCCGGCGAGGTACTGCTGCTGGCCTTCGGCATTGGTGGCGACCGGAACCGGCTCGTAGCTGATGTTGTTCACGCGGAAGAAGTCAGCGAGGTTGAGTTCGGTGGTGGTGCCGGTCTGGATGCAGACGGTGGCGCCATCAAGCTCGGTTGCCGAGGACACGCCGAGCGCGGTGTTCACCATGAAGCCCTGGCCGTCGTAGTAGTTCACACCCACGAAATCGAGGGCGAGGTCGGTGTCGCGCGAGAAGGTCCAGGTGGAGTTGCGGACCAGAACGTCGACTTCGCCAGCGGCGAGTGCGGTGAAGCGGGTCTGGCTGGTCAGCGGGACGAATTCAACGGCCTGCGGATCGCCCAGAACGGCGGTTGCCACAGCACGGCACAGCGAGACGTCGAAGCCCGACCAGACGCCGTTGGCGTCGGGCGCGGCGAAGCCTGCGAGGCCCTCGTTCGAGCCGCACAGAAGCGTGCCGCGAGCCTGCACCTGTTCCAGCGTGGTTTGGGCCGACGCGATACCGGCTGCGAGGCCGGCAACGGCGAGCGTGCCCAAGAATACGGATTTCTTCATGTTAACCTCTTCCTGAAGGACTGCCCTTTGGGCATTGGTTTTTGGTTGCCCTAGGGGCGGGTCGTCGGTCTGCGAGAGACATTTGCCCCTCAACCGCTGCCAAAATGGGCGAAGTGAACGCAAGAGGTCAAGCGAAACGGGCGAAGTTTCCCATGGGTAAGGCGGGAAATTTGCCCAAAAAAGCATCGCATCGCCTGAAATGACTGCATTTTCCGGAAGAAGGCCGATCTCAGGCTTTCGGCGGTTCGCATATCGACCAGAAAACATCGGCCTGCAGAAACTGCGCACGCTTGAAGGCGGCAGCCTCGGAGGCCTCTTCGTCCTCGCCCCATTGCTCGATCTGCCAATCCTCATCGATTCGGGAGAGCGACCAAGCGGTGTCCGGGGCAAGGTGGCGGTGGGCCACCGCAAGCCCGAGCAGGATCGACCCCGAGAGCGTCACCAGATCATGGAGCGCGGTCAGGCGGAATTCGTCGACGGCCGCGACATGCGCGAGGAGCGCGTCGAGGCTGGCCGCGGGCTGGGGCACGGGCAGGACGCCGGCGGTGGGTACGAGCGGCGCGCCGAGCGTGTCGGCGGCCCAGGCAAGGACCGGGTCCCAGCCCTGCGCCTGACGGGCGGCGAGTTCGGCGGGGGATGCGGCGCGGTGGCAGGTCAGGTCGGTTTCGCCATAGGCCGCAAGCATCGCCGCAACTTCGGGCTTTTGCGGGCGGACGCGTTCGATGGCGGAATTGGCGGCGCGGGTGACGGGCATGGTGAGGGGTCTGATCTCACCCTCTTGGGCCGCCCATTCGGCGGCGATGGCCTGCGCCATGGATTCGGTCGGCACGATCAGGGGCTTTTTGCCGGGGGTCTGGACGCGGCGGGTGTCGAGCAGAACGCCGAAGCCGCCATCGGTTTCGATGATGGAGACATCGGTCCAGAAGCGTTTGGCCTTCCATCCGCCGGTCATGCAGGCACCCCCAGTCGGTCGAGCGTTTCGGGAAGGGCGGCGAAATCGTCGATCAGGGCGTCGGCCCCGGCGCGGGTCAGCGCATCGGCCGGGTGATAGCCCCAGGTTACCCCGATAGCGTGGACGCCGGCGGCGCGGCCCATGTCGATGTCGAAGGTCGTGTCGCCGATGATCGCCGCGCGGCGGGCATCGACGCCGGTGTCGCGCAGGCAGGCGTGGATCATGGAGGGGTGCGGTTTGGAGGGATGATCGTCGGCGACCTGCACGGATTGGAACAGGCCGCGCAGCCCGTGCAGGTCGAGGATATGGTCGAGGCCGCGCCGCGATTTGCCGGTGGCGATGGCAAGGAGCGTGTGATCCTGCCCCGCCAGATCGTCGAGCGCCGCGCGCGCGCCGGGAAAGAGCGGCGACAGCGCCGCACCCTCGGGCGAGAGGCGGAGGCGCGCGAAGGCATCCTTGTAGGCGGCGACAAGGCTGTCGTGGTGATCGGGCAGGTCCGGGGCAAGACGCGCGATGGCGACCGGCAGGGACAGGCCCACGATCGAGAGCGTGTCGGCGCGGGCTGGCGCGGGCAGGTCATGGGCGGCAAAGGCCGCGCCCATCGCGGCGAGGATATGGGCCTGACTGTCGATCAGCGTGCCGTCGACATCGAAGATAACAAGACGAAGCTCGGTCATTCCTCGTCCTCGAACGGATCGACGGGAACATCGGCGGGGCGCCATTCCATCGCATCCCAAGTCTTTTGCATATGCGGCGGCAGGGGTGCGGTGATCATCAGCCGCGCGCCGGTCACGGGATGGACCATGGCGATCGAGCGGGCGTGGAGGTGCAGCTTGCGGCTGATTTCGCCGCCCAGCTGCGCGCCCCAGCCATCGCCGAGGTTTTCCTGCCCGGAGCCGCCGTATTTGCCGTCGCCCACCACCGGGTTGCCCAGTGCCGCCATGTGCGCGCGCAGCTGGTGGGTGCGGCCCGTGACGGGGACGAGCGCCACCCATGCGGTGCGGGTGCCCAAGGCCGAGAGCGTGGCGTAATCGGTGACGGCCCGTTTCGCGCCATCGGTCGCGTCGACCTGATCGAGCGGGATGGTGAGCATCTTTTCCCCCTCCCCGCCCGCGCCGCGGCCCGGTGCCTTGACGAGGCCGGTCTTGATCGTGCCCATCCGGGGGCTGGGGACACCGGCGGTGGCGGCCCAGTAGATCTTGCGGGTGGATTTGGCGCGGAAGGCTTCGGTCAGCGCCTGCGCGGCCTGACGGCTGCGGGCGAGCAGGAGGACGCCGGACGTGTCCTTGTCGAGGCGGTGGACGAGGCGGGGTTTGTCGGCGGCGTCGAAGATCAGCGCCTCGGCCAGACCGTCGACATGGCGGGTGTGGCCCGATCCGCCCTGCGTGGGCAGGCCCGCAGGCTTGTTCAGCGCGATGATGTGGTCGTCGCGGTAGATCACGGCGGCGCGCATCATCTGCGCGTCGGCATCCGAGATGCGGGGTTTTGCGGGCGCCTCGGGCGCGTCGGTGTCGGGAAGGGGCGGAATGCGGATCGCCTGCCCCTCCTCCACCCTTGTGGCGGGTTTGGCGCGGGCGCCGTCGATGCGGATCTCGCCCTTGCGGCACATCTTTTCGATGCGGCCCTGCGGGATATGGGGGAATTGGCGGCGGAACCAACGGTCGAGGCGCTGTCCGCCCTCGCCCGTCGCCACGGTCAGGGTCTGGACGCCGGTCATGCGAAGCTCCGCGCTAGGGCCATTCCGGCGAAAAGCGCCGCGATGGAGAGGGTGACATTGGCGAGGACATAGAGGGCCGCAAGGCCCAGTGCGCCGCGTTCGTAAAGCGTGACCGCCTCGAGCGAGAAGGCGGAGAAGGTGGTGAAGCCGCCAAGGATGCCGGTGGCCACAAGCGGCGACAGGTGGGTCAGGCCGCGTTGGGCGGCGGCGGTGATGAACAGGCCCATGGCAAGCGAGCCGAGGATGTTCACCGTGAGCACGCCCAAGGGCATGGGCGTGTGGCCGAACAGCCGGATCAGGCCGATGCCGGTGAGGTATCGGAGCACGGCACCGAGGGCGCCGCCAAGGGCCACTTGGAGGATCGCGGTCATGGGCGGGTGCATGGGTCGGGCGGGAGGCGGAGTCAATGGGTGGGAGGGGAAAGGCGAAAAACTGCAGTTTTTCGAGTGGGAAAACTGCAGTTTTCCCTTTCGTTTTCCTGCAGGAAAACGGCCTAGCCCTTGCGTTTGGCGCGCAGGCCCTCGAACCAGTCGAGACGTTTTTTCAGGTCGCGTTCATAGCCGCGTTCGACGGGGGCGTAGAAGGACGGGCGCGACATGGTGTCGGGGAAATAGTTCTGCCCGGAAAACCCGTCTTCGGCGTCGTGGTCATAGGCATAGCCCGCGCCGTAGCCCTGATCCTTCATCATCTTGGTGGGCGCGTTCAGGATATGCTTGGGCGGCGGTTCGGAGCCGGTGGAGCGGGCGCTGGCCCGCGCCGCCTTGTAGGCGACGTAGGCCGCGTTCGATTTGGGGGCGAGGGCGAGGTAGATCACGGCCCCGGCCAGCGCCAGTTCGCCTTCGGGACTGCCCAAGCGTTCGTAAGTGGCCCAGGCGTCGAGGCAGTGGCGTTGGGCGGCTGGATCGGCCAGCGCGATATCCTCCACCGCCATGCGGGTGAGGCGGCGGGCGAGGTAGCGAGGATCTTCGCCGCCTTCGAGCATCCGGGCGAACCAGTAGAGCGCGGCATCTGGGTCGGAGCCGCGCACGGATTTGTGGAGTGCGGAAATCAGGTTGTAATGCGCCTCGCCCGATTTGTCGTATTGGGCGGCGCGGCGTTGCAGGCGTTGGCCCAGCTGATCGGCGGTCAACTGTCCCTCGACCTTCCAGGCGGCGACCTGTTCGACGAGGTTGAGAAGCGCGCGCCCGTCGCCATCGGCCATGGAGATCAGCGCGGCGCGCGCCTCGGGACGGAGGGGGAGCGGGTGGTGAAGCTCCAGTTCGGCATGGGCTGCGAGCTTTTCGAGGGCGGCCTCGTCCAGCCGGTTCAGCACCAGCACCTGTGCGCGGGACATGAGCGCGGCGTTCAACTCGAAACTGGGGTTCTCGGTCGTGGCGCCGACCAGAAGGATCGTTCCATCCTCCATATGGGGCAAGAAGCCGTCCTGCTGCGCCTTGTTGAAGCGGTGGATCTCGTCGACGAAGAGGAGTGTCCCCTGCCCGTTCGCATGGCGCAGTTTCGCCGCCTCGAAGACTTTGCGCAGATCGGGAACGCCGGTGAAGATCGCGCTGATCTGGACGAAATGAAGCTGCGTTTCCTGCGCCAGAAGGCGGGCGATGGTGGTCTTGCCCACGCCGGGCGGACCCCAGAGGATGAGGGAGGTGAGCGCACCCGCATCCAGCATAACCCGCAGCGCGCCATCGGGGCCGAGGAGGTGATCTTGCCCGATGACATCGACCAGCCGCGTGGGGCGCAGCCGGTCGGCCAAGGGGCGGGGGCCCGCGGGCCTTTGGTCCTTTTCAGGCTGTGGCGTGTCGAACAGATCCATGCCGCGCAAGCTACGCCCGCGACGAGACGGACGCCAGAGCGGAGGATCAGTGCATCTTGGAGGCCATGGAGACGAAGAAGCAGCGATGGGCCACGCCGCCGATCTTCATCACCGGGCCGGCCGGGTCCATGTCGATGCCGAGGCGGCGGCCGAGACGCGGGATCGCGATGGGCAGAAGGCCGATCAGCGTCGAGGCCCCGAGTGCGCGGGCCGAGCGGACCATATGACCCATGAGCGACAGCTGGACCTGATGGCGGATGTCGGTTTCCACGCCTTCGGCCACGAACAGGCGGTTCGCATCCCAGATATGGGGCGCGATGGGGGCGGGATCGTCGAGCAGGTTGGCGGGGATGGAGGACAGGAGCCCGCGCTGCGCGTCGCGGACCATGTAGGAATAGACACCGCAGCGCGCGGTGGTGGGCGTGAGCCGGAGCCCCGCCAGCACCCTGTCGCCCTGATGGACGCAGACCCAGCGGCTTTGGGCAGTGTCATATTGATCGAATTCCATCCCATCGGCGCTGGGAAGATCCCAGTTCATGCCATCGACGAAGGTGCGGTGGCGTGCTTTCAGCATGTTGGCGAAAAGCGGCCCGTGCTGGTGGAAATTGGTGAAGGACAGGGTCGTCATCTGCATGGTGGCCCCCAAGGCAAAAGGATTGGCGCGATGTCGTGACCATCGCGGCGGGGCCGGTCATGCGGCGGCGAGCGGTGCGGCCTCAGATCAATCCGTATTCCCGGGCTCTTTGCACGGCTTCGGCCGTGGTGCGGGCCATCAGTTTTTGCCTGGCCGAGGTCAGGCGCGCCTTGAAGGCGCTTTCGGATATGCCGAGGCGAGCGGCGGCAGCGGCATGGCGGTCCCCTTCCGCGATGCATTTCAGGGCGTCGGCCTGCGCACGCGACAAGCGCGCGGGCGGCTCGGACAGGTCGTGCATGCGCTGCACGATCCTGTGGACATGGGCCATTTCGTCATCGGTGAATTCGCGGTCGGCGCGGGCCGCGCCCGCGATGGTGCGCGAGGACATCGGACCGATGGAGGCGATCATGCCGTAGACGAGGCCGTAGCTGGCGGCCTCGGGCAGGATGGAGAAGGGATCGGGCAGGCCGATCTGGGACCAGCGGCGGGTGCCGGAATGGCTTAGACCCCAAGCAAGCGTGGGATCGCGCAGACCGTAGAGCTTGGCGGTGTAAACCTCCTGCCAGGCCTCGGGATAGGTGTTCACCATGATGAGGGGCGAGACGTAGCGGATATGCAGACCGACAGCGAAACCGCCCGGCGCGGCAAGCGCTAACTCGTGCAACAAAAGATCAAGAACTGGCGCTTTGGACATGACAAAATGACTAAATGTACATGGACTTTTAGACAGGTTGTCTTGAATCCGGTCAACCGTATTCTTTCATCGGACCTTTTATGGGTGAGGCTGGTGGACAAGAAGATCGACCCGGATCTTTTTGCGCGTCTCATGCAGTTGCCGGCACGGGCGCGCAAAGACCTTCTCGAATATATCGGACAGGGGCCGTTTGCGGTGCCGCCGGCCGATGCCTTGTCGCGGGGAACGCCTGTGGCGATGGCCGAGCCCCCGGTGGCCGCTGCCAAGCCGGGCAATCCCGAAAGCTGACGCCGGTTACGGTCCAAAGCCTGCATCCAAACGCAAGACGCCCCGGCATTATGCCGAGGCGTCGAGGATTTTCGGGCGCGAGGCGCGTGGGAGGCCTCAGGCCTCTTCCACAACCTCTTCTGCTTCGAGGCGGGCGCGGTCGGCGGCACCCTTGGCGTCGACGTCGCGGTCGACGAATTCGATGATCGCCATGGGCGCCATGTCACCGTAGCGGAAGCCGGCCTTGAGGACGCGGACATAGCCGCCCTGACGCTCGGCGTAGCGGGGGCCGAGAACGTCGAAAAGCTTTTCGACATGCATGTCCTGCTTGAGCTGGGCCGCGGCCTGACGGCGCGCATGCAGGTCGCCGCGCTTTGCGAGCGTCACCAGCTTTTCGATGACCCGGCGCAATTCCTTGGCCTTGGGCAGGGTCGTCTTGATCTGTTCGTGTTCGATGAGCGAGCCGGACATGTTGGCGAACATCGCCTTGCGATGTTCGTGGGTCCGGTTCAGGCGGCGGTATCCGCGGGCGTGACGCATGGTCTATCTCCGTTCACATTTTGCTTTGTCCGGAGGCCCGTGCGTGCAGGCCTCTCACCTATTGGGGCGGTATTGCCCGGGTAGATCGGTGGGCGGATCGCCCACCCTACGAGACGTGGCCCGTAGGGTGGGCAATCTTGCCCACCTCTCAGAAGTTGTCTTCGTACTTCTTGGCCAGTTCCTCGATATTGTCTGGCGGCCAATCGACGATGTCCATCCCGAGATGCAGGCCCATGCCCGAAAGCACTTCCTTGATCTCGTTGAGCGACTTGCGGCCGAAGTTCGGGGTGCGGAGCATCTCGGCTTCGGTTTTCTGGATCAGGTCGCCGATATAGACGATGTTGTCGTTCTTCAGGCAGTTGGCCGAACGCACCGACAATTCCAGCTCGTCCACCTTCTTGAGGAGGAGCGGGTTGAATTCGAGATCGTCGTCATCATCCGCGCGGCCTGCGGCCTCGGGCTCGTCGAAGTTCACGAAGATCGACAGCTGGTCTTGCAGGATGCGGGCGGCATAGGCCACGGCGTCATCGGGCGAGATCGAGCCATCGGTTTCGAGCTTGAGCGTCAGCTTGTCATAGTCGAGCACCTGCCCCTCGCGGGTGGGCTGCACGTCATAGGACACTTTCTTGACCGGGGAATAGATCGCGTCGATCGGCATCAGGCCGATGGGCGCATCCTCGGGGCGGTTCTTGTCGGCGGAGACATAGCCCTTGCCGGTGTTGACCGTCAGTTCCATGTAGAGATTCGCCCCATCGTCGAGGTGGCAGATCACGTGATCCTTGTTCAGGATCTCGATGCCCGCACTTTCGGAGATGTCGCCCGCCGTCACGACGCGCGGACCCTTGGCCGAAACCGAGAGACGCTTGGGGCCATCGACCTCCATGCGGATCGCGACGCCCTTGAGGTTCAGGACGATGTCGGTGACATCCTCACGGACGCCCGCGACACTGGAAAACTCGTGCAGCACACCGTCGATCTGGACGCTGGTGATGGCCGCGCCCTGCAGCGAGCTCATCAGCACGCGGCGCAGGGCATTTCCGAGCGTCAGGCCAAAGCCCCGCTCCAGCGGTTCGGCCACGACGGTGGCCTTGCGCGCGGGATCGGTGCCGGGCTGGACGACCAGCTGCGCCGGTTTGATGAGTTCCTGCCAATTCTTGTGGATCATGCGTCGCCTCCATTCTTGTGTCCGGGCGATCCAGCCCCGACACGCTCGAGGATCAAAATGACGTCAGCGAGCCGCGCAATCGGTCGCGCAGCCCGCCGGGGAAAAACGATATGCCTCAGACGCGACGGCGCTTGGGCGGACGGCAGCCGTTGTGAGCCATCGGCGTCACGTCGCGGATCGACGTGATCTGGAAGCCCGCAGCGGCCAGAGCGCGCAGCGCGCTTTCACGGCCCGAACCGGGGCCCTGAACCTCGACCTCGAGGGTCTTGACGCCGTGTTCCTGTGCCTTGCGGCCCGCATCTTCGGCGGCCATCTGAGCGGCGAAGGGGGTCGACTTGCGGCTGCCCTTGAAACCCATCGTGCCGGCGGACGACCACGAAATGGCGTTGCCCTGCACGTCGGAGATCAGGATCTTGGTGTTGTTGAACGAGGAATTCACATGAGCAACGCCAGCGGCGATGTTCTTGGAAACCTTGCGCTTGGCGGGACGACGATCGCGTGCCATTGAACCAGCCCTCCCTTACTTCTTCTTGCCGGCGATGGCCTTTGCGGGGCCTTTGCGCGTGCGTGCGTTGGTGTGGGTGCGCTGACCGCGCACGGGCAGGTTGCGGCGATGACGCAGGCCGCGGTAGCAGCCGAGGTCCATCAGACGCTTGATGTTCATCTGAACTTCGCGGCGCAGGTCGCCTTCGACAGTGAAGTTGGCGTCGATATGCTCGCGGATCTGGAGCACTTCGGCGTCAGACAGCTGGTTGACGCGGCGGGTCTGGTCGATGCCGACGGCGTCGCAGATCTGCTTGGCCGAGGCGTGGCCGATGCCCGCGATATAGGTGAGCGCGATGGGAACGCGCTTGGACGTGGGGATGTTCACCCCTGCGATACGTGCCAAGGTCGTCAGTCCTTTTCGTTGCGAGCCCGTGATGCCAGGCCCTTTTTTCACAACAACAGGCCCTTGGCCGTGATGGCCGAAGGACCCGATCTTTCAGGTCGAAGGGATTGGGCCCATAGGCCTGCACCGCTCATGATTCCCGGAGGGAAGCCGCCGTGTAGGCGCAATCGGGCGGGGCGTCAAGGTCTGCAGGCCCCGGTCTGTCAAGAGAAATCGACGCGCGGCGTCAGCCGAGAAGCGCGTCGATCTGGGCGGCGACATCATCGATGGGCGCGAGGCCGTCGACACCCTTGAGCAGGCCCTTGGCGTGGTAATAGCCCACGAGCGGCGAGGTCTGCTTGTAATAGGCCATCAGACGGGTCTTGAGGCTTTCGGCATTGTCGTCGGCGCGGACGGGCTTGCCTGCGGCGCGGGCCTCTTCGGCGCGCCCGACGATGCGGTCGACGAGCACCTCGTCATTCACCTGCAACTCGATCGCGGCGTGAAGCCCCTGCCCCATCTCGGCCAGAAGCGCGCCAAGCGCGTCGGCCTGCGCCAGCGTGCGGGGGAAACCGTCGAAGATGAAGCCAGAGCCGCCCTGCGCCAGTTTCTCGCGGATCAGGCCGATGACGATCTCGTCGGTGACGAGCTGACCCTTGGCCATGACCTCGGCCACGATCTTGCCCATCTCGCTGCCCGAAGCCTGCGCCTCGCGCAGCATGTCGCCGGTGGAGAGCTGGACCATGCCGCGCGACTTGGTCAAGAGCCCCGCCTGGGTGCCTTTGCCCGCGCCGGGCGGTCCGAGAAGGATGATGTTCACGCTCATCGACGCTGCGGTCCCTTGGCCGGCTTGCGGGTGCCGGACTTGCGGCCACGCAGCTGGGATTTCTCGATCAGGCCCTCGTACTGATGGGCCAGAAGGTGGCTCTGGATCTGCTGCACGGTATCCATGCCGACCGAGACGATGATCAGGATGGAGGTGCCGCCGAAATAGGCCGTGATGGCAAGGTTCGTGCGCACCATTTCGGGCAGAAGCACCACAAGCGCCAGATAGGCCGAGCCGAGCACGAGGATACGATTGACCACGTATTCCAGATACTCGGAGGTCTTCTTGCCGGGACGGATGCCCGGGATGAAGCCATTCTGGTTCTTGAGGTTGTCGGCCACGTCATCCGTCTTGAAGGAGACGTTGAGCGTGTAGAAATAGGTGAAGAACACGATCATGCCGCCGAAGAACAGCAGGTAGAGCGGCTGACCGGGGCCGAAATTCGCCAGAACCCAGGACATGACCGGACCCGCCGCCTCACCACCCGAGAAGGTGGTCAGCGTGGTCGGCAGAAGCAGGAGCGAGGAGGCGAAGATCGCGGGAATGACGCCTGCGGGGTTCACCTTGACGGGCAGGTGGCTGGAGCCGCCGTCATAGACCTTCATCCCCACCTGACGGCGCGGATACTGGATGTGGATCTTGCGCAGGCTGCGTTCCATGAACACGACGAAGAAGAGCGTCGCGACCAGCATGACGATCACACCCAGAACGGCGGGGGTCGTCAGCGCGCCGGAGCGGCCGGATTCGAAGAATTGCGCAAGCGCTGCCGGGATCTCGGCGATGATGCCCACGAAGATGATGAGCGAGATACCGTTGCCGATGCCGCGCTGGGTGATCTGTTCGCCCAGCCACATCAGGAACATGGTGCCACCGACCAGCGTGATGACGCAGGCCGCGCGGAAGAACCAACCCGGATCGGAAGCAAGGCCGCCCGCCTCCATGCTGACGGCAAGGCCGTAAGCCTGCGCGGTCGCAAGCGCCACGGTGCCGTAGCGGGTGTATTGGTTGAGTTTCTTGCGGCCCTGTTCGCCCTCTTTCTTGAGCTGCTCGAGAGCGGGAACCATTGCCGCCATGAGCTGCACGATGATCGAGGCCGAGATATAGGGCATGATGCCGAGCGCGAAGACGCCCATCCGGCTGAGCGCGCCGCCCGTGAACATGTTCAGGACGCCGCCAAGACCCGCCGCCGCCTGATCGAAGAAGGCGCGCAATTCGACGCCGTCGATACCGGGCACGGGAATATAGGTGCCGATGCGGTAGATGATCAGAAGGCCGAGGGTGAACCAGATGCGCTGACGCAGTTCGGTCGCTTTGCCGAACGCGCCCCAGCTCATGTTCGCGGCCATTTGCTCCGCTGCTGATGCCATGCCGCCTCTCTGATGGGCAATGCGCCGCCGGACCGATGGGCGATCCTGCGGCGCGTAAGACTTGATGGGTTATGTAGGCGGATTGCGAACCGCCCACAAGCGTCGGGGGGCCGCAGCCCCCCTACCCGGTGTTACTCTGCCGCTGCTGCCTGAGCGACGGTCAGGGTGCCGCCCGCCTTGGCCACGGCCTCGACCGCGGATTTGGAGGCGCCCGTGACATTGAGCCTCAGCTTGGCGGTGACATCACCCTTGGCCAGAACGCGGATGCCGTCGAGCTTGCGACGCACCAGACCGGAGGCGACCAGCGCATCCTCGGTGATGGGGGCGGAGGCGTCGATCTTGCCCTCGTCCACGAATTTCTGGATCAGGCCGAGGTTGACGACGGCGAAAGCCTTGCGGTTGGGCTTGTTGAAGCCGCGCTTGGGCAGACGCTGGTAGAGGGGCATCTGGCCGCCTTCGTAGGCGTTGATCGCCACACCCGAGCGGGATTTCTGACCCTTGATACCGCGGCCGGCGGTCTTGCCCTTGCCCGAGCCGGGGCCGCGGGCGACGCGCTTGGCCTTTTTGGCGGCGCCGGGATTGTCGCGAAGTTCGTGCAGTTTCATGTCGCTTCTCCTTGAGCCGGAACACCTGCCTTGAAGCGAAACTGGCAGGGACGCGGCATATGATGGTGGTGGTATGGGGCGGGCCCGCGTCGGGCCCTGCCCCTGTCAGATGGTCACGGCCGGTATCAGCCGCGTTCCTCGATGATCTCGACCAGATGCGGGATCTTGCGGATCATGCCGCGGACCGATGGGGTATCCTCAAGCTCGCGGGTCTTGTGCATCTTGTTGAGGCCCAGCCCGATCAGCGTGGCACGCTGGTCGGCAGGACGGCGGATCGGGCTGCCGATCTGCTTGACGACAATGGTCTTTGCCATGGAACTCAGGCCTCCTCTGCGACCGCTTCGGCGACGGGAGCGCCGTCGCGCTTGGGCAGGATGTCGGCCACCTTCTTGCCGCGGCGTGCGGCGATCTGGCGGGGCGAGGTTTCCTTTTTCAGCCCGTCGAGCGTGGCGCGGATCATGTTGTAGGGGTTCTGCGACCCGGTGGACTTGGCCACCACGTCCTTGACGCCCAGCATTTCGAACACGGCGCGCATCGGACCACCGGCGATGATACCGGTACCTTCGCCTGCGCTACGCATCACGACGTGGCCGGCACCATGATGGCCTTCCATGTCGTGGTGCAGCGTGCGGCCCTCCTTGAGGGGGACGCGGATCAGCTGGCGGCGGGCCTGTTCGGTCGCCTTGCGGATCGCCTCGGGCACTTCTTTCGCCTTGCCCTTGCCGAAGCCGACGCGGCCGCGCTGATCGCCGACAACGACGAGTGCCGCAAAGCCGAAGCGCTTGCCGCCTTTCACCGTCTTGGAGACGCGGTTGATCGCCACGAGGCGTTCTGCGAATTCCGGGGTTTCCTCGCGCTCTTCGCGGCGGCGGCCACGGCGCTGATCGCCCCCACGCTCGCCCCGATCACGCTGTTCACGTTCTGCCATGTGGCACTTCCTTGTCTTGTCGGGCGCTCGCGAGCGCCGGTTGGGTCAACCTTGGTGAACCTTGGGCTCGTAGCCCTGCGGTTCCCCGGTCATCGAAGACGCGCCCGGGGGTGCGCCTTGCAAGTCGGTGTACGGATTTGGTGGGCAGATTGCCCACCCTACGCCGACAGTGTGGTAGGGTGGGCAATCTGCCCACCAAACCGATCAGAACTTCAGGCCGCCTTCGCGGGCTGCATCGGCAAGCGCCTTGATGCGGCCGTGGAAGAGGAAGCCGCCGCGGTCGAAGTACACGTCCTCGACGCCGGCTTTCTTTGCCCGCTCGGCAATCGCGGCGCCCACCTTGCTGGCGGCCTCCACGTTGTTCTTGCCGACAACGCCCAGGTCCTTTTCGAGCGACGAGGCAGAGGCCAGCGTGACCCCTTTCGCGTCGTCGATCAGCTGGACGCTGATGTTCTTGTTCGAACGATGAACCGACAGGCGGGGACGCCCGTTTGCCATCGCGCGCAATTTGTTCCGGTTGCGCAGGCGGCGCTTCTGGAACAGGTCTCTGGTGCTCAGTGCCATGTGCGTCGCCCTTACTTCTTCTTGCCTTCCTTGCGGAAGATGTACTCGCCCTTGTAGCGGATACCCTTGCCCTTGTAGGGCTCGGGCGCGCGCCATTCGCGGATGTTCGCGGCCACCTGACCGACCAGCTGCTGGTCGATGCCCTCGATCACCACTTCGGTGTTCTTGGGCGTGGTGACGGTGACACCCGCCGGAACGGCGAAATCCACGTCGTGGCTGTAACCGAGGGCCAGTTTCAGGACAGCGCCCTGAGCATTGGCGCGGTAACCCACGCCCTGGATCTCGAGCTCTTTCTTGAAGCCCTGGCTCACGCCGATGACGAGGTTCTCGACCATCGAGCGGGACATGCCCCACTGCTGGCGGGCGCGCTTGGACTTGCCACGCGGCACGACAGAGACGGCGTTGTCGGCGATCGTCAGCGTGACATCGTCGGTTGCGGTGAAGGTGCGGGTGCCCTTGGGCCCCTTGACCTCGATGGTCTGGCCGGAGACGGAGGCGGAGACCCCCGACGGCAGCTCGACCGGTTTTTTCCCAATACGAGACATTAGCCGTTCCTCCTCAGAACACGGTGCAGAGCACTTCGCCGCCGACATTCTGCGCGCGGGCGGTGGCATCGGTCATCACGCCCTTGGACGTGGAGACGATGGAAACGCCCAGGCCCTGACGGACCTGCGGAATGTCGCCCACGCCCAGATAGACGCGGCGGCCGGGTTTCGAGACGCGCTTGAGCTCGCGGATGACCGGCGTGCCTTCGTAGTACTTCAGGCTGATTTCAAAGGCCGGGTGGCCCTTGGCGTCGGTCGCGGGCTCGTAGCCGCGGATGTAGCCCTCGTCAGCCAGCACATCCAGGACGCGCGCGCGCTGCCGGGAGGCCGGGGTCATGACGGTGGACTTGCCACGCATCTGCGCATTGCGGATGCGGGTCAGCATATCGCCGATAGGATCGTTCATCGTCGGATCTCCTTACCAGCTCGACTTGACCATGCCGGGGATCTGGCCCATCGAGGCCAGGTCACGCAGCATGATCCGCGACATCTTCAGCTTGCGGTAATACGCCTTGGGGCGACCGGTGAGCTGGCAGCGGTTGTGCAGCCGGGTGGGCGAGGAATTGCGCGGCAGCTTCGCCAGTTTCAGGCGAGCCTTGAAGCGTTCTTCCATCGGCTTGGATTCATCGTTTGCGATCTCTTTGAGCGCCGCGCGCTTGGTGGCGTATTGTGCCACAAGCTTCTGACGCTTGAGTTCGCGGTTCACCATGGAGACTTTTGCCATGTGTCTGTTCCCTCTCGCGTCAGGCGTTGAACGGCATGTTGAAGTGCTTGAGCAGCGACTTCGCCTCGGCGTCCGACTTTGCGGTCGTGACGATGATGACGTCGATGCCCCAGACCTCGTCGACCTTGTCGAAGTTGATCTCGGGGAACACGATGTGTTCCTTGATCCCCATCGCAAAGTTGCCGCGGCCGTCGAAAGCCGGCTTCACACCACGGAAGTCGCGGATGCGGGGCATCGCGACGGTGATCAGGCGGTCGAGGAAGTCGTACATGCGGTCGCCGCGGAGCGTGACCTTGGCGCCGAGCGTCATGCCTTCGCGGACGCGGAAGCCTGCGATCGACTTTTTCGCGATGGTGGCGACAGCCTGCTGACCGGCGATGGTGGTCAGATCTTCGACCGCCGATTTCGCCTTCTTGGAGTCGCGTACAGATTCCGCACCGCAGCCGATGTTCAGCACGATTTTCTCGAGCTTCGGGATCTGCATGTCGTTCTTGTAGGCGAACTCTTCCTTGAGAGCGGGCTTGATCGTCTCGCGGAAGTGCGTCTTGAGGCGCGGGGTGTAGGTTGCGGTATCAAGCATCGATCACGTCCCCCGTGGTCTTGGCGACACGCAGCTTCTTGCCGTCTTCGAGCTTGAAGCCGACGCGGGTCGGTTTGCCGTTCTTGTCCAGCAGCGCGAGGTTCGACAGCGCGATCGGCATCGCCTGAGGGATGCGGCCGCCCTGGCTCGAGGCGCTTTGCTTGGTGTGGCGGATGGCGATGTTCACGCCGTCGACGATGGCCTTGCCTTCGGCGGGCATGACGCGGGTGATTTCACCCTGCTTGCCCTTGTCCTTGCCGGCCAGCACGACGACCTTGTCACCTTTGCGGAGTTTGGCAGCCATTACAGCACCTCCGGCGCGAGCGAGATGATCTTCATGAAGTTCTTCGCGCGCAGCTCACGAACCACCGGCCCGAAGATACGGGTGCCGACGGGCTCGTTGTTGTTGTTGAGGATGACGGCGGCGTTGCGGTCGAAGCGGATGGCGGTGCCATCTTCGCGGCGCACTTCCTTGGCGGTGCGCACGACGACGGCCTTGCGGACATCGCCCTTCTTCACGCGGCCACGCGGAATGGCCTCTTTCACCGACACCACGATGATGTCGCCGACCGAGGCGTACCGGCGGTGGGAACCGCCGAGGACCTTGATGCACTGAACCTTCCGGGCACCGGAATTGTCAGCCACATCCAGATTGGTCTGCATCTGGATCATTTGGTTTCTCCCGACGTCCGGGGCCGCCTTGTCAGGACATTGACCCCGGGGTTTCGATCAAACCGAGATGTGCTTGGGGTGCGTCAGACGCGCTCCAGCACCTCCCAGCGCTTGGTTTTCGACTTGGGTGCACATTCCTGGATACGGACGATGTCACCCACGTTGAACTGGTTGGTCTCGTCGTGGGCGCGGTACTTCTTGGACTTCCGGATGGTCTTGGCCAGAACCGGATGCTTGAAGCGACGCTCGACCGATACGGTGACGGTCTGGGCGTTGGCGTTCGACGTGACGGTGCCTTGCAGGATACGCTTGGGCATCAGTTGGCCTCCCCTGCTGCGGCAGCCGCTTTTTCGTTCAGAATGGTCAGCACGCGGGCTGCGTCACGCTTGACGGAGCGCATGCGGGCGGTGTTTTCGAGCTGGCCGGTGGCCTGCTGGAAGCGGAGGTTGAAGGCCTCCTTCTTGAGCTGGACGAGCTGGTCACGCAGCTGATCCGGCGTCTTCTCGCGAAGTTCGCTGGCGTTCATCGCCTTGGTCCTTTCAACATCACGGGGACGCCCCATAGCATAGGGTCACGCCGATTCCCGTGGAGGTCGGTGAATAGAGGGCGCGTATAGGGGGAAAGCGGGGATGCCGCAACCCCATAATCCTTGCCTGATTGCCATGTCGCGGTATATACAACCGTATAAACATTGGGGGCGCCATGATCGAGACCAAGATCCGCAAGGTCGGCAATTCCGCCGTCATGACCCTGACCGCCGAGATGCTGGCCATTCTCGACGCCAAGGAAGGCGACACGCTGCACGTCGTGCGGGGCGATGACGGGTCGCTCAGGATCATGGCCAATGACCCTGCCCTTGCCGCGGCGCTTGCCGCTGGTGAGGTCGTGATGGACGAGAACAGGGACCTGTTGCAGGCCTTGGCGTGACCGCCCCTGTCTGGGTGCCGCTGCGAGCGGTCATCAGCTTTCACGACCGGCAGATCGCGCGGCATGGCGGTGCGCCGGGGATGCGCGATCTGACGCTGCTCGAGGCCGCCTGTGCGCGGCCCGTCAATCGCAACGCATATGGCGAGACCGATCTGCATGTGCTGGCGGCGGCCTATGCTTTCGGTATCTGCAAGGCCCATGCTTTCGTGGATGGAAACAAGCGCACGGCTTTTGTGACAACGCTGACCTTTCTGCGGCTGAACGGCTTGCAGATGCGCCCCGATCCGGTCGAGGGCGTACGGATGATGGAGGACCTGGCCTCAGGAGAGGTGACAGAGGCGGATTTCACGGGTTGGCTGGGGCAAAAAACGCGGCCGCTCTGATCGTGGAGCTCCGCCCGTTCGCGCCTCGGAAGGTCCACAGGACCTTTCGCCGACTGCGCCCGAACCGCCCGTCACTCCCATCGATAGTTGAAACTGACGCTCACCCGGTCATCCTCGTCCATGTTCATCGGCACCTCGTGGCGGAGCCAGCTTTCCCACAAAAGCACATCGCCCGCGACCGGCCCCGGATAGACGAAGGCGCGCAGTTCCTCGCGGCAATCCTTCCTGCGGTTCGGGGCCGCCATCATCATCGCGTGGCGCGGATCCTCCAGCTTGATCGACCGCGCGGCGGGGGGGACCTGCACGTAGGTCGTGCCGGAGATCACCGAATGAGGGTGGATGTGGCTGGTGTGGATGCCACCTTCGGGGAGGATGTTGATCCAGATATCTTCTAGCACCAGCTTGCGCCCCTCCAGATCGAATTCCAGATCCTCGGCGAAGGCCGCGACATGCGCGTCGAGCGCCTGAACCAGCATCTCGAAGATCGGGAAGCGCCAGGGCAGATCGGTGAGAGAGGCGTAGGACGTGTAGCCGGGATAGCCGTTTTCCTCGCACCATTCCTGCCCGGCCTCGTCATCCTCGGCGATGGAAAAGCACGAGGCCACCAGTTCGTCATGGTCGATGGCGGGGCCAAGCTCGGCCAGTTTGCCGTGATAGAGGCGAGTGACGAAGAGCGATTTGATATTGGGCATGGTCAGGATCCTGGTGGGTCTGCCTAGGGTGTGCCTTTCGGCAGGCCTAGGCGCAACGCCAAATGAAAAAGGCCCCCGAACGAACCGGGGGCCTTTTCTGTTCTGGCGCGGGCGCGGACCGGATTACCAGTCTTCGCGCACCACGGTACGGGTCTTGATCGGCAGCTTCATCGCAGCAAGGCGCAGAGCCTCGCGGGCGATCTCTTCCGATACACCGTCGACCTCGAACATGATCCGGCCGGGCTTGACCTTGCAGGCCCAGTAATCGACCGAACCCTTACCCTTACCCATCCGGACTTCGACCGGCTTGGAGGTCACGGGGGTGTCCGGGAAGATCCGGATCCAGACGCGGCCCTGACGCTTCATGTGACGGGTCAGAGCGCGGCGAGCTGCCTCGATCTGACGTGCCGTCACGCGCTCGGGCTGGAGCGCCTTGAGGCCGAAGGTGCCAAAGTTCAGGTCAGACCCGCCCTTGGCTTCGCCGCTGATGCGGCCCTTGAACATCTTGCGGAATTTCGTGCGTTTGGGTTGCAGCATCTCTAATGCTCCTTACCGGTCACGGCGCGGGCGCGGGCCCCCGCCTTCCTGAAGCTCCGCCTGACGACGATCGCGGGCCGAAGGATCATGCTCGAGGATCTCGCCTTTGAAGATCCAGACCTTGACCCCGATGATGCCGTAAGGCGTGGACGCCTCGGCCAGCGCATAATCGATATCGGCGCGCAGCGTGTGCAGCGGCACACGGCCTTCGCGGTACCACTCGGTCCGGGCGATCTCGGCGCCGCCGAGGCGGCCCGCGACGTTGACCCGGATACCCAGAGCACCCATGCGCATCGCGTTCTGCACCGCACGCTTCATCGCGCGACGGAACGAAACCCGGCGCTCGAGTTGCTGGGCGATGGATTCCGCGACGAGGGCTGCGTCCAGCTCGGGCTTGCGAACCTCAACGATGTTGAGATGCAGTTCCGAGTCGGTCAGCGCCGCCACTTTCTTGCGCAGGGTTTCGATATCGGCGCCTTTTTTGCCGATGATCACGCCCGGACGCGCGGTGTGGATCGTCACCCGGCACTTGCGGTGCGGGCGTTCGATGATGACGCGGCTGACGCCGGACTGCTTGCACTCTTCCTCGATGAACTCGCGGATCTTGAGATCTTCAAGGAGCAGTTTGCCGTAGTCCTTGGTATCGGCATACCAGCGGCTGTCCCAGGTGCGGTTCACCTGCAGGCGCATGCCGATCGGGTTGACCTTGTGTCCCATTACGCAGTCTCCTCGACCTGGCGGACCTTGATGGTCAGCTCGCTGAACGGCTTCTGGATGCGGCCGAACCGGCCACGTGCCCGCGGACGGCCACGCTTCATCACCAGGTTCTTGCCCACCCAGGCTTCGACGACGACAAGCTCGTCGACGTCGAGACCGTGGTTGTTCTCGGCGTTGGCGATAGCGGACTGAAGGCATTTCTTCACGTCCAGCGCGATCCGCTTCTTGGAGAAGGTCAGGTCGCTGAGCGCCTTTTCGACCTTCTTGCCGCGGATCAGCTGCGCCAGCAGGTTGAGCTTTTGCGGGCTGGTCTTCAGCATGCGCAGCTTGGCCATCGCCTCGTTGTCCGCCACGCGGCGGGGATTCTTATCCTTGCCCATGGCTTACTTCCTCTTGGCTTTCTTGTCGGCCGCGTGACCGTAATAGGTCCGCGTCGGCGAATATTCCCCGAATTTCTGGCCGATCATGTCCTCGGTGACGTTCACCGGAACATGCTTCTGACCATTGTAGACCCCAAAGGTGAGGCCCACGAACTGGGGCAGGATGGTGGAACGGCGCGACCAGATCTTGATGACCTCGTTGCGGCCCGATTCCCGGGCTTTCTCGGCCTTCTTGAGGACATAGCTGTCGACAAAAGGACCCTTCCAGACGGAACGCGACATGGATCAGCGTCCTTTCTTCTTGGCGTGACGCGAGCGCACGATGAGCTTTTGCGACGCCTTGTTCTTGTTGCGGGTGCGGCGACCCTTGGTGTCCTTGCCCCAGGGCGTGACCGGCGTACGGCCACCCGAGGTGCGACCCTCACCACCACCATGGGGGTGGTCGATCGGGTTCATGGCGACACCGCGAACGGCGGGGCGCTTGCCCATGTGGCGGACGCGACCGGCCTTGCCGAGGTTCTGGTTCGAGTTGTCGGGGTTCGAGACCGCGCCAACCGTCGCCATGCATTCCTGGCGCACGAGCCGCAATTCGCCCGAAGACAGGCGGATCTGCGCATAGCCACCGTCACGGCCGACGAACTGGGCATAGGTGCCTGCGGCGCGTGCGATCTGGCCACCCTTGCCGGGCTTGAGCTCGATGTTGTGGACGATCGTGCCGATCGGCATGCCCGAGAAGGGCATCGCGTTGCCCGGCTTGATGTCGGCCTTGGCGGACGCCACGACCTTGTCACCGATGCCGAGACGCTGGGGCGCGAGGATATAGGCTTGTTCACTATCTTCGTAGCGGATCAGCGCGATGAAGGCGGTGCGGTTGGGATCGTATTCGATCCGCTCGACCGTGGCCGAAACGTCGAACTTGGTCCGCTTGAAATCGACGATGCGATAAAGACGCTTTGCGCCACCGCCACGCCGGCGTGCGGTGATCCGTCCGGTGTTGTTCCGGCCGCCATTACCCGTCAGACCCTCGGTCAGGGCCTTTACGGGGCGACCTTTCCAAAGCTCCGAACGGTCGATCAGCACCAGCCCGCGCTGGCCCGGCGTCGTCGGCTTGTACGACTTGAGTGCCATGCTTTCTGTCTTCCGTTGCTTTGCAGGGGGTGAACCCTGTTTTCGATGTATAGGGCCCCGAAGGTCCCCGGCTTGCTACCCGGCATCCGAAGGTACCGGAAATGTCACGGCCCCGGGACGCGCCCGGGGCCAATGGGATGCCGCGCTCTATTAGAGCCCGGTCGAGACGTCAATGGTGTTGCCCTCTTCGAGGGTAACATAGGCCTTCTTCACGTCCTTGCGGGTGCCGGGGCGCCCGCGGAACCGCTTGACCTTGCCCTTGGTGATGGTCGTGTTCACGGCCTTCACCTTCACACCGAAGAGGCTTTCGACGGCCTCCTTGATCTGGGGCTTGTTCGAGTCGATCGCCACTTCGAAGACCACCGCGCCGTTCTCGGACGCCATGGTGGATTTCTCGGTGATGATCGGCTTGCGGATCACGTCGTAATGTGCGGCTTTCGCGGTCATTGCAGCCGTGCCTCCAGTGCTTCGAGACCGGCCTTGGTGATGACCAGGGTGTCCCGCTTGAGGATGTCATAGACATTCGCGCCCATCGACGGCAGGACATCCAGCCCTTCGATGTTGCGCGCCGCCATGGCGAAGTTCTCGTCGACCTGCGCGCCATCGATGATGAGCACGCGCTTCCAGCCGAGGTTCTTGATCTGCTTGGCCAGCATCGCGGTCTTGGGTGCGTCCATTGCGGCCGATTCCAGAACCACGAGGTTACCCTCGGCAGCCTTGGCCGACAGCGCATGCTTCAGACCCAGCGCCCGGAACTTCTTGGTCAGGTCATGGGCGTGGCTGCGCGGGGTCGGGCCCTTGTAGACGCCACCCTTGCGGAAGATCGGAGCCTTGCGGGAGCCGTGACGTGCGCCGCCGGTGCCCTTTTGCTTGTAGATCTTCTTGGTCGAGTAGCTGACCTCGGACCGGCCCAGCGTGGAGTGCGTACCCTGCTGTGCCTTGTTGCGCTGCCAGCGCACGACGCGGTGCAGGATGTCGGCGCGGGGTTCCAAGCCGAAGATGGCTTCGCCCAGATCGACCGAACCGGCCTTGCCGCCGTCCAGTTTGATGACGTCGATTTTCATGCCTCACCGTCCTTCTTCTCGGCATCCTCGGCGGGCGCCTCGGTTGCAGCCTCGGCCTCGGCGGCTTCGAGCGCTGCCTGTTCAGCCTCGGCTGCGGCCTTTGCGGCAGCAGCCTCTTCAGCGGCGGCTTGCGCCGCGGCTTCGTCGGCCAGACGCTTGGCTTCCTCGGCGGCGGATTTCAGAGCTGCGGGCAGGATCGCGTTTTCGGGGAAGGGCTTCTTCACCGCATCCTTGATCGTGACCCAGCCGCCCTTGGAACCCGGCACGGCGCCCTTGACCATGATCAGGCCACGGTCGCTGTCGGTGCGGACCACCTGCAGGTTCTGGGTCGTAACGCGCGCGGCACCCATGTGGCCGGCCATCTTCTTGCCCTTGAATACGCGGCCCGGGTCCTGACACTGACCGGTGGAGCCGTGCGAACGGTGGCTGATCGACACGCCGTGCGAGGCGCGCAGACCACCGAAATTGTGCCGCTTCATGGCACCTGCGAAACCCTTACCGATCGAGGTGCCCGTCACGTCGACGAACTGACCTTCGAAGTAATGGTCGGCGATGATTTCCTCACCGACGGGCAGCAGGTTTTCCGCGTCGACGCGGAATTCCACGAGCTTCCGCTTGGGCTCAACGCTGGCCTTCGCGTAATGGCCACGCATCGGGGCCGAAACGCGCTTGACCTTGGCCGTGCCCGCGCCGAGTTGGACGGCGGTATAGCCATCGGTCTCGGGCGTACGCTGGGCGACGACCTGAAGCTTGTCGAGGTGGAGAACGGTCACCGGGATCTGACGGCCGTCTTCCATGAACAGCCGGGTCATGCCCAGCTTCTTGGCGATTACACCAGAGCGCAACATGTCTACTGCCCCCCCTCAGACCTTGATCTCGACATCCACGCCGGCGGCGAGGTCGAGCTTCATCAGCGCGTCCACCGTCTGCGGGGTCGGATCGACGATGTCGAGCAGACGCTTGTGGGTACGGATTTCCCACTGGTCACGCGATTTCTTGTCGATGTGGGGGCCACGGAGAACCGTGAACTTTTCGATCTTGTTGGGCAGCGGGATCGGCCCGCGGACCTGCGCACCCGTGCGCTTCGCCGTGTTCACGATCTCCGCGGTGGAGGCATCGAGAACCCGGTAATCGAACGCCTTGAGGCGGATCCGGATATTCTGGCTGGCAATCGCCATCGTCTTTTCCTTTCAGTTGAGAGGAGGGGGTTTAGGTCCACCCCTCGTCGAACCGGTTTCATTGATCCGGCCTTTTGGCCGGTGAAGGCCGCGCCTTACAGCGCGGCCCCCGGGTTTTCAAGTCACCACCTGTGGCGGGGGCAAAGATTCTTCGCCTGGCCGGAGTGGCAAGGCGCGCCCTTGCGGGCGCCGCCTTCGATCACTCGATGATCTTGGAGACCACGCCTGCGCCGACGGTGCGGCCGCCTTCGCGGATGGCGAAGCGCAGGCCGTCTTCCATGGCGATCGGCGCGATCAGTTCGACCGTGAACTTCAGGTTGTCGCCCGGCATCACCATCTCGGTGCCCTCGGGCAGCTGAACCGTGCCGGTCACGTCCGTCGTGCGGAAGTAGAACTGCGGGCGGTAGTTCGCGAAGAACGGCGTGTGACGGCCACCTTCTTCCTTGGTCAGGATGTAGGCTTCGGCCTCGAACTTCGTGTGCGGCTTCACCGAGCCGGGCTTGCACAGCACCTGGCCGCGCTCGACGCCTTCACGGTCCACACCACGCAGCAGCGCGCCGATGTTGTCGCCCGCCTCACCACGATCCAGCAGTTTGCGGAACATTTCCACGCCCGTGCAGGTCGTCTTCTTGGTGTCGCGGATACCCACGATCTCGATTTCGTCGCCCACGTTGATCACGCCACGCTCGACGCGGCCGGTCACAACGGTGCCGCGGCCCGAGATCGAGAACACGTCTTCGATCGGCATCAGGAAGGGCTGGTCCACGGCGCGCGCGGGCGTCGGGATGTAGGCGTCAACCGCAGCCATCAGTTCACGGATCTTGTTCTCGCCGATCTCGGCGTCACGGCCTTCCATCGCGGCCAGGGCCGAGCCCGCAACGATCGGAATGTCGTCGCCGGGGAAGTCGTAGGAGGACAGAAGCTCGCGGATTTCCATCTCGACCAGTTCCAGAAGTTCCGGATCGTCGACCTGGTCCACCTTGTTCATGAACACGACCAGCGCGGGAACGCCGACCTGGCGCGCCAGCAGGATGTGCTCGCGGGTCTGGGGCATCGGGCCGTCGGCCGCGTTCACCACCAGGATCCCGCCGTCCATCTGCGCGGCACCGGTGATCATGTTCTTCACGTAGTCGGCGTGGCCGGGGCAGTCGACGTGCGCGTAGTGGCGCGCCTCGGTCTCGTATTCCACGTGCGCGGTCGAGATCGTGATCCCGCGCGCCTTTTCCTCGGGCGCACCGTCGATCTGGTCATAGGCCCGGAATTCGCCGAAATACTTCGTGATCGCCGCCGTCAGCGTCGTCTTGCCGTGGTCAACGTGACCAATCGTGCCGATGTTCACATGCGGCTTGTTACGTTCAAACTTTGCCTTTGCCATGATGGCCTCCTTGAAGGGGGTGCCGGACGTGACGCCCGGCCTACGGGTTGTGGGTAGGCCGGGCCAAAGCCCGGCGCCCCGTCATGCGTATTTCGACTGGATCTCTTCCGAGATGTTCTGCGGAACCGGCTCGTAGTGATCGAAGAGCATCGTGAACTGCGCGCGGCCGCTGGTCATGGAGCGCAGCGTGTTGATGTAGCCGAACATGTTGGCCAGCGGCACGAAGGCGTTGATCACGTTGGCATTGCCACGGCTCTCCTGCCCGGTCACCTGACCGCGGCGGGAGGTAAGATCGCCGATCACACCGCCAGTGTAATCCTCGGGTGTCACCACCTCGACCTTCATGATCGGCTCGAGGAGCTTGGCGCCCGCCTTCTTCATGCCCTCGCGCATACCCATCCGGGCCGCGATCTCGAAAGCGAGAACGGAGGAGTCGACGTCGTGGAACTTGCCGTCGAGCAGGGCCACCTTGAAGTCGATCACGGGGAAGCCGGCGAGCGGGCCCGAGTCCATGACCGATTTGATGCCCTTTTCCACACCGGGGATGTATTCCTTGGGAACGGCACCGCCGACGATGCGGCTTTCGAAGGAATAGCCCTCGCCCGGCTCGGTCGGGCTGATCTCCAGCTTGACCTCGGCGAACTGGCCCGAACCACCCGACTGCTTCTTGTGGGTGTAGGTATGTTCGATCGACCGGCTGATCGTCTCACGATACGCCACCTGCGGGGCACCGATGTTGGCCTCGACCTTGAATTCCCGCTTGAGGCGGTCAACGAGGATGTCGAGGTGCAATTCGCCCATGCCACGCATGATGGTCTGGCCCGATTCCAGATCGGTCTCGACGCGGAAGGACGGATCCTCGGCGGCAAGCCGCTGAAGGCCCATCGACATCTTTTCCTGGTCGGCCTTGGTCTTGGGCTCGATGGCGATCTCGATCACCGGATCGGGGAACGTCATCGTTTCCAGAACCACCGGATGGCCCGGGTCGCACAGCGTGTCGCCCGTGGTGGTGTCCTTCAGACCCGCCAGCGCGATGATGTCGCCAGCGAAAGCTTCGGAGATTTCCTCCTGCTTGTTGGCGTGCATCATGACCATGCGGCCGATGCGTTCCTTCTTGCCCTTGGTCGAGTTCAGGAGCTGGTCGCCCTTCTTCATCTGGCCGGAGTAGATCCGGGTGAAGGTGAGCGTGCCCATGAAGGGGTCGTTCATGATCTTGAACGCCAGACCGGCGAAGGGCTGGCTGTCTTCGGCCGAACGCGGAATGTTGCGCGTTTCGGTCTCGTCGCCGGGGGCGAAGCCCATGTAGGCCGGCACGTCGAGCGGACCGGGCAGGTAATCGACAACGGCATTCAGAAGCGGCTGCACGCCCTTGTTCTTGAAGGCCGAGCCACCCAGCACGGGGACGAAGGACATGGACAGGCAGCCCTTGCGGATCAGCTTGCGCAGGGTCAGAACGTCGGGCTCTTGGCCTTCGAGATAGGCTTCCATGGCCGCATCGTCCATTTCGACGGCGGCTTCGACCAGCGTGGACCGCCATTCGTCGGCGAGATCCTTGAGGTCGTCGCGGATCGGCTGGCGAACCCAAGACGCGCCCAGATCTTCACCTTCCCAGACCCATTCTTCCATGGTCACGAGGTCGACGATGCCTTCCAGCTGATCCTCTGCCCCGATGGGGAAGTTGATCGGCACGGCGGTCGCGCCGGTCCGGTCCTTGATCATCTTGACGCATTTGAAGAAATCGGCGCCGATCTTGTCCATCTTGTTGACGAAGACCATCCGCGGAACCTTGTAGCGGTCGGCCTGGCGCCACACTGTCTCGGTCTGCGGTTCGACACCGGCATTCGCATCGAGCAACGCGACCGCGCCGTCGAGAACGGCCAGCGAGCGTTCGACTTCGATGGTGAAGTCCACGTGGCCGGGGGTGTCGATGATGTTGAAGCGCACCTTGGTGTCCGAGGTGCCCTCGGGCGTCGGATCTTCCTGCCACTGCCAGAAGGTCGTGGTGGCAGCGGAGGTGATGGTGATGCCGCGTTCCTGTTCCTGCTCCATCCAGTCCATGGTGGCCGCGCCATCATGGACTTCGCCGATCTTGTGGGACCGGCCGGTGTAGTAAAGGATACGCTCGGTCGTCGTGGTCTTGCCGGCGTCGATATGCGCCATGATACCGAAATTGCGGTAGCGCGAGAGCGGGTAGTCGCGTGCCATGGGGGAGGTCCTCAGGCTTGAATTGACGGACTGAGGCGGCCCTCGGACAGGGCCGCCGGATCATTTACCAACGGTAATGGCTGAAGGCGCGGTTCGCGTCGGCCATCTTGTGGGTGTCTTCGCGCTTCTTCACCGCGGAACCGCGCGAATTGGCGGCGTCGATCAGTTCGCCGGCCAGACGCTCTTCCATGGTGTTCTCGTTGCGCGCGCGGCTGGCGTTGATCAGCCAGCGGATCGCCAGCGCCTCGCGGCGCTCGGGGCGGACCTCGACGGGGACCTGGTAGGTCGCACCACCGACCCGGCGCGAGCGAACCTCGACGGCGGGCTTCACGTTGTCGAGCGCTTCGTGGAAGACCTCGACGGGGGCGCGCTTGAGCTTGCCCTCGACGCGTTCCAGCGCGTTGTAGACGATCCGTTCCGCGACCGACTTTTTGCCGTCGATCATCAGATTGTTCATGAACTTGGTCAGGACCGTATCGCCGAACTTGGCATCGGGCAGGACCTGGCGCTTTTCAGCGGCGTGACGACGGGACATCTCTGTATCCTCTTACTTGGGGCGCTTCGCGCCGTATTTCGAACGACGCTGGCGACGATCCTTGACGCCCTGCGTGTCGAGAACACCGCGAAGGATGTGGTAGCGCACGCCGGGAAGGTCTTTCACGCGGCCGCCACGGATCAGGACCACAGAGTGTTCCTGAAGGTTGTGGCTTTCACCGGGAATGTAGCTGATGACCTCGAAACCGTTGGTCAGGCGCACCTTGGCCACTTTCCGCATAGCCGAGTTCGGCTTCTTCGGCGTGGTGGTGTAGACGCGCGTGCACACGCCCCGTTTCTGCGGGCAGGACTCCAGGTGCTGGGACTTGGAGCGTTTCACTTTGGGCTGCCGCGGCTTGCGGATCAGCTGTTGAATCGTCGGCATTCGGTTCCCCGTCTTGCTCTCTCATGTCAGCGGCGCACCCGTGCGAGGCACGAAAACGCCAAAACCGCAAGCATCCCTTCCCTACCTGGAGGACGCTGCGGTGGAAGTTCCAGAGGATCGGGGCACCTCAAACGGCCCGGATCATGACCACTACAATTCTATGTCGGGCCGGGTGCGGACCTGTCGGTCGGCTGGCCAAGTGTCGCGGCGTATAGGGGGAGTCGCCGGGGGTGTCAACCGCGCCCCGCGCGTGACGCGCGCGAAGGCGCCTCAGAAGACCGTGAACAGCACAAGGTCCATCGAGGTCTTGGCGGCGTCGATCAACTCCACCACCGGGATCGCGGCAAGGAACCCGAGCGCATCGAACAAGGTGTTGCGCAGGGCCCGGCTACTGAAGGTGACGCTATCGGTGCTTTTGTAAAGCCGGGGATCGGGCCAGAAAAACGGCACTTCGCGGGCATAGTCGGTATAGGCGTCCCCGAAGGTCGCGCGCAAAAATCCCGCCTCGCGCGAGGCCGTGACATAGAGGATCGCAAAGGTCAGCCCCCCAAGAAGCACGGCGAAGAACACCGCCCCCAGCATCAGGCCGATGCCCGTCATGCCGATGGTGGAAAAGACATAAAGCGGGTTGCGCGTCATGGAATAGGGACCGCTGCGCATCAGCTCGCGGTTCTTGACCGACCCGACATAGAGGATCGACCACAACCGACCCAGAACCCCGATCAACAAAAGGCCAAGTCCCACGGCCTCGATCGCCTCGTGCTGGAAAGTGCCGATCGGGATGCGCGGCTGCACGAACAAGATCAGCGGCAGAGCCGCGACAAAGACAAGACGCAGGACAAGGATGCGCCGTTTCTGGTTGACGGGCAGAACCGGGGTGGCGGTCATGTGGGGGACCTTTCGCGAAAGATCGCCCTGTGTCGCGCCGCCGGCGCAATACCGCCATGCGGCGAATGGGCGCGAAGTTTTTCGCTCAAAGAAAGACGAAATTATCCTCGGTCAGATCCTCGACGTCTGTCTCGAGGAGGGTGAGCGACCCCCTGCCATACGACAGAACCACGTCGCTTTCCTCTTGCGTCAGGAAGATGTCGTCGAAGGTCAGATCCTCGAACAAAAGCTCCACCCGGTCCTCGGCGGCGTTGAAATCGTGGATGAGCTCACGCCAGGCCTGGTCACCCTTGCGGATGCGGAACACGTCGGCGCCTTCGCCGCCCCAGAAAAAGTCGTGACCTCGACCGCCGACCAGCGTGTCATCCCCATCGCCGCCATAGAGGAAATCCCGCAACAGGCCGCCATCCAGATGGTCGTTGCCCGCGTCACCATAAAGGGTATCCGCGCCACGCTGGCCATAAAGCGCATCGTGACCCAGCCCGCCCTCCAAATGGTCATTGGCCCAGTTGCCGGACAGGGTGTCGTTGCCCGCACCGCCCAAGACGGTATCGCGCCCGCCTCCGGCGCGGATCACGTCGTCATGAAGGCCACCGTGAAGGGTCTCGCCCCGGAAACTCCCCAAAAGCAGATCTTCACCATTTCCGCCGAAAATGCTGGTGACGGTCCCGTCGGCGATCACCTCATCCCCACCCGCCTCGAGCGACAGGACCGCGATTTCCCAAGGATCAAGCGACAGCGTCAGGCGTCCGTCGACCATGACCTCGGCCAGCGGGATCTGTTCGATCACCGTTTCCACGTTCGGGTCGCGCGGATCCTGTCCTTCGGCGGCGGTCATCACATGGACCCAGCCGCCACTCACCGGCCCGGCAAGTTCGGTCAGGTCCAGTTCGAGCGATTGGGTTTCGTCGAGGCGGGAATTGATGACAAGGAACTGGCTGTCACGATCGGCAAAGGCGTGCAGGTCGAAATCGGGGCTGGGGCGCGAAAGCTCTATGGCGCGCATCCCCTGCACGTTCTCGGAAAGATAGGCGAACATCTGACCCCCGGCGCGCAGGTCGGTCGTCGTCCCCTCGCGCAGCGCAAAGCCGACATCGTTTTTCTGCTGCACGGCCCAGAAGGCAGCCATCGCCACATCATGGACCGCCATTTCGTGGAACATCGCCGCAACGGCCCCCGCGTGCTTGAGCCCCGTGTCGATGCCGTCGCGTTGGTCTTCGGTGGCATCGGCCCAGCGCAACACGCCGCGCTGTGTCGCGCTGATGTTCCATTCGGTCACGATCACGTCCAGATCGCGGCCGGACAGATCCACGGCCTGCATGGCGCGTAGCCACGGGGCCTGGAAGTTGTCGATGGAATTGTAGTGGCCGCTGACATACCGGTGGATCGTGATCGCCTCGATATGCGTCAGGGCCTCGGGAGAGAGTTGCAGGAACCGCTCGATCAGCGATTCCTCGAAGGTCGCGATACCATCGCCATCCGTATCGGCAGTGTAGAAATAAGGTGTCGCGACAAGGCTCAGGACGGGGTGCACATAGCCCGGGGGCAAGGATGCGGATGCCTCGAAATCCACGATGGTCTCATGCACAACCAACGACATCTCGTTGACGATCCGGCCATAGTCGCCATCGTTCACGCCGCACAGGCAAGGTTCGTTGCCGATCTCGATGGCGTGTATCGGGACGGCGCTGGCCATGACCGTTTCCATGTAGGACCGGAGTGCCGCAGTATCCTCTTGGGTCAGGATCTCGGGCCGGGTGCCGCCGTCGTCGCGCCACGCGTCGAGGTAGCGTTGAACCGGCAGGACGATAATGGCCCCAAGGTCATTGAGCCGTGCGTAATCGATAAAGGCGCTCAACTTGACGAGGCCCAGCGTGACCGTTTCGCCCAGATCGTTCACGAAGGTGACGCTGTCGGCCTCCGGGTTGGCCGGGTCGAAAAAAGCTTCGGTCGCGTGACCGCCCGGAAAGCGGATCACCTCCAGCCCGGCCTGTTCTGCACGCAGCGGGAAGGTACCGTCCAGCCTGTCCTGGCTGAACACGAAATTCCCCCCGAACATGCGTTCATCAATCTCGCCGCCCCGGAAAAACGGGTTCGAAAAATCGGCCATGGTTCAGCCCTCCCCCCGGAAACGCGGGGATGGTTTGCCGTTTGCGATTGAAGATGAGGCCGAACGCTACTCTGGGCCCGAGAACGCAACTTGGTGGTTACGTCGCGCTGAAAGCGCGGTGCTGATATTCAAAATGATAGCACATCGATCGCAGGATTGCGCGCGTTTTATCGGCGGCTTCCTCCGGTCGCGGTGGCGGTCTCTGCCCCGCAGCCTCAGGGCTAGATGCGGCCCGGACGGGGTGAAATGGCCTGCTTTCGGACGCGTTCGCGAAACAATGTGTAGATTCCGGCCGCCATTACCGTCGAAACGCCGAACAATGCCAAGGTGTTGGGAAATTCGTCGAAAACAACGAAGCCAAGGATCAGCGCGAAGATCAGCGAGGTGTAGCGGAAGGGCGAGACGAAGCCGACCTCGCCGATTCGCATCACCATGATCCCGAAGACATAGCCGCCGATGATGAAGACCGAGGCCGCCAGCGTCAGCGCGATCTCGTACAGCCCCATCGCGGCCCAGGGCGTGAAAAGCGACACGATCGCGCCAAAGGCGCCGACAGCGCCTGCCGTGATCACCGCCACCGACATCGACGGAACCGCCGGGCTGAAGGCCCGCGTCAGCAGATCCCGCGCCGTGATGATCACGACCGACAACAGCGCCAGAAGCGACCATTCATTGAACCCGTCGGTACCCGGCTGGACGATCATCAACACGCCGACAAACCCCACCCCGATGGCCGCCCACCGCCGCCAGCCGACCGGGTCGCGGAACAGGACGGCGGCGGCCAGCGTCACCATCAGGGGCAGCGCCGAAAGGATGGCGGTCGCATTGGCGATGGCCATGTTCGTCAGCGCCAACAGAAACGCCACCATCGCGCCCACCTCGGCCACGGTTCGCCAGGCCACCAGCGGTCTATCCCGGCGCGGCATGGAAAACCGCAGCCCGACGGTCAGATGGACCGTCACCGCCAACAGGATCGTGGTCGACAGGCCCCGCAGCGCCACGATCTGGAACAGCGGCACGGTTTCGGCCACAAGCTTCACGCAGGCGTCGTTCAGCGTGAAGGCGGCCATCGAGAGCGTCATGTAAAGCGCCCCCTTGAGATTGGGGCTGAGGGGGGCGCTCACGTTTCGTCTTCCGTCAATTGCTGGATCAGGGGCAGGAGTTTTCGCGGCGACAGGCCGAAACGGTCGCGGAACAGTTTGCGCGCCTGCCATGCGGGCAGGCTACGCGCATCGGGCGGGATGGACCGGTCGCTGTCATTGTGACCATGCAGCGTGCGTACAAACATATAGTCGTTTGGATCGATCCAGCACCGGACCTGACTGGCCAGCCGCCGGTGGTTCCAGCGGTAGATGTTCGACATGCCCTCGGGCGTGGTGATCATGGCCGAAGCAAGCCCAAGGGGCTCTTTCTCCGAGAAATCCCAGAATTGATCCTCTTCGGCGCGTTCCATGTCCCAGTAGATGCCCCGGTGAAAACAGATCGCGGCGGGCGTGTCCTGATCGGCCCAGCCCAGCGTCAGAAGTTGGTCGGCGATGGCGCGGGTCTTTTCGATGTAATCCACCGCCACCGCGTCATCGTCATCGATGCGAAAGCCGGTGATGTAAGTCGACCGCTCGTTCCAGCCGCGGCGAAAGGCCCGGCGGGTCGAATTGAGCGGGCCGGCTGCCTCCAGCGTACAGACCTCGAGAAACGGGTATTGCTCCATCAGCCCCTTCAGCCGTTTGCGCCAGCGAAAGGGCATCGTGTCCCCGATCAGGGCCACAAGCTTGAAATCGGGGTCGGTCTGGGCCGCCAGAGACGGCAGGCAGATATTCTCGAAATAGGCGAAGCGGCGCAGCATCCGGGGGATCGCATACAGGATCTCGGCGGCCTTTTCGGAATCCTGCTGCTGCGTGGCGAAACCGCCCTCGCCCAAGTAGGAAAACCGGCACAGGCCGATGATCTGGTTGTCGTCCCGCGTGGCCATGGCGCCGTGTTTCTGCCCGTTCGCCAGAACCTTAGGCCAAAGGCTGGGGGAACGGAATGGGGTAGGATCAGGGCGCGACCGCCAAAAGCGAACGCCCCGCCGAGGGCGGGGCGTTCATGTCTGTCAGGCCTGAGCCAAGCGGATCACTCCGCGGGGCCTTCCTCGGTCTCCATGGCCTCTGCCGGGGCATCTTCGACCACCGGCGCGGCAAGGGCCGCTGCGGCTTCGGCCTCGGCGCGGGCCGCTTCGATCACCGTCATGTCGCGCGCCTTGGCGATACGCTCCACGTTCTGGGTCGCGCCACCGGTACCTGCGGGGATCAGGCGGCCGACGATCACGTTCTCCTTCAAGCCCACCAGCTTGTCGCGCTTGCCCTGGACCGAAGCCTCGGTGAGCACGCGGGTGGTTTCCTGGAAGGACGCCGCCGAGATGAAGCTGCGGGTCTGCAAGCTTGCCTTGGTGATCCCCAGAAGGATCGGCTGCGCCTCGGCCGGACGGCGCCCATCGGCCTCCGCCTTGGCGTTCATCGCATCCAGTTCCGCCTTATCCACATGCTCGCCCTTGAGGAGCGTGGTTTCCCCGCTCTCGAGGATCTCCCACTTCTGGAGCATCTGGCGAACGATCACCTCGATGTGCTTGTCGTTGATCTTCACGCCCTGCAGACGATAGACCTCCTGCACCTCGTTGATCATGTAGACGGCCAGCGCCTCGACACCCATGATCGCAAGGATGTCATGCGGCGCCGGGTTGCCGTCCATGATGTAATCGCCCTTCTGGACGAAATCGCCCTCGGCCACCGGGATATGCTTGCCCTTGGGCACCATGTATTCCACGGGCTCCATGCTTTCGTCGGTCGGAACGATGGTGATCCGGCGCTTGTTCTTGAAGTCGCGACCGAATTTCACATAGCCATCGATCTCCGCGATGATCGCGTGATCCTTGGGACGACGGGCTTCGAACAATTCCGCCACGCGGGGGAGACCCCCGGTGATGTCCTTGGTCTTGGCACCCTCGCGCGGGATACGGGCCACGACCTCGCCGGCCTGGATGGTCTGGCCATCCTCGACCGACAGGATCGCGTCCACCGACATCGGATAGGTCACCGGGTTGCCCGCATCGTTGCGGACCGGCTCGCCATCCTCGCCGACGATCAGGATCTCGGGCTTGAGCTCGTTGCCCTTGGGCGCGGTGCGCCAGTCGGCCACGATCTTCTGGGTCATGCCGGTGGCATCGTCGGTTTCCTCGCGCACGGCGATGCCGCTGACGAGATCGACGTATTTCACCGTCCCGGTCTTTTCCGCGATGATCGGCAGGGTGTAGGGGTCCCATTCGAACAGACGGTCGCCCCGCTTGACCTGCACACCTTCCTTGACGTGGACCTTGGTGCCGTAGCCCAGCTTGAAGCTGGCGCGTTCGGTGCCTTGGTCGTCGGTCAGGACCAGCTGCATGTTGCGGCCCATCACCACCTGCTCACCCGCCGGGTTCGACAGGAGGTTCGGGTTCGCGAACGACACCTTGCCCTCGACATTCGCCTCTTGGAAGGACTGCTGACCACCCTGTGCCACGCCGCCGATGTGGAAGGTCCGCATCGTCAGCTGGGTGCCGGGTTCACCGATCGACTGGGCCGCGATGATGCCGACCGCTTCGCCGGTGTTCACCTTGGTCCCGCGCGCCAGATCGCGGCCATAGCAGGTGGCGCAGACGCCTTCCTCGGCCTCGCAGGTCAGCGGGCTCCGGATCAGCGTCGATTGCACGCCTGCGGCCTCGACGGCATCGGCCTTGCGTTCGTCGATCAGCTCGCCTTTGGCGACGATCACCTCGTCGGTGCCGGGCACGCAGATATCCTCGCCCGCGGTGCGGCCCAGGATACGCTCGGCCAGAGACGCGACCACTTCACCGTCGTTCACGGCCGCCTCGGCGGTGATCGTGTTCTCGGTGCCGCAATCGTCCATGCGCACGATGCAATCCTGCGCCACGTCGACCAGACGCCGGGTCAGGTAGCCCGAGTTCGCGGTCTTGAGCGCGGTATCCGACAGACCCTTGCGGGCGCCGTGGGTCGAGTTGAAGTATTCAAGAACGGTCAGACCTTCCTTGAAGTTCGAGATGATCGGCGTTTCGATGATCTCGCCCGAGGGCTTGGCCATCAGGCCGCGCATCCCGCCGAGCTGCTTCATCTGCGTGACCGAACCCCGCGCGCCCGAATGGGCCATCATGTAGACCGAGTTCGGTTCCATCTCGGCGCCGCTCTCGTCCTTCTTGGGGGCCGAGATCGTGGCCATCATGGCGTCCGTGACCTTGTCGTTGGCCTTGGACCAGGCGTCGATCACCTTGTTGTACTTTTCGCCCTGAGTGATCAGGCCGTCCATGTACTGCTGTTCGAATTCCTTGACCTGGTCGCGGGTCTCTTCGACGAGCGTCCACTTGGTTTCGGGAATGACCATGTCGTCCTTGCCGAACGAGATCCCGGCCTTGAACGCTTCCTTGAAGCCCATGCCCATGATCTGGTCGCAGAAGATGACCGATTCCTTCTGACCGCAATAGCGGTAGACGGTGTCGATGACCTGCTGCACTTCCTTCTTCCGCAGAAGACGGTTGACCAGTTCGAAGGGTGCCTTGGCGTTCAGCGGCAGGAGATCGCCCAGAAGCACGCGGCCAGGGGTGGTGTCATACCGCTTCCAGACCTCGTTGCCTTCCTCGTCGATCTGCTTGACGCGGGCCTTGACCTTGGCGTGCAGATGCACCTCGCCCGCGTCGAGGGCATGGCGCACCTCGTCCACATTGGCAAAGACCATGCCTTCGCCCTTCATGCCTTCGCGTTCCAGCGTGACATAGTAGAGGCCAAGGATCATGTCCTGCGAGGGAACGATGATCGGCGCGCCGTTGGCGGGCGACAGGACGTTGTTCGTCGACATCATCAGGACGCGCGCCTCGAGCTGGGCCTCCAGCGAGAGGGGAACGTGCACGGCCATCTGGTCACCGTCGAAGTCGGCGTTGAAGGCCGAGCAGACCAGCGGGTGCAGCTGGATCGCCTTACCTTCGATCAGGATCGGTTCGAAGGCCTGAATGCCAAGACGGTGCAGCGTCGGAGCGCGGTTCAGAAGAACCGGGTGCTCGCGGATCACCTCGTCGAGGATGTCCCAGACCTCGGGACGTTCCTTTTCCACAAGCTTCTTGGCCTGCTTGACGGTCGAAGACAGACCCTTGGCTTCGAGCCGCGAGTAGATGAACGGCTTGAACAGTTCGAGCGCCATCTTCTTGGGCAGGCCGCACTGGTGCAGTTTCAGTTCCGGACCGGTCACGATGACCGAACGGCCCGAAAAGTCGACGCGCTTGCCCAGAAGGTTCTGACGGAAGCGGCCCTGCTTGCCCTTGAGCATGTCCGACAGCGACTTCAGCGGGCGCTTATTGGCACCCGTGATGACGCGGCCGCGACGGCCGTTGTCGAAGAGCGCATCGACCGATTCCTGCAGCATCCGCTTTTCGTTGCGGATGATGATGTCGGGCGCGCGCAATTCGATCAGCCGCTTGAGGCGGTTGTTGCGGTTGATGACGCGGCGGTACAGATCGTTGAGATCCGACGTCGCGAACCGGCCACCGTCGAGCGGCACCAGCGGGCGCAGTTCCGGCGGGATCACGGGGATCACGGTCAGAACCATCCATTCCGGGCGGTTGCCGGATTCGAGGAAATTCTCGACGATCTTCAGCCGCTTGATGATCTTCTTGGGCTTCAGTTCGCCGGTGGCTTCCTTCAGCTCCTCGCGCAGGTTGGCGGCTTCGACCTCGAGGTCGATGTTGGCCAGCATCTCACGGATCGCCTCTGCCCCGATATTGGCGCTGAAGGCGTCGGCGCCATAGGCGTCCTGCGCGTCGAGGAATTCTTCCTCGGTCATCAGCTGGCCGTAGGACAGGTCGGTCAGACCCGGCTCGATCACCACGTAATTTTCGAAATAGAGGATGCGCTCCAGATCACGCAGCGTCATGTCGAGCATCAGGCCGATCCGGCTGGGGAGCGACTTGAGGAACCAGATGTGCGCGACGGGTGCGGCCAGTTCGATGTGGCCCATGCGCTCGCGGCGGACCTTTTGCAGCGTGACTTCCACACCGCATTTCTCGCAGACGACGCCGCGATACTTCATCCGCTTGTACTTGCCGCAGAGGCATTCGTAATCCTTGATCGGCCCGAAGATACGGGCGCAGAACAGGCCGTCGCGCTCGGGCTTGAAGGTGCGGTAGTTGATCGTCTCGGGCTTCTTGATCTCGCCGAAGGACCAGCTGAGAATCCGCTCGGGGCTGGCCAGAGAGACCTTGATCTCATCGAACGCCTTGGGCGGGGTCAGCGGGTTGAACGGGTTGTTGGTAAGTTCCTGGTTCATCTTGATACCTCGAATATCGCGGGAAGGATGGGGCGTGCCGGGGCGTGATACCCGGCCCGCCCGTTTGCCGTAGGCCGGGCCTCAGCCCGGCATCCGGCTCACTCCTCATCCTCCGCATCCAGGAGTTCCATGTTGAGGCCCAGACCCCGGACCTCCTTGACGAGAACGTTGAACGATTCCGGAACGCCGGCCTCGAAATTGTCCTCGCCCTTGACGATCGACTCGTAGACCTTGGTGCGGCCTGCCACGTCGTCCGACTTCACCGTCAGCATTTCCTGCAAGGTGTAGGCGGCACCGTAGGCTTCCAGCGCCCAGACCTCCATCTCGCCGAAGCGCTGGCCGCCGAACTGCGCCTTGCCGCCCAGCGGCTGCTGGGTGACGAGCGAGTACGGCCCGGTCGAACGCGCGTGGATCTTGTCGTCCACGAGGTGGTGCAGCTTGAGCAGATACTTGACGCCCACGGTCACCTTGCGGGCGAATTTCTCGCCCGTGCGCCCATCGAACAGGTCCGACTGGCCCGAGGTGTCGAAACCGGCACGCGTCAGCGCATCGTTGACATCGGCCTCCTTGGCGCCGTCGAAGACGGGCGTAGCGATCGGAACGCCGCGGGTGACGTTGCCCGCCGCCTCGAGGATCTCCTGCTCGTCCTTGTCGCCAAAGGCGTCGCGGTAGGTGTCTTCGCCATAGGCGATCTTGAGCGCGTCACGCACCGGCGTCATGTCGCCCGAGCGGCGATACTCGTCCAGCGCCTCGTCGATCTGGATGCCAAGACCGCGCGCGGCCCAGCCCATATGCGTCTCGAGGATCTGGCCGACGTTCATGCGCGACGGCACGCCCAGCGGGTTCAGCACGAAATCGACCGGCGTACCATCCGCGAGGAACGGCATGTCCTCCATCGGCACCACCTTGGAAATCACGCCCTTGTTGCCGTGACGGCCGGCCATCTTGTCGCCGGGCTGAAGCTTGCGCTTCACCGCGATGAAGACCTTGACCATCTTCATCACGCCGGGGGGCAGATCATCGCCGCGACGGACCTTTTCGACCTTGTCCTCGAACCGGTGATCGAGCGCGCGCTTCTGCGCCTCGAACTGCTGGTTCAGGGCCTCGACCTCGGCCGCGTCCTTCTCGTCGCCAAGCGCGAGCTGCCACCACTGGCCGCGGCTGAGCGTTTCCAGAAGCTCCTCGGTGATCTCGGAGCCGGACTTGATGCCCTTGGGCCCTTTCACCGCGGTCTTGCCGAGGATCATGGATTTCAGACGCGCGTAGATGTTGCGCTCGAGGATGGTCAACTCGTCGTCCCGGTCGCGGGCCAGACGTTCCACTTCCTCGCGCTCGATCTGCAGCGCGCGCTCGTCCTTTTCCACACCATGGCGGTTGAAGACGCGCACTTCCACGACCGTGCCGAAATCGCCGGGCGGCAGGCGCAGCGACGTGTCGCGCACGTCCGATGCCTTTTCGCCGAAGATCGCGCGCAGCAGTTTTTCCTCGGGCGTCATCGGGCTTTCGCCCTTGGGGGTGATCTTGCCCACAAGGATGTCGCCCGGGCCGACCTCGGCGCCGATGTAGACGATGCCCGCCTCGTCGAGGTTGCGGAGTGCTTCCTCGCCGACGTTCGGGATATCGCGCGTGATTTCCTCAGGCCCGAGCTTGGTATCGCGGGCGGCGACTTCGAATTCCTCGATATGGATCGAGGTGAAGACGTCGTCGCGCACGATGCGCTCGGAAATCAGGATCGAGTCTTCGTAGTTGTAGCCGTTCCACGGCATGAAGGCGACGACGACGTTCTTGCCGAGCGCCAGTTCCCCCATGTCGGTCGACGGACCATCGGCGATCACCTCGCCCTTGGACACCTTGTCACCCACCTTCACCAGCGGACGCTGGTTGATGCAGGTGTTCTGGTTCGAGCGCTGGAATTTCCGCAGGCGGTAGATGTCCACGCCCGCATCGCCCAGTTCCAGATCCTCGGTGGCGCGGACCACGATCCGCTGCGCGTCGACCTGGTCGATGATCCCGGCGCGCCGCGCCTGGATCGCCGCACCGGAATCGATGGCGACCTTGGACTCGATGCCGGTCCCGACAAAGGGCGCATCGGCCTGCAACAGCGGCACGGCCTGACGCTGCATGTTCGAGCCCATCAGCGCGCGGTTCGCGTCGTCATTCTCGAGGAAGGGAATGAGCGAGGCGGCAACCGAAACCAGCTGCTTGGGCGACACGTCGATCAGGTCCACCTGCTCGCGGGGCGCAAGCGTGTATTCACCCGACTGGCGGGTGTTGACCATCTCGTTCTCGAACCGGCCAGCATCCGACAGATGCGCGTTGGCCTGCGCCACGGTGTGACGCATTTCCTCGGTCGCGGACATGTAGACGACCTCGTCGGTCACCTGCGCATCCTTCACCTTGCGGTAGGGGGTTTCGATGAAGCCGTACTTGTTCACCCGCGCGAAAGTGGCGAGCGAGTTGATCAGACCGATGTTCGGCCCTTCGGGCGTCTCGATCGGGCACATCCGGCCGTAATGGGTCGGGTGAACGTCGCGCACTTCGAAGCCTGCGCGCTCGCGGGTCAGACCGCCCGGCCCGAGCGCCGAAAGGCGACGCTTGTGCGTCACTTCCGACAGCGGGTTGGTCTGGTCCATGAACTGCGACAGCTGCGAAGAGCCGAAGAATTCGCGCACCGAGGCCGCCGCCGGTTTGGCGTTGATCAGGTCCTGCGGCATGACCGTGTCGATCTCGACCGAGGACATGCGCTCCTTGATGGCGCGCTCCATCCGCAGCAGACCGACGCGATACTGGTTCTCCATCAATTCACCGACCGACCGCACGCGGCGGTTGCCTAGGTGGTCGATGTCGTCGATGTCGCCCTTGCCGTCGCGCAGTTCCACCAGCGCCTTGATGCAGGCGATGATGTCCTCCTTGCGCAGCGTGCGCTGCGTGTCGGCGGCATCCAGATCCAGGCGCATGTTCATCTTGACCCGGCCCACGGCCGACAGATCATAGCGCTCGCTGTCGAAGAAGAGCTGGTTGAACAGCGTCGAAGCCGCCTCGACGGTCGGCGGCTCGCCCGGACGCATCACGCGGTAGATGTCCATCAGCGCGCCATCGCGGCCGAGGTTCTTGTCGACGGCCATCGTGTTGCGGATGTAGGCACCGACGTTGATGTTATCGATGTCGAGCACCGGGATCTCGGTGATCCCCGCATCCAGCAATTCCTTGAGCGTGCCACCCGAAACCTCGCCATCGCGGCCGATTTCCCAAGTCAGCTCGTCCCCGGCCTCGACATAGATCGCGCCGGTTTCCTCGTTGATGATGTCCTTGGCGGCGAAACGGCCCACGATCTGTTCGAAGGGCATGAGAAGGTGCTGCACCTTGCCTTCGTCGATCAGCTTCTTGACCGTGCGCGGCGTCACCTTGTCGCCAGCCTTGGCGATCACTTCACCCGTGGCGGCATCGACCAAATCAAAGGTCGGGCGCGTGCCCCGCACCCGCTCGGGGAAGAAGCGCGTGACCCAGCCGCGGTTCTTTTCCAGCTTGAAGGAGACGGTGTTGTAATAGGCATCCATGATGCCTTCCTGGTCCAGCCCCAGCGCATAGAGCAGCGTCGTGACCGGCAGCTTGCGGCGGCGGTCGATGCGGGCAAAGACGATGTCCTTGGCGTCGAATTCGAAATCGAGCCACGAGCCGCGATAGGGAATGATCCGGCAGGCGAAAAGCAGACGGCCCGAGGAATGGGTCTTGCCCTTGTCGTGGTCGAAGAACACACCGGGCGACCGGTGCATCTGGGACACGATCACGCGCTCGGTGCCGTTGACGATAAAGGTGCCGTTGGGCGTCATCAGGGGCATGTCGCCCATGAATACGTCCTGTTCCTTGATGTCCTTGACCGACTTGGCCCCGGTGTCCTCGTCGACATCGAACACGATCAGGCGCAGGGTGACCTTGAGCGGCGCGGCATAGGTGAGGTCGCGCTGCTGGCACTCGTCCACGTCGAACTTGGGCTGTTCGAGCTCGTATTTCACGAACTCAAGAACGGCGGTCTCGTTGAAATCCTTGATCGGGAAGACCGACTGGAAAACGCCCATGATCCCTTCGCCGTCGGCGGGCTTTTCGCCGTCGCCGGACTTGAGGAACAGGTCATAGGAGGATTTCTGCACCTCGATCAGGTTCGGCATCTCCAGCACTTCGCGGATTTTGCCGTAGAATTTGCGGATACGTTTCTGGCCTGCGTAGGTCTGAGCCATGCTCTCGCGCACCTTTCGATGTGTTTCGCTGCGCCGCTCTCACCGCCGGGGCCTCGGGTGAGCAGCACCATGAAACAAGACGTGACGGATCAATCTGTCTGCCGTCCCACCGGCAAATCCCGATCCCGTTGCCACCGTCTTGGAAAACGCCCCGATGGGGCCCTTGCCAAGACGCGGATGGCTGGACCCGGATTTGCTCCGGGCCCAGCCGATTTTGGGTCCCGCCCGGCCACATGGACCGGGGGGATATGTTTTGGCCTCAGGCCAGGTCGACCTCGGCGCCAGCTGCAACCAGCTTGGCCTTGATGTCCTCGGCTTCCGCCTTGGACACGCCTTCCTTGACCTTGCCGCCAGCTTCCACGAGGTCCTTGGCTTCTTTCAGGCCCAGACCGGTGATCGCGCGCACTTCCTTGATCACGTTGATCTTCTGTGCGCCTGCGTTCTTGAGGACGACGTCGAATTCGGTCTTTTCCTCTTCGGCGGCGGCAGCTTCACCAGCCGGTGCAGCCATCATGACGGCGCCACCAGCAGCGGGCTCGATGCCGTATTCGTCCTTGAGGATGGTCTTCAGTTCCTGAGCCTGCAGCAGGGTCAGGTTGACGATCTCTTCTGCGAGTTTCTTCAGATCAGCCATTTTTCAGGTTCCGTATGTAGGTATGGGGTTCCAACGCCGCAAGCGGCGGGTCTCGATCGGGTGCTTACGCCGCCTTCTCTTCGATGGTCGAAAGGATGGAGGCGATATTGGAAGCAGGGGCGCCAATGGCACCGGCGATGTTCGAAGCGGGCGCGCCGATGCAGCCGACGATCGAAGCGATAAGCTCCTCGCGCGACGGCATCTTCGCGACGGCCTTCACACCGTCGGCATTCAGAACCGTCCCACCCATCGCACCGCCGAGGATGACATATTTGTCATTGGCCTTGGCGTACTCGTCCGCGGCCTTGGCGGCTGCGACCGGGTCTTCGGAATAGGCGAGAACGGTCATGCCCGTCAGAAGGTCCGCGATGCCAGCGACATCGGTGCCTTCAAGGGCGATCTTGGCGAGCCTGTTCTTGGCGACACGCACGGCCCCGCCTGCATCGCGAACGCGTGCACGCAGGTCCTGCATCTCGGCAACCGTGAGGCCCTGGTAGTGTGCCACCACCACGACGCCAGAGCTTTCGAAGATCTGGCCGAGTTCTTCGACCACTTTCTCTTTCTGGGCTCTATCCACAGGTTTACTCCAGTTTGGGGCCCCGATGCGATCGGATGGCCCCGGCTCAGTTCTACCGGATCGCTCCGGCGGTTTTGGTCCGCTTGCGCAACGGAACCAGAGACCGCCAGGCGCTCGAACGGTCCGAGCCCTCGGTTGTCTGACCTGATCCCGTCTCAGGCAGGATTTAGCGGGTGCAACACCCAACCCACCGTCTCGGACGAAAGACAACAAGGGGCGACGAATCGCCCCTTGCAGCCAGCGCCCTTCCTAGCCCCATTCCCGCAGGGTGCCAAGCCCCGAAAGACCCGCCGCCCCGTCAGGCCCCGGTCGAAATGAAACCAGCACCGGCCACGAGGGCGACCGGTGCCGGATCATCACGCAAACCCCGAAACGTCGTGCCGCGCAGGCTCAGAGAAAGCCAGCGAGGAAAGACGCGACAAACGACGAGGACAAGGTGATGGGTGCCCCGCCGCCCGCGGGCGTGACGGTGATCGTGCCGCCAGTGCCCGACACCGTGATCGTGGTGCCGCTGGGAAGGGTCGCCGTCGTGCCACCACCGGCCGTGGGCGTCGTCGTCAGCGAACCGCCGCCGGACAGGACCGTCCGCGCCTCGGCGAAAGCCGCTGCGACAACAGTTGACGTGCCGGGCGTGAACACATCCGCCGTGTTGGGCGTGCTCGACCCACCGGCCTGAGCGCCTGCGGCAGCGAAAAGGGCACCGGCAAAGGTCAGCCCGGTCAAGATCTTGCGAAAACTCATCTCTCTACTCTCCGGAATAACGCGCAACGATCAGAATGCCAGCGACAGGCCCAGCGCGACCTGCTGACGGTTGGTGTTGTCGGTCACATCATAGACGCCCAGCGACAGGCCCGCCCCCGGCAGTTGCGGGATCGACAGGCTCAAGCCCATGTTCACCTGCGTCTCGGTGAAGGAGATGCTGCCCGCAAGATTCTGCGTCAGGCCCATGCCGATCCCAAAGAAGGCGCCGGGTCCGGCGCGGCCGCGCCCGTCGTCTGACAGGGTCGAATCGGTGCCGTAACCGAAGGTGAACTGGACCGGCAATTCCACGCCATTGGCGAGCGGGAAGGCCTGGATATGCGACACCGCCGCGACATAGGTCGTATCGCTGCGACGCGCATCGCCCCAGCCCAGGATGTTGCCCGCTCCGATCGAGGCGAAGGTGGCCGATGTGCCACCAGCCCGCAGCATCCGCGACAGGCTGAAGGACAGGGCGCCGCTGTCCCCGAACGGGTCGAGGCCAAGAATGTTGACGGCGACCTGCGCGCTCACGCCGGTCACCGGGTTGCCGAGTGCATAGCCGACACTCAGATCGCCATCGTCATCCGATCCCTGCACACCGCCGCGCGGCGTGACATAGCTCAGCGCCGCGAAGGCCGTACCATTCGGGGCGGCGACCGCCGAGGTGGCGCCGAAGACGGAGGGGAAGGCAAGCGAGGCGGAAGGGCTGGGTTGCGTCTGGAGCGGCGCGGCGGAGCCGGTGATCGAGGCGCCATCCTGTGCTTGTGCGGAAAGGCCGGCACACCCGAGGATTGCTGCCAACGCGAAGCTCGGAACATAACGGTACATCGAGAAATCCTACTGGTTAAGCGAACTTGGGGCGATCCTACATTTCTCCATAGACGGTTGTCGTGACCGAAAGTGCAGAAAGGGTGAAATTCGTGGGGAGATTTGTGGCAATTCGGGCACGATCATCTCCAAGCGGATACAGCAATGCCGGGAATTTACGCGCTTGTGCCGCTCCTTGACCAAAAAGGAAAAGGGCACGCGCATGGCGTGCCCTTTTCATGTCTTCGGCAGAACCTGTGACGTTCAGCTTGCGGTCGCGCTCTCGAGGCTGACCGAAACGCCCGGACCCATGGTGGAGCTGAGCGAGATCCGCTTGAGATACGATCCCTTGGCCCCGGCGGGCTTGGCACGGCTGACGGCATCCACGAAAGCGCGGATGTTCTCAATCAGCTGCTCTTCGCCGAAGCTGACCTTGCCGACACCTGCGTGGATCACGCCGGCCTTCTCGACCTTGAACTGCACCTGACCGCCCTTGGCCGCCTCGACGGCTTCCTTGACGTCCATGGTGACGGTCCCGATCTTGGGGTTCGGCATCAGGTTGCGCGGCCCGAGGATCTTACCCAGACGGCCGACGATGGGCATCATGTCGGGCGTAGCGATGCAACGGTCGAAATCGATCGTGCCACCCTGAATGGATTCCATCAGGTCCTCGGCGCCGACGATATCCGCTCCGGCGGCCTTGGCTTCATCGGCCTTGGCGCCGCGTGCGAACACGGCAACGCGAACCGTCTTGCCGGTGCCGTTGGGCAGGTTGACCGTGCCACGGACCATCTGGTCGGCGTGGCGGGGGTCAACGCCCAGGTTCATGGCGATCTCGACGGTTTCGTCGAACTTGGCCGAGGCATTGGCCTTGATCAGGGAAACGGCTTCCTCGATCGTGATGTCGACCTTGCCGTCAAATGCGGTGCGGGCGGCCTGCAGGCGCTTTGCGATCTTCCCCATGGCTTACCCTTTCACCTCGATACCCATCGACTTCGCGGAGCCGAGGATGATCTTCATTGCCGATTCGACGTCATTCGCGCTCAGATCGACCATCTTGGCCTCCGCGATCTCGCGCAGCTGGGCGGGCGTGATCGACGCGATGTTGACGCGACCGGGCTTGTCGCCGCCGCGCGGGCGATTGCGCTTGCCCTGCGGTTTCAGACCGGCGGCCTTCTTGAGGAAATAGGACGCCGGCGGCGTCTTGATGTCCATCGTGAAGGACTTGTCCTGGTAATAGGTGATCACGGTCGGGCACGGTGCACCGGGCTCCATGTCTGCGGTCTTGGCGTTGAACGCCTTGCAGAATTCCATGATGTTGATGCCGCGCTGACCCAATGCGGGGCCAACCGGCGGAGACGGGGTGGCTTGCCCCGCCTTGATTTGCAGCTTCATCTTGCCAGCAAGTTTCTTGGCCATCTTGGCCTCTCCTTTTCTCAACAGCCGCGGGGCGCGCCCCTTGGCCTTTGTCGATGTGGTGCGGTCCGGTCTTCGCGAAGACCTCGCCTCCCACATGGGAATGCCGCGCAAGCGCGACAGGCTGGGCGCATAGACCGTTCCGGCCCGCCACGCAAGCCCCGGCGGCAGTGCGCCGCCCGGGCGTCACATCTGTTTGGACACCTGAGTGAACTCGAGTTCCACGGGCGTCGCACGGCCAAAGATCGAGACCGAAACCTTGAGGCGCTGATTGTCCTCGTCGACCTCTTCGACCATGCCGTCGAAATCCTCGAACGGGCCTTCGTTGACCTTGACCTTCTCGCCGATCTCGAAGGTGATCGTCGACCGCGGCGCGGCCTCGCCTTCCTCGACGCGGTTCAGGATCGCGTTCACCTCGTCGTCACGCATCGGCATCGGGCGGCCCTGCGGCCCGAGAAAGCCGGTCACCCGCGCGATGGAGTTGATCGCGTGATAGGCGCGGTCGGTCATCTCCATCCGCACCAGAACGTAACCCGGCATGAAACGGCGCGGCACGGTCACCTTCTTGCCGCGGCGAATCTCGATCACTTCCTCTTCGGGAACCAGAACCTCTTCGATCTCGTCCTGCAGGCCCTTTTCGGCCACTGCGGTCCGGATCTGCTCGGCGATCCGCTTCTCGAAATTCGAAAGGACGCTGACGGAATACCACCGCTTCGCCATGGCCGATTTCCCCTTGGTTCTCGCGACGCTGGCCGCGCCGGGTGTAACTGATACTTCCCCGGACCCCGCCGGGTGCATCTTCCGTTCGGACACGACTGGAGAGAGCACTGGCGCGTCACTGTCGATGTCGGGGAAGATGGGAAGTGCTTACGCGCAGCCCGCGCGAATGGCAAGCCCGGACGCGATCAGCCGAAAACCGTCAGAATAAGTTCCAGACCCTGGCGGATCAGGAAATCGACGAAGAAAAAGAAGATCGCGAAAACGACGGCCATCAGGAACACCATAGCCGTCGTCACCAACACTTCTCGGCGCGAAGGCCAGACCACCTTGGCGATCTCGCTGCGGGTCTGCTGCAGGAACTGGAACGGGTTGGCCATGGGTCGTCTCCGGGTCAATTCCGCGCCATATACGCAAGGCCCGCCCCCGGCGCAAGGCGGCCACCGATATCATCGCCCATGGACGCGGCGCGAAGGCCGGATATCTACCACCGGGCGCACCGCCGCCCAGCCAAGGACCCTGACAATGCCCGACACGCCCCGCCCGAACGCCGCCAAGGGCATCGCCCGCTCGCTGCGCGTCTACCATCGCGACGCAGACCGCACCCGCCGGATGGATGCGCTCAACGGCCGTTTCGTGGGGCAAGACGGGCTGGTCTTCGACATCGGCGCGCATGTGGGCGACCGCGTCGCCAGTTTCCGGCGCCTCGGCGCAAGGGTCGTGGCCATCGAGCCGCAACCCGCAGCCATGCGCGTGCTCAGGCTCCTGTTCCGCGCCGATCCCGGCGTGACGCTGGTCTCGGGCGCGGTCGGCGCGGAACCCGGAACCGCCCAAATGTTCCTCAACACCGCCAATCCGACAGTCTCGACCCTGTCGCGCGATTTCATCGCCGCCGCCGAAGGTGCGCCCGGCTGGGAGGGCCAGACCTGGGACACGACGCAGGAGGTGGCGGTCACCACGCTCGACGCGCTGATCGCCGCCCACGGCCTGCCCGATTTCGTCAAGATCGACGTCGAAGGCCACGAACCCGAGGTGCTGCGCGGCCTGACCCAGGCCCTGCCCGCGCTCTCCTTCGAGATCACGACGATCCAGCGCGATCCGGCGCTTCACGCGCTGGAGACTGTGGCGCGCCTTGGCGACTATCGCTTCAACCTGTCGCTGGGCGAAGATCACGCCCTGACGCTGCAAGATTGGGTGGACGCCGCGTCCATGGCAAAGATCCTTCGCGATCTGCCGCACGAGGCGAATTCCGGCGATGTTTACGCCCGGAAGGGTTGAACCTGCGGCCCTGCCGCTAAAGGTTCCAGATAGACCGCCGTTGACCTAGTCGGTTGACTCGGTGGTAGTGACATGACGGCGAACGAATTGCGGACGGACAGCCTCTCCGAGGCGAACCAAGCCCTGCTTGCGATGGTGGATCGGACGCAGGCGGTCATCCATTTTGCGATGGATGGCACCATCCTTCAGGCCAACGCCAATTTTCTCGCGGCCGTCGAGTACGACGCCGACGCGGTGGTTGGCCGCCATCACCGCATCTTCGTCGACCCGGCCTATGCCGCAAGCACCGAATATGCGGACTTTTGGCAACGGCTGCGATCGGGCGAAAGCTTCACCGACCAATTTCCACGGCTGACCCGGACCAAACGCAAGATCTGGATCCAGGCGACCTATGCTCCCGTCTTCGACGCGCAGGGGCGCGCCGTCCGCGTGGTGAAGGTGGCAACCGATGTCACCACCCGCCGCGAGGCCATCGAAAGCCTGTCCCACGGCCTTGAACGATTGAGCGAGGGCGACCTGACGCAACGCCTTCCCGTCAGCGATGTTCCAGACCTCGCGGTTCTCGCCCGCAGCTTCAACCGGATGTGCGAAAACCTGAACACGCTCATCGGACGCGTCGGCGCGATGACCCGCTCCATCGGCAGCATCAGCCTCGAAATCCGCGACGCGTCGGAGAACCTTTCGGGGCGCACGTCCAGCCAGGCTTCGGCCCTCGGGCAAACCGCCGCCGCTGTCGAGCAATTGACCTCGACCGTGCGATCCGCCGCCACCGAGGCCGATGAGGCAGACGCCATTGCCCGTCGCACCCGCGACCTGACCGAGGGCAGCGGCGAGATCTTCCGCAGCGCGATCGACGCGATGGGCCTGATCCAGGATTCCTCCTCGCGGATCTCAAAGATCGTCCGCGCCATCGACGCCATCGCGGTTCAAACCAATCTCTTGGCTCTGAACGCCGCGATCGAGGCGGCGCGCGCAGGCAGCGCCGGCCGCGGTTTCGCCGTTGTGGCGCAGGAGGTTCGGCAACTGGCACAACGCAGTTCCGATTCGGCGCGCGAGATCAACGAACTGATCGCGGAAAGCGCCCGCCATGTCGCAAGCGGCGTCGAATTGGTGAACCGTGCAGGCAAGGATATCGGAACCGTCTTCGACGGCGTCGGTCACCTCTCCGATACGGTCGGCCGTATCGCGACCGGCATCGCGGCACAGGCCAGCACGCTGACGCAGATCAACGATACGGTCTCTCAGCTCGACCGGCTGACGCAGGAAAACGCGGAAATGGCCGTCGAAAGCACGAATGCCGCCCGCCTGCTTTCAAGTGCGTCGGAAACCCTGTCGAAAGAAGTCCTGCAATTCCGCACGTCGAACACGGAAACGGCGGGGTCCCGCGCGGTTCCGCTGCTCGTGGCCGCACAATAAACCGGGCCCGACGACGGCTTCAGACAGCCTCGACCTCCAGCCAGACGCCGCCCTCTGGCCGCAACGTCAAGATCATCACGGGGCGCGGGGCGCGCCCCGGAACGGCACGGAACCGGAACCGCGCCAGCAGCGTCGCAAGGATGATCACGGCCTCCTGCATCGCGAACCGGGCCCCGATGCAGATGCGCGGCCCGTCGCCGAAGGGCAGATACTGGTACCGGTCAATGGTCGCGCGATCCGCCCACCTGTCCGGACGAAAGGCGTCGGGTTCATCCCACAGGTTGCGGTGCCGGTGCAGGCCGTAGACCGGGATCATGACCGTATCGCCAATGCAGATCTCCGCCCCTGCAAGCCGGTCGGGCGCCTGCGCTGTCCGTGACAGGAACCCGCCTGGCGGATAGAGCCGCAGCGCCTCCTCGATCACCTGCCGCACATAGGGCAACTGCGCCACATCTGCAGCCCCCGCGGCGCGATCCCCCAGCACCGTCTGCGCCTCGGTCCGGGCGCGCGCCTGCACCTCGGGATCGAAGGCGCAAAGGTACAACGCCCATGCCAGCGTCAGGGCCGTCGTCTCGTGGCCCGCCACGATGAAGGTCAGGAGATTCTCGCGCAATTCGTCCGTGGTCATGCGCCGACCGGTCTCGGGGTCGGTGGCGGCCAGCAGCAGGTCCATCAGGTCGGGCACGGGCCGGGGCCCGTCGCAGGCGCGCCGGGCGATGGCCGCCTCCATGCCGCTTCGCAAATGGGACAGTTCGCGCACCGCCGCCTGCCGGGCCGGTCGCGGGACCCAACCGGGCAAGCCCAGAACATCGAGCAGGCTGATCCGCGCCGCGCTGTCGATATAGGCGTCGAGCGCCGCGCCCACCTCGGCGCGGTCTATGCCACCGCGATCAGACAGGGTGACATCGGCGATCACGTCGAAGGTCGCGCCGACCATCTCGTCGACCGCGTTGATCGCCCTTCGGCCGACCGCTGGCGCAATTCGTGCCGCTGCCGCCTCGGCGGCGCGCGTCATCGCAGGCGTCAGGGCATCGATGTTGCGCGCGGCAAAGGCGGGCGCTGCCGCGCGGCGCTGCCAACGCCAATGGTCTCCCTCGGCCACGAAAAGGCTTTCACCCAACGCGGGCCGCAGGATGGATTTCGTCACCTCCGATTTCGGATAGGCCTCGACCCGCTCCAGCAGGATGCGCCGGATCGCCGTGGGGTCCATCACCATGTGCCAGCGATCCGGACCGGTACGCCCCGACAGGATCGGCACCTCCAGCGCAAGCTCGGGAATGATCGACAGGATGTTCTCTCGCCCCGCACGGTAGCTGGCGATCAATCCCATCGGTTGGTTCGGCAGTCGGGCCGCCACTGGAAGGTCGGCTGGGCGCACGGCTGCGGGCATCTTGTCATCCCCTCGGATCTCGCCACGTTCAAGATAGCGTCAGTGCGCCCGCAGGCCAGCAGGGTGCGTTTGCGTCCGATGCCCCGCTGCGGTATCCCCAACGCAAGTGTTCATTAGCCGGAGCCGTGCATGATCCGCCCTTCCACCCGTTTTGCCCCCCTCGCGCTTGTCGTGGCCCTGTTCGGCTGCGGCGCCGCGCCCGACCCGTTGACGGACGAATTGCCCAATATGGGCGATTTCCGTCTGGGGCATAACATCGTGGTGGCCGACAGCATGCAGCAGGTCCCGCCGTCGCGGAACGCCACGGCCGAGGAGTGGATCGCGATCCTGACGTCCGAGATCGACCGCCGCTTCGGTGTCTACGAGGGCGACAGGCTCTACCACCTCGGCATCGCCATCGATGGCTACGCGTTGGCCCCGCCCGGCGTGCCGCTGATCTTGAACCCGCGGTCGGTTCTGGTGCTGTCGGTCAATGTCTGGGACGACGCGGCGGGCGTGAAGCTGCACGAGGAACCCGAACAGATCGTGGTGCTCGAGGGCGCATCGGCCGAAACCGCCGTGGTGGGCTCGGGCATAGCGCGCAGCCGCGAGGAACAGATGCAGGTGCTGGCGCGCAATGCCGCCCGGCAGATCCAGCGCTGGATGCTGGACAATCCCGAATGGTTCAGCGTCGATCCCGATGCGCCGCCGTTCCGCACGGCCCCGGTTGCGGGCGAAGCCGTGGCCCTGCCCCCCGCCGAAACACCTGCCGAGGACACGACGACGCCCACACCGACCCCGGCGCCCACAACGGCCCCGAGGGCGCGGCCCGTGACGCCCGCCGAAGCCATCATCCTGCCGGTCACCTCCGCAACCCCCTCGATCCCCTGACCACAGCTCCTGACCTTGCCCCCGGCCCAAGCGGAGGCGATGCGCCGTTATCGGCTTGATTTTTCCCTGCGACCCGACTACCTCGCCCGCGATGTTGAACCGGGCCTCCCGCGTGACCCATGCGGCGGCCCCCGAACGGACAAGGTGCGAGGGCCATGGCAAAGGCAAAGTTTGAACGTAACAAGCCGCATGTGAACATCGGCACGATTGGTCACGTTGACCACGGCAAGACGACGCTGACGGCGGCGATCACGAAGTATTTCGGCGAATTCCGGGCCTATGACCAGATCGACGGCGCGCCCGAGGAAAAGGCGCGCGGGATCACGATCTCGACCGCGCATGTGGAATACGAGACCGAGAACCGTCACTACGCGCACGTCGACTGCCCCGGCCACGCCGACTACGTGAAGAACATGATCACCGGTGCCGCGCAGATGGACGGCGGCATCCTGGTGGTGAACGCGGCCGACGGCCCGATGCCCCAGACCCGCGAGCACATCCTGCTGGCGCGCCAGGTCGGCGTTCCCGCGCTGGTCGTGTTCATGAACAAGGTGGACCAGGTCGACGATCCGGAACTTCTGGAACTGGTCGAGATGGAAATCCGCGAGCTTCTGTCCTCCTACGACTTCCCCGGCGACGACATTCCGATCGTTGCGGGCTCGGCCCTGGCCGCGATGGAAGGCCGTGACGCCGAGATCGGCGAGAACAAGATCCGCGAACTGATGGCTGCGGTTGACGCCTACATCCCGACGCCCGCGCGCGCCGTGGATCAGCCCTTCCTGATGCCGATCGAAGACGTGTTCTCGATCTCGGGCCGCGGCACCGTTGTGACCGGCCGCGTCGAGCGTGGCGTGATCAACGTGGGCGACGAAATCGAGATCGTGGGTATCCGCGACACCAAGAAGACGACCTGCACGGGCGTGGAAATGTTCCGCAAGCTGCTGGATCGTGGTGAGGCGGGCGACAACATCGGCGCGCTGCTGCGTGGTGTGGACCGTGAAGGCGTCGAGCGCGGCCAGGTGCTGTGCAAGCCCGGCTCGGTGAAGCCGCACACGAAGTTCGAGGCCGAAGCCTACATCCTGACCAAGGAAGAAGGTGGCCGTCACACGCCGTTCTTCGCGAACTACCGCCCGCAGTTCTACTTCCGCACGACGGACGTGACCGGCACGGTTCAGCTGCCCGAGGGCACCGAGATGGTGATGCCCGGCGACAACCTGAAGTTCACGGTCGAACTGATCGCGCCGATCGCCATGGAAGACGGCCTGCGCTTCGCCATCCGCGAAGGCGGCCGCACCGTTGGCGCAGGGGTCGTTTCCAAGATCATCGAGTGATCCACACGATCATCCGACAAGAAAGGGCCGCCTCCGGGCGGCCCTTTTGCTTTTTGGCAAAAGATACGTTAAATCCAAGCCATCCCGTGATGGAGGCCGACATGGACAAGACCGCTTTCTGACCCCGTTTCATCCCTGAAACCCGTTCAGACCAAAGGTCTTTCCATGCCAGAACACCGCCCCTTCGCACGGCCCGATGCCGTCCATCCCGTCACGCTTCCCGATGGCTCCGCTCATCCAGGCACCGTCTACCTGCGCTCCGTCATCGACCATCCGCGCATCGAGATCGGCGAATACACTTATGCCTCGGCCCTTCATCCGCCGCCGGATTGGGCCGCGCATATCGCCCCCTACACCTATCCGTTCAGTCCCGAAAAACTGGTGATCGGGCGCTTTTGCCAGATCGCGGACGGGGCGCTCTTCGTCACCGCCTCGGCCAACCACCGGCATGACGGGTTTTCCACCTATCCCTTCGCCATCTTCGGCGGCGGCGAGGCGGCGGGACGGCCCTCGCTGCCGGGTCCCGGCCCCGACACGATCATCGGCCATGATGTCTGGATTGGAACACGGGCCACGATCCTGCCGGGTGCGCGGATCGGATCGGGCACGATCATCGGCGCGGGTGCGGTCGTGGCGGGCACGATCCCACCCTACAGCCTTGTCGCGGGCAATCCAGCACGGGTGATACGGCCTCGCTTCGATGCCGCCACCATTGCCCGCCTGCTCGAGATCGAATGGTGGGATTGGCCCATCGACCGCATCCTGATGGCAGAGGCCGCGATCTGCGGCGCGGATCTTGCGGCGCTTGAACGCCTCAGCCCCTGACGCGGGCGTCCGCCTCGGCGGTCACGGCATCCATGAAGGCGCCCAGATCGGCGGCCAACGCGGCCCCCTCCACCTCGGTCAGGCGGGGTGGCACCGCACGGTCCCAGACCCGCCACAACAGCGCGATCCGACCGAAAGGCATGGGGAACATCAGCCGGTCCCATGTCCGCCAATGCCACGCCCGCGAGGTGGAAAAGGTGAAGACCACGACCGGCACCTGCGCTGTGCGCGCCCATTGGATGGGTGTGACCTTGGCCAGGCGCGCCGGTCCGCGCGGCCCATCCGGGGAAATGCCGATGGAAACCCCCTCCTTCAGCCCGCGCAGGACCTCGCGCATCTGCGCGGCCCCCCAATGGCCCTTGGGCATCGGCACCGTTCCATAGCCAAAGGCGCGGTGCATCCAGCCCACGAGCCGCCCCGCCCGCCCCGCCGAGGTCAGGCTGCGGCACGGGGCTTGGTCCAAGTCGAACATCCAGGGCGTCAGCATGATCCGCTGGTGCCAGCAGACGATGATCACCGCACCATGGGTCTCGATCAGGCGGGAAACCGCGTCCCAGCCATCCGCCTCGCGCCGTGCGCTGCGATAGACCAGTTCCAGCCACAGCCGGAACAGCCCGGCGGCGGCCCGGTTGAGCGCGGGGCTCGAGGCGATCCTTTGACGCAGCGTCATCCGTCCCATGGGGCTTCCCTTCCGGAGGCTTCCTTGAACGGCTTCGCCCGCAGCGTCAATCCGGCCCGGGTGCTGGCACCTTTCACCGGGGCGCACTAGGCTGTCGCGGCTAACAGCGGAGGATCACAGATGGACGACAGGCGCGACACGGCGGAAATCGGGTTGATCGGGCTCGGCACGATGGGCGCGAATCTCGCGCTCAACATCGCCGAAACCGGGCACAAGATCGCGGTCTTCAACCGCACGGACAGCCGCACCCACGCCTTCGTCGAGGGGGCCGGGGATCTGGCCGCGATGATCGTGCCCACGACCGACCTCGCCGCCTTCGTCGCGGCCATCGCGCGCCCGCGCCGGATCGTCCTGATGGTGCCCGCGGGCAAGGCCGTCGATGAGCAGATCAAAGCCCTGCGCCCCCATCTCGATCCCGGCGACGTGATCGTCGACGCCGGCAATTCCGATTGGCAGGACACGGGCCGCCGCGCCCGCGCGCTGGCGACGGAGGATCTCGATTTCCTCGGCCTCGGCGTCTCCGGCGGGGCAGAGGGCGCGCGCAACGGCCCCTCGATGATGGCGGGCGGCTCCGACCGCGCTTGGTCGGCGATGAAACCCGTCCTGCGCGTCATCGCGGCCCGTTTCGAGGGGGCACCTTGTGTCGCCCATCTCGGCCCCGAAGGCGCTGGCCATTACGTCAAGATGGTGCACAACGGCATCGAATATGCCGACATGCAGATGATCGCCGAAATCTACGGGCTGATGCGGGATGGCATGGACCGGACCGCCACCCGGATCGGCGACAGCTTCGCCCGCTGGAACGAGGGTCCGCTTGCCTCCTACCTTGTCGAGATCACGGCCGAGGTGGCGCGCGCCACCGACCCGGACAGCGACACACCGCTGCTCGACCTGATCCGCGACAGTGCCGGGCAAAAGGGAACGGGCCGCTGGACCGTGATCGACGCCCAGACCCGCGCGGCCCCCCTTCCAGCCGTCGAGGCCGCGGTCACCGCCCGCGTCCTGTCGGGTGCGGAGGATCTGCGCCAACAAGGCGCCGAGATGTTCGGCGGCACGGAACCCCTCGACCTGTCCGACACCGATCTGGAAAGCGCGCTGATCGCGGGCAAGATCATCGCCTATGCGCAGGGCTTCGCGCTCCTGTCCACAGCCAGCCGCGAGGAGGATTGGTCCCTCCCCCTGCCCCGCATCGCCGAGATCTGGCGGGCGGGCTGCATCATCCGATCCGCGATGCTCGACGACATGGCCAAGGCGCTGAACGAGGCGCCCGATGCGCAGCTTGCCTTTGCACCTGCCTTTGCCGATCAGTTGCGCGCGCATATGCCGGCGCTCCGCCGGACCGTGGCCGCGGCAAGCGCTGCCGGCCTGCCCGTTCCGGCGCTGGCCTCGGGCCTCGGATGGTTCGACACGCTGCGGCAGGCGCGCGGCACCGCCAACCTGATCCAGGGCCTGCGCGACCGTTTTGGCGCGCATGGGTTCGAACGGGTCGACCGGCCCGGCGAAACCGATCTGCATGGACCGTGGAACGCGGGTTGAATCTGGTCCAAGACATCTGGACAAGCGTGCCGATCCGCCCTATCCCGCGCATCGGCCTAGGGGTGTAGCTCAGTTGGTAGAGCAGCGGATTCCAAATCCGCAGGCCGGGGGTTCGAGTCCCTCCGCCCCTGCCACGTCTCTTTCCATGACATGCATGACCTGACGCGTAGCGCGGCTAATCCGTGGGAAAGCGCGTTCCGCCAGATCCCGATCAGCGACAGATCGCGCGTCCTCGGGCAACCCAGCCCCGCCCTACATCTGTAGCTACAGATGCACGACAGCTTCCCTACAGCTTTGTTACGGGATCCCTACGGCCCATCCGGGCCTATCAGCCTCAGGTGAACCGATTGTCCCGCGGAAAGCCGCGCGGCGCCATCCGGCCCGCGCTGGCGCGTTTGGCCTGCCATTCGGCCAGCTCCGTCTCGCTCCGCGTGCGCCCCGCCGGGTCGAGCCAGGACAGGCCGTTCGCCAGCACGAAACTCCGCGCATCGGCCAACCCGCCATCCTTGTATTTCTGCAAACGGACACCCTTGCCACGGCCCATTTCGGGCAGCTCTTCCAACAGGAAAATCAAGAGCTTGCGGTTCTCGCCCACCACGGCAACGGCATCGTCGCCCGGCCCGACGGCCCGGCAGACACGAGCGGTGACACCCTGCGCGAGGTTCAGCACCTGCTTGCCCGTGCGGGTCTGGGCGACCACCTCGGCCTCGGGCACCACGAACCCGTCCCCGGCAGACGATGCGACAATCAACTTACCCTCGGGTCGGTGGACGAAAAGATCAATAATTTCAGCCTCGTTCGGCAGATCGACCATCAGGCGCAGCGGCTCGCCCAAACCGCGCCCGCCGGGCAGATTCGCCGCTGAAAGCGTATAGGCCCGCCCCGCCGTGGAGAAGATCAGCAGCTTGTCGGTCGTCTCCGCATGGAACAGGAATCGCCCTTCGTCGCCGTCGCGGAATTTCATCTCGGTCGAGAGGTCAATGTGCCCCTTCATCGCCCGGATCCAGCCCATCTTGGAGCAGACGACCGTGATCGGCTCGCGCTCGATCATCGCCTCGATCGGAACCTCGGCCACCTCGCCCGCTTCGGCGAATCCGGTGCGCCGCGCGCCGCCTTCGGACTTGGCGCCGAATTTCGCGCGAACGTCCCGCAATTCCTCGGAAATCCGGGTCCACTGCAGGCTGTCGGAGGCCAGCAGATCCTCCAGCCCCGCGCGCTCTTCCATCAGCGCGTCGCGTTCGCGGATCAACTCCATTTCCTCCAGCCGCCTGAGCGACCGCAGACGCATGTTCAGGATCGCTTCGGCCTGAACCTCGGTCAGCTCTCCATCGCCCGGCAGCGGTGTCTTGTAGTCGCGTTCCGACGTGGCGCGGACATGGTCGCGGCCCCAATCCTCGCGCATCAGCGCGGCCTTGGGATCGTCGTCGTAGCGGATGATGTCGATCACGCGGTCGAGGTTGAGGAAGGCGATGATGAAGCCTTCGAGAACCTCCAGCCGGTGGTCGATCTTTTCCATCCGGTGGCGCGACCGGCGGATCAGCACGTCGCGGCGGTGGTCGAGGAAGGCGCGCAGCACTTCCTTGAGCGAACAGACCTTGGGCGTGCGCCCGTCGATCAGCACGTTCATGTTGAGCGAAAACCGCGTCTCCAGCTCCGACTGGCGGAACAGCGTCGCCATCAAAACCTCGGGATCGACGGTGCGGGTGCGGGGTTCCAGAACGATGCGGATATCATCGGCGCTTTCGTCGCGAACATCGGCGAGGATCGGCACTTTCTTGGTCTGGATCAGCTCTGCAAGCCGTTCAATAAGCTTGGATTTCTGAACCTGGTAGGGGATTTCAGTGACCACGATCTGCCAGGTGCCGCGCCCCTGGTCCTCCACCTCCCATTTCGCGCGCAGGCGAAAGGCGCCGCGCCCGGTAGCATAGGTTTCCACCATGCTCTCGCGCGGTTCCACGATGATACCGCCGGTCGGGAAATCGGGGCCCTGCACGTAGTTGAGCAGCGTCTCGTCGCGGGCGTCGGGCGTCTTGATCAGGTGCAGGCAGGCCGCGATCAGCTCGTCGAGGTTGTGGGGCGGAATATTCGTCGCCATCCCCACCGCGATCCCCGACGATCCGTTGGCCAGCAGGTTCGGAACGGCGGCGGGCAGAACCTCGGGTTCTTCAAGCGTGCCGTCGTAATTGGGCCGAAAATCGACCGCGTTCTCGTCGAGGCCCTGCATCAAGGCCTCGGCCACCGCGGTCATCCGCGCCTCGGTGTAGCGCGAGGCGGCGGGGTTATCGCCGTCGATGTTGCCGAAATTGCCCTGCCCGTCCACCAGCGGATAGCGGATGACGAAATCCTGCGCCAGTCGCGCCATCGCGTCATAGATCGCGGCATCGCCATGGGGGTGGTAATTCCCCATCACGTCGCCCGATATCTTGGCCGATTTGCGGAAGCCCCCGTTGGAGGCCAGCCGCAATTCGCGCATCGCATAAAGGATACGCCGGTGGACCGGCTTCAGCCCGTCGCGCGCATCGGGCAGCGCGCGGTGCATGATCGTGGAGAGCGCATATTGCAGGTAGCGCGTGCCGATCGCCCGCGCCAAAGGCTCGGACGTCTGGCGGGCATCGCCCCCTGCATCTTGTGTGTCATCCTGATCGGCCATCTAGCGGTCGTGATACGCCAGCGGGCCATGTCCGTCCAGCGGGGAAAATGCCGGCACAAGGCGAATCCGGAGTCGGCGAATCGGCGGGAATTTGCTTATAAAGTCCTGAATTCGGGGAAAGTTCCTTAGTATCATGTTGCGTTTGTCCCTGCTTCTTGGAGCCGCGGTTTACGCGGTGCTCGTGGTGTTGTCCGAAACAGTGCCGGTCCGGGATACCGATGGCGGTGCCTTGGCGGCCGCGCCATCCGTCCCCGATCCCGTGGCCTTGCCCGCGCGAAACATGCTCGTGACCGAGGATGGCCGCCACCTCGCCATTGCGGCCGTCATCTCGCCCGCCCTTGTCGCGCCGGATGCCGCGGTCGCCATGGTATCCACCCGACCCGCAACGGAGGTGATTGCCTCGGCCTCGACGGGCCTGGCGGAGGACCTTCCGCGGGTCGAGGTGACGGGCCGCTACGTCAACCTGCGCGCCGGACCATCGTCGCAAGCGGCAGTGCTGACGGCGCTGGGCCAGGGCGAACAGGCGGAACTGATCGGGGCGGATGGCAACGGCTGGGTCCTCATCCGCGCCGTGTCGACCGGGATCGAGGGCTACATGGCCGACCGGTTCGTGGCGGTGGTGAACTGACCCAATGATCCATCAACATGGCCGTACAAATCTGATTGGATCGTCTCATCGCGCTTCATGAGGTCGTCGGCATGACATAGGGAGGTTTTTCGACAGCATCCTTTACGACAATCTTATCGCTGTCGGAGGTTATTCATTACCACCTTGCGCGACAGTGTTCGTATTTGCCGAAATTTCGGCATTTGTTGAGTAACGATTCCAGATCGAAAGATCTGACTTTTTTCGGGGTTTTCCAATGTATCCCAATTCAAGCGCCTACAGTGCCTTTTCAACTTCAAAAAATGGGAATGTCTATTTCCCTCAAAAGGCTGAAAATCGATATTCAGTCTTTGCAGCCCAAAAGAAAAGAGCGGGCATAAGGCCCGCTCTTTCCATTCCGATTGATCCGGGTGGATCAGAAGGCCATGCTCAGACCCAGCGAGAAGGTCGACGATGTCCCAACAGTTGCACCCGAAGCATTCACTGCCGTGACTTTGCTTTCGCCATAGCCAAGGTGGGCGGAGAGACCGCCACCGAGGTTATATTGCGCTGCGAGGCCGTAGCCCTCGGAGTCAGCTTGGTTGGACGCAACGCCCCAATCGAACTCGCCAAAGTTGGCCGAGACGGTGATTGCATCGAAGTTGTAGCCGATCCCCACACCAACATATTCGCCGTCGGCAAGATAGAAACCGTCGTCAGATACGTCGAGGTAGTTCACGCCGATCGACAGACCCGCATCGAGAGCGACGATTGCGGACAGTCCGAGGGAACTGAAGCCCTGATCGCCCGCAATCGGGGCACCAGCTGCGTTAATGGCAGCGATGCCAGCGGCAGACGTAGCCAGCACGCCTGTGGGTACGGCGCGGCGGTTTGCATCGGAAACACTTGCGTAACCGAGGCCCAGGTTCAGCTCCCCACCAGCGAACTCGAGATCGTAGGCGAGACCGATCTGCATCACTGCATCACCGTCGCGAGTGGCAGAACCGTCGACTTCAGCCGAAACCGCTACGCCGAAACCGCCAATCGAATACTCGTAGCGAAGCTGCTGTCCATTGTAGATGGAGTCGGCACCGCCTGCGTTGAGATACCCAGCATGGCCGGTTTCGTTGTCGGCGATCGAGCCTGCGTTGCGGATCGCATTCAGCTCGTCGACCGCCCAATCAAACGCACCGTCGGTGTCGCCCATGGTCAGGCGACCGAAGTCACCCGAGACGAACACGGTGAAGTCTGCGAATGCGCCCGCACGATCAACGAGACCATCGTTGCGATCCGTGGCGTCTTCCAGGTCAACAACCGCGCCGAAGGACAGACCATTGTCGGTCGTGCCGGACAGAGAGAAGCGAACGTCAACCGACTGGAAGAACGTGGTAGGGGTGGTGCCGGAGCCGCCAGCGATACCCATTTCGGCCGAGCCTTCGAGCCGGATATTGCCACTACGATCCGGATGACCAGAGATCGTCGACTGGGCTGCGGCGGCGCCAGCGAATGCCACCAGGGCAGTCGTAGCGAAGATACTGCTTTCCAATCCGGCATTGTTTTTCATTACGACTCGGGCTATCGGTTAATTCCTGATTTCGAGCGACGGATTGACCGAATCCCAATTCCGCTGCGTTCGCCCGGATCATGGAATGACGCCCGTTCTGACGGGGCGTTTGTAGCCGTACCAGTATTTTCGGTTTCCAATTTTCTTTCCCTGTTGTTCAGCCGGAAAAGAAATGCCGTTGCCTGTTCCCTCGTAACCCCGGTGCCCAACCAGGGGGGTGGATGATGTTTGAAGATATCGAAAGCCCCGCAATCCGGGGATTGTCGTTCTGCGAACCGGTCGAAACGCTCAATGCCTTTTTCGATCGGCATTACATGCCCCATTGCGCCGCGACCACGCGCGGCCATCGGCATTCCCGGCTGACCTATGAAAAACATCTGCGCGACAGCCTTGGGCCGATGCGCTGGTCCGAATTGTCGCCGCTCGCCCTGAATGCCTGGGTGCGGGGACAGGTGGCGCAACGGCTCAAGAACACCACGATCAACAAGCACATCTTCCTTGTGAACCGTCTTCTGCGCACGGCGCGCGACTGGGGCGCGATCCCGGAGGGCGTGCGCCCCCCGCCGCTCTTGCGGAAACTGCCCACGGGCGATTACAGGCAGCGGTTCCTGTCGCAAGACGAGATCCGGCGGCTGCTGATCGAATGCGACCGGATCAACCATCCCTATCTGGGCTCCTTCATCCGGTTCCTGCTGCTGACCGGCGCCCGCAAGGGGGAGGCGCGCACGGCGCGTTGGCGCGACATCTCCTTCGAGGCGGGCACATGGCGGGTGCCCGTGTCCAAGAACGGTCGGTCGCGCCGGATCATGCTGAGCGAGGCGGCGCTCGACCTGCTCGCCACGCTGCGCGAGGGAACGGATCGCCTGGGGCTGGGCACGGAGCCGGGGGATTACCTGTTCCCCAACCCGCGCACGGGCACCTGTTACAACGGCTTTCACCTCGCCTATTTCCGGGCGCGGGATGCGGCGGGGCTGCCCGATGTGCGGATCCACGATCTGCGCCACACCTTTGCCAGCCTTCTGATCAACAACGGCGTCAGCCTCTACGAGGTGCAGGAACTGCTGGGGCATTCCTCGGTGTCGATGACGCAGCGGTATGCGCATCTTCTGCCCAACAAACTGCGCAGCCGGACCGAGATCGTGGGCCGCATCGTGGAGGGCAGCCCCGGGGCCTGACCGATCCGCGCATCCGATTTTCCGCGTGAGCGGAGCGGCGATCCCGTCTATGCAGCAGCCGGTGTGGTGGCAGGAGCAGGGGCAGGGACATGGCGCGCAGCGTTCTCATCACCGGGTGTTCGTCCGGCATCGGGCGGGCGGCCTGCGACACGTTGCGCGCGCGCGGCTGGACGGTCATCGCCTCGGCCCGCCGGGCGGAGGATGTCGCGGTGTTGCAGGACGATGGATTTGCCGCACTCCGCATCGACCATCACGACAGCGCCAGTATCGCCGATGGCTTCGCCCAAGCCGTCGCGCTGGCAGGCGGGCGGATCGACGCGCTGTTCAACAATGCGGGCCACGGGATGCCGGGTGCCGCCGAGGACCTGCCGCGCGGCGCGCTGGAGGAGGTGTTTTCCTCGAACCTTTTTGGTCTGCACGAGCTGACCACCCATGCGATCCGCCACATGCGGGCGCAGGGTGGGGGGCGGATCGTGCAGCATTCCTCGGTCGTGGGGTTCACCGCGCTGCGGTGGCGGGCGGCCTATGTGGCGAGCAAACACGCGCTCGAGGGGCTGACCAACACGATGCGGATCGAGCTGCGCGGCACGGGCATCCATGTCGCGATCCTGAACACCGGGCCTGTCACCTCGGGGTTCCGCGACCGGTCGATGGCGCAATTCGACCGCTGGATCGATGCGGAAGCTTCCCCTCATGCCGAATTCTACCGGGTGAAATGGACCCAGCGCCGCGAGGCGGGGCGCGATGCCTTTGAGCTTGGGCCCGAGGCTGTGGTGGCCAAGCTGGTCCATGCGCTGGAAAGCCCGCGACCGCGGCGGCGCTACTACATCACGACGCCCGCCTATATCGCCGCCGCGCTGACCCGCATCCTGCCCGATGCGGCGCAAGATTGGATCATCGCGCGGCTCTAGCCTTTTGGCGCTGCGGCGCTAGGCTAGGGTGCTCGACAACACGAAGGGACGGCAAACGTGGAAGACCCGCTTCTGATCATCGCCTTGGTGGCCTGCTTGGGCGTGCTCGTCATCTTGCTGATGGGGATCAACTCGTTTCGCAAGGGCACCGCAGAGGCCGCGAAACAATCCAACAAATTCATGCGCTGGCGCCTGATCGCGCAGTTCGGGGCGGTGGTCCTGATCATGATCTTCGTCTGGGTGCGCGGGCAATCGGGAGGCTGAAGCATGGTTGTGCTGAACAAGATCTACACCCGCACGGGCGATGCGGGGGAAACGGCACTGGGCGATGGCAGCCGGGTGGCGAAGCATTCGGCGCGCGTCGCGGCCTATGGCACGGTGGACGAGTTGAACGCGATGCTGGGTGTCGCGCGGCTGCATGCATCGGGCGAGATGGCCGATCAGCTCAAGGCGATCCAGAACGACCTGTTCGACCTGGGGGCGGATTTGTGTACGCCCAACATGGAGAAGGACGAGGAACGCCCATACCCGGCGTTGCGCATCATCGCGGCGCAGGTCGACCGGTTGGAACGCGAGATCGACGCAATGAACGCGCGGCTAGAGCCGCTCAGGAGCTTCATTTTGCCCGGCGGTTCGGCGTTGTCGGCGCATCTGCATGTCTGCCGGACGGTGGCGCGGCGGGCCGAGCGGCTGAGCGTCGAGCTGGGCACGGTGGAATCGATCAATGCGGAGGGGGTGAAATACCTCAACCGCCTGTCGGATTGGTTCTTTGTCGCGGGCCGCATCGCCAACAACGACGGCAAGGACGACGTGTTGTGGGTTCCGGGGGCGAACCGCTGAAAGCGGCGCAAGGTCCGGTGGACCTTGTGGCACCCGGAAGGGCGGAGCCCCAGCGCCGAGGGTGGGGGCGCAAGGATGACGGCGCGCAGGCTCTTCAGGGCAGGATGGCCATGAGCCCCTGCGCCAGAACGCCTGCGGCGATGGGCACCCCAAGGCTTGCCACCAGCCGCAGCGCGGCGAAACGCCAGCCCATGATCGGGGCCTCATAGGCCAGAACGCGGTGAAGCGCGAAGACGGACCAGCCCGAGATCAGCGCCACGATCTGCGGCAGGCCCGCGCCGCCCTGCAAGATGACCAGCGCAATGGGGAAAGAGGTCATCGGCCCGCCCGGCAAGAGCCCCCCGATGATCGAGGCGATGGCGATGCCCATGACCCCGGATTGCGGCCCGATGTAGGGGACCAGCGCATCGACCGGCAGCACCTGCATCAGGAAAGACGCGGCAAGAATGGCAAGCGGCAGCCGGATCGCCAGTGCCTTGCCCTGATCGAACCCCATCTTGCCGGCGGCGACCAGACCGGGTTGGCCCTGCCTGCGGTAGACGATCAGGGCCAAGGCCCCGACAATGGTCCAGATGGCGATGGCGGCGGCGATCATTCGGCGGGTGCCTTGCGCAGGGCGAAGATCGGCAGCCGCACCAAGGCCCGCGCCAATAGCCCCGCAAGGATCGGCAGAGGCAGGCATACGAGCGTGCGCACCAGCGTGAATTCTGCCCCCATCAGCGGCAATTCCCAGACGATCAGGCGGTTCACCCCAATGAGCGCCCATGAGGTCAGATAGGCGATCAAGGCGCCCGCATCCGCCCCCGCAACCCAGAGCGCATGGACCACGGGAAAGGAGGTGAAGGGCCCGCCCGGCGTGATCGCGCCCGCGAAGCTTGCCAGCATCAGGCCCCGCATCCCCGATTCCTGCCCCAAGAGCGCCGCGACCCTGTCCCGGCTGACAAGCCGCGAGATCAGACCGCCCATCAAAAGCCCCGCCGCGAGTTGCGGCAGCACGATCAGCAACAGGCCAAAGGCCTCGGCCATGCCCGCGCCGACCAGCGGCAAGCCGCCCTGCCAGAAACAGGCGGCCCCACCGGCGATGGCGAGGATCAGGAAGACGATATCGGTCCGGGTCAGCCGCACAGGCGCGCTCCGTCGCGACGGCAAGGGAAAGGCCGATACGGGCCGCGTCAAGGCGCCCGGTCGGGTGGAGTGCGGGATGCCGCCGCCGTCATAGCGGCACCCGGATCAGGGGTGGCACCGCCCTGTCCGCCGCGCAACGTATCGGACGATCCGCGCCGGGCGGCAAGGCGATAACAGCCCGGTGCGATCAGCGCATCGGTTCGAACAGTGCCTCGCGCAGGGTGCAGTCGCGCGCGACATCGGGGGCGCAGTCGCGCGGTTCCAGATCGCGGGTCAGGCAGATCCGCACCTCCTGCACCCGTCCGTCACGACAGGTGACGGTCAGCATGTCGTCGGTCAGGGCGGGGTTTTCCTCCAAAAACGCCTCCTCGATCACCTCGGCGGGCAGGCGGACGGGACGCTCCAACCGGCGCAAGAGGTCGGGGCGCGTCACGCCCTCGTAGGCCAGCCGCGACAGGCGGAAATACTCCTGCGCGCTCAGTCCCGTGCAGCTTCCGTGCTTGCGCCACTGATGCCAGGCGAGCCCCGAGGATCCCATGATATCGACCATCGCCCCGGTTTCGCCGCGCGACGCCGGACGCTCGGCCGTGGGGCAAAAGCTTGGCCAGCCGTCCTCGTATTGCGGCCAAAGCCCGTGCAGCGTGAAACCATACCCCTGCCCCGGGTCGCATTGCGGCGAATTCCGGTCGTCGCCTTCGATCGCACACCATGTCGGCGTCCAGCTGAGGGCGAGGACGTAATAGTCGAAATCCCCCGCCCGCTCTCCCTCGGCCCAGGCCGGGCTTGCCAAGACGAACACCAACGCCACCAACCACCGTGTCATTTTCTCTTCCCTCTGCGCGCTTGCGCGCCTATATACCGCCCGACTTCCCCGAAATCGAGGAATGGCGGAGAACCCTCCGCCGCCGGCCCGCCCGGCAGGGGATGAGGCGTATCTGAAGGACGGATGACGATGAACAAACCGATCATGGCCAAGGCCACCGCCGTCTGGCTGGTGGACAATACCACGCTCAGCTTCAAGCAGATCGGCGATTTCTGCGGCCTGCACGAGCTGGAGGTTCAGGGCATCGCGGACGGCGACGTGGCGCAGGGCGTCAAGGGCTTTGACCCGATCGTCAACAACCAGCTGACGCAAGAAGAAATCGACAAGGGCGAGGCGAATCCGGCCTACACGCTCAAGCTCAAGTTCAACGCCGCCGCCGTGGGCGAGGAAAAGCGCCGTGGGCCGCGCTACACGCCCCTGTCCAAGCGGCAGGACCGCCCGGCCTCGATCCTTTGGCTGGTGAAGTTCCACCCCGAATTGTCGGACGGCCAGATCTCCAAGCTGGTGGGCACCACCAAGCCGACGATCCAGGCGATCCGCGAACGCTCGCACTGGAACATCAACAACATCCAGCCGATCGATCCGGTGGCGCTTGGCCTGTGCAAGCAGTCCGAACTGGACGCTGCCGTGCAGAAGGCCAACGCCAAGAAAGCCCGCGAGGGTGGCGTGATGACCGATGACGAGCGGATGAAGCTCGTGTCGACCGAAACCAGCCTTGCCATGGATACCGAACCGCGCATCCCCAGCGCGATCTCTGGGCTGGAGACCTTTACCCTCGGCACCACCGAGGAAGAGGACGAGGACAAGCCGCAGCGCCAGTACGACGCGGAAAGCCTGTTCAACCTGCCCGCGGGCGGCGATGACGACGACGAGGATGAAGACGACGACGGCCGCCGCCGCCGCTGAACGGCGCGATCAGTTGAGGAACGGGAAACCCCGGATCGGAAGGTCCGGGGTTTTTGTTTGGGGGGTAGGGTGCGCCTTCAGGCGCACCTGTGACGTGCGGCCTGAGGGTGGTGGGGGGGCATTGGTGGGTTTCACCGACCCTACAGGGGCGCCTCGCGTGTGGGGTTGGTGCGCCTGAAGGCGCACCCTACGCCGGGAGATGGGCCGGGGTGGCGCGGTCGCAGGTAGGGTGTGCCTTAAGGCGCACCAGTGGCGTGCGCCGCGAGGGTGGTGGGTTTCACCCACCCTACGGTGCGGAGCAATCGCATGTCGGCGGGGGTTTTGGTGCGCCTGAAGGCGCACCCTACCCAAGGGGTGGGATGGCCCTCAATGCGCCGCGACGCCGGCGCCGTCCAGCAGCGTGCGGCCGCCGTCGACGGTGACGATCTGGCCCGTCACGAAGCCCGCCCCTTCGGAGGCAAGGAACTGCACCGCCCCCGTCACCTCGCGCGCGGCGGCGATGCGGCCCAGCGGCGTGGCACGCTTGATATCGTCGCGCAGCCCGCCCTCGTCGGCCAGCGCCGCCTTGAGGCTTGCCGACATGACTGACCCGAAGGCCACGCCGTTCACGCGGATGCGGTGCGGGGCCAGCGCCATCGCCAGAGAGCGCGTCGCCTGATCCAGCGCGGCGGCGGCGATGGAATAGCCCATCAGATCGGGATGCGATTGGCGCGCTGCGATGGAGGACAGGTTGATGATCGACCCGATGCAGGCGTCGTCGGTCCGCTCTTCCTCTTCGGCGCGGGCGATCATGCGGCGCGCCACCGCTTGGCTCAGGCGCAGCGCGGTGAACATGTTCTGATCCAGAAGCGCCTCGACCGAGGTATCGCCGGCATCCAGCGCATCGGTTCGCAGCATCTGGCGGCTGGCATTGACGAGGATGTCGATCCCGTCGAAGGCGTCGATCGTGGCCGAGACGAGGTTTTCGATCGTCAGCTTTTCGCGCAGGTCGCCCGAGAACCAGCGGATGTTCTCGTTCTCGCCCTCGGTCTCGCCGCATTCGTCGGCAAGGCGCAGCTTGTCGCGGTCAGCGAACATCACCTTGGCGCCGCGATCCACGAAATGGCGCGCGATGGCGAGGCCGATGCCGTTGGCTGCACCCGTGACGATGGCGGTCTTGCCCTGAATGGAAAGTGTCATGGATGGATCCGGTCCCCGGCTTCGCGGCGGTCAGCGTTTCGGCTTGGCCGCTTCATAGATCTTGTAGCCTTCCAACTCGCCCAGAAGCCGCCCGGTGCCAAAGGCGGCCTTGAGCGCGTCTTCATACGGCAGATGGCGATTGGCCACCATGAAAAACCTGCCGCGGGCGCTGAGCATCCGCGCGGCGGCTGCGATGAAGGCCCGCCCCAGCGCCGGATCGGCGCGGCGGCCGGTGTGAAAGGGCGGGTTGGCGACGATCGCGTCATAAAGCCCGTCGGGCTGGAACCGCGTCACATCGGCCCAATGAAACCGCGCGCGGGGATCGTCGATATTGGCGGCGGCCGCCTCCAGCATGGCGTGATCGGCCTCGATCAGGTCCATCTCGGTGATCTGGTCCTGTTCCGACAGGATTTCCCCCGCGACATAGCCCCAGCCCGCGCCCAGATCCGCCACACGGCCCGTCAATTGCGGCACGAGGGCGACGAGGATCTCGGAGCCCCGGTCCGGCCCCTCGGCGGAAAAGCCGCCGGGAACGGTGACATAACCGTCCTCCGTCTCGGTCGGTTCCGGCATCCAGCCCATCACCGTCTCGGGCAGGGTCTCGGGCCGGGAGAGCCAGATCAGCTTGCCATGCGCCTTGGAGAAGACACCGCTGATGTCGAACACGCCGCGCAGCGTCTTGAGGATCGTCTCGATCCCCTCTTCCTTCTGGCCGTCGACCATCAGGAGCCCACCGGGGCGCAGCACCATCAGCGCCTCGGCGATGCTGGCCATCGTGCCCGCCCGCGCCTTGACGATCTGCACCAGGGCTGCGGAAAACGCCTCCCCCTCGGGGAGATCGGGCATCACGCGCAGGCCGCGCGCGGCGAGCATGTCGTGATCGGGCGCGAATCCCTGCACGCAGGTCACATCACCGAGGGCTGCGACATCGCCGTCACCGCGCGCGCGCAGGACGACAACCGGGCCGGGGGGCAGCGCAATCTCGCCCGCCTCCAGCGCTAGGATCCATCTGTCAGGGGTCATGGCGGGCTACGAGGACCGGATTGGTATCGCGTCCACGGGAAACGAGGATTCGGTTCCCTGTGTGTCGCGACATGCCTGTCAGTCCTCTTTCTCCATCGTGCATTGCAGCGGGTGCTGGTTGCGGCGGGCGAAATCCATCACCTGCGCGACCTTGGTTTCCGCGATCTCGTAGGAAAACACGCCGACCACGGCAACGCCTTTCTTGTGGACGGTCAACATGATCTCGACCGCCTGCGAATGGGACACGCCGAAAAACCGCTCGAGAACGTGCACGACGAATTCCATCGGCGTGTAATCATCATTCAGAAGCAGCACCTTGTACATCGGCGGGCGCTGCGTCTTGGGTTTCGTCTTGGTGATGACATCCGCTTCGCCGTCCGTCTTCGGCTTGTCGGCCATCATCTGCCAGGCGTCGATCTGCATCGCGTCTCCACTCGGCATTCGGGTTGCCGGCTGTCCGTTCCGTGGTCGCACTATATAAGGCACAGGGCGATTCAGAAAAGAGGGCTAAGGACAATGGCCGGAGCGCTGACCACCATCGGCTTCGATGCCGACGACACACTTTGGCAGAACGAGACCTTTTTCCGCCTCACGCAGGAGCGTTTCGCCGAACTTCTGGCCGATCACGCCGAACGCGCGCATCTGCACGAACGCCTGCTGGCCGCCGAGCGGCGCAACCTTGGCCATTACGGATTCGGCATCAAGGGCTTCATGCTCTCGATGATCGAAACCGCCATCGAGGTAACCGAAGGCCGCGTCCCCGCCCCCGTCATCGCCGAAATCCTTGCTGCCGGGCAGGAGATGCTGTCCCACCCGATCGAGCTGTTGCCCCATGCCGCCGAGGTGGTGGCCGACCTGTCGGGCCGGTTCCGGCTGGTCCTGATCACCAAGGGCGATCTTCTGGATCAGGAACGCAAGCTGGCGCAATCGGGTCTGGGCGAGATGTTTCACGCCGTCGAAATCGTCTCGAACAAGACCGAAGCCACCTATGCCCGCGCCTTTGCCCGCCATGGCGACGGAGCGGCGCGCGCGATGATGGTGGGCAATTCGATGAAATCCGACGTGCGCCCCGCGCTCGACGCGGGGGCCTTCGGCGTTTTCGTGCCGCATGGCCTGACATGGGAGCTGGAACATGCCGAGGCGCCCGAGGGCAACGCGCGGTTCCACGAGATCGCCGATCTGGGCGCCCTGCCCACGTTGGTTGAAGATCTGGCACGGTGACGCAGGTTTGACCGGCGCGTGATTGACCGGCGCGCGCGCGCCCGGCAAGTGTGATCCATGATCGATGCCGCGCTTTTACCCCTCCAACGCCGCTTGCTGACGCCTCCGGGCCAATGGCTTGCCGCGCGTGGCGTGCGGGCCGATCACCTGACCATCGCGGGTTGCCTTGTGGGCCTTGCGGCGGCGGGGGCGGCGGCGATGGGGCTTTACGGTCTGGCGCTCCTTGGTCTGGCGCTGAACCGGCTGGCCGATGGGCTGGACGGGGCGGTCGCGCGGGTGACGGGGCCGACGGATCGGGGCGCGTTTCTCGATATCGCGCTCGATTTCGTGTTCTACGCGGCCTTTCCCTTGGGCTTTGTGCTAGCCGATCCGGGGGCGAATGCGCTGCCCGGTGCGGTGTTGATCGCGAGTTTCGTGATCTCGGGCACATCGTTCCTGGCCTTTGCCAGCATCGCCGCGCGGCGCGGCCTGACGGCAGCGGACTACCCGAGCAAGGGGATCTACTACCTTGGCGGGCTGACCGAAGGGGCGGAAACCATCGCGGTTTTCGCCGCCTTTTGCCTGTTTCCGGCGTGGTTTCCCGTGCTGGCGTCGGTCTTTGCCGCCGCTTGTGCGGTCACGGGGCTGACGCGGTTCGCGGCCGGGTGGCGGGCGTTCGACTAGGGCCGATTTGCTGCCGCAAAACGGATGAGCCAACGCGCGTTTTCCGCCTCCCTTCAGACCTTGAGCACGATCTTTCCGATATGCGCGCTGCTTTCCATCCGGGCATGGGCGCCGGCCGCGTCATCGAGCGCGAAAACCCGGTCCATCACCGGCTTGATGCGACCCGACGACAGCAAGGGCCAGACATGGGCCGCCAGATCCGCCGCGATATCGGCCTTGGCCGCATCCGATTGCGGGCGCAGCGTGGACCCCGTGATCGTCAGCCGCCGCATCATCACCTGGGCGAAATTCAACTCCACCTTGGGCCCTTCGAGGAAGGCGATCTGCACCAACCGCCCGTCATCGGCCAGCGCCTTGACGTTGCGCGGCAGGTAGGAGCCGCCCACCATGTCGAGGATCAGGTTCGCGCCACCCTCGGCCAGCATCGCCTCGACGAAATCGGCCTCGCGGTAATTTATCGCGCGCTCGGCCCCCAATGCCTCGCAGGCGGCGCATTTGTCCGCCGACCCGGCGGTGGTGAAGACGCGCGCGCCCATCGCATGGGCAAGCTGGATCGCGGTCGTCCCGATGCCCGACGATCCGCCATGGACCAAGAACCGCTCCCCCGCCTTGAGCCGCCCGCGCAAAAAGACATTGGTCCAGACGGTGAAGAAGGTTTCGCACAGCGCCGCGGCCTCGGCCATCGACAGGCCATCGGGAATGGGCAGGGCGTGATCCTGATGGGTGAGCGCGTATTGCGCGTAGCCGCCGCCGGGCAGGAGCGCGCAGACCGCATCGCCCACTTTCCAGCGCGTCACATCGGGGCCGACGGCGGCAATCACGCCCGCCGCCTCCAGCCCCGGCAGGTCGGAGGCACCCGGCGGCGGGGCGTAATTGCCCGCGCGTTGCAGCGCATCGGGTCGGTTCACGCCGGCATGGTCGACCGCGATGAGGATCTGGCCCGATCCCGGCACCGGCACGGGCCTTGTGCAGGGCTTGAGAACCTCCGGCCCGCCGGGGGCAGTGATCTCGATCGCGTGCATCGTCTCTGGCATGGGGGCCTCCGTCCTCTCCGTCAGGAGGAGACTTGACCAAGGCAGGCTAAAGCCGCAAGGGCGGGAATGCCGCGCCTCAGCGCCGCCAGCGCCCCGGCAACCCCTCCGTGGACATGGCCGAGGGGGCCTTGACCCGGCTTGCCAGCCATTCCGGCCCCGCCATGAGGGGCTTGAGCAACCGGTTTTCGCGCATCGCGCGTTTCGCCCGTTCAAAGCGCATCACGTCGTCGATCCGCCGTTCGAGGAAGGACCAGGTCGCGGCATGGTCCATCGACTGGTCGCCCAGCCAATAGAGCACCGTCGCGGAATAGACGCCCGACAGCGTGGCGCGCTTGGTATACCAGTTCAGATCCTCCGACGTGTCGCCCAGCGCGGTCCAGATCGCATCCGCCGTCTGCCACAGCGCCTTTGCCCCGTCGGCGGCATGGATGGGCAGCGCGAACAGCGTCACGCCGCGCCGCACGGCTTCCTTGTCGGGTTCGACAAGCTCCAACCGGGTGCGGATCGCATGGGCGACCCGGTCGCTGTAGCGCAGCGCCGTGAGATCGCTGGAGGCCAGCGCCGCAACCATGGCCGCATCGCCGCGCGCATGAAAGGCCAGCGCCATGTCGACCGCGCCCCTCGGGAACAGCGCCCGCGCCTCGGGCAGGGACAGGCCCGCATCGGCGGCGGCAGCGCGAAAGCTTGCCTCCGACCAGCCGTCAAAGGGCACATGCATCAGCGCCGCCTCGATCATGGCCGCCTTGGGATCCTGCATTTCGGACATGGATAGCCCCCTTCGTCTGTCGGTTTCCGGACAGTAGACAAGTTAGGGGGCCTTTGCTATACGGCCACCTCCTGCGTTTATCATGCAACTCTAACTTAGGAAGGTGGTGACACCAGAATGCAGGTCAGTGTTCGCGACAACAACGTCGATCAGGCACTCCGCGCCCTGAAGAAAAAACTTCAGCGCGAAGGCGTTTTTCGGGAAATGAAGCTCAAGCAACATTACGAAAAGCCCTCGGAGAAGAAAGCGCGCGAGAAGGCCGAGGCCATCCGCCGCGCCCGCAAGCTGGCGCGCAAGAAATTGCAGCGCGAAGGGCTTCTCTGAAGCGTCTCGATCGGCGCGTGAGCCGGTTGAAAAAAGAACCCCCGGTCCAAGGCCCGGGGGTTTTGCTTTTTCTGGACCGACCCGTTTGAGGTCTCAGTTTCCGGCCGCGATCTCTTGCGCGATGGCGGCACTCTGGGCCGCGCGCCCCTGCGCCTGCAACAATTCGAGATTGTTGTCCGAATCATCGTCGTAGATCCGGCTTTCGCGCACGCCCGGCAGTCGACCGAACCGCGCCATGGTGCGCGCCGGGAACATGCTGGTGCCGATCGATTCGAAACCCGGCGTCCGGCTCAGCACACGGCTGATCGACAGGGAGCATTGCGCCTGCGGCACCGCCCCATAGCTTTGCACCGCTTGCGACAATTGCGCGGCCACTTCGGGCGTCACGTCGATTTCCTGCATCACGATGTGGTACGTCTCGCGCGCATGGTAATCGAGGTAGAAGCCCATGAAGGGCTCGCCCATCCCGAAAAGCACGTCGTTGCGTTCGGGAATCATCGGGTGATACCAGCTTCCCGCCGGATCGAAGACCAGCCTTTGCGCCCCGTCGATGATGAGGGCGGAATGACCACCGGCCCCGCTGGTGTTCGAGATCATCGTCATCAGCGTGACGGTCGGGCCGCCCGCGGGGCGATAGGCTGCGGAGCTGACCACCGCATCGGGGGCCCAGACGCTTTCCGCCGCGCAACCCGCCAGCGTCCCGGCCAGCGCCAGCGCGATGACGGCCCGAACCAGTCGCTTCATCGTGCGAAGATCGCGAGGAAGATCACGATGGCGATGGCGACGATGCCGATGTTCGTGCTCATACGCATGAAACCGGAAAAGGTCTTTTCCTGCTCGGTGATATCCATCTCGCCGTGCTTGTGCTTCTTGTCGGCCATGTCATGCCCTCCGGTCCGGGTGTCGTGTTCACGTTCGGGCCTCGGCATACCGCATTCCACCAGCCCTGTCAGCCCTTTGGCCACGGGCCCGCAGGGGCATCGCGCCGCAGGTTCATCCAGCCCGGTGATAGAGCCAAGCGCCATCCGCGCGCCGCTCGCGGCGGATCGCCCCCGTCGCCAGCAAATGGTTGAGATGCGCCACCGCCTCGACCAGCGCCAGACCATAGGTCCCGCCATCGATCTGCCGCTTGAACAGCGGCGGGAAGCAGTCCGCGGCGGTTTTCGGCCCCGTCTCCAGATGCGCGCACAGTCGCCCAAGCGCGCCGGTGTGGTTGTCGATCATCTGCCGCAGCCGGTCGGGCAGGCCGGAAAAGGGCAGCTTGTGCCCGGGCAGGACCAGATGATCGGGGCGCGCATGTGGCACGAAGCCCGCGCAACTCTCCAGCCAATCGCCCACTGGGTCGGCCCCCGGTTCGGTCGCATAGACCCCGAGGTTGGGCGAGATCGTCGCCAGCATCTGGTCGCCCCCGATCACCAACCCGTCGTCACGGCTCCAGAATGTCGCGTGATCGGGCGCGTGCCCCTGCCCGAAGCGGATGTCCCAGACACGGCCGCCCATGGAAAAGCTGTCGCCATCCTTCAGCCGCGAGAACCCCAGCGGCATCGGATGCACCATGTCGCAGAAATTGAACGGACGTTCCGCGCGGCGTGCCTCGAACACCGCCGCGTCCATGCCCGCGCCGCGCCAGAAGTCCAGCGTTTCGGGCGTGGGCAGGGGCTGTTCGTCCAGCGTCAGCATCCGCGCCATGAGCCATGCGGTGCGGGTCATCCACAGCTCGGCCCCCTGCGACTGGAACCAGCCCGCCAAACCGACGTGATCGGGATGATGATGCGTGACCACCAGCCGCCGCACCGGCACGCCCTGCAACGGACCGGCCAACGCCGCCTCCCAGATCGCGCGGGTCTTGCGACTGTCGAGGCCGGTATCCACCAATGTCCAGCCATCGTCGTCTCGCAATGCGTAGGCATTCACATGGTCCAGAACCATCGGCAGCGGGATGCGCAGCCACAGGACGCCATCGGCGACCTCCACGGCCTCGCCCGGTGCGGGGGCGGCCTCGAACGCGGTCAGGATCACGCCGCCAGATCGTCGGGCGACAGATCGTACAGCCCCGCCGCCCCATGCCGCGCCTGCGCGAACAGACCCTGCGCCTCGGGCAGCAGCCGGTCGATATAGAACCGCGCCAGCGCACCGCGCGCCGCATCACCCGCCGCAGCCGCCCGAAGGTGGTAGACCGCCCCCAGCACCCGCGCGAAGCCCATCAGGTAGGGGAAAGAGCCCCCGAACCGGTCGTTCATCTCCATCGCCAGCAGCGCCTCGGTCGCCCCGCGCAGGGCCTGCGCCATCTGTGCGACCGGCGCACCCATGGCATGTCCGGCCGCCTCGGCCTCCAGCGCGTCGATCAGCGCCCCGATGGCAGCCCCCCCATCGGCCATCTTGCGCCCGACAAGGTCCATCGCCTGAATGCCGTTCGTACCCTCGTAGATGGCGGCGACCCGGACATCGCGGGCGAATTGGGCCACGCCTGTCTCCTCGATGTAGCCCATGCCGCCATGCACCTGGATGCCGATATTGGCGACCTTGATCCCCATCTCGGTCCCATAGGCCTTGGCGATGGGCGTCAGCACGGCCGCGCGGGCGGCCTGAGCCTCATCGCCCGCATGGCCAAGATCGATGGAGACCGCCAGATCAAGCGCCATGGCGCGCGCGGCGAATGTTTCGGCCTTCATCTCCATCAGCATCCGCCGCACATCGGCGTGATCCACGATGGCACCAGAGCCACCCTCCACCAGCGGCCGACCCTGCCGCCGGTCCATGGCATAGGCGATGGCGGCCTGTGTCGCGGCATCGCAGATCGACACGCCATGCACGGCCACACCGAGCCGCGCATTGTTCATCATGGTGAACATCGCGGCCATCCCCCGGTTTTCCTCACCCACCAGCCAGCCCTTGGCCCCGTCATATTGCATGACGCAGGTGGGCGAGCCGTGCAGGCCCAGCTTGTGTTCGAGGCTGACGACCTTGAGGCTGTTGGCAACACCCGGCTCGCCCGCCGCATCGGGGATCAGCTTGGGCACAAGGAAGAGCGATATCCCCTTCGTCCCCTTGGGTGCATCGGGCAAGCGCGCCAGCACCAGATGCACCACGTTGCCGGTGAAATCATTGTCGCCCCAGGAGATGTAGATCTTCTGGCCCGTGATCTTGTAGGTCCCGTCGCCCGCCGGTTCGGCCCGCGTCGTCAACGCGCCCACGTCGGATCCCGCCTGCGGTTCGGTCAGGTTCATCGTGCTCGACCAGTCCCCGCTGGTCAGCCGCGGCAGGTAGAGCGCCTTGATCTCCTCGCTTGCGTGATGTTCCAGCGCCTCGATCTGGCCCTGCGTCATCAGCGGGTTCATCTGCAAGGCAAGGCAGGCCGCTCCCGCCATGTCGTTCACGCAGGTCGTGACCGTGATGGGCAGGCCCAGGCCGCCATGGTCGGGGCTTGCGGAAATCGCCGTCATCCCGGCCTCGGCCATGGCGCGGTAGCCGTCGGCATAGCCGGGCGGGGTGCGCACCACGCCGTTCTCCAGCCGCGTGGGCTGCATGTCGCCGATGCGGTTGAGAGGCGCCAGAACCTCTTCGCAGATCCGGCCCGCCTCGCTCAAAAGCGCGCGCACCGTCTCGGGCGTCGCCTCGGCGTGGCGCGGCAGCGCCGACACGCGGTCGAACCCCGCAACATGGGCCAACAGGAACTCGAACTCGGCAATCGGCGCGCGATACGGCATCGGCTTGGTTCTCCCCTTCCCTCCGGACCTGTCATTGCACGGATGCGCGATCCGCGCTACGCGCTTGGCCCTGTCGCCCCAAGGCTAGGGGCGCGCCCCCGCCCCGATCAACCGCAACGTCACGTCAGAGCCATGAGCCCGCCCGAAATCCTGCCCGACACCGCAGACGGCCACGCCCGCGCCGCCGCGATCCTGCGGCAAGGCGGGCTTGTCGCGCTGCCGACCGAAACGGTCTACGGGCTGGCCGCCGACGCGACCGGGGATGCCGCCGTCGCAGGCATCTACGCGGCCAAGGGGCGGCCCGGCCACAATCCGCTGATCGTGCATGTCCCAGACCTTGCCGCCGCCGAAACGCTGGCGGGTTTCCCCGATCCGGCGCGCGCGCTGGCCGAAGCCTTTTGGCCCGGCCCGCTGACGCTGGTCCTGCCGCTGAAGCCGGGACACGGCCTGTCGCCCCGCGTCACGGCGGGCCTGCCCACGGTCGCGCTGCGCGTTCCGGCCCATGCCGCGATGCAGGCCGTTCTGCGCGCGGCGGGCCGCCCGCTGGCCGCGCCCTCGGCCAATCCCTCGGGCAAGATCACCGCGACCACGCCCGCCCATGTGCTGGCGGGGCTTGGCCCCCGGATCGCGGCGGTTCTGGATGCCGGGCCCTGCGCGGTGGGGGTCGAATCCACCATCCTCGCCCCGGCCCCCTCGGGCACGCGGCTTCTGCGCGACGGGGGACTTTCGCGGGAGGTCATCGAACCCATCACCGGGCCGCTGATCGCGGACACCACACCGGGCGCAAAGCTCGAAGCGCCGGGGCAGATGACCAGCCATTACGCGCCGCACGCCCCGCTTTATCTGGGTGGCCAGCCGCAACCGGGCGAGATCATCATCGGATACGGCGCCGTGCAGGGCGACCTGACCCTGTCGCCCAAGGGCGATCTGGCCGAGGCGGCCCGCAACCTCTTTTCCTGCCTTCACACCGCCGATGCGCTGGCCGCCGCGCGCAACGCCCCCGCGATCCGCGTGGCCGAGATCCCGGAAACCGGGCTGGGCCGCGCGCTGAACGACCGGTTGCGCCGCGCCGCCGCGCCGCGCGACTGACAGCCGATCGCGGCCGGACCTAGGGCGCGCTGTCCCGCGTCTCGTCCGGTGTTGCGACAAGACCGTACCGCGCCGCGACCCGCCAGACATGGGCGGGCACCATGTTCTTGACCCGCGCCGGATAGGCGCGGCGCAGATGCAAGATTGTCTCGATCGCCTTCATCTCGACCCGCGCGCGGGCGAATTCCAGCCCCCGCGGCCCGATCCGGGGTTGCAAAAAGGCCACGATGGGCCGCGCCCAATCCGGCATGGACCGCAGCGGCAGGCCGCCCGCCGCGCGTTCGGTATTGGCCAAAAACCCTTTCACCGCGCCGATCCGCTTGCCCTTGTCGGTCAGGGGCCGTTCGGCCAGCCGGGGGCGGATCGCGTCGAGCATCTCCACCCCGCGCGGGTTGCGCACGATCACCCATTGATCGCCATCGCCCCCCATGTAGCCCACCGTGATATCGGCCAGCCGGTTGGTATAATCCACGCAGGTCTTGCAGGTCATGGGGAAGAAATCGGCCGGCAGTTTCGAGATCGGCAATTTCAGGAACGGCACCAACCGGTCCGGCCTGCCATCGTCGAAGCGCAGCTCGACCCGGTAATCGGCCCGGAACTCGAGATAGGAAATCGTCTCGGGCCGCGCATCCAAGAGCGCGAGGAAGGCGTGGAAATTCTCGGTCGTGGTGTTGTCGGAACAGGGCGTGCCGATGACATGGATCCGCTCGAACCCCAACTCCGCCTCGATCTGGCGAAGCGCATAGACCTGGCAGGGTATGCCGATCACCGCGATGCGGCGATGCCCCGCTGCCGCCGCAGGTTCCAGCGCGGCCAGCGTCGGCGCGTACCCCATCCGCATCCCCCGGCAATGCGCGAGGTCGGCGGGGTCGGTCACGATCACGGGCTCTGGCCGCCAACGGTCCTCGGGATGCGGCCGCACGGCCAGAACCGCGTCGACCACGCCGCGTTCCAGCAGGCTTGCGGCCAGCGCGGTTGTGATCCCGCTCCATTGCGCGCCCTCTGCCGCCGGTGTCAGGCGGGCGCGGATCATCGCGCGGCTCACGCCGAAAAACGCCTCCTCCCCCAGATCGGGATCAGCGGCGCGGCCATGGACGCGGGCTTCGGTCGTCTCGTAATCGGGCTGGATGAACTGGCAGGCCCGCCCACAGGCGCGCCCGTCGCCCATGCGGCTGACGCCGCAATCGGTGCAAAGCCCGGGACGCGCAGCCCCGCCAAGGCTGGGCACGCTCAGACCGGGGCGGGAATTGTCCTTGGGCATGGGGCAGATATCCGGGGGAAGGGGTGTTGGGCCACTATCCCTGTCACATCCCAAACTGTCAATTAAAGTTTACACCTTGCCGCACTGCCCGTAAATCCTTGCCCCGCCCATTGCATCCGCCGCGCGACGCGGTCAAAGCTTGACCGCGGCACCTGACCCGCGGGGAGGGCGGATGGGTCACCAAGAACCAAAGCTCGACCTGTCACCACAGGTCTCGGACGAGATCCGCAAAACCACCTGCTACATGTGCGCCTGCCGCTGCGGCATCGACGTGCATCTGAAGCAGGGGCGCGTGGCCTATATCGAAGGCAACCGCGATCACCCCGTGAACCGCGGCGTCCTGTGCGCCAAGGGTGCGGCGGGCATCATGCAGGTCAACGCCCCCTCCCGCCTGCGCGCGCCGCTGCGCCGGGTTGGGCCGCGCGGGTCCGGCCAGTTCGAGGAAATCAGCTGGGAAGAGGCGCTGCAAACCGCCGTGGACTGGATGGCGCCCCTGCGCGAAACCGCGCCCGAGAAACTGGCCTTCTTCACCGGGCGCGACCAATCGCAATCCCTGACCAGCTGGTGGGCGCAGCAATTCGGCACGCCCAATTACGCCGCTCATGGCGGCTTTTGCTCCGTCAACATGGCCGCCGCGGGCATCGCCACGATGGGCGGCGCATTTTGGGAATTCGGCCAACCCGATTGGGAGCGGACGAAGCTGCTGCTCCTGTTCGGCGTGGCCGAGGATCACGACAGCAACCCTATCAAGATCGGGCTGGGCAAGCTGAAAGCGCGCGGCGCGCGGGTGATCGGCATCAACCCGGTGCGCTCGGGCTACAATGCGGTCGCCGACGATTGGTTCGCCATCACGCCCGGCACCGACGGCCTCCTGATCCTGTCGCTGATCCATTGCCTGCTCAGGGCAGGGCGGATCGACCTCGATTATCTCAGCCGCTACACCAATGCGCCGCTTCTGGTGAACGAAGACCCCGACAGCCCGGAAAACGGCCTTTTTCTGCGCGACGCGCAGGGCAAGCCGTTGGTCATCGACCGCGCGACCTCCCTGCCCGTGGCCTTCGACGCGGCGGGCGTGAAACCCGATCTCGCCCATGGCTACCGGCGCGCGGGCATCACGCACCGCCCCGTCTTCCGCATCCTTGCCGACCGCTACCTGTCGCCCGATCACGCGCCCGAGGCGGTGGCAGAGCGCTGCGGCATCTCCGCGTCCCGCATCCGCGCGCTGGCCGCCGAACTGGCCCGCGTGGCCTTCGACGAGACAATCGAGATCGACCAGCCCTGGACGGATTTCCGCGGCACAAGGCACGAAAAAATGGTGGGCCGCCCCGTCGCCATGCATGCGATGCGCGGCATCTCGGCCCATTCCAACGGCTTCCAGACCGCCCGCGCCCTGCACCTGTTGCAGATCCTTCTAGGCACGGTCGAGGTTCCCGGCGGCTTCCGCTTCAAACCGCCCTATCCCAAACCGATGGAGGCCCATCCAAGGCCCCACGCCACGGCCACGCCGGGCCAGCCGCTCAAGGGCCCGCATCTTGGCTTTCCCCAAGGCCCCGCCGATCTCGCACTAGATGCCCAAGGAAACCCCCAGCGCATCGACAAGGCCTTCAGCTGGGAAAACCCGCTCTCGGCGCATGGGCTGATGCATATGGTCATCGCCAATGCCCATGCGGGCGATCCCTACAAGATCGACACGCTCTTTCTCTACATGGCGAACATGGCGTGGAATTCCTCCATGGGCACGGCGCGCGTCATCGACATACTGACCGACACCGACCCGGATACGGGCGAGTATGTCATCCCGCGCATCATCTATTCCGATGCCTATTCCTCGGAAATGGTGGCCTATGCCGACCTGATCCTGCCCGATACGACCTATCTCGAACGCCACGATTGCATCAGCCTGCTGGATCGCCCGATTTCCGAAGCCGATGCCGCCGCCGATGCGATCCGCTGGCCGGTGGTGGCGCCCGACCGCCCCGGGCACGAAGGCGTGCGCGGCTTTCAATCTGTGCTGATCGACCTTGGGGCGCGGCTCGGCCTGCCGGGTTTCGTGAACCCGGACGGCAGTCCCACCTATGCCGATTACGCCGATTACATCACCAACCATCAACGCCGCCCCGGCATCGGCCCGCTGATGGGCTTTCGCGGCGACGGCACCCAGACGGGGCGCGGCGCACCCAACCCCGACCAACTCGCACGCTATATCGAAACCGGCAGCAACCACGTTCACCACATCCCGCCCGAGGCGCAATTCTTCAAACCCTGGAACAGCGCCTATCAGGATTGGGCGGTGACCCTCGGTCTCTATGACAGCCCGCAGCCCTATCTCTTCAACCTCTGGCTCGAGCCGCTCCGCCGCTTCCAGCTTGCCGCCGAAGGGCATGGGCCGCACCAACCGCCCGACCACCTGCGCGCGCGCATCAAGGCCACGATGGACCCCCTGCCCATCTGGTACGAACCCTTCGAGCAATCGGCAATCGGCCAAGATGCCTATCCCCTTCACGCGCTCACCCAACGCCCGATGGCGATGTATCATTCCTGGGGCAGCCAGAACGCTTGGCTGCGGCAGATCCACGGTGAAAACCCGCTCTATATTCCGACCAACCTCTGGGAAAAGCACGGATTTGCTGCAGGCGACTGGGCCCGTGTCACCTCTCCCCACGGCGCCATCACCGTGCCCGTGGCCCATATGGCGGCGCTGAACCCGAACACGATCTGGACCTGGAACGCCATCGGCAAGCGCGCGGGCGCCTGGGCGCTCGACCCCAAGGCCCCCGAGGCGACGCGCGGCTTCTTGCTCAACCACCTGATCCACGAGCTTCTGCCGCCAAAGGGCGATGGCCACCGCTGGGCCAATTCCGATCCGATCACCGGACAGGCCGCCTGGTTCGACCTGCGCGTCCGCATCGAAAAGGTGCCCGCCCCGAAACAGGCGCAACCCGCCTTCCCGCCGCTCATCTCGCCCGTGGGCCTTGGCCCCGCCACGCTGGCATGGAAGATCGGAAAATGACCCGCGCCGCCTTCATCTTGGCCCGAATACTCTCGGGGGGAGCGCGAGGGGGGCAGACAGCCCCCCTCGCTCCGGTCGACGCCAAAGGCGGCGAAACCTGCCACATGCCCGGGCGATCCACATGACCACCCACTTCGCCCCCTCCACCGACGGCACGGCCATCGCCTTTCGCACCGCGGGCGATCCAAAGGCTCCCGCCATCCTCCTCGTCCACGGCTGGGCGCAGGCGGGCCCCTGCTGGCAGGCCACGACCAACCGCCTGTCCGACCGGTTCCACATCGTCACGATCGACCTGCGCGGCCATGGCGCCTCGGACAAACCGGATGACACGGCGGCCTATACCGATACCGCGCTCTGGGGCGACGACATCGCCGCCGTGATCGCCGCAGCAGGCCTCACCCGCCCCGTCCTTGTCGGGTGGTCCTACGGCTCCCGCGTCATCGCGGCCCATCTGGCCACCCATGGCGATGCACATCTGGCCGGGGTCGTTCTGGCGGGCGGTATCCTCGCCATCGGCAAGGCCCGCGAGGATTGGATGGTCGGCCCCGCCTCTCCCGGCCTTGACCGCGATCTTTACACCGACGACCTGCCGCGCAGGCTCGCCGCCACATCCCGCTTCGTCGCGGCCTGCACCACCGAACCCCTCGACCGCACCACCTATGCCGAGCTTGTGGGCCTCAACATGCTCTGCCCCGCGCTCGCCCGCCGCGGGCTGTTCGCAGCCGACCTCGACCTGCGCCCGACCTATGCGGCGATGACCTGTCCGGGTCTCGTGATCCACGGGCTGTCCGATCAGGTCGTCGCGCCCCAGACAGGCCGCGCCGCCGCCTCGCTCATGCCCAAGGGCCGTTTCATCGGATACGAAGGGATCGGCCACGCCCCTTTCCTCGAATCCCCCGACCGTTTCGCCACCGATCTCGCGGAGTTCGCCACAGCCTGCCAGGCCCCGACATGACCAGCCTGCCCAAGGATACCCCCCGCAAGCTCGGCCTTGTCATCGACCTCGACACCTGTGTCGGCTGCCAGGCCTGCGTCATCGCCTGCAAGGGCTGGAACACCGAGAATTACGGCGCGCCGCTCTCCGATCAGGACCCCTACGGGGCCGATCCCTCCGGCACCTTCCTCAACCGTGTCCACGGCTACGAAATCACCCCCGACCAAGGCGCTGCGCAGCTCGTCCATTTCCCCAAATCCTGCCTGCATTGCGAGGATGCCCCCTGCGTCACCGTCTGCCCCACCGGGGCCAGCTACAAGCGTGCCGAGGATGGGATCGTGCTGGTGAACGAGACCGATTGCATCGGCTGCGGCCTATGCGCTTGGGCTTGTCCCTATGGCGCGCGGGAAATGGACCAGACGGCGGGCGTGATGAAGAAATGCACGCTCTGCATCGACCGCATCTACAACGAAAACCTTCCCGAACAGGATCGGGAGCCGGCCTGCGTACGCACCTGCCCGGCGGGCGCGCGCCATTTCGGTGACCTCGCCGACCCGGACAGCGCGGTCAGCCAGCTTGTCGCGGAGCGCGGCGGCTTCGACCTCATGCCCGAGATGGGCACGAAGCCCGTGAACAAATACCTGCCCCCCCGGCCCAAGGACCGGCTTGAGGAAACCGATATTCTCGCCCCCTTCCTCGATCCGGTCGCCGACAGCCCGCAAGGCTTCCTCGGCTGGCTCGACCGCGCGCTGGATCGGCTCTGACATGCATCCGGCACCCTCCGTCATCCTCTTCACCACGCTGTCGGGTCTGGGCTTCGGCCTCCTGATCTTTCTGGGCTTGGGCTTTCCGCCCGTGACCGGTTGGGTGGCCTTTGTCTTCTTCCTCATCGCCTATGCGCTGTCGGTCGGCGGGCTTCTGGCCTCCACCTTCCACCTCGGCCATCCCGAACGCGCGCTCAAGGCGTTCAGCCAATGGCGCACAAGCTGGCTCAGCCGGGAGGCATGGGCCGCCGTCGCGGCGCTGGTCACCATGGGGCTTTATGCCTTGGGTGCGGTGTTTTTCGGCACGCACCTTGTGCCGCTCGGCTGGATCGGCGCGGCCTTGTCGTTGGCGACCATCTTCACCACCTCGATGATCTATACCCAGCTTGGATCCGTGCCGCGTTGGAACCAGCTTCTGACACCGCTGCATTTCCTGTCGGCTGCGCTGGCGGGCGGCGCGCTTCTGGCGGGGCAACTGCTTGTCGCCGCGATCTTGCTTCTCGTCGCGCTGATGATCCAGCTTGGCCATTGGTCGGTCGGCGACAAACGCTTTGCAGAAGCGGGCCACACCATCGCCACCGCCACGGGCCTTTCAGGCGGACAGGTGCGGGCCTTTTCCCCGCCCCATACCGGCTCGAACTACCTGCTCAGGGAAATGGTGCATGTGGTGGGGCGCAAGCATGCGCGCAAACTGCGCATCCTCGCCGCCCTTCTGGGCTATGGCCTGCCGCTCGTCCTGGTGCTTGTCCCCGGCGCGGGCCACCTGCTCGGCGGTCTCGCGATCCTTGCCCATGTGGTGGGGATGGCCGCCTCGCGCTGGCTCTTCTTTGCCGAAGCCGAACATGTCGTCGGCCTCTATTACGGCAAGCGCGGCTGAGTACGCGGGCAATGCCGCCCCCGGTCGAATGCCGGAGGCGGCAAAGCGATTATTGCGCGTCTTTCCACGCCTGGTAACGCGCCTTGGTCTCTTCGTTCATCGGGTAAAGTCCCGGCAGCGGCACGCCGCGATCCACCTCGGTCATGATCCAGCCTTCCATCCGCTCCTGTTCGGGGGCCTCGGCCACCACCTCGTCCAGCAGGGCCGCAGGGATCAACACCGCGCCATCATCATCGACCACGATCACGTCATCGGGGTAGACCGCGACACCGCCGCAGGCGATGGGCTCCTGCCAACCGACAAAGGTCAGCCCCGCGACCGAGGGCGGCGCGGCCACGCCCCGGCACCAGACCGGCAGGCCCGTCGACAAAACCCCCGCCGCATCGCGCACCACGCCATCGGTGATCAGCGCGGTGACGCCCTTCTGCATCATGCGGTTACACAAGATGTCACCGAAAATGCCCGCATCCGTCACGCCCATCGCATCGGCCACCGCGATGCAGCCCTCGGGCATCGCCTCGATCGCGGCGCGGGTGGAAATCGGCGCGCCCCAGCTTGCGGGCGTCGCCAGATCCTCGCGCGCGGGCACGAAACGCAGGGTAAAGGCACGCCCCACCAGCCGCGGCTGACCGGACCGGATCGGTTGCGACCCGCGCAGCCAGACATTGCGCAACCCTTTCTTGAGCAGGATCGTGGTCAGCGTTGCGGTCGATACGCCCTTGAGCGTCTCGATGATCTTGGGGTCAAGCGTCATGTCGCCTCCTCTGCGATGACAGGCGCGCGCATCCCGTCCGGACCCTGCCATGCAGGGGCCGCATCCCGCCCTAAGGCGCTGCGCGCATGTGGGTGATCTGGTCGGAGTGAGAGGATTCGAACCTCCGACCCCCTGCTCCCGAAGCAGGTGCGCTACCAGGCTGCGCTACACTCCGACCGTGCCGCGCGGGATAGCGCCGCCGCCTCCCCAATGCAAGAGGCATAAGGCGCAGCGCGCCGGGCCCTATTCCGCCGGATCGGGCGCGTCGCGCATCATGGTGGACACGCGCGGTGCCACCGGCGTTCCCAACCGCGACCGGGTGCGCAACACGGGCGTCGTCAGCGACACGCCCAGTCGTGCCTCGCGCAGCACGATGTAGACGCCCGAGGCGATGATGATGCCCGCCCCGATGGCGGTGTTCAGGTCGACGTTCTCGTCGAACAGGATCACGCCATAGGCCGTGGCCCAGAGGATCTGGGAATATTGCATCGGCGCGACGATCACGGCGGGGGCCGCGCGATAGGCGAGGATCAGGAAGTGCATCCCGATCAGCGACAGCACCGCGATCACGGCCAGCCCCACCATGTCGATAAGCGGCATGGGTTCGTAGACGAAGGGTAAGGCCGCGCCCATGATCGCGAAATTCCCCAGCATCGGATACAGGATCAGGACCACGGTCCGCTCCTCCCGCCCGACCTTGCGCATCACCACGGCGGCAAAGGCACCGGTGAAGGCCGACAAGAGCGCCGCCGCATGGCCCAGCGTCAGCGGTTCCGACCCCGGACGCAGCACCACCATCACCCCGACCAGCCCGACCAGCACGGCAAGGCCCCGTCGGATGCCCACCTTTTCGCCCAGCATCGGGATGGCGAAGATCGTGATCAGAAGCGGTGCGGCGAACAAGATCGCATAGGTCTGCGCCAGAGGCAGCACCGTGAAGGCGTAAAAGGCCGTCAGCCCGGTCACCACCACGGCCAGCGTCCGCAACAGCGCCCAGACCGGGTATTTCGGCACCAGATTCGCCTCGGACGTGTCGCGGGCAAGGATGATCGTGACCAGCGGAAAGCCGAACAGCACGCTGAAAAACACGATCTGCACCGGCGAATAGCTGCCCCCCAACGCCTTGATGATCACGTCATGCGTCGCGTAGACGCCGAACGCCAAAAGCGCGAGAAGCGCGCCGCGGAGAATGGAACTGCCTTCGGTCATGTCGCGACCTTGCCTCGCACGCGCCGGAAGGTCAAACGGGGCAAAAGGCGATCAGCGGCGCAGCGCCGGAAGACCCACGCCCGCAGCCTCGAACCCGCCATCCACCGCAAGGCTTTGCCCGGTGATGTAGCTGGCGCGATCCGAACACAGGAACACGATCGCCTCGGCGATCTCGCGCTCCGACCCGTAGCGGTTCAGCGGGATCGCATCGTGATAGGCGTCGATGATGTCTTGCGTATGTACCGCCATCGCCAGCTTGGTCCGCACCGGCCCGGGGCAGACGCAATTGGCCCGGATGCCGTATTCGCCCAGTTCGACGGCCTGCTGCTTGGTCAGGTGGATCACGGCGGCCTTGGACGTGCCATAGGCCACCCGAAGCGTCGAGGCCCGGAGCCCCGAGATGGAGGCGATGTTGACCACCGCCCCCCGTGCCGTCTTGAGCGCGGGCGTCAAGGCCTGCGTCATGCGGAACACGCCATCGAGGTTCACGTCCATCACCGCGCGCCAGCGGTCGAATCCGGTGTCCTCGATCGGTCCGAAGTCGGCGATGCCCGCGTTGTTCACCAGCGCGGCCAGCCCCTCGGGCCCCGCCACCTCCTGCACCAGCCGGGCCACGTCCTGCCCGACGGATACATCGGCGACCACGGCGACCGCGTTGTCCAGACCTTCCGCGGCCTCGCCCAGCGCCTCCGCGTCGCGGTCCACCATGACCACGCGCCAACCTTCTTCAAGGAACAGGCGCGCGGTCGCCAGTCCGATGCCCCGCGCCGCCCCGGTGACCAGCGCGGTCCGCATCTCAGACACTCGCGGCGAGCTTGGCCACGATGGCATCGCCCATCGCGGCGGTCGACACCGGCGTGCCGCCCTCGGGGCCCATCAGGTCGGCAGTGCGCACGCCATCGGCCAGAACGGCGTTCACGGCATGCTCCAGCCGCTCGGCCTCCGCGCCCAGATCGAAGGAATAGCGCAGCGCCATCGCGAAACTCAGGATGCAGGCGATGGGGTTGGCCTTGCCCTGTCCCGCGATATCAGGGGCAGAGCCATGCACCGGCTCATACAGCGCCTTGGGCCGGCCATTGGCCATCGGCGCGCCAAGGCTGGCCGAGGGCAACATGCCCAGCGATCCGGTCAGCATCGCGGCCAGATCGGACAGCAGGTCACCGAACAGGTTGTCGGTCACGATCACGTCGAACTGCTTGGGCCAGCGGGTCAGCTGCATCGCGCCTGCATCTGCATACATGTGCGACAGCTCGACATCGGGGTATTCGGCATCGTGGATTTCCTGCACCACGTCGCGCCACAGCACGCCCGATTCCATCACATTGGCCTTTTCCATGGAACAGACCTTGTTGTTCCGCCGCCGCGCCATTTCGAACGCCGACCGCGCCACGCGGGCGATCTCGCTTTCGGTGTAGCGCTGGGTGTTGATGCCGACCCGCTCGTTGCCTTCGCGGATGATCCCGCGCGGTTCCCCGAAATAGACGCCGCTCGTCAATTCGCGGATGATCATGATGTCGAGGCCCGCCACCACGTCCTTTTTGAGCGACGAGAAATCGGCCAGCGCGTCGAAACACTGTGCCGGGCGCAGGTTGGCGTAAAGGTCCATCTCCTTGCGCAAACGCAGCAGGCCGCGCTCGGGCTTCACGCTGAAATCGAGCTTGTCGTATTTCGGCCCGCCCACGGCGCCCAGCAGAACGGCGTCCACCTCCTGCGCCTTTGCCATGGTGGCATCGGTCAGGGGCGTGCCATGCGCGTCATAGGCGCAGCCGCCCACCAGGTCTTCGGACACGTCGAAGGAAATGCCCCGCGTTCCGAACCAGTCGATGACCTTCCGCACCTCGGCCATCACTTCGGGGCCGATCCCGTCGCCGGGAAGGATCAGGAGAGAGCGGTCGGTCATGGTCATTGGTCCCTTGGCTGGATTGGTCAGCCTCGCCTAGCCAAGCCGTGACGGGGCGTCAAGCAAGCCCGCTCAATCGCGGGGCCAGTCAACATCGATCCAGACCAGCCGGTGATCCGACGCCAGCGCCGCGACCGAGGCGGACAGCGCCCCCTCCTCTCCCTCGGGCCACAGGACGCCTGCCCCCGTCACCGCCAACCCGGTGGCCGGCAGGATGTAATCGACCCGCAGATCTCCCGGCACGGGCTCGGGCCAATCGGCGGTCTCGGTCCCGCCACCGGGGCGGCGCGGTACCACGTCCTGCAGGCGCGGATGATCGAGCAGGGCGCGCAATCCCTCGGGCCGCCCTTCGCCCCGCTCGGGATCGACGTTGAGCGTGCCGATCACCGCGAAATCGCGGGCGGCAAAGGGCAGACCGGCGGGCGACCAGCCATCCAGATACATGGCCCAAAACCGCAATTCATCGGCGTTGCGCCAGCCGTTGCGATCCTCCGGCCCGTCAAACACCGGCGGCGTGGCATGAAGCGCCAACAGGTGTAGCGGCCCGCCCGGCACCTCCACCGCCACATCCCATGCGGCAACGCTGGCCAGCCGCAGAACCGGCAGCGCCGCCTCGGGCAGGACAGCGGGCGCGGCGCTGCCGGGTAGGTCGGCCCACACCATTCCCGAGAAATCCCGCACCGCGCCGATCGGATAGCGCGACAGCACCGCCATCCCGCCTTGGCCGTTGAAATGGCCATAGCCATGCCCATCCCGCGCCCGCCAACTGCGCCCGTCCCCATCGATATCGACACCCGTGGGCCACCCGGTGTTGGGCCGCAGCGCCAGACGATGCGGATAGGACAGGCCCGCCGCTTCCAGATCGCGGCTCAACGCCGCCAGCGCCGCACCCTCCGCGTCGAAATCCACCTCCTGCAAGACGATGACATCGGCCCCGGCCGCGACGATCACCGCGACGCTTGCGGCGATCTGCGCATCGCCGCCGCGCGTGATGTCGCGCAGCAACAGGCCCGGACCATCCCGCGTCAATTGCGTGTGAAAACTGGCGATCCGCAAGGTGTCGGCCCCGGCAGGCAGGGCCAGCAGACCCAGAGCGGCGGCGAGGATCAGGCCGGTTGCGGCGCGTCCGACAAGACGCCGGCCACCAACCGCGCCCGCCTTTCGCGGATCATCTCCGCGACGCGCAACATGGCAAGGCCGCGCATCACCATGCTCAGCGGCAGGAACATCCACAGGGCAATCCCCCAGACCATCACCTGCGGCGAGGTCAGGATCAGCAGGTCGAAATGCCCCGCAACCTTCAGACCCGCCACCGGCAGAATGAATGTCGCCGCAAGCCCTAACAAAATATTAACGCGCGCATCCCGGTTGAGCCGCGCCACCACGTCGCCGCCCATCGTGGGATCGAAGGTCGGCAGGTTGACCCAGACGTTGAACGGCTGGCCCCGGTTCGGCCAGTGCCGCAGCCGCAAAAGCCCCCAAAAGACCGCCAGCCCGCCCAACATCACCAGAAAGGCCAGACCGGCCATCGCGGTGATCTGTCCCCCGGACAGGGCCGCGCCCTCTTGCGGCACCTGTGCAAGCACCACCGCCAGCGGGCTCCATGCGAAATCCATCAGCTGTCCCGGCACCATGCCCAGCGCGGTCAGAACCAGAACGAGGCTTGTGTCCCCGACGCCTTGCGCGCCCCGCGCCACAAGGCTCAGGACGATCAGCATGACGAAAAGGGACAGCACCCGCACCCGGTTGAACGGCGGCGCGTCGCGAAATTCCACAAGGGCGGGAAAGGTCGAGCCGTATTCCAGCGCGGTGAAGGCGCCAAAGGCCAGCGCGATCAGCATCACGACTTGCGCGGCTTCCTCGGTCGTGCCGGGTACAAGCAGTGATGGGGTCGACACGACCACCACCACGAGCAACGCCCGGAGCAAAGCACCCAAGACCCTCGTCAGCACGAACACTACCTCAACAGCGGCAGGGCTTTTCCCCGCCATTTTCGCCCCATCCGCGGTAAAGCCTCGCAGACAAAGCATTCTTGTGAGGGGGAAGGTGCCCAAACCCGGCTGAAGTCGCAAGATTTTGAACGTGATTAAGACACATTTCCGCCCCATTCGCGGGGCGGGTGTGTGCGCTTTGCATCACCGAGGCAGACCGGCGGCATCGCCGCAGCCGGTCTCCGGCGGTCGGATCAGACCCAGGGACGGCTTTGTGCGGCCTGCGTTTCGAAGGTGTCGATCGCTGCCGCCTTCTCCAGCGTCAGGCCGATATCGTCCAGACCGTTGAGCAGGCAATGCTTGCGGAACGGATCCACCTCGAAGGAAATCGAGCCGCCATCGGGCCCGGTGATCGTCTGGTTTTCCAGATCGACGGTGATGACCGCATTTGCGCCACGCTGCGCGTCATCCATCAGCTTGTCCACGTCCTCTTGCGGCAAGACGATGGGCAGAATGCCGTTCTTGAAGCAATTGTTGAAGAAGATGTCGGCGAAACTGGTCGAGATCACGCAGCGGATGCCGAAATCGAGGAGCGCCCAAGGGGCATGCTCGCGGCTCGACCCGCAGCCGAAATTGTCACCCGCGACGATGATCTGCGCATTGCGGTATTGCGGCTTGTTCAGCACGAAATCGGGGATTTCCTGACCGTCTTGGGTATAGCGCATCTCGTCGAACAGGTTCTTGCCCAGACCAGACCGCTGAATCGTCTTCAGGAACTGCTTGGGGATGATCATGTCCGTGTCGATATTGACCAGCGGCATGGGCGCGGCGATGCCGCTCAGCTTGGTGAATTTTTCCATTTCGCCTCTCCTCGGTCGGGCCGTTGCCGCTTTAGCCGCTCGGGGGGCGGGCGGCAAGGTGCCCGAGGGTCTTACGCGCACTCTGGTCAAGCGCCGGGGGCAGGCCTACGACTTGCGCGAACACCCCTCGATCCCGGAGCCCGCAGCCATGGTCCGCTTCCTCGCCGAGAACAGGCGCTGGCTGTCCACCGGTGTGCTGCTCGCACTTGGGGCCTGCCTTGGACACACATGGTTCATCGCGCTCTTCGCGGGCGAGATCCGGGCGGAATACGGGTTGTCCGACGGGCAATGGGGCCTGCTCTACACCGCCGCGACGCTGGCCTCGGCGGCGCTCCTTTTCGGGCGCGGCGGATGGGCCGACACCGTGCCGCTCTCGCGCCTCGCCCCCATCCTTGCCATGGTCTTTGCCGGGGCGGCGCTCCTGATGGCTTTTGGACAAACGATCTGGCTGCTCGGGGTCGCGGTGTTCCTCTTGCGCTTTTGCGGTCAGGGCATGTTCAGCCACATGCAACAGACCGCGATGGCGCGCTGGTTCGTCGCCACGCGGGGCCGCGCCATGGCCATCGCCAATCTGGGCTATACCACGGGCCAGATCCTGTTGCCCCTGCCCGCCGTGCTGGTGATGGGCTGGATCGGCTGGCGCGGCGGATGGATCGTGGTGGCGGCGATCCTTCTTGTGGTGATCTTGCCGCTGCTCGTCTGGCTCTTGCGGCAAGACCGCACGCCGCAGGGCGCGACCGGCGGCATTCCCGGCGCACCCGGCCTTGGCGGGCGGCATTGGCAAAGACGCGACGCACTGCGCCACTGGCTGTTTTGGGCGCTCGTGCCGCTGATGCTGACGCCCGGCTATATCGGGACGGTCGTCTTTTTCCATCAGGTCCATGTCGCCGAGGTCAAGGGATGGTCGCTGGTCGCCATGGCTCCCGCCTATCCGGCATGGGCATTGTCCGAGGTCGCCGCCGCCTTTGCCGCCGGTTGGGTCGCCGACCGCTTCGGCCCGGCGCGGCTCCTGCCCCTTGCGGCCCTGCCCATGGGGCTCGGCATCGCGATGATCGGCATGGGCGACAGCCCGCTCGCATGGATCGTGGCCATCGGCCTGATCGGCGTGACACAGGGCATCGCCAACACGATCTGGGGCACGCTTCTGCCCGCGACCTATGGCACGGATCACATCGGTTCGGTCCGTGCCGTGGCAAGCGCCGTTCTGGTGGTCTCGACGGCGCTCGGGCCGGGCATGGGCGGGGTGATCATCGACGCAGGCATCCCGGTGCCGGACCAGGCGGGCGTCATGGCGATCTGGTGCCTTGGCCTGTCGCTGGCCATGCTCGCGGTGATGCGCCGCATCCTGCGCGCGCCCTGAAAGACTGCGGGCGCCCCTTGGGACGCCCGGCTGGTCTCACATCAAGTCGCGCACATCCGTCAGCCGCCCGGTGACGGCCGCCGCCGCCGCCATGGCAGGGCTCATCAGATGGGTGCGCCCGCCGCGACCCTGCCGCCCTTCGAAATTGCGGTTCGACGTGGCGGCGCACCGCTCGCCCGGCTGCAACTGGTCGGGGTTCATGGCAAGGCACATGGAACAGCCCGCAAGCCGCCATTCGAACCCCGCCTCGCGGAAGATGTCGGCCAAACCCTCTTCTTCGGCCTGCGCCCGCACAAGACCCGAACCGGGCACGACCATCGCGCGTTTCACCGCGATCTTCTTGCCCTTCAGGATCTCGGCCGCGGCGCGCAGATCCTCGATCCGCCCGTTGGTGCAAGAGCCGATGAACACCGTGTCGATCTCGATATCCTTCAGCGCCATGCCGGGCGTCAGCCCCATGTAATCGAGGCTGCGTTTCGCCGCATCGACCTTGCCGCCCTTGAAATCCTCGGGCGCGGGAACGGCGGCCGTGATCGGCAGCACATCCTCGGGCGAGGTGCCCCAGGTCACGACCGGCGCGATATCCTCGCCCCGGATCGTCACGACCTTGTCCCAATGGGCGTCATCGTCGGAATAAAGCGTCTTCCACCACGCGAGCGCCGCCTCCCACTGCGCGCCCTTCGGCGCATGGGGGCGACCCTGTACATAGGCAAAGGTTTTTTCATCGGGCGCGATCAGGCCCGCGCGCGCGCCGCCCTCGATCGCCATGTTGCAGACGGTCATCCGGCCTTCCATCGACAGATCGCGGATCGCCTCGCCGCAATATTCGATGACATAACCCGTGCCGCCCGCCGTGCCGGTATGGCCGATGACGGACAGCGTGATGTCCTTGGCGGTCACGCCCGGCGCAAGCTTGCCGGTGATCTCGACCTTCATATTCTTCGATTTCTTCTGGATCAGCGTCTGGGTCGCCAGAACATGCTCGACCTCGGAGGTGCCGATCCCATGCGCCAGCGCGCCAAAGGCGCCGTGCGTCGCCGTGTGGCTATCGCCGCAGACCACCGTCATGCCCGGCAACGTCCAGCCCTGTTCGGGGCCGACGATATGCACGATGCCCTGACGGATATCGGTAACGGGATAGTAATGAATGCCGAAATCGAGCGCGTTCTTGTCGAGGGCCGCCACCTGGATGCGGCTTTCCTCGGGCATCTGGTCGGGGTTTTCGCGACCTTGGGTCGTCGGCACGTTATGGTCGGGCACGGCGATGGTCTTTTCGGGCGCGCGCACCTTGCGGCCGGTCATGCGCAGCCCTTCGAAGGCCTGCGGGCTGGTGACTTCGTGGACAAGGTGGCGGTCGATATACAAAAGCGAGGTGCCATCCTCGGCTTCGTGGACGAGATGGGCGTCCCAGATCTTGTCGTAGAGCGTCTTGCCGGTCATGGTTTCGGGTCCTTGGTCGCGGGAATGTCAGAGGGTCAGGCAGGGCGGCAGGGCATCATAGCCCGCCCAGCCGCGACCGGCGCGCGCCGAAAAAGCGCCAGGGCAGACGCGCCCGATCCGCAATGTCGAAAAGCCCGCTCTTCATGACGTGGCAGATACATCGGCAATTCCGGGAATCCAAGGGTTCGGGTTGCAGGCCGGGCAGGAACCGATAGGCTTTCGGTCACGATTGGTGAAAGGACGACGATGGAGCCCGATCCGACACCCGGCGCCCCGCCGACGGAGGCCTTCGCGCCCCCCGGCGAAATCCTCGCCGACATAGCCGGCAATCTGTACCTGCGGGGCGAGACCTTCCTCGCCACGTTGCTCAGGCCATGGAACGCCTACCAGGTCGCGATCATCCTCGCGCTGCTTTTGGCTGCATGGCTTTTGCGGGCCACCTTCGGCAATCGCATCCGCAGATGGATGGCATCGCGCGACGGCTGGCCGACCTGGCGGATGCGGCTGCTGGTGGTCATCCACAAACGACTGATGGGCATCTTCTTCGTCGCGCTGGCATGGCTGACGTTTCTCATCATGCGCGAGGTGACGTGGCCCAGCCGATCCTACCTGATCGGGATCGTCACCGAACTGGCCAGCGCCTGGCTGTTCGTGGTCTTCGCAACGCGGCTGATCTCGTCACCTCTGATCCGCACCTTCGCGCGCTATGGCGCCTGGGCCTATGTGACGGTCACGATCCTGAACCTGCGCGAGGACGCGACCGACCTTCTGGCCTCCATCGGCTTCACGCTGGGCGGCACGCGTCTGTCGCTGCTTTTGCTGGTGCAGGCGGCGGTGCTGCTGACCGTTCTCGTGATACTGGCCCGTTTCCTGTCACGCACGACCGCCACGCGGATCCAGCGCAACGAGGATATCTCGCCCTCGATGCAGGTGCTCGTGGTCAAGCTCTCGCAGGTGCTGCTGTATGGTGCGGCCGTCATCATCGGGCTGCGCGCGGTCGGCGTGGACCTCACCGGGCTGGCCGTCCTGTCGGGGGCGATCGGCGTGGGCTTGGGCTTTGGTCTGCAGAAGGTGGTGTCGAACCTCGTGTCCGGTGTCATCATCCTGCTCGACAAGTCGATCAAGCCCGGCGACGTGATCAGCCTGGGCGATACCTTCGGCTGGATCAACACGCTGGGCGCGCGCTACGCCAGCGTGGTCACGCGCGACGGCAAGGAATACCTGATCCCGAACGAGGACCTGATCACCGGGCAGGTGGTGAACTGGTCGCACTCGGACCAGTTCGTGCGGCTCGACATCTATTTCGGCACCGCCTATTCCGACGACCCCCATCTCGTGCGCCGCGTCGCGATCGACGCGGCGGCGGGCGTGCCCCGCGTGCTCAAGGATCGCCCCCCGGTCTGCCACATCGTCGGCTTCGGGGATTCGAGCGTGGATTACATCCTGCGGTTCTGGATCACCGATCCGACCGGCGGGCTGACGAACATCCGGGGCAATGTCTATCTGGCGCTTTGGGATGCGTTCAAGGAACACGGCATTTCGATCCCCTTCCCGCAACGCGAGGTGAAGATCCTGGAGGGATCGACCGTCAAGGCCACCGCCCCGGATTGAGCGCGGGGGGCTCTGCCCCCGTCCCGTTCCGGGCCTCCCCCGGACTTTTTGGGCCAAGATGAAGGCAGGCTCAGAGCGACCTTGTGGTCGAGAGCATCGTGGGGTCGAGGCGCAGCTCGATCAGGTGCAGACCGCCCCGGTCGGCGGCATCGAGCGCGGGGGCGAGTTGGTCCATCTCGGTCACCAGATGGCCGGTTCCGCCATAGGATTGCGCCAGTTGGACATAATCCGGGTTGAACAATTCCGTCCCCGACACCCGACCCGGATAGTGGTTTTCCTGGTGCATCCGGATCGTGCCGTAGCGCCCGTTGTTGGCGATGATGACGGTGATATCCGCGCCGAACTGGCGCGCGGTGGACAGTTCCTGCAAAGTCATCTGCAAGCAGCCGTCGCCCGCGAAGCAGATCACGGGGCGGTCGGGATGTTGGAGCTTGGCGGCGATGGCTGCGGGCAATCCATAGCCCATGGAGCCGGAGGTGGGCGCCACTTGCGTCTTGTAGCCGCGATAGCGGGCGTAGCGGTGGACGAAGGCCGCGTAATTCCCCGCGCCATTGGTATAAAGCGCGCGCCCCTCGTAACGGTCCGAGATCAGGCGCACGACCTGTTCCATCTTGACCGCGCCGGGCGTGTCCTGCGGCACCTGCCAAGCCTCGTAATCGGCGCGGGCCTGCGCGGTCCAAGCCGCATCCTTGACCCGGCCGTTCGTGCCGCGAAGGGCTGCCAGAACGGCGGGCGCGGGCCCGGCAAGGCTGGCGGTCGGCTGATAGACCGTGCCGATTTCATCGGGGTCGGGATGGACATGCAAGATCGTCTTGCCCGGTTGCGCCGGGTCGATCAGCGTGTAGCCATTCGTGGCCGTCTCGCCCATCCGCGCGCCGAGGATCAGGAGCGCATCGGCGTCGCGCAGCCTCTGGCCGAGCCGTGGGTTCATCCCCACGCCCAGATCGCCGATGTAATTCGGATGCCCGTTATCCATGTAATCCTGCCGCCGGAAGGTGACGGCGACAGGCAGGCCGGTGGCCTCGGCCAACGCCTCCAGATCGGCCTGCGCCTCTGCGCTCCAGCCCGGCCCACCTGCGACCACCATGGGCCGCTCATGCGCCAAAAGCCGGTCGAGAAACCCGCGCGCCGTCGCCGGATCGACCGGCTGCTCTGGCCGCTGCGCAGGCCCGAGGTCTGGCACATCCGCCTCTGCGGACAGCACATCTTCGGGCAGGGCCAGCACCACCGGTCCGGGCCGGCCAGAGCGGGCCACATGGAAAGCGCGGGCGATGTATTCCGGCAGGCGCGCGGTGGTTTCCACCTCGGCCGCCCATTTCACCAGCGGGCTGAAGAAACGGCGGTAATCCACCTCCTGAAAAGCACCCCGGTCGCGGTCGGTCAGCGCGATCTGGCCCACGAACACCACCATCGGCGTTTGGTCCTGCATCGCCACATGCAGCCCCGAGGAGGCATTCGTCGCCCCCGGCCCGCGCGTGACGAACAAAACACCGGGCTCGCCGGTCAGCTTGCCATGCGCCTCGGCCATCATCGCCGCGCCACCTTCCTGACGGCAGACGATGTTCTGGATGTCATGGTCGTAAAGCCCGTCGAGCGCCGCGAGAAAGCTTTCCCCCGGCACCGAGAAAACACGCCGCACGCCGTTGATCGCCAGTTGATCGGCCAGGATTTTTCCCCCGTGGCGCTTGGACATGTCGCTCTCCCGCTTTAAGTGCCTCGGGGTTCGTTTTGATCGGAGGGTGTGGGAAATGTCCAGCTTGAGGCTACTTGGGATCTGCGGATCGCTGCGCGCGGCGTCATGGAACCGCAAACTGATGCTCGAGGCTGCGCGGATCTTCGACCCCGCCGAATTCCTCGACGGCAACCTGCGCCTGCCGCTTTACGATGGCGATCTCGAGGCGCAGGGGATCCCGCTCGAGGTGCAGGCCTTGGCCGATCAGATCAAATCGGCCGATGCCGTGGTGATCGTCGGCCCCGAATACAACAAGGCGCTGTCGGGTGTGCTCAAGAACGCGCTCGATTGGGTCAGCCGCGTGCCGGGCGGCGTCTGGCGCGACAAGCCCGTGGCGATCGTCTCGGCGGCTGCGGGACGCGCGGGCGGTGAACGCAGCCAGATGACGATGCGGCACGCAATGCTGCCCTTCCGCGCCCATGTCCTGCCGGGGCCCGAGGTGTTCATCGCCGCCCCGGACAAGGAATTCGACGATACAGGGCGGCTCAAGAACGAAATGCCGGTCAAGCTCCTGACCGAGTTGATGGGCGATCTGCGCAAGGCGGCAAGCCGCTAGCGCATGTTGCGCAAAAGTGGGGGCCGGTTTTGCGCGTCTCGAACATGCCAAATCAAAAGGTTAGAGAATGGCGCGTGAATGCGCCTGAACGCGACAGGGTCTAAAGGCTGGCCTCGGGGCGGAACTCCGCCGGGATCGTGTCGCGCCCCTCGAGGATCAGGTCGGCCATCATCCGCGCCACCATGGGCGCCATGCCGAACCCGATCTTGAACCCGCCATTGGCGATATAGGCCCCGGGTTGCAACGGATCCTCCCCCAGCATCGGCGCGCGCGACCGGGCGCGGGGGCGAAGGCCCGCCCAGCGTTCGATCACAGGCGCCTCGCGCAGCGCGGGGCCGACCCGGCGCGCCGTCTCGATCAGCGCGTCAAGCTGCCCGTCCGTGGCGGCCGGATCGTCGTAATCGCGTTCCGAGGTGGAGCCGATGGCCACCGTCCCGTCGGAATGGGGCACGATATGCAACGCCTCGGCAAACAGCTGCGGCGCCTCGCCCAGATCGGCACGAAACACCGCCGCCTGACCCTTGACGCCCGTCCCCACATTCCGGCCCAAGGCCTGCGACAGCGCAACCAGACCCGCCGCCCCGGTGGCCCGCACCTCGATCATCGGGCGGTCTGTCGCCGCGCCCCCGATCCGGCCGCCGCGCGCAAGGATCGCATCTGCCAGCGCCGCGCAGGCCCGTCGCGGATGCATTCGGGCGCTGAGGGTGTCATGGATCAGCCAGCCCGTGGGGCTGTCGAGCAGCCCCGGAAACTCCGCCGCCGCGACCACATCCCAACGATATCGCCCTTGCCATAACCTCCGCGCCGTCTCGGCCCGCGACCGGGCCAGCGCCAGCGCCGCCTCATCCGCGATGGGCTGAAGCCGGCCCGTCCGCCCATAGCCCGGATCGCCGCCGCCGACCGTCGCAACCTCGGCCCAGAACTCCGCCGCCGTGTCGAGCGCGTCGAACTGCACCTGCTTCTTGGAATTCCAGTTTTCCGGCACATGCGGGGCCAGTGCTCCCACCACCCCGCCCGAGGATCCGGCCCCGATCCCGAACGGGTCCACGACCTCGACAATGGCACCGCGCCGCACGGCCTCCCATGCGATGGACAGGCCGAAAATGCCCGCGCCAAAGACCCTGATGTCGGCCATTGCCATTCCCCCTGCCTTGCCCCAGTGTCCCCGCGTTCCGGGCAGGATTTAGACGAGCCGCAGGGCATGGACCAGCCACAGCACGATATCGATTGGCGCGACACCGGCGCGGGGCTGCGCGTGCCGGTGTCGCGCGCTTTTGACGATCCGTTCTATTCGCTGGAAAACGGGCTGGAAGAAACGCGGCACGTGTTCCTTGCGGGCAATGATCTTCCCGCGCGCTTCCGCCCCGGTTTCCATATCGCGGAACTTGGCTTCGGCACCGGGCTCAACCTTGTCGCAGCGGCCCTGGCCTGGGATGAGGCGGGTATCGACGGCCCCCTGACCTTCACCAGTTTCGAGGCCTTTCCCCTGTCGGGCGCGGATGCGCGCGCAGCCCTTGCCGCTTTCCCCGAGGCCGTCCCCCTGTCGGATGCCATCGCACACGCGCTCGATACCGACGGGCGGATCGACACGCCGCGCCTGTCCTTGCGGATCATTCCGGGCGATGCGCGCCAGACCGTCCCGGCGTGGGACGGCCGTGCCGACGCGTGGTTCCTCGACGGCTTCGCCCCCGCCCGCAACCCCGAGCTTTGGGAACCCCCGCTCCTTCGCGCGGTTGCCGATCATACCTTGCCGGGCGGCACGGCTGCGACGTATTCGGCGGCGGGCCATGTGCGCGCCGCACTGACCGAGGCGGGCTTTGCTGTCACCCGCGTCCCGGGCTTCGGGCGCAAACGGCACATGACGAAAGGGCAGCTTGCGTGAGCGCGCAGAACACGAAACTCGGCATCTGGCTGATGGTGGCCACCACCTTCGTCTTCGCCATGCAAGACGGCATCAGCCGGCATCTGGCGGGCGAATACAACGTGCTGATGGTGGTGATGATCCGCTACTGGTTCTTCGCCGCCTTCGTCATGGCCATCGCCGCGCGCAAGGCGGGCGGCTTGCGCGCCGCCGCCGCGACCAGCCAGCCGGGCGTGCAGATCTTTCGCGGCGTGCTTCTCGCGGTCGAGGTCTGCGTGATGGTGCTGGGCTTCGTGCTTTTGGGGCTGGTGGAAAGCCATGCGGTCTTCACCTCCTACCCGCTTCTGATCGCGGCGCTGTCCGGCCCGATCCTGGGCGAACAGGTCGGCTGGCGGCGCTGGACGGCCATCGGGGTCGGGTTCGTCGGCGTGCTCATCATCTTGCAACCCGGTTTCCGGGTCTTTCAGGTCGAGGCGTTGGTGCCCTTGGCCGCCGCCCTCATGTTCGCGCTCTACGGGCTGATGACGCGCTATGCCGCGCGCAAGGATTCAGCGGCGACAAGCTTTTTCTATACCGGCACGGTGGGTTGCGTGGTGATGACGGCGGTGGGCATCTGGTTCTGGGAACCGATGACCGCGCCCGATTGGGCGTGGATGGCGCTGTTGTGCGTCACCGGCGCGCTCGGGCATTGGCTTTTGATCAAGACCTATGACGTGGCCGAGGCCAGCGCGGTGCAGCCCTTCGCCTACCTGCAACTGGTCTTTGCCGCGACGCTCGGGATCACGGCCTTTGGCGAAACGCTGGAATGGAACGTGGCCATCGGGGCCGCTCTGGTCGTGTCAGCAGGGATCTTCACCCTCCTGCGCACCCGCGCCAAAGAGAAAACGTAGGGTGGGCAATCTGCCCACCACGGCCCGCCGCTACCCATCCCTCACGACTTCGGCTTGTCGTCGTAATCATCGCGCAAGATGCGATGCGCGTCGCCATCGGGGTCCTCGAACTGCCCTTTGCGCAGCATCCACCAAAAGGCGGCAAGCCCCACCGCGCCCAGAAACAGGCTGACCGGGATCAGAAGTCCGAGGATATCCATCGCGGCCTCACTTCAGCCTGAGCGCGTTGAGCGAAACCGTAATCGACGACAGCGACATCGCCAAGGCCGCGATCAGCGGCGAACACAGGCCCGCAACCGCCAAAGGCACGGCCAGCACGTTGTAGACCGTGGCGATGGTGAAATTCTCCCGGATCCGCGCCCGCGCCGATACCGAGGTGCGCACCGCATCCGCGATCGGCGCAAGGCTGCGGCCCATCAACACCATGTCCGACGCACTGCGCGCCGCATCGAGCGCAGAGGCAGGCGAGATCGACACATGCGCCGCCGCAAGCGCCGCCGTGTCGTTCAAACCGTCCCCCACCATCAAGACCTTGGCCCCCTGCCCCGACAGTTCCGCGACCAGCGCCACCTTTTCTTGCGGCAGCGCCTCGGCGATGACCTCCTCGATACCGATGGCCTGGGCAAAGCGCGCGACCGCGCCCCGCGTGTCGCCCGAGATCAGGATCACCCGCTTGCCCTGCCGCTGCAACGCCTCGACGACTTCGGCCGCGCCCTCGCGCAGCGTGTCGGCGAACCGCAGGGTCAGCGCCGCAGTCTCCCCGATCTTGAGGAAGGTCGCGGTCTCCTCGGGCGCCTCGGCGCCCAGCCATGTCGCGCGACCCAGCCGCACCACCTGACCGCGCCACAGACCCTCGACCCCATGACCCGGAACCTCGCGCAGCCCGTTAACCTCTGCACAAGAAATGCCCGCGGATCTTAAGGCTTTGGCAAGACTTGTGGCCAAGGGATGCGCCGATCCCTCTGCCAGCGCCAGCGCCACCTGCGCGGCCTCCGGCGGCAGGGCGTCGGCATCGAGCGGCGTGGGCAGACCATGGGTCAGCGTCCCGGTCTTGTCGAACACGACCGTATCCGCCTCGGCCAGACGCTCCAGCGCGGTACCGTCCTTGATCAGCAATCCCTTGCGGAACAACCGCCCCGACGCGGCGGTGGTCACGGCCGGCACGGCCAGACCCAAAGCGCAGGGGCAGGTGATGATCAAAACGGCGGCCGCGATATTCAGCGCGATCCGCACATCCTGCGTGTAAAGCCACCAACCCACGGCCGCAGCCACCGACAGGATATGCACGAAAGGCGCATAAAGCTTGGCCGCTTGATCGGCGAGCGAATGGTAATTCGCGCGCCCCGATTCCGCGACCGCGACCAGATCGGCGATCCGGTGCAGCGCCGTATCGCGGCCCGCGGCCCGCACCTCGACCGTCAGGGGGCCGGTCAAATTGACCTCACCGGCGCTGACCAAACTCCCCTCGCCGGCAAAGACCGGCAGGCTTTCCCCCGTCATCAGGCTACGGTCGAGCTCTGATTGTCCCGACAAAACAAGGCCATCCACCGGCACACGGCCACCCGGCCTTACCCGCACCACATCGCCAACGGCCAGTTCTGCAACCGATACCGTTTCCTCGCCTGCATCCGTTACACGAACCGCGCGCGGCACCTCCAGCGCGGCCAACTCCTGCGCCGCCGACCGGGCCGAGGCGCGCGTGCGATGGTCGAGATATCGACCGCCCAAAAGGAAGAAACACAGCATGACTGCCGCGTCGAAATAGGCGTGTTCGCCGGAATGGATCGTCTCGTAGGACGAGGTGACAAGCGCCAGCGCGATGGCCAGCGTGATCGGCACATCCATGTTCAGCCGCCGCGCCCTCAGCGCGCCCCAAGCCGACACGTAGAATGGCCGCCCGGAAAAGATCACGGCGGGAATGGCGATGGCCGCACTGATCCAATGCATCATGTCGCGCGTCACGCCCTCGGCCCCCGACCAGACGGCGACCGACAAAAGCATCACGTTCATCATGGCGAAAAACGCCACCGCCAGCCGCATCAGCAGATCGCGGCCCGCGCGGTCGGCGGCGGTGGTGGCCAGCACGCCGGGGTCCAGTTCATGCGCCTCATAACCCGCGCGTTCCAGAACGGCGGTCAGCGTCTCGGCCTCCACCTCGGGCCCGGCCGTCACCGCGGCCCGCCGCAGCGTCAGGTTCACCCGCGCGTCGCGCACGCCCGGAACCGCCAAAAGCGCGCGCTCCACCCCCGAAATGCAGCCCGCGCAATGGATGCCGGGCAAGGACAGCATCAGCGTCGCCTCTTTCGGCAATTCGGCCAGATGCTCGGCCGCGGGGGCGACGGCGCAGGCCGGACAGGCCGAGGGGCGGACATGTTCGAAGGTGGCGGTCACGGCTGCCCCTCAGTCGAAGTGGCGGAAGGTGATATTGTGGCGATAGTCCGTGCCGTCCCGCGCCATACCGGTCAGACGCAGCCGCCATTGGCCGTCGCCAAGAACCACAGGCGCGACAAAGGCACCGTTGATGCGGGTCAGCTCCAGCAACTGGTCTTCCTCGCGATTGGTCGGCCGCGTCAAAAGCGCGGTCAGCTCGGCCGGGGCGACCGGCGCACCGGCATCATCCACAAGGTGCAGCACCAGCGTGCCATCGCCGGGAAGGTCAACGCTGGCATTCCAGCCCAGCGCCTCTTGGGCAAGGCGGCGGTCGTCGAAGGTCTGGCTGTCGGCGTAGCTGCTGTCCACCTCCATTCCCGGAAAGGTCGACACGGCACTATAGGCCATGAACAGGTTGACCCCGATGATGAGGCCGAAGCCCCCCACGAACATGGCCAGAACATGCCAGCCTGTCAGCTTGCGGCCCGTATCCTGCCCGGCGGTTTCCAGTGTCATCGCTCTTCCCTCCCGAAGAATGTCGTGTCGCGATAGGCGCGGGTCTGAGTGCTTAGGTCTTCGACCCAGAGCCTCAGGTCGGTCCTTTCGCTTTGGGCGGCTTCGCTGCTCGCAGGTGCGATGATGTAGACCCGTTGCAGATGCGTGCTGTTCAGGGGCACGTCGACCGTGTTGCCCGTCTGCCCCTCAAGCTCCACCTGCAAAGGCTGGTCCGACACCAGCGTGATCGCAAAGGCGCTTTCGTCATGGGTCATGTTGCGGATGCGCACGTCATAGGTGTTGCGGATCGACCCGTCCGACAACACGACGAATTGCGGGTTGCGCACGGGCGCGACGGTCACGTCGATATCCGAGCGCACGAACAACAGGACTGTCAGGCCGATGCCGATGGCCGACCACAGAACCGTGTAAATGATCGTCCGCAGGCGGAAGATATGCTTCCAAACGGATTTCTTGGGATTGCCGGCGCGCTCGTTCGCCTCGTCGGTCAGGGCCATGTAATCGATCAACCCACGCGGCTTGCCGACCTTGGCCATGATGTCGTCGCAGGCGTCGATGCAGAGCGCGCAGGTGATGCATTCCAGTTGCTGGCCATCGCGGATGTCGATGCCCACCGGACAGACATTCACGCAAGCATAGCAATCGATGCAATCGCCCAGGTTCTCGCGGTCCTTGCCCTTGCCGCGCGGCTCGCCCCGCCAGTCGCGATAGGCGACCGTGATCGTATCCTCATCCATCATCGCGGCCTGAATGCGGGGCCAAGGGCACATGTAGATGCAGACCTGCTCACGCATGAACCCGCCAAAGACGAAGGTCGTGGCGGTCAGGATGGCGATGGTGATGTAGGCGACAGAGGCCGCCTGCCCGGTGACAAGCTGGCCCATCAGCGTCGGCGCATCGGCGAAATAGAACACCCAAGCCCCACCCGTCGCCACCGCGATCACCAGCCAGACCACCCATTTGGTCAGACGCAGCCGCCATTTGTGGAAATCCCACTTGGCGTTCCACAGCCTCAGCCGCGCGTTGCGGTCCCCCTCGATCCAGCGTTCGACGGTGAAGAACAGATCGGTCCACACGGTCTGCGGGCAGGAATAGCCGCACCACACGCGCCCCAGCGCCGAGGTGAACAGGAACAGGCCCAGACCAGCCATGATCAAAAGACCGGCCACGAAATAGAATTCATGCGGCCAGATCTCGATCCAGAAGAAAAAGAATCGCCGGTTCGCAAGGTCTAGCAGTACAGCCTGATCAGGCAGTTCCGACCCGCGGTCCCAGCGAATCCAGGGCGTGATGTAATAGATGCCCAGCGTCACCAGCATGATCAGCCACTTCAGGTTGCGAAACCGGCCGTAGACGCGCTTGGGAAAGACGGGCTCACGCGCAGCATAGAGCTTTTGCGGCTCTTCAGTGGCACTCATAAGACTATGGCTCCCGAATTCGTGGTGGTCCTGCGCAAGCTCAGGCTTAGGGCAGGCGCGGCGCGCGAACCTTGACGTGGATCAAACCGTCACGCGTCAGGGCATTTTGCAACGTCAACCAACTGCGCCACGCCAGACTGGCGCCCTTCCGGAACAGGTCCGCCCCGCGCGCCCTTTCTAGGGCGGCGGGGCGGTCTGATTTTGTGGCACCGGTCCCGTAGGAAACGCGCGAACAGGACCGGGACCGGTGCCGTTCCGCCGACCGGGAGGGGTCGACGGAATTCTTGTGCCCCGGCGGCTTATTCGCCGCCGCCGAGGGAGTGGACGTAAACCGCGACGGCGCGCACCTCGGCCTCCGACAGGCGCCCGGCGTTCGAGGCATCGGCAGACCATGGCGGCATCACGCCGAAACGGGCGTAGCGGACCGTATGCTCGATCGCGTCTTCGGACCCGCCGTAAAGCCAGATCGCATCGGTCAGGTTGGGCGCACCGAGATACCGGTCGCCTGTGCCGTCATCCATGTGGCAGGCCGCGCAATTGTCAAGATAGACACTCTCGCCTGCGGCGGCCAGCGTGGCGTCGGCATCCTGACCAGACAGGTTGCGGACGTATTGTACAACCGAGGCGACTTCCTCGTCCGAGAGGATCTCGTCGAAGGCGGTCATCTCGGAATACCGCGCCATCGGATCATCCGTGTTGCGGATGCCATGCGTGATCGTCAGGTGGATGTCGTCAATGGTGCCGCCCCAAAGCCAGTCGTCATCGAGCAGGTTGGGATAGCCCGCAGCCATCACGCCCGCCGCGCCCGATCCATGGCACTGCGAACAGAAGGTGGCGAATGTCGCCGCCCCGCCCTGGATCGCGTAATTGTAGAGGTCGGGATTGTCGTCCGGAGTGATCGCGGCCAGTTCCACTTCGGTCAGGCGGGTGCGGATGTCGGCGTTCATGTCCTCGAACCGCTGGATATCCTCGGCCACGTTTGCACGGGTCGAAAAGCCCAAGATGCCGGGGGTCGCGCCATTCACCAGCGGCCAGGCCGGGTACATGACGGTATAGGCGATGCCCCAGACGATGGTGGCGTAGAAAGTCCAGAGCCACCAGCGCGGCAGGGGATTGTTGAACTCCTTGATCCCGTCCCAGACATGTCCGGTGGTGTCGGGATCACCCGCCAAAAGCTTCTGCTCCTCGGGGTGCTGGGTCTTGTGGTCGCTCATTGCCGCGCCTCCTTGAAGGGCTGGGGCCGGGCCTGCGTGTCCGTGTCGCGGGCCGGTCGATCGTCATGACGGAACGGGATGTCGGCGATATCGCGATGCACCGCCCGGCTGCCGGGCCGCAGGGTGAAAAGGATCACGCCGAGGAACGCGAGGAGCATGAACATCGCCCCCCAACTCCGGGCGATGACCTGCAGGATGGTATAGGTGTCTTCCATCTGTCCGCCCCCCTTACCGGCTTGCCAGCGCTTCGTCGGGCGCGAAGGTCGAGAAATCGACCAGCGTGCCCAGCATCTGCATGTAGGCGATCAACGCATCCATCTCGGTCACTTCGGGCTGGCCGTCGAAATCGCGCTGCTGCGCGCCGGGGTAGCGTTCCACCACGCCGCCATCGCCGAAATCGGTGGCCTGCTGGATGAAATCGACCCGTGCGTTTTCGATCATCTCGTCGGTGTAGGGCACACCCACCATCCGGTGGGTCTCCATCAAATCGACGATATAGGTCGGTTGCAGCACGTTATCGGCCAGGTAGGCATAGGCCGGCATCACCGATTCCGGCACGACCGATTGCGGCAAGGTAAAGTGGTCGACATGCCATTCGTCCGAATAGCGACCGCCCACCCGGGCCAGGTCCGGCCCGGTGCGCTTGGACCCCCATTGGAACGGGTGGTCATACTGGCTTTCGGCCGCAAGACTGTAATGGCCATAGCGTTCGACCTCGTCCCGCATGGGGCGGATCATCTGGCTGTGGCAGACATAGCAGCCTTCGCGGATGTAGATTTCGCGGCCCGCCAGTTCCAGCGGCGAATAGGGCCGCATGCCATCGACATCCTCGATCGTGTTCTCGAGGTAGAAAAGCGGCGCGATCTCCACGATGCCCCCGATGGTGACGACCAGGAAACTGAGCGTCAAAAGCAGGGTGGCGTTGGTTTCGATCTTTGCGTGACCTTCAAGTGCCATCTCTCGGGCCCTCCTTATTCCGCAGGGGCCGCAGCGGCGACGTCACGGCGGACGGCGCTCTTGCGGACGGTCATGTAGAGGTTCCACGCCATGATCAGCGCACCGGTGAGGTACAGAACCCCGCCCAGACCACGGACCACATACATCGGGAACTTGGCGGCGACGGTGTCGGCGAAGGAGTTCACGAGGAACCCTTGCGCATCCACTTCACGCCACATCAGGCCTTCCATGATGCCGGTCACCCACATCGACGCCGCGTAGAGAACGATACCGATCGTGGCGAGCCAGTAGTGCCAGGACACGGCGCGGAGCGAATAGAGCCGCTGCTTGTTCCAGAGCTTGGGGAACAGGTAGTAAAGCATCCCGAAGGTGATCATGCCGTTCCAGCCCAGCGCGCCGGAATGGACGTGGCCGATGGTCCAGTCGGTGTAATGCGACAGCGAGTTCACCGCACGGATCGACATCATCGGCCCTTCGAAGGTCGACATGCCGTAGAAGGCGACCGAAGTGACCATCATCCGCAGCACCGGGTCGGTGCGCAGCTTGTCCCATGCGCCCGAGAGCGTCATCAGACCGTTGATCATGCCGCCCCAGCTGGGCATCCACAGCACGATCGAGAACACCATACCCAGCGTCGAGGCCCAGTCAGGCAGCGCCGTGTAATGCAGGTGGTGCGGACCGGCCCAGATATAGAGAAAGATCAGCGCCCAGAAGTGGATGATCGACAGCTTGTAGCTATAGACCGGGCGTTCGGCCTGCTTCGGGATGAAGTAATACATCATGCCCAAGAAGCCCGCGGTCAGGAAGAAACCCACCGCGTTATGGCCGTACCACCATTGCGTCATCGCATTCTGCACGCCCGACATCACCGTGACCGAGCGCGAGCCGAAGAAGGACACCGGGATCTGCAGGTTGTTGACCACATGCAGCATCGCCACGGTGACGATGAAGGACAGAAGGAACCAGTTGGCGACGTAGATATGCGGCTCTTTCCGCTTCATCAGCGTGCCCATGTAAAGCGCAAGGAACGCGACCCAGACGATCGTCAGCCACAGGTCGGTCAGCCATTCGGGTTCGGCGTATTCCTGACCTTGGGTCGACCCCAGAAGGTATCCGGTCGCCGCCATCAGGATGAAAAGCTGGTAGCCCCAGAACACGAACCACGCGAGGCCACCGCCCCACATCCGCGCGGCACTCGTCCGCTGCACGATGTAGAAACTGGCTGCCAGAAGCGCGTTGCCGCCGAAGGCGAAGATCACCGCCGAAGTATGGAGCGGACGCAGCCTGCCAAAGTTCAGGTAGCCGTCGGCCCAATGGAAATTGAGCACCGGGTAGGCCAGCTGAAAGGCGATGAACGTGCCCGCCAGGAAACCTACCACACCCCAAAAGACCGTGGCGATGGCGGCCGCGCGAACCGGGCCGTCCATATATTCGTCGACCGGAACGGGGCGCTTGGCCTCACCGGTATTGCGCAGCACGTAAATGAACGTGATGGCGGCAGCGCTCATGATCAGCAGCGCATGGACCAGATAGGCCACGTCGCGTGCGTAATTGGCCGCGATCGCGGCACAGACCGCGACAAGGCCAAGGATCAGCAGCTTTACGTAATCAAGCATTGATCGTCCCTTCGTCCTGCCCCGGTTCCGACTCGAAAGCCGTCCGGAGCTGTTCCATCTGTCCCCACATCGCGGAAGGGACGCGACGGGGCCTTGATCCATGTCAAATGCAACTCTTGGGTCGGTTGATGCAGGTCAAGGTGCGGCACCCTGTCCCGGTCTAGGTCTTGGATGGGCCAATCGAGGGAGGCTTCCATGTCCTACAAAACCATGCTGACGATCCTGACCGACCCGACCGAGGTGGATGCGGTTCTGGGTGCCGCGATCCCTTTCGCGACCGAGGCGGGGGCGCATCTGGATGTGCTGTGTCTCGGGATCGACCGCACCCAGACCGGGTATTATTTCGCCGGCGCGACCGCGCTGATGCATGACGAAACGATCGCGCAGGCACAGGCCGATGCCGCCCGGATCGAGGCCGCCGCCCGCGACGCGCTGGGGCGGAGCGACCTGTCTTGGGGTGTCGACGCGATGGTCGCGCAATCGGCCTCGGTCACGGGCCTTGTGGCGCGGCGGTCGCGTTACGCGGATCTGGTCATCCTGCCAAAACCCTATGGCGATGGAAAATATGCCGATGCGCCGGTGGTCGTGGAATCCGCCATGTTCCAAGGCCAAGCCCCCGTGATCGTCTTGGCCGAAGGGGCTGCGCCGGTCGCGGCGCCGCAACGCGTCGTGATCGCGTGGAACGAATCCGCCGAAGCCATGACAGCCGTCCGGCGCGCCTTGCCGATCCTCAAGACGGCGGCGCTGGTCGATATCTGCATCGTGGCACCTGAACGCCATGCCTCCGACACGGCGGATCCGGGTGCGGAACTGTCACGGATGCTGAGCCGTCATGGCGTGAAGGTCGAGGTGACGATCCTGGCCCAAACGCTCCCCCGCGTCTCTGAGGTGATCGCGCGCCACGTCGCCGACATCGACGCGCACATGCTGGTGATGGGGGCTTATGGCCATTCCCGGTTCCGCGAGGCGATCTTGGGTGGGGCTACACGCAACATGCTGGAACACGCCAAGGTGCCGGTGCTTATGGCGCATTGAGCGTCATCTTCGGACGTGGGTAGGGTGCGCCTTCAGGCGCACCTCTGCTGCCTTGCGGTGCGCCTGAAGGCGCACTCTACCGCCGCCTCAGAACACCCCGCCATCCGCGTCGTCGCCGGTTTCGTTCATCAGGGTTTCGAAATCGGGAATGACGATGTGGCGTTTACCCTCGAGCCGGATCACGCCGTCGCGCTTCAGCCCGGACATCTGGCGGCTGACTGTTTCCAGCGTCAGGCCAAGATAATCGGCCATCGCCTCTCGCGTCAGCGGCAAGTCGAAGACCAGCTCACCCTTGTGGCCATGCTGGTTGATGGTCGCGTCACGCCGCGCAATGATGGACAGGAAACTGGCGATCTTTTCGCGCGCGGTTTTGCGCCCCAAAAGCAGCATCCATTCCCGCGCCGCGTCGAGTTCATCGAGCGTCATTTCCAGCAAGCGCTGGCTGACATGCGGCGTGTTGGCCAGCAGATCCTGAAACGGCGCGCGGCGGAAACAGCACAATTGCAGGTCCGTGGTTGCGGTCACGTCATAGGAGGCGCGGTCGCGGTTCGGGCGTCCAAGGAAATCCGACGGCAAGAGGAGGCCCACCATCTGCCGCCGCCCGTCCTCCATCGTCTGCGTCAGCGCGGCCACGCCATGCACGACCGACGCGACGAAATCCATCTTGTCGCCCGCCCAGACGATCGTCTGTCCGGCCTCGTAGTTCCGATAGTACTTGATGGCCTCGAGATGGTCGAGCTCGTCGCTTTCGCAACGGGCGCAGACGGCGCGATGCCTGATAGGGCAGTCGGCGCAGTCGAGCTGCGGGAATGCAACCTGACGCTGTGCCATGGGTGGGCTCCCTTCTGCCTTTCGGCTGGCGGGGCTCGCTTGATCCAGATCAAGGACAAACGGCGCGTTTCCTATGCAACGCTACAACAATGGAACAGGTCAATCAACTTCGTCGCCTTGGGCTTTTCGACGCCAAGGTGCCCCGCTACACCAGCTACCCGCCGGCCACGAAGTTCTTGAACGACGTGAATGGCCCGGTGCTTCTGGACTGGCTGAGCGCGATCCCGTCGGGGGCGCGGATCTCGCTTTACCTGCATGTGCCATTCTGCCGCAGGTTGTGCTGGTTCTGCGCCTGTCGCACGCAAGGTGTGCAGTCTGATGCGCCTGTGCAGGCCTATGTCGATACGCTGAAACAAGAGATTGCGACGCTGGGCCGGCTTCTGCCCGAAGGGGTGGAGGTGGCGCGGCTGCATTGGGGCGGCGGCACGCCGACGCTGTTGTCGGCGGAGATGATGACGGGACTGTCGCGGGCGTTGCGCGATGCCTTTGCCTTCAGCGCCGATGGCGAATTCTCGGTCGAGATCGACCCCAACGAGATCGACGCGGCGCGTATCGACGCGCTGGCTGCGGCGGGCATGAACCGGGCGTCCATCGGGGTGCAGGATTTCGATCCCGACATCCAGCAGATCATCGGGCGGCTGCAAAGCTACGACGTGACACGCGACGCGGTGGAGACCTTGCGGGCGGCAGGCATCCGGTCGCTGAACGCCGACATCCTGTTCGGGCTGCCGAACCAAAACCCTGAAAAGATTGCGGATTCCGTGCAGATGCTGCTGTCGCTCGTGCCGGATCGCGTGGCGCTTTATGGCTATGCGCATGTGCCGTGGATGGCCAAGCGACAGGCGATGATCCCGACCGAGGCGCTGCCGTCACCCGAGCAACGCCTGCATCTGTTCGAGACCGCGCGCCGGCTGTTCCTGTGGGATCAGTACCAGGAAATCGGCATCGATCATTTCGCAAAACCCGAGGACAGCATGGCGATTGCCGCGCGGACGGGGCACTTGCGGCGCAATTTCCAAGGCTACACGGATGACACCTGCGATGTGCTGATCGGGCTGGGCGCATCGGCGATTTCGCGGTTTCCGCAAGGCTTCGCGCAGAACGCAAGTTCAACGGCTGCCTACCAAAAATCGGTTCGGGCGGGCGAATTGGCGACCGGACGGGGCCACAGGTTCCGGGGTCAGGACCGGATGCGGTCGCGGCTGATCGAGATGCTGATGTGCGAATTCCGGATCGAAAATGCCGAGATTCTAAGGGATTACGACATCTCGGAGATCGAGCTTGCCGGGCTGGAGCGCAGCGTGGCCGAGCAGTTTCCGGGCGTGACGCGCGTGACGGCGGATCGCTTCGAGATCTTGCCCGAGGGACGGCCCTTGGCGCGGATGATCGCGCGAGGGTTCGACGAATACGAAATGCGGGCCGAGGGGCATTCCTCGGCGATCTGAGGTTTGCGCGACGCGAAATGCGTGAAGGCCGGGTAAAGATTTGGTCCGAAACCTTAACGCCCCGTGAATGTTTCCACGCGAATCCGAAGATTCCGTTAACGGCGCGGGCCGTGCGGTCGGTTTTCTTGCGCCATGGTTAGCGAAACCTGAAGAGGTCGGGCCCCCGGAGTAGCACCCGCGTAGCAAACGCCGGACCCTCTTACCGAAACCTTGAGCGATCCCGGCCATGGCAAGGATCGGTTCACCGGCGGGAGAGGATCGGACGACGGCGGCGGCGCGCGTCAGGCCGCCCCGACCTCTCCGAAGGCGGCGGTCAGAAGATCGCGGGTGTAGCGCGTCCGCGGATTTGCAAAAATCGCCTCGGCCTCGCCCTGTTCGACCACATCGCCGTTCTTCATCACGATGATCTTGTGGCTGAGGGCGCGCACGACCTTGAGGTCGTGGCTGATGAAGAGATAGGCGATGCCGTTCTTGCGCTGGAGGCTGCGGAGCAGTTCCACGATCTGGACCTGCACCGTCATGTCGAGCGCGCTGGTCGGTTCGTCCAGCACCACGAGTTTGGGGCGCAGGATCATGGCGCGGGCGATGGCGATGCGCTGACGCTGGCCGCCAGAAAATTCGTGGGGGTAGCGGTCCATCATCGCGGGGTCGAGACCGACCTCGGACAAGATCGCGGCGACCTGCGCGCGCCGGTCTTCGCGGCCAACGCCATGCACTTCGAGCCCTTCGCCGATGATCTGTTCGACGGTCATTCGGGGGCTGAGGCTGCCGTAGGGATCTTGAAAGACGATCTGCATGTCGCGCCGGAGCGGGCGCAATTCGCGCGAGTGGAGACCCTGCACGTCGCGGCCCATGAAGACGACCGGCCCCTGCGAGGAAATCAGCCGCATGATGGCGAGCGCCAGCGTCGTCTTGCCCGAGCCGCTTTCGCCCACCACGCCCAGCGTTTCGCCTGCGCGCACACTGAGGGTTGCGGCGTTCACGGCTTTCACATGGCCCACGGTGCGGCGCATCAACCCGCGCTGGATTGGGAACCAGACGCGCAGGTCATCGGTGGCCACGATCTCGGGCGCGCCCTGCGGCACCGGATCGGGGCGGCCGCGCGCCTCGGCGGCCAGAAGCTTGCGGGTGTAGGGATGGCGGGGATTGGCGAAGATGTCTTCGGTCGGGCCCTGTTCCACGATCTCGCCGCCCTGCATGACGCAGACGCGATCGGCGATGCGGCGCACGATGGTCAGGTCATGGGTGATGAACAAAAGGCTCATCCCCATGTCGCGCTTGAGATCGGCCAGAAGGTCGAGGATCTGCGCCTGAATGGTGACATCAAGCGCGGTGGTCGGTTCATCGGCCACCAGAAGATCGGGGCCATTGGCCAGCGCCATGGCGATCATCACGCGCTGACGCTGCCCGCCCGAAAGCTGGTGGGGATAGGCGCCCAGACGGCTTTCTGGATCGCGGATGCCCACCTTGGTCAGAAGATCGATCACGCGGGCCCGCGCCGCCTCGCCGCGCAGACCCTGATGAAGAGACAGGCTTTCGGTGATCTGCTTTTCCAGCGTGTGGAGCGGGTTGAGCGAGGTCATCGGCTCCTGAAAGATGAAGCTGATGTCATTGCCCCGGATGCGGCGCAGCGTGGCGGTGTCGGCCCCGACCATCTCCTGCCCGGCATAGCGGACTGATCCGGTGATCTCGGTCGCGCCGGGAACAAGCGACACGGTGGAGAGCGCGGTGACGGATTTGCCCGAACCGCTTTCGCCCACGAGCGCGACGGTTTCGCCCTTGTCGACGTGGAAGGACACGCCCCGCACCGCATGGGTGGGGCCGAAATGGACCGAGAGAGTGTCGACCTCGAGAACCTTCATCGTGTCATGCCGGGGTCATGGATCATCGGAACGTCTTTCGCGGGTCGAAGGCGTCGCGCACCCCTTCGAAGATGAACACCAAGAGCGAGAGCATGATCGCGAAGGCGAAAAAGGCGGTGAAGCCGAGCCACGGCGCCTGAAGGTTGTTTTTCGCCTGAAGGGTCATTTCGCCAAGGCTGGGGGCCGAGGAGGGCAGGCCGAAGCCGAGGAAATCGAGCGAGGCCAGCCCCCCGATCGTACCCGTCACGACGAAGGGCAGGAAGGTGAGGGTTGCGACCATGGCATTGGGCAGGACATGGCGGAACATGATCTTGCCGTTCGAGACGCCGAGCGCGCGGGCGGCGCGGACGTATTCGAAGTTGCGGGCGCGCAGGAATTCGGCGCGCACCACGCCCACGAGGCCCGTCCAGCCAAACAGCACCATGAGGAAGACCAGAAGCCAGAAATCCATCACGAAAATCGCGGAGATGATGATGATGATGTAAAGGCTGGGGGTGGAATTCCAGATCTCGATCACGCGCTGGAAGATCAGGTCGAGCCAGCCGCCGTAATAGCCCTGCGCCGCGCCCGCCGCGATGCCGATGACCGAGGTGAGGAAGGTCACGACAAGGGCGAAGCTGACCGAGAGGCGGAAGCCGTAGATCACGCGGGCCAGCACGTCGCGGGCTGTGTCGTCGGTGCCGAGCCAATGGTTGGCATCGGGCGGCGAGGGGGCGGCGCGGCCCAGATCGTTGACCGTGTTGTAGCTGTAGGGAATGAGCGGCCAGAGAAGCCAGCCCTGTTCGACGGTTTGCCCGTTGAAGGTGCCGGTTTCTTGCACGATGTCGATCACGCCTAGGGCGTCGTCCCAGCAATCCTCCAGCCCGCCCGAGACGATGAGGCATTGCACCTCGATATCGCGGTAGACGGCCTCGGTCCGGAAATCGCCGCCGAATTCGGTCTCGGGGTAGAAGGTGAAGATCGGGGTGTAATAGGCACCGCGATATTGCACGAGGATCGGGCGGTCATTGGCGATGAATTCGGCAAAAATGCTGAGGCCGTAGAGCACGGCGAAGATCCAGAGCGACCAGTAGGCGCGGCGGTTGGCCTTGAAATTCTCCCAGCGGCGGCGGTTGAGCGGCGAGAGCCAGCCGCGCCGAACGGGGGGGGCGGCGGGGGGCGGAACCGGATCGGGTGTGCGCGGGGTTTCGACGGGCATGGCCATGTCAGGTTTCCCGCGTTTCGAAATCGATGCGGGGGTCGATCCAGACATACATCAGGTCCGACAGGATGTTCACCACCAGCCCGATCAGGCCGAAGACGAAGAGCGTGCCGAAGATCACCGGGTAATCGCGGCTCACCGCCGCCTCGAAGGCGAGCCGCCCCAGACCGTCGAGCGAGAAGATCGTTTCGATGATGAGCGAGCCGCCGAAGAAAACGCCGACGAAAACGGCCGGGAAACCCGCGATCACGATCAGCATCGCGTTGCGGAAGACATGGCCGTAGAGCACGCGGGATTCGGCCAGACCCTTGGCGCGGGCGGTCATCACGTATTGCTTCTTGATCTCGTCAAGGAAGGAATTCTTGGTCAGGAGCGTGAGCGTGGCGAAGGCCGAGATGGTGGAGGCCAGGACCGGCAGGGTGATGTGCCAGAAATAATCGCCGATCTGCTGGATCAGGGTCATGTCGTCGAACCCGTCGGAGGTCAGGCCGCGCAGCGGGAAGATCTGGAAATAGCGCCCGCCCGCGAAGACCACCAAAAGCAGGATGGCGAAGAGGAAGCCGGGGATGGCATAGGCGACGATGATGACGCCCGAGGTCCAGGTGTCGAATTTCGTGCCGTCGCGCGTGGCCTTGGCGATGCCCAAGGGGATCGAGACGATATAGGCGATGAGCGTCGACCACAGGCCGAGCGAGATGGAGACCGGCAGTTTCTCGATCACGAGGTCGATGACCGAGATGGAGCGGAAGTAGCTTTCGCCGAAATCGAAGCGGGCGTAATCCCACATCATCAGGAAGAAGCGTTCGAGGCCGGGAATATCCTCGGCGCGGCATTCCTCGGCCCGCAGGCTGGGGGTGCCGGTGAAGCCCTCGTCGCAGACGATGCGGGCGAAGTTGAACTGGATGCGCAATTCGTCGAGGAATTGCGGCGGCAGGCCCCGCGCGCCTTGGTAATCGGCGGATTCAAGCTGCGCGCCGCCCCCGCCACCATCGCCGCCACCGCCCGAGATGCCGGCGAAGACATCGCCCTCGCCCTCGAGCTGGGCGATGACCTGTTCCACGGGGCCACCCGGCACGAATTGGGTGAGGGCGAAGTTGATCACCATGATCCCCAGCAATGTGGGGATCATGAGGAGCACGCGTCTGAGGATATAGGCGCCCATATCCGGTTACAGCACACCCTGATCGCGCAAAGCCTGTTCGGCCGCGGGGTCCACCCACCAGAAATCGAGGAAGCCGATGCCATAGGGCGGCAGCGTCTCGGGGTAGCGGTAGTGGTTGTAATAGGCGACCCAATCGCTGTCGTTGAACCATTGCGGGACACGGATGCGATGGGCGCGCAGCACGCGGTCGAGCGCGCGGACGGCAACCTCCATCTCTTCGCGGGTTTCTGCGCGGACCACGACCTCGACCAGCCGGTCGACGCCTTCGTCGGCGAGGCCCGCGACGTTGAACAGGCTTTCATCGGCACCGATGGAGCCGAAGAGCTGGCGCAGCGAGGTGCCGGGTTCGTAGCCGGTCTGGAAAAACTCGGTCACGATGTCGAAATCGGCGTCGCGCTGGCGCTGGCTGGCCTGTGCGCCGTCGACGCGGTTCAGGCGCGCGTCGATGCCGATGGCGCGCAGGTTTTCGACATAGGGATTGATGATCCGGTCAAAGAGCGGACCCGCGTTGAGGAATTCCACCTCGAGCGTTTCACCCGCCGCGTTGCGCAACATGCCGTCGGAACCGGGGGTCCAGCCCGCTTCCTCCAGGAGGGCGGTGGCGCGGCGCGCCTGCCGCCGGTCGAAGGTGCGGTCGGGATCGGAGGCCGGCGTGGCGAAGGCGGGTTCGGTGAACACCTCGTCGGGGATCAGACCGCGCAGGGGCTCCAAGATCGCCAGTTCCTCGGGACTGGGCAGGCCCGTTGCCTCGAGCTCGGTGTTTTCCCAGAAACTGTCGACCGGCGAATAGAGGCCGAAGAAGAGCGTCTGGTTCGTCCATTCGAAGTTGAACATCAGCGCGATCGCCTCGCGGACGCGGGGATCTTGAAATTTCTCGCGGCGCAGGTTGAAGACGAAGCTTTGGCCGGGCGCGATCAGCCCTTGGGGGATTTCCTCGCGGATGATGATCCCGTCGCGCAGGCGGGGGAAATCATAGCTGTTGGCCCAATTCTGGGAGGAGTTTTCCTGCCGGAAGAGGTAATTGCCGGCGGTGAAACCTTCGAAGGCGGCGATGCTGTCGGCATAGTATTCGACGCGGATGCTGTCGAAATTGTGCCGCCCGCGATTTATGGGCAGGTCATTGCCCCAATAGTCACGGTTGCGCGTGAAGACGGTCGCCCGGCCCGGATCGACCCGGCCCACGACGTAAGGCCCCGACCCGACGAGCGGGGTCAGGCGGCTTTCGTTGAAGGCGAGGCCGCTGGCGATGTGGCTGGCCTGACTGAACACGGGCAGGCTGCCCGCCGCCTCGACCCGGCCGCGCAGCTGGCTGTCGGGGTTGAAATCGAAGCGGATGCGCCGGTCGTCCAGCACCTCGGCCCCGGCGATGGTGAGCGGGATATTGGCGCGGAAGCTGGGCAGACCCTCGTCGCGGAGGATTTCGTAGGAGAAAAGCACGTCCTGCGCGGTCACCGGCGTGCCATCGGAAAACCGCGCCTCGGGGCGCAGCGTGAAGATGACGTAGGACCGATCCTCGGGATAGGCGATGGATTCGCAAAGCAGGCAATAGCTTTGGCCGATGGTGTCGAGCGTGCCTTCGAGCATGGATTCGAAGAAGATCGAGGCCAGAACCGCCGGATTGCCCTGGTTGGTGTAGGGATGCAGCGAATCGAACGAGCCGCCCGCGCTGGACCAGCTGAGCGACATCTCGCCCCCCTGCGGGGCGTCGGGGTTCACATAGGCGAGATGGGTGAAATCGGGAGCATAGCTCAGATCCTCGATCCCGAAGGTGGCGACGCCATGGGTGACGATCAGGTCGTCCTGTGCGGGGGCCGCGCCCGCGACGAGCGATAGGAACAGGGCGGCGGCGAGGGATTTCGAGTGCCGTGCGAGCGGCGTTTTGGACTGCTCTTGGGGCTGGACACGGGGCTGACCCGCGCGGGCAAGGGCGTAGCGGTGAAACATGCAGATCTCCGAACTCGTCCTGTGAGGGGCCTTTGCCCCATTATCTGGTTCGGCACAGGTTAGAGACCAGCCCCGCCCGGGGGCAAGTTGAGATTGCGTGATCGGGGCGCGATGCGGAGACCGGACATGCGAAGGGCCGCCCCGGCGGGACGGCCCCTGCAAAATCGGCTGTGCCGCGGCTCAGTTGAACGTGGCGAGATAGGCGATCAGGTTCGCCCGATCCTCGACATCGCTCATGCCGTTATAGGCCATGGCGGTGCCCGGCGCGTAGGCGCGGGGGTTTTCGAGGAAGGCGGAGAGGTTTTCCGGCGTCCATGCCCCATCTTGCGACATGAGCGCGTCGGAATAGTTGAAGCCTTCGGCGGCATGCTTGGGGCGATCGACGACGCCGTGCAGGTAGGGACCGACGCGGTTCACGCCCGGTTCCAGCGCGTGGCAGGCCGAGCACTGGCGCCACAGGCGTTCGCCCGCGCCGGCATCGGCGGTGGCATAGACATCGGCAAAGGCGACCTCGACCACCTCTTCGGCGGGGGCGTCTTCGTCACCGGCCTCTTCGGCCAAGATGACATAGCCACGCGTGGCGTGGTCGCCATGGCTTTCGATTTCGATGTTGTAGAGGCTGTCGGCGGCCCAGCCGCCCAACAAAAGCACCAGCATCGCGCCACAGACGGATGCGAACGCCTTGGTAATGGTCATCGTGTCGAACATGATCTTCCCATTCGGTGTCGCGATTTCGGGGGTATGTATGGGGTTTCACCCCATGATGGCAAGGTGTAGGGAGCGCGACGAAACGCCCACATCCATCGGTGGAACAATGACTGGACGCATCGCCTTTCAGGGGGAACCCGGCGCCTATTCCCATCAGGCGATCCACGACGCAAGACCGGGATTCGAAGCGGTGCCCTGCGCCACCTTCGAAGAAGCGATCGAGGCGGTGCAATCGGGCGCGGCGGATCAGGCCATGCTGCCGGTGGAAAACACCACTTATGGACGGGTGGCCGACATTCACCGGCTCTTGCCGCAATCGGGGCTGCATATCGTCGACGAGGTGTTCGTCCGCGTCCATATCAACCTGATGGCCGTGCCGGGCGCGCAGTTGAGCGACATCCGCGAGGCGCACAGCCATCTGGTGCTGTTGCCGCAATGCGCGGGGTTCTTGCGCAAGCACAAGATCAAGGGCTGCGTCAGCCCCGACAATGCGCGCGCGGCGCGCGACGTGGCGACATGGGGCGACCGGACCAAGGCGGCGCTGGCCTCGGAACTGGCGGCCGAAATCTACGGGCTGGATATCTTGGCGCGCCATATCGAGGATCAGGACACCAACACCACGCGGTTCCTGATCATGGCGCGCGAGCCCGAGATGGCACGGCGGGGCGATCACATGATGACCACCTTCGTGTTCCGGGTGCGCAACATTCCGGCCGCGCTTTACAAGGCGATGGGCGGGTTCGCGACCAATGGCGTGAACATGACCAAGCTGGAAAGCTACATGGTCGACGGGTCGTTCACCGCCACGCAATTCTACGCCGATATCGAAGGCCATCCCGAGGATGCCAACGTGAAACTGGCGTTGGAAGAGCTGGCCTATTTCACGAGCTTCCTGAAGGTCCTTGGCACTTATCCGGCGGCATCCGTCCGGGATTGAGGGCGTCACGACAGGCGAAACCCCGGAGCCCATGGGACACCGGGGTTTCGGATGGAAGCCGGTTGGACCGGCGGGGACCCGTGACCGGGCCGCCCGCGCGGGATGGCCGGATCAGTTGGTGACGCTGCTGATGAGGCCGCGAACGGCGGCGCTGTCACCTTCTTCCTGGTGACGGGCCAGCGCGATCAGCTCACCGCGGGAGAAGTCGGCGGCATTCACGCCCAGTTCATCGGCGGTGTTCTGCAGCCAATTCGGCAGATCGGCAGCGCCACGCGAGGACGCGGTCGAGCCGGTGACCACATCGCCACGTGCGGCGGCGAGGTTGCGGGCCTGTGCGACGTCACCCTGCTCGACGGAGAGGTTGATCGCTTCGGCGATGCCGCGGCGTTCGATTTCCGCCGGGGTCAGGTTGGAGCCGCCCGAGAGGATGAAGTTGATCGTGTTGACGTCGTTTTCCTCGTAGGCGCGGTCGAGCTGGATCAGTTCGGCCGTGGTGTAGGCCCCGGGGGTCACGCCGAGCGCGGCTTCGAACTGGTTCTGGGCTGCGGCCGGTGCGGCGAGGGCGAGGACGGCGGCGGTTGCGAAAAATGCGGTTTTCATAATGTGGTCCTTTTCGTTTCGGTTTGCCCGGCAGGAGCGCCGGGGCTTGGTGTGTCACGGCGTCGTGCCGTCGATGGAAGAGAGATCGGGCGGATCGCGCTGTTATTCAACTCACATACCCGGGACATTCCCGTGAGGTCGGTGCGTTTTTGCACAGATCTGTTTTCTGGCGCACCAGCAGCGCACGAACCGCCGATTTTTTGCGAAAAACTCACGAATTCATGGGGTTATGTCACGCCCCCTCACAAGGATGAGAGCGTGCGAAACAAATCCGGAAGGGGGTTTTGACGCAAATCGGGTCGCGCACGGCCGGAACGGCGGCGCGGCCCGGGATCAGGGGTCGAAGCGGGTGGCGGGCGGCAAGCGGCGCAGCGCGGGATGCGGGAAATTGCGCCGCGCGGTGATCGCGTAGAAGCTTTCGACGATGCCCAGATCGCTGGGGTGGCGGGTCAGGATGCCTGCGCCGATCTCGTCGGCCATGACGACCGGGGGGGCGAGCGCGATGCCGACATCCTGCCGCGCCAGAAGGCGGACCATGGCCATGTCGTCGACTTCGGCCGCGATGCGGGGGACGATGCCAAGGCGCGCGCAGAGCGCATCAAGCCCGGTGCGGATCGAGCTTTCGGTGGGCACGATGAGGGGTTCTTGGGTCAGGAGCGCGGTGGCGTCGGCCTGCCCCATGCGGGCGGGTGTGCCGATCAGCGCCACGGGCTGCGCCGCGATGCGGTCCGCGGTCAGGTCGGGATAGGCGGCGGCGTCGTGGGGTTCGGTCGACAGCACCACGTCGAGCGACAGGCCCGCCAGCCGCGGCAACAGGACCGGCCCAGAGCCCGACACGAGCGCCAGCGGCACGTCACCCAGAACGGGCGAGAGGAAGCGCATCTGGAAATTGCGCGACAGGGTGGAGAGCGCGCCGACGCGAAGCGGGCGGTCATGGCCGACGCCGTCGCCCAGCGCCGCCAGAAGATCTTCGCCCGTGCCGAAGATGCGTTCGGCATGGTCGAGCGCGATCCGTCCGGCTTCGGTCAGGATCAGCTGCCGCCCGCGCCGTTCGAAAAGGGCATGGCCCAGACGTTCCTCCAGCTGGCGGATCTGGGTCGAAAGCGCGGATTGCGACAGGTTCAGCCGTTCGGCCGCGCGGGTCAGGTGCCCCTCGTGCGCGACTTCGCGGAAATACCGCAGGTGGTGATAGTTCAGCCGGTCCATGTTCACCTTGATAGAACGAATGGACCGGCCGAACACGAGTTTTTAGATGCTTTCAATTCGCATGTTCTGGATGCGCAAAACCGGTTCCCACTTTTGCGCAACATGCTCAGACGCCGATCAGCCAATCGGCCAGTGCGATCCAGACCGGGATCGAGAGGATAGCCACGGGCGTGCCGATGCCGGTCGAGGTGCCAACATAGGCGCTGGGGTTGGCCTCGGGCAGGGCGGCGCGCAGCGTGGGCGGGCCGGAGATGTCGGAACTGGAGGCCGCCATGACCGCCAGGAGCACCACGCCGCCACCCGAGAAGCCGGTCAGGTGATGGGCGATGAGCCCCGCGCCGAAGCCCAGCGCGCCATGGACGAAGGGCGCGGCGATCCCGTAGGCGACATAGGCATGGGCCACCTTGCGCATTTCGCCCAGCCGCTGCCACGCCTCCATCCCCATGACGAGCATCAGGATCGACAGGAAGCCCCGGAAGAGCGGTTCGTAGAAGCTGGAATAGACCTGTTCGGGCCGCCCCAGAAGGCCGATGGCAAGGCCAAGGAGCAGGGCGGAGATGGCGGGGCTTTTGAACGTGTCGGTCAGGATCTCGCGCACGAGATCGCCGTTGCCGTTGCCGCCGCCGCCCATGGTGAGGGTCGCGGTGCCACCGCCCGCAGGCTGCACGGAGGCGGTGCGCGCGGCGCTCATCCGGGCCAGCAAGATGGCGGTGACGAGCGCCGCGATGTCCATGAAGGGATAGAGCGCGCCGATGAAGCCCTCATAGGCGATGCCCTCGGCGTCGAGCATGACCATGCCCGCCGCTAGCGTGGAGGCGGAGACCGCGCCGAAAAGGCCCGCCGTCGCCATTCCGTCCATCGCTGCGACACCCCGGGTGCGCGCCAGCGTCCGCGCGCCCAGAAGCACGATGGCGACACCAACGACAGCCGCCGCGATCGCGGGAACGGCAAGGGCCACCAGATCGGCCTCGCGCACGGAGATGCCCGCGCCGAGCCCGACCTTGAGCAGGAGGACGAGAACGATGAATTTGTAGACCGGGGCGGGCACCTCGAGCTTGCTGCCAAGGGCTGCCAGCATCATGCCGCCGATCAGGAAGGCGAGCGTCGGTTTTTGCAATTGCGCGACAAGTGTCGCGACGATGTCGAAGATCACGTCCATGGCGCGCACCCCTTGCGTCCGGTTTCGGTTGGCGGGGATATGGCGGAGAGGTGTCTGAAAGAAAAATACAGCTTTTGGCAATATGGTTCTGTTTTATGGAACGATGAAGCCGAGGCCCCAGAGCGTCGCCATGCCTGCGACGATGGCCCAGATGGCGTTTTTCGTCCAAAGCCCCATGGCCAGCGCCAGCGTGGCGGCGATGATGCGCACCGGGTCGAGCTGCCCGCCCGTGGCCTGCGGCCAGAGGATCAGGGGCGTGACCATGGCGGGCAGGATGCCGACCGCCGTGTAGCGCAGGTGGCGCAAGAGCCATGGCGGCAATTGCCGGTCGCCGAGGATGCCGAGAAAGGAAAACCGGATCAGGAAGGTTCCTGCGCCCAGCGCCAGAATGATGATCCAGATGTCGGTGACGGAATAGGTCATCGCCGCGCCTCCATCCGGCGTTCGACCTCGGCGCCCACCATCATCGCGGCAAGGCCCGCCGCCAGAAGCCAGAGGTTCCACGGCAGGAAGGCCAGCGTGATGGCCATGACGACCGAGGTGAGCGCGGCGGCGACATGGGCGATGGTGCGGAGTGCGGGGGCGATGAGCGCGATGAAGGTGATCGGCACCGCGAAATCGAGGCCCAGGGCGGGCGGGATCGCCTCGCCCAGAACGATGCCGAGCGCGGTGGCGCCGATCCAGACCGGGATGATGGGGGTGGAGGTCCCGAAGAAGAAGGCGACCTTTTCAGCGGTGGATTGGCGGGGGTTCGCCTCGTAATCGGCATGGCCCAGCGCATAGGTCTGATCGACGTTCATGTAGGCGATGAGCGCGCGTTGCCAGACAGGGGCCGCGCCCAGATGCGGCGCGAGCGAGGCGGAATACATCGCCATGCGCAGGTTCACCGCAAGCGCGGAGGCCACGACGATGAAGGTGGGCGCATTGTCGGCCATCAGTTGCAGGGCGGTGAATTGCGACGCGCCCGCGATCACCAGAACGGTGAAGCCCATGACCTGCGCGATGTTCAACCCCGCCTCGGTGCCGACGACACCGAAAAGAAGGCCGAAGGGCCCCACCACGATGACGAAGGGCAGCGCGGTGCGGATCCCGCGCAGGTAGGCGGTTCTGGGGCTGGATGGGGTCATCGGGCGGGCTAGCCTTGCAGGGGATACCGGGGCTTCCTAGGCGAGGGTTCGGGGGGATGCAATTCAGCGCGCGTGGGGCGCGGCATAAGAGGATGTGATGGGCAGGACGGGTGTGACCGATACGATCTTCATGGTGGATTGGTCGGCGCGGTCCGCACCCTCGCCCGCGCGGCCGGTCAAGGATGCGATCTTTGTCGCCGAACACGGGCCCGAGGCGCAGGCGGTGAGCTATCACCGGACGCGGGGCGCGGCGCTGGCGCATCTGGTGGCGCGGTTCGACGCGGTGCTGGCGCGGGGCGGGCGCGTCATCGCGGGGTTCGATTTTCCCTTCGGCTACCCGGCGGGCTTCGCGGCGGCGCTGACCGGGGCGGCCGATCCTTTCGCGGTCTGGCGCTGGCTGGCCGAGGCCATCGCGGATGACGGGCGGAACGCCAACAACCGGTGGGATGTGGCCGAGGCGATGAACGGGCGGTTTCCCGGTGTCGGCCCGTTCTGGGGCTGCCCCGCCGCGCGGGCCAGTGCCGCGCTGCCGGCGCGCGGCACGCTGCGCCATGGGCACGGGATGGCGGAGCGGCGGGGGGTAGAGATGCTGCTGCCACGGGCGCAGCCCTGCTGGAAGCTGTTCACGACGGGATCAGTGGGCAGCCAGAGCCTATTGGGCCTGCCGAGGTTGCAAAGCCTGCGGGAGCGTTACGGCGCGCGGCTGACCGTGCGCCCCTTCGAGGAACGGGAGGCGGATATCGTGTTGGCGGAGGTCTATCCCTCGCTGATCGACGGGGCGGTGAGGGCGCGGGCATTGCCGGGTGAAATTCACGACGCCGCGCAGGTACGGGTTCTGGCGCAGGCGTTCGCGGGGCTTGGGCCGGGCAGGCTGGACGCGATGCTGCGCGAAGGCGATCGGAAGGAAGGCTGGATCGCGGGGCTGGGCCACGAGGCGGAGCTGATCGCGGCGCTGGAGGGCTGAGGCGGCGATTTCGTGCAGGACGACAGGGCGGAATTCGCGCCCCTCAGTCGAAGGTGCCGGCGACGCGACCGATCAGCATGAAGGCGCGCGCGGTGCGGGTGCCCGCCAGCGCCACGATTTCGGCATCGCTGGCGTTCTTTTCGAAATCCATGAAGGTCCGGTCGAAATGGCGCAGGAAATGATGCGCCGCATCGCGGAAGACCGGATCCTTTTTCATCCGGCCCGCCGCGAGAACGAGGCTGGAGCGGTCATGGATGCCGCCCAAAGCCGCAACGGCGCGGCCGCGTTCACCTTGGGCGAAGCGACGCCAGATCTCGGGGCGGGCGCGATCGGGGCGCAAATCGTCCATGTAGATGCCATCCTGGCTGAGGAGCGTCAGGATGTCCTGGCTGGCGCGGATCAAACGCTCGGTCGCGCGATCCTCGAGCGCGCGGCGGAGTGTCCGGAAGCCTTCCTTGTCGTGTTCGTTCTCGGGGAAATTCAGCGCCTTGATGAAATCGGCGACCGAGATCGGGTCCTTTTCGGCCGGAGCAGAGAGGGCGAGACCCGGCTGCGGCTGTTCGGGGGTGCTGGGCGTCTGGATCACGGCGGCGCGGTCTTCGGGCGGGGCCAGCGCGCGGAGCGAGGAAAAGACCGGGGCGCCGGCGGCTTGGGCCGCGCGGGTGGTTTCGACCAGTTCCTCCAGCTTTTCGACCACGGCGGGGCGCAGGTCCATGGTGGCGCGCTGTTGCTGGTCGACATAGGCCGCGCGCATCGCGTCGATGGAGGCCTGAAGGCGCGCCGCCTCTTCGCGCAGGCCGCGCGCGGTGCGCAGCGCGGTCGCGGCAACCCAGATCAGCGCGATGGGCATGATGATGGCAAGGATCGTCAGCACGCCATCGGCAAAGCCGCCGGCATTGCCTTCGACATCGCCGGAGTTGAGCAAGATCACCGCCACGAGCCACAGACAGGTGAGCACGCCCGCCCCGACCTCGATCCCGGTGATGCGCCGCGACGGCTCCTCCCTTGCGTAAAGGCCCAGTTCAAGGGGCGTGGGCTTGGGTTGGTCCGGCATGGGCTGCGGCACACTTCAGGCTTTGCGCGAGGCGCGCGCAGGGGTTTCTTTGCGCGGGATGCGCACGGATGTGCGCGGAATTGGCTACGCACCGATGTGCGCGGGACGGATCAGACGTAGGTGACGGAGAGGATCTCGTAATCCTTGTCGCCGCCGGGCGTCTTGACCTCGACGCTATCGCCCTCTTCCTTGCCGATCAAGGCGCGGGCGAGCGGCGAGTTGATGTTGAGCATGCCCTTTTCGATATTCGCCTCGGCCTCGCCCACGATCTGGAACGTCTTTTCGACGTCATCCTCGTCGACCAGCACGACGGTCGCGCCGAATTTGATCGGACCGGAGAGCGTCTTGGGGTCGATGACATTGGCGCGGCCGATCAGCCCTTCGAGTTCCTTGATGCGGCCCTCGATGAAAGACTGCTTTTCCTTGGCCGAATGATATTCCGCGTTTTCCGATAGGTCGCCGTGTTCGCGCGCTTCGGAAATGGCTTGGATGATCGCCGGACGCTCGACGCTTTTGAGCTGTTTCAGCTCCTCGTTCAGGGCCTTGTAGCCCGCCGGGGTCATCGGGATCTTTTCCATCGGATTGGCCTTGGATCAATAGGGTAAGGAACGGGTCGGAGATAGGAGGTTAGGCACGAACCAACCCATGTTCAACGGGGTATGCGAAGGCTCAGCTGCCGCCCGTGACACCGATCTCGGCGGTGCCGGTGACGGTGATGCCGGGCGTCGGGCGCGGTTCGGGGCGTTCGGGCGGGCCATCGACACCGCAGGCGGCGAGAAAGCCCAGAAGCGCGGTGGCAAGAAGCGCCCGTGCGACGGGGGCGGCGGCGGAGGCACGAAACGGCGTCATGGCAAGATCTCCTTCCAGCGCGCGATCTGGGCGCGGACCTGCGCGGGGGCCGTCCCGCCGTAGGACATGCGGGAGGCCACGGAATTGTGGACGCCCAACACCTCGAAGATAGACGCGGTGATGCCGGGATGAACAGACTGCATCTGCGCAAGGTCAAGGTCGGGCAGATCGACGCCCGCGCCCTCGGCCATGGCGACGAGCGTGCCTGTGACGTGATGCGCGTCGCGGAAGGGCAGGCCCAGAACACGCACGAGCCAATCGGCGAGATCGGTGGCGGTGGAAAAGCCCGAGCCCGCCGCGCGTTCCAGCGCCTCGCGGTTGGCGGTCATGTCGCGCACCATCCCCTCCATCGCGGCGAGCGCGAGCATCAGGTTGTCGGCGGCGTCGAAGACCTGTTCCTTGTCTTCTTGCATGTCCTTGGAATAGGCGAGCGGAAGGCCCTTCATCACCATCATCAACGCTACATTCGCGCCGAAGATGCGCCCGATCTTGGCCCGGATCAGTTCGGCGGCATCGGGGTTCTTTTTCTGGGGCATGATCGAGGAGCCGGTGGAAAAGCGGTCCGACAGCCGCACGAAGCGGAATTGCGCGGAGGACCAGATCACCAGTTCCTCGGCGAAGCGCGACAGGTGCATGGCGCAGATCGAGGCGGCGGAGAGAAATTCCAGCGCGAAATCGCGGGCCGATACGGCATCGAGCGAATTGGCCATGGGCCGGTCGAAGCCCAGCGCCTCGGCCGTCATGTGCCGGTCTATGGGAAACGACGTGCCCGCGAGCGCCGCCGCCCCGAGCGGGCTTTCGTTCATGCGCGCGCGCGCATCCATCATCCGCCCCCGGTCGCGGGCGAACATTTCGACATAGGCCATCATGTGATGGCCCCATGTCACGGGCTGTGCGGTCTGGAGATGGGTGAAGCCGGGCATGACCCAATCGGCGCCCTGTTCGGCCTGCGCGAGAAGCGCGCGCATCAAGGCCTCGAGGCCCAGGATCGCGGCATCGCATTGCTCGCGCACCCAGAGGCGGAAATCGGTCGCGACCTGATCGTTGCGCGAACGCGCGGTGTGCAGACGGCCTGCCGGTTCGCCGATGACCTGCTTCAGCCGCGCCTCGACATTCATGTGGATGTCTTCGAGAGCGGTGGAAAACTCGAAGGTGCCGCCCTCGATCTCTGACAAGACCGTGAGCAACCCTTCCCGGATCGCGCTGGCGTCGCTATCACTGAGGATGCCGGCAGCCGCCAGCATCGCCGCATGGGCGCGGGAGCCTTCGATATCCTGCCTCGCCAGTCGCTTGTCGAACCCGATCGAGGCGTTGATCGCCTCCATGATCGCGTCCGGCCCGGCGGCGAAGCGCCCGCCCCACATGGCATTGGCGGTGGTGTCGGTCATGAGCTCTGGCCCTTTGGAGGAAGTTCCGGATGATCCGCTATCTGCGTCTTGGGGTGCTCTACCTTGCTGCAAGCCTGTGTGCAAATGCTGCCGTAGCCCAGGACCTGTCCGGGTACCTGACGGGCGAGATGCGGGGGCTGGTGGTGCATGAGACGCCGGTTGCGGCGTCAGCCCTGCCCTATCTGCGCGAGGACGAGACGGAAGGTCGGCTTGCCGATTATGCCGGGCGGTATGTCGTGCTGAATTTCTGGGCCACATGGTGCGCGCCCTGCCGCGAGGAGATGCCATCGCTGCAAAACCTTCAGGCGGAACTGGGGGGCGAGGATTTCGCCGTCGTGACGCTGGCCACCGGGCGCAATCCGCCGCAGGCGATTGCCCGGTTTTTCGAGGAGATCGGGGTGGAGGACCTGCCCCGCTACCGCGACATCAACCAGCAGATCGCGCGGGAAATGGGGGTGTTCGGCCTGCCGATCACCGTGATCCTGAACCCGCAAGGTCAGGAGATCGCGCGGCTGAGAGGCGATGCGCATTGGGACAGCCCCGAGGCCTTTGCCTTGATCGAGGCGCTTTTGGCGGGCGGCGCGGGCTGATTGCCGGTTGAGGGGGCTCTGACCCCGTCGCGGCCCATGGGCCGCGCCTCCCCCGGAGTTTTTCGGCCAAGATGAAGGCGCACCGTTAACCTTGATATCGGGTTAAGCCGTGCAGGGCTTCAGCGCAGCGCCGCATGGCGGTGGCAGGTTGTGATGTGGTCGTTCACGAGGCCTGTCGCCTGCATCCAGGCATAGGTGATCGTGGGGCCGCAGAAGCGGAAACCGGCCGCCTTGAGATCCTTGGAGACCTGTTCGCTGAGTTCCGTGTAGGCGGGAACGGCGGCCTGATCGGGACGGTCGGGTTGCAGCGGTGTGCCGTCGACATAACGCCACATGAAATCTGCGAAGGCATCGGGGCCGCCGAGGTCGAGAAACGCGCGGGCATTGGTGATCGCGGCCTCGCATTTGCCGCGATGGCGCACGATGCCGGGATCCGCAAGGAGGCGGGCGATTTCGGGTTCGCCCCAGCGGGCGATGTCCACCGGGTCGAACCCGGCGAAGGCCGCGCGGAAGGCGTCGCGTTTGCGCAAGATCGTGATCCAGGACAGGCCCGCCTGGAACCCGTCGAGGATGAGCTTTTCCCACAGCGCGCGGCCATCGCGTTCGGGCACGCCCCATTCGGTGTCGTGATAGGCGACATAGAGCGGATAGGTTCCGCACCAGCCGCAGCGATCCATGGTCTGCATCCCGAGAACTCCGGAGAATTGGCTGAAAATGCGAAGCTTGGGAATTTGTTAAGGGGTCGGGTGGCATTCCGGCAAGGGCGATCACGGGCGATGGCGGCGGAGGTGCTGGAATGGGTCACATGCGGGGAAGACCGGTGGAGGCGGGGTTGGCCAGCCCGCTGGAGGCCGCGATCGCGGAGCGGGACCGCGGCACGCTGGCCATGGTGCGGGCGGCACTGGCGCGCGGGGATGCGGTGCTGGCCTTTCAGCCGGTGCTGCGGGCCGATGGCGGCGGCGTGGCCTTCTACGAGGGGTTGATCCGCATCCTTGACGAGACCGGGCGGGTGATCCCGGCGCGTGATTTCATCGGCGCGGTGGAGGATCTGGACCTGGGCCGGCAGATCGATTGCGTGGCGCTGCGGCTGGGGTTGCAGGCGTTGCAGGAGCATCCGGGCCTTCGGCTGTCGGTGAACATGTCGGCGCGGTCGGTGGGTTACCCGGAATGGATGCAGATCCTGCGCCGGGCCACGCGGCAAGAGCCCGCGACGGTGCGCCGCCTGATCCTGGAGATCACCGAGACGAGCGCGATGCTGATGCCCGAGCTGGTCAAGGTCTTCATGGCGGAGATGCGGGACAAGGGCATCTTGTTCGCGCTGGATGATTTCGGGGCCGGGCAGACCTCGTTCCGGCATCTGCGGCATTTCAGTTTCGACATCGTCAAGATCGACGGGGATTTCACCCGCGCGGTCGATGCCGATCCGGACAACCAGGTGCTTTACGAGGCGCTGATCGGGCTGGCGCGGCATTTCGACATGCTGACCGTGGCCGAAGCCGTCGAAAGCCCGGAGGAGGCGCGGTGGCTGACCGCCGCCGGGATCGGGTGCCTGCAAGGGTTCCATCTGGGGGTGCCGGTTTTCGATCCGCCGTGGCGCGCAAGGCCTGCGGAACACAGGCGCAAGCGCGCGGGCCGGGGCGGCGGAGCGCCGCAAGATCGGCGCTGAGACATGATATCCGTTGTATCTTGGGGGCTGCGGAGGTTACCACGGGGCTGAGAGATGAACCGGCCCAGCCCCGGATCGCGGGGTCGAGGGGCCATGAAGGAAAGGACCCCCTATGACCAATGTCGTCATCGCCTCGGCCGCGCGGACACCCGTGGGCAGTTTTCTAGGCTCCTTCGCCGGGACGCCCGCGCATGAGCTGGGCCGCGTGGTGATCGAGGCCGTGGTGGAGCGCGCGGGCATCGAGAAGGCCGATGTGTCGGAAACGATCCTGGGCCAGGTGCTGACAGCGGCGCAGGGACAGAACCCGGCGCGGCAGGCGCATGTGAACGCGGGCCTTCCCAAGGAAGCGGCCGCCTGGGGCATCAACCAGGTCTGCGGCTCCGGCCTGCGGGCGGTGGCGCTGGGCGCGCAGCACATCATGCTGGGCGATGCGGCGATCGTGATCGCGGGCGGGCAGGAGAACATGTCGATGTCGCCCCATGCCGCGGCGCTGCGGCAGGGCCAGAAGATGGGCGACATGTCCTACATCGACACGATGATCCGCGACGGGCTGTGGGATGCGTTCAACGGCTACCACATGGGCCAGACCGCGGAGAATGTCGCCCAGCAATGGCAGATCAGCCGCGAGATGCAGGACGAATTCGCCGTCGCCAGCCAGAACAAGGCGGAAGCCGCGCAAAAGGCGGGCCGGTTCGCGGAAGAGATCGTCGGCGTGACGATCAAGAGCCGCAAGGGCGATCTGGTGGTGGACAGCGACGAATACATCCGCCACGGCGCGACGCTCGACAGCATGGCCAAGCTGCGCCCCGCCTTCACCAAGGACGGATCGGTCACGGCGGGCAATGCCAGCGGGTTGAACGACGGCGCGGCGGCGACGCTTCTGATGTCGGCGGACGAGGCCGAGCGCCGCGGGATCGAACCGCTGGCGCGCATCGCCTCTTATGCGACGGCGGGGCTTGACCCGTCGATCATGGGCGTGGGCCCGATCTACGCAAGCCGCAAGGCGCTGGAAAAGGCCGGCTGGTCGGTCGGCGATCTGGACCTGGTGGAGGCGAACGAGGCTTTTGCGGCGCAGGCCTGCGCGGTGAACAAGGACATGGGCTGGGACCCGTCCATCGTGAACGTGAACGGGGGCGCCATCGCCATCGGCCATCCGATCGGCGCCTCGGGCTGCCGCGTTCTGAACACGCTTTTGTTCGAGATGAAGCGCCGGGACGCGAAAAAGGGCCTTGCCACGCTGTGCATCGGCGGCGGTATGGGCGTCGCGCTCTGCGTCGAACGCCCCTGAGAGACCGAGATAGGGCGCCTTCGGGCGCCCTTTTCCTTTGCGGCGCGTCACGATGGTATCGGTAACTTTGTTGCGCTTCGGGCGCGCTGCGCGTAACACCATTACCTGAGAGAGACGCCAGACTGGAGGAACCCATGGCAAGAGTAGCGCTCGTCACCGGCGGCAGCCGCGGCATCGGAGAGGCCATTTCCAAGGCCCTGAAGGCGGAGGGCTACGAGGTCGCTGCCACCTATGCCGGAAATGACGAGAAGGCCGCCGCCTTCACCAAGGAAACCGGCATCAAGACCTACAAGTGGAACGTCGCCGATTACGAGAGTTCCAAGGCCGGGATCGCGCAGGTCGAGGCCGATCTGGGCCCGATCGACGTGGTTGTCGCCAATGCGGGCATCACGCGCGACGCGATGTTCCACCGCATGACGCCCGAACAGTGGAAAGAGGTTGTCGACACCAACCTGACCGGCGTGTTCAACACCGTCCACCCGGTCTGGCCGGGGATGCGCGACCGCCAGTTCGGGCGGGTCATCGTGATTTCGTCGATCAACGGCCAGAAGGGTCAGGCGGGTCAGGTGAATTATGCCGCGACCAAGGCGGGCGATCTGGGCATCGTGAAATCGCTGGCGCAGGAAGGCGCGAAATTCGGCATCACCGCCAATGCGATCTGCCCCGGCTATATCGCCACGGAAATGGTGATGGCGATCGACGAATCCGTGCGCGAAAAGATCATCAAGGGCATTCCCGCCGGGCGGCTGGGCGAACCCGAGGAAATCGCGCGCTGCGTCGTCTTCCTTGCCTCCGAGCAATCGGGCTTCATCAACGGCTCGACCATCTCGGCCAACGGGGCACAGTTCTTCGTCTGAAGTTTCATGCCGGAATGCGAAAGGCCGGGGATCTACCCCGGCCTTTTTCATGCGTGCCGATCCGGCGTGGCGATTAGTGCGCCCGGCGCGCGAACAGGCCGAAGACGCCGCGCCAGAAGTAGGCAGCGCATTCCTGACGGGCCGCGACGATCTGGGCGCGGATTTCCGGCGTGTGAGCAAAATTTTCCATCGGTGACATCCTTTCGGTCAGGGTTCTGTTCCCCCTTGATCCGAAAATAGGTCAGCGATGGTGACCCGAGTAGGCGCAAAACCGACAAGGCCGGGTTTCGCCGGGTGCAAGGGTCAGGTGGGGATGGGCGCGCACCCGAGCCTTGGGCCCGGGCGCGGCAAACCCTGCCTGTCAGTTGTTGAGACGGGCGATTTCTTCCTTGAGGCGGAGCTTTTCCTTTTTCAGCTCGCGGACCGCCAGATCGTCGATGCCGGGACTGCGTTGCGCCTGTTCCACTTTTTCCGAGAGGCTTGCGTGTTTCTTCTTCAGTTCCTGCAGATGAGACCCAAGCGACATGGACGTCCTCCTCTCATTGATGACTGTCGTGTGACAAGTGCAGCACGGAAGCTGAGTCGTGTCACGCAAAACAACCAAAACGATAGCTCAAATGCAGGATATCGCCGGATCGAAGGGGATCGGAGCGGCGTGGCGCAGCACGGCCTCGGCCGTCGGGGTGAAATCCGGCTGGTCGCCGGGATGGACGGCGGATTCATGTACAAGAAAGGGCGGAAGCAGACGGAAGGGCGTTTTCGCTCCCTTGCGGGCCCGGATCAGCACGCGGTTGGCCGGACGCCCCGGACGGGGCTGGATCGGCAGGACGGCGATGGCCCCGAACCCGCCCGACAGGTGCGACAGGCAGTCCGGCAGGCGCTCGGCCAGATGGATCAGGGTCAGCCAACCCTGTGGTTTGAGCCGCGCGCGGGCCACCGCGATCCAGTCGGACAGGGGCGTTTCGGCGCGGTTCGCGGCCTCGCGCCCGGCATCTTGCGCAAAGGTTCCGTCACCCGCCGCGAAATAGGGGGGGTTGGCGATGACGTGATCGAAGGACCGTTGTCGAAGCTCGGCTGGCAAGGCGGCCAGATCGGCCGTAACCAGATCCATGCTGACACCCGCCGCAATCGCATTTTGGCGCGCGAGATCGGCATAGGCGATTTGCCGTTCCACCCCGGTGAGCCGCAGGCCGTCCACCCGTGCGGCAAGGCACAGGGCGGCGGTGCCGACCCCGCAGCCCAGTTCCAGCACGCTGTCGCCGGGCGCTGCGGGGCAAGCGGCGGCGAGAAACACCGGATCGGTCGCGGCGCGGTATCCGTCGCGCGGCTGGAGGATCTGCAGCCTGCCGCCGAGGAAAGCGTCGCGTGTCGTGATCACTCGGTCACCGGAAGATCATTGTCGCGCAGGACCGTGCGGGCGTGGAAGGCATCGGTGCGTTTCACCAGAAGGCGGCGCGGCAAAATGCCGATAGACCCCTCGAGCACGCTCATATGGACGTCGAGTTCGAAGACCTCTATACCCTCGCCGGACAAAAGCGCCGAGGCGAAGGCGATCTCGGTCGGGTCGGTGCTGCGCATGATTTCAAGCATGATCCCGATGTAGGCAGGCCTTGGCGGCTTGTCGAGACGGGAGGCTTGCACCGGATCACGGGAAGGAACAGGCGGCCATGAGCCTCGACACCGCAGCAACCCAGCCGCATGAGCGCATGCAGGCCGCGCTGGCCGATGATCTGGAGGCGGTCAACCTGTTGATCCGCGACCGCATGGCGTCGGAACATGCCCCCCGAATTCCCGAAGTGACCGCCCATCTGGTCGAGGCGGGTGGCAAGCGTGTGCGCCCGATGCTGACGTTGGCCGCGGCGCGGCTGTGCGGCTACGAGGGCGAGGCGCACCGGAAGCTGGCCGCGACGGTGGAGTTCATCCATACCGCGACGCTGTTGCATGACGATGTGGTGGACGAGAGCCAGAAGCGGCGCGGGCGGCCCACGGCCAACCTGCTGTGGGACAACAAGTCGAGCGTTCTGGTCGGCGACTACCTGTTCGCGCGGTCGTTCCAGTTGATGGTCGAGACCGGGAACCTGCGGGTCCTGAACATCTTGTCGAACGCGGCGGCGGTGATCGCCGAGGGCGAAGTGCTGCAGCTCACGGCGGCGATGAACCTGTCCACGACCGAGGACATCTACCTGCAGGTGATCCGCGGCAAGACCGCGGCCCTGTTCCGGGCGGCGTGCGAGGTGGGCGGCGTGATCGCCGGGCGACCCGAGCCGATGATCGAGGGGCTGGCCGCCTATGGCGACGGGCTGGGCATCGCGTTCCAGATGGCCGATGACCTGCTGGATTGGGGCGGCAGCACTGGGGCCATCGGCAAGAACACGGGCGACGATTTCCGCGAGCGCAAGTTGACGCTGCCGGTGATCCGGGCCGTGGCGCGGGCCGATGCGAGCGAGCGCGCGTTCTGGCAGCGGACGATCGAGAAGGGCGACCAGCGCGACGGCGATCTGGAACAGGCGATGGAGCTGTTGCGCCGCCACGGCACGCTGGAGGAAACGCGCGCGGAGGCGATGGGCTGGTCGGCACAGGCACGCGATGCGCTGGCGGTACTGCCCGAGCATCCGCTGCGCGAGATGATGGCCGATCTGGCCGATTACGTGGTCGCGCGCCTTAGCTGAGGCCCAGAACCGGGGCGGCCACGCACCACCACTCCGGCTGGTCGGCGGCGAGGGCGGCGGCGGCATCGCGCGCCGGAAATTCCTCGGAAAACAGGGCGAAACAGGTCGCGCCCGATCCCGACATCCGCGCCATCAGGCAGCCCGGCCGCGCGTTCAGCCGGTCGAGCGCCTGGCCGATTTCGGGGGCCTGGGTGCGGGCGGGCGGTTCAAGATCGTTGCGGGTCTGGCACAGCCAGTCGATGAGCGCGGGGGCATCAGGCCAGCCTGACGGCGGCAGATCGGGCAGCGGCGGATTATCGGCACGATCCAGCGCCTTGAACACTGCGCCGGTCGGCACTTCGACACCGGGATTGACCAGCACGATCCAAAGGGGCGGCAGATCGGGAAGGGGCGTGATGTCTTCGCCGATGCCCGCCATGCGGGCGGGGCGGCCAAAGACGCAGACGGGCACATCGGCCCCCAGCGACAGGATCGCCGCCGCATCGGGCATGGGCAGCCCCCAGAAGTCGGAGAGCCCCCGCAAGGCCGTGGCCGCATCGGACGAGCCGCCGCCGATCCCGCCCGCATGGGGCAGATGCTTGTCGAGCGTGATCGCGGCCCCCTGCCCCGGCGGAAAGGCCTCGGCCGCCTGCCAGATGAGGTTGCGCCGGTCGGTGGGCACGCCCGAGGCGCGCGGCCCGGTGACGGTCAGCGACAGGTCGGCCGACGGCGCGAGGGTGATCGTGTCGCCGTGATCGGCAAAGACCACGATGCTGTCGAGCAGGTGGTAGCCATCGGCGCGGCGCCCTGTCACATGCAGGGCGAGATTGACCTTGGCGGGAGCCAGAAGCCTCACTGCGTTTCGCCCACGCCGCCCTCTTCGCGCAGCACGGCATCGAGACCGACCTCGAGCTTGCGGCGGATGCGCAGCGCCTCGGCCTCCTCGGGGTCGAAACTGAGCGCGCGTTCCCATTGGAAGCGCGCCTCGCGCTGGCGGCCGACCATCCAGTAGACGTCGCCCAGATGGTCGTTGATGATCGGATCGTTGGGCAAAAGGGCGACGGCCCGTTCCATGGGTGCCACCGCTTCTTCGAACCGGCCGAGCCGGTAGAGGACCCAGCCGAGGCTGTCGACGATGTAGCCCGAATCCGGATCGCCTTCGACGGCGCGTTCGATCATCCCCAACGCCTCGTCGAGATTGCGGCGTTGTTCCACCAGCGAATAGCCGAGATTGTTGAGCACCTGCGGCTGGTCGGGGTTCAGGACCAGCGCCTGCCGGAAATCGATTTCGGAGGCGTCGAAATCATCCAGCGCCTCGTGGCAGATGCCGCGCGCGAAATAGAGGAACCAGTTGCGTCGCTGGGTGATGTCGACGTTGTCGAGGGCGGCAGTATAGGCGGTGACCGCCTCGGCGCAGCGGTCGGTGCGGCGCAGGGCGTCGCCGAGCGCGGCCTGAACCGAGGCGAGCCCGCCGTTTTCGGTGGAAAGCGCTTGCAGGACCTCGACCGCCTCATCGGGGCGTCCATCTGCGAAATAGGCATCGGCGCGGCCCAGCTGCGCCTCGACATATTGCGGGTCGCCCTCGGGAACCTCGGCGAAAGCGTCAGCGGCAAGCGCGTGTTGCTGCGCCTCGCTCAGAAGCTGGCCCGCGAGGATCAGCGCCTCGGTATGGGCGGGATCGATGCCATGAGCCGCGCGAGCATAGAGCAGCGGCAGGGTAGTGGAGCCTGCATCGCGCCCCATGGCATGGGCGATGGAATGAAACACCTCGGCCAGACCCTGACGCGCGGTGGTTATAAAGCTGTAGGGCGGTGTGCCGTCTTGTCCCGCGATCTGGTCGCGCAAGGCGAGAAGGCCGGGATCGGGCACGCTGTTCGTAAAGAAATCGAGCAATTCCACCGCGTCATCGGCGCGGTCGAGTTGCACCAGCACCTCGGCCCGGGCCCGGATCGAGCGCTCGGTGACCGAAAGCGGCCCGAATTCATCGCCGGAAAAGATCGCGTCGGCCCCTTCGAAATCGCCCACGGCGGCGCGGGCCAGTGCCAGATGGGTCAGGGCGATATCGGCCAGCGCCTCGTCGGTGGCGACCTCGCGAAAGGCGTCGGTGGCGCGGCGCATGTCGCCTTCGCCCAGCGCGATCCAGCCCAGCGACAGGCCATCGGTGAAGGGTCCGGCCCCCTGCCCCGACTCGATCGCCGCGCGCGCGCCCGCGAGATCGTTTTCGGCCAAGCGGCGCACGATCCGCACAAGGTTGACCATTTCCGACCCTTCGTCGGAAGGCTCGAGCATGTCGGCGATGGTTTCGGCCCGCCCCCATTGCCCCAGCGCGGCATTGGCGAAGATGGCATTGCCGATCAGGAAGGAATTGCCGGGATCGGCGGCCAGTGCGGTTTCGAAATAGACCGCGGCGGCGCGGTGGTTGCCCTCGATCACCGCGGCGCGCGCGGCGAGATACGCCCCGGCCAGCCCCGGCCCTTGGTCCTGCGCCCGCACCATGGCAGGCGGCAGGGCACCGAGGACCGCCACGGCGGACAGGATCAGCAGGGGGCGGCGCATGACAGGTCTCCTCCGGTTCGCGGAAAGACTAGGGCGCTCGGGGGCCAAGGGCAATGCGGCGCACCACCCAAGGCAAGGGTTGGCGTTCACATGTTCGGGTAGTTCGGCCCGTCGCCGCCTTGCGGCACGGTCCAGTGGATGTTCTGCGACGGATCCTTGATGTCACAGGTCTTGCAGTGAACGCAGTTCTGGAAATTGATCACGAAGCGCGCCTCGCCCCCCTGGCCCACGACCTCGTAGACACCGGCCGGGCAATAGCGCTGCGCGGGTTCGGCATATTCGGGCAGGTTCACGGAAATCGGGATGCTCGCATCCTTGAGCTGCAGATGCGCAGGCTGGTGTTCCTCGTGGTTGGTCATCGAGAAACTGACATTGGTGAGCCGGTCGAAGCTGAGGACGCCATCGGGTTTGGGGTAGTCGATGGGCGTGTGATCCTTGGCCTTGCCGGTGGCGGCCGCGTCGGATTTGCCGTGTTTCATCGTGCCGAAGAAGGACGCGCCGAACAGGCTGTTCGTCCACATGTCGACGCCGCCCAGAACGACGCCGCCCAGAAGCCCGTATTTCGACCAGAGCGGTTTGACATTGCGCACCGGCTTGAGGTCGCGGGCGATGGGGCCGTCCTTGCGCAGGAAATCGTCATAGGCCGTCAACTCGTCGCTGGCGCGGCCCGCCTTGATCGCGGCGGCGGCGGCCTCGGCCGCCTCGATCCCCGAGAGCATGGCGTTGTGGTTGCCCTTGATGCGCGGCACGTTCACGAGGCCAACGCCGCAGCCAAGGATCGCGACACCCGGCGCGACCGCCTTGGGCATGGATTGCCAGCCGCCCTCGGAAATGGCGCGCGCGCCATAGGCGATGCGTTTGCCGCCTTTGAGCAGTTCGGCCACCATCGGGTGATGCTTGAACCGCTGGAATTCCATGTAGGGGTAAAGGTGCGGGTTCTCGTAGTTCAGATGGACCACGAAGCCGACATAAACCTGATTGTTATCGAGGTGATAGATGAAGGACCCGCCACCCGCATTGCTGCCCAAGGGCCAACCCATCGTGTGCATCACCGTGCCTTCGCGGTGCTTTTCGGGGTCGATTTCCCAGATTTCCTTCATGCCGAGGCCGAATTTCTGGGGGCAGCGGTCTTTCTGGAGGTCGTATTTCGCTAAGACCTCCTTGGTGAGCGAACCGCGCACGCCTTCGCCAAGCAAGACGTATTTGCCGCGCAGTTCCATCCCCGGTTCATAGGCGTCGCCCGGCGTGCCATCGGGGTTCTTGCCAAACTCGCCGGCGACCACCCCCGCAACCTCGCCGTTCTCGCCGTAGACGAGTTGCGAGCAGGACATGCCGGGGAAGATCTCGACCCCCAGATCCTCGGCCTGCTGGGCGAGCCAGCGGCAGACATTGCCCATCGAGACGATGTAATTGCCGTGGTTGTTCATCAGCCCTGGCATCAGCCGGTTGGGCAGGCGGATGCCGCCGCCCTCGCCCAGAACGTAGAATTTATCTTCGCGCACGGGGACGGTGATCGGCGCGCCCTTGGCCTTCCAGTCGGGGATCAGCCGGTTCAGGCCCGCGGGATCGAGCACCGCCCCCGACAGGATATGCGCCCCCACCTCGGAGCCCTTTTCGAGGACGACGACATTGAGGTCGGCGTCGATCTGCTTGAGCCTGATGGCGGCTGACAGGCCTGCGGGGCCTGCGCCCACGATGACCACATCGTATTCCATGCTTTCGCGTGCGATCTCGGACATGTCGTTACCCCTGGCTCCCGTCAGGGCCGCGCGTGGCGGCGGCTTGCGCAATAATCTTTCGTGTTTGCCTATGGAAAGCTAGGCTGCGGGTCAATCGTGACGCGGCATCACGGTGTCGCAGGAGGGTGGTTGACATCAACTGAAAGCCTGTATATACAATTGCAATACAAAGTGGCGATAGAACCACCGTTCGACGAGGCACAACGTGAGGGTGTGAAAATGAAACCCTATCGAACGGGACAGTGTAAATGTTGTTTGAATGGTCGGAAACGAAGCGGACGGACAACCTCACCAAACATGGCGTCGATCTCGTTTTCGCCGCATTGATCTTCGAAGGTCCGGTCCTAACGCAGATCGACGACAGGAATGACTATGGTGAAATCCGCTTCATCTCTGTCGGACTTATAGATGACGTGGCCTACGTCGTCGTGCACACGACCCGAGGCGACCGCACACGCCTGATTTCAGCATGGCTGGGAGGCCAGAAAGCATATGGGCGATACAAAGCACGCTTCCCTGGATGAAATCCGCCGCATGCACGCGCAGGGCAAAATCAAGCCGCCCGCGCCCGATGCGCCGGAATATGACCTTCCCGACGAGTTCTGGGAAAGGGCCGAAGTCGTCTATCCCGAACGCAAGACCCCCGTGTCGCTGCGTCTCGATCCCGACGTGCTCGAATGGTTCAAGGCGCAGGGTCCGGGCCACCTAACACGGATGCAGGCCGTTCTGCGCGCCTATGTCGAGGCGAAACGGAAACAAGAAGATACCAGACAGGGCTAGATGCTCGGCCCTGTCCGGCCTAGGTCATATCGAAATCCCGATGGAGAGCGCCATGACCCCGCTTCGCCTTGTCTATCTCATCCTCGTCGTCGTGGGCGCGATCCTGCCCTGGACGTATTTCTACGCGTGGTTTGCCGAGAATGGCTGGGCACTCGGGCCGATGATCGACGCATGGTGGGTGAATGACGCCACCAGCGCGCTGGTCTATGACCTGACGATCGCGGCCGTGGCGCTTACGATCTGGGCGCTGGTCGAGGCGGTGCGGGGCGACCGGTGGTTCCTGTTGGTGATCCCCGCGACCTTCGGCATCGGGGTGAGTTGCGGCTTGCCGCTGGCGCTGTTTTTGAAGGCGCGGCGCGAGGGATAGGGTGGGCAATCTGCCCACCCTGTAAATTTCCGACCCTACATGGGTGGGCAGATTGCCCACCCTACGGATCAGACCGCCCTGTCACGGGATCAAGACCGTCTGGCCGGTCGTCTTGCGCCCTTCGAGCGCGCGGTGCGCCTCGGCCACCTCGGCCAGCGGATAGCGCTGATCGATGGTGATCTTGACCTCACCCGAGGCGACCTTGTCGCAAAGCTGCCGCGCCATCGCCTGACAGGTGTCGTGGTCGGCGATATGGGTGAAGAGGGTCGGGCGCGTGATCTTGAGCGAGCCCTTGGCCCCGAGCGTGGCAAGGTTGAAGGGCGGGACGGGACCAGAGGCATTGCCGAAGGAAATCATCATTCCCAAGGGCTTGAGACAATCGAGCGAGCCCTCGAACGTATCCTTGCCCACGGCATCCATCACGACATCCACACCCTTGCCACCGGTCAGGTCGCGCACCTGCGCCACCCAATCGGCATCGCGGTAGTTGATGCAGGCATCCGCCCCGTGATCGAGCGCCAGCTGGCATTTCTCGGGCGAGCCCGCCGTGCCGATCAGCCGGATACCCATGGATTTCGCCCATTGGCAGGCGATCAGCCCCACACCCCCCGCCGCCGCGTGGAACAGGACGGTATCGCCCTTGGCCAAGGGCGTGGTGCGGTGGAACAGGTAGACCACCGTCATGCCCTTGAGCATCATCGCCGCCCCTTCCTCGAAGGAAATGGCGTCGGGCAGCGGGCAGACCTGCGCGGCCTTCATCACGCGCGCCTCGCAATAGGCGCCGGGCGGGGCCGAGGCATAGGCGGCCCGATCCCCCACCTTCAGATGCGTCACGCCCTCGCCCACGGCTTCGACGACGCCCGCGCCCTCCATGCCCATGGCATGGGGGAATTGCAGCGGGTAAAGCCCCGTGCGCTGGTAGACATCGATGAAATTCAGCCCGCAGGCATGGTGGCGGATGCGGATCTCGCCCGGTCCGGGTTCGCCCACCTCGCGGTCCACGATCTTGTAGGCTTCCGGTCCGCCCGGAGCCTCGATGATGACGGTCTTGGCCATGTGCCATCTCCCCTGTTTCCCGCGGCGGAGCCTAGCGGGCCTGCGCGCGGCGTCCAGCCTCTTTGATCGCGGCCCGGCCCGTGCTACCTGCGGCGCGGGACAGACCGGGGAACGCGCGGCGATGGATCATTTTCTTTATCGGAACGGCATTCTTCATGCCGAGGACGTGCCCTTGCCGCAGATCGCGGCCGAGGTCGGCACGCCCTTTTACGTTTATTCCTGCGCGACCCTGACCCGCCATTTCCGCCTGTTCGAAGAGGCGCTGGCGGGGATGGATCACCTTGTCTGCTTTGCCATGAAGTCGAATTCCAACCAGGCGGTGATCGCGCATCTGGCGGGGTTGGGCGCAGGCATGGACGTGGTGTCGGGCGGCGAATACCTGCGCGCAAAGGCGGCGGGCGTTCCGGGCGAGCGGATCGTCTTTTCCGGCGTCGGCAAGACGCGCGAAGAAATGCACATGGCGCTGACGGGCGGCATCCGGCAGTTCAACGTCGAAAGCGAGCCTGAATTGCTGGCGCTGTCCGAGGTTGCCAGCGGGCTTGGCGTCACGGCCCCGATCACGGTGCGGGTGAACCCCGACGTGGACGCCAAGACGCATGAAAAGATCGCGACCGGCAAATCGGAAAACAAGTTCGGCATCCCGATCGCCAAGGCGCCCGCCGTCTATGCGATGGCGGGAAAACTGCCGGGGATCGAAGTGGTCGGCATCGACGTGCATATCGGCAGTCAGCTGACCGATCTGGACCCGTTCCGGCTTGCCTATGAAAAGGTGCGCGATCTGACCCTGCGCCTGCGCGCGGAGGGGCATGACATCCGCCGGCTGGATCTGGGGGGCGGGCTTGGCATTCCCTACGAGCGCAACAACAGCGCGCCGCCCCTGCCCACCGATTACGGCGCGCTGATCCGCGAGGTTTTCGCCGGTCTCGACGTGGAGGTGGAGATCGAGCCGGGCCGCCTGATCTCGGGCAATGCGGGGCTTTTGGTGGCGTCGGTCATTTATGTGAAAGAGGGCGAGGGGCGCGATTTCCTGATCCTTGATGCAGCGATGAACGATCTGGTGCGGCCCGCGATGTATGGCGCATGGCACGATATCGTGCCGGTGGTCGAACCTGCGCCGGGGCTGGAACAGCGGCCCTATGACGTGGTCGGCCCCGTCTGCGAGACAGGCGACACCTTTGCCAAGCAGCGGCAGATGCCGCCCGTTGCGCCGGGCGATCTGGTCGCGTTCCGCAGCGCGGGGGCCTATGGCGCGGTCATGGCCAGCGAATACAACACGCGGCCCCTGATCCCCGAGGTTTTGGTGAAAGACGATCACATGGCCGTCATTCGCGCGCGCCCGACATTTGACGAGATCATAAACCGGGATACAGTTCCCTCGTGGGTGTAAGCCCAAAGGGGCGCATCCCGCGCCCGCGAAAGGGATCATGACCGAGCCCCAAGCCACCGAGCGGGTGCTGAAGCGCCTGATCTGGCCGCTGCGTCTGACGCGGGCGGGGATGGTGGCCGAGCGCGCCGCGCGCGCATTCTGGCCGGTCTGGTCGGTGATGTTCGTCACGGTCACGGCCTTTGCCTTTGGCATCGCGGGGCAGGTCGGCCAGACCGTGCTTTGGGCGGGTCTGGGTCTTGTCGGTATCCTCCTTGCAGTCCTGATTGCCCGCGCCGTGATGCGCTTCCGCATGCCCAGCCATGCCGAGGCGATGGACCGGCTGGACCGTACGCTGCCGGGGCGCCCGCTCTCGGCGCTTTTGGATCATCCCGCCATCGGGGCAAGCGATCCGGCGACGCAATCGGTCTGGGCCGCGCATCTGCGCCGCATGGCCGAGCGCGCCGCAACCGCCCGCGCGCCCGAACCCGATCTGCGACTGTCGCGGCAGGATCCGTTCGCGTTGCGCTATGTCGCGGCGACCGCGCTGGCCATGGCGCTTTTGTTCGGCACCATGGGCCGGGTGGGCGAGATGGGCGAGGCCGTCAGTTTCGGTACGGGGCCGGCCATCGCCTCGGGGCCGAGTTGGGAAGGCTGGGTGGAACCGCCGCTATATACCGGGCTGCCGTCGCTTTACCTGAACGAGATCTTTGCCGAGGGGTTCGAGACGCCCGAAGGGTCGCGGATCACCTTTCGCAGCTATGGCGAACCGGGTGCCGTGTCGATCACCACCGATGTCGGCCCCCTGCCCGCCGAGGATGGCGATGCCTATGCGCAATCCGTGACGGTCGAACGCTCGGGCGATTTCACCGTGAACGGGCCGATGGGGCGGTCTTGGGCGATTTCGGTCCTGCCCGATCAGGGACCGGCCGTGGCGCTTGACGGCGAGGTCGAGGGCGAGCCGCCGGGGCAGATGCAATTCAGCTTTACCGCAACGGATGATTATGGCGTCACCTCGGGCACGGCGACGATCCGGCTGGATGCCGATGCCGCCGACCGGCGGTTTGGCCTGTCCGTCGCGCCCGAACCGCGCGAGGCGCTGGTGCTGGACCTGCCGATGCCGTTCCGCGGCAGCCGCACGGAATTCACCGAGGTCGTGCTGGAGGATCTGTCGCAGCATCCCTTCGCCAACCTGCCCGTCACGATGACCCTGACCGTCACTGATGCCGCGGGCCAGATCGGTACCATCGCCCATGACGTGCCGCGCCTGCCCGGTCGGCGGTTTTTCGATCCGCTCGCCAATGCCGTGATCGAGATGCGGCGCGACCTGCTGTGGTCGCGCGAAAACGCCGCCCGCAGCGCGCAGATCCTGCGCGCCCTGACGCAATCGCCGGAACCCGGGCTGGATCAGGGCGTCTACCTGCAATTGCGCAGTGCGATCCGGCGGCTGGAAGCCGCGCCCGACATGATTTCGGTCGAAACGCGGGACCAGGTGGCCGAGATCTTGTGGAATGCGGCGATGGAACTGGAGGTCGGCGATCTGGACGACGCGCTCGAACGCCTGAGACAGGCGCAGGAGCGCCTGTCCGAGGCGATGCGCCAAGGTGCCAGCGACGAGGAAATCGCCCAGCTGATGGACGAATTGCGTGAGGCGATGGACGAGTACATGCAACAGCTCGCCGAGAACGCCCAACCGGGCGAGGATCGGCCCGACGATGGCGGCGAGCGCATGGAAATGTCGATGTCCGACCTCGAGGAGATGATGCGCCGCATCGAGGAATTGATGCAGGAAGGCCGGATGGCCGAGGCGCAGGAGATGCTGAACGCGCTTCAGCAGATGCTGGAAAACATGGAGATGGTGCAGGGCGGCGAAGGCGGCGACGGCCCCCGCACCCCCGGCGAACAGGCCATGGAAGGGCTGCAGGACACACTGCGCGACCAGCAGCAGCTGTCGGACGACGCCTTCCGCGAATTGCAGGACCGCCTGAACCCGGGCCGCCCGCAACCGGGACAGCCGCAGTCGGGACAGCCGCAGGCCGGCCAACCGGGCGGGCAACCGCAGGGCGAGGGCCAGCCGGGTCAGGACATGCCCGAGGGGCAGGCGCAAGATGGCCAGCAGCCCGGTGGGCCGCAGGAACCCGGCGCGGGACAGGGCGGCGAGAACGGCGAAGGCATGACGCTGGCCGAACGGCAAGAGGCGCTGCGCCGGATGCTGGAACAGCAGCAGGGCGGCCTGCCCGGTGCAGGCACCGAAGCGGGCGACGAGGCGCTGCGCCGTCTGGATGACGCCGCCCGCGCGATGGAGGAGGCCGAGGGGCTTCTGGAACAGGACGATCTGGCCGGCGCGCTGGACGCGCAATCGGAAGCTCTGGAGGCGCTGCGCGAAGGGATGACGGAACTGGGCCGCGCGCTGGCGCAGGACCAGACCGGCGAAGACCCCGGGCAAGGCATGGCCGATGGCAACATGGCACCTGACCGCCCGCTGCAGGACCCGCTGGGCCGTCAGGCGGGCAATTCGGGGGCTTTCGGCTCGGACGAGGCGATGGCCGATCGGGAGGAGGCGTTCCGCCGGTCGCGCGAATTGCTGGACGAATTGCGCCGCCGGTCCGCCGAACAGGAACGCCCCGAACTGGAACGCGACTACCTGCGCCGCCTGCTCGACCAGTTCTGAGGCGGATCAGCCCTCAGGCCCAACACCGGCAAGGTCCTGCGCCAGATCATCGAGCCAGAACCGCGCGCCATCGACCGCCGTGACATAGCCAGCCAGCACCGGGGCCAGCGCCGGAACGCTGTTCGCAAGACGATCGGCATGGACATAGGCAGCACTCGCCCCGGCCGCGAGCGCCAGAGCCACGAGAAAACCGATCCGGGTGCCGCGGCGGCGGCGCGGCAGCGTGTCGAGCGTGTCGATGTCGCTGGCATCTGCCTCGTCGCTCGACCGGTCACCGGTGTCGCGGAGGGTGGAATTGATTTCCTCGATATCCGGGAAAAGATCGCGCCCCGAAGGCGAGGACGCCGCCGCCGCCGCGACACCCGATGCCATGTCGAAGGCATCCGGCGCGGTCTCCAGCTCGGCGCGGCGGCGGGCGCGGTGGCTGTCCTCGGGCTCTTGTGGAAGGGGCATCTCTGCCTGCGTTTCCACATTCTCGGCCTCGGCACGGCGCAGGCGCGCCTCGCGCGCGGCCTCTTCCGCGAGGATGCTGCGCAATTCGGGGTCGAGCGTAGGCCGCCGCGGCCGCACGGGCACCGGCTCGGGCTCAGGCTCCGGTTCGGGTTCGGGTTCCGGTTCCGGTTCCGACGCGGGTGTTGGGGGATCGGATGCTTCGGTCACCGGGGCGTCGCTTGCGCCGTCGCTCGGGCTTTCGGCGGGTTGGGTTTGCACCGCCTCCTGCGGGTCTGCGGGGGGCGGCGGCGTCAGACTAAGATCCGCATCGCTGCGGCGGCCCGGCTGGAACCAGGTGGTCGCACAATTGGAACATTGCACGTCCCGCCCCTCGGACGGGATCAAGCTGTCGGCGACCTCGTAGCGGGCGCTGCAATTGGGACAGGTCAGCCGCATCCGTCTACCGTCACATTCCCCGAAACCGGCACGACCGGCCCAAGATAGGGCCCGGCCATCATGCATACATCACAGATGTTGTAGCAATCGCATCGGGCCTTTCCAAGGGTTTCAACCGGCCCGATTGCAACCGGCCCCCATCCGTTGCAAGACAGGGCGTCCGGTTGCTTGAAGAGGTGCCACCCGTGATCGACATGCAGGACGCAGCCTTCGGCTACGGAGCGGACCCGATCCTGTCCGCGATCAGCCTGCGTCTGGCGCCGGGATCCTTCCATTTCCTGACCGGACCCTCGGGCGCGGGCAAGACCACCTTTCTCAAGCTGTGCTACGGGGAATTGGTGGCGACCTCGGGCGCGGTCACGATCTTCGGGCAGGATGCGGGCACGCTGGACCGCGACCGCGTCGCCAAAACCCGACAGCGCATCGGCGTGGTGCATCAGGATTGCGAATTCCTCGACCACCTGCCCATCCGTGAGAATATCGCGCTGCCGCTGATCGTCTCGGGCCGCGATGGCCCGGCACAGGATGCCAATCTCGACGAGCTGATCGCATGGGTCGGCCTGTCGGCGCGCGCCCATGCAAGACCGCCGGAACTGTCGGGCGGCGAACGTCAGCGGGCGGCGCTGGCCCGCGCCATCATCATGGACCCCGACCTGATCCTTGCGGACGAGCCGACGGGGAACGTGGATTGGGACATGTCGCTGCGCCTGCTGCAATTGCTGTGTGAATTGAACAAGATGGGCAAGACCGTGCTGATCGCCACCCATGACATGGCGCTGATCCGCGCCGCCAAGGCGCAGGTTCAGGCCCGCGTCCTGCGGCTGGCGGGCGGGCGCATCAGTGCTGCGGGGGCCGACCTGTGAGCTTTGTGAGCGATACCCTCGACCTCTTGCGCGGCGAAACGAAGGCCGACCGCGTCGTGCCGCGCAGCGGGCAGGCCGCGAAGCTGACCGTTGCGGTCTCCGGGGCGATGGCCTTTCTCGCGGTCTTTGCCCTTGCCCTGTCGCTTGCGTCGGGGCGGCTGGCCGACCGCTGGTCGGCGGCGCTGGCCCAAAGCTCGACCATCCGTCTGTCGGCCCCCGCCGCCGAGATGGAGGCGCAGACATGGGCCGTGCTGACCGTGCTGGAACAGACCCCCGGCGTCGACAGCGCCCGCGCCCTGTCGGACGACGAACAGCGCGCGCTGCTGGAACCGTGGTTCGGCCCCGACCTGCCGGTGGCCGACCTGCCCGTGCCGCGCCTCATCGAGATCATCGAGACACCCGAGGGTTACGACGCCACCGGCCTGCGCCAAAGGCTTGCGGCCGAGGCGCCCGGTGCCGTGCTTGACGATCACACCCGGTGGCGGCGTCCGCTGGTTGCGGCGGCAGATCGCCTGCGCCTGCTGGGCTGGCTGTCGATGGCGCTGATCCTTGCCTCGACGGCAGCGATGATCACGCTGGCGGCACAGGCGGCGCTGGCCTCCAACCAGCAGGTGATCCGCGTCATGCGTCTGGTGGGGGCGCGCGATGTCTATATCGCCCGCGCCTTCGTGCGCCGGTTCACCCGCCGCGCGATCACCGGGGCGGCGGCGGGCGCTGCGATCGGGATGCTCGCGGTTGCGCTGTTGCCGCGCGCGGCCGAGGAGGGCGGATTTCTCACCGGGCTCGGCTTTCAGGGCGCGGGTTGGCTCTTGCCGCTTGTTATCCCGCTTCTGGCGGGTGTCACCGCGTTCTGGGCGACCCGCATCGCCGCGTTTCGCACGCTGGGAGGTCTCAGATGATCCAATGGCTTCGTTCGCTGGTCTTCATCGTGCAGATGTATGTCGCGATGCTGGTCTATGCGATTGTCTTTTTCCCCTGGGCGCTGATCTCGCCCGCCGGCGCGCATGGCGCCTGCCATGCCTACAGCCGCTACGTGTTCCGGACACTCGGCTGGATGACGGGCCTTCGGACCGAGGTGCGCGGCACCCCCCCCACGGGCGAGGTGATGATCGCCGCCAAGCACCAGAGCTTTCTCGACATCATGATGATCTACAACGCCGTCCCGCGCGGCAAATTCATCATGAAGCGCGAATTGATGTTCGCGCCCCTTCTAGGCCAATACGCGCTCCGGATTGGCTCCGTGCCGGTCAACCGGGGCAAGCGCGGGGCCGCCATCGCCAAGATGCTGGCCGACGTGAAATCCGGCAAGCAACAGGGCGGCCAGCTGATCATCTATTCGCAGGGCACCCGTGTCGCGCCGGGGGTCAAGGCCCCCTACAAGGTTGGCACCTTCGCCCTCTACGAACAACTGGGCCAGCCCTGCGTGCCGGTCGCCACCAATGTCGGCGTCTTCTGGCCGCGCCATGGCATCTTGCGCAAACCGGGGCTGGCCGTGGTGGAATTTCTGCCGCCGATCCCGCCGGGTCTTGACCGCGAAAGCTTCATGGCACGGCTCGAGACCGAGGTGGAAACCGCCTCGGACCGGCTGATGGCGGAGGCGGGGTTCCATGCGCGTTCTTGAGGATATCGCCGCGCTCGAGGCGCTTTACGATGCGCCGGTTCCGGCCTCCCTCAGCAAGGTCACGGATCGCCTGACGCCGCTCTACAGGCGCTGGATCGAGACGGCGCGGTTCTGTGTCCTGTCCACCGTCGGACCCGAGGGGACGGATGCGAGCCCCCGCGGCGATGACGGTCCGGTCGTGCGTATCGCCGATGACCGCAGGCTGCTGTTGCCCGATTGGCGCGGCAACAACCGGCTGGATGGCCTGCGCAACATCCTGCGCGACGGGCGCGTGTCCTTGATGTTCATGGTGCCCGGCGCGATGAATGTGGTGCGCGTCAACGGCCGGGCCGTCCTGACCGCCGATCCGGAGGTCACGACGACCTTCGAACAGCGGGGCAAACACCCCAAGGTGGTGATCGTCATCACCGCGACCGAGGTTTATTTCCAATGCGCCAAGGCGGTGATGCGCGCAGGCCTCTGGACGCGGGATGACAGCGCAGGCCTGCCGACGGCGGGCCAGTTCATCGCCGAACAGGACCCGGAGTTCGACGCCGAACCCTACGACCGGACCTATCCGGACGAAGCCCCGAAGCGGATGTGGTAGGATGCTGTCCTATCAACACGCCTATCACGCCGGGAACCTTGCCGATGTCCACAAGCACGCGGCGCTGGCCAGTGCGCTGGACCGGATGGTCCAAAAGGACAAGCCACTCAGCTATTTCGAAACCCATGCGGGCCGGGGCCTGTACCATCTCGACAGCGCCGAGGCGCTGAAGACGGGCGAGGCGGCGCAGGGCATCGCGCGGGCAAAGACGTGGTTCGGCCCCGATCATCCCTACACGCGCGCGCGGGCCATCGTCCGGCAGGCCCATGGCGACACCGCCTATCCGGGCTCGCCCCTGATCGCCGCAGCGCTCTTGCGCCCCTTCGACAGCATGACGCTGGCCGAACTGCACCCGGCCGAAAACGCCGCCCTGCGCGCCGCCATGCCAGAGCGCTACACCCAGATCGTGCAAGAAGACGGGACCGCCATGGTCCTCTCGCGCACCCCGCCCGACCCGCGCCGGGGCTTCCTGTTGATCGACCCAAGCTACGAGGTGAAAACCGATTACGACCGCATCCCCGACCTGATCGCCAAGCTGCACCGGAAATGGAACGTGGGCGTGATCATGCTCTGGTACCCGATCCTCACCTCCGGTCTGCAGATCGCAATGGTGCGCAGCCTGCGCGTCAGCTTTCCCGAGGCGCTCTCGCACGAGGTCCGCTTTCCGCCCGCCCGCCCCGGCCACGGCATGACGGGCTCGGGTCTTTTCGTGGTGAACCCGCCCTTCGGCCTCTCGGATGAGACCGCGCGGCTCACACAGCGCTTCGCCGCGCTCTGACCTTCATCTTGGCCGAAAAACTCTCGGGGGTTCGAAGGGGGCAGACAGCCCCCTTCGCGGGGGAGTGCGAGGGGGCCGCGCCCCCTCGCCCTGGTCGACGCGCAAGGCGCGGCGAAACCGGGCCTCAGACCGCGCCAAAGGCCGAAAGCGACACATCCGCCTCGTGGTCGCGCCCATAGGCGACAAGCCCCAAGGATCGCACATCGCCGGGCCGCGGCGATCCGGCCATCATCCGCCCGGAAGGTGTGAAATCCGCAAGCGGCAGCGTGACCTCGGCCCAATCCCGCCCGGTCTCGAAACCCTGCTGGTAATACTGCCAGGGCAGGGCCGTGCGGGTCGTCCGCAGATGGATGAAATAGCGCCCGCCATTGCCGCGCACCCGCAGGCGCAGGCCGGTCGCGGCCTCGGGCAAGCCATCGGGGAGCGCCGTGCGCGCCTGGATGAAACCGCCGCGATTTGCGGTCGAAACGGTGCCGGTCAGGCGCAGCGCGCCCGCATCCAGCCGCGCCTCGCCCCGCGACACGCCGCCCATCACCGTATCGGCAAGATAGGTCCAGTCGAAAGCATCGGCCGGGATCAGGTCTTGGGCCATGAGAGAACGCCCCCCTTGCGCGGCAACAGGCCTCACCAGCAGGCAAGCCGCTGCGGCGATCACCGCGCGGCGGGTGATCACGCGGCCAGACCCTTCGACCCCATGTCGAGGTATTTGCGCCGCCGCGCCTTGATCAGGGCCGCGCGTCCGGGTGTGCCGATCTCGCCCAACATGGCCGCGATGGCATCGCCCACGGCGGCCACGGTCGCGGTAGGATCACGCTGCGCGCCGCCCATCGGCTCGGGGATCACGCGGTCGCAGACGCCCAGTTTCAACAGGTCCTGCGCGGTCAGACGCAAGGCCTCGGCCGCTTCGCGCATCTTCTCGGCATCCTTCCACAGGATCGAGGCGCACCCTTCGGGCGAGATCACGGAATAGACCGAATGTTCCAGCATCGCGAGGCGGTCCGCGGTGGCAAAGGCCACGGCGCCGCCCGATCCGCCCTCGCCGATGATGACCGACACAAGCGGCACACCGATGGTCAGGCAGGCCTCGGTCGAGCGCGCGATCGCCTCGGATTGGCCGCGCTCCTCGGCGCCCTTGCCGGGATAGGCGCCGGGCGTGTCGACCAGCGTCACGACGGGCAGGCCGAACCGGTCGGCCATCTCCATCAGACGCACGGCCTTGCGGTAGCCCTCGGGGCGGGCCATGCCGAAATTCCGCTCGATCCGGGTCTTGGTGTCATGGCCCTTTTCATGACCGATCACCATGACCGCCTTGTCCCGGAACCGGGCAAGGCCACCCATGACGGCATGGTCATCGGCGAAATTCCGGTCGCCGGCCAGCGGCGTGTATTCGGTGAACAGCGCGCGGATGTAATCGCGGCAATGCGGGCGGTCGGGGTGGCGCGCGACCTGGCATTTCCGCCAAGGCGACAGATCCTTGTAGAGATCGCGCAGCATGTCGGCGGCCTTGCGGTCCAGAGCGGCGGCCTCGGCCTCCACGTCCATTTCCGCGTTGCGCCGCGCCAGCGCGCGCAATTCCTCGGCCTTGCCCTCGATCTCGGCAAGCGGTTTCTCGAAATCGAGATAGGTCGTCATCTGGCCGCCCCATATGGTCGCTCTCGCGGTCTATATGACCTTGCGGCGCGCCCATTGCAACCAAGCCCGGCAGGGGGCGGCCGTGCTTGCCGCCCCTCCAGCAGGGTGGCCAGCAGCGGCACAGCGACGAGGTAGACGCCCAATAGCACGGGCGCCGCGCGGGTCAGCATCCAGCCCGTCAGCGGCGTGGGCAGCAGCACCGCGGAGGCAAGGTTGCCCGACATCAGCAGGGCCAGCGAAAGATGGGCGCGCAAGCCGCGCCTGCGGTCGGCCCGAGTGAGCCGGCCCCAAACCAGCCCGGCGCCCCCCGCCAGCCCAAGACCCACCACATCGGGGATCAGCCCGATACCGCCAATCTGCCAGCGCATGACCAACGCCACGGCCAGACACCCCGCAAGGCCACGCCAGCCGAAATACGCCCCGGCCAGCGCGACGGGCACCGCGCGCAAATCGACGATCAAACCCGCGACAGACCCCAGCGGCGCCGTCATCATCAGCGCCGCGACAAGACCGAAGGCGAGGCCCATCCCTACGGGGGCAAGCCACGAAGCGCGCCAGCGCGGCCGCAGATGCCCATACGCCAAGGACAGGAGCGCCAGCAGCGCCAGCGCGCTGAGGACATCCAGCACCAGAGCAGGATCGAACCGCATCGCAGGCCCCCGTCAAACGTCACGGGGGCAATCTTGCGCCAAAGGCTTAAGGCGATGTTAACGCCTCAAGGAACGGCGCGCGGCGTGGGCGGATCAGCCCGCCGCGATCATCTCGGCCTGTTTGACGATCACCTCGGCCTGCTTGATCGACGCGATGTCGACGAGCCGCCCCTTGTAGACGGTCGCCCCCTGCCCGCTCGCCTTGGCCTGTTCCATCGCGGCAAGGATCTCGCGCGCCTCAAGCACGGCGGCCTCGGACGGGGTAAAGACGGAATTGGACAGGGCCACCTGCTTGGGGTGGATCGCCCATTTGCCCACCATCCCCAGCGTGGCCGACCGCCGCGCCTGCGCAAGGAACCCCTCGTCATCCGAGAAGTCGCCGAAAGGGCCGTCGACCGGCAACACACCATGGGTGCGGCAGGCGGCGACGATGGCAGCCTGCGCCCAATGCCACGGATCGGACCAGTAATTCTGGCCCGCGCGGTGCATGTAATAGTTTTCCTGCGTCCCGCCGATGCCGGTGGTCTGCATCCCCATGGACGCCGCGAAATCGGCCGCGCCGAGGCTCATCGCCTGCAGGCGGGGCGAGGCCGCCGCGATCTCCTCGACATGGCTGATGCCCGCGGCGCTTTCGATGATGACCTCGAAGGCGATCCGTTTCTTGCGACCCATGGCCGCCTCGATCGAGGTGACCAGCGCATCGACGGCGTAGATGTCGGCGGCGCAACCGACCTTGGGGATCATGATCTGGTCCAGCCGTTCCGGAGCCTGTTCCAGCAGGTCGACCACGTCGCGGTACCAATAGGGGCTGTCGAGCCCGTTGATCCGCACACTCAGCGTCTTCTTGCCCCAATCCACGTCGCCGATGGCCTGAATGACGTTCTTGCGCGCCTCTGCCTTGTCATCGGGGGCGACCGAATCCTCGAGGTCGAGGTTGATCACATCCGCAGCGCTCGCCGCCATCTTTTCGAAGATCGCAGGGCGCGACCCGGGGCCGAACAGCTGGCAGCGGTTGGGGCGGGCGACGGGCGGCGGCTGGAGGCGAAAGCTCATGGTCAGGCTCCTTGCGAAAGGAAGTTTCGTGTGCGTTGCGCCACGGGATAGGATATTGCGCCGCGGCGCGCAAGCGCTGCACCGCGGCATAGGTCATGATCCGCCCTATCCGATCCAACGCTGAAGCACAGGTGGGCAGATTGCCCACCCCAAGACCCCCTTATTGCAGATCGCCGAACGCCCGCTGCATCCGGGCCACCGCATCCTCGACCACGCTGCGCGGGGCGGCGATGTTGAAGCGCAGGAAACTGTCGCCGCCCTGCCCGAAGGTCGGGCCATGGTTCGTGGCAATCTTGGCCTCGTGCTCCACCCGTGCGGTGAATTCCTCGCGCGTCATGCCGGTGCCCGAGAAATCGACCCAAGCGAGGTAGGTGGATTGCAACGGCATCGACCGAAGGCCCGGAATGGCGTTGATCCCCGCATCGAAAACCTTGGCGTTTTCGGCCAGATAGGCGCACAGATCATCGACCCATGCCGCCCCTGCGGGCGAATAGGCCGCCGTCACCATGTGCAGTCCGAAGGAATTGGGCGACAGGCCCAGCGCCATCATCCGCGCGCCGAAGCGCGTCCGCAGCCCCTCGTCGGGGATGATGACATTGCCCACATGCGCGCCCGCGATATTGAAGGTCTTGGTCCCTGCCGTCATCATGATCAGCCGGTCGGCGATGCCGTCGATCAGCGCCATCGGAATGTGCTTTTGCCCGGGCATCAGCAGGTCGGCGTGGATCTCGTCGGACACGATCAGCAGATCGTGACGTTTGGCAAAGGCCGCCACCCCTTCCAGTTCGGCCCGCGTCCAGACCCGCCCGCCGGGATTGTGCGGCGAGCAGAGGATCAGCATCTTTTCATGGCCTTTCATCTGCGCGTCCCACGCGTCGAAATCGAGCGTGTATTGCCCGTCGACGATGGGCATTTCGCATTGCACGAGGTCACGGTTCGAAGCGCGGATCACCTTGGCGAAGGCATGGTAGACCGGGGTGAACAGCACGATCCCGTCGCCCTCCTTCGTGAAGGCGTCAAGGCACATGGCGGTTCCGTTCACCAGCCCATGGGTGGTGAAGATCCACTCCGGCTCGACCGACCAGCCGTGCCGGTTCTGCATCCACCAGATGATCGCACCCTTGTAGGCGCTGTCATCGCCGAAATAGCCGTAGACGCCATGATCCAGCATCGCCTGAAGCGCATCCTGCACGCAGCCCGGCGGGCGGAATTCCATGTCGGCCACCCACATCGAAATCCCCTCCTGCGGCGAGACACCGTAGAGCGTCTCCATCATGTCCCATTTCACGCAATGGCTGCCGCGGCGGTCGATGATCTCGTCGAATGACATGGGAGGCTCCGTCTGGTTTCCGAACCGCGCCACGCTACCGCGTAAACCGGCAGGTGCAAGCCTTGCCGCCACGGGTGTGACGGCCTTAGACCGCACTTATTGCGGGGCGGGCGCGCTTGGCCTAAATGAACGGCCATGAAACGCCCCATCCTGATCCATCCCGACCCAAGGCTGAAGAAGGTTGCGCCGCCCGTGCCCGACCTGTCGGATGATCTGCGGGCGCTTGCCGATGACATGCTGGAAACGATGTATGCGGCGCCCGGCATCGGCTTGGCCGCGCCGCAGATCGGCGTGGACGCCCGCGTCATCGTTCTGGATTGCGTCAAGGGCGAGGGGGAGGCACCGCGCCCCGTCGCCATGTTCAATCCCGAGATCGTGGCGAAATCGGACATGCTGAACGTCTACGAGGAAGGCTGCCTGTCGATCCCCGATCAATACGCCGATGTCGAACGCCCCGCCGAGGTGACGGTGCGCTGGATCGACCGCGACGGCAAGGAACGGCAGGAGGATTTCGACGGTCTTTGGGCCACCTGCGTCCAGCACGAGATCGACCATCTGAACGGCGTTCTCTTCATCGATTACCTCAAGCCGCTCAAGCGCCAGCTGATCACCCGCAAGATGGTCAAGCTGAAGAAGGACCGCGCGCGGGAAAAGGCGTGACCGGCACCCGCCGTGCCTTCGTCATGTGGCCCGACAAGCGGCTGAGCACGCCCGCCGCCGATGTGGGCACGATCACCGACGAGATCCGGGCCATCTGGGCCGACATGATCGAGACGATGGACGCCATGCCGGGTGTGGGCCTTGCCGCCCCGCAGATCGGGGTCATGCTCCGGCTGGCGGTCGTTGATGCCAGCGACACGCGCGGCCGCGCGATCCGCATGGCCAACCCCGAGGTCATCACGGCATCCGAGGCGATGAACGACCACGAGGAAGCCAGCCCCAACCTGCCCGGTGTCTGGGCCAAGGTGACGCGGCCCGCGACCGTCACCGTGGCCTTCACCGACCATCACGGCATCAGGGTGCGACAGGAATTCACCGGTCTGTGGGCGACGAGCGTGCAGCACCAGATCGACCATCTGGCGGGTCGGATGTATTTCGACCGTCTGTCGAAAATGAAGCGCGACATGCTGTTGAAGCGCGCGCGAAAAGGGGCGCGGTGATGCGGATCGTCTTCATGGGAACGCCCGATTTCTCGGTGCCGGTGCTCGAGGCGCTGGTTGGCGCAGGCCATGAGATCGTGGCCGTCTACACCCAGCCGCCCCGCCCCGCGGGCCGCGGGCAGGCCGAGCGCCCCGGCCCCGTCCATGCGCGCGCTGCCGCGATGGGTTTGCCGGTGCGCCATCCGAAATCGCTGCGCGATGAACAGGCGCAGGCGGAATTCGCGGCGCTGGACGCCGATATTGCCGTGGTCGTGGCCTATGGCCTGATCCTGCCGCAAGCGGTGCTCGACGCGCCCCGGCGCGGTTGTCTCAACATCCACGCAAGCCTTTTGCCACGCTGGCGCGGGGCTGCGCCGATCCAGCGGGCGATCATGGCGGGCGATGCGGAAACCGGCGTCTGCATCATGCAGATGGAGGCGGGTCTGGATACCGGCCCCGTTCTCTTGCGCCGCGAGATCGTCATCGGGGCCGAGGAGACGGCGGGCGAATTGCACGACCGGCTGTCGATGCTCGGGGCAGAGGCGATCACCGAGGCGCTGGCCCGGCTCGGCACGCTGACGCCCGAACCCCAGCCCGAGACCGGCGTGACCTATGCCCAAAAGATCGACAAGGCCGAGGCGCGTCTGGACTGGACGGGTGACGCACCCCACATAGACCGTCAGATCCGGGGGCTGTCGCCTTTTCCCGGGGCTTGGACCATGATCGGGGGCAAGCGGGTCAAGATCCTGCGCAGCCGTCCGGTCAAGGGGTCGGGCACGCCAGGGCAGGTTCTGTCGGATCTGACCGTGGCCTGCGGGACAGGCGCGGTCGAGATCACCGAGGTGCAGCCCGAAGGCAAGCCGCGGATGACGGCAGAGGCGTTTTTGAGGGGTGCACGCATAGCGCCCGGTGTGATTGTCGGAGGTGGGCCATGATCCTGTTCTCGTTTTTCGGCTCGCTCATGCTGGCCGGTATCGTGGCCTTTCTCTTCGAGAAATGGGCCTGGACGCATAACGGCATCATCCCGTCCGTCCTGATCGCCTTTGGCGCGGTTCTGGTGCTTTACTTCCTGCGCGCGCTTTTCGGCTTCAGCCTCGGCTCGCCGGGGGTGACGGCGATCCTTGGCTCGGCGGCTGCGCTGATCCTGATCCCCACGGAATACGCCAATCGCAGGCGGCAGGGCCGCAAGCGGCGCTGACCCCGGGCGGCGGCGCGGGGCGGTGGCCGCGGACTTTCCGTATTTTCGGGAAGATGAAGGGGATGGCGATCAGTTTCGGGGCGGGCGCGGCTTGTAGACCGGCATCTGCCAGCCATAGAGCAGCGAGCCTGCGCGCAGCGTGAAACAGACGAGGATGCAGGCGGCCAGCGACAGCATGTCGGATGGCCAGAAGATCCCTGACAAAAGATAGGCCGCCGCCCCCGCGAAAGCCGCCGTGACATAGAGTTTCCCTGTCCGGATCAAGAGCGGCACTTCGTTGGCCACGATGTCGCGCAAAAGCCCGCCGAAACAGCCCGTGGCAATCCCCATGATCAGGATGATCGGCACGCTTTGCCCCGTTTCGCTGGCCGCCCGCACCCCCGCCGCCACCGCGATGGGAAGTGCCAGCGCATCGAGCCAAGTGATGACCGCCATCCGGCTTTCGAGGAGATGGGCGGTGAAAAACACCAGCACCGCTGCGCCGCAGGCTATGGCAAGCGGCGTCGGATCGGCGATCCAAAACACCGGGTTTCGGTCCAGAAGCAGGTCGCGCACCGTGCCGCCGCCCATCGCCGTCAGGCTGGCGAGAAAGGCGAAGCCCACGATATCGAGCTGCGCGCGCGAGGCGACCAAGGCCCCCGTCAGGGCAAAGACCAGCACCGAGGCATAATCGAGCGCGGTCAGGATGGTCATTTGAAGGGTTTCATCCCCGCCCGCGCCAATTCGTCGGCGCGTTCGTTTTCCGGATGGCCGGCATGGCCCTTGACCCATTCCCATGTCACGCGGTGACGCGCCTGCGCCTCGTCGAGGCGGCGCCACAGGTCCTCGTTCTTGACCGGCTTTTTGGTCGAGGTCTTCCAGCCGTTCCGCTTCCAGCCGTGGATCCAGCCGGTCACGCCGTTCTTCACATAGGCGCTGTCGGTGACGATGGTGATGGCGGAGGGGCGTTCCAGCGCCTCGAGGGCTGCGATGGCGGCCAGGAGCTCCATCCGGTTGTTGGTCGTATCCGCCTCGCCGCCGTTCAGCTCGCGTTCCTTGAGGACCGTCTCGCCGTCCTTGGCCTGCAACAGCGCACCCCAGCCGCCCGGGCCGGGATTGCCCGAACAGGCCCCGTCGGTGAAGGCGAAAAGATCAGGCATGGGAACCCCTCATGCCAGCGCGCCGATGCCAAGACAGATCACGACGACACCGGTCAACAGCAGGCGCAGCCGCATCCACCACGGCGGTGCCAGACCCTGCCGCGCGGCGCTGGCGTCGATGGCGAGAAGCGCGACAAAGGCAAGGATCAGCATCCAGAGGCTTTGGCGCGGCGGCGCGAAGGCGGTGAAAAAGACGAACAGCGCAGGCAGGACGGACAGGACATAGAAGAGCGTCGCCTGCCGCCCCTCGGCCCGTGCGGCAAAGCCCCAGATCACGCCCGCCATGAAGCACAAGATGACGATCCCGTAGATCTGCAACAGCGCGGGGCCTGCGTGATAAACGCTCCAGGCCCGGCCAAGTTCCGCCGTGGCGGGAACGACGGTCGACAGCGCGCCGTAAAGGAACGGGATCAGGCCGGAAAGACCGAGGATCAGGGCGGATGTCGGAATGCGCGTCATGGCCGCTATCTGCCCAATGCCGCGCAGCGGGGCAAGGGTTCAGGCGCTTTGGGCTGCTTCGCGCAAGACGCGCGGCACCTTGAACTCCACGTTCTCCTCTGCCGTCATGACGGGCTTTACCGTCACCTCGAACCGCTCGCGGAAGGCGTCGATCACCTCGTTCACCAACACCTCGGGGGCGCTGGCCCCGGCGGTGATGCCCAGCGACCCGATCCCCTCCAGCGCGCGCCAATCGATATCGCTGGCGCGTTGCACCAGTTGCGCATAGCGGCATCCGGCGCGCGCGCCGACCTCGACCAGACGCTTGGAATTGGAGGAATTGGGCGCACCCACCACCAGCATCGCATCGGCCATTAGAGCCATCGCCTTGACCGCCTCCTGCCGGTTGGTGGTGGCGTAACAGATGTCTTCCTTGTGCGGGCCGACGATGGCGGGAAACCGCGCCTGCAGGGCCGCGACGATGTCCGCCGTGTCATCGACCGAAAGCGTGGTCTGGGTGACGAAGGCCAGCCGCGCAGGATCGCGGACCGCGACCTTGGCCACATCCTCGACCGTTTCGACCAGCAACACCTCGCCCTCGGGCAATTGGCCCATTGTCCCGATCGTCTCGGGGTGGCCCGCGTGGCCGATCATGATCATCTGGAGGCCGTTTTCATGATGGCGCGCGGCCTCGATATGGACCTTGCTGACAAGCGGGCAGGTGGCATCGACATAGACCATGTTGCGCCGCGCGGCCTCTGCCGGGACGGATTTCGGCACGCCATGCGCGGAAAAAATCACCGGCCGGTCGAGCGGGCAATCGTCCAGCTCCTCGACAAAAACGGCGCCCTTTGCGCGGAGGTCGTCGACGACGAACTTGTTGTGGACGATCTCGTGCCGGACATAGACCGGGGCGCCCCATTTCGCGAGCGCCATCTCGACGATCTTGATCGCCCGGTCGACGCCTGCGCAAAAGCCGCGCGGCGCGGCAAGGTGGATGGTGAGGGGCGGCTTGGTCATGGACGGTCTCGGGCGGCAGGGATATGTCAGGATGACGTTACACCAAGAGCTAAGGCCAAAGTGCGGCTCCGTCCAGCCCGGGGGGTTGACTTCCAGCAGGGGGAAGCTGCGATCTGGGGCACATCCGAGGAGGGTTGAATGCGACGGACAATCATCACGCTGACCGCGACCTTTGCCCTGACAGCGGGCGGCGTGGCCCTGTGGCCAGCGGATGCGACCGAACAGGGGGCGCAGCAACCGGGCCAGATCCTGCTTTGGCACGATGCCGCCACCGTGGCCGAGGGGGCCGCGATCTACGAGGCGCAGTGCGCCGCCTGCCATGGCGCGGCGCTGGAAGGGCAAGCGGATTGGCAGGTGCGGCAAGACAATGGTCGCCTGCCCGCCCCGCCGCATGACCGGACCGGCCACACATGGCACCATCCCGATGCGCAGCTGATTGACATCACCACACGCGGCACCGCGGCCATCGTCGGCGGCGGCTATCAAAGCGACATGATGGGGTTTGCCGATATCCTGACCGAAGCGCAGATCATCGCCGTGCTCAGCTACATCAAATCGACCTGGCCGCCCGAGATCATCGCCATCCACAACGACATCAACGCGCGCGCGGCATTGCCCTGACGGACAGGGCCGTAAAGCGGAGGGGCCTGCCGATCACGGCAGGCCCATCGGCTTAAGACCTCGGCTTCAGACCTCGGCTTCCTGCCGCTGGGGCGCGCGGTCGTCTCGCGGCGGGCGGCCGATGACCTCGCGCAATTCATCCAATTCGATGAAATTGTCGGCCTGCCGGCGCAGGTCATCAGCGATCATCGGCGGTTGGCTGCGGATCGTGGAGACGACCGAAACCCGGCACCCTTTGCGCTGCAACGCCTCGACCAGCCTGCGGAAATCCCCGTCGCCCGAGAAGAGCACGATGTGATCCACATGGTCGGCCATCTCCATGGCATCGACGGTCAGTTCGATATCCATGTTGCCCTTGATCTTGCGACGACCCTGGCTGTCGGTGAATTCCTTGGCCGGTTTCGTCACCATCGTGAACCCGTTGTAATGCAACCAGTCCACAAGGGGGCGAATCGGGGAATATTCCTCGTTCTCCAGAAGGGCGGTATAGTAGAATGCGCGCAACAACTTGCCGCGCTGCATGAATTCCTGACGCAACAGCTTGTAGTCTATGTCAAAAGACAGCGACTTGGCTGCAGCGTAAAGGTTGGAGCCGTCGATAAACAACGCCAACCGTTCATCACGATAAAACATAACCAACGTCCTTGATTTACTGGCGTCCCCGTATGGAATCGGCAGGGAGTGAACCTGCCGCGCGCCGAACGCCAAGGGCTCCAAGATAAGGATGGGCAAGAAACGTGCAACACGAGAGAGACACCGCGATGCCCCCCCTCGCTCTTGTGGCCCTCGGAGCGAACCTGACCAACGGCACCGACAGCCCCGCGCGAACCCTGAAGAAAAGCCTTCTCCTGCTGGGACAGAAGGGGGTTTGGGGCATGAAAACAAGCCGATTGTTCACGACCCCCGCCTTCCCTGCAGGATCCGGCCCGGATTACGTGAATGCTGCGGCAAGTTTTCGCTGGTCGGAAACGCCCGAGGCGCTGCTGGCGCTGCTGCACGCAGTCGAGACGGAGTTGGGCCGAGTGCGCGGCGCGCGGTGGGGCGCGCGTGTGATCGACCTCGACCTCGTGGCGCTTGGCGATGCGGTGCGCCCAGATGCCGCCACGCAGTCCCGTTGGGCGGCCCTGCCCCCCGACCGCGCGGCGGTGGATCTGCCCGACCGCCTGATCTTGCCCCATCCAAGGCTGGCCGAGCGCAGCTTCGTGCTGGTGCCTCTGGCCGATGTTGCGCCGGATTGGTGGCACCCGGTCACGGGGCAGGACGTCGCCGCGATGCTGGCCGCGCGCCCCGATGCCGAACGGGCCGAGATCCGTCCCGTCCCATGGCCGGGGCAGGACATGCCGTCGACCGATGGCCCGAACGCCTCTTCCGGGCTTGTGTTCCCGGCTTTCCGGCGCTAACAGGGACGCTTATTCCGCTCCCGAGCAGATTCTGGAGGTGCCTTCGCATGGCCCGCGTCACCGTTGAAGATTGCGTCGACAAGGTTCCCAACCGCTTCGAGCTTGTCATGCTGGCCGCCCACCGCGCGCGCGAAATCGCGTCGGGTGGCGCACTGACCATCGATCGCGACAACGACAAGAACCCCGTCGTGGCGCTTCGCGAGATCGCCGAGGAAACGCAAGGTGCCGACGATCTGCGCGAGCGTCTGATCGAAAGCCACCAGACCCAGATCGAGGTGGACGAACCCGAAGAAGACGCCATGGCGCTGCTTCAGGGTGTGGAGGCGGATCGCCCCGCCCGCGACGACATGAGCGAAGAGCAGATGCTGCGCGCCCTCATGGAAGCACAAGGCCAGCGCTGATCGCCATGGCCACCGGCGGGCTGGGACAAGAATGATCGACGCCGACGACCTTCTTTCGCTTGTCCGCAACTACAACCCGAAAACCAACGAGGCGCTCCTGAGGGGCGCCTATGCCTATGCGCAGCGGATGCACGAGGGGCAGAAACGCCACTCGGGCGAGCCCTATTTCAGCCATCCCGTCGCCGTCGCCGCCATCCTGACCGAACAGCGTCTGGACGATGCCACCATCGCCACGGCACTCCTGCACGACACGATCGAGGATACCAAGGGCACCTATACCGAGATCGAAACGCTCTTTGGCCATGACGTGGCCGAACTGGTCGATGGCGTCACCAAGCTGACCAATCTGGAACTCTCCAGCCGCGAATCGAAACAGGCCGAGAATTTCCGCAAGCTCCTGATGGCCATGTCCAAGGATCTGCGCGTGATCCTCGTGAAACTGGCCGACCGCCTGCACAACATGCGCACGATCCGGCACATGAAGCCGGAAAAGCAGGCCAAGAAGGCGCATGAAACCATGGACATCTACGCGCCGCTTGCCGGCCGGATGGGCATGCAATGGATGCGCGAGGAACTGGAGGACCTGTCCTTCCGCGTCCTCAACCCCGAGGCGCGCACCTCGATCATGCGCCGCTTCGTGACGCTGCAAAAGGAAACCGGCGACGTCATCCCCCGCATCACCGAGGATATCGAGGCCGTGCTCGACAAGCATGGGCTCAGGGCCGATGTGTTTGGCCGCGCCAAGAAGCCGTTTTCGATCTGGCGCAAGATGCAGGAAAAAGATCTCGCCTTTTCGCGCCTCTCCGACATCTATGGCTTTCGCATCATCACCGGCACCGAGGATGATTGCTACCGCATCCTCGGCGCGATCCACCAGCGCTGGCGCGCGGTTCCGGGGCGGTTCAAGGATTACATCAGCCAGCCCAAATCGAACGGCTACCGCTCGATCCACACCACCGTGTCGGGCCGCGACGGCAAACGGGTCGAGGTGCAGATCCGCACCCGCCAGATGCATGACGTGGCCGAATCGGGCGTCGCCGCGCATTGGTCCTACCGCGACGGCGTCAGGGTCCAGAACCCCTTTGCCGTGGACCCGGCCAAATGGCTCGAAGGTCTGACCGAACGCTTCGAGACCGCCGAGGACAACGACGAATTCCTCGAGCACGTCAAGCTCGAGATGTATTCCGACCAGGTGTTCTGCTTCACCCCCAAGGGTGACGTGGTGAAACTGCCCAAGGGCGCGACGCCGATCGATTTCGCCTATTCGATCCACACGCGGATCGGCCATTCCTGCGTGGGGGCCAAGGTCGACGGGCTGCGCGTGCCGCTCTGGACGCGTCTGAAAAACGGCCAGTCCATCGAGATCATCACCGCCGAGGGACAGACCCCGCAGGCCAGCTGGATCGACATCGTGGTCACCGGCCGCGCCAAGGCCGCGATCCGCCGGATGCTGCGCGAAGAAGACCGCGAACGCTACATCAAGCTCGGCCGCGAACTCGCGCGCGTCGCCTTCGAACAATTCGGCAAGAAAGCCACCGACAAGGCGCTCGACACCGCCGCCCGCGCCATCAGCCTCAAGGATGGCGACGAGTTGCTGGCGCGGATCGGATCGGCGGAATTGTCCGCCCGCCGCGTCGTCGCCCGGATCTACCCCGAGCTTGCCGGCCGTACCGAGGAAGGCGAGGTGGAGGCCGTGCGCGCCGTCATCGGCCTGCCCCCGGGGACCGAGATCCGCCGCGCGCAATGCTGCCAGCCGGTTCCGGGCGAACGCATCGTGGGCATCACCTATGCCGGGCGCGGGCCCATCGTCCACGCCATCGACTGCGGCGCATTGGCCGCCTTCGACACCGCGCCGGAACGCTGGATCGACCTGCATTGGTCCGAAGGGCGCCATGCCGCCGTCCACAACGTCACCATCGATGTCACGCTCTCGAACACGAATGGCGCACTGGGACGGATCTGCACATTGATCGGCGAGCAGAACGCCAATATCTCCGACCTGCACTTCATCGACCGCAAGCCGGATTTCTTCCGGCTGCTGATCGATGTGGATGTGCGCAATGCGGAACACCTGCACGCGGTCATGATGGCGGTCGAACTTGACAGCGACGTGGCCAGCCTGCAGCGGTTCCGGGACCTCGAACGCCGCCCCTGAGAGGGCGGGTCCGAGGATAGGGAGACGGGGCCGCTCGCGGCACCGGCAGGAAGGAAAGACGCGCAAGGTGTTCAAGCGCCGCGATTCCCGCTCGATCCTGCGCCTCGTGACGGAGGTGTTCTGGCCCCGTGGGGGCTGGGTCCGCGCCGCGCAATACGTCAAGCACCGCATGCGCCGCCTGCCCGGCACCCCCGAACAGATCGCGCGCGGCGTCTTCGCCGGGGCCTTCACCGTCTTCACCCCCTTTTTCGGCCTGCATTTCGTGGTGGCGGGGATCCTTGCCCTGCTGATGCGCGGCTCGATCCTCGCCGCGCTCTTGGCGACCTTTCTCGGCAATCCGCTGACCTATGTTCCAATCGCCTGGATCTCGCTTCAGACCGGCCACTGGATGCTCGGCACCAGCATGAGAAGCGGTCTCGACGAGTCGATCTTTTCGAAATTCGGCGCGGCGGCGGGCGACCTTTGGCACAATTTCATCGCGATCTTCACGCCCGAGACCGCGCATTGGGACGAATTGCACCGCTTCTACGACGACGTCTTCTTTCCCTGGATGGTCGGCGCGATCCTGCCCGGCTTGGTCTGTGGCGTGATCTGCTACTACCTCAGCGTGCCGGTGATCCACGCCTATCAAAAACGGCGATCCGCCAGATTGCGAAAGAAGATGGAAAAGCTGCGCGCGCAGGCTGGCGCGGCCCCGGCAAAGCGCTAGGCTGCAGCGCACGGGCAAAAGGGGAATGGGACCATGGCGGATCGTCTTCGGCTGGGCGTGAACATCGATCACGTCGCAACGCTCAGGAACGCGCGCGGGGGCGCCCTGCCCGATCCGGTGCGCGCCGCCGTGATGGCCGAACAGGCCGGGGCCGACGGCATCACCGCCCATCTGCGCGAAGACCGCCGCCACATCCGCGACGCCGATATCGGCGCGATCATGGCCGCGATCGGCATCCCCCTGAATTTCGAGATGGCCGCCACCGCCGAGATGCAGACCATCGCGCTGGCCCACCGCCCGCACGCCGCCTGCATCGTGCCCGAACGCCGCGAGGAGCGGACCACCGAAGGCGGGCTCGAGGTTGCGGCCCGGGCCGACTGGATGGCCGAATACATAGCACCGCTCCGCGACGCGGGCTGTCGCGTCTCGCTCTTCATCGCCGCCGATCCGGATCAGATCTCTGCGGCCGCCCGCATCGGCGCGCCCGTCATCGAATTGCACACCGGGGCCTATTGCGACTTCCACGCCGAGGGCGATTTCGCCGCGCGTGATGCCGAGCTTGCCCGGCTGATCGACGGCGCGAAACAGGCCGCCGATCTCGGGCTCGAGGTCCACATGGGCCACGGCCTGAGCTATGACACCGTCGCCCCCATCGCCGCCCTGCCCGAGGTGCGCGAGTTGAACATCGGCCATTTCCTGATCGGCGAGGCGGTCTTCGTCGGCCTGCCGCAGGCCATCGCCACGATGCGCGCCGCGATGGAAGCCGCCCGCGGCTGACCCGCGAGGTGCCGGATTGAAGTCGCGCCCAAGTTGCGCAACTCTTGTCCCGTAACGCCTGCCTGTCCTTTTGCCCCGGAGGGCCCCTTGCGCATCCCCCTGATCCCCGCGACCACGGCCCCCAGCCTCGCGACCTCGCGGGTCCAGGGACAGGCCCGCTTCTCATTTAGCCGGCAGAAACTGCCGGCCCTGTCCATCCCGATCAACCCGACCACAGGCCAGACGAGCGCGCGATGATTCTCGGCATCGGAACGGACCTCGCCAATATCGAACGCATCCAGGCCGCGCTTGACCGCTTCGGCGACCGGTTCCGCGCCCGGGTCTTCACCGAGACCGAGCGGCACCGCGCCGAACGCATGAGCGATCCGGCCGCCGTCTATGCCAAACGTTGGGCGGCCAAGGAGGCCTGTTCCAAGGCGCTCGGCACCGGGCTGCGCATGGGCATCGCCTGGCGCGACATGGCCGTGTCGAACCTGCCCTCGGGCCAGCCCGTGATGCAGGTCACCGGGTGGGCCAAGGAACGGCTCGACCAGATGACCCCCGAAGGCTACACTGCGATCATCCATGTCAGCCTGACCGACGACCATCCCTGGGCGCAGGCCCATGTGGTGATCGAGGCGCTCCCCAATCCCGAGGAAAGCCTGCGTCCCGGCTCCGCCAAACCGCCGCCCCGCACGCTCAGCTGAACCCTGGCCCAGGCTTCATCTTCCCCAAAATACGGACGGCCCGACAGCGCCGCCGGACCAGCCGCAGGGCAGGCGCGGCAGCCGAAAACCGCCTGCTTCCTTGACTTGCGCCGGGGGCTGGCCCAAACCCGCCGCAAGCGGCGACAGGCGCAGCAACGGACAGGCAGGGCGGATCATGGCGGCAGCGGCCAAATCGGACGGTATCTGGGAAACGGTCAAGACGATCGTCTACGCGCTCCTGATCGCGGGCGTCTTCCGCACCCTCTTCTTCCAGCCCTTCTGGATCCCGTCCGGCTCGATGAAGGATACGCTGCTGATCGGGGACTTCCTTTTCGTCAACAAGATGGCATATGGCTATTCGCGCCATTCCTGCCCCTTCTCCATGTGCCCCTTCGAGGGCCGCATCTTCGGCAGCCTTCCCGACCGGGGCGATGTCGTCGTCTTCCGCCACCCGACCGAGGGCAGCGATTTCATCAAGCGCGTGATCGGTCTGCCCGGTGACCGGATCCAGGTGATCGACGGGCTCTTGCACATCAACGGCACCCCCGTCGAACTGACCCTTGAGCCGCCCTTCGAGGAAGTCTACGAACGCCAGGGCCCGCAACAATTGCCGCCGCGCTGCTCCAATGGCCCGGTGGGCGAAGGCGCGATCTGCCTCAAGGAACGGTTTACCGAAACGCTCCCGAACGGCGTCAGCCATTCGATCCTGAACATCGCCGACGGGGGCCGGGCCGACAACACGCCCGAATTCACCGTCCCCGAAGACCATGTCTTCGTCATGGGCGACAACCGCGACAATTCGGTCGATTCGCGTTTTCCGCAATCGGTGGGCGGCGTCGGCTTCGTGCCGATGGAGAACATCCTCGGCCGCGCCGACCGGATCATGTTCTCGTCCGCCGGGCAGCGGATGGTCTATTTCTGGACCTGGCGCTCCGACCGTTTCTTCCGGGCGGTCGAGTGAAACTGTCGCGCGAACTGGCCGATTTCTGCACAAGGCTGGGCCATGATTTCGCCCAGCCCGAATGGATCACGCGTGCGCTGACCCATGCCTCGCTCAGTTCGCCCACGCGGCCCGACAACCAGCGCCTCGAGTTTCTCGGCGACCGGGTGCTGGGCCTTGTCATGGCCGAGGCGGTCCTCACCCACGACCCCGAGGCGCGCGAGGGGCAGCTTGCCCCGCGCTTCAACGCGCTGGTGCGCAAGGAAACCTGCGCCGATGTCGCCCGCGAGATCGATCTGGGCACCGTCCTGCGGCTTGGCAAATCCGAGATGTCGACCGGCGGGCGGCGCAAGACCGCGCTTCTGGGCGATGCGATGGAGGCGGTGATCGCCGCCGTTTACATGGATGGCGGCTTCGAGGCGGCGCGCGCCGTCATCTTGCGCCTCTGGGGGCCGCGCGTCGCCGGCGTGGCCGAGGATGCGCGCGACGCCAAGACCGCGCTTCAGGAATGGGCGCAGGCCCGCGGCATGGCCCCGCCCGTCTATGCCGAGCTGTCCCGCAGCGGCCCCGATCACGCGCCCCTGTTCCGGGTCGAAGCGCGGCTGGCCGACGGCACGGCGATGACCGCCGAGGGCCGGGTGAAGCGTCAGGCCGAACAGGCCGCCGCGCGGGCGCTGCTGGACCGGCTGGAACGGGGCTAGGATTTAGCCGCCTTTGGTCGCTGGAATTTTAGGCGAGGGGGGCTGTCTGCCCCCCTCGCGCTCCCCCCGAGGATATTTTTGAAACAGAGAAGGGAAAAAGGGCTTGGAGCGGACAACCCTGATCGTGCTGGCGCATCCCGAGCGCAGGTCCTTCTGTGGCGCATGGGCCGAGGCGAGCGCGGCGGCAGCTACGGCGCAAGGCGACCACGTTCTATGGTCGGATCTCTACGACATGGGGTTTCATCCCGCCGAGGAGCCGGGCCGCTACGCTGCGCCGCCCGCGCCCTTCGATGCGTTGAAGGCGCAGGAACAGGCGGCAGCCACCGGAACCCTTCCGCCCGAGATCGCGGCGGAGGTGGACAAGATCCGCGCCGCTGACCGGATCATCTTTCATTTTCCGATCTGGTGGTTCGCGCCGCCCGCCATGCTCAAGGGCTGGTGCGACCGGGCGCTGGTGCATGGCCTGTTGCATGACGTGGACCGCCGCTTCGACACCGGGCTCTTGCGCGGCAAACGCGCGCTTTTTTGCGTCACCACCGGCGCGCGGGACAGCGAGGCGGGGCCCGACGGCAAGGAGGGCGAAACCCGGCTCCTCCTCTGGCCACTGGCCTATACGCTGCGCTATTGCGGGATGGAGGTGGCCGAACCCCTGCTGGTTCATGGCGTTCACGGCTATCACGAAGGCGCGCGCAAGCGGGCGCTCGAGGCACGGCTGGCCCGGGTTCTGGAGGATCAGCAGGCCGTGATCGCGGACCTCCCCGCGCGCGCGCTCCTGCCGTTCAACGCCGATGCGGATTTCGATGGCGACGGACGTCTAAGGCCCGAGGCGCCCAGCCACTGGCCCTTCATCCGGCACGAGGGTTAGGATTAAAGGCCCGTCGCCTCGTCCAGCCCGAGCAGGATGTTGAGGTTCTGCACCGCAGCCCCGGACGCACCTTTGCCCAGATTGTCGAGAACCGCGATCAGCACCGTCGCCCCGGTCTCGGGGTCGCCATCGACACTCAGCTCCATCATGTTGGTGTCGTTCATGCGCTGCGGGTCGATCCTGTCGCTCAGCTCTTCCCGCGCGACAACGCGCACGAAACGCTGTCCGGCGTAATGGGCGGCCAAGGCCTCCATCGCGGCGGCGGGGCCACCGGCGGGCAGGTGCAGCGGGACCTGCACGATCATCCCTTGTGCGAACTGGCCCACCTGCGGCACGAAGATCGGCTTCCGGGTCAGACCGGCATGGGCCACGATCTCGGGCAGATGCTTGTGCTTTTGGCCCGTGCCATAGACGAAGCCGCCGGAAATGGCTCCGGTCTCGAATTCGGCGATCATGGATTTCCCGCCGCCCGAATAGCCCGACAGCGCGTTGATCGTGACAGGATGATCCGCGGCGATGACGCCGGCCGCCACCAGCGGTTTCAGCAGCGCGATGGCTCCGGTGGAATAGCAGCCGGGGTTCGACACGTATTTCGCCGCGGCGATCCGGTCGCGCGCGCCTGCATCCAGTTCGGCAAAGCCGTATTCCCAGTCGGGATGCACCCGGTGCGCGGTCGAGGCGTCGATCACCCGGCAGGGCTGATGTGCAAGATCCGGCGCGATCTCGTGGACCGCCGCATCGGGCAGGCAGAGGATCGCGACATCAGCCTCGGCAAAGGCCCCGATCCGCGCCAGCCGCGACTTGCGGTTTTCCTCGGACAGCGAGATCAGCGTGATGTCGTCCCGCATCTCGAGGCGCGCGCGAATCTGCAGACCCGTCGTTCCCACCTCGCCGTCGATGAATACCTTTGCCGCCATGGCCCTTGCCCCTTGCGCTGGTCGCCGCCCGGATAGCGGTTTACCCGGCCTCGCTGCAATAGCGGATTGGAAACACGACCCATCACGAAAGCTGATGAAAGCCAAGGCGCAGACCCGCGCGCCTCTGCACCATGGCCATGCGGGCCGCAATCGGCTATGGCCACGGGCCAGACACCCGCCCCAAGGATATGCCCATGACCACCCGCGCCGGTTTCGTTGCCCTGATCGGTGAGCCCAATGCAGGCAAATCGACGCTCCTGAACCGCATGGTGGGGGCCAAGGTCTCGATCGTCACCCACAAGGTGCAAACGACCCGCGCCCGCATCCGCGGCGTCGCCATGGCAGGCGAAAGCCAGATCGTCTTCGTCGACACCCCCGGCCTGTTCCGCCCGCGCCGCAGGCTTGACCGCGCGATGGTCGCCGCCGCCTGGGGCGGGGCCGCCGATGCCGATGTGATCGTCCTTTTGATCGAGGCGCATCGCGGCAAGACCGATGGCGTCGATACGATCCTGACCGCCCTCTCCGAAAAGGCCACGGGCCGCCGCGTGGTTCTGGCCATCAACAAGATCGACCGGGTCGAGGCGCCGGTGCTCCTGAAACTGACCGAGGAGATGAACGCGGCCTTCCCCTTCGAACGCACCTTCATGATCTCCGCCGAACGCGGCTACGGGGTCCAGGATCTGCGCGAATGGCTTGCCCATGCGATGCCCGAGGGGCCGTTTCTCTACCCCGAGGATCAGATCGCCGACCTGCCGATGCGCATGATCGCCGCCGAGATGACGCGCGAGAAACTGACCCTGCGCCTGCACGAGGAATTGCCCTACCAGCTGACGGTCGAAACCGAACACTGGGAAGAGCGCAAGGACGGCTCCGCCCGGATCGACCAGGTGGTCTATGTCGCCCGCGACGGCCACAAGGGCATCGTTCTGGGCAAGGGCGGCGAGACGATCAAGGCCGTCTCCAAGGCCGCGCGCGAGGAGTTGGAGGAATTCATGGGCCGCCGCGTCCACCTGTTCTTGCAGGTGAAGGTGCGCCCCAACTGGCTGGAAGAGGCCGAGCGCTATACCGAGATGGGCCTCGATTTCCGCGACGGGAACTGACCCTTGGCGCGGCTCACCGCCGAATTCTGGGTGCAGGCCTATCTGACGCGGCTGCGGCTGGCCGATATCCCGGCCTTTGTCGTGGCGCGCGGCGATGCGACGGCGGGCGCGGTGCTGGTCAAATGCAACACGCTCGACGGGCAGGCGGTGGCGTTTCAGCGCCGGACCGACCTGATGACAGGCACCGCGGTCTGGATGGATCTTTCCCGCGGGCCTGAGGCCGAGGTGGATGCCGCCATCACCCGCCAGCGCAGCTTCGATCCCGACCTCTGGGTGATCGAGGTGGAGGATCGCGCCGGGCGGCACCTCCTTGATGAGCCGGGATTGGCCTGAGGGCCGCACCCCCCACCCGACCATGATCCCGCTCGAATTGCCCGCTCACGCGTTGTGTGGGCCATCCGCCCAACCAAGTCCCGCTACCTGTCCGCATAGCGCCCGATGGCGATCATCGCCACACCGCCCAGCAAGAACACCAGCAGCAGCGCCGCCAGGTTCACCGCCGCCGCCGCCTCCCCGATCACCGGCAGGTCGATGAACGGATAGGGATAGACCCCGTCCTGCGCCCCTCGGCCCAGCACATAGGCCGCATAGACGGACGGCCACATGACAAAGATCGGCAGATCCGCATAGACCAGCCGCCGCTTGGGCGCATGGAACAGCCACCACAGGAACACGGCCAAGGGCCCGATCGTGTGCAACCCCTGATCCGCCCACCAGCCGAGTCCGGTAAAATCCACCAGCTCCGACAGCAGCAGGTGATAGACCGCCCCCACCATCACCATCGACAAGGTCAGCGCCGCAAGCCACGGCCCCGACACCCCGTTGCGCCATGGCCGCGAGACGATGGCAAAGGTCACCACCACCAGAACATGCGTCAGGATCGTGAAATACCGCGCCATGTCCAAAAGCGTCGCGGCCAGGTCCCGCTCCAGCACGCTCATCAGGTGCCAGACCTGCACGCCCAACGACACCGCCGAGACAAGCGCGATCAGCAGGGCCGTACGGCGGGCAGAACGGGACAGTTGCGGGAACATGCGCCGGAGCCTGCCACGCAGCCCGGCGATGGACAAGCGTGCTGCCCGGCGCATATGCCAAGGCCATGGAATGGCGTGCCGAAGGGATCTTGCTGAATGTGCGGCGGCATGGGGAACATGCCGCGATCCTCGACCTGTTCACCAAGGATCTGGGCCGGCACATGGGCGTGCTCAAGGGCGGTGCCTCGCGCAAGATGGCTCCGCTCCTGCAACCGGGCGCGCAGCTTGACGCGACATGGCGGGCGCGGCTGGATGCGCATTTGGGAGCCTATAGCGTCGACCTGATCCGGGGCCGCGCAGCCGAAGCGATGGACGACCGCCTGTCGCTGGCGGGCCTGTCGGCGGTCTGCGCGCTCCTGTCTTTCGCGCTGCCCGAACGCCATGCCTATCCCGGGCTTTATGCCCGCACCCTCGCGCTGCTCGACGGGCTCGGGGCCGACCGCTGGCCCGAAGCCTACCTGACATGGGAATTGGCGCTCTTGGAGGAAACGGGTTTCGGTCTCGACCTCTCGGCCTGCGCCGTCACGGGCGCCACGCAGGGGCTTGCCTATGTCTCGCCACGCACGGGCCGGGCGGTCTCCGCCGCCGGTGCCGGGGAATGGGCCGACCGCCTCTTGCCGCTGCCCGGCGCGCTTATGGGGCTCGCGGGGGGCGACCCGGTCGAGGTGGTGGCGGGCCTGCGCACCACGGGGCATTTCCTGACCGACCGGCTTGCACCCGCCTTGGGCGAAAAACCCCTGCCCCCTGCGCGGCAGCGCCTTGTCGATCTGATCGCCCTGCGCGCTCAACCGCGCAGCACATAAGCGCGCGCTCAACCGCGCAGCACATAGGCGGCGCTCAACCGCGTAACGGATAGGCCGCCAGCGCCTCGTGAATCGCCCCTCTCGGCGTCAGGCTCGACTGGTAGAGGGTCACAGCCCGCGCGGTGAACCCGGGCAGCCCCGGAACAGGTCCAAGGCTTGCGGCCAGCCGGTCACGCGCGGGGCCATCGGGGCGACGATTGGCCCGCGTCAGCGTGAAATGGGGCCGGAACCGGCGGCGCGGCAGGTCAAGCCCCGCCGCCCGACACAGGCCCGCGATCCGGTCCTGCAGCGCCTGCAACGCCTCGCTCCGCTCGACCGCGACAAAAACCAGCCCCCGCTCGCCTTCTGTGAAACTGTCGAGCCCCGTGAAACGGATATCGACCGCGCCCGCGCGCAGCGCCGACATCATCTCGTGCAGATCCTCCAGCGCGGCCTCCGGCGCCTCCTCCAGAAAGGCCAGCGTGAGGTGCAGGTTCTCCTCCGGCACCGGACGGCCATAGGGCAGCGCGGATTGCAGCCGGATCAGGGCACCGGCCACATCCTCGGGGATCGGAATGGCAATAAAGGCGCGCATCAGATCTCCGCCTCCGGGCGGTCCAGCACCCATGCCTCGAACAACGGATCTGTCAGACGCCACTCCCGGTCCCATTGATCGGCCAGACCCCGGCGCGCAAGCGTGCGCACATGGCTTTGCCGTGTCTGCGGGATCGGCGCGGGCTGTCCGGTCAGCGCCTCGAACCGGGCGGCCCCTGTCGCCCCAAAGGGATCATGGTCCCCCTCCGCAAGGATGCGGGCCATCGCCCGGTGATGCGGCTGAAGCTCCAGCCAGATCCGGTCGAAATCGAGATCATGGGCCAGCGCGGTGGCGGTCCGCTCCGCCGCTACATCCTCCGGCAGCTCGCGGTATTGGCCCAACGTCATGAGCCAGCGCTGGAACGCCATCGGGTTGCCCCCGAACCGGTCGAAAAATCCCTGCGCCGTCGCCGGATCCAGCCGGCGCTGGAATACGGCGTGGAACACCTCCAGCTGGTGGGCGACGAAATCGGGGCCCAGCGGCGGCAGGGTCAGCGGCGCGGCAAATCGGTAAAGCGGCGCGTCCCGCGTGGAAAAGATGCGGTTCAGCCCGATCTGGGACGATCCGGTGAACACCGTCTTCAACCCATCGCGGCGTCGGTCCAGCGCGGTGCGCAGCCCTGCCATGATCTCGCCCCCGCCGGGGGCGGTGGCCAGTTCCTGCACCTCGTCAAGCAGCAAGATCGCCGGTTTGTCCCTGTCGGCCAGTTGCCCCAACAGATCGTCCAGCAACAGCAGATCCTGCCCCAGCCGCGCCGTGCGCCGCTCGGACAGGTCGATCTCCAGCGCGCCCGGGCCCTTGTCCGACCCGATCCGCACCTTGACCGGGGGATGGCGCAGCCAATCCGCGACGCGCTCGGCATAGGACCGGGGGCGCAGCGCCTCGGACACCGCGTAAAGCAGCAGGCCCAGCGGCGCGACAGAGCTTTGCCAGAAACTCGCGTAGAGCACCCGGTGGCCATAGCGATCCGCCGCATGATGACCCAGATCATGCAGCAGGAATTCCGTCTTGCCCGTCCGGCGCGGCCCGAACAGGCTCATCGCGGGCACCGGCCCACGCGTCAGCGCCACGAAAGTGTCATGGGTGAACGGTTTGCGCGGGTAATGCCAATCGGGCCGGGTCATGAGCCATGATTAGCCACGAATGGCTAATTAGTCAAAGACGGCTCATTGTGGCTAGACCATAGGCCACCGGGGTCCGCTGGGTGGGCAAGCCGCCCACCACCCGGACCCTCACCCCAACAAACGCCGCGCGATCACCTGCGCCTGGATCTCGGCCGCGCCCTCGAAAATGTTCAGGATCCGCGCGTCGCACAGGATGCGGCTGATCTTGTATTCCAGCGCGAACCCGTTCCCGCCATGGATCTGCAGCGCATTGTCCGCACAGGCCCACGCGACCCGCGCGCCCAAGAGCTTGGCCATCCCGGCCTCCAGATCGCAGCGCCTGTCGTGATCCTTCTCCCATGCCGAGAAATAGGTCAGCTGCCGCGCGATCATGATCTCGACCGCCATCATGGCCAGCTTGCTCGCCACCCGCGGAAACTCGATCAGTGCGCGGCCGAATTGCTTGCGGTCCTCGGCATATTGCATCCCCTCGTCCAGCGCCGATTGCGCCACGCCGATGGCGCGGGCCGCTGTCTGGATGCGCGCCGATTCGAAGGTCTGCATCAGCTGCTTGAACCCCTGCCCCTCGGTCTCGCCCAACAGGTTCTCGCCCTTGACCCGGAAATCGTCGAAATTGACGGTGTATTCCTTCATGCCCCGGTAGCCCAGAACTTCGATCTCGCCGCCCGAAATCCCCGCATCGGGGAAGGGGTTGGCATCGTCACCCGGCGTCTTTTCCGCAAGGAACATCGACAGGCCGCGATAATCGGTCGTGTCGGGGATGGTACGCGCCAGAACCGTCATCACATGGGTCCGCGCGGCATGCGTGATCCAGGTCTTGTTGCCCTTGAGCACCCAATCGCCGCTCTCGTCCTTCACCGCCCGTGTGCGCAGCGCGCCAAGATCCGATCCGGTGTTGGGTTCGGTAAAGACCGCCGTGGGCAGGATCTCACCGCTGGCCAGACCCGGCAGCCATTTCTCCTTCTGCGCCTCGGTCCCGCCTGCAAGGATCAGTTCGGCGGCGATCTCGGACCGCGTGCCGAGGCTACCCACCCCGATATAGCCGCGCGACAATTCCTCCGACACGACGCACATCGACGCCTTGGACAAGCCGAAGCCGCCATATTCCTCCGGGATGGTCAGGCCGAACACCCCCATCTCGGCCAGCTCCCCGATCACCTCCATCGGGATCAGCTCGTCCTTCAGATGCCATTCGTGGGCATGGGGCTCCACCTTGTCGAGGCTGTAGCGGCGGAACTGCTCGCGGATCATCTCCAGTTCATCGTCAAGGCCGGTGGCCCCCACCGTGATCTCGGCCCGCCGCTCGCGCATCAGCGCGACCAGCCGCATCCGCGCGGCCTGCGTGTTGCCCGATTGGGTCAGCACCATGACCTCGGGCGTCATCAGCCCCCGCTGGTCCTCCTGGCTCAGGCCGAGATCCTGCGGACGCACGATCTCGGCCTGGTTCATCTGGATGCCGCCGTAAAGCTGCCAGAGGTATTCGCCGAACGCGATCTGCAAGATCAGCTGCTCGACCTCGCCGAACTTGCCCTGCTCTTCCAGCCGCACGGCCCAGGCCTGCATCTGCCGCAGCGATTCGACATAGGTCGCCATCCACGCCAGCCCGTGCGCGGCGGTCTGGTGCTCCTCGATGGCGCTGCCCGAAACCCGCCCCTCGACCGTGACCAGCGCCGCAACCCGTGCCCGCGCGGTCGCAAGCATCGCCTCCGCCGGCGCGACGGAGGCTCCCGTCAACGCAAGCAGTTCGGGAAGGATCGTCTGGGTCTCATCGGTCATCTGTCCGTCGCGGGGCATCATCCGTCTCCTTCCGTCATCATGGCCTGTCATGTCCCGGTTCGATCTAGGGCCTTTGCACATGCAGCGCAACAAAAATACCAACTTTGTCGCACCCACGCAGGAAAATGTCGCGATCATTTTTGCGATGCAGCATCCCCACCGCCCGGCTATGACAGCCGCGTAAAGGGGCGATCATGTTGCAGGAAACCTTCGATCTCATGCCGCTCTGGGCCTTTGCGGCGGCCTTCGGCGTGACCCTCGTGGCGGGCTTCGTCAAGGGGGCGATCGGCTTCGCCATGCCGCTCGTGATGATCTCGGGCCTGTCGATCTTCCTCGATCCGCTCGTGGCGGTCGCGGGAATCGTCCTGCCCATCGTGATGTCGAACATCCTTCAGGTCATGCGCTTTTCGTGGACCGAGGCGCGCGCGGCGCTGCGCGAATTCTGGCGCTACATCGCGATCATCTGCGTGATGATCCTGATCTCGGCGCAATTCGTCACGATGATCCCCACGCAGACCTTCTACCTCGTCCTCGGCGTGCCGGTCGTGGTGCTGTCGCTGATCCAGCTTGTCGGCGTCCGTTTCCACATCTCGCCCGCGTGGCGGCGACCCTCGGAATGGATCGTCGGCCTGATCTCGGGCACGATCGGGGGGCTTACGGGCACATGGGGCCCGCCCACGGTGCTTTACCTGATCGCGCTCGACACACCCAAGGCGAAACAGATGCTGGTGCAGGGCGTGGTCTACGGCTTGGGCTCGGTCACGCTGCTTCTGGGTCACCTGCAATCGGGGGTGCTGAACGCGGTGACGCTGCCGTGGTCGGCGGCGCTTCTGATCCCGGCGTTTCTGGGGATGCAGCTGGGCTTCTGGATGTCGGACCGGATGAACCCGGTGCTCTTTCGCCGCGCCACGCTGGTCGTGCTGGTGGTGGCGGGCGTCAATCTGGTGCGGCGCGGCCTGATGGGCTGACCCCGCCAGTGGCGGTCTCGCGGCCCGGCCCGGTCGTGCCAGACCATCGCCAAGACGGCAAAGCCATCCCTGCGAACGATGGGAAACCGGGGGGCAACCCTGCCCCCCGGCCCGTGGTCACGAAATCGCCGCGGCCTTCACGTCGTCGTCGATATAGGGGACGTATTGCGCGAAATTGTCGGCGAACATCTGCACCAGCTTCTGCGCCTGCCGGTCATAGGCCGCCGCATCGCCCCATGTGCCGCGCGGATCCAGCAGCGCCGCATCGACGCCGTTGCACGACAGCGGAACCTCGAACCCGAAATTCGGATCGCGGCGGAATTCGACCTTGTTCAGCGATCCGTCCAGCGCGGCGGTCAACAGGGCGCGGGTCGCCTTGATCGGCATCCGGTTGCCGGTGCCATGGGCCCCGCCCGTCCAGCCGGTGTTCACCAACCAGCAGGTCGCGCCATGCGCGCCGATCTTCTCCTGCAACAGCTTGCCATAGACCTCGGGGCGGCGCGGCATGAAGGGCGCGCCGAAACAGGTCGAAAAGGTCGGCTCCGGCTCGGTCACGCCACGCTCGGTCCCCGCCACCTTGGAGGTGAAGCCCGACAGGAAGTGATACATCGCCTGCGCCGGCGTCAGCCGCGCGATGGGCGGCAGCACGCCGAAGGCGTCGCAGGTCAGCATCACGATGTTCTTGGGATGCCCGGCCAGACCGGTGGTCGAGGCATTGGCGATCTGGTCCAGCGGATAGGCGCAGCGCGTGTTCGCCGTCAGGCTGTCATCGTCGAAATCCAGCTCGAGCGTGTCGGGATCATAGACCATGTTTTCGATGACCGTGCCGAAGGTGCGGGTGGTCGCATAGATCTGCGGCTCCGCCTCTTCGCGCAGGTTGATGGTCTTGGCGTAGCAGCCGCCCTCGAAGTTGAAGATGCCGCTGTCCGACCAGCCATGCTCGTCATCCCCGATGAGCGTCCGGCCCGGATCGGCCGACAGCGTCGTCTTGCCGGTTCCCGACAGGCCAAAGAACACGGCCGCATCCGCCGGATTGCCCGTCGCATGGTTGGCCGAGCAATGCATCGGCATCACACCCTTGCCGGGCAGGATGTAGTTGAGCAGCGTGAAGACCGATTTCTTGTTCTCACCCGCGTATTCGGTGTTGGCGATCAAGATCAGCTTGCGGTCGAAATTCAGCGCGATCACCGTATCGGTGCGGCAGCCGTGCCGCTCGGGATCGGCCTTGAAGCTCGGGCAGTTGATGATCGTGAATTCGGGAACGAATGTCGCCAGCTCCTCGGCGCCGGGACGGCGCAGCAGGTGGCGGATGAACAGGTTGTGCCACGCCAGTTCCGACACCACGCGCACATCCAGACGATGCGCCGGGTCGGCACCGCCATACAGATCCTGCACGTAATAATCGCGGCCCTTCATGTGCTCCAGCATGTCGGCGTGGAGCCGGTCAAAGGCCTCGGGCGTCATGCCCTTGTTGTTGTCCCACCAGATCTTGTCTTCCACCGCGGGGGTGCGGACCACGAACTTGTCCTTGGGCGAACGGCCGGTGAACTTGCCGGTCGTGACAAGAAGCGTGCCGCCCTTGCCCAGCCGCCCCTCGCCGCGGGCGATGGCCGCCTCGATCAGCGCTGGCTCCAACAGGTTGTAATGCACGGCGCCCAGCCCCGTCATCCCTTGGGCTTCCAGTGTCTGCGAAGGATTCACGCGTGCGGTGGTCATAGTCGATGCTCCCGGATCGATCGTGGCTCTCCTGCGGCAATCCCCGCCGCGCCATGGCCGCCTATAACATGACGGTTTTGAGACTGAACAGGACGCTTTCGCACAGTTAGCGCAACCAACAGGAAATTTTCTTGCGCGACCCGTTCGACCCATGGCCCGAAAGCGCGGCAGCTTCTGTGGCAGTTTAACCACTGCTTCATGACCAAGGCCCTATGCACAAGGAACCTTTGGAGCCGATTCGGAGAATAAAGATTGATTCTCCGCCTTTGAACGGGGAGAATAACGAAAAAAATAAGCGTCGAGCAGTAAAGGGTCACCAAAATGCCAAGGATCGCACTTGTCGATGACGACAGGAATATTCTGACGTCCGTATCCATGACGCTCGAAGCCGAGGGCTTCGATGTGGAAACCTACAACGACGGGCAATCCGCGTTGGATGCCTTCAACCGCCGCCTGCCCGATCTTGGCGTCTTCGACATCAAGATGCCGCGCATGGACGGCATGGACCTGCTCCAGCGCCTGCGCCAGAAAAGCCGGATGCCGGTGATCTTCCTCACCTCCAAGGATGACGAGATCGACGAGCTGATGGGCCTGCGCATGGGTGCTGACGATTACGTCAAGAAACCGTTTTCCCAGCGTCTTCTGGTCGAACGCATCCGCTCCATCCTCCGCCGTCAGGAGGCGATCGCCTCCGATGCCGCCGGCGTGCCCGAGGACAGCACCGTGATGATCCGCGGCGAATTGTCGATGGACCCGCTGCGCCACGCCGTCACCTGGAAGGGCAAGGACGTGTCGCTGACCGTCACCGAATTCCTGCTGTTGCAGGCCCTCGCCCAGCGCCCCGGCTTCGTCAAAAGCCGCGACCAGCTGATGGATGTTGCCTACGACGAACAGGTCTATGTCGACGACCGCACCATCGACAGCCACATCAAGCGTCTGCGCAAAAAGATGCGCGCCGTCGACGATGATTTCTCGGCGATCGAGACGCTTTACGGCATCGGTTACCGCTACAACGAAGAATAAGGCGCAAGGCCCGTGCCCGCCGATCTCTCCATGACCAACCGCCGTGCCAATGCCCGAGCCGATATCGTGCTGGGCGAAGATTGGGACCGCCCGCAAAGCTCGGTCGAAAGCGAACTCAAGGCCGCCCGCGCCCGGCGCGGCCTGATCTCGCTCAACCGTTCGCCGCTGGCGCGCAAGATCATCTTGTTCAACGTGCTGGCCATGGTCCTGCTCGTGGCGGGGGTCATGTATCTCAATCCCTTCCGCGAAAGCCTCGTGGTCCAGCGTGAACGCGCCCTCGCGGTCGAGGCGCAGCTGATCGCCGAGGTGCTGGAGGCGTCGTTGGCCGCGACCGGCGGCACCGGTCTCGATGCGAACGGCGGGCGCGACGCGACCACGATCCTCGGCGGCATCAGCCTGTCTGACGGGATCGACGTCTTCGTCTATGCCCTGCCCGACCGGCTGGTGACCTCGACCGAGATGGTCGCGCGCAGCCCCGCCCGCCCCGTCCGCGGCCTCGACACGCGCCAGCCCGACACGCTCCTGATCACGGATTTCCTCAATTCCGTCTGGTCCGGCCTCTCGCGCCTTCTGACCGGCGAGCCGCCCACAGCCCCGGCCCAGACTGCCGAGGGTTTTGCCGCCTCGCTCCTTCCCACCACCGCCGATGGCGCGACCGTGCTCAGCCGGGGCAGCGTCGCCTCGGGCACGCTCTATGCCGCCGCCACCCCCGTCTTCGGCCCCACCGCACAAGTCGGCACCGTCGTCATCACCACCGCCGCGGGCGAGATTGACCACCTCGCCCGTGCCGAACGCGAACAGATGCTCCAGATGTTCGTCGTGGCGCTCCTGGTCTCCATCGTGCTCAGCCTCGTTCTGGCCTCGACCATCGCGCATCCCCTTGCCGATCTGGCCGCCGCTGCCGAACTTGGCCGCGACAAGAACGCCCGCAAGATGAGCCCGACGCGCGTCCGCATCCCCGACTTGACCGGCCGTCCCGATGAAATCGGCCGTCTTTCGGGCGCGCTGCGCGGCATGGTCAGCGCGCTTTACGACCGGATCGACGCGAACGAACAATTCGCCGCCGACGTCAGCCACGAGATCAAGAACCCGCTGGCCAGCCTGCGCTCCGCCGTCGGCACCATGCGCCTCGCCAAGACCGAGGATCAGCGCAACCGCCTGCTCGAAGTGATCGAACATGACGTGCAGCGCCTTGACCGGCTGGTTTCCGACATCTCCAACGCCTCCCGCCTCGACAGCGAACTGGTCAAGGAAGAGGAAGAGGAATTCGACCTCGTCCGCACGCTCCAGAACCTGTCCCTCTACCATGGCGAGGAAGCGGGCCGGAAAGGCGTCGATTTCATCACCGACCTGCCGCCCGACCCGATCCGCATCTCCGGCCTCGAAGGGCGGCTGGCGCAGGTCTTCGTCAATCTCCTGTCAAACGCGATCTCTTTCTGCGACACTGGCGACGCGGTGCGGCTCTGGGCCCGACGCCGCGAAAACCGGGTGCTGATCGTGGTCGAGGATACCGGCCCCGGCATCCCCGAAGCGGCGCTGACCAAAGTGTTCAACAGGTTCTATTCCGAACGTCCCGAACAGCAGTTCGGCAATCACTCCGGCCTCGGGCTCGCGATCTCCAAGCAGATCGTCGAGGCGCATGGCGGCGTCATCTGGGCCGAAAACATCCGGCCCACCGCCGCCGATGCCGGCTCCGAACCGCTTGGCGCACGCTTCGTCGTCGGCCTGCCGATCTGATCGGCAGCAATGCCCGAGGATCCGACACATCCCGACCAGATCGAGCGGATCGACACATGGGCCGCCGGGGGCGAGGGCACGGCGCTGTGGCTGAACGCGACCGGCGTGGCGCTGGGGGATGCCGCCATCGCGATCCTTGGCGCATCCGGGACGGGCAAATCCACTCTCGCCCTGTCGCTTCTGGCGCTCGGTGCGACCCTGATCGCCGATGACGGCCTCTGGCTCGACACGGCGACGCATCCCGCCCGCCTGCGCCGGCCCGACACCGCCCGCGACCTGATCGAGGCGCGCGGCATCGGCCTTCTCAACGCGGGCCCGACCCGTGCCGCGGCTCCGCTTGGCTTCCTCGTCGACCTCGACCGGGCCGAACCGCACCGCCTGCCGCCGCGACGCTACGTCGCGATAGGCGATGGCCACTATCCGTTGATCCTCGGGGCGGGGAAACACACCCTTGCCCCGTCCCTTTTCCTGATGGCGCGGCATGGTCGCGCCGAACCCTGACCCGGCAGCGCCGCCCATGACCTCCGCGACCCGATCCGACGCCGCCACGACGCGCGTGGTCTTCGTCACCGGCCCCTCGGGCGCGGGACGCAGCACCGCGATCAACGCGCTCGAGGATCTGGGGTTCGAGGCGATCGACAACATACCGCTCGGCCTTTTGCCCCGCCTGCTCGAGGGACCGCCGCCCGACCGCCCCCTCGCCCTCGGCATCGACGCGCGCAACCGCGACTATTCCGCCGCAGGGCTCGTGGCCGCCCATGCCCGCCTGACCGCGACGCCCGGCCTGTCCCCCGACCTCCTGTATCTCGACTGCGCTGCCGATGTTCTCCAGCGCCGCTATTCCGAAACCCGCCGCCGCCACCCGCTCGCCCCCGATGCAGATCCGGCCCAAGGGATCGCCCGCGAACTGGCCCTGCTTGTCCCCGTGCGCGAGGCCGCCAGCGTTCTGGTCGACACCTCCGGCCTCACACCCCATGACCTGCGCGCCGAAATCACGCGGCTGTTCGCCCCCGAAGGCGCAGGGCGTCTTGCGATCACGCTGACCTCCTTTTCCTACCGGCGCGGTCTGCCAACCGGCGCCGATCTCGTGTTCGACTGCCGGTTCTTGCGCAATCCCCACTGGGATGAGGCGCTCCGCCCCGAGGATGGGCGCAGTCCCGAGGTGCAGGCCTATATCGCCACCGATCCCCGCTTCGACGCCTTTCGCGATCAGGTGATCGCCATGGCCGACCTGCTGCTTCCCGCCTTTCAAGCCGAAGGCAAAAGCCACCTGACCATCGCCTTCGGATGCACAGGCGGGCAACACCGCTCGGTCGCGATGACCGAAATCCTATCGGCGCACCTTGCGGAAAGGGGGTGGCCGGTGTCTAAACGTCACAGGGAAGTGGAACAGCGACGCGCAAAGGGGACGGGCGCGGAGCCAGAAGGTCCAGAGGCGACAAGGACGTGATCGGCATCGTGATCGTTGCCCATGGCGGGCTAGCACCCGAACTCAAACGGGCGGCGGAGCATGTCGTGGGTGCCCAAGCCGCCATGATCGCCATCTCCATCGGCCCGGAGGATGATCGCGCCGCGCGCACCCGCGAAATCTGTGACGCCGCCGATGCGGTGGATGACGGATCGGGCGTCGTGGTCGTCACCGACATGTTCGGCGGCTCGCCCTCCAACCTGTCGCTCACGGCCTGTCGGCCGCAGAACCGCAAGATCCTGACCGGGGTGAACCTGCCCATGCTGATCAAGCTGGCGAAATCCCGCGATCTCGACGTGGAAGAGGCCGTGGCCCGTGCCGCCGAAGCCGGCCGGCGCTACATCAACAGTTTCGACGGAGCACCCTGAGGCATGTCCGACCAGACCGTGATCCGCAACCTCGACATCATCAACATCAAGGGGCTGCATGCCCGCGCCTCCGCCCGTTTCGTCGAAGTGGTCGAAGCCCATGACGCCAAGGCCACCGTGCGCCGCGATGGGCTGAGTGCCGCCGGCGACTCGATCATGGGGCTTTTGATGTTGGCAGCCTCCATGGGAACCTCTATTGAGGTTGAAACCTCCGGCCCGGAGGCAGAAAAGCTGGCCGATGCGCTTGCGGCCCTCGTGGCGGACCGCTTTGGCGAAGCCAACTGAACCCGGGGCAAAGACGGCAACCGACCGGATGGGACGAGGGCGCGTGACCGATACGAGTTCCCGAAATATCTCTGCGCCGCGACCGGCGCTGCGGCCGGGGCCCGAACGGGTCTATGACCGGCGCAGCCTGACCTATGCCAACAGTTTCGACAATTTCTGGACCCGCCACACGATCAAGGCGATCGAATGGGTGACCGGCAAGCTGACGATCATCCGCCGTGTCCGCCAGTTCGAAAAGATGGGCGAATTCACCGGGCAGGCCTTTTGGCCCGCCACGATGAAGGTCATGGGCATCGACCTGCAAACCCCCCAGCACCAGCTCGACCGTATCCCGGCCGAGGGGCCCGTGGTTCTGGTGGCCAACCACCCTCACGGGCTGGTCGACGGCATGATCCTCGCCGATCTGATCGGGCGGCGCAGGCCGGATTACCGCATCCTCACCCGCGCGCTTCTGACCGGTCTCGACGAATCGGCGGCCAGCTACATGATCCCCGTGCCCTTCCCGCACGAACCCGATGCGCAGGAAAAGATGCTCCAGATGCGCGCCGCCGCGATGGGTCACTTGGAACAAAAAGGGCTGATCGCACTCTTCCCCTCGGGCGCTGTCGCCGCTTCCGAAAGCATGTGGGGTCCGGCGGTCGAGGGCGAATGGAACGTCTTCACCGCCAAGATGATCCGCAAATCCGGCGCGACCATCGTACCGCTCTATTTCACCGGCGCGAATTCGCGCTGGTACCAGATCGCCAACCGCATTTCCCCGGTCCTGCGGCAGGGGCTTTTGATCCACGAGGTCGTCCACAGCTTCGACAAGCCGCAGGCGCCGATCATCGGCCACCCGATCACGCCGGACCAATGGGAAGAGCGGATCGCCAAGCCGCGCGAATTCATGGCATGGCTGCGTCAGCGCACCCTGTCGCTGCGCGACGACCCGGACGGTCAGTAAACCCTTCCAAGTCCTTAACCAGCGCTGGCGTCCTTAACGTTCCCGCAGGTTTCGACCCCGGAACTTAACCCGGCCTTAACCTTTTGCCGCGCCCATCAACGGGTCGGCACGGGCACCTCGCCCCGGTAGTCATAGAACCCGCGCTGCGTCTTGCGGCCCAGCCACCCGGCCTCGACATATTTCGTCAACAGCGGGCAGGGTCTGTATTTCGTATCCGCCAATCCGTCATGCAGCACATTCATGATGGCGAGGCAGGTATCCAACCCGATGAAATCCGCCAATTCCAGCGGACCCATCGGGTGATTGGTGCCCAGCTTCATCGCCATGTCGATCGAGGTCACGTTCCCCACCCCCTCGTAGAGCGTGTAGACCGCCTCGTTGATCATCGGCATCAAGATGCGATTGACGATGAAAGCCGGAAAATCCTCGGCCGTCGCGGCGGTCTTGCCCAGCCGGTCCACGACCGCCTTGCAGGCCGCGAACGTTTCTTCATCCGTCGCGATTCCTCGAATAAGTTCAACCAGTTGCATGACCGGAACCGGGTTCATGAAATGGAATCCCATGAACTTTTCGGGCCGATCCGTGCGGCTTGCCAACCGCGTGATCGAGATCGAGGAGGTGTTCGAGGTCAGGATCGTCTCGGGCTTCAGATGCGGCAGAAGATCCTCGAAAATCGCCTGCTTCACCGTCTCCCGCTCGGTCGCTGCCTCGATGATCAGGTCGCTTGGACCCACCTCGGCCAGAACCGTGGTTGTGCGGATGCGCGCCATGGCTTCGGCCATCTCGGCCTCGCTTACCTTACCGCGCCCGACCTGCCGGGAAATATTGCGCTCTATCAGCCCGATAGCCTTGTTCAACGCTTCGGCGCTGATGTCGGTCATGACCACGTCATAGCCCGCCAGCGCGCACACATGGGCGATGCCATTGCCCATCTGCCCCGCGCCAACCACCCCGATCGACCTGATTTCCATGCCCATTCCTTGCCCTGCGCGGCGGACCAACGCCCGCCTGTCGCGCGCAGCATAGGCGCGACCGGTGGCCAGAGACAAGCCTGCCCCACCGCGACGCAAGCGCGCTGCCGACGCTCTCTTTTTCAGAAAAATATAAACAAATAAGTGGTTTAGGATTTTGGCAACAGCCGAGGGCCACAGTCATCCCCGGGTGAGTCGTCTGGACTTCGGGAGAGACGGGGAATGAGTTTTGAACACAGGGGCAGCCTGCCCCTCGATTATGCCGCCGTGTCCTATCCGGGATCGGTCCTGCGGTTTCGCGGTCCGGCACAGGGTCTGGACGCGCCCTATGTTCTTTGTCTTGGCGGGGCCGAAACCTTTGGCCGCTTCATCCACGCGCCGTATGCGACGCGCCTTGCCGCCGCGCTGCCCGTGCCGGTCGTGAACATGGGGGTCCTGAACGCCGGCCTCGATGTGATCCTGACCGATCCGGCCATCCGCGTCGCGACGAGAGGCGCCTGCGCGATCGTGTTGCAGATCACCGGGGCGCAGAACATCAGCAACCGGTTCTATGCCGTCCATCCGCGCCGAAACGATCGGTTCATCCGGGCCACGACCATGCTGCGCACGCTCTACCGCGATGTGGATTTCACCGATTTCCACTTCACCCGCCACCTTCTGACCCATCTGCGCGCCCTGTCCCGCGACCGGTTCGGCGTGGTCGAGGCCGAATTGCGAGAAGCTTGGGTGGCGCGGATGCTGAGTTTTCTGACCCGCGCGCCCGCGCCGGTCCACCTGCTGTGGCTGTCGCGCCGCCCCCCCGGCACGGCGGAGGGCGGCCTGCATCTGGGGCACGATCCGTTGTTCGTGACGTCTGAAATGGTGCAGCTCGTGGCAGCGCGCGCCGCGTCGCTCAGCGTGGCAGTGGCCCCGCCCAAGCCCCGGGCGCAGTCGACGCGCGGCATGTTCCATTCAGGCGCGGAGGAAAGCGTGGCGCGACTTTTGCCCGGCCCCGAGGCGCATGAGATGGCCGCCAATCTTCTGGCCCCATTGCTGCGCACATGAAAAAGCCGCCCCGATGGCAGGGGCGGCTTTTCGTTTCAAGACAATAGCTTGTCAGAGCTTGGAGGTCAGTTCCGGGACAGCCTCGAACAGGTCGGCGACAAGACCGTAATCGGCCACCTGGAAAATCGGGGCCTCTTCGTCCTTGTTGATGGCGACGATGACCTTGCTGTCCTTCATGCCGGCCAGATGCTGGATCGCACCGGAAATGCCGACCGCGATGTACAGCTCGGGCGCGACAACCTTGCCGGTCTGGCCTACCTGCCAATCATTCGGCGCGTAGCCCGAATCGACCGCCGCGCGCGATGCGCCGACAGCGGCGCCCAGCTTGTCGGCCAGGCCTTCGATCAGGGCGAATTGCTCTTCCGAGCCGACGCCGCGTCCACCCGAAACCACGATGCCCGCGCTGGTCAGTTCCGGACGGTCCGATGCCGCAACTTTGTCCTCGACCCATGTGGACAGGCCCGAGGCTGCGGGGGCGTCGACCATCGCCACCGGCGCGGCATTGCCCGTTCCGGCAAGCTCGAAACCGGTGGTGCGGAAGGTGATGACCTTTTTCGCATCGGTCGATTTCACCGTCTGCACCGCGTTACCCGCGTAGATCGGACGCTCGAACGTGTCGGCATCGACGACACCCATCGCATCCGAGATCACCATGACATCCAGAAGCGCCGCGACACGCGGCATGATGTTCTTGGCATCGGTCGTGGCGGGTGCGCAGATGTGGCTGTAATCACCGGCCATGCCGACGATCAGATCGGCGGTCGCCTCAGCCAGACGATGGCCAAGGCTGTCACCCTCGGCGCACAGCACCTTGGCCACGCCCGCGATGGTGGCCGCCTGATCTGCCGCCGCCTTGGCCGATGCCCCGGCGCAGAGCACCGTCACATCGCCCAGTTTCGCGGCAGCCGTCACCGCCTTGGCGGTCGCGTCCATGTTCAATTCGCCCGAGGTCACCTCGGCCAGAAGAAGAACAGCCATCAGATCACCCCCGCTTCGTCCTTGAGTTTCGCGATCAGCTCGTCGACCGAGCCCACCTTGACGCCCGCCTTGCGCGTGCCGGGCTCGGTCGTCTTGACGACACTCAGCCGCGGCGTGACATCGACGCCGTAATCGGCTGCGGTCTTTTCATCGAGCGGCTTTTTCTTTGCCTTCATGATGTTGGGCAAAGAGGCATAGCGCGGCTCGTTCAGGCGCAGGTCGACGGTCACGATGGCCGGCATCTGGACTTTGATGGTCTGAAGACCGCCATCGACCTCGCGGGTCACGACGGCGTGGTCACCCTCGACCGCCAGTTCGCTGGCAAAGGTCGCCTGCGACCAACCCAGAAGCGCCGACAGCATCTGACCCGTCGCGTTCATGTCATTGTCGATGGCCTGCTTGCCGCAGATCACGAGGCCGGGGTTCTCCTCGGCCACGACCTTGGCGAGGATCTTGGCCACGGCCAGCGGCTCGATGTCCTGATGCACGTCGTCGGCCGCAACAACGAGGATCGCACGGTCGGCCCCCATGGCAAGCGCGGTCCGCAGCGTTTCTTGCGCCTGCTTCACGCCGATGGAGACGGCGATGACTTCCTCGGCCTTGCCGGCTTCTTTCAGGCGGATCGCTTCTTCGACCGCAATCTCGTCGAAGGGGTTCATCGACATCTTGACGTTGGCGAGATCGACACCGGACCCATCCGCCTTGACGCGGACCTTCACGTTGTAATCGATCACGCGTTTGACCGGTACGAGTACCTTCATCGCGTTCTCTCCTCTCTCGGGCGCGGTCGCGCCTCACGAACCTTGGAACAGGAATTAGAGCCTTAGGCCCGGCAAAGACAGGTCAAAATCGACGCGGGGGCAACCGGGAACGCCGCGTCAGATTGGAACCGAGCCGCGCCAAAGCTCTGCCGCGATGGCCGCGTAGCACGCCAGCGAGCCCAAAAAGACGAAGACATGCCAGATCGTGTTGTGGAACGGCAGTCTTTCCCACAACAGAAAGGCAATGCCCGAGGAATAGGTGACCCCACCCACGACCAAAAGCCAAAAGGCCAGCGGGCCAAGGCCCGAAACAAGCGGCCCACCCCACAGCGCACCGGCCCAACCCAGCCCAAGGTAGAGCGGAATGGCTAGCCATTTCAGCCGCGTGGTAAAGAGGATGAGCGCGGCACCTATGCCCGCAACGGCCCATATCCCCGCAAGGAACCCGGCCTGCCCCGCGGCAAGGGCGGCGAAGGGTGTGTAGGTGCCCGCGATCTTGAGGTAGATCGCCGATTGGTCCATGCGGCGCAGCCGGTCGACCCAGGCGGGAACCTGGAACAGGTTGTAGGCGGCAGATGCGCTCCACATGGCAAGGCCGGTCACGACATAGACAGAAACGGCGGTGACGACCCCTGCCTCTCCGGTCCACAGGACGGCCAAGGCGATCAGAAGCGGCCCACCGATCAAGGCCGCGCCGATCCCGGAGGCGTGCACGATCGCATCCGAAATGTATTCGGCACGGCTGTAGGGGCGGCTTCCGGCGATGTGGCTCATTGGGAAAGAGTTGAACCGAATGCCCGGCAAGGCAAGACTTACGTTGTGTCACACTGCCTTGCGGGCGCGCAGGGCTGCCGAAATCGTGCCATCGTCGAGGTAGTCGAGTTCCCCCCCGATCGGCACACCCTGCGCCAGAGAGGTGACGGAAACCCCCGACCCCGCCATCGCATCCGCGATGTAATGGGCCGTGGTGACGCCATCGACGGTGGCATTGAGCGCAAGGATCACCTCTGTCACGGCCTCAGCCGTCACGCGGTCGACAAGACGCGGGATGCGCAGATCCTCGGGCCCGATATCGTCGAGCGCGGACAGCGTACCGCCAAGGACATGGTAGCGCCCACCGAAGGCCCCGCCGCGCTCCATCGCCCAAAGATCCGCCACATCCTCGACCACGCAGATCTGTCCGTTGGCGCGCTTGTCATCTGTGCAGATCGGGCAGAGATCGGCGGTACCGATATTGCCGCAATTCAGGCATTCCCGCGCGGTATCGGCCACGCGGGTCATGGTTTCGGCCAAGGGACGCATCAACGGCCCCCGCTTCTTGATCAGGTGCAAAACAGCACGCCGCGCCGACCGGGGGCCGAGCCCCGGCAGACGGGCCATGATCTCGATCAGGGCCTCGATATCCTTGGGCGCGTCCGCCAAGGTACAGCCCTCAGAACGGCAGTTTCATGCCCGGCGGCAGGCCCATGCCCTCGGTCAGTTTCGCCAGTTCTTCTTGGCTTTTTTCCTGCGCCCGGGTCTGGGCATCCTTGATCGCGGCGAGGATCAGATCCTCGACCACTTCCTTGTCGTCCTGGTTGAAGATCGACGGGTCGATATCGAGCCCGATCAGCTCGCCCTTGGCGGTGGCGGTCGCCTTGACCAGCCCCGCACCCGAGACGCCCTCGACCGTCATGGCGGCGAGGCTCTCCTGCATCTCGGCCATTTTCGTCTGCATTTCCTGCGCCTGCTTCATGATCTTGGCCATGTCGCCAAGACCACCCAGACCGCCCAAACCTTTCAGCATGTCCTATCTCTCCAAAAGTCATTCATCGTCGAACGGGTCCCAATCCTCGGGAAGATCGTCGGGGTCGGGCAATTCCGGCAGCGCCTCGGCCTGGGCCTGCGCCTGCAATTCCGCGCGGCTGCGGATCGCCGCGATTTTCGCCTCGGGGAAAGCAGCCTTGACGGCTTGCAGCAGCGGGTGCTGTTCAAGCTCCGCTTCGAGCGCGTGTCGCTGCGCCTGTTCCGCCTCGGCGATAGTGGGCGCGCCACCGTCATTGGCAAGCGAGATGATCCAGCGCGCGCCGGTCGCCAGCGTCAGGGCCCGCCCCAGACGCTGCGACAGGTCTGGCGGGGCGTTTTCGGTCGGCTGGAACTCGATCCGGCCGGGCGCATAGCTGACGAGCCGAAGGCAGGTCTTGATCTCGACCAGCAGCTTGATGTCACGCGCCTGTTCGATCAGGGCGACGACGCTGGGAAAGGTCGGATAGACCGACAGATCCGGCCCCGGCTCGGCCTGCAAAGCCGCCTGCGCGCCGCCTCCACTGCTGCGCGGCACGGGGGCCGCCTGCGCGCGGG
>NZ_JASJOF010000019.1 GCF_030163795.1 Roseicyclus marinus | reverse complement strand
CGATCGCCTCGGCATCGTTGTAGTCGTTCTTCTGCCCTTTGTTGAACGGCTTGACGTAGATCGCCGGGATAATCCTCGGCTCGAAGCCCATTGCGCGCAATGTCCTGCTGACGAAATGCGCGCTCAGGCAAGCCTCCATGCCGACAATGCAACGCGGGAGCATCTCGAAGGTGCTGGTCAGTGCAAGACGCTTGATCTTCTGCCGCAGGACACGTTGGCCATTTCCGTCGAAACCGACGAGATGAAAGACGTCTTTCCCGATGTCGACGCCGATGACTACAAGCGTCGAAGGGTCGTGTTTGGTCGCGGTTGTCATCGTTGCTCCTCCTCCTTGGCGGTGACCCTCAGAGGCTATCACCGCGGGTGAAGCAGTCGGCACATCCCATTAGCGGACCTTCTACAGCATGGCATGTCCGCAGCTGAAACAAGGAAAAGCGGAAACTCCAACTTTGACATCGCAAAAGATGTTTCACACGAATTCCTCAATTCGGCAAACGAGGGCAGCATTGGCAAAAGCACCTGTTATCCCCGGAACCTATGCTTTTGCAAAATCACTCTCTGTCATTGCGTTGCTTTCAGTGACCCGCACGGCCCAATCCATCAATTCGGCGGCGTCAGGCGGCAAGCCGATTGCCATTCCTTCAGCAAAGCTTTCAAAAGCTGGCCGATTCAGCGCGTTCAGGCCGACAAGAACGGGGATATCCATCGCGACCGCCTCGGCGATAACGCTGCGGAACCCGCGCCCCTCGGACTCGTGTTTGCCGAACTTGTTGACGATCAAGAGGTCCGCGCCGGATGACAGGCCAGCCGCGACCAGTCCGACGGCCGTTTCAAGTGCAGCCGGGTCGAGGCGGCACCCGCGCGCCTGCGGGCCAAGATCCTGACTAATGCGCAAGATCGCGCCACCCGGCAACACCCGTACATCCATGTCGCAGGGACCGGCTTCGGCGCGCTCGCTGTTGATCTGGACGGTCCCGCAGCACCTGAGACCCCGGGCCGCGAGAGCCGCTGCCAGCCGTTCAAGCACCAGATCGGTATCGCCGCGTCCCGGCGCCATTGTGTAGGCAAGTTTCATATCCGGGCTCCTTCAGGATTGGCAGAAAGGTTGGAATTCGACCAGCGCACCGGCTGGCAGGCATTCGGCATCGGCGGGCAGAAACATCAGCCCGTCCGAGAGGGACAGCAGACCGACACGCGCCGAATGGGTGGCATCCTCGAAACTGACGATCTCGCGGCCATGGGAATCGAACCCGGCCAGCGTGGCGGGCCGGAGTTCACAGCGCCCTCGCTTGCGGCGGATTTCGCTTGCGGTCACGACGTGTCGCCGGGTCGGGGCGCCAGTCCGTTCGCCGGTCAGGGCACGGATGAGTGCCATTCCGAACACCTGCCAGGTGACGAAGGCAGACACCGGATTGCCGGGTAGACCAAGCCAATAGGCTTTCCCGATGTGCCCGACTGACACGGGCTTGCCCGGTTTGATCGCGACGCCGCTGAACAAGACCTCGCCCTCGAGCGCCATGAAGGCAGGCTTCACATGATCTTCTTCCCCAACCGAGATACCGCCCGTGGTGATGACAAGGTCAGCTTGCGCCGCCATGTCGCCCAATTGACGGACAAGGTCTGCGCGGCTGTCGGCACCATGGGCCGATGCAACGAGTTCGACGCCCGCAGCTGCAAGGCTTGCCATCAGCATCGGTGTGTTGACGTCCCAGATCTGGGCGGCCTCGCGCGCCCCCCCGGCGCGACGGACCTCATCGCCGGTAACCAAGAGGGCCACGCGCAGCCTGCGCCGGACACGAAGGATGCCTGCGCCGGCGGCGGCGCAGACGGCAATCTCTTTCGGGCCAAGCCGCTGGCCCTTGTCCAGAACGGTCACGCCCCTGGCCAGGTCGCTGCCTGCACGGCGGATGTTCAGGCCCGGTTGAGGACGGCGGGACAGGTGAATGAAATCTCCGTCGCGCAAGACATCCTCCTGCATCACGACGGCATCGGCCCCGCCCGGGATCGGCGCGCCCGTGAAGATCCGGGCCACCGCAGCTCCTGCGACCGATGTCGTCGTCTCCTGCCCGGCAGGTACGCGCGTTATCACCCGCAGGTCCCATGGACCGTGCCCCGTCAGGGCGGATGTTGCGATGGCATAGCCATCCATCGCGGCATTGTCGAAAACCGGGGCCATGGACCGAGACCGGACCGGCAGCGCGAGAGTGCGGCCAAGGGCGCTGCCCGCCTGCACGGCCTCGGTTCGACTGACTGGCGATGCATGCGTCGCAATCCGGGCAAGGGCCTCGTCGATGCTGATCAGCGCATGGCGCATGTCCTGACTGTCACAGCCGCAGCCCGGTGACGCGATGGCTTGATGGATGGTCATTGTGCTGCCTCCTCGGCGGAATGGGTAGGCTGGAAATGCCCGGGCCCGATGCTGCAATCGAGATCGCGCAGGCGCCCGTCCTTGAGCCCGTAAATCAGGCCATGCACGCGGACATCGGCTCCGCGGCGCCATGCCTTCTGCAGGATCGGCGTCTCGCAGACACGCCGAACGCCTTCGACGACGTTCAGTTCGGCCAGCCGGTCACGTTGTCCTTCGAGGTCGGGTTCGCGCCCCAGATCGACCGCGTAAGCGCGGGCCAGGCGCCGGATCGGCTCGAGCCAGTGATCGGCGAGACCGTGTGGCAGATCCTCGGTCGCGGCCTTGACCCCGCCGCAGCCATAGTGGCCGCAAACGATGATCTCGCGAACATGCAGAGCATCGACCGCGAATTCCAGCGCCGACAGGAGGTTCATGTCCGAGGAATGAACGATGTTGGCGACGTTGCGATGGACGAACACTTCGCCTGGATCCAGCCCCGCGACCACGTTGGCCGGCACCCGGCTGTCCGAACAGCCGATCCAGAAGAACTCGGGCGCCTGAAGGGCGGCAAGGCGGGTGAAATAGTCAGGCTCTTCGTCGTGACGTTTTTTCGACCACGCCACATTGCGCGTCAGAAGGTCATTCAACATCGGTCGTCTCCGGGAAATCTGGCAGCCCGCGTCTTGAGCGCATGTGTTTCGAGAGGATCCGCAGATCGGCCCGGGTCAGCCGGGCGCGGGCAATCGGCAAGAGGATCGCGTTTTCGGCAACGAGGTGGCGCCGCACGTGCCCCGCAAACCTGGACAACACCCCGCGCTCCTTGGAGGACAGATCGGCCCCTCTATCGAGGCAACGAGAGAGCATCGCTCGCACTTCGGGCAGCAGACGCATCGCCTCATCCTGATCGGCCCTGATCCGGTCGATCGCACCCTCAATCGCATCCTCTTCTGTGCAGCGCCGGGCAAGAAGCGGGAACAGGTCCTCAGCCTCGTCGCGCAGGTGGACGTTCAGTTCCTCGTTCACAAAGCGCAGCACCGCTGTCGCTTCTTGGCGATTGAAAGCGTCCGCCGTTGCCAGCGCGTCGATAACTGCGCAAATCTGACGTTCGCGCAGGTGGTCTTCGCTGATGAAGTCCAGAGGATTTGCGAGCAGGCTCGGACTCGTCGGTTTGTCGCCACTTCCGCGCGTCACTGTCTCTGACGGTTTCATCACACGTCCTTTCGCGTGGTTCAGATCGGCGTCAGGCTTGCGCCGGAGATCTGCGCCCCTTGACCGAGGCTCTCCACGAAGGCGCGCGAGGCGCGCGCCCAGGCTGCCTTTTCCAACGCCTGCGCGATCTTCGGCCGAACGGTGTCGTAGGGCAGCACCTGCCCCGGCGCCGTGGCATTCAGTCGGATGATATGCCAGCCGTGGCGCGATAACACGGGCGCCGGGGTCACGGCCCCTTCGGTCAGGGAGCGCAGGGCTGCCTCGAACTCCGGCACGGTGTCGCCGGGGCCAAGCTGACCCAGATGGCCGCCAGAAGCCTTCGAACCGCAATCGCTTTCGCGCGCGGCAGCGGCAAATCCCTTGGCATCGCCGTCGAGTCGCGCCAGCAGGGCAATGGCCCGTGCCTCGGCCGCGGCGCACTCGGCTTCGTCGCGCGGATCGCAGGCGCACAGGATGTGCGAGACATCCCAGAGCGGTGCCGAACGATATCGGGCGGGGTCTTTCTCCCATTCCGCGCGCACGGCCTCTTCACCGACGGGTTCGATCACCAGCGCCTCGTCCAGCAGGGCGCGGATCAGGGCTTCGTCGTCTGTCTCGAACCGCCCAAGAGCCAGCTCGAGCGGGTCGGCCGTCAACCCCCGTCGCTTCGCCTCTTGCAACAGCAGTGCACGGATCGCCAATGCTTGCGCGGCCTTGCGCCAGGCGATCCCCGGCTTGTCTTTAGGGGCGCTGTGGTTCTGGGCCTCGGCGGCGATTGCCGCCGAGGGGATGGTTTCGCCGTTCACGACGACATCGGGAAACAGGGCCACGTTCATCTGGCTCACTCCGCTGGCGTCGTGGCGGTAGGACCGCGCTTGGCTTGCACCTTGTCATAGGCGCGGCGGCGTTCCTCGAGCGGGCGATGCCGCCGCGACCGCACGATCTGGTAGCCGGGCCGCGTCAGCAGGTAGCGGAACGGCGCGGCGAAACCGGACCAGATGTGGACGAGCCGCGTGAACGGAAACAGCGCCGTGATGATGAGACCGAGGAAGATGTGCAGCTTGTAGAGCCAGTGCACGTCGACGACGGTGACCCAGGCGTTGATGTTCCAGCTGACCACGCTCTGCGACCAGGTCATGAAGCGGACCATTTCCGACCCGTCCATGTGTTGCAGTGTCTGGGTGATCGTCAGCAGGCCGATGGCAAGCTGAAGCCAGATCAGGACCATGATCAGGATGTCGGGGAAAGTCGATGTCACGCGGATGCGCGGATCGACCAGGCGGCGATGGATCAACATGGTCGATCCGATCAGGGCGGCGATGCCAGCCGGGCCACCGATCAGCACCGCCATCCATTGCTTCAGCGCATAGGGAATGCCGATGGCATCCAGCACCCAGATCGGCGTGAAGAGGCCGATAAGGTGCCCGAAGAACACGGTCAGGATGCCAACGTGGAACAGGATCGAACCCCAGATCAGCTGCTTGCGACGCAGGAGCTGGCTCGAGGAACTCTTCCAGGTGAAGGGGTCCCGCTCGTAGCGCACGATCGATCCCACCAGGAAGATCGTCAGCGCGACATAGGGCATGACCCCGAAGATGACGAAGTTGATGTCGAAGTCGCCGAACATGTCATGCACTCCTGTTCAATTGTTGCGGGGTCGGTTTGTCCATCGCCGCGAGCATGTCGCGGACCTGCGGACAACCGGCGTTCGGATCTGGGCCGAAGGTGACTTCCGTTTCCTCCCAGACAGCGTCGAGCGCCGCGAGGTCGGTCGGATCATCATCGGGCTGGGCCAGCATGTCGGCCACCGCTTCGGCGTCGGCCTTGTCACCTGACAGCTGCAAAAGAGCGGCGAACGCGGCGGCATATCCGCTGTCGCGCCGGACGAGCCGGGCCGCGAGAGCATCGATGATATGCGCCGCGTCCGCCAAGGTTTCCTGCACTTCTGCGAAGGGACGCGTCGACAGGAATTCCAGCAGCACCGGCAGGTGATCCGGCAGTTCCGTTGTGGCGGGCTCGAACCCGCCTGCCCTGTAGGTCTCGATCAGACTGACCATTGCACCGCCGCGGTCCCGGCTTTCGCCATGAACGTGCTCGAAGAGATTGAGCGACAGCGTCCGCGAGCGGTCGAAGAGCATCACATAACTCTCCTGCAGATCGTAGAGGTCGGCGTCTGCGAAGCCATCGGTCAACGAGCGCAGCGCAGCGCGTGTATCGGTGGCGATGCGAGGATCGGAACCAAGAATTGTCCCGATCTCGGGCATCGCCTCCTGAAGTTCCCGCGAGGGATAGCTCAGGATCAGCGACAGGGCTTTCAGGGAACGGTCCAGCATCAGAAGGTCTCCTGCGGAAGGGCGAATTTCTTTTTCTTGCCGCCGAAGAGCGTCGTCTTGCCCGCCTCGCCGGTGGAACAGCCGTTGCCGTCGGTGAAGCCGCAGCCGCCGCGGATGTCGGCGCCATGCTCGTTCTGTTCGCGGTGCGCCGTGGGGATCGCGAAACGATCCTCGTAATCGGCGATGGCCATGATCTTGTACATGTCCTCGATCACCCGACCGGACATGCCGACCCGGGCGGCAATCGCCTCGTCGCGCACGCCGTCAACGCTGAGGGCCCGCATGTAGAGCCGCATCGCCGACATGCGTTCGAGGGCGTGAACGATGGGCTCCTCGTCGCCCGCCGTCAGCATGTTGGCGAGGTATTTGACGGGGATGCGCAGGGAGCGGACGTCGGGCATCTGGTCGCTCATCGCGATCTGGCCCGCCTGAGCGGCGTTCTGGATCGGGCTGAGCGGCGGGATGTACCACACCATCGGCAGCGTCCGGTATTCCGGGTGCAGCGGGAAGGCGACCTTCCAATCCATCGCCATCTTCCAGACCGGGCTGACCTTCGCCGCCTCGATCCAGTCTTCGGGCACGCCGTCACGGCGCGCCGCGGCGATCACCTCGGGGTCGTTCGGGTCGAGGAAGACGTCGAGCTGCGCGCCGTAGAGATCGGTCTCGCGCTCGGCACTGGCCGCAGCTTCGATCTTGTCTGCGTCATAAAGGATCACGCCCAGATAGCGAATGCGCCCGACGCAGGTTTCCGAGCAGACCGTCGGCTGGCCGCTTTCGATCCGCGGATAGCAGAAGGTGCATTTCTCGGATTTGCCGGTGTCCCAGTTGTAATAGACCTTCTTGTAGGGGCAGCCCGAGACGCACATCCGCCAGCCGCGGCACTTCTCCTGGTCGATCAGAACGATGCCGTCCTCCTCGCGCTTGTAGATCGCGCCCGAGGGACAGGAGGCGGAACAGGTGGGGTTAAGGCAGTGCTCGCACAGGCGCGGCAGATACATCATGAAGGTGTTTTCATACTCTCCATAAATGTCCTTCTGCACCTGATCGAAGTTGTAGTCCTGAGACCGCTTCGAGAATTCGCCGCCGAGGATTTCCTCCCAGTTCGGACCCTTCTCGATCTTCTCCATCCGCTCGCCGGTGATCTTCGAGCGGGGGCGCGCGGTCGGGAACGCGGTCATGTCGGGCGCCGATTTCAGGTGGTCGTAGTCGAAATCGAACGGCTCGTAGTAGTCGTCGATCTCGGGCATGGCCGGGTTGGCGAAGATGTTCGCCAGGATCCGCCATTTCGACCCCTGCTTGGGATGCAGCTTGCCCGAGGCCGAGCGCACCCAGCCGCCGTTCCAGCGCTTCTGGTTCTCCCAGTCCGTCGGATAGCCGGTGCCGGGCTTGGTCTCGACGTTGTTGAACCACGCGTATTCGACACCTTCACGCGTCGTCCACACGTTCTTGCAGGTGACCGAGCAGGTGTGACACCCGATGCATTTGTCGAGGTTCAGGACCTTGCCGATTTGCGCACGAACTCTCATTCCGCTGCCTCCACGTTCTGGGTTGCGGACCGGCTTGCGGGTTTGTCGAGCCAGTCGATCTTCTTCATTTTCCGCACGATCACGAACTCGTCGCGGTTGCTGCCCACGGTGCCGTAGTAGTTGAAACCGTAGGACAGCTGCGCATAGCCGCCGATCATGTGCGTGGGTTTCAGTGTGGCGCGGGTCACCGAGTTGTGGATGCCGCCGCGATTGCCCGTCTTTTCCGAGCCGGGCGTGTTCACGATCTTTTCCTGCGCGTGATACATGAACAGCGTCCCCTGCTTGATGCGCTGGGACACCACCACCCGCGCGGTCAGCGCGCCGTTGGTGTTGTAGGCCTCGACCCAGTCGTTATCGACCAGCCCGGCTTTCTTCGCGTCCACCTCGGACATCCAGACCACCGGGCCGCCCCTGTTCAGCGTCAGCATCAGCAGGTTGTCGGTGTAGGTGCTGTGGATGCCCCATTTCTGGTGGGGCGTGATGAAGTTCAGCACCACGTGCGGGCTGCCCTCAGCCGCGTCGTTGTTGACGGCTGCAGTGATCGTCTTGAGGTCCACCGGCGGACGATAGCTGACGAACCCTTCGCCGAAGGCGCGCATCCATTCGTGATCCTGGTAGAGCTGCTGGCGGCCCGTCAGGGTGCGCCACGGGATCAGTTCGTGGACGTTGGTGTAGCCCGCGTTGTAGCAGACATCTTCGCTTTCGATCCCCGACCAGGTGGGCGACGAGATGATCTTGCGCGGTTGCGCGGCGATGTCGCGGAAGCGGATCTTGGTGTGATGTGCGCCCTCCGCGAGGTGGGTATGGTGCTGCCCCGTGGGCTTCTCAAGTTCTTCCCAGGCCTTCACGGCCACTTCGCCGTTGGTTTCCGGGGCGAGCATCAGGATCATCTCGGCCGCGTCGATGGCGGTTTCGAGTTTCGGCTGGCCTTTGGACACGCCCTCATCTTGAACGATGCCGTTCAGATCGCGCAGATGCTTGACCTCGGTCTTGGTGTCCCAGTTGATCCCCTTGCCACCGTTGCCGAGCTTCTCCAGCAGCGGCCCGACCGAGGTGAACTTCTTGTAGAGGTTGGGATAATCCCGCTCGACCGCGATGTAGTTCGGCGCAGTCTTGCCGGGGATCAGGTCGCATTCGCCCTTCTTCCAGTCCTTCACATGGGCCTGTGCCAGTTCGGCGGCGGTGTCATGGAGAAGCGGCAGCTGGACGATGTCGGTCTCCACGCCGAGCACCTCGGGCGCCACTTCGCTGAACTTCCGGGCGATCGACTTGAAGATCTCCCAGTCCGACTTGCTTTCGTAGGCCGGGTCGACCGCCGCCTGCAGCGGGTGGATGAAGGGGTGCATGTCCGAGGTGTTGAGGTCGTCTTTTTCGTACCAGCTGGCCGTCGGCAGGACGATGTCGGAATACACCGCCGTCGTGGACATGCGGAAGTCGATGCAGACCAGCAGGTCGAGCTTGCCCTTCGGCGCTTCGTCATGCCAGACGGCCTCCTTCGGCATCACGCCGCCTTCCTCGCCAAGGTCCTTGCCCATCACCCCGTGGTCGGTGCCCAAGAGGTGCTTGAGGAAGTACTCGTGTCCCTTGCCGGACGACCCCAGCAGGTTCGAGCGCCAGACAAACAGGTTGCGCGGCCAGTTTTCCGGGGCGTCCGGATCCTGACACGACATTTCCAGATCGCCGGATTTCAGCTGTTCGGCGACGTAGTCCTTGATCTCCTTCCCAGCCTTCTTTGCGGCTTTCGAGACTTCCAGAGGATTGGTCTTGAGCTGCGGGGCGGACGGCAGCCAGCCCATGCGCTCGGCCCGGATGTTATAGTCTATCAGACTGATGTCCCAATCGCCCTCGGGTGCGGTCGGCGACAGGATCTCGCCCGCGCGCAATGTCTCGTAGCGCCACTGGTCGGTATGGGCGTACCAGCAAGACGTCGAGTTCATATGCCGCGGCGGTCGGTTCCAGTCGAGTGCGAAGGCTAAAGGTTGCCAGCCCGTCTGCGGGCGTAGCTTCTCCTGACCCACGTAGTGCGACCAGCCGCCGCCTTCCTGCCCGATGCAGCCGCACATCACCAACATGTTGATGATGCCGCGGTAGTTCATGTCCATGTGGTACCAGTGGTTCAGACCGGCCCCGAGGATGACCATGGACTTGCCATGGGTCTTTTCGGCGTTGCCTGCGAATTCGCGCGCGACCGCGATGATTTTCTCCCTCTCAACGCCGGTGATCTTTTCGGCCCAGGCGGGGGTGTAGGGACTGTCGTCGTTGAAATCCTTGGACACCCAGTCACCGCCAAGACCCCGGTCGAGGCCGTAGTTGGCGCAGAAGAGGTCGAAAACGGTGGCAACCAGCGCTTCGGATCCGTCGGCCAGTTTCACGCGGCGCGCCGGAATGTTCCGGGTCAACACTTCGGGGTGATCGCATTTCACGAAATCGCCCGTGGCCGCACCGCCGAAATAAGGGAAGTTAACGCCTACGACCTCATCGTGATCGCCATCCATGATCTGGCTGAGGCGCAGCTTGCTTTCAGCGCCCTTCGCTTTCTCCTCGAGGTTCCACTTGCCCTCTTCGCCCCAGCGGAACCCGATGGACCCGTTCGGAGCCACGATCTGACCCGACGCCTCGTCATAGGCGACGGTCTTCCAGTCGGGGTTGTTGGCCTCGCCCAGCTTGCCGTCGAAGTCGTCAGCGCGCAGCATCCGGCCCGGCACAAGGTGGCCGTCCTTTTCATCCAGCCGAACCAGCATCGGCATGTCGGTATACTTGCGGGCGTAGTCCTCGAAATACTCGGCCTGCCGGTCGAGGTGGAATTCGCGCAGGATCACGTGACCCATCGCCATTGCCAGCGCCGCGTCGGTGCCCGCCTGCGGGTTCAGCCAGATGTCGCCGAACTTGGCGGCTTCCGAATAGTCGGGGCTGACCACGGCCGACTTGGTGCCGCGATAGCGGACCTCGGTGTAGAAATGGGCGTCGGGTGTCCGGGTCTGGGGCACGTTCGAGCCCCAAAGCATCAGGAAACCTGCATTGTACCAGTCGGCCGATTCCGGAACGTCAGTCTGTTCGCCCCAGGTCTGGGGGGAAGCTGGCGGCAGGTCGCAGTACCAGTCGTAGAACGACATGCAGGTACCGCCCAGCAGGCTCAGGTAGCGTGAACCGGCGGCGTAGCTGACCATCGACATGGCCGGGATCGGCGAGAAGCCGAACACGCGGTCGGGCCCGTAGGTCTTGGCCGTGTAGGCGTTGGCGGCGGCGATGATCTCGGTCGCTTCGTCCCAGGTGGCCCGCACGAAGCCGCCTTTGCCCCGCGTTTTGTTGATCGAATTGCGCAGGGCGGGATCGCCCTGGATCGCGGCCCAGGCGGCCACCGGCGTCATCGTCTCGCGCATCTTCCGCCACGCCCGCATCAGCGCACCACGGATCAACGGGTTCTTCACCCGGTTCGCGGAATAGAGATACCAGCTGTAGGAGGCTCCCCGCGCACAGCCGCGCGGCTCGTGGTTGGGCAGGCCCGCACGGGTGCGCGGATAGTCGGTCTGTTGGGTTTCCCAGGTGACGATCCCGGATTTTACGTAGATCTTCCATGAACACGACCCGGTGCAGTTCACCCCGTGCGTCGAGCGGACGATCTTGTCGTGCCGCCAGCGGTTCCGGTAGGTGTCTTCCCAGCTGCGATCCTCGCGGGTGGTCTGACCCCAACCGTCGGAGAATTGCTCCAGTTCCTTGCTCTGGAAGAAGTTCAGTTTGTCGAGCAGATGGCTCATTTGGCTGTCCTTTCGGGTGTCTGGGTCCGGGCGGCGAGCTCCGCCGCCCGGGAAATCAACTGAATCATTCAGCGGGCTGGGCTGCGGTGCCCTGCGGCGTGCGGCCATGTTCGATGTCGTGGAGAAGGCCGCCGGGGCGCGTGTAGACCACCCAGGTGATGACGACGCAGATCACGTAGAAGATCAGGAAACCCCACAGCGCCCCAACGGCAGACCCGGTCATCGCGATTGATGTCCCGTAGGCCTTGGGGATGAAGAAGGCGCCGTAAGCCGCGATGGCCGAGGTGAAGGCCACGATCGCGCCGGACTCCATCGCGATCTGACGCTTGCGCTCTTCAGCACCCAAGTGCGGCATCAGGCGCGGAATTTCGCGACCCATGATCACCGGGATCATCTGGAAGGTCGACGCGTTGCCGACACCGGTCAGGAAGAAGAGCGCCATGAAGCAGGCGAAGAAGCCGACGAAGGAGCCCAATCCAAGGAAGCTGATCACACCGAAGGTGGCGACGATCATCAGGGCGAAAGTCCAGAAGGTCACGCGACCGCCCCCGAACTTGTCCGAGATCCAGCCGGTGGCAGCGCGGCTCAGCGCCCCCACGAGCGGCCCAAGGAACACGTAGTTGAGTGCGTTCACTTCGGGAAAGGCCAGGCGCGTCAGCAGAGGGAAACCCGCCGAGTAGCCGATGAAGCTGCCGAAGGTGCCGGTGTAGAGGATGCACATCAACCAGTTCTGCTTGCGTCCGAAGATCACTGCCTGGTCGGCAAAGCTGGCGCGTGCATCTGCGATGTCGTTCATGCCCAACCAGGCCGCTATGGTCGCTGCGAGGATGAAGGGCACCCAGACGAAGCCTGCGTTCTGCATCCACAGCTGACCGCCGTCGGACATGGTCTGCGGTTGCCCGCCAAGTGCCCCGAAGACACCCGCCGTGATGACGATGGGCACGAGGAACTGCATGACCGACACGCCGAGGTTCCCCAGCCCCGCGTTCAGCGCCAGTGCGTTGCCCTTTTCGGCCTTCGGGAAGAAATAGCCGATATTGGCCATCGACGAGGCGAAGTTGCCGCCGCCAAAGCCGCACAGAAGGGCCAGGACGAGGAAAATCAGGTAAGGCGTGTCGGGGTTCTGCACCGCATATCCGATGCCCATGGCGGGCAGCAGCAGCGAAGCGGTCGACAGCGTCGTCCACAGCCGCCCACCGAAGATCGGCACCATGAAGCTGTAGAAGATGCGGAGCGTTGCGCCCGACAGGCCCGGCAAGGCCGCCAGCCAGAACAGCTGTCCCGGGGTGAAGTCGAACCCGATGGCGGGCAAGCGAGCCACGACCACCGACCACACCATCCAGACCGAGAAGGCCAGCAGAAGCGCCGGGATCGAGATCCACAGGTTCCGGCGTGCAACGGCACGGCCCTTTTCGGCCCAGAATTGTTGGTCCTCCGGCCGCCAGTCCTCCAGCACGCGCGGCATGGCGGTGCGTTCGGGGTGGTGAATGTCCTGCATCTCGGGCAGTTGCGGCAACTGGTCGAGCACTTCACCATGCGCAGCGCGCTCCATCGCGCGGATCGACAGGTGCATCCAGGTCAGAGCGATAGCGACCAGCCCGAAGAGCAGCGCAAAGCATGACGTGTAGATGCCCGTGAGATCGAGGAGAGCGCCGAAGGCGATCGGCAGGACAAAACCGCCAAGGCCCCCGATCATGCCAACAAGACCGCCGACGGCGCCCACATGTTTGGGGTAGTAGACCGGGATGTGCTTGAAGACTGCCGCCTTGCCGAGGCTCATGAAGAAGCCCAGAGCGAAGAGCGTGACGATGAAGGGCCAAAGACCCATTTGTGTCGAGAAGGCGATGGCACCGTCCTTGCCCTGGATGACGTAATCCGTGGGCGGGTAGCTCAGCATGAACAGGAACAGCAGGGAAAAGCCGAAGGTCCAGTACATGACCCTCCGCGCGCCAAACTTGTCGCTGAGATGGCCGCCGTATGCGCGAAAGAGCGAAGCCGACAGACTGAACGACGCCGCCGCCATGCCCGCGAAGCGCACGTCGATTCCGTAGACGTCGATCAGGTAGTGCGGCATCCACAGCGCCAGCGCGACGAAAGCACCAAAGACGAAGAAGTAGTAGAGCGAGAAGCGCCAGACCTGCAGGTTCTTCAGCGGTGCGAATTGCTGCGCCAGCGACGGTGCCTTCGCCCCTGTCTTGCGCCGCTCGACCAGCTCGGGATCGTCCTTTGCCAGCAGGAAGAACAGTACGCCGATGATGGCGAGCCCCGCGGCCCAGACATAGGCCACACCGTGCCAGCCATAGGCGACCATGACGAAGGGAGCGACGAACTTGGTGACCGCGGCGCCGACGTTGCCCGCACCGAAGATACCCAGCGCGGTCCCCTGGTGGCCTGCGTCATACCAGCGGCTGACATAGGCGACGCCGATGATGAACGACCCGCCCGCGAGGCCGATGCCGAGGGCCGCGATCAGATACATGATGTAGCTGTCTGCGAGCGTCAGCGCCCATGTGGCCAGCGCCGTCAGGATCATCTGGCTCGAGAACACCAGCCGCCCGCCGTACTTCTCAGTCCAGACGCCCAGGAACAGGCGGGTGACCGATCCGGTCAGGATCGGGGTGGCGACCAGCAGGCCGAACTGGGTGTCGTTCAGGCCAAGCTCGGCCTTGATGGCGACACCGATGATGGAAAAGATCGTCCAGACCGCGAAACAGGCGGTGAAGGCGATCGTGCTCAGGCTCAAGGCGCGCGTCTGATCGGCGCGTGAGGCTGTTGCAACGGTCTGCATGGCGGGTCTCCGGCAATAATAGCTATGTCCCCCTGCATGGGGTTCAAAGCCAGATCTGAGGCCAGAGAGGCGGCTGGGATTTGATCTGGATCAGAAAAAGCGGAAAAGAATATCGAAATAAATGACTTGCTGAGATTTATCATCCACCACAAAGCCAAAAATCAACGACACCCCCGCAAAAGATCAAATCTATGATTGACTTTTATCAATCGTAATAGCGATAATCATCAAACACTTGAGTAGAAATAGGTGCTGCATGCCCGATTCAGCATACGGGGATATCCGAAAACTCGATCTCTTCGCGCAGATGGCCGATGAGAATTTCACGGGCCTGATGCGTGGCGCCTATGTTCAGAATTTTCCGTCACAAATCGAGTTGATCACCGAGGGAGACCCCAGCGATTTTCTGCATGTGCTGGTTTCGGGAGCCGTCGATCTGTTCTCGACCTGGAACGGCCGGGAAACCAGCATGGCGACAATACGACCCATTTCGACCTTCATTCTTGCCGCGACAGTCAAGGATGCACCCTATCTGATGTCTGCGCGGACCTTGGAAAAAAGCCGGGTTGCCCTGATCCCCAGCCAGGACGTTCGCGCGGCATTCGACCTGGATGGCAACTTTGCCCGTGCGATTGTTACCGAGTTAGCGCAATGCTATCGCTCTGTAATTAAATCACAAAAAGATCTGAAGCTTCGAACTTCGCTTGAGCGCCTGGCGAACTATCTCTTGAGACAACAACGACATGCCGGTGGAGGGTCAGTGTTCGAACTGGAGTTCGAAAAGCGTCGTCTGGCATCAGTGCTGGGGATGACCCCTGAAAACCTGAGCCGCGCATTCAAAGGCCTCCAACCTTATGGCGTGACAGTCGCAGGCACCCGCATAACCATAGAGGATCACAACGAGCTAAAGAGATTTGCAAAGCCCAATAGGCTCATTGACGATCATCAGAGCTAACGCAGAACAAAAGAAACCCAGGCCGCATCTGAACCGATGAAAATTTCTGGCCATAAAAGAAAACAGGGCAACAGTTATCTCATGGATGACCCATTCCAGCGCAGATTAAAATGATCCGGCCACGCACAGCTTCTTGATCCTTGCGATCAACATCAACGGTAAATAGCAGCGGGCACATTTCATGATGCGCAGGCCCTGAACTGCGCTGCGCTTATCTAAAGCATTGACACGTCACTCCGAATCGTATGACAAATAAAATAATGGGCTTAGACGCAAATCTAAAAAGGATTAGCGCTGTGATGGAAATCACGTCCACCAGTTGCGAAATCGAGAAAATTCATCGACTTATTCTGAATTTTATCCCAAAGGTTTCGCGAATTGCCTGTGTCCTGTGGGATCAATCGACAGACAATCTATACACCTATGCCAACAGCACGCGTACCGGCGTGCCTATCAAAGCGTATCAATTTCCACTCAGCGCAAGCAAATCATTGACAGAATTGTCCGAAACGGGAAATTATCGGTACATCTCAAATATTTCAGAAAACATCCCCGCGGGAAACAGGCATTCTGACTGGCTGTTGGCGCAAAGTTATCAGACGTCGCTTACCGTCCCGATGCACCAAGGCAAAAGATTTCTGGGGCTTGTCTTTTTCAACTCCGATGATCTGGATGCCTTTGACGAAAAAACACGCAAGGAGCTTTGTCATTATGCGGAACTGATTTCTGCGACCGTGTCAAAGATCCAACTGCCGATCTTCATATTCACCGCTGCCCTCAATCTGCACGATTTCGAAACAGAAAACCATCTGAGCAGAGTCGCGGGTTACTCATACCTTATCGCGTCCAGGCTGGTGGAATTGGGCGCCATCGATGACGAACTGGCTGCGAACATCAATCTGTTCGCACCGATGCATGACCTTGGGAAGGTTCATGTGCCCAAAGACATTCTGCTGAAGGACGGCAAGCTGGATGAAGCAGAATTTGCACAAATCAAGGAACACGTTGAAAACGGATTGAAGGTTGTCGAAAAATTCGAAAACCTTGGTATGTTTCCAGTGTCAGCCTTCACCGTTCTCAAGAACATCATCGCGCATCATCACGAAAAGCTCGATGGCAGCGGATACCCAAATGGATTGAAAGAAGACGAGATCAGTATCGAGGGAAAGATCGTCGGCATAGCTGATATTTTCGATGCATTGACATCAAGACGGTCCTACAAGCCGGCATGGAGTATTAATGACGCCTTTGCTGAATTACACATGCTTGCGCAAGTTGGAAAACTTGACCCGCTTTTGGTGACCATACTTGAAACCGAAAAAGACAAAATAATCAGCCTCCAAACCATTTACTCTGGGCAGGATGAAAATGGTCAAATGCTCAAACAGGCTCTTTGATCAACCTCGACAAGCAGGACATCCTTGACAACGCGCGTTCAATGTCCGACTGCACCTCTACCCTGGCAAAGATTCCTCATGAACCTTGGGTATTCGGCAAAAAGGGTTCCGAGCATCGGATCACAAAGCTGAATTACCCGGAAAGCGGGTTCACACCAAACAGACCGGGATGCGCCCAGATGAGTAAAGCGTAAAGTAAGGCGCCGGCCAACAATCCCGCGACACGGGCCCCGGTCAAATCGAATGACAGGAACGGCCCGGCTTTCACAGCGCGATGCAGGCGCTGCCAATCCGCCCCCATCTCACGACGTTTTCTGCGGTCGATCAGATGACCGCCAAGAACCGCGAAGGCGGCAAAGGTGCCGAACAGGATCACATGCGCGAGATCCCCGTTCGGCACGACATGGGCCGCCGCCCAAAGCGCCAGCGCGGCAAGCATTGGATGACGTGACCACCGGACGATGCCGGGTCTTGCCGGGTCGAACAGGTCATTGCGCGCGCCACCGAATGAAAACGGATTTGGACGCCCGATGGAGAGCGCAAGGATCAGACAGACCGGCCCCATGACGATCAGCGGCACATGGACCTGCCACGGCGCCCAGTCCCAAAGGGCCACATGTGGTGCGCGGCCTGCCGCCGCAATCAGCCAGGCCAGCATCGCGAGCGACAGGGCGGAATAGACCAGTGTGAAACCGACAGAGCCAAGCCGCGCCTGAAGCCGGGGCCGCAGTGGCGGTCGCACGGGCAAGGAATGCGACAGGAAGAACACTACATAGGCGAGGGCGAACTCGAACCATCCCATGGATGCGCGCCTCAAATCCGCTTGGCGGCAGGCAGACGCAGCAAGAGCCCGCCGTAAATGACCGCAAAGCTGCCGAAGGCAAATGTCCAGAATAGCCCTGCCACAGTGTTCAAGGGGCTGGAAAACTCGGGCCATACGCCACCCGCGACCCGCGCGAATACGGACAGGATCAGGGCCAGATAGATCATGACCGTCCCTGTTCCCGCCGTCAGGTCCTGCCCGGTATGACCAAGCGTCGCGCGTGTCATCACGGCCAGTGTCATCAAGCCGATTGCCCCCGCCATCCAGAAATGCTGCGCGCCCGCCATCCCGAAAGATCCCGGCAGGAGGATTTCCGCGGCCAGTGCCAAGGCTCCCAACGGCACGAAGGCATAGCCCGCGTGCAACACCGTCACCAGCGGCTCTGCAAATGTCCGGTGCCCTGCCCAACGGGCCAATCGCAGGGCGTGCAAAACGCCTGCCAGTGCAAGCGCCAGCCCGGTCAGCGTCCCGAGAGGCAACACGACCCATAGCACAAGCGCCACCAGAAGTGCCGCCAGCGCCGCCTTGTCGAAGGACTGCATCGGCGACACGGGCAAGGCGGTGCTGCGCCGTTTCACCAGCCAGTTGCGGGTGAAGGACGGTACCACACGGCCGCCGATGAAGGCGATCATCATGATGCCCGCCCCGAGGCCCAGCCGCAGGCCGTAGCCATGGGCCGCGTAGTCGCCCTTTGCCGCCTCCCAGTGGAAAAGTGCATTGCCGATGATGAAGACCCCCAGCATCGCCAGAACGATCAGGTTGCGCCAGTTCTTGCCCGCCACGATCTCCCGCGCGATCAGGAGCGCAAATACAACCGGAAACGCGAGATCGGCCACGGCTACCAGCAAAGCAGGCATGCCGCCCGAGACCGCAACCGCCACACGCCCTGCCAACCAAAGGCCCGCGAGCATCCCGAGACGCCAGCCAACGATCGGCAAGCGCCCCGTCCAGTTTGGCACCGCAGTCAGAAGAAAGCCCGCGACGACGGCGCCGAGATAACCGTAGAGGAACTCGTGCGCGTGCCATGACACGGGGTCGAAGGCGGTGGGCAACAACACGTGCCCCGACAGCATCGGCACCCAAAGCGCCATCGCCAGCGCAGCCCAGATCGCCGCCCCGAAAAAGAACGGGCGGAACCCGAAGGTCAGGATCGCAGGCCCGGTCCAGGCGCGCATCTTCTCGGCGGTCGTCGTCATATGCCTGTCCTTGTAGCCGCGACGCCGTCCTCGGTCAGGATCAGGTCCAGCGGAATGTCATGGGGTTGCGGAAAGATCGTGTGCAGGCGCGCGCCGGACAGCGCGACGCCGATCGTCACCGGGCGCGGCACCAGCACGGCCAGCGTGAGGTCGAAATAGCCCCCGCCCCAGCCCAGCCGGAAGCAGGCGCCATCCCAGCCAAGACAGGGCGCCAGCGCGATGTCAGGCGTCAGCACATCGGCCTCGGGCGGCGGCACGGGAATGTTCCAGTCGCCGCGCACCACCTTGGTCCCGGGCGTCCAGCGGCGAAACACAAGTGGCGCGGCGCGCGTCTCTACCACCGGCAAGGCGATGGTGACGCCCGCGCGGTGCAGACCGGCCAAGGCCGGGCGTAGGTCGGGTTCCCCCTTGATCGGCCAGTAGCCGGACAGGACGCATCCGCGCCTCACCCCGCGGTCACCCAGCACCCGTTCCAGATGCTGCCCGATCCTGTCCGACACCTGCGCCCGCCCGGCCCGGCCCAAGCGCTCCCTCAGCCCGGCCAGCCGTGCCCGTTCGGCCCTGCGCCAGCGTGCAACATCGTGAGCCTGCTCGGGATCAACGCCAAACGGGTCGACATAGGCGGGGTCCACATCGGCCGCCATGCAAGGCGGCGAGGCATATGTCCCGCGCCCACTCATCACGCGGCTTCGAACCGGGGGAAAAGCACGTTGTTCTCCAGCGCGATGTGATCGGCCAATTCATCAAGCAGCGTGGCCGTACCGCGATAAAGCGACCGCCATGATCCGCAGGCATGTTCCGGCGGCGTCAGATCCTGCGTCAGCTGCCGGATCTGCGCGATGATCTGCGCGTAATCGTTGTGATCGGCGCGCATCACCGCGATAGGTTGTGCTATGCCCGCCCCACCGCCTGCGCGCATGACCGGGAACAGGATCCTCTCCTCCTTGGTCATGTGATCCTCCATCTCGCGCGCCAAAAGCATCAAGGCGCGGGCAAGCCCCTTGGGGACGTCGGGATCCTCAGAATGGACTTCTTCGACGCGGGTCGCCAAGGGCACCAGAGACGCAAGATCGGCCCGGTGCATCTCATGGTAAGTCCTGAGGATGTGGTCGATCAGCGCGCCGGTTTCTTCAGGCGCTGCAGGGATGTCACGGTCCGTCATGGCTTGAGCTTTCGTCGATGCCTCTTCTGGGGGTCTGAATTGGTATTTGATTTACCGATTAAATGACGGTAATGCGTATTACAAATACCAAATCAGGACCGCGACCATGCGCCTCACCTCATTCACCGATTACGGGCTGCGCGTGCTCATGCGCATGGCGGGCACACCAGATCGCGCCTTCAGCGCCGCCGAACTTGCCGCGGAATTCCGTGTCTCGCGCAACCATCTGGCCAAGGTGATATCGGCCTTGGCGGCGGCTGGGTTGTTGGAAACCCGACGCGGCGGCGGGGGCGGGGCGATGCTGGCTCGCGCGCCCGCCGACATCCGGTTGGGCGATGTGGTGGCGATCCTCGAGGCCGATCAGGCGCTGGTCGAGTGTTTCGCCTCAGGCTTCAACGCCTGCACCCTGACCCCGCGCTGCCGGTTGAAGGCGCGGCTGGCCCATGCCGAGGCGGCCTTCATCGACGACCTTAACCGCAGCACTCTTGCCGATTGCGTCTATCAACCGGAAGGCGCCTGACGGGACAGCAGTTGCCAGGCCACCAGCGTGATCGCGCCCCAGACCGCGCTGCGCAGGGCCATGGCGTAAACGGTGCGCATCTCGAAGGCTCTACCCTGGGCGACATGCAGACCGAAGGCCACAAAGACCAGCAGCGTTGCGGCGAGGATCGCGACAGACAGGGGATAGGCCCATCGCCGCCCCTGCCACAGGCCCAGGCCCGCCACGACATAGGCCAGTCCAGCCAGTGTGTTGAACCACAAGACGAACAGGACGACCGCCCCCATCTCGAGCGCACCAAGTAGTGCGGTGCCGCCTGAAACAACCGTCAAAAGGCCGAAGGCAATCGCAACTCCACCCGGAATGCGCAGCAGTCTATTCTGTTTTTTCATCGCAAACGTTCTCCTGAGCGTTCAGCAGCGCCAACTGAACATCGAACAATCGCAACCCCTCTTGCGGGAGCGAAAAGCCCCGCGCGCCAAGCGTCCAGCGGATGGCGACACCCTGTACCAGCGATGTCAGCAGGATGGCGACATCCTGCGGGCTGACGTCGCGCTTCAGGTCGTCCGCAGCCTGAAGATCACGGATCACGGCAACAAGGCGGCCCTGAAACGCGCCCAGAAGCCGCCGGAACACGTCGCGCAGGGCTTGATTGTCTACCTGCAACTCGCGCGAGAACAGTATCGACGGCAGCGCAGGCGTCGCGGATATGGCCGTCAGTTGCGCACTGATCAGCGCCTTCAATCGCGCGTGCGGCTCGTTGGCCCCGACCTCAGCTGCGACCCAATCACGCTGCAACCGGCCCGCGATATCCTCAGCCACCGCCAACCAGAGCGCGCCCTTGGTGGGGAAATGCCGGAAGATCGCAGGCTGACTGAGGCCTATGGCGCGCGCGACATCTGTGGTGCTCAGTCGGTCGGGTCCGATCTCATCAGCCAGTCGCAGAACCTCAGCCACGATCTGCGCCTTTCGCTCTTCCGCGCTTTGACGGCCCGACATGTATCACCTCTTGTTAGTTATAAGTCACTAACATATACTGTTTGCAACTGCAATCCCTATCCCGGGTCGTGCACCCAGACCGAAAGGACCCCCGCCATGCCCGTCACAACCGCCCCGACCGGCTATTCCCGCCTGCAGATCGCGCTGCATTGGCTCGCCTTCGCGCTGATCGCGCAGCAATACCTTTTCAAGGACGCGATGTCGGCCGCCTGGGACCGCATCACAGACGGGCTGGAGGCCGGGTTCGACCCGCTCGTGCTGGCCCATGTGGCGGGCGGCGCGCTGGTGATGATCTTCGCGCTATGGCGGTTGACCCTGCGCGCTCGGCGTGGGGTGCCCCCGGCGATCGAGGCCAGAAAGGTGCAAGGCATTCTCGCGAAGCTCGCCCATGTCGGGCTTTACGCGCTGATGATCCTGATGCCGCTCAGCGGATCCGTAGCGTGGTTCGGCGGGGTCGAGGCCGCAGCGCAGGGGCACAATGTGTTGAAGATTGTCCTGCTGGCATTGGTCGCCCTGCATGTGTTCGGCGCGCTCTACCATCGGTTCGTGTTGCGTGATGGCACGCTGGCGCGGATGCGCCGGGCACAGGGCTGAACCCCATGCGCCTCGCTCCCCTCCTTGCCTTGCCACCCATCGCGCTCGGCATCGCTGCGGCGGTCTGGATGATCGCCTCGGCCCCCGGACCGGCCCAGATCGACGGGGGGGCACCCGCCCTGCCAGTCCGGGTCATGACAGTCGCGGCGGAGGATATCCGCCCGACCGCCACGGCTTGGGGCAACTTGCGGGCTGCTGACACCTGGGTCGCCGTGGCCGAGGTGCAGGGCGAGGTGATCTGGCGCCACCCCAACCTCGAACGCGGTCGCTTGATCCCCGAGGGGACCGAAGTGCTGCGTATCGACCCCGCTGATTATGAACTAACCTTGGCGCAATCGCTGGCCGATCTGGCTGCGCTGGAGGCCGAGAGCGCGCAACTGAGCGCCGAGGCGGCCAACACGGGCCGCATCCTCGAACTGGAACGCGCCCGGCTGGCGTTGGCCGAGGCCGATCTGACGCGCACCCGGACCTTGACCCTACAGGGCACCGTCCCGCAATCGCTCGCCGACGAGGCCGAGCGTGCCACGCTTCTGGCCCGCCGCACGGTCGCGGAACTGGAGAACACCCTCGCCCTGATCCCATCCCGCGAGGCGCGGATCACCGCCCAGACCGCGCGGACACAAGCCGCCATCGACCGCGCGCGCCGCTCGCTTGATCGCACCGTGCTGATCACCCCCTTCGCTCTGCGCGTGACCGAGGTCAGCGCAGAGCGCTTCCAGACCATAGCCACCGGCCAGGTCGTGATCCGCGGCGACGGGATCGCGGCGGCCGAGGTCGTGGCGCATCTGCCGATCGACAGCTTTCGTCGCCTTGTGGGCGACGCGATCAGGGACATGACCCTTGCCGACATGATGCGCGATGGCCCGCCAACGCTGATCGACGTAACGCTCAGCCCGCTATCGGACCCCGCGCAGATCTGGACCGCCCGTGTGACCCGGGTGGAGGGCGTGCTGGATGCTCGTGCGCGCACCGTTCCGGTCGTTGTGGCGGTCGATGACCCCTATGCAGGCGCGGACCCGCCCCGACGTCTGCCACTGGTGCCCAACACACAGGTGCAGATCGCCTTTTCGGGCGCTTCCATGTCAGGCCTCATCGCGATCCCCGAGGCGGCCTTGCATGGCGGCATGGTGCGTATCCTTGGCCCCGATAACCTGCTGGAATTGCGCCCCGTCACCGCCGCCTTCGCGCAAGAGGGCCGCGTTGTCATTACAGACGGCCTGTCGCCCGGCGACCGCGTGGTGATCGACGACATCGCGCCGGCCATTCCCGGCATGGCCCTGACCCCTGTCGAGGCCGCGCAATGATCCGCTGGTTCACCAGCCACCCCACGGCAGGCAATCTGCTGCTTTTGCTGTTCCTCGCCGCCGGTGCCTTTGCCGCGCCGGGCCTGCTGCGCGAGACCTTCCCCGATTTCCGCGCCGTCGAGGCCGAGATCACCGTGCCCTATCGGGGTGCCGCCGCCGAGGATGTGGAGGCCGCGATCTGCGCGCCGCTGTGGGACGGGGTGCAGGGTGTCGAGGGGCTGGAGACCCTGACCTGCACCGCACAAACCGGCCGCGCGCGGGCCGTGGCGACCATGGCGCCGGGCAATGACGCGCTGCGCTTCGTCAATGCGCTGCGCACTGAGGTTTCGGCCATCGACACCTTCCCCGACCGCGCCGATCACGCAGTGGTGCGCGAGCTGCACCGTTCTGATCCCGTCACATCGGTCGCCGTCTCGGGCGATCTGCCGCTGGGCGAGTTGGACCTCTATGCCGACGGCCTGTCGGACAGGCTGACTGCCTTGCCCGGCGTCGCAAGCGTAACGCGCGGGGGCCTCGGCACCCGGACGCTTTCCATCACCGCCACGCGCGCCGTGCTCGACAGCCACGGGCTGACACCGGCCGCCTTGGCTGCCGCCATCGCCGCACAGAACATCGACCTGCCCGCTGGCACGCTGGAGGGGCCGGGCGCGGACCTGACCTTGCGCTTCACCGCAGAACGCGACACGGCCACCGCGCTTGCCACGATCCCTGTGCTGGTCCTTCCGAATGGCGCAACGCTGACACTCGGCGACGTGGCGGTGATCGAAGAAAGCTTCGAGCCGCCGCAGGACCGCGCCTTTGTCGATGGCACCCCCGCGATCGTGCTCGACGTTTCAAAGGCGCTGGATGCCGACGCGCTGCGGGTGCTTGACGGCGTCGCAGCGCTGGTGGCCCAAGAAACCGCACGCCTGCCCGACACGATCACGGTCGAGGTGGTGCAGGATGTGACATCCATCATCCGCGATCGGCTGGTGATGCTGGTGCAGAACGGGGTGATCGGGCTTGTGCTGGTGGTCGCCGTGATGAGCCTGTTCTTCCGCCCCGGTTTCGCGATCTGGGCCGCGATGGGCTTGCCCGTGGCCTTTGCGGGCGCCTTCGTCTGGATGGCGCTGACGGGGCTCAGCCTGAACATGATGACGCTGGTGGCACTGTTGATGGCGATCGGGATCGTGATGGACGACTCCATCGTGCTCGCAGATTCTATCGCTGTGCATGCCGCCAACGATGCGACGGTGGAAAATGTCGCCGCCGGCGTCGCCGCCGTGACGCCCGGCGTGATCTCGTCCTTCCTGACGACGCTGGCGGTGTTCCTCCCGCTCGCCTTTCTGGCGGGCGAGTTGGGCGCAGTGCTGGAGGTTCTGCCGGTCGTGCTGCTGGCGGCGCTCGCCGCGTCGCTGATCGAGGCCTTCCTGATCCTGCCCCATCACCTGAAGGGTGGGATGAAAAAGACCACCCCATCGCGCTTCCGGGTCCGCTTCGATGCAAGCTTCGATGCCCTGCGCGAGCGTGGCATTGGCCGTCTGGCCGACGCTGCTATCCGCTGGCGGTGGTTGGTCGCGGGGCTGGCCATCGGGGCCTTGATCCTGACCGTAGGTGCCCTGGGCGGCGGTGTGGTCAAGCGCGAGGCGATGCCTGAGATCGACGGCGACGTGCTGGAGGCGCGGCTGATGCTGCCCGCAGGCACCCCGCTGGCGCGCACGGGCCAAGCCGTCGCCCAGGTCGAGGCGGCGCTGGACCGCGTGAATGCCCGCCTGACGCCGGAACAGCCCGAGGCACAACCGCTTGTCATCCGCCGTATCACGCGAATGGGCCGCAACCTCTCGGCGGGCGAAACTGGCGCCCATGTCGCTACCGTCGCCGTGGATCTGATGGGCGCCGAGACACGCACCAGCACGCTGGACGAGATCGTTACCCTCTGGCGCGAAGAAATCGGGCCACTGCCGGGCGTCGCCTCGCTGATCCTGACTGAGCCGGGAATCGGTCCGCAGGGCATCGCGGTCGAGCTGCGGCTGACCCACCCCGACCTCGCCACGCTGGAGGCGGCAGGTCGCGCCACACTGGCCGAGCTGGAAACCTATGCCGGTGTGCGCAACGCGATTGTCGACCTGCGCCCCGGTGCGCCAGAGCTGCGGCTAAGCCTATCGCCGGGCGCCGAGGCCTTAGGGCTGACCGCCGCGGATGTGGCGGGCCAGCTGCGCGCGGCCTTCCTTGGAACGCAGCTTGCGGAAATCCGGCGTGGCGATCTGGCCTGGGATCTTGAGGTGCGGCTGGCCGATGGTGACCGTGCCACCCGCGCTGACCTCAGCGTCTTCGAGATCGCCCTGCCTGATGGCGGCACTGTGCCGCTTTCCAGCATCGCGGACGTCATCGAGGCGCGCGGCTGGGGCAGCATCACGCGGCGCAACGGTCTACGCACGCTGACTGTGGCGGCTGACGTAGATGGTCGCATCGGCAATGCCGACGCGATCACCGCACGGCTGGCCGAGGGCTTCCTGCCCGGTCTGGTGGCCGCCACCCCCAACCTCACCTTCGAGATCGGCGGGCAGGCCGCGAATTCGGCGGAAACCGTCGCCTCGATCCTGCGCGGGTTCCTGATCGGGCTTGTGGGCATCTACCTTGTCCTCAGCTTCCAGTTTCGCAGCTATGTCGAGCCGCTGATCGTGATGATCACCATCCCGCTGGCATTTCTGGGTGTGATCTGGGGCCATGTCCTGATGGGCTACAACATCTCGATGCCGTCACTGGTGGGGGCGGCGTCGCTGGCGGGCATCGTGGTGAACAACGCGATCCTGCTGGTCGGCGTCATCAACGCCCGGCGCGCCGAGGGGCTGTCGGCCGCACTTGCTGCCGGCGAGGCGGTACGGTCGCGGTTCCGCCCGATCTTCGTCTCGGTCTCGACCACGATCATGGGCATGGCGCCTCTGCTGTTGGAAACCTCGACCCAGGCCCAGACACTCAAGCCGCTGGTGATCTCGGTTGTCTTCGGGCTCTTGGCGGCAACGGTCCTGATTCTGTTGGTGTTGCCCGCATTCTATGCAGCGCTCGAGGATATACGGCCGAGGAAGCAGACAAGTACCGTCGATGTAAAAGGCCCATGATCCTCAATTTGTTCTTTAGACACAGAAACCATCCGAACCTCCGGCCGCCGAACAGTCAAATTTTCGGCGCTAACGTTGAACGACAGCTTTTTGGAATGCCACAGAACTTTGAAAGCTATTCTTGACCGTCCGTCATGGGCCGTACATCCCCGTTGTGGCTCTCGTCCGGGCACCGGTCCACGCGAAGCCCAATTGCCGTCCCGGGGATAGGGCCCTCAGAAGGCCAAGCTTTACAAAGTCGCCGACATCACCGGCATAACGGTCTTGCACTTAAAGTAACCTATTCTTTTGGGGGTGTCCGCATACCGTGTTGGTCTGCGTCTCTCTTCAGCGAGCGCTCACGATCTCAACACGAGCGCGCGCTCGATCGAGGTCGCGGGACAGACATATTGCGGTCGGGGGCAGAGGCAGCACGATAAGCCAGCGAAGCTTGCGGTGCGATCTTTTGAGATCCGTTATACTGTAGAGGCGGGCACGGGCGGACCAGCCCCTAACGGCAGATGTTGATACGCCCGCTGTTTGCTCAGCGGGAATAGCCATTTCAGGGTTCCAAGTGTCGAAGAAATCTTCGAGCGCGCCTCTCGTCGCATCTTGCGCCCTGCTCGACTTCGTATTACTTTGTATGACGCAGTGGACGGAAGGCCTTGGCTATGGGCACCTCACCTTACTCAATTCGTCTTGACGATGCCCTAAGGCAATCGCTGGAGCGCGAGGCGGAGATCGAAGATCGACCGCCCACCCAGCTTGCGGTGCGTGCCATTCGCGCAATGCTGGAAGCCAAGGCTGCAAAGCGCTCAGCCATTGAGGCTGCCCTGGAACAGGCAGATCAGGGGGTGTTCATTTCCGCTGAGGCGATGAACGAATGGATCGAGTCCTGGGACACTGAGGATGAGGTTTCCGCCCCGAAAGTAGACATCACGCCCAGCAGTACATGAAGATCGTATTCCTCGAAGATACGGCGCAGGACATCCAATGGTTTCGCAACTACTACCGTTCCGTCTTTCCTGAAGGCAGCGCAAAGGCCCGCGCTCACTTGAAAGCTATCCAGATGACGCTGGCGGCCAATCCTTATGCCGGTCACCCAAGTGATGCCCGAGAGAACGTACGTGAGCTGTCGATCCCTCGAACGCCGTTCACGCTCATTTACCGCGTGGCACCGACCCAAATCGAAATCCTGCGCCTCTGGGATACCAGGCAAGGCAATGGTTATTGATGAAGTAAAAGTGGCGCCAGATTGGGCGCCGCTTTCAAAATTTGCCGTAAGGGGCAGCCGATCGGCTGCCCCCATTTTTGAGGTCGCTCAACTATCGGGTATCGTGCGCCCCGCCGCGGCTTCACCTCAGGCGGCGGCGTGCTGCGGACTGCACAGGGTTTGGAGCGCCTTAGCAATCCTGTCGCGATCTTCGCAGCAGTTCGCGCCGATCCACTCGTGGACGTGACGCAGTTCCTCGTCACCGTAGAATGTCATCAATTTGCCGCGCAACTGGGACAGACGATCCATGAGCTCTATTGGCAGACGGCCACTGACCAGATTGCCGTTCAGGCTGACGAAGCGGGTGTCGTGCAATGATACGCGGAGCCGGCGCGCCAAAACGAAGCGCGTCGGTTTGGTTAAACCGCAAACTTCCTGATCCTTACTGACGAAAATCTCGTAGCCCACATTTGCACGGGTCTTACGGGACGTTCCGTAGGCGACCACCAAGCTGTCGGTGGCGTCGTCGCATTCGACGACCAGTGCTGGGCGGTTGCGCTGCACGCCGTCTTGATGCGGCTTCATGTCAAGAAACGGGAAGCGAAAGCTGACGACATCCCCTGGCGATAAAGCGAGCGCAGGCCCCTGTGGGGCAGCCTCTGGCGTACGAGCGTGCAGCTTTTTGCCACCCGCCGACCTGTATTTCGGCATCACATTGGCAAGTTGCACTGCCCGCTCACGCCAGATGGCACCGCGGGTCGAAAAAGTGGAAGAATTAGTCATAAGCGTCTCCTTGCTGTGGATCCGCCCCGATCGGCACCTGCGTGGCGCGTCCGGGTGGCAAGCACCACACCCGGACCGCCTGCGAGCAGGCGTTCTTCTTTCCAGTCCCATCGCCGAAAACGCTCGTGATCGCAGATGATGCGACACATCATTCGCGAATTACCAACTCGGTTATACCTTATGGGTAGGAACGAAAAATAGCATAAACAGAAATACTTAGACGGATTTATGTCGCGCACCCAATGCGCGCTTCTTCGGCCGCTCTAAGTAGGGCTCCAGCTTCATGCCGCACGTCGTTTCGCAGTGTTGCCGGAGTGCCTTCAGAAAGATGAGGAGATGATCACGGGACCGCTTCGCGCGAACACCCTGCAGATCGCGCCTTGGTCCAATGTCGTGGATTAGCCTTCGGTTCCTCAGTGCTTGGCGTAGTTCACCACCCGCGTGAGCTTGCTTCAGCGCATTATCCAGCAGCTCGATAGCCTGGGCCCCCTCGGGATCGGAGCGACTGCAGGTCACAAATTGCTCCGCAACCCGATAGAGGCGTTCCCGAATCCGCGCGTTTTCCCGCATTTTCCGCACCCGTCTGAGTTCAAGGAGCTCAGGATCTTCGCGGCTTGGATCCATAAGGGCCGCACGTTGCTTGGCGCAGGCCCGACTGCAGAACTGCTTGTTGCGGCGAGCTTTGACGAACACGGCCCCGCACCCAGGGCACGTTATCCGTGTGCCAAGCTTGGCCTTGAGATTCTCTCCGTAAGCTCCTGAGTCGTCGATCAGAGTCATGGCTCAAACGGGGAAAGACGGCGGGATCATATGTCAAGATAATTGGCATTGTGCCAAAAGTTGTAACCGCCGGCTCCGCCATCCGGAGCTGCTCAGCCCGCCAGCCGTTAGCGTCCAAGGAGCTGGTGTAATTTCATTGCCGTCGACGGTGTGATCCCAGGTGGCCATCGAGGTGTATGTTCGAGGCGGAGTTTGGCGATTTCTACCACGGACCTTACAGAGAGCCCGATGACCAAGACAAACATGGACCTGTACGAGCTTTTGGCCAAGCACGATCGGGCTCTACCATGTGGGCGATGATGCCGGGTTGATGCCGTTGATCTCGGTCGCCAACGTCGCATGCGGCTTTCATGCGTCGGATTTCAATCACATGCGCGCAACCGTGCGTCTCGCCAACCAGCATGGGGTGAAGGTAGGCGCGCATCCCTCGTTGCCCGACCTGCAGGGTTTTGGCCGACGCGAAATGAAGATCGGCCGCGAGGAGCTTGCGAATTGCCTGATCTACCAGATTGGTGCGCTCACCGACTTTCTTGCGGCCGAAGGCTTGGCGTTGAACCACATCAAGCCCCACAGCGCTCTCTACGGGATGGCGGCGCACGAGGCTGACGTCGCCCACGCGATCTGCGACGCGGCTGACATCTTTGGCGTGCCGATCATCGGCTTGGCCGGTACCCTGCATGAAGTTGTCTGCGCCGAACGCGGTCACACACTTCTGCCGGAGTTCTTCGCCGACCTCGACTACGACGATGACGGACGGCTGATCATATCCCGGGAGCACGATGCAAGAGATCCGTCCGACTGTGGTGCCAGAGCGCTGCGCGCCGTTGCCGAGGGCCGCCTGATCACCATCGGCGGTCGCGAGCTTTCGGTGCGGGCAGAAACGATATGCATCCACTCCGATACACCGAACGCCGTTGCAATCGCGACGGCCGTCAGGAATGCTCTACGCTCGCACTTCGACAACTGACGCCGCACCAACCACCAGCGACTGAGGCAATCACCATCGCGGGCTGGGAGTTACGCCAAGATCGTGGCGCATGATATAAGTCGAAAAACATCTAAAGAGTGGCTCTGAATATTCAGTCCAGTGTTTGCTCTGAGATGGCAAATCTATTTTTCCGGCTAAAGGATGTGCTACGGATTTCCGTCCGTACCTCTGAAGCAGAAATTTTAGTCTGAGCTGTCGGAGAGAGTGCAACCAAGTATGCCGGCACCTAATCTTCGCTGGCGTGGCGCGGTGCGATGGGTATGCGTTGATCGACCCTAAGAGACAGACTCTTAACAGAACTTCGTTATGAACGATGAATGCATGGGAATTAATTAAGTCAAAGTCCTCACAGAAAACGGAAGGCCAAACGCGCCTAACGGAACTCCCCGTTGAGCGCGCCTGTTTTGTTCCCAGCCGCCTGTGCGACGGCCTACTACGCAGGATCTTGGATCGAGCTCGTCAGGACAAAAGCGACCTGGGAACTTTTTTCGGACCCGGCATGGTGGGCGGCGAACCTGACGGAACCCCGCCCACCCAACCGCCTGTGCGGCGGCTTACGACTTGAGGACCAGCGTGCTGCCTCGTTCTTCTCAGCCGCCTATGCGGCGGCCTACTACCCAGGATCTTGGATCGAGCTCGTCAGGACAAAAGCGACCTGGGAACTTTTTTCGGACCCGGCATGGTGGGCGGCGAACCTGACGGAACCCCGCCCACCCAACCGCCTGTGCGGCGGCTTACGACTTGA
>NZ_JASJOF010000018.1 GCF_030163795.1 Roseicyclus marinus | reverse complement strand
GCTCGCCCCCCTCCCCGTCGCCGCGCTCCGCCTCGCGCCCGAGACGGCCTCGGGCCTCGCCCGGCTGGGGATCCGCCGCATCGGGGATCTGACGGGGATGCCGCGCGCGGGCCTCGCCCGCCGCTTCGGTCAGGATCTCGTCCGCCGCCTCGACCAGGCGCTGGGGGTGGAGCCCGAACCGATCTCGCCCGCGGGCGCGCCCTTGCATTTCGCTGTGCGCCTCTCCCTGCCCGAACCGATCGGGCTGCAGGCCGACATCCTCGGCGGTCTCGACCGGCTCCTGCCACCGCTCTGCGACAAGCTCCGCGCCCGTGGGCGCGGCGCGCGGAGGCTCCGGCTCGAGATGTTGCGCGCCGAAGGCGGCACCGAGGTGATCGAGATCGGGCTTGCCCGCCCCGCCGACCGCCCCGACAGCCTGCGCCCGCTCTTCGAACTGAAACTGGGCGATCTGGATGCCGGCTTCGGCTTCGACGTGCTCCGCCTGTGCGCCCCCGTCACCGAACCGCTGCACGCCACCACCCACAAGGGCGGCTGGGCCGTCGCTGCCGAGGCGCGGGCCGATCGCACCGATGGGCAGGCGCTCGACGATCTGATCGCCCGGATCGGCGCGCGCGTCGGGCTCGACCGGATCACCCGCGAACATCCCGCCGACAGCCATATTCCCGAAAAGACCCAATCGACCCAGGCCGCCGCCTACAGCGCGCCCGCGCCCGACTGGCCCGCCCCCGCGCGGCCCCGGCCCCTGACGCTGTTTCGCCCCGAACCCGTCACCGCGCCCGCCACGCCCGATCTGCCCGCGCGGTTCCGCTGGCGCGGCCGCGACTTCGAGATCCGGGCCGCCCACGGCCCCGAACGCATCGCGCCGGAATGGTGGCTCGACGATCCGAACTGGCGCTCGGGCGTGCGCGACTACTGGCGCGTGACGACCACCCAAGGGGCGCGGCTGTGGCTTTTCTTCGCCCATGGCGCAACCCTCTCGGGGGGCTGGTTCGCGCAGGGCGATTTCGGCTGATTCGACCCCCCGCCAAAATTGTTACCCAAAGGTAAACAATCCCCTCCGATCTTAAGGGATTTTTCGAAAATACCCTTTAAAAGAAAGACTTGCTTAACCAAAAGACACCACAATTCACCCTTTGGTTTGACATTTTTGGCGACTTCGGGATCCACTCTTAGCCATAGTTAACCAGCGCTGAACGCCTCCGCTCCGGCCCTGGTCATTGTAACGATCGAGTGAGTGACCAAGATGTTGTTCGGGATTATTCCGCTCCTGCTGGCGGCTGTCGGTATGACCTTCCTCCTTGGTGGCGAGGATGACGACACCGAAGATACGCCGGCCCGCGACGGCACCGAACGCACCCTCACCCCCGATGACGACAGGCTGATCCTGCGCAATCCCGATGTCGATCAGGTCAACGCGCTCTCGGGCGACGACACGATCGGCTCGTTCAACGCGGAAAACCTGATCCTGAACCTCGGCGACGGCGATGACGCTGCGGCGATCCTGAACGGGAATGTCACCGTCAATGGCGGATCCGGCAACGATACCGTGCTTCTGGACAGCGGCACGCTCTTTGCCAACCTCGGCCTTGGCGATGACGTGCTCGAGGTCGAGCCGATGGAAAACACCACCGTCACGGCCTTCGGCGGCGGCGGCAACGACAATCTTCAATCCGGCATGGGCAACGATCGCCTCGTCGGCGGCACCGGCGCAGATACGCTGAACGGCGGCGCGGGCGACGACCTGCTCGAAGGTGGCTTCGGCGCCGACCGTCTCTTTGGCGGGGGCGGTCTGGACACGCTCCTTGGCGGCGATGCGAACGATCGGCTCGACGGCGGTCTTGGCGACGATCTGCTCAACGGCGAGGCGGGCAGCGACACCCTCATCGGCGGCGGTGGCGCCGACCGACTGCTCGGCGGGGCCGGCAACGACAGCCTCGACGGCGAGGAAGGCAATGACACGTTGCGCAGCGGTGACGGCGACGACACGCTGATCGGCCGCACCGGCGATGACCTGATGTATGCCGACGCAGGCAATGACTTGATGAACGGCGGCGCAGGGGCCGACTTCCTCGATGGCGGCACCGGCAACGACATCTTGCTCGGCGGCGACCAGAACGACCGCCTTCAGGGCGGCAGCGGCGATGACTTCCTGAACGGCGAGGCGGGCGACGACATCCTCGTCGGCGGCTTCAACAACGATACGCTTCTGGGCGAAGACGGCAACGATCTGATCACCGACCTCTTCGGCAACGACAGCCTCGTCGGCGGCGCGGGCGACGACACCTTGACCTCGGATGGCGTGCAGGACACGCTCTTCGGCTTTGCCGGCAACGATGTCATCACCGCGGTCGCGGAGAATGCCACCATCGCGACGGGTTCGATCCTCGATGGCGGTACGGGCGACGACACGATCGTCGGCGACATGAACGCCACCATCACGGGTGGCGACGGGGCGGATGACATCACCATCCAGACCCTGTTCGGCACACCGGACACACCAGCCCGGATCACGGATTTCACCCCCGCGACGGATCGGCTAACGCTCGACATCACCGCCGAAGGCGCGAGCCTGCCCACACCAGCGCCCACGCCGGTCTTGCGCGCCAGCGCAGGTCCGGCAGGTGTCGAGGTTCTGATCGGCGACACGGTCTTCGTGGTGCTCGAAGGCGCCACCCTGACGCCCGAGCTCGAGGCCGCGATCCGGATCGTCTGACCCGGACGCGATACGCGTCAGCGGCGGCGGATCAGACCGCAGCCTTGCGCATTTCGTCGAGATAGATCTCGCGCAGCCGCGCCGTCACGCGGCCCGGCGCGCCCGACCCGATGGGCTGCCCATCCATCTCCACCACCGGCATGACAAAGGCCGAGGCCGAGGTGATGAACGCCTCATCCGCCGCCTTGGCCTCCGCGACGGTGAAGGGGCGCTCCTCCACCACCATCTGCGCCTCGCGCGCGAAACGCAGCACGGCGGCGCGCGTGATCCCGTGCAGGATCTCGGTGCCCAGATGGCGGGTGACGATGGTGTTGCCCTTGACGATATAGGCGTTGTTCGACGTGCCTTCGGTCACATGGCCATCCTCGACCATCCAGGCGTCGTCGGCGCCCGCCGCCTTGGCCATCATCTTGCCCATCGACGGGTAGAGCAGTTGCACCGTCTTGATGTCGCGCCGGCCCCAGCGCTGATCCTCGATGGAAATCACCTTCATCCCCGTGCGGGCCAGGGGGTTTTCGGCAGGACCCGGCTTGGATTGGGTAAAAAGCACGATGGTGGGCACGGGGTCCTTGGGGTAGGCGAAATCGCGATCCGCTGCGCCCCGCGTGATCTGGAGATAGACGAGCCCCTCCTCGATCCCGTTCGCACGCACCAACTCGCGGTGGATTTCCAGCAGCTCGTCCTCGGTCACGGGATTGGCCATCTGCAACTCGTCCAGCGACCGCTGCAGACGTTTGGCATGGCCCGCGAAATCGATCAGCTTGCCGCCCAGAACGCTCGTCACCTCGTAGACGCCATCGGCGAACAGGAAACCACGGTCGAAGACCGACACCTTGGCCTGATCCTCGGGCAGGTACTCTCCATTCACGTAGACGGTGCGGGTCATTGCAGGCTCATCCCCAAAGTTCGGGCCGCGGCGGGTGCACGCCCGCGGCGTCATAATTCAAAGGCACCGTCCGGTCTTCTGCCAGCAGGAGCGGCCCGTCAAGGTCCACGATAGCCACGCCTTGCGCCACCAGAACCGCGGGCGCAATGGCAAGCGAGGATCCGACCATGCAGCCGACCATCACGTCATGACCCGCGGCCTCCGCCTCGGCCTTCAGCGCCAGCGCCTCGGTCAAGCCGCCGGCCTTGTCGAGCTTGATGTTGACCATGTCGTACTTGCCCCTCAGCCCCGGCAGGCTGTCGCGGTCATGGCAGGACTCGTCGGCACAGACAGGCAGGGGGCGCGCGATCTCGGCCAGCATGTCATCTTGTCCGGCGGGAAGGGGTTGTTCCACCATCTCGACGCCCAGCCGTAACAGGTGTGGGGCCAGATCGGCATAAACCTCCGCCGTCCACCCCTCGTTCGCATCGACGATGATCCGCGAGGTCGACGCGCCCGCGCGCACGGCCTCCAGCCTTGGCATATCGTCGGGCGTGCCAAGCTTGATCTTCAACAACGGGCGATGGGCATGGGTCGCGGCCGCCGCGCGCATGGCCTCGGGCGTATCGAGCGACAGCGTATACGCTGTCACCACCGGCCCCGGCGCAGCCAGCCCCGCCAAGTCCCAGACCCGGCGCCCGGCATGCTTCGCCTCCCAATCCCACAAGGCACAATCGACCGCGTTGCGCGCCGCGCCAGCAGGCAACGCCGCTTGCAGGTCGGCGCGACCGATCCCGTCGGCCAACCCCTCGATCTCGGCCGCAACAGTATCGAGCGTTTCGCCGTAGCGCGCATAAGGCACGCATTCGCCCCGCCCCGTCACGCCGTCACGCGTCACGGTCACGGTCAGAACCTGCGCCTCGGTCCGCGACCCGCGGCTGATGGTGAAAACCTGCGCCAGCCGAAACCTGTCCCGCGTCACCTGCAACATGCCGCCCTCCCCTTCATCTTGGCCGAAAAACTCCCCCCGGAGGGTCCCCGACCCACCACAAGCGCGCCGCTTCAGATCGCGTCCAGCGCATCGGCAAGCTTGGCCGCGCCCTGCCGGAACGGGTCGCAGGCGGGCAGACCCAGCCGCTTCTCGGTGGCCTCAAGGTAGCTCAAGGCCTCGTCCTCGCCCATGGCGGAGGTGTTGATCGACACGCCCACCACCTGACAGGCCGGGTTGGCGATCCGCGCGATGGGCAGCGCCATGTCGCGCACCGCCTCGAGGCTCGGCAGGTCATAGCCCGGAAGGCCGCGCATATGGGTCCGCGTCGGTTCGTGGCACAGGATCATCGCATCGGGCTGGCCACCATGGATCAGGGCCATCGTCACCCCGGAATAAGACACATGGAACAGGCTGCCCTGCCCCTCGATATGGTCCCAATGATCGGCGTCATTGTCGGGCGTCAGCCATTCGACGGACCCAGCCATGAAATCCGCGATCACCGCATCCAGCGGCACGCCGTTCCCGGTGACAAGGATGCCGGTCTGCCCCGTGGCGCGGAAACTCGACTTCCGCCCGCGCGCCTTCATCTCGGCATCCACGGCGAGAGAGGTGTACATCTTTCCGACCGAGCAATCCGTGCCGATGGTCAGGCACCGCTTGCCCGTCCGCTTGACGCCATTGGCGATCGGGTATTGCACGCTCGGGACCCGCACATCGTGCAGGCTGCGCCCCGTTGCCTTCGCCACGGCCACCAGATCGGCCTCGTCGCGAAGCAGGTTGTGCAGCCCCGAGGCGAGGTCGAACCCCTCCTCCAGCGCCTGCACCAGAACCTTTTTCCACGCCGCCGAGATCACGCCGCCCCGGTTCGCAACGCCGATCACCAGCGTTTTCGCCCCCGCCGCCTTGGCCGCCGCAAGATCCATGTCCGGCAGGCGCACGTCGGCGCGGCAGCCGTCCATGCGGAACTGGCCCAGCGCGTTGTCGGGACGCCAGTCGCGGATGCCTTGCGCCACCTTGGCGGCCAATTGGTCGGGCGCATCGCCCAGAAACAACAGGTAGGGGGTCTGGATCATGCTTTGGTCTCCGGGCGCGGGGTCAGGTCTCGAACGCTCCCGGGAAAGATAGGCTCCATTCCGTGCAGGTCGGTCGCAATTTTCGCGACCTTTCGCGGCTCACGCACAGAATTTTTGCGCGCAACCGCCAATCTGCGGGAAATCCTGTCGTCTTTCAGACCGAGGGCAAGAAGCCCGCCACCGGTTCGGCCGGCGTTTCGAAATCGACCGGCGCGCGGGTCAGGGCGGCGGTGTTGCGCTTGAACTCATAGCGCATCAGGTCGCCGTCCTGTTCCGAGGCGACGATCAGCGCCTGATAGAGGTGGCGCGGGCCGTCGTAGATATCGATCAGGCCGCGCAGATGCGGCGCATCTTCGGCATCGACGCAAAAGCCCTGCTCGCTCATCTCGAGGATCGGATAGGCCTCGTCGCCCACATGCACGACGCGCGTCGCCCGGCGGCGGCGTGCCGTTCTTTGCGCTGCGGCCAATTCGTCGCGCACGGCCTTGGGGAGAAACTCAGACATGGCCCGTCCTTCCGATCAGACTTCTTATACAGGTGGTACAAATCCCGATTAGGTCAATGATTTGAATATGCTGCACCTGCATCCGTCACGCAGCGGCAACAGCCGCCTCTGGACGGGGGCTGCATAAAGCCGCATCGTGACACTTCCATGGCAGGCCCGCAGGTCGGGCACAGCGCAACAAGGTTCCCGGCATGACACCCGGCCATCCCGCCCTCGCCTTTCTCAATTCCGTCCAGGACGACGGCAAGACACGCAAGGCCGACAGCTTTGCCGACGGGGCGGGTTTCGTGGCCATCCTCGAAAGCGCGGGCCTTGTGCCGCGGGGCCTGCCCGCGCCAAGCCGCGGCCAGATGACCGCGATCAAGGGTCTGCGCGAAGCCGGCCACGCCGTTTTGTCGGCCATCGCCGCGAACCGTCGCCCCGGCCGCGAAGAGGCCCTGACGCTCGAGGCGGCGATCAAATCGGCGCTTCAGGATGCGGGCTTTGCCCTCGGTCCAAAGGGGCTCACGCTCCAGCCCGGGCCGCTGGGAGGTTTGCACGATCACCTGGCGCTCGCGCTCTTCGACCTGCTCGGCCGGGATGATCTGGACCGGTTGCGGGAATGTCGACGCTGCACGCATCTGTTCCTCGACCATGGGCGCGGGCAGGGTCGGCGCTGGTGTTCCATGGCGCGCTGCGGCAACCGGGCCAAGGTGGAAACCTTCCGCGCCCGGCAACGCGCCGAGGGCTGAACATTCGACCGAAGCTCTCACGTCCTGCGGGGGCTCGACATGTGCGCCCCTGCGGGGGTTGGACATGTGCGCCCCTGCGGGGGTTGGACATGTGCGCCCCTGCGGGGGTTGGACATGTGCGCCCCTGCGGGGGTTGGACATGTGCGCCCCTGCGGGGGCGACCCTGCGCAGGGGCCGGTTACTTGCGCGCCCCCACGCCCCTAGCTTGGTCAGGAACGAGAAGGAGCGAAAGACATGGGCCTGTTGATCGACGGCGACTGGCATGACCAATGGTATGACACCAAGTCCAGCGGCGGCGCCTTCCAGCGTCAGGAAAGCCGCTTTCGCAACTGGGTGACCGCCGATGGCGCGCCGGGGCCCAGCGGCACGGGCGGCTTCAAGGCTGAAAGCGGGCGCTACCATCTCTATGTCAGCCACGCATGCCCTTGGGCCAACCGGGCAATGATCTTCCGCAGCCTCAAGGGGCTGGAGGAGCATATCGACGTGTCCGCCGTCCATCCCGACATGCTGTCCGACGGTTGGACTTTCCAGACCGACGATCGCGGCGCGAGCGGCGATCTGCTGTTCGGCAGCCGCTACTTGCGCGAGATCTACCAGCGCGCCGACCCCAAGGCCACGACGCGTGTGACCGTGCCGGTCCTGTGGGACAAGGAGACAGGCACCATCGTCTCGAACGAAAGCGCCGAGATCATCCGCATGTTCAATTCCGCCTTCGACGGGCTGACCGGCAACCGCGACGATTACTACCCCGCAGCCCTGCGCGACCGGATCGATGCGATCAACGCGCGGGTCTATGACGAGGTGAACAACGGCGTCTACAAAGCCGGCTTCGCCACGACGCAATCCGCCTATGACGGGGCTGTCCATGCGCTGTTCGATGCGCTCGACTGGCTGGAGGACATCCTGTCCCACCACCGCTATCTTGCGGGCGACCGCGTGACCGAAGCCGATTGGCGGCTCTTTACGACGCTAGCGCGGTTCGATGCGGTCTATCACCTGCATTTCAAATGCAACCGCCGCCGCATCATCGATTACCCCAACCTCTGGGGCTATGCGCGCGAGCTCTATCAATGGCCCGGTGTGTCGGACACGATCAACTTCGACCACATCGTGCGGCACTATCATTACAGCCACGACAGCATAAACCCGCACCGGATCATCCCGATCAATCCCGTGATCGACTGGCACGCGCCGCATGACCGCGCCCGGTTGAAGGCCGCCTGACTGGGCGCTTGCGGGATCGCGCAGCCTTGTTACTCTGGGTCCGACCTAGAACCGACAGGGCTTTTCCAGATGATGCGTACCATGTTCGCCGGGGCACTCGCTCTCGGGCTTTTGACCGGGGCGGCCAATGCCCAAAGCTGCGGCGGGGATTTCGGGCAATTCCTGCAAGGCCTCAAATCCGAGGCCGCAACACGCGGCCATGCGCAATCCACGGTCGATGCCTTCTTCCGCTCCGCCCGCTTCGACCAGCGCACGCTCGATGCCGACCGGCGGCAGGGGTTCTTTCAACAGCCTTTCACCGAATTCGCGCGTCGCCTGATCTCGCAGAACCGGATGGATGCGGGCCGCCGCAACGCCGAGCGTTTCGATGCCGTCTTCGACGAGGCCGAACGCCGTTTCGGCGTGTCGCGCGGCATCCTTCTGGCCTTCTGGGCCTTCGAGACCGACTACGGCGCGTTTCAGGGCGATTACAACACGCTCAACAGCCTCGTGACGCTGGCCCATGACTGCCGCCGCCCCGAATTGTTCCGGCCCCAGATCTTCGCCGCGCTCGAGCTTTACGAGAATGGCGACTTCGACCCCGTGAACACCCAAGGCGCTTGGGCGGGGGAAATCGGCATGGTCCAGATGCTGCCCGAGGATATCGTGGAAAACGGCATCGACGGCGATGGCGACGGGCATGTCTATCTGCAGACCTCGGCCCCCGATGCGCTGATGTCGGGGGCGAATGTGCTGTCCTCGCTCGGCTGGCGGCCGAACGAGCCGTGGCTGGTGGAAATCACCGTGCCCGCAGACCTCGACTGGTTCCAGACCGGCGTTCACACCAGCCGCCGCGTGTCGGATTGGGAGGCCGCGGGCGTGCGCGCCCGGGCAGGCGGCGCGCTGCCCATGCCGGGATCGCAGGCATCGGTCGTGCTGCCGCAAGGGCGCAACGGACCGGCCTTTATGGCCTATCCCAATTTCACGGTTCTTTTCGAATGGAACCAGAGCTTCACCTATGTCCTGACCGCCGCCTACTTCGCGTCAAGGCTCGAGGGCGCGCCGGTCTTTGACCCGCGCAACCCCGATCCGGGCCTCTCCGGCGACCAGATGCGCGCCCTGCAACAACGCCTGCAGGCGCGCGGCCACAATGTCGGCGCGATCGACGGCATCCTCGGCGCAGGCACCCGCGCCGCCGTGCGCGCCGAACAGCAGCGCCTTGGCCTGCCCGCCGACGCCTGGCCGACCACGCAACTCCTCAACGCGCTCTGACCAGGACCGCGCGCCGCCTCCGCGATCCCCGCAACACACCCGCCCCCGGCCTATCCTGCATTCCCCAACCGCAGGACAGGCCCATGGACCCCATCCAACACATCCCCCTCGACCAGATCGACGCCACCGCCCTCCCCCGCGACCGGCTCGACCTCGACCCTATCGCGCTCTCCGACCTCACCCTCTCCATCGCCGCCCACGGGCTGCGCATGCCGATCGAGGTTTTCCCCGCCACCGGCCCCCTCCCCTATGGCCTCATCTCCGGCTACCGGCGGCTCATCGCGCACCGCGAGCTGAACCTTCCCACCATTCCCGCCTTCATCCGCCAGCCCGCCGACATCCCCGCGGCGCTGGCCGCCATGATCGAGGAAAACGAGATCCGCGCCGAGATCACGCCCTGGGAACGGGCCAGCATCCTGCTCACCGCCCTCGAGCACGGCCATTTCGCCACGCTCGACGACGCGCTCCCGGCGCTCTACCCCACCTACGACCGCTTCCGCCGCGCGCGCCTGCGCGCCGTGGTCGAGGTCGTCCAGCATTTCGGCCCCACCCTGACCGAGCCGCTGTCCCTCTCGCAGCAAAAACTCACCCGCCTTGCCGCGGGCCTGCGCGCCGGCCTGGGCCCGGTGATGGACGTGGCGCTGGCCGAATCCTCCGACCGCTCCCCCGCGACGCAATGGAGCCTGCTCGCCGCCATCCTCGACGAGATGGAGGAGGAGGCCCGCCACGGCCCGCCCCCCTACCGCAAGGACCGCCCGAGGCACTACCTCCGCACCGCGATGTCCCTCACCATAAGGCGCGAGCGGCACAAGGACGGCTGGCTCCTGCGCTTCACCGGGCGGGACGCCAGCGGCCCGCTGATGGAGGATGTGATGGATTACGTGGAGGCTTGGTTGGGGGGGAGGTGAGGGGGCGGCCGAAAGCGGCATGCTGGCTTTGCCGCGCGAGAAACTCGGCGGCGGGCAGAGCAGTCGTTCATGTAGAGCATGCGTCCATCATGTCCTCGAGGCGCGAACGCGCCATACGAGAGGTCTGGATTCGCTGCGCGAACATGAAGATACTTTTCGCAACAGCCACTTGACATCATCACTCTTGTCTTGATCAATTCAGCAAAGCATTCTGTGTGAGGAACTTAGATGCGCGGACCACTTGCAGTCGATCTGAGATCTATTGAAGTTCCGCTCAGTGATCTATTCCTCGACCCAAATAATCCGCGATTTGTCGGAAGTGAATGGGTATATATTCCAGACCATGATGCCATACGAGAGGACATTCAGAAAACAACGTCAGAAAGGTTATTTTCCGATCATGAGGTTGATAAGCTCAAGTCGATTATGGAATACAATGGCTATCTACCCATTGACCGAGTTGTCGTTAGGCAGATTTCAGATAGTCAGTTTATTGTCCTCGAGGGAAACAGAAGAATATGTGCAGCAAAATCCATAAATGGCTTCTCTGATACCGGCGATCAACTTCCTTCTGCGATACTCGATAGTTTTAAGTTGATACCTTGCCTACTATATGAGGGCGCAAACGAGGCTAGTGATGCATCTTGGATATTCCAAGGCCTGCGACACATCTCAGGTATATCTGAGTGGCCTGCATTCAACAAAGCTAAGCTAATTGTTGAGCAAATGGAAAGTCGTGACCTTACCTTCACTGAAGTTGGTAAAGGATTCGGCCTGTCGGCTTTTGGCGCAGCACAATGGGTTCGCGGATACTATGCTTTTCAGCAGGCCAAAGACGAAACTGAATTCGGACGCTATATAGATGAGAAAATCTACCCCTTCTTCCAAGAACTTTTCGGCAGAAGCAGCATAGCCTTGAAAGAGTGGTTGCGCTGGAGTGAAGATGATAAGAAGTTTCTAGATGCAGCAAACCTAAATGAGTTTGTATCTTGGTTCTATCCGGTCGAACTTGCAGAAGACGGTGATGGCGTTGATCGCGAACCATCCAAAGCAGAAGTTAGCGAAGCGTGGAGCCGCAGAAGAATATCTAAGCGGGACGATCTACGCAGCATCACCTATCTCATTCAAAAATCATCAAAGAACTGGATGGAGTTCCGCAGCGGGACTGATATCGATAAATCCTACAATAGAGCGCTACTTGATGAGTTAGAGCACGATCGTGACGAGGATAAGAATGCCGTTGAGAAATTCTTCAGTGTCCTGCACGAGGCGGACAAGCAGTTGCAGAATACGCCCCTTTCTGTCTTGAGCGATGACGCTAATAAAAAAAGACTAAATGATATTCTAGAATCATTGCGACAGACCGAGGAAAAAATTCGCGGTTTTCTCAAATAATGAGCTCGATGAAGGGGGCAATAGTTAATGCGGTGTTCCGCCTGCCGCCGACGGAAGGCGAAATTGCAATCGACGCCCTATGTCTTCGAGCACTTAAGAAGCTCAACGGTCGCGTGACCCTCTCCGACGAAGAATACATATCTAGGTTCAAGAAGACTCTGTATTCTGCGCTGAAAGAAAGCGACCTTCAACATTCAGATCAGGGCGGAATGCCGACCTTTGAGTATACTGATAATACTTTACTTAAGCTCCGTTGGAACATCCTCTCACACACAGATCGAAGACAAAGAGCCAAAATGGAACGGCGGGCTGCTGCCATTGATTGGATTGATGGCCTAAAGGATGATCGCCATTACGAGTATTTAGGCGGATTACTAATGCGGAAACTTGGGGCATCACGAATTCATGTAACACCAAAAGGCAACGAATTCGGAATAGACTTCTTGGCAATCGCCCCAGCATTTTCACGGTCTGGTATGTTTTTGTCAAAGGGAAGGGGCGTCCGCATTGTTGGGCAAAGCAAATACTATAGCCAACCAGTAACGAGGGATAAGGTTCAAGCTTTCAATGACGTGATGAACTCCATTCGTAACAATAAAGAGGAGCTTATTAATGTGTTACCCTCATGGTTTAGAAACAGCCCCGCGCCATTAATAGGCTGTTTCGTCGCACATAGCGGATATCAGAGTGGCGCCAGAAAGAGCGCCGAGCAAAATGGTTACTTGTTACTTGACACGCGAGCAGCCGGAGAAATCGTTTCTTGCGTTGGTAAGATGGATCATCTGCGCAACGAAGCCGACGTCATTCGACATCTTTGGGAAGAAATAGCTGCGCTTCAGAGAAGCAGCGCCGCGGCATAGACCCAGGTAGCGGATGGCCGCTTTGGACCGTAACCCGTCGCTCAAACCGCACCACACCCAACACCCGCCGATCCCCCCCCATCACCCCCTTACCAAAACCCTAACAAAATCCCCTTTCTCCAACAATCCCAACGCCTTGACCCCTCCGTGCAAGCTTGCACACCCCCCTCGGGCCGGGCGCGTCCCGACCCGCGCCCGGTCAGGCGGGCGGCGTCCATTGCACGTCCGACAGCCGGGGCGCATGGGTGGCCAGCATCACCAGCCGGTCGAACCCCAGCGCGCAGCCCGCCGCAGGCGGCATCCCGGCCAGCGCCGCCAGCAGCTCCTCGTCCAACGGGTAGCGCGTGCCGTAGATCGCCTCCTTCAGGTCCATGTCCGCCTCGAACCGCGCCCGCTGCTCCGCCGGGTCCGTCAGCTCCCCGAAGGCATTGGCCAGCTCCACCCCGCAGGCGAACAGCTCGAACCGTTCCGCCGTGCGCGGGTCCTGCGCCGACCGCCGCGCCAGCGCCGCCTCGGGCGCCGGATAGGCGTCGAGGATCACGGGGCCGGGACCCAGCCCCGGCTCGATCCGCGCGGTCAGCAGGCGCGAGAATAGATCCGACCAGCTGTCGCCCGCGCCGGGCGCGATACCGATGGCCGCCAGTTGTACGCCGAGTGCTGCGGCATCGGGCGCGGGCCCGTCCAGCGTGGCAAGCAGATCGACGCCATGGTGCATCGCCTCGGCCTGAAGCGTGGTCCGGCGCGGGCCGGCAAAGGGGTCGCAGACCGTATCGCGGTGACGCAGGGTGCCAACGCCCGAGGCCTGCGCCGCCGCCCGCATCAGCGCTGCACAATCAGCCATCAGCACCTCGTAGCTTTCGCCTGCGCGATACCATTCCAACATGGTGAATTCGACCGCATGGCGCGGTCCGCCCTCGCGGTTGCGCCAGACGCGCGACAGGGTGAAGATCTTGTCTTCCCCCGCAGCCAACAGCTTTTTCATCGCGAATTCGGGCGAGGTGTGCAGGTATCGGGTGCGCGGCGTCAGGCTGTCGTCCATCGCCACGGTTTCGAACGCGTGCAGATGCGTCTCGTTGCCGGGCGAGACCACCAGATAGGCGGGGTCCACCTCGACGAAGCCCTGATCCTCGAACCAGCGCCGGATCGCGGTTAGGATCCGGCCGCGCGCCATCAGCGCGGGGCGGCGGTCGGCGTGGGTGTCACGATGCCACCATGTCATGGCTGGCCCTTTCGCGGCGGATGCGGTAACGGCTGCCTCTAACGCGGGGGCGGCAGGCCCTCAAGCGACATCAAGTTCTGGAGGCTTGTCATGAAGGTCATCGCGTCCCAGCTGCGCAAGGGCAATGTCGTCGATATCGACGGCGTTCTCTACGTCATCCTCAAGGCCGAAAATTTCCACCCCGGCAAGGGCACCCCCGTGACGCAGGTGGACATGCGGCGCATCGACAATGGCACCAAGGTCAGCGAACGCTGGAAAACCACCGAAGGCGTGATGCGCGCCCATGTCGAGGAAAGCAGCTATACCTTCCTCTATGCCGATGGCGAAGGCTACCATTTCATGGAGCCCACCAGCTACGAACAGATCACCGTGACCGAGGATGTCGTGGGCGACGGCAAGGTCTGGCTGCAAGACGGCATGTCGGTCTACCTTTCGGTCCACAATGGGATCGCCATCGCGATCGAGCTGCCGCAAAAGGTGACGGTCGAGATCATGGAGACCGAACCGGTCGTGAAGGGGCAGACGGCCTCTTCCTCCTACAAGCCCGCGACCGCGGACAATGGCGTGCGCGTGATGGTTCCGCCCCATATCGGCGTCGGCACCCGCGTGGTGGTGAACACCGAGGATGCCACCTACGTCGAACGCGCCAAGGATTGAGGGCTGTCCGCGATGGCCGATGATGCGCCCGGCCCGGTGACGGCGCCGGGCGGTTTGTTTCTTGTGGCTGTGCCGGGGCTGGAAGCGCCGCTGGCCGCCGAAGCGACGGCGAAGGGTTTTTCCGGCGTGACGGTCCTGCCCGGCGGGGTCGAGGTGGCGGGAGGCCTCCCCGAGGCGATCCGCGCCAACCTTGTCCTGCGCTGCGCCGTGCGCGTCCTGTGGCGTGTCGCAGCCTTTCGCGCGCTGCATCTGGCCCAACTCGACAAGCGCGCGCGCAAACTGCCATGGGCGGACTGGCTCAGCCCCGATCAACCCGTGCGGGTCGAGGCCGTCTGCCGCGCCTCGCGGATCTACCACCACAAGGCTGCGGCCCAGCGCATCGCAGGTGCCATCGCGGCCGCCGGCATCCCGGTGTCGGGCGATGCCGCGATCACGCTGAAAGCGCGGATCGAGGATGATCTGTGCACAATCTCGCTCGACACCACGGGCGAGCCGTTGCACCGGCGCGGCCACAAGAGCTTCGTCGGCAAGGCCCCGCTGCGAGAAACCATGGCAGCGGGATTTCTCTGGCAGATGGGGTTCGACGGGACGCAGGCGGTCGTCGATCCGATGTGCGGATCCGGCACGATCCCGATGGAAGCCGCCGAGATCGCCTTGGACCTTGTGCCGGGCCGGTCGCGCGATTTCGCCTTTGCCCATCTGGTCGGCGGCGGGAGCGAGGGGCCCTGCCCCTCGCGCTCCCCGCCGTATTTGGAGGAAGATGAAGGGGGCGCGCGGTTTTTCGGCTTCGACCGGGATGACGGCGCGATCCGGGGGGCGCGTGGCAATGCCGAGCGGGCGGGGCTGTCGGAGATCTGCCTCTTCACCCGGCAGACGGTCAGCGACCTTGTGCCGCCCGAGGGGGTGGAGCCAGGCATCGTCCTGACAAACCCGCCGTACGGGGCGCGGATCGGGGAACGCAAATTGCTTTTCGCAGTCTATGGCGCGCTCGGCGCGACGCTGAAGGCGCGGTTTTCCGGCTGGCAGGTCGGGATCATCACCAGCGACAAGGGGCTGGCGCAGGCGACCGGGCTGGGGCTGGAGGCGCTGGGGCCTGTCGATCATTCCGGCACCAAGGTCTGGCTTTGGCGCGGGCGCATCGCGTGAGAGGTGCAAAATAGGGACCGGTGGCCCGAGGGCGGAACATGCGCCCCTATGTCTGTTTCGACGCCCCGGGAATTCGGAACAAGCGTTTCACATGGTGCCGTATCGGCGCGATAGCTTCCTTCCCGCTGCCCTTGAAGACCAGCACGGAGCGGTCTAGGTCCGCGCGATGGGCATTTGGAAGGCCCGATCTGGAGATGCGCGATGTTCGAAACGCTTGGTCTTGAGATGACCCCGCAAACCGCCTCGGTCTGGTTCGGCCTGATCGTCGGGCTTGCTTTCGGGGCGCTGGCGATGCTGACGCGGTTCTGCCTGCGGCGTGCCTTGATCGGACCGGCCGAGGATCGAAGCGAGGCGCGCGGCGTCTGGGCGCTTGCACTTGCGGTGGCCGTGCTGGGCACTCAGGGCGCGGTGGCAGCCGGTCTGGTGAGTTTCGAGGCGCATCGCTTTCAATCCGAACCTGTCGCGGTTCTGGGCCTTGTCGTCGGTGGTCTGTTGTTCGGGCTGGGCACGGTGCTGGCGCGCGGTTGCCTGTCGCGGCTGACCGTGCTGTCGGCAACCGGCAACCTGCGGGCGCTGGTGGCGATCCTGGTTGCGGCGGTGGCGGCCCATGCCACCCTTCAGGGCGCGCTTGCGCCGCTGCGCATGGTGCTTGGCTCGGTCACGCTGTCGCTTGGCGGCGTGCCGCCGGGCGCGGGCTGGATCTGGGCGGCAGTGATCGCTGGCTTCGCGCTCTTGGTCGTGTTGCGGTCGCGGGTGTCTGCCCCGATGCTGCTCGGCGGCGCGCTGATCGGGGCACTTGTGCCGCTGGCTTGGGTCGGCACGGGCTATGTGCTTTATGACGAATTCGACGCCATCCCCCTCGAAGGTCTGGCCTTCACCGGTCCTTGGGCCGAGGCGCTGTTCTGGGGTGTCGCGGCCAGCGTGACCAATGCGGGCTTTGGCGCAGGGCTGATCGGCGGCGTTCTGGCCGGATCGCTGGTGGCCGCACTCCTGTCGCGGCGCTTTGCCTGGGAAAGCTTCGACAGCGCGGGCCAGATGGGCCGTAGCCTTGGCGGCGCCGCCCTGATGGGTGTGGGCGGCGTTCTGGCGGGCGGTTGCACTGTCGGCGCGGGGCTTGCCGGTCTGCCGACGCTGGGCATCGCGGCGCTCATCGCCTTTGTCGCCATCGTGGCGGGCATCCTTGGCGCCGATGCCGTGCTGAACCGGCGCGGGCTGGGGCGTGGCGTCGTACCAGCGGAGTAACGGGCTTCAGGCGAGCGTCACGCCCGCCTGAGCCATTCCATCCCGCGCGGCCGATAGCGATCCGTCAAAATCGATGGCGCGGCACAGATCCTGCCGCACGGTGACATCGAAGCCGAGCCGCGCCGCATCGACCGCCGAGAAATTCACGCAGAAATCCGTGGCCAGCCCCACCAGCGTCAGCGCCGTGATGCCCCGCGTTCTCAGGTAACCCTCAAGCCCCGTGGGCGTTTTCTTGTCGTTCTCGAAAAAGGCCGAATAGCTGTCGATCTTGCGGCGAAACCCCTTGCGCAGGATCAACTCCGCCCGGGTCACCCGCAGGCCAGGGTGAAACTCCGCGCCTCCCGTTCCCTGTACGCAATGATCGGGCCACAGCACCTGCGGCCCATAGGGCATCTGGGTCAGTTCCATCGGCGCACGGCCCCGGTGCTGGCTGGCAAAGGACAGGTGATCGGCCGGGTGCCAATCTTGCGTCAGGATCACGCTGGCGAACTCATCCATCAGCGCGTTGATGCCCGGCACGATCCGATCGCCTTCGGGCACGGCCAGCGCGCCGCCGGGGCAGAAGTCGTTCTGCACGTCGATGACGAGAAGGGCATGGGTCGCGTCTTGCATCGGGGCCTCCGGTCACACTCGGGTGCGACCAGCCTACGCCTTGAGGCGCGGGGTGCAACGGCGTATCTGGCCGCGCATGATCATCGTGGCAGCGCTCTACAAGTTCACCGCCTTTCCCGATCCTGCGGCGCTGCGCGGGCCGCTTTTGGACCTGTGCGTGGCGCAGGGCGTACGCGGCACGCTTCTCTTGGCGGGCGAGGGAGTCAACGGCACCATCGCAGGCTCGCGCGCCGGCATCGACGCGGTGCTGTCGCATATCCGCGGCCTGCCCGGTTGCGCCGATCTGGACTGGAAGGAAAGCACGTCGGAAACCATGCCATTCGGCCGGATGAAGGTGCGGATCAAGCGCGAGATCGTGACCATGGGCGTGCCGGGCACCGATCCGCGCAGCCTTGTCGGCACCTATGTGGACCCCGCTGACTGGAACGCGCTGATTTCCGCGCCCGATGTCGCCGTGATCGACACGCGCAACGATTACGAGGTCGCCATCGGCAGTTTCCGGGGCGCGGTCGATCCCGAAACGGCCAGTTTCCGCGATTTCCCGGCCTGGTGGGCGGCCAACCGCGACCGCTTTCACAACAAGCGGGTGGCGATGTTCTGCACCGGCGGCATCCGCTGTGAGAAATCCACCGCCTTTCTCAAGGCGCAGGGGGTGGAAGAGGTCTACCACCTCAAGGGCGGCATCCTGAAATACCTCGAAGAGGTGCCCGAGGATCAGAGCCTTTGGGATGGCGGCTGTTTCGTCTTCGACGAACGGGTGGCTGTCGGCCATGGGCTGCAACCCTTGCCCCATCAACTGTGCCGCGCCTGCCGCCGGCCCATCCTGCCCGAGGATCGCGCCCGCCCCGAGTTCGAGGAGGGGGTGCAATGCCACCTCTGCGTCGGCGACTACTCCGACGAGGACCGCGCGCGCTTCCGCGAACGCCAGCGCCAGATCAAGCTGGCCGAGGCCCGCGGGGAAACCCATCTCGCCATCCGGTAGGGTGGGCAATCTGCCCACCAACCACAGCCCACCAACCACAGCCTACCATCAGGCCACGAAAAAAGGGCGCCCGGAGGCGCCCCTTTCCCTTGTCTGTCCGAAGGGAGGTTCGGATCAGCCTTTGGTGAAGTCGGGATAGGCTTCCATGCCCAGTTCCGACACGTCCAGACCGTTGACTTCGTCCTCTTCGCTCGGGCGCAGGCCCATGACTGCCTTGAGGATGACCCACACGATCAGCGAGGTGACGAAGACGAAGGCGCCGATGGCGGCAAAGCCCATGATCTGCGTGCCGAAGCTGGTGCCCTCGGTGTAGAAGGGGACGGCCAGCGTGCCCCAGAAACCCGCGATCAGGTGGACAGGGATGGCGCCGACAACGTCGTCGATCTTCATCTTGTCCAGCATCGGGACAGCGAAGACCACGATGACGCCGCCGATGGCACCGATCCACAGCGCCCCGAAGAGCGACGGGTCGAGCGGGCCTGCGGTGATCGACACGAGGCCGGCCAGCGCGCCGTTCAGCACCATGGTCAGGTCGACCTTGCCGTACATCACCTGCGTCAGGATCAGCGCCGCGATGGCACCGGCAGCCGCCGCCATGTTGGTGTTGGCGAAGATGCGGGACACGTCGGTCACGTCACCCACGGTGCCCATGGCCAGCTGCGAGCCGCCGTTGAAGCCGAACCAACCCAGCCACAGGATGAACGTACCCAGCGTGGCAAGCGCGAGGTTGGAACCCGGCATCGGGTTGACCTTGCCGTCCTTGCCGTACTTGCCAATCCGCGGCCCGAGGATGATCGCACCGGCGAGCGCTGCGAAACCACCTGCTGCGTGCACCAGCGTCGAGCCGGCGAAGTCGGAGAAGCCCGCTTCGGACAGCCAGCCGCCGCCCCACTGCCAGGATGCTTCGATCGGGTAGATGAAGCCGGTCAGCACGACAACGAAGACGAGGAAGGGCCACAGCTTGATCCGCTCGGCCAGCGTGCCCGACACGATCGACGCGGTCGTCGCGCAGAACATCAGCTGGAAGAAGAAGTCGGACCCGACCGATGCGTAATCCAGCGTCGCTGCTTCTGCAGCAAGACCCACGGGCTCGAGCGAGGTGATGGCAAAGAACGGACCCAGCCAGCCTGCGATCATCCAGCCATCGCCGGGATACATCAGGTTGAAGCCCACCAGCCAGTACATCACAGCCGCGATCGAGAAGAGCGCGATGTTCTTGGTCAGCTGCATCGTGACGTTCTTGGAGCGCACGAGGCCCGCCTCGAGCATGGCAAAGCCCGCGGCCATCCAGAACACGAGGAAGCCGCCGATCAGGAACAGCAGCGTGGTGAAGATGTAGGAGGTCTCGAGCGCGGGCGCGGTCGACATTTCTGCATCCTGCGCGAGGCCCAGACCCGGCAGAAGCGTGGCGGTCGCCGCGGCTGCCAAGGGAAGGAGATACTTGGTTTTCATCTCTTCGGTTTCCTTATCGTCGAAAGGTCGCGCGGTCAGACCGCGTCGTCGTTGGTCTCGCCGGTGCGGACACGCACGGCGCTCTGCACGTCGAGGACGAAGATCTTGCCGTCGCCGATCTTGTCGGTCTTGGCCGTCTTCTGGATGGTATCGACCACCTGGTCGGCCATGCCGTCCGAGACCACGATCTCGAGCTTCACTTTCGGGACGAAATTCACGGCGTATTCCGCGCCGCGGTAGATTTCGGTGTGGCCGGATTGCGAGCCAAAGCCCTTGATCTCGGTCACCATCATGCCGCGCACGCCGATTGCGGTCAGGGCTTCCCGGACCTCCTCGAGCTTGAACGGCTTGATCGCTGCGATGATGAGTTTCACGTCTTACCCCTTCCGGTTGCTGTTCCGGTTCGCCCCCAAGGCCGCAGCCCCGTGAACGTCACGGGCCCAAATCACGGACACAGACGCTTCAGGGCAACGCATCCGCGCCATTGGGGCACAACTCCCGGCAGAAATCGCCTAAAATTTGTGCTTAAAAATTTGAAAGCGTGTTTTTTATGCAGGTAAAAAATGCGGCGGCGCGGCGAGAGGGGTCTACAACCGACTCGTTTTTGCCTATCTTGCGTGAAAACGAGGCAGGCAATCGTCATGAGTTCATCCGGATCAGGCCGTCGTTCCGCGCCCGGCGGGCGGCGCAGCATCGTGGCCGACCGCAGGCCCGGGCCCGCGCAGAAATCCCAGACCGCAGCGCGCAAATCCGCATCGGGCGGCAGCGGCTCCACCCGCCGCCGCAGGGGCCGCGCGCCGCGTCCGCGCCCCCGTGGCCCGCTGGGCTGGATCGCGGCGCTTGTGCGGTTTGTCTGGCGCATCATCTGGGGCGTGATCTGGCGCGGCACGGTGGCGGTCATGCTGCTCCTTGGGGCCGCGACCGCCTATTACTACGCGCAGCTCCCCGATCTCGCCGCCGCTGTGGATGCCCGCTATCGCGGCTCCGTCACCATGCTCGACCGCAACGGCAATGTCTTTGCGTGGCGGGGCGAACAATTCGGCGGCGCGATCGACCCCGCAACCGTCAGCCCGCATCTGGTCAACGCCATCGTCGCGACCGAGGACCGGCGCTTCTACCGCCATCTGGGCGTCAGCCCGCGCGGCATCGCCAGCGCGATCCGCATCAACTTGAGCGAGGGGCGCGGCCCCCTGTCTGGCCATGGCGGCTCCACCATCACGCAGCAGGTGGCGAAACTCATGTGTCTGGGCGTGCCCTACGACCCCGACACCTGGGAAAGCGAGGCCGATTACGAACAGGACTGCCGCCGCACCACCCTGTGGCGCAAGATCCAAGAGGTGCCCTTCGCGCTGGCGATGGAATTCCGCTACACCAAGGATGAAATCCTGTCGGTCTACATGAACCGCGCCTTCCTCGGGGCGGGCACGCGCGGGTTCGAGGCGGCGGCGCAGCGCTATTTCGCCACCTCCTCCGCCGATCTGAACCCGCAGCAATCCGCGATGCTGGCGGGGCTTCTGGTTGCCCCCTCCTATTACGCGCCGACCCGTGATCTGGACCGGGCGCAGCGCCGCGCCTCGACCGTGCTGCGCCTGATGGAGGATCAGGGCTACCTGACCGCCGAACAGGCGGCCGCGGCGCAGGCCAACCCCGCCATCCTGTCCGACCGCGCGCGGCAAGATACCGGCGGGGCCTTCGCCGACTGGATCATGTCGACCGGCCCCGACTTCCTGACCGGGGAAACCACCGAGGACGTGACGATCCGCACCACCTTCGACCCCGCGATGCAGGCCGCCGCCGAAGCCGCGCTCGAAGACGTCTTCGCCAATCAGGTCCGCGAGGGCTCCGAGGCGCAGGCCGCCATCGTCGTGATGTCCGCCGATGGGGCGGTCCGCGCCATGGTGGGCGGGCGCGACACGGCCGGCACGGGCCTCTTCAACCGCGCGACACAGGCGATGCGCCAGACCGGGTCAAGCTTCAAACCCTTCGTCTATGCCGCCGCCCTCGAACTCGGCTGGCGTTTCGACGACCTGATCCTCGACGCGCCGCTCACGCTCAACATCCCCGGATCGGGTCCATGGTCGCCCGAGAATTACACTGGCGAATTCTACGGCGAGGTGACGCTGACCGAGGCACTGCGCCAATCGCTCAACACCGCCGCCGTCCGCCTGTCGGAAGAGGTGGGGCGCGATGCCGTCCGCACGGTCGCAGCCCAATTCGGCATCGAAAGCGATCTGGCCGATGGCCCGGCGCTTGCGCTCGGGGCCTCGGAATCCACCCTGATCGAGATGACCGGGGCCTATGCCGGCATCCTGAACGGCGGCTCCGCCGTGCAGCCCTACGGCGTGCAGGAATTGCGCCTGATCGGGGATGACCGCCCGCTTTTCGAACAGACGACCGGCATCCAGGAACGGGTGATCTCCGAAGGTGCGGCGCGGCAACTGACCTACATGATGTCTGTCGCCGTGGCCCAGGGCACGGGCCAGCGCGCGCGCCTTCCCGACCGCCCTGTCGCCGGCAAGACCGGCACCACCAACAGCCAGCGCGACGCGTGGTTCATCGGCTTCACCGCCGATTACGTCGCGGGCGTCTGGATGGGATATGACGACAACACGCCGCTGTCCGGCGTCACGGGCGGCGGCCTGCCCGCCGAATTGTGGCGGCAGACGATGGAACGCATCCACCGCGATCTCACCCCCCGCCCCCTGCCCATGATCGACCCCGCGCAAGAGGGTCGGCGCGACCCGCAGGTGGTGGAATACGGCCCGGACGGCATCATCGGCACACCCCCGCCGCGCGGCACGCTCCTTGGCCCCGCCCCGCAAGATGACGCCGACCAGATCCTGATGCGGGTGCTCAACGGGCTTCTGGGCCGCAACTAGCCTGTGGCGCGAAACCGGCGCGTCCGGAACATGCGACACGCCCTGACCAAAGAAAAAGGCGCCCCGCGGGGCGCCTTTGTCGTCGCGGCGACGGGTGGTGTCACACCGCCTCTTCGATCCATTTCTGAAGCGCCGCCTTGGGGGCCGCGCCGATTTTGTTGGAGATCACTTCGCCGCCCTTGAACATGAACAGCGCCGGGATGCCGCGCACACCCATCTGCATCGGCGATTGCGGGTTCTCGTCCACGTTGACCTTCACGATCTTCACGCGGCCCGCATATTCTTCGGACAGCTCTTCCAGCGCGGGGCCGATCTGCTTGCAGGGGCCGCACCACTCGGCCCAGAAATCCACCACCACGGGGATGTCGGACTGGCGCACCTCGGCGTCGAAGGTGGCGTCGGAAACGGAAACGGTTGCCATGGCGTCTGGCCCTCCTGGCGGTATGTGTGTCGGCTGAGGAACCTAAGGACGGCCCGTCACAGGGTCAAGCAGTGCTTGCGCGCGCCAGCGCCGCAGACACGACATCGTGTGGCAGCTCCATCAGGGTCGCGCTCCGCGTCCACAAGATCGCGGTCGCGATCTCGCGCCCCGGATAGAGCGGCCCGAGCATCGCGGCATAGGCCCCCATCTGCCGCTTGAGGCCCTCGGGCACGGCCTCGACGCTCTCGGGCACCACGGCATTGGTCTTGAAATCCACCGTCAGAACCCGCCCCTCGGCCACGATCAGCCGGTCGATCACGCCCAGCATCGGACCGCCCAGCGCCGCGCTGTCGCCGGTCAGCGTCACCTCGGCCAGTGTCTCGGGCGCGAACAGGGGCGCAAGGCCCGGCGTGGTCAGAACCCCCACCGCCTCTGCCATCAGGTCCGCCAGTTCCGCCTCCGGCACCTCGCCCGGCACCTGCGCCACGATCCCGGGGGCGGCCGTGGCCCAACCGGCCTCCGGCAGACGGGGCAAATGCTCGAGCAGCAGGTGGATCAGGGTTCCCCGCCGCAGCGCCGCCTGTTCCTCCAGCCCCTCCATGGCCCCCACCACCACCTTGGCCCCGCCAAGGTCCGAGGGTGTGCGCGCCTTGACCTCGCGCGGCGATGCCGGGGCAGGCTCACGCGCCCAGACCGGAAGATCCGGCAGGCCCGGCCCATCCTGCGCGGCAGGGGCCAGACAGGTCCAATCCCCCGCCTGCAACCGCAAACCCGGATCGGGCTCGTCCGGCAGGATCAGGGGGGCTGCCCCCTCTTCCTCCATCGCGGCGCGGATCGTCGCGTACCAGCTTTTCGCCGGATCGTTCTCCTTGGTGTCGGTCTGACCCGCCGCGGCCACGATCAACCAGCTTTCGGCGCGGGTCATGGCAACATAGAGCAGCCGGTTGCGCTCCTCGGCCTCGGCCCGCGCGCGGGCGGCCAGGGCTGCGCGCACATCCTCGGGCGCATCCGCCGATCTGGCCCAGACCAGCGGCCCACCCTCGGGCGTCACCAGCTGGATCCTCGATCCGCCGCCACGCCCCTGCTGGATCGCGGTATCGGGCAAGATCACCACCGGCGCCTCCAACCCCTTGGCCCCGTGCACCGTCATCACCCGGATCTGGCCATTGGGCTTGGCCAGATCGCGCTTGACCGTCACCTGCCCGGAATCGAGCCACCCGACAAAGCCCGTCAAGCTCGGCACCTCGATCGCCTCGTAGGCCAAGGCCTGCGACAGCATCGCGTCGATGCCGTCCTCCGCTTCGGGCCCCAGCCGCGCGATCAAGCGCAGCCGCGCGCCATGCTGGATCAACACCCGTTCCAGCAGATCGTAGGGCCGCAGGAAATCGGCCTGCCTGCGCAGATCGTCCAGCAAGGCGACGGCGTCCGGCCATTCCCCGGCCCGATCCCACAATTCACGCCAAAGAACCTTTTTCTCCTCCCGCCCATGGGCCAGCCGGAACAGCGCATCCTCCGACAACCCCACGATGGGCGAACGCAACACGCAAGCCAGCGACAGGTCATCCTCGGGCAGCGCCAGAAACCGCATCAAAGCGATCAGGTCGCGCACCGCCAAAGGTTCCGCGATCTGCGCCCGGTCCACCCCCGCCACCGGCAGGGACGCGGTCTTGAGCGCCGCGATGATCTTGCGAAACAACGGCGAGCGGCGCTGTACGAGGATCAAGATATCCTCCGCCTCGATCGGGCGGGGTCCATTCTTGGTCCAGATCGGCTCCCCCGCCGCCAGCATCGCCCCGATCCGCTCCGCGATCCTTTTGGCAAGGATGCTGCTGTGATGATCGTCCGACACGATGTCCTGCGGATCGTCCCACGCCACCTGTTCGGCGTTCGACGGCGTCGCGGGCACGACCGGCCACAGATCGACGCGCCCCGGCTTGTGCTCGAAAAACGCGCTGTGGCGCACATCGGGGCCCACTCCCGGCTCGCCTGCCCCTGCTGCCACCCGGTCGACAAGCGACAAGATCACCGGCGCGGATCGGAAGGAATGGATCAGCTCGGCAGGCTGGAACGGCAGGCCGGCCTCGGCATGGCGGGCTTCGAAATGGTCGCGCATCCGGTCAAAGCCGCGCGGATCCGCCCCTTGGAACGAATAGATCGACTGTTTCTTGTCGCCCACGACAAAGATCGTGCGCGGCACGTCGGGCCGCGCACCCTGACCGCTTGCGAATTCCTCGGCCAGTCGTGCCACGATCTGCCATTGCGCGGGGCTCGTGTCCTGGCTTTCGTCGACAAGGATGTGGTCGATCCCGCCATCCAGACGGAACAACACCCATTGCGCCATGTCGCGGCTGGTCAACAGTTTGCGGGTCGCCCGGATCAGGTCGTCGAAATCGAGCCAGCCACGCTGCGCCTTGGCCTGCGCATAAAGCGGCAGAAAGGCCGCTGCGAACCGGTGCAGGGCATCGGTGCGCCGCGCGGTCAGGAACCCCAGCCGCAGGGGACGCACCTGCGCCAGACGCTCGGCCAGATCGTCATAGGCCGCCACAAGATCGGGACCCATCGCCTTGCGGACCGCGGCATTGGCGATGGCCTTGGGCTGCCCTTCCTTCAGGCCCGATTGCGTCAGGCACAGCGCCTCCAACTCCTCAAGGCCGGATAACGTCATCGTCTCCCACGGCAGGGCCAACAGCCGCTCGGCCATCTTGGCTTGCGTCTTGACGTCGGGGTCCAGATGACCGGCCAGCGCCTTGGCCAGATCGGCCTCCGACCCGTCCAGCGCCATCCCCACCAGATCCGCCTCGTCCAGATCCGGCGCGATCCCGGCCCAGTCGCAGATCGCCGCCCAATCCCACGGGGCCTCCAACGCCTCGACCTCGTCCGCGACGGCGCGCGCCAGACGTTCCAACCCGTCATCCTCGCTCAAGGCGGCCGCCGCCAGATCGACAACTCCGCGCGTCCGGCCGTCCTCCGCCATCCGGTCCAAAAGATCGACGATCAGCCGCGCCTGAACCCGCTCGTCGATCTCGGTGAACCCGGGGCTGACGCCCGCCTCCAGCGGGAACCGCCGCAGGACCGAGGCGCAAAAGGAATGGATCGTCTGGATCTTCAGCCCGCCCGGCGTTTCGATGGCACGCGCAAAGAGCGTCCGCGCACGCCCCAACAACTCCGCCGACAGCCCCTCGACACCGATCTCGGTCAGGGCATGGGTCAGGGCCGCGTCATCCTTCATCGCCCATTCGCCCAGACGCTTGAACAGGCGGTTCTGCATCTCCATCGCCGCCGCCTTGGTGTAGGTCAGGCACAGGATATGCTCGGGCCGCACCCCGTCGAGCAGCAGCCGCGCCACTCGGTCGGTCAAAACCCGCGTCTTGCCCGACCCCGCATTGGCCGACAGCCACGTCGATGTCGCCGGATCGGCAGCGCGCACCTGCGCGCGCGTCGCATCATCCATCGCCATCCCCTCCCGTCCGGCCCACGGGGATCAGCTTGGGCTCCTGCGTCTCGTCCCATTCGCCATGGCGGGCCAATTGGTCGAAATCACCGGGGAACCGGGTGTATTTCACCGACCTGCGCGAGGCAAATCCGCTCTGCGGGTCCAAAAGATGCAAAAGCCGCCGCCGGAACCCCGCCGCGACCTCGGCCAGTTCCGCGCGGTCCACCTCATAGCCCACGATCACCGGGCTGGACCCCAGACCGATATAGGCCGCCTCCGCCACGATCTGACCGGGCGACAGTCCGAAACTGCCCCCTTCCGCCATCAAGGCCATCAGCCACAGCTGCTTGGTGAAATGCTTTTCCTCCTTGGCCTCGGGCGGCGTGCCGGTCTTGTAATCGTAGATCGCCAAACGCCCGTCCTGCAGCCGGTCGATCCGGTCGCCCTTGCCGCGCAGCGTGACGCCCGTGCCCGGCACCTCCCAATCGCCCTTGATCTCGATGATCTCCGGGGTGCCCTTGGCCCGCCGCTCCACCTCGGTGGCAAGGAAAAACCCCGCGACCCGCGCCATGCGCGCGCGCCACAGGCGGCGGGCGGCGGGCCATGGTGCCTCCTCGGCCAGAACCGCATCGGTCAGGTCCATCAACTGCACCAGCGCCGTGTCGGCATCGGGCAATCCCTCCGGGGTCCCTTTGACGAAACGCTCCATCACCTTGTGCAACACCGTACCCCGCGCCCGCGCATCGGCATCGCCGCGCAACGGATCAAGCTTGCGCAGCCGCAGCACCCGGCGCGCATAGATCGCGTAGGGATCGCGGATCAGCACCTCCACCTCGGTCACGCTCAACAGCCGGGGGCGCGCCTCGGCGGGCGGTTGCGGGGCCGGGCGGGGCTCGAAATCGACGCTGGCCGCAGGCGTCAGCAACCTCTCGGCCAGCGCCAGATACCGCGCCCCCCGCGCCTCCATCCCGGCCAGCGCCTGCACCGCCGCCTCGCCCGACCCCGCCAGCAGGTTGTGCAGCCGGTTCAACCAGCGCGAGGGCACGGTATCGGTCTCGGCATCCCGTTTCGCCCGCGTCAGCCAGACCTCGGGCGCGGCAATGCCTTGCTGGAAATCATGCGCGGCCAACCCGATCACCCGGTCCGGCAGGCGCAGCCCCGCCGCCGCCCTGAGGCTGCGGTTCAGCCACGGATCGGCGGGTGGCGCGGCGGGCCATGCGCCCTCGTTCAACCCCGCAAGGATGATCAGGTCCGCGCCCTGCACCCGCGCCTCCTGCGTGCCCCAGATCAGGATATCGGCATGGGGAAACAGCGATTGCCGCACCTCCCGGTCACGGGTCAGCGCGGTGAAAAGATCGCGGTAATCCGTGGCGCCGATCGGCCCGCCCGCCCCCGCCTCGGCGGTCAGATCCTCCATCAGCTGCCGCGCGGCCTCGCCCGGTTCCTTGTCGAACAATTCGCCCGACCCTTCGGCGGCAGAACCGCCCGCCAGCCGCTCGGCCCGCGCCAGATGCCGCGCGACACGGGCCTGCATCGGCAGGGGCTCGGGCTGGGGCGCGACCAACAGCGTATCGGCCAGCCACGTGACCCACGCCATCGCACCCGCATCTGCGGGCCGCTTCTCGGCCCAATCGACCAACACCCCCCGCGACGGCAGACCGGGCCGGGCGCGCAGCACCTGAACCTCCAGATCGCGGGCGCGGCGCAGATGGTCGTTCCGGTCCGCCCCGCTGTGGCACAGGGGATGTTTCAAGATCACCGCCAACGCCTCGGGATCCAGCGGCGTCGCCTCCAGCTCGGCAACATGGCGCAAGAACCGCCCTGGCGCCGACAGCGACAGGGGTTGGCCCGCGCTGTCATCGGGCAAGATGCCCCACCGCGCCAAGGCCGCCGTGACCTGCCGCGTCAGGGTCCGGTCGGATGCGATCACCGCCGCGCGCTGGCCCTTGTCCACCGCCTCGCGCAGGCGCAACGCGATGGCGGTCGCCTCCGCCTGCGGGTTGGGGGCCTCCAGCCATGTGACGCCTGCGAAGGCCTCCTCCAGCCCGGTCAGGCGCGGCCCCTCGGTCAACCATTGGTCGGTGACGGGCGCAGGCCGCAACGCAAGCGAGATCACCGCCCCCCGCCCGCCGCGCGGCCGCTCCGATCCCGGCCAATCGGGAATGTCCATGGGGTCGAGCGCCAACCGTTCCGCGAATTTCGCCAGCCGGAATTGCGGATGATCCTCGCCATCCAGCCCCTCGCGCCGCTCCTCCAAAAGCCGCGCCCAGATCTCGCGCGGCAGATCGCGGTCGATGCCGGGCAAGATCACCGCACCCTGCGGCAGACGCGCCACCGCCTCCATCAGTTGCGCCGTCGCCCCCCGCGACCCGGTGGAACCTGCGACGATCACCGGATGGCTTGGCGGCTGACCCTGCCATTGCCGCGCCAGCCGGGCGACGATCCGGGTCTGCCGCGCCTCGCGCGTCAGCGCGGTTTCCTCCCTCAGGAAATGGGTGACCAGCTCCAGAAAAGCCTGCGCGCGCTGCCAATGGATCGCGTGATCGCCCACGTCGAGCGCCGCGATGGCCTCGGGCGTGACGCCTTCCTCGAACATCTCGCCCATCAGGTCGGCCAGACTGTCGGCCAGATCGTAGAGCGCCGACCGCGGCGCAAGCGTCGGCTGCGCGTCCAACAGCTTGCCGATCAGCTGCACCAGTTCCAGCCGCAGCCGCAGCGGCGGGATGGCGGCGGGCAGGTCCGACAGATCGGCCTGATCGCCCAGCGCCTGAACCGGGCGGATACGCGGCAGGAACCCGCCCCCCCGCGACAGGTAAAGCGCGCGCAACCGCCGCTCCATCCGCGCATTGGCGACATAAAGATCGACACGTGCGATCGCCTCGGGCGGCTGACCCGCCAGCATCTTGTCCAGACCCGCCACCAGCGCGGCGCAGAAATCGACGCCCAGCGGCGTGGCAAAGACCCGTGGGCCGGGGATCGGGGGGAACAGATCACGCATCGGCCAGCATCCCCTCGGCCAGCGCGATCCCCTCGGGGTGCCCCACATCGGCCCAGCGCCCGGGATGCATCACGCCGAAAAGCCGCCCCTTCTCCATCTGGTCCTGCCAGATCTCGCGCAGGGAAAACGCCGCCTCGGACCGCGCCGCGATCAGGGCCGGGTCGATCAACTGCGCCCCGGTATGAACCAGCCCCTCCGCCCCCCGGTCCCATGTCAGGCGGCCTTGGGCATCCATGGCGACATCGCCGCCGCCAATCCGCCCCACCGCGCGATCCCGCGGCACCAGCAGCATCAAAACCCCCATCCGCGCCCCGTCCCAAGCCTCTGCCAGCGTCCTGATCGGCCCCGGCCCGGACCAAACGGCATCGGCGTTGAGCGTCGCGATGGGGCGTCCCGTCAGATGCGGCAAGGCGCGCTTCACCCCGCCGCCGGAATCGAGGATTTCGGGCGTCTCGACCGACAGGTGAATATCCGGCATCCCCGCCAGATGCGCCGCGATCTGCGCGGCCCGGTAATGGGCGTTGACCGCGATCCGCCCGCCACCCTCGCGCGCTGCCGCGATGGCATGATCCAGCAACGCCCGCCCGGCCACCTCGATCAGCGGCTTGGGCCTGTCGGCGGTCAAGGCCCCCATCCGGGTGCCGAAGCCCGCGGCAAGGATCATCACATCGGGCCGGATCATGCCGCCCACCCCGCGCTTTGCGCCCGCAATCCGGCCACGGGCGCGCGCAATCCCGACAGCGCCGGATGCGCCACCGCCCGGTCGATCAACGCCCCCGTACGCGGCAGGAAGGCGCGATAGGACGGCTTGCCCAGCCGTGTCGCCAGCCGGTGAAAGATGCCCAGAATCCGCAGGTTGCGCAAAAGCGACAGGATCGCGACACGCGCCTCGACCTCCGCCACCGGCAGGTCCATCGCGGCGGCGAAATCCCCGATCAACGCCTCCCGCCACCCCTCCGGCAGATCGCGGCGCGGATCGTCGATCATGGAGGCCAGATCATAGCCAAGCGGCAGCGCCACAGCGTCCTGATGGTCCAAAAGCCCCACCCGCTCAGCGCCATGCCGCTGTGGCAGCCAGATCAGGTTATCCCCGTGACAATCGCGCAAGGCCAGCACCGGCGGGCCGGGGCAGAGCCGCGCCAATGCCGCAGCCAGCGCGGGGCGCAAATCCGCCACCGCGCCCGCATCGGGCAGCAACCCCAGTGTGAGATCGATCATGCCCGCCTGCGCCGCCGCATCGGGCCGCGCCACCCAATCCGGCAGCGCCGCGCGCGCCAGATGCGGCAAAACTTCGGCCGCCATCACGCCATAGGCGTCCCGCGCCGCCGTCCGGTCCTCGACCAAGAGCCGCGCCAGCGTCCCGTCCCCCAGATCCTCGATCAGGACCAGCCCCGCCGCCGCATCGACCGCCGTCACCTCCGGCGCCGACAGTCCCAGCGCCCGCAGATGCGCCCCGACCCGCAGGAAGGCGGCAAGGCTGTCGCGCTCCGCCACCTCGGCCACCGGCGCCAGCATCAAGATCGCCTGCGCACCATCCCCGCGCGTCAACCGCAGATACGCCCGGGCCGAGGCATCGCCCGCCAGATCGGCCCGCGCCGCATCGCCCCAGCCCGCTGCCCGCAGGAAAGCCTCTGCCCCCGCCTCCCGCTGCGCCATCATCACGCCGCCACCGCCACATGGCAGCGCGCCGCCAGATCGCTCCCCTCGGGGGCCAGCATCGTGACCTCGCGCCGTTCCGCCGCGCCCACAGGTGTCTCGAGCCGCAGGCAGATCGCCGTCGCAGGCCAATCCGGCGCGATCCGGTCGGGCCATTCGATCAGGCAGATCGCCTCTTCCATGGCGGCATCCAGACCCAGTTCCACCAATTCCCCCGGATCGCCCATCCGGTAAAGATCGGCGTGAAAGATCTCGCCCGCCGCGCTGTCATAGGCCTGCACCAAGGTGAAGGTGGGCGACGGGATCTCGGCACACTCCCCCTCGGGGCCCATCAGCGCCCGGATCAAGGCGCGGGCGAAATGGCTTTTCCCGGCCCCCAACTGCCCCTGCAACAGGATCGTGTCACCCGCCCGCAAGACGGGCGCGATGGCGCGGGCCAGCGCGGCGGTCGCCTCCGGCCCCGCCAGCGCGCGGCCGGCAACAACCACCCATCCCGCCGGGGCGGCGGCAAGGTCGGGATCTTCGGGCAGGATGATGGCGCGGCTCATGCCCGTGACTGTAGCGATCTCCCCCGCCGCTGCAACGCGCGACAGGCCCGGTTTGGCCCACGCGGACCCCGACCCGCCACGCCGAAAGCCCGGGTTCCAAATAGAAACCCCAAACCAGCAAACCACGCCGCCACGCCCGCTTCAGACGAGGTGCAATCCGCCGCCTCACCCCCGGCACATCGCATCCGGCGCCGGCGGCACCAGCGCGATCAGCCACTTCAGGTTGCGAAACCGGCCGTAGACGCGCTTGGGAAAGACGGGCTCACGCGCAGCATAGAGCTTTTGCGGCTCTT
>NZ_JASJOF010000017.1 GCF_030163795.1 Roseicyclus marinus | reverse complement strand
GCACGGCGGCGGCGGGTGCGGCGGTGGTTTCAGCGGCGATGGCGACGCCCGCATCCGCAGGGGCCGTGGCCGCGTCGGGCGCGGCCTGGCCCATCAGCCGTTCGATGAGCGCTTGTGTACCCGCGCTGGCCGCTTCGGGCGTGGGCAAGGGCGCGCTGCCCGCCGTGCCGGACATGACCGAAGCCGGGGCCGGGGCGGAAGCCGAGGCCAGCGCCACGACATCCAGATCGACGGGCGGCGGCGCGAGGATCAGGCGGTCGGGGACCGGCGCGGCATCACCACCTTCGGCGATGCGGTTGACCGCCAAGCCCTGGTGTTCGGCCTGCGTGCCACCGGGATCGGCGGGCGCGACGCGCATCGGCCCTTCGAGCGCGCGGATCACCGGGACGCCGGAGAGATCGCGCATCGTCAGCTGGTAGGCCCAGATGCCCATGCCGATCACAAGACCAAGCGACACGAAGGCGCCTGCCCAATTGACCAGTGTTCCGATGCGCAAGGCACCCTCGGGGGGCGTTCCGCCACGAGGGTGCGCATGCACCGCATCCGTCCCGGAGTAGTCGTAATCCGCCATGACCTGCCACGCCTGTTTTTGCCGCCCCGCCCTGACCTGCACGGGTCGCGCGGGGGCTTTCGACTGTCTCGATCCGGCTGGTGGAAGGTCTTGAACGCCTTACATCTTGTCAGCCGGTTTGACGCCAAGAATACCAAGACCGTTGGAAATGACAATCGCAACGGACCGGATCAGGGCGAGTTTGCCCCGACTTGTGGCATGGTCGTCCTCTTGCCAGAAGCGCAGGGCGGGTTCGCCATTGCCTTTGTTCCACAGCGCATGGAATTCGGAGGACAGGTCGTAGAGGTAGAAAGCGACCCGGTGGGGCTCGTGCGTCTGGGCCGCGCTTTCGACCAAGCGGGGCCATTCGGCAAGCTTGGCCACCAGCGCCAGTTCCGCCGGATCCGCGATCACCGACAGGTCTTCGGGACCGCCGGGGGCCACGCCCGCCTCGGCAGCCTTGCGCAGCACGGACTGGATCCGGGCATGGGCATACTGGACGTAGAAGACCGGATTGTCCTTGGATTGCTCGCGCACCTTGTCGACATCGAAATCCAAGGGCGCGTCGTTCTTGCGGGTGAGCATCACGAAGCGGGTGACATCGGCGCCCACCATCTCGACCACGTCGCGCAGCGTCACGAAGGTGCCCGCGCGCTTGGACATCTTGAGTTCCTGATCGCCGCGCTTGAGCTTCACGAGCTGCGTCAGCTTGATGTCGAGCGGCACGCGATTGCCCGAGAGGGCCGCCACGGCCGCCTTCATCCGCTTGACGTAGCCGCCGTGATCGGCGCCGAAAACGTCGATCAATTCGTCGAAGCCACGGGTGATCTTGTCGTAGTGATAGGCGATATCGGGGGCGAAATAGGTCCATGCGCCGTCCGATTTCATCACCGGGCGGTCGACATCGTCGCCGAAATCGGTCGATTTGAACAAGGTCTGGCTGCGCGGTTCCCAATCCTCGGGGGTCTTGCCCTTGGGCGGTTCGAGAACGCCTTCGTAGATCAGGCCCTTGGCGCGCAGATCGTCGAGCGCGGCCTCGATCCGGCCGGTGCCGTAGAGGGATTTCTCGGAATAGAACATGTCCATCTCGACGCCGAGCGCCTTCAGGTCCGCCCGGATCAGGTCCATCATGCGGTCGGTGGCGAAGGCGCGCACCTCGGCCAGCCAGACCTCTTCGGGCTGGTCGACATAGGCGCGGCCCACCTTGGCGGCCAAGGCCTCGCCCACCTCGATCAGGTAGTCGCCGGGATAGGTCCCATCCTCGAAGGCGACCGTCTGGCCATGCGCCTCGAGGTAGCGGAGATAGACGGACCGCGCGAGAACATCGACCTGCGCGCCGCCGTCGTTGATGTAGTATTCGCGCGTCACGTCATGGCCGGTGAAGTCCAGAAGGCTGGCCAGCGCATCGCCGAAGACCGCCCCGCGGGTATGGCCCACGTGGAGCGGCCCGGTCGGGTTGGCGGAGACATATTCCACGTTCACGCGCCGCCCCTGCCCCATCGTCGAGCGGCCATAGGCATCGGCCTGCGTCAGGATGGCCGCGACCACGCCGCGCCATGCGTCGGGCATGAGGCGCAGGTTGAGAAAGCCCGGGCCCGCCACGTCGGCCGCGGCGATGCGGGGGTCCTGCGCCAGCTTGGCCGCCAGCGCCTCGGCGATGTCGCGGGGTTTCATGCCTGCGGGCTTGGACAGCACCATCGCGGCATTGGTCGCCATGTCGCCATGCGCTGCGTCGCGGGGCGGTTCGACCGCCACATTCGCGCGGTCGAGGCCTGCGGGCAGCGCCCCCTCGGCCTCGAGCGCGTCGAGCGCGGTCAGGACGGCAGCATGGATATCGGCAAACAAGGTCATCGTTTTCCCCTCGGGGTGGTCTGCCCCGCCTCCTAACACGATGGCGGGAGAGGTCAATTGCAGCGCGCGTAAGTGCCCCCCTGCCCCTCGCGCACGAAGACAAGGCCGTCCTGTCCGCGCATCAAAAGCGCGCGGAAGGACCAGCTTTCGCCCTCGCCCGTGCAGACCATGTCGAAGAGCGTGGCATCGCCCATGTCGCGGACGGCAACGGGGTTGGTCAGGCGGCAGGTGCTTTCGTAGAAATCGGCCCGGTCGCCCGCGATCGTCATCGCGCCTTCGGGATGGCCCGTGGCGCAGGAATCGATGTGGTAGCGGCCCGAAAAATCCTGTGCCGCCGCGATACCGGGCATCAGCAGACAGACAGCGCAGGCGAAGGCGTGTCGCATCACGGATAGACCCCCCGTTCCATGGTCGGTGCGCCGAAAATCCGGGCGTGGGTTTGCAGGGCGAAGCGGTCGGTCATGCCGGAGATGTAATCGCACACGATGCGGGCCAGCGCCGTGTCGTCGCCCGCCACCTCCTCCACATCCTTGCGCCATTGCTTGGGCAATTCATCGGGGTGGGCCATGAAATGGGGAAAGAGATCGCGGACCACGCCCGTCACCTCGCGCCGCATCTCGACCACGGCGGGGGCGCGGTACATGCGGTGGAAGAGGAAATCGCGGATCACCTTGAGATCGTCGAAGACGGGTTTGGAGAAGCGGATGATCGGGCGGCCCGCGGCGCGGATCGCCTGCGCGCTGTCGGGGGCGAGCGCGGCCAATTCGGTGCGGGCATAGGCGATCACGTCCTCGACCAGCACGCCGAAGAAGCGGCGCAGCGCCTCGTGACGGCGGCGGTAGTAATTGAGGCCGGGATAGAGGCGGTCGACCTCGGCAAAGCAGCGGTCGAGGATCGGGAGTGCGGCGAGATCGTCGGTCGAGAACAGCTCGGCCCGCAGGCCATCGTGCAGGTCGTGGTGATTGTAGGCGATGTCATCGGCGATGGCGGCGACCTGCGCCTCGGCGCTGGCATGGGTGGAGAGTTCGAGATCGACGCTCGCGCAGCAGGCGGCCAAAGCCCAATGGATGGGCGGCAGGACGGGACCATTGTGCTTGGCGATGCCTTCGAGCGTTTCCCAGCTGAGGTTCAGGCCGTCAAAATCGGCGTAATGGCGTTCCAGATGGGTGACGATCCGGATCGCCTGCGCGTTATGGTCGAAGCCGCCATAGGGGGCCATCAGCGCCTGAAGCGCATCCTCGCCCGTGTGGCCGAAAGGCGGGTGGCCGAGATCATGGGCGAGCGCCACGGCCTCGGTCAGATCCTCGTCGAGGCCGAGGGCGCGCGCGATGGTGCGGGCCACCTGCGCCACCTCGATCGAATGGGTGAGCCGGGTGCGGAAATAATCGCCCTCGTGTTCCACGAAGACCTGCGTCTTGTGCTTGAGGCGGCGGAAGGCCGAGGCGTGGATGATCCGGTCGCGGTCGCGCTGGAAGGGCGACCGGAAGGTGCTTTCCTCTTCGGCGAGGCGGCGTCCGCGGGTCTTGGTCGGGTCGCAGGCAAAGGGAGCGCGCATCGCATCGGTTCCGGTTCTTGTCGGGCTTGGCGTGGTTCATATATGCTGAGGATGCGAAATGCGACAGCGCCCGAAGGAATGCCGCCCATGTCCCTCACTCTGACCGTGCCGCCCAAGGTTACCGAACGCGCCTTTGCGCGTCTGGCCGAGATCAACGAGGCGGCGGGCGAGGCCCGCGCGCTGCGCGTCGCGGTCGAGGGCGGCGGGTGTTCCGGATTTCAATACGAGATCAAGCTGGACGAACCCACAAGCGACGATCTGGTGCTGGAGGGGAACGGGCAGAAAGTGGTGGTCGACAGCGTGTCCCTGCCATTCCTTGCCGATGCGGTGATCGATTTCAGCGAGGAGCTGATCGGGGCGCGGTTCACCATCGAGAACCCCAATGCCACCTCGTCTTGCGGCTGCGGGACATCTTTCTCGATGTGAGGCCGATTTCGATGTGACCTTGCCCCCCGGCCCTGCCCCGTGTGAAAACCGGGGCAAACGGGGGATCGGGCCATGAAGATCGCGACATTCAACATCAACGGCGTCAAGGCCCGGATCGAGGCGTTGAGCGATTGGCTGGGCGAGTTCCAGCCCGATGTGGCGCTGTTGCAGGAGATCAAATCGGTCGACGAGGGATTTCCCCGCGCGCATTTCGAGGACATGGGCTACCGCGTCGAAACCCATGGCCAGAAGGGGTTCAATGGGGTCGCCATCCTGTCGAAACTGCCGCTTGAGGATATCAGCCGCGGCCTGCCCGGGGACGAGGCCGACGAACAGGCGCGCTGGATCGAGGCGACGGTGATCGGAGACAGCCACGCCGTGCGGCTGTGCGGGCTGTACCTGCCCAACGGCAATCCCGCGCCAGGACCGAAATACGATTACAAGCTGGCATGGATGGCGCGGATGGAGGCCCATGCCCGCAGTCTGCTGGCGCAGGAGATGCCGCTGGTTCTGGCGGGTGACTACAACGTGATCCCGCAAGACGAGGATGCCGCCAAGCCCGAATCCTGGCGCGAGGATGCGCTGGCGTTGCCGCAGAGCCGCGCCGCGTTCCGGCGGATCGTGAACCTTGGCTTCACCGAGGCGATCCGGGCGCGCAACCAAGCCCCCGGCCTTTACAGTTTTTGGGATTATCAAGCCGGGGCGTGGGAGCGGAACAACGGCATCCGCATCGACCACCTGCTGCTCAGCCCGCAGGCCGCCGATCTGATGCGGGATGCAGGCATCGAAAAGGCCGTGCGCGGGCGCGAAAAGCCCTCCGATCACGTGCCGGTCTGGGTCGATCTGGCGGCCTGAACCGGGCCGGTCCTTTCACGCGAAAATTCTTTTGCGAGCGGTTTTACCTTTTGGTTGATTTTCTTCCCGACGTCATGTCTCAATCCTCGCAGGTTGTAACACACCTGTCACAATAGAGCGCTAAGCGCCGTGCGGAGGGGGTGCCATGACGGCCCTCTTTCGTTTCCAGACCGACATCAGTGCCGGGCGACCGGCCGGAGGAGAAACATATGAAATTCAGTCACTTCGCTGCGGCAAGCGCCGCCAGCGTCATCGCGCTTTCCAGCCATGCTGCGGCGCAGACCCAGATCGATTGGTGGCACGCCATGGGCGGCGAACTGGGTGAGAAGACCGAGGCGCTGGCGACTGCCTTCAACGCGACGCAGAGCGAGTTCGTGGTGGTCCCGAGCTATCGCGGATCCTATGCCGAGACGATGACCGGCGCGATCGCGGCCTTCCGCGCGGGCGAACAGCCCGACATCGTGCAGGTCTTCGAGGTCGGCACGGGCACGATGATGGCCGCACAGGGCGCCATCGTTCCGGTCTACCAGTTGATGGCCAATGCGGGCGTCGATTTCGACCCCTCCGCCTTCCTGCCTGCCGTGGTCGGCTATTACACGGACCCCGAGGGCAACATGCTGTCGATGCCGTTCAATTCGTCGACGCCGATCCTCTACTACAACCGCAACATCTTCGAAGCGGCGGGCCTTGACCCCAACACCCCGCCGACCACCTGGGCGGAGGTCGAGGAATTCTCGCGGCAGATCGTATCCTCGGGCGCTGCGGAATGCGGCTTCACCTCGCGCTGGGTCAGCTGGGCGCAGCTGGAAAACTTCTCGGCCTGGCACAATCAGCCGATCGGCACGTTGCAAAACGGCTTTGGCGGGCTGGAGACCGAACTGACCTTCAACGGGCCGGTTCAGGTGCGTCACTGGGAGAACCTTGCGCGCTGGGAGGACGAGGGCCTGTATCGCTACGCCGGCCCCGGCGGCGGCAATGATGCCGGTCCGGCCTTCTACTCGCAGACCTGCGGGATCTTGATGGAATCCTCGGCCGGCCGTGCGGGCGTGATGGCGAATGCCACCGATTTCGAAGTCGGCATCGGCATGCTGCCCTATTACGACGACGTGGACGGCGCACCGCAGAACACGATCATCGGCGGCGCGACCCTGTGGGTTCTGTCGGGCGGCAGCGAGGAAGAGCAGCGCGGCGTGGCCGAGTTCTTCAACTTCCTCTCCTCCCCCGAGGTTCAGGCACAATGGCACCAGGACACCGGCTACCTGCCGATCACGCAGGCCGCCTATGAACTGAGCCAGGCGCAGGGCTATTACGAAGCCAACCCCGGCGCGGACACTTCGATCCGGCAGATGACGCTGAACGAGCCGACCGAGAATTCGCGCGGCCTGCGGTTCGGCAACTACGTGCAGATCCGCACCGTCATCGACGAGGAATTCGAGCGTTTGCTCTCGGGTGCCGTCGATGCGCAGGGCGCGCTTGATGCGGTGGTGGAACGCGGCAACGCGCTGATCCGCGAGTTCGAAGACGCCAACGGCTGAACCCGTTGACCTGACGACCGGCCCGCGCCGCAATGATTGTGGCGCGGGTCTTTGCACCTTGGGGGCGAGATGCAGACCAAACGCACGATTTTCGGCAACAAGGGCCTGCCCTATTTGTTGCTGGCACCACAGCTGATCATCACCGGCATCTTCTTTCTGTGGCCTGCGGCTCAAGCCGTGCGCCAATCCTTTTTGCGCGAGGATGCGTTCGGCCTGAATTTCACCTTCGTCGGCCTGCGCAATTACGAGCGGCTTCTGGACAGCCCCGAATACCTGAATGCGATCAAGGTGACGGTGATCTTTTCGATCTCGACCGTGATCCTGGCGCTGGGTGTCTCGCTGGTGCTGGCCTTGGCCGTCGACCGGATGATCCGGTCGGGGCGGGCCTATACGACGCTTCTGGTCTGGCCCTATGCGGTGGCGCCCGCGGTGGCGGGCATTCTGTGGTGGTTCATCTTCAACCCCACGATCGGGATCATGCCCTATGTGCTGGAGACGTTCTTCGGCTATGATTGGAACCACCTGCTGACGCCATCGGACGCCATGATCCTTGTTGTCGTCGCCGCCGCGTGGAAGCAGATCAGCTACAATTTCCTGTTCTTCGTCGCAGGGCTGCAATCCATCCCCAACAGCTTGCGCGAGGCCGCCGCCATCGACGGTGCGGGCCCGTTCAAGCGGTTCTGGACCATCACCTTGCCGCTTTTGTCGCCCACGACCTTTTTCCTGTTGGTCGTCAACATCGTCTACACGCTGTTCGAGACCTTCGCCGTCATCGACGCCACGACCGAGGGCGGGCCCGCACAGGCCACAAATATCCTTGTCTACAAGGTGTTCCGCGACGGGTTCGTCGGCCTCAACTTCGGATCGTCGGCGGCGCAATCGGTGATCTTGATGGGCCTCGTCATCGTTTTGACCTTTGTCCAGTTCCGCTTCGTGGAACGGCGTGTGACCTACTGAGGGGGCTGGAAAATGGTCGAAAATCAACGCTGGCTCGATTACCTCGCCCATGCCGTCCTGATCCTGGGCGTCGTGATCGTGGCCTTTCCGGTCTATGTCGCGGTCATCGCCTCGACCCATGCGCCCACGGCTTTCACCTCGGGGACGATCCCGCTTTTGCCCGGCGGCAACGCGGTAGAGACCTACACCGGTGTCTTCGAGGGCGGCATCGCCTCGCAGATGTCGGTGCCGATCGGGGTGATGATGACCAATTCGATGATCATGGCGCTGGCCATCGCTTTTGGCAAAATCGTCATCTCGATCCTGTCGGCCTTTGCCATCGTCTATTTCCGGTTCCCGTTCCGGGTGCTGGCCTTCTGGATGATCTTCATCACGCTGATGCTGCCCGTGGAGGTGCGGATCGTGCCGACCTTCGAGGTGATTTCGAACCTCAACATGCTCAACAGCTACTATGGCCTGACCGTGCCGCTGATGGCGTCGGCCACCGCCACCTTCCTGTTCCGGCAGGTGTTCCTGACCATCCCCGACGAGATGATGGAAGCGGCCCGGATCGATGGGGCGGGGCCGATGAAGTTCTTCAAGGATATCCTTTTGCCGATGTCCCAGACCAACATCGCGGCGCTGTTCGTCATCCTCTTCATCTACGGCTGGAACCAGTATCTCTGGCCGATCCTTGTCACGACCGATGACAGCTACCAGACCATCGTCGCGGGCATCAAGCGGATGGCCGATGTGGTCGACAGCGAACCCTTGTGGAATTCCATCATGTCGGTGACCGTGCTGGCCATGCTGCCGCCCGTCGCCGTCGTCATCTTCATGCAGAGGCTTTTCGTGAAGGGCCTCGTGGACAGCGAGAAATAACCATGGCCGAGCTGAAACTGAAAAACGTAGGCAAAACCTATGCAGGCGGTGTCAGCGCCGTCAAAGGGGCGTCGGTCGATATCGCGGACGGGGAATTCATCGTGCTGGTCGGCCCCTCGGGCTGCGGGAAATCCACGATCCTGCGCATGATCGCGGGGCTCGAGACGATCACCGAGGGCGAGGTCGAGATCGCAGGCCGGGTCGTGAACAAGTTGGAACCCGCCGAGCGCGACATCGCCATGGTGTTCCAGAACTACGCGCTCTACCCCCACATGTCCGTGCGCAAGAACATGGAATACGGGCTCAAGAACAAGGGCACGCCGCGCCCGGAGATCGACCGGCGCATCGCGCAGGCGGCGGCCACCTTGCAGATCGAGAAATTCCTCGACCGCAAGCCGCGGCAATTGTCGGGCGGCCAGCGCCAGCGGGTGGCCATGGGGCGCGCCATCGTGCGCGAACCGGCGGTGTTCTTGTTCGACGAGCCGCTGTCGAACCTGGATGCCAAGCTGCGGACTCAATTGCGCGCTGAGTTGAAGGATCTGCACCGCCGACTTGGCGCGACCTTTGTCTTTGTCACCCATGACCAGGTGGAGGCGATGAGCCTTGCCGACCGGATCGTGATCATGTCCGAGGGCAAGATCGAACAGATCGGCACGCCGATGGACCTGTACGAACGGCCCGCCAGCCGGTTCGTGGCGGAATTCATCGGGGCGCCGCCGATGAACGTCTTCGATCTGGGCGCGCCGGGCGGCAAGGCCATCGCGACGTTGGCCGGGGCCGCGCCCCAAGGGGCCACGGCCGTCGGCGTGCGGCCAGAAACGCTGCGCATCGGGCGGGAGGGACCGGAGGCGACGGTCGTTCTGGTCGAAGCGTTGGGGGCGGAAACGCTGGTGCATCTGGCCATCGGCGAGGATCGGTTGATCCTGCGCGACGGCCACGCAAGCCGGGTGCGCGAGGGCGACAGCCTGCGCTTGTTTGCGGAGCCCGAAGCCGTGCTGTTCTTCGACGGGGCCGGACGGGCGATGAGCCGGGGCACGGCACCGGCCCTGAGCGCGGTGGAGTGAGACGCGCAGACCTGCGGTTTGCCTGACTATTCCGCCGCTTTCGCAGGCGGCGGCCCGGCTGTCAGCGCAACCCAGGCATCGTATTGCGACAGGAAAACCCGCCCCGTCAGGTCGCGCAGGAAATGGGTCTTTTCCAGACGATCGGTGACCGGCCCTTTCACCTCGGACAAGTGCAGGGCGACACCCATGTCCTTGAGCCTGTGGTTGAGCGCCTCCAGCGCCTCGAGCGCGGAGAAGTCGATCACGTTGACCGCGGAACACATCAAGACGACATGGCGGATCGGACCGCCTTCGACCACACGGCCGAGGATGTAATCCTCGAGGAACCGGGCATTGGGGAAATAGAGGCTTTCGTCGATGCGGATGGTCAGGACGGCAGGGTCGGTTTCGACCTTGTGGCGGTGGATGTTGCGGAAATGCTGGGTGCCGGGGACCAGCCCCACCTCGGCCACGTGTGGTTTCGACGTCTTGTAGAGGTGGAGGAGGATCGACAGGGTCACGCCTGCCGAGACGCCGGTTTCCACCCCGAAGCCCAGAGTGAGCAGGATCGTAGCGGCAACGGCAGCGAAATCGGCCTTTGAATAGGCCCAAGCGGTTTTCAGGATCGAGACATCGACAAGTGAGAGAACGGCCACGATGATCGTGGCTGCAAGCGTCGCGGTCGGCAGGAAATGGATCAGCGGCGTCAGCGCCATGGCGGCGATGGCAAGGCCAAGGGCCGTGTAGGCGCCAGCCGCGGGCGTTTCGGCGCCGGCATCGAAATTCACCACGGACCGCGCAAAACCGCCCGTTACCGGAAAACCGCCGGTAAAGCCCGCCCCGAGGTTGGCCGCCCCCAGCCCGATCAATTCCTGATCGGGGTTGATGCGCTGGCGTTTTCTGGCGGCCAGCGTCTGGGCCACGGAGATGGATTCCACGAAGCCGATGACCGAGATCAGGAGCGCCGGCACGAAAAGCGCGGTCAGAAGGTCGAAATCGAAACTGGGCAGCGTGAGGGGCGGCAGGGATTGCGGCACCGCGCCCACGATGGCGACGCCCGTATCGGCCAGACCAAAGCCCCAGACGATGAGGGTGGTGACGACGACAGCGGCAACAGGCCCGGCCTTCTGGGCCACATCCGCGAGCTTGGGTTTCACGCCGCGCCCGATGAGCAAGGGCTTCAACCCCTTGCGGACCCAGAACAGGAACCCGGTCGCACCGACACCGATGGCAATGGTGACGGGATCGGCCTCGGGCAGGTTTTCGGCAAGCGTCACGAGCATCTCGGGCAGGGTATGGCCCGAGGCCGAAACACCGAGGATATGCTTGAGCTGGCTGGCCGCGATCAGGATGCCCGATGCCGTGATGAAGCCCGCGATCACCGGATGGCTGAGGAAATTGGCGAGAAACCCCAGCCGCAGGAAACCCATGGCGAGCAAGATCGCCCCCGACATCGCGGCAAGCGTCAAGGCGGCCACGGCATAGCCCGCCGTGCCCTGTTCGGCCACCTGCCCCACCGCCGCCGCCGTCATCAGCGACACGACCGCCACCGGCCCCACCGCCAAAGCGCGCGAGGTGCCGAAGATGGCGTAAAGGACGATCGGCAGGATCGAGGCGTAAAGCCCCGCTTCGGGCGGCAGGCCCGCCAACATCGCATAGGCCAGCGATTGCGGGATCAGCATGATGGTGACGATCACCGCTGCCATCAGGTCATTGTGCAGCGCGTCGCGGTTGTAGCGGCGACCCCAGTCGAGCACGGGAACATATCTGCGGATGCGGTCGATCATCGGGGCGGTCTTTTCAAGGCGGGGGCCGGGCGGCGAAGGCGAAAGGGAGGCGCGCCCGGCATTGGGGGGATCAGCGTGAGGCGGGATCTTGTGCGTCGGCAAGCGACCAGAGCGTCGACGACCTTGCGCCGGACCGGCAATAGGCCAGGACCGGGCCGGGCAGGTCCCGCACGAGCTTGCCAAAGGCGCGGCCCGCGGCCTCGTCCAGCGTTGCGGGGGTCACGGGCAAGAGGGCAAAGCCAAGCCCGAGGTCGCGGGCGGCCGCCTCGATCTCGGCGGCGGGCGGTTGGCCCGGCTCTTCGCCGTCGGGACGGTTGCAGATGATGCTCCGATAGCCTTGGGCGGCAAGCGCGGGCAGGTCGGCGGCGGTGATCTGTTCGCTGACGGAGAGCGTTTCGGTGATCTTTCGGGGTGTCATGGCGATGGTCCGGAATGGCTGCGACGTGCAGGGCGGAACGGGAGCGGCGGCGCGCGGCGCCGCCTGCCCCGGGATCAGAGGCCGTTGACCGGCACCTTGAGCATCGGGCGGCCGTCCTTGTCGGTCGGGATGGCGCCTGCGCGCATGTTGACCTGAAGGGACGGGATGATCAGCCGCGGCATGGCCAGTTGCGCGTCACGTTCGGTGCGGAACTTGACGAATTCCTCCTTCGTCTTGCCCGCACCCACATGGATGTTGTGCGCCTTTTCCTCGCCCACTGTGGTTTCCCACTGGATGTCGCGGCCATTGGGCCCGTAGTCGTGGCACATGAAGAGGCGCATCTCGTCGGGCAGCGCCAGAACCTTCTGGATGCTGTCATAGAGCGTGCCCGCATCCCCGCCGGGGAAATCGGCGCGCGCCGATCCGCCATCGGGCATGAAGAGCGTATCGCCCACGAAGGCGGCGTCGCCCATCACATGCACCATGCAGGCGGGCGTGTGGCCGGGCGTATACATGGCGAAGGCCTGCAACGTGCCGATCATGTAGCTGTCGCCATCCTCGAACAGGGCGTCGAACTGGCTGCCGTCACGCTGGAACTCGGTCCCTTCGTTGAAGATCTTTCCGAACGTGTCCTGCACGACCATGATCTTGGAGCCGATGCCGATCTTGCCGCCCAGCTTTTGCTGGATATAGGGCGCGGCAGACAGGTGGTCGGCATGGACATGGGTTTCGATGATCCATTCCAGCTTGAGCCCCTGCGTCTGGATCGCGGCGATCAGGGCGTCGGCGTGGTCGTAGGTGATGCGACCGGCGGCGTAATCGATGTCCATCACGCTGTCGACGATGGCACATGAGGTCGAATTCGGATCCTTCACGATGTAGCTGATCGTATTCGTCGCCGCGTCGAAAAAGGCCTGAACCTGGGGTTTGACGGTCATGTTGACGGGATAGTCGGTCATGTCGGGATCCTCCGGGATCACTGGGCTGCCTGCGCACGGGTGCGCGACAGGTTTTGCAGGTATTTCGCGGCGAAGATGCCCAAGAGCATCGCGCCCACGAAGGCGATGACGTCGAGACGGCCCGTGCCCAGCGCGGGGAGCGCGCCACCCGGGCAGAAGCCCGCGATGCCCCAGCCGATGCCGAAAACGGCCGAACCGCCGACAAGGCGCGCATCGATGTTGCGGGCCGTGGGCAGGCTGAAGCGCCCCTCCCAGATCGGGCGGCTGCGTCCGAAAACCAGCCGGTAGCCGATGGCGGTCACGATCAGCGCGCCGCCCATGACGAAGATCAGGCTGGGGTCCCAGCTGCCGGCCACGTCGAAGAAGTTGATGACCTTGGCAGGGTTCGCCATGCCGGACATGACGATGCCCGTGCCGAAGATCACCCCGATGAGATAGATTGCGATCAGGTGCATGATCCTACCCTCCGATCACGTGGCGGATGATGAAAACGGTGATGGCGGTCGCGATCATGAAGGTGATCGTGGCGACGATGGAGCGCGGCGAGAGCCGTGCCATGCCGCAAACGCCATGACCGGAAGTGCAGCCGGAGCCGTAGGTCACACCGACGCCCACGATGAAACCGCCGATCAAAAGCATCGGCATCGAGACGGGAACCGTGATCTCGGGCATCCCGCCGGTGGCAAGCCAATAGACGGTGGGCCCCGTGACCATGCCCGCCAAGAGGGCGAGGCGCCAGCTCAGGTCCGCGATCGAGGCGGGGGCGAAGATGCCGGCCAGAACGCCGGTCGCCCCCATGACGCGGCCCACCGCCAGCATCAGGAGCACGGCGGAAAGCCCGATCAGCACGCCGCCGCCCAGCGACTGCCACGGGGTGAAAACGGTTTCGATCATGCGGCACCTCCGGCACGGGCGTGCGGGGCTGCCTCAAAGATGGCTGTCATTTGGAAAGGTCTCCTTCCTGTTCGCACGATGATGCATAGCGATTCTGTGCCCGCCTATCGGTGATCTAGTCACACAAGCGCGTCAGGCCGTCGGAACCTAGCCTTCGGCGAGTTTCCGCAGACCCGCATCATCGAGGATCTCGATCGTGCCGCGCGATTGCGCGATCCAGCCACGGCGCTGGAATTCGGCCAATTGGCGCGAGATGACCTCGCGCGCGGTGCCAAGCTCGGCGGCGAGCTGGGCATGGGTCGCCTTGAGCACCCCGGCCTCGGCGCGGTCGAGGATCTTTTGCGCAAGGCGGATGTCCATCCGGCGAAAGGCGATGTCTTCGATCACCCGGAACAGGTCGGTCATCCGGCGCGAATAGGCGCGGAACACGAAATTGCGGAACTCCACCGAGGAGGCGACCAGATCGTCGAACACCGTGCGCGGGATCGCGGCGGCGGTCACCTCGGTTTCGGCGATGCCTTCGGCGGCGAGATCCTCGTAGGCCAGCATGCAGGCCGTGGTCAGCACGCAGCTTTCGCCCGCCGTCGCACGATAGAGCACGACCTCGCGCCCGTTCTCGCCCAGTTGCTGCACGCGGACGGTGCCCGACAGCAGCAGCAACAGGTTCTCGGGCGATTTGCCGGGGGCGAAGATCACCGTTCCCTTGGGCAGGCGCATAAGCTGGCTGCGCGATGTCAGGATGTCGCGGATGCGCGGCTCCAGCCCGCTCAAACCTTCGAAACGGTCGATCCAGGACCCTTGGGTGGCGGGGGCTGGCATGTGGAAAATCCTCGGGTTTGAACGGGTCGTTCATTCATTTAACCATCTATGGCCCGGATTGCACCTGTCCTGCGCAGCGTCTGGACATGGCGGCAAACCTCTCCATACTCGGCGCTTGGTCCACCCATAACAAACCAGGGAGAATACTGATGACCATGAAACTCGCCGCATTCGGTGCGGCGCTTCTGGCGACCACGGCGCTGACCACCGCCACGGCCTCTGCCGAAACGCTCCGTTGGGCGCGTGCTGCCGAGGCGCTGACGCTTGACCCCCATTCGCAGAACGAGGGGCCGACCACGACGCTGTTGCACCAGATCTACGAGCCGCTGATTGTCCGGAACATGCGCGGCGAGATGGAGCCGGCGCTGGCGCTGAGCTGGGAACCTTCGGCCGATGATCCCAATGTCTGGGTGTTCCAGCTGCGCGAGGGCGTATCCTTTCACGGCGGCCAGACCTTTGATGCCGAGGATGCCGTTTTCTCGCTGAACCGGGCGCGGTCGGAGACCTCGAACTTCAAGGAATTGCTGACCGGCGTGACCGAAGTGCGGGCGGCTGGCCCCTATACGGTCGAGATCGTCACCGACGGGCCGAACCCGCTGTTGCCCAACAACCTGACCAACATCATGATGATGGACGCGGGCTGGACTGCCGAGAACGGATCGGAAGCGGTGCAGGATTACGCCGCGGGCGAGGATACCTTTGCCGCGCGCAACACCAACGGCACTGGTCCCTTCGTGCTGCAGAGCCGCGAGGCGGATGTGCGCACGGTGATGACGCAGAACCCCGACTACTGGGGCATCGGCACCTTCCCGATGGATGTGACCGAACTGGTCTTCACCCCGATCCAGAACCCCGCGACGCGGGTTGCGGCGCTCCTGACGGGCGAGGTGGATTTCATCCAAGACGTGCCGGTTCAGGATCTTCAGCGTGTGTCCGACGCCGACGGCATCGGGCTTGCGACCGCGCCGCAGAACCGCAACATCTTTTTCGGGATGAACGTCGGCGACGCCGATCTGACGCTCGACAATGTCGAGGGGGCGAACCCGCTGGCGGATGTGCGCGTGCGCCGGGCCATCGACATCGCGATCAACCGCGAGGCCATCCAGCAGGTCGTGATGCGCGGCCAGTCGGATCCGTCGGGCGCGATGCTGCCCCCGCCGGTCAACGGCTGGACCGAAGAGCTCGACGCCTATCCCGCCTATGACGTGGAAGCTGCCCGCGCGCTGATGGCCGAGGCCGGCTATGCCGACGGTTTCTCGATCCAGCTCGACTGCCCCAACGACCGCTATGTCAACGACGAAGCGATCTGTCAGGCGGCTGTGGGTATGCTGGCCCAGATCGGGATCACGGTGAACCTGTCGGCCCTGCCGCGCGCGCAGCATTTCCCGCTGATCGCCAACCTGCAGACCGATTTCTATCTGCTGGGCTGGGGCGTTCCGACCTACGATTCGGAATATGTCTTCAACTTCCTCTATCACACGCTGGGCGATGGCCGCGGGTCGTGGAACGGCACGCGCTATTCCAACCCGGACATGGACGCGATGATCCAGTCGCTGACCTCCAACACGGATCTGGAGGCGCGCAACCAGACCATCGCCGATCTCTGGGCGATCGCTGAGGAAGACCTGATCTACATCCCGATCCACAACCAGGTCCTGAACTGGGGCCTCTCGGATGCTTGGTCGACCGATGTGGACGCGGATGACAGCGTGAAGTTCAAGTATTTCGACATGAACTGAGGCGCTGCGGCCCGAGCCAGGAAACCGCCCCGGACGACCGGGGCGGTTTTTTTCATGCAGAGGCAGGGGTTCGTCCGCGCAGTCCGATCACCAGAGTTCGGGTTTTTCCAAGGGCGCGACGCAGCGGGACGGACCCGTCAGCGAGACCGGGTCGGACCTGACCAGGTTCCGCCCCAGCCAGCCCTCCGGATAGCTGAGCGGCAAGGGCGCTGCGGCGGCGTCTTGCGTGACGGGGACAAAGCCGCCCCGCCCGTAAAAGCCGATATCGCCATAGGTGAGCACCACGTCGACGCCCCGGCCGCGCAGCTGCGCGAGCCCGCCTTGCAGAAGGGCGAGGCCGACACCCTGCCCCTGCCAGCCCGGCGCGACCGCCATGGGCGAAAGCAGGAACACGACGCGCGCATCCCGAGGATAGCGCAATCGGGTGAAGACGACGCTGCCGATGACCTCGCCGCCGTCCAGCGCCGAAACGACAAGGAGATCGGCCGCATCGACGCTGCCGAGCATCCCGGAGACGAGTTGCTTGATGACGGCGCCCTCATCCTCCCCTTCGGACTTGCCGAAGCTTGTCGCGAACGGCGCGGCGATCTCGGCCTTGCGATCGACATGGTTCGTGGTGATGTCCATGGTCACGTCCTGTCTTCGGTCTGTCATCTTTGATCGAGTTGTGCGCGCACGGCTTCGATGCCCCGGCGCGAGACGCGGTAGGGCTGGCCATTGTTCGACCGGATGAAGCGCCGCTTCCTGAGGCGCAGGAACAGGTCGAAGGAACAGTCGGTCAGGACATGTCCGTCGCGGGTGAAACAGGTGATGGCGCGGATCTTGCCGCCCTCGCCGCGCTCATGGTGGATAGCCCCACCAAGGGCGAGTTCGTGCAAGACACGTTGTTCTTGCTTGGAAATATTCACGGGATTGGCTCGATGTCATGAAGTCACGGAAAGAGAGCGCTCAGCGTCACGCGTGAGCGGCCTTCTGGTTTCCGACGCTCCCGAACGCGGTGAACGGGAACGGGCTTATGCCCGGGTCTCTTTCATGAACTCTCCGTCGCGGGGCCCGTGCCCTGCAGGTTTCACGCTACGCCGCACCGCCATCTTCGACAAGCGATGTCCGGGCACTGCCGTTGCGATCTCCCCGGTGTTGCGGTCGGGCGACGGTCGCGCACAGCGCATGTCGGCGGCGTGTGCGGCGCGACCGTCGGTCATCTTCATGAACAACGTCTCAAGATTCCGGCGCAATTCCTGACGGAAGGTTAAGACGCGGCACGGGACAGGGCCCCGCGCCACCGCCTGCGCGACAGGTCGCGGCGCGCCTGTTGCGCAGCGGCACGGCTGCGGCGACACCGGGGGCTGTCGCGGGACGCGTGCTTGACGCTCGGGGGGGCAGGCCCTAACCGTGCGCCCTGCAGTAGGTGGCGGCCTGCGGCGAGGAGACGGAACGGAGACCCGTGACCTTTTCCCCTGCCCTATCGCGCCCCGCACGCGACGTGCCAGTAGAGACCGGGACCATCACCCCATGCCGAACCTCCTGAAAACGCGCCTGACCGCCCCGGCAACCGGCGCTGCCCCGGGCGCGCGCGCTGCTACGGCAGGGGAGGTGACGATCCTTGCCATCTTGCTGTTCTGCCTGCCGCTGTTCGAGGCACCCAAGAATATCTTCGGGGGTGTCTTGCTGCTCGTCTTCCTGATCCTTGGCGTGCTGCGCCGGAACTTCGGGCGTGCGCCGCCCTTTGAATGGGCGGTCTGGGTGCTGATCCTCGTGTCTTTCCTTGGGCCGCTGACCTCGGAATACCGCGGGCAGGTCGAGGTGCTGGACAGCGCCAAGCATTGGCTGCTGATCGGGTTGACCGCCATCGTCGCGGCGCGGCTGGGATACAGCCCGCTGCAGTGGCGCGTGCTGGTGGCGGCGGCGCTGCTCGGGGGCGTCGCAGCGGTGGGCGAAAGCTTCTGGATCTGGTCGCTGAACGGCAAGACCTACCCGGAATTCCGGTCGGTTGGGCATGTGAACCATTCCGCGCTCTACATGGTCGGCGTGTTGGCCGCAGGCTTGGCAGCCTTGCGCGACACGAGCCGCTGGATGCAGGTGCTGGGCGTTCTGGGGATCGTGGCGAGCTTCGTCTATTTCGTGCCCTCGCGCAGCATCGTGTCGCTGGGCGCGGGCCTCGTTATCAGCGCGGTGGGGCTTGCGCTGCTGCTGCGCCAGAGCTTTTCCAGAGCGGCGATCATGGGCGCGATTGCGGCCGTCGGGGTCGCCTGTGCAGGCCTGATGGCGTTGCCGCAGGCCGCGCCGTTCCGGGCCGAGGTGATGGACCGGTTCGACGGCACCAACCTGCTGTCCCACCGTGACAGCATCCTGTTCATGGCGCTGGAGGTCTATGACCGCCAGCCCCTGTTCGGAACCGGCGTGCGCAGTTTCAACGTGGCGACCGACCCCGCGGTTGTTCGGGCCGAGCTGGAGGCCGAGGGCCGGAATTTCGACGCGGAAGCGGGCCGCTTCTATTTCTCGCCCGGCCATGGCCACAACCTGTGGACCACGCTGCTGGTCGAGCGCGGCATCGTCGGGGTTCTGGCGGTCACGGCCTATCTGGCGCTTGGCCTGTGGGCCTTTGCCCGGTTGCACGGGACTACGGCGGGCGATCCGGACCGACAGGCGGCGGCGCGGCTTGGGCTGTTGGTGATGCTTTATCTTGCGGTGGCGGGGCTTGGGAACACCACCATGATCGTGGAACACGGGATGGCGGCGATGCTGCTGATCGGCATCGGCTGGGGCGGCGCGACCCGCGCCGGGATACCGGCCGGGACCGCCTGAGGCCCCGACCGGTTCAGCGGGCTCAAGCCCCCGCCGCCAGTGTCACACCGACCGAGCCGATCCCGTCGATGACGACCTCGACCACCTGCCCCGCCTTGACCGGCCGCGCCCCGAGCGAGGTGCCGCAGGCGATCACGTCGCCGGGATGGAGCGTCATGTCCTGCGACAGGAGTTGCACGATCCGAGGCGGGCTGAGGATCATGTCGGAGGCGTCATAGCTTTGCCGCTCGCGGCCATCGACCATGACCTTGACCACGAGGGACTGCCAATCAAGCCCGGTCGCGACGACCGGACCGATCACCCCGAACCCATCGAAGCTTTTGGCGCGTGTCCATTGCGGGAAACTGGGCTCCGCGTTCAGCACGTCGAGCGAGGTGAAATCGTTCACGCAGGTATAGCCTAGGATGGCGGCTTCGGCCTCTGCCTCGGTCGCGTTCTTGCAGGTCTGGCCGATCACGATGCCCAGCTCCCCCTCGAAGATCACGCGCCCCGCGCTTTCGGGCAGCGCCACGGTATCGCCGGGGCCGGCCAGCGAGGTGTCCGCCTTGAGAAACCACAGGGGATGGGTCGGGTGCGCCTGCCCGCCCTTTTCGGCGGCGGCTTTGAAGTTGTTCCATAATCCGACGAATTTCCCCGGCACCACCGGGGCGAGCAATGTCACCTCGGACAGCGGCAGCGCCGCGCCTGCCGCCTCGTCCGATCCCAGCGCCGCGCGCGGATGCAGCGCGTCCTGCGCGATCACGCCCGTGACGATCTTTCCCTCGGCCGTACGGCCGCGTGCCCAACTTGTCATCTGGTCCCTCCCCACATGGTGCTGCCCTTGTGCCAAGAGGCCAGCGGCGGCACAAGCGCAACGAAGGCCCCCATCCCCCTTGACGCCAGCGCCCCGGCCTCGCCACTCTGCGCCTCCGGGAGGACGGATGACAGACCCCAGACCAAGGCGTGGCCTGCCCCGCCGCATCGCCGCGCGCATCGTCGGCCATGCGCTGGTTCTGATCGCCCGCTTCATCACCGCCGTGCGCGCCGATTGGCGCGGTATCGAGCCCGTCGCGCGCCAGCGGGTCTATTTCGCCAACCACGTGTCCAACGCCGACATGCCGATGATCTGGGCCTGCCTGCCGGGTCATATCCGGCGCCACACTCGGCCCGTCGCCGCCGCCGATTACTGGCTGAAGACGCCGCTCCGGGCCTTTGTCGGGCCCGAAGTCTTCAACTGCGTCCTTGTCGACCGTCGCAGGGAGGAGCGGACGGAAGACCCGATGGAGGCGATCCTTGCCGCGCTCGACGAGGGGTCGAGCCTGATCCTCTTTCCAGAGGGAAACCGCAACATGGGCGATGCGGCCCTGTTGCCGTTCCGCGCGGGGCTTTACAACATCGGCCGCGCCCGGCCCGATGTCGATCTGGTCCCGGCATGGATCGCCAACCTGAACGAGATCATGCCCAAGGGCGAGGTGATCCCCCTGCCCCTGATCTGCACCGTGACCTTCGGCGCGCCGATCAAGGTCGAACCGGGCGAGAACCGGGGCAATTTCCTTGCCCGCGCGGCCGCCGCCCTGCTGGCGCTCAGGCCGGCCGAGCCGGATCGCACGCCATGACAAGCCAGTCGACATTCGACATCTTGATCCTCGCCTCGGTCGCGGCGGGCATCCTGACCATCCTGTCGTTGGTGGGCGAGGCGTTGCGCGGCCGCCTGCCCTGGGGTCAGACCAACCCGGCGGTCGAGATCTTCATGACGCGGGTGCAGTCCTGGTGGGTCATGGTCATCTTGATGACGCTGGCGGCGCTGTCGGGAAAGGTCGGCATCGTGCTGTTGTTCGCCTTTGCCAGTTTCGCGGCGCTGCGCGAATTCCTGACGCTGGCGACCAAGCGCCGGGCCGATCACCTGTCGCTGGCGCTGGGGGCTTTTGTCATCCTGCCCTTGCAATATGTCTTTGTCGGACTTGGCTGGACCACGCTTCAGACCGTGTTCATCCCGGTCTTCGCCTTTCTGCTGTTGCCGGTCATTTCGGCGCTGCGTGGCGACCCGCGTCGGTTCCTCGAACGGGTGGCGGAAACCCAATGGGGCCTGATGCTGTGTGTCTATTGCGTCAGCCATGTGCCCGCGCTGGTGAACCACGAGCTTGCCGGGGGGACGGATGCGGCGATCCTCTTGATCGGCTTTCTCGTGATGGTGGTGCAGTTCGGTGATCTGTTCGACTATTACGCCGGCCGTCGGTTCGGACGTCGCAAGATCGCGCGAGACCTGTCGCCCAGAACAGTCGAGGGCACGATCACGGGCCTTGTGGCGGCGGCGGCGATCGGGGCGGGCCTGAGCTGGATCACCCCCTTCTCGCCCCTCGGGGCGGCGGCGATGGCGGCGCTTGCCTCGGCGACCGGGGTGTTCGGCAGCCTCGTCATCGCCGCGATCCGGCGCGACAAGGGCGTGAAGGACTGGTCGCACCTGATCCCCGGTCAAGGCGGGGTATTGGGGCAGCTCGACAGCGTGATCTTTGCCGCGCCGATCTTTTACCACGCGCTGTCGCTGTTCGTGCCGCAGGCCTGAGCTGCGGGAGAGCTTTCACCAATCCGTGACCGGCGCAGGTTTGCGATCCGTCCCCGGATGGGTCAGGCTAATTTGAATTGGGCAATGCCATTCCAGCGCGCCCGTGCAAAAGGGACCAAGATGATGAACCGCTTTTGGATGGCCACAGCCCTTGCGGCGCTGATGGCCACACCCGCCGTTTCCGAGACCTTCCGTTGGGCCTCGACCACCGATCCGCAGACCATGGACCCCCACGCCGTATCCTCGACCCCGGTTCTGGGCTTTCTCAACAATGTCTACGAGGGGCTTGTGCGGCGCGGGCGCGACATGAGCATCGAACCGGCGCTGGCCACGGCATGGGAACCCCTGCCCGAGGGTGCGGGCTGGCGGTTCACGCTGCGCGAGGGCGTCACGTTTCACGATGGCGCGGCCTTTACCGCCGAGGATGTGCGTTTCAGCTACGAACGCGCGGCCTCGGAGCAATCCGACGTGCGCAGCTGGTTCGCGCCGGTCACGGACCTCGTGGTCGTGGATGAGTACACCATCGACATCCTGACCCGGTCGCCACAGCCGATCTTTCCCGACTCCATCGCCAACTGGATGATCATGGACAGCGGCTGGGCCGAGGCGAATGGCGCGGCGGGCGTGGCGCGCGACGCCGAGAATTTCGCGACGCTGAACGCCAATGGAACCGGCGCCTTCCGCCTCGTGTCGCGACAGCCCGATCTGGAGACAATTCTGGAACCCTTTGAAGGCTGGTGGGGCGAGGTGGAGCACAACATCACCCGCGCCATCTTCACCCCGATCCAGAACGACGCGACCGCGGTGGCCGCGCTGTTGTCGGGCGAGATCGACATGATCAACCCAGTGCCCGTGCAAGATGCCGACCGGATCGACGCGGGCGACGGCGTTCTGGTGCTGCGCGGCATCGAGACCCGGGTGATCATGCTGGGCTTTGCCCATGATCACGAGACCTTGCAAAACGGTGCGCCCAACCCGTTCCGGGACGTGCAAGTGCGCGGTGCGGTGGCGCAGGCCGTCAATGTCGACGCGATCTTGCAGACGATCATGCGCGGGTCGGCCGAACCGGCAAGCCAGCTGGTTCCGCCCTCGGCACGCGGGTTTTCCACGGCGCAGGACACGCGGCCCGTGCTCGACCCCGATGCGGCGCGTGCGGCGTTGGCCGAGGCGGGCTATCCCGACGGCTTCGAATTCACGCTGTCGTGCACCAATGACCGCTACATCAACGACGAGGCCGTCTGCCAAGCCATCGTGGGCATGCTGGCGCAGGTCGGACTGCGCGCGACGCTGGAGGCGGGGCCGGTGTCGAATTACTGGCCGGAACTGCGGGCGGGCAATTTCGACATGTACCTGCTGGGCTGGTCGCCGGGCACCTTCGATGCCGAACACCCTTTGCGGTTCCTTGTCCATACGGCGGGCGAAAGTCTCGGGACATGGAATTTCGGCGGCTATTCCAATCCCCGCATCGACGCCTTGCTGCCGATGATCCAGTCCGAGATCGACGAGGACGCGCGGCAGGCCATGCTCGACGAGGCGGCAGCCATCGTGCAAGACGACATGGTCTATGTGCCGCTTTATGTCGAACCGCTGCTTTGGGGGGTGCGCAACGGCGTTACCCTGACCCAGCGGCCGGACAATTTCTTCATCCTGCGCTGGGTGAGCGTGGACTGAGCAAACCGCCCCCTGACGATGCACGGGCCGTCCTGCGGGGCGGCCCATGTCGCGTGACGACAGGGTAAGGGTTGACGCTCGGGGGCAAGGCATTGCAACCCTGTCCGACAGCAACAGGAACGCCATCCACATGTTCAGCTACATCCTCCGCCGCATCGCGCAATCGGTGCTTGTCCTGTTTGTCGTGGGGCTGGTTGCCTTTGCCATGTTCCGCTTTGTCGGCGACCCGGTCGAGACGATGCTGGGGCAGGAACGCACCGTCGAGGATATCGAGCGGTTGCGTGAGAACCTGGGTCTGAATGATCCGTTCTTCGTGCAATACGCCAATTTCCTGCTGCGCGCGGCACAGGGCGATCTGGGCATTTCCTACCGCCAAGGCCGCCCGGTGGCCGAGATCATCGCTGAACGCCTGCCCGCGACGCTGGAACTTGCCGCCGTATCGGGGGCTTTCGCCCTCATCCTCGGGATCGTGCTGGGCATTTTCACCGCGATCCGGCGCAATGGATTTGCGGCCAATGCGATCATGACCCTCAGCCTGATCGGCGTGTCGCTGCCGACCTTCCTGATCGGGATCTTGCTGATCTACCTTTTTGCCGTGGAGCTCAGTTGGCTGCCCAGTTTCGGACGTGGCGAGGTGGTGCAGCTTGGGGGCTGGTCCACCGGGTTCTTGACGCAATCGGGGCTGGTCGCGCTGATCCTGCCCGCGATCACGCTGGGGCTGTACCAGATGACGCTGATCATGCGGCTGGTCCGCTCCGAGATGCTGGAGGTGATGCGGCAAGATTACATCCGCTTCGCCCGCGCGCGCGGCCTGTCGCAGCGCGCGATCCATTTCCGCCATGCGCTGAAGAACACGCTGGTGCCGGTGATCACGGTGACGGGCCTGCAACTGGGCTCGATCATCGCCTTCGCGATCATCACCGAGACGGTGTTCCAATGGCCGGGCGTGGGACTTCTGTTCATCAACGCGATCCAGTTCGTCGATATCCCGGTGATGGCCGCCTACCTGATGCTGATTTCCGTGATGTTCGTGGGCATCAACCTTGCCGTCGACCTGCTTTATGTCGCCATCGATCCGCGGTTGAGGAGCTGAGGCCATGACCGATACACCCGTCACGCCCCCCCGTTCCGCCCCCCGGTCGCGCCTGTCGATGGCCTGGGACAGCGATGTCGCCCATGCCTTCCGCCGGTCGCCGGTCGCCATGATCTCGGCCTTGGTCACGATCCTCATGGTCGGGGCCGCGATCTGCGCGCCCTTGATCGCGCCGCATGACCCGTTCAACCCCGCGACGCTGAACCTGATGAACGGCTTCACCCCGCCCGGAACGCCCAACATGTTCACCGGCGAAAGCTTTTTCATGGGCACCGACGACCAAGGACGGGACGTGTTTTCCACGATCCTTTATGGTTTGCGGATCTCTCTCTTCGTGGGGTTCGCCGCCGTGGGCTTCGCCATGGTGCTGGGCATCACGCTGGGGCTCATCGCGGGCTATGTCGGGGGCTTGGTCGAGACGATCATCATGCGCGTCGCCGATGTGCAGCTGACATTCCCCGCGATCCTAGTCGCCATGCTGATCTTTGGCGTGGCCAAGGGGATCACGCCGCCCGAATACCGCAACGATGTGGCGATCTGGGTGCTGATCATCGCCATCGGCCTGTCGGACTGGGTGCAATTCGCACGCGTCGTGCGGGGTGCCACGATGGTCGAGAAATCCAAGGAATACGTGCAGGCCGCCCGCCTGATCGGGCGGAGCCCGGGGGCGATCATGCTGCGCCATATCCTGCCCAACGTGCTGTCGCCCGTGCTGGTCATCGCCACGATCTCGCTAGCGCTGGCCATCATTGCGGAGGCGACGCTGTCCTTTCTGGGCGTCGGCGCGCCACCCACCGAGCCGAGTCTGGGAACGCTGATCCGCATCGGGCAAGGGTTCCTGTTCTCGGGCGAGTGGTGGATCCTGTTCTTCCCCGCCTGCACCCTCTTGATCCTTGCGCTGGCCGTGAACCTTTTGGGTGACTGGCTGCGCGACGCCCTGAACCCGAGGCTGCGCTGATGGCATTGCTGGAAATCGACAACCTCACCGTCCAGTTCCCGACGCGGCGCAAGACCTTCACCGCGGTCAAGAATGCGCATCTGACCGTCGAGGCGGGACAGATCCACGGCCTTGTGGGCGAAAGCGGCGCGGGCAAATCCACCATCGGGGCGGCTGTCATGGGCCTCTTGGATCCGCCGGGGCGGATCACGGGCGGGGTGATCCGGTTCCGGGGCGAGGAGATCTCGGGCCTTGATGCCGCGGCGATGGCCGATCTGCGCGGCAAGAAGATCTCTATGATCTTTCAGGACCCGCTGACCTCGTTGAACCCGCTCTTCACGGTGGGCCAGCAGTTGGTGGAAACGATCAAGGCGCATCTGGGCCTGTCGGAGGCCGAGGCCGAGGCCCGCGCCATCGACCTGATCGAACGTGTCGGCATCCCCAACCCCAAGGAGCGGGTGAACCAGTATCCGCACCAGTTTTCCGGCGGGATGCGGCAGCGCGTGGTGATCGCGCTGGCGCTGTGTTCGGAACCCGACGTGATCATCGCGGACGAACCCACGACCGCGCTCGATGTCTCGATCCAGGCGCAGATCCTGGACCTGATCAAGGGGCTGGCGCGGGAACGTCAGGTGGGCGTGATCCTGATCACCCATGACATGGGCGTCATTGCGGATACGACCGACGTGGTGACCGTCATGTATATGGGCGAGGTGGTGGAAACGGGCCCCACCGCCCAGGTTCTGGGCAAGCCGGACCATCCCTATACCAAGTCGTTGATCGCCGCCGTGCCCCGGCCCACGCTGAAGCTGCGGCGCTTTCCGCTGATTTCCTACGGCGGGCGCGTCACGGGCTTTGCCATCGAGGATCTGGCCCGCAACTGGCCCAAGCCCGAGGCGGAACGCGGCGCCCCCCTGATCGAGGTCGAGGGGATCACCAAGCGCTTTGTCTCGAAACGCGCGCTGTTGCCGTCGCGGCGGGAGTATTTCACTGCCGTCGACGCGGCGCGGTTTACCATCAACCAAGGCGAGGTTTTCGGGCTGGTCGGCGAAAGCGGTTCGGGCAAATCGACCATCGCACGCATGATCGCGGGGCTATATGCCGTGGACGGCGGGACCGTACGCTATGGCGGGCGCGACGTGACGGCCACCGCGCGGGGCGTGCCGGACTGGTACCGCCGCGAAATCCAGATGATCTTTCAGGACCCGTATTCGAGCCTGAACCCGCGCATGCGCGTCGACGAGATCGTGGCAGAGCCCGCGCGCCATCACGGTCTGCTCAAGGGCGCGGCGCTACAGGCGCGCGTGTCGGAGTTGCTGGATCGCGTGGGATTGGGGGCCGAGGCGGGGCTGAAGTATCCGCACGAATTTTCGGGCGGGCAGAGACAGCGGATTTCGATCGCCCGCGCGTTGGCCACCCAGCCACGGTTCTTGATCTGCGACGAGCCGACAAGCGCACTCGACGTGTCGATCCAGGCGCAGATCCTGAATATCCTCAAGGATTTGCAGGAACATCTGAACCTGACCATGCTGTTCATCTCCCACGACCTGCCCGTGGTGCGGCAGATGTGCGACCGGGTCGGCGTGATGAAAGATGGCAAGCTGGTCGAGGTGGCCGAGACCGAGGCCCTGTTCGCAGCCCCGCAACATCCCTACACGCGGGAATTGCTGTCGCTGATGCCGCGTCTCGACGGGTTGAGCGACGAGGGGCTGGCGGTGGCTTGATCTGCGCCCCGGGCGGTCGGGGTGACGGGTCCGAGAGCCTTCGCAAGGCACTGGACATGAAAAAACCCCCGCCGGGCCTGGGTTGCCGACGGGGGCAGAGATCGGGCGGCGCGGCGGATCGCGCCGGGCCCGTGGTTCATGCCTGTTTCAGCCTTGCATCTCGGCGCGCAACTGCTGGCGCAACACATCAATGGGCACGGTCTGCCCGTCGCGGCGGAAATGCCAGTAGGTCCAGCCGTTGCACGACGGCGCGCCCTCGAGCCTTGCGCCAACCTGGTGGATCGAGCCCTTGACGTCATCGGCGATCAGCGTCCCGTCGACGCGCACCTTGGCGCTCTGGCCGCGGGCATTCACCAGCATCTCGCCCGGACGCAGCATGCCGCGCTCGACCAGCTGACCGAAGGGCACCCGCACCTCCTGCCGCTTCGAGGTCGAGACCTGCAAGGCCCCGCTGTCGAGCCGCCGCACGGAACCGAGGCGTTTCTCGGCGATCTGGCGATAGCTTTCCTCGCGCTCGATCCCGATCCAGTCGCGGCCCAGCATCTTGGCCACCGCCCCGGTCGTGCCGGTGCCGAAGAACGGGTCCAGCACCACGTCGCCGGGATTGGTCGTGCCGACCAGGATGCGGTGCAAGAGCGCCTCGGGCTTTTGAGTCGGATGGGCCTTGTCGCCCTTGTCGTCCTTGAGCCTTTCGCCGCCGTTGCAGATCGGGATCACCCAATCCGACCGCATCTGCACGCCTTCGTTCAGCGATTTCAGCGCCTCGTAGTTGAAGGTGTATTTCGCGCCCTCGGTCCGGGTCGCCCAGATCAGCGTCTCATGGGCGTTGGTCAGCCGCATCCCGCGGAAATTCGGCATCGGGTTCGACTTGCGCCAGACCACGTCGTTGAGGATCCAGTAACCCTGGTTCTGCAATTCCGCGCCGACGCGGAAGATGTTGTGATAGCTGCCGATCACCCAGATCGCGCCATCGGGCTTGAGCAGCCTGCGCGCTTCGGCCAGCCAGGCCTTGGTGAAGGCGTCATAGGCGGCGAAACTGTCGAACTGGTCCCAATGGTCGTCGCAGGCATCGACCAGCGTGTTGTTGGGCCGGTGCAGGCTGCCCTTGAGCTGAAGGTTGTAGGGCGGATCGGCAAAGATCAGGTCGATCGAAGCATCGGGCAGCGCCTGCATCATCTCGATGCAATCGCCAGCCAAAATCGTATTGCGCGGCAGCGCGGGCGCTGCCTTGGGTTTTGTTTTGGTTGTCATCTCTGCCTCTTGTCCGCGCCTCTGACGGGCGTTCCCGGGATGGGGGCAGAGTCGCCCAAAACTGATTCGGCGTCAATTTATTTATTGGAATCAAATGGTTATTTGATGGCGGACAGCAATATGTTGTGCACGGGCCGGAACGACCGTCTATGGTGGGGGGTAACCCCCAGATCTAGTAGGGCCGCCCGGTGCGCCGCCGTTGGGTAGCCTGCGTTGACCTCCCAGCCATAGCCGGGGAACTCGGAGGCCAAGGCTGTCATCACCCGGTCGCGCGCCACCTTGGCGATGATCGAGGCGGCGGCGACCGACAGGCTGAGCGCATCGCCCTTGACCAGCGTCACGCCGCGGCACGGCAACCCCTCGGGGCAGGCGTTGCCGTCGATCAGCGCCGCGTCGGGTGTGGGCGACAGCCCCTCGACCGCGCGCCGCATTGCGAGGAGAGACGCCGCGCGGATGTTCAGCCGGTCGATTTCCTCGACGCTGGCCCAAGCAAGGCTGACCTGCGCGCGGGCGTGGATCTGGTCGAACAGCGCCTCGCGCCGTGCGGCGGTCAGGGTCTTTGAATCGTTCAGGCCGTCCGGAATGTCGGCGGGGTTCAGGATCACGGCCGCCGCCGAAACGGGCCCTGCCAACGGACCGCGCCCCGCCTCGTCGACGCCGCAGACCCGCGCGCCAAGGGCGGTTTCATGGCTCAGGTCGGGACGGTTTCGTGGCATGAGTGTTCATCCCATGCCGCCCATCCGCGCACAAGGGCGGGCCGAAGCGGTCGGTTATCGGATAACCGCGCCGTTCGTGGCAGATGTCATTGCATGACGCAGGCGCACCGGGGCAAGGCAGTAACGCAAACCCCACGCAGCCGGGGGACACAAACAGGATCGAGCAGACATATGACATGGCTTCGCCCCCTCACCCTTGCCGGCACGCTGATGCTTGTGGCCAACCCGGCGCTGGCGGCGTGTTACGCCGACTACCGGGCAAAGATGGATAACCCGCTCAGACTTCATTACGGTGTGATCGAACTGCCGCCCGACGCCTGTACGGTGGTCGCGGCAGAGCCTGTGATCGCGGACCGGATCGCACAGGGCGGGTGGGAATTGTTGCAGGTGGTATCGGTCTTCGATGAGCAGGGCCTCGCCACGAGGAGAGCGGATGCCGCAGAGTATTTCCTCCGTTTCTGAGACGCGGATCGCCTCGGGGCGGATCGTTCTTTTCGGAGTGCTGGGCGTGGTCGGGGTGCTGGCCGCCTGCGCCGTGCTGTTGTTCCTGAACCTGCCCGATGCCGACGCGTTCAATGCCGCCGTGGCCGAGGTGTTCGTCCTGAACGACGTGCGCGACCCCGACGCGACCCGTGTGCTCGAGATCATGGCGCAGACCGGAACGAGTTTCTCCAAGGTGCTGGAAAGCTATCGCGCGGTGATCTTCGTGCTGATGCTGTTCGCCACGGCCCTTCTGGTTGCCTGTCTGGTGTTTCTCGTCACCATCGTGACGCTCAACCGCCGCATCGGCCAGATCGAGCGGCAGGGGATACAGGTATCGTCGCTGATCCTCAGCCGCGAGGAACGGGTGGTGCTGATCAACAATCTCGAATTCAAGCTGACGGATGCCGCGATGGAAACGCTGAGCGTGCTGGCCGAGGCGCGGCTGGATGACGAGGTGCTGTCGGGCGCGCAGATTGAGGCGATGGTCTCGGGCAAGCATGAAACCGACGCCGACGAGGCGGCAGGCGCGACGCGGATCAAGCGGTTGCGCGACACGCTGGGCAACCAGATCGTCAGCGAATTGCTGATCAAGAACATCGCCCGCAAGGGCTATGTCCTGTCGATCGACAAGGATGTGATCCGGATGATCTGAGCGGAGCCTTCGGCCCATGAAAAAACCGCCGCCCCTGCCGGACGGCGGTTCTTTCCTGTCGCGCCCTTGGCTCAGCAGTAGGGCGCGCCGCGTCCGTAGCCCGCGCTGTCGGTGATGTTGCCGCTGTCGGCATCGGTGCGCCCGGTGTAAAGACCGCCACCGCCCCGACCACAGCCGCCGCGATCGGTCCAGTTGCCATTGTCGCTATCGGTCGCCTGCGCCTGCGATTGACCGGCCCCGAGCGCCGCCGCCGCGCCGGCGGCACCGCCCACGGCCATCAGGCCGAGAAAACCGCGCCGGCCGGACCGGTGTTCCGTCTTGATGTCGCTATCTGACAGTGTCTTGGGTTTCTTCTTGTCATCGCTGGACATGGCACGTCTCTCCTCTTGGGGTGCTGTCTTGCTATTTGTCGCTCACATCCGGCGAGACCGGTTTGCTGTCCCTCTTGTCGCAAAGCCTGCATCGCCGGTCAATCTTCGCGTTCCCGTCAAGGCTCCGGGGATGGACGCCTGTCCTTGGGCGTGGTCAAACTATCACGGTCCAGTTTTCATACCGTGAGTCCCCATGCCAAACCACGACTTCAGCTTCGACTGGTGCATCGCCCCGGTCAGCCCCGAGACCTTCTTTGCCGATCATTACGAAAAGGCCCCGCTTCACATCACGCGGGATCAAGCATCCTATTACGGTGACTTGCTGAGTTTTTCCGATATCGATCACGTCGTGACGACCATGGGCCTGTCGGTTCCCGAGATCAACGTCACCCGTGCCGCGGGGGACATCACGCCTGCCGATTTCGCCTATGAATCCGGCGTCATAGACCCGGTCCGGGTGAACCAGCTGTTCGCGGACGGGGCGACGGTGATCTTGTCGGGGCTGCATGAACGGCTGCCGCGGCTGGCGGCCTTCTGCCGCGCGCTGGAGGCGGTGTTTTCGGCGCGGGTGCAGACCAACATCTACATGACGCAAGCCCAGAGCCAAGGGTTCCGCGCGCATTACGACGACCATGACGTGCTGGTCTTGCAGATCGCGGGAACCAAGGAGTGGCGGTTCTACGACACGCCGGTGGAACTGCCGCTGACCAGTCAGGCCTTCGACCCGACGCAGATGCAGATCGGGCCGGAAACGGCGCGGTTCGTGCTGCAACCGGGCGACATGTTGTATGTGCCGCGGGGGCTGGCGCATGATGCTGTGGCAACCGGCGAGCCGTCCTTGCACATCACCACAGGACTGATGTGCCGGACATGGGCCGATGTGCTGGTCGAGGCCGTGAACGTCATGGCCCATAGCGATCCGGTGCTGCGCCGCGCGCTGCCGCCCGGCTTCGCCAATCGCGGCTATGACGTGACGCGCCATCAGGCCGAGTTCGAGGCGATGCTGGGACAGATCGCCGAGACAGCGCCGCTGGCCAAATTGCTGGAAGGGTTCAAGCAGGATTTCCTGACGGGCCGCGTGCCCCGCGCCCATGGGCAGATGGCGGAAATGAGCAAACTCAAGGGCTTGGGGCCCGACACGCATGTCAGCGCGCGGCCGCATCTGATCCACGATCTGACGGCGGACGAGGCGGAGGGAACGGTGCGGCTGATCTGCCAAGGGGCGGAAATCGAACTGCCCGATTTTGCGCGCGACACGCTGGAGGCCGCCGTCACCGCCCGCGATATCCGCGTGGCCGACCTGCCCGGAGAGTTGGACGATGCGGGCAAGGTGGTGCTGGTGCGCCGCCTCGTGCGCGAGGGGCTGATGGTCATCCACTGAGGCGGGCGTGGTGACGGCGGGGGGCGCTGCCCCCCGCAACCCCCCGGGATATTTGGGAAAACAGAGAAGAGGCAGCCGGGGGATTGCGGGGGAAGCGCGGCTCTGGAATGGTGATCGGGAGGAGGACCCCCCATGCCGCAGCCTGACCATGTGTCGATCTACGACCTGCCCGATCCGGCCGATCTGGATGCGGACATGCGCCGCTATTTCGAGGTCTGCGCCGAGAAATTGGGGTTTGTTCCCAATGTCTTGCGGACCCTTTCGCGCAATCAGGACAAGCTGAGGGCCTTTGCGCAATACTACAACACGCTGATGCTGGCCCCGTCGGGGTTGAGCAAGCTGGAGCGCGAGATGGTCGCGGTCGTGGTTTCCAGCGCAAACCGTTGTTTTTACTGCCTTGTCGCCCATGGTCAGGCGGTGCGCGCGCTGTCTGGCGATCCGCATCTGGGCGAGATGCTGGTGATGAATTACCGCGTCGCCGACCTGCCGGAACGGCAGCGTCAGATGCTTGATTTCGCTTGGAAATTGACGACCGCCCCGTGGGAGGTGGACGAACCGGACCGGCAGGCCCTGCGCGATGCGGGCTTGAGCGAGGGCGAGATTTTCGACCTGGCCGATGTGATCGGCTTTTTCAACATGTCCAACCGCTTCGCCATCGCGGCGGACATGATGCCGAACCCCGAATACCACGGGATGGATCGTTAATTTTTGCCAACACATCCTAACGAAGCGTTGAAATTCGGGCGGGAGTGTTAACCAAAGCTTTCAATCCGAGACGGCGCGGGCCGCGCCAAGCGTGCCGGGGCCGACCAAGCCGTCGAGCGGGCCACGATAGAGCCCGCGCTCCTGCAAGATGCGCTGAAACTCGATCGCGGTCTGGCGGTCCCATCCGGGCGCGCGCGGGCCGCCTGCGGCGCGGAGCGCCTCGGGCGCGATCTGGCCGGTTTCGAGCGCGGCGATGTAGCCCTGCGCGGCGGCAAGCGGGTCGGCGGGCGCGCCGATCCCCTGTTCGCGGAGGAAGGCCAGCGCCGCGATGGCGGCGGGATCGCCGGTTTCGGCGACATGCCGGGTCCAGCGCAGGCGCTGGGAGGCATTGGGCGGCACGCCCTCGGCCCCCGTGGCGTAAAGCGCGGCGAGACCACGCGCTGCGTCGAGATTGCCGCCCCGCGCAGCTGCGGCGAGAAGCGGCACGGCGGCGCGGGCGTCGGGGATGCCGAGCGCGGGATCGGCGCCGCCCGGAACACCCTCGCCCGTCAAATAGGTCTGGGCGAGGTTGATCTGGGCGAAGTGGTAGCCACCATCGGCGGCGATGCGGAACAGGCGGAGCATCTCGGCCGTATCGCGCGGCACGCCGCGCCCGAGCCGGTACATGAAGGCAAGCGTCGTCGTGCCCGCCAGATCGCCCAGATCGGTCGCGGCACGATAGCTGGCCACGGCGCGGTCGATGTCGGGGCGGATCGGGCCGATGCCGAAATTGTAGTAATCGCCGAGCCGCGTATGGGCCGCGCCGACGCCCGCCGCCGCCGCGCGGTCGTAGAGCGCCACGGCCTCCCGATGTTCGCCGCGCGCCTGCGCGACGGTGGCGAGATGAAAGAGCGGGCCGCCGGCCTGCGGGTCGAGGTTGGCGGCCTCCTGGCAGGCGGGGAGCGCGTCGCGCAGCCGCGTGAACAGGGCGCGCTGCGCCGCTTCGTCGACCGGGACGGCGGCGGAGGGCGGGCCTGCGGTGTCGAGGCAGGCGGCGATGCCGGCATCGGCCTGACGGCGCGCCTCCCGTTCGGCGGCGAGACGGGCGATCTCGGCGGCGACGGCGGCGCGGCGGGCCTCGGCCTCGGCTGCGGCTTCGGCGATGGCGGCGGCCTGTGCTGCGGCGGCGGCCTCCGCGGCGGCGCGCGCTTCGGCGG
>NZ_JASJOF010000016.1 GCF_030163795.1 Roseicyclus marinus | reverse complement strand
GCCCCCGCCGCCCCCGTTGCCGAGACCGCGCCGCCCCGTCCCGCCGAACGCGCGCCCGAGCCCCGGGCAGAGCGTCCGGCAGAGCGTCCCGCCACACCCGATCGCCCGCGCGACACCAAACCCCCCGCGCGCCGCGACGCCAAACCGCCGTATAAGGGCGATGCCAAACCGCCCTACAAGGGCGAGGGTAAGCCGCCCTACAAGGGCGAGAGCAAGCCGCCCTACAAGGGCGAGGGCAAACCCCGCACCGGCACCGGCGCCAAGGATGCGCGCGGCAAACCCGCGTGGCAGGGCAAGGATGGCGGGCGCAAGCCCGACCGCACGGGGCCGACCGACGGCCCGCGCAAACCGCGCCCGACGGACGGGAAAAAGGAGTGGGTCAAGCCAAAGCATGACCATTCCAAACCCGCAGCCGCGGCCCCGACTGGCCCGCGCCCCGGTGCCTCGGACACCTCCCAGCGGATGGAACGCCCCGGCGGCAAACCGCAAGGCGCCCGCCCCGGTGGCAAGCCCGGGACTTCGGCCCCCGGTGGCAAGCCCCGCGCCGCCGGACCCGGTGGCAAACGGCCCGGACCGGGCGGCGGCAAGCCGTTCGGAGCGGGTGGCGGCAAACCCCCGCGCAAGGGCGGCGGCACGCCCCCGAACCGCAAGGGCTGACACCCGACCTCTGCGCGGCCTCTAAACAACCACCGCCAGCGGCCGTTGGCCTTCAACGGATCGCTGGCCGCATCGCCACATCCATGTCTGGAGGTTGGTGATCATGCGTTTTCTTCCACTGGTCTTGTGCCTGTGCCTGATCCCCGCGGGGCTGGCGCTCTCGACCCTGCAACCACTTTGGGGTTCGCTCGTCACGGCCCTCGCGCTCACGGCCTCGGCCTTCGGCCTGCACGACCTGCTGCAACCCCGCCGCGCGGTCCTCAAGAATTACCCGATCTCGGCCCGCCTGCGCTTCGTCTTCGAACATTTCCGCCCCGAGATCCGGCAGTATTTCCTCGAAAGCGATCACGAGGAAACGCCGTTTTCCCGCGAACAGCGCGCGCTGGTCTATCGCCGCGCCAAGGGGATCGAGGGGCTGCGCCCCTTCGGCACTTTGCGCAACGTGAACGAGATCGGGCATGAATGGATCAACCATTCCATGCGCCCCACCCATCTGGACAGCGGCGATTTCCGCATCACCATCGGCGGCCCCGATTGCACGCGGCCCTATGCGTCCTCGGTCCTGAACATCTCGGGTATGTCCTACGGCGCACTCTCGCCCAATGCGATCGAGGCGCTGAACAAGGGCGCGCATCTTGGCAGCTTTGCCCACACCACCGGCGAAGGCGGCGTATCGCGCTTTCACCGCCTCCACGGCGGCGATCTGATCTGGCAGATCGGCAGCGGCTATTTCGGCTGCCGCACGCAAGATGGGCGGTTCTGCCCCGATGCCTTCGCGGCCACCGCCGCCCAAGATCAGGTCAGGATGATCGAGATCAAGCTGTCCCAAGGGGCCAAGCCCGGCCATGGCGGCATCCTGCCCGGCGCCAAGGTGACCGAAGCCATCGCCGAGGCACGCGGCGTCCCCGTCGGCCAGGATTGCGTCAGCCCTGCCGCCCATGCCGAGTTTTCCACCCCGCTCGAGCTTTGCGCCTTCATCGCCCGCCTGCGTGCGCTCTCCGATGGCAAACCCATCGGCATCAAGCTCTGCGTCGGCCACCCGTGGGAGGTGTTCGCCCTGATCAAGGCGATGCGCGAAACCGGCGTCACGCCTGATTTCATCACCATCGACGGGGCCGAAGGCGGCACCGGGGCCGCGCCCGTCGAATTCGCGGACCATCGCGGCGCACCGCTGCGCGAAGGGCTGATGCTCGTGCACAACGCCCTTGTCGGCACCGGCCTGCGCAACCGGGTCAAACTGATCGTCTCGGGCAAGATCATCAGCGCCTTCGACATGTGCCGCCTCTTCGCGCTCGGGGCGGATGGCTGCAACATCGCGCGCGGCTTCATGTTCGCCATCGGCTGCATCCAGGCGCAGGTCTGCCATTCCGGCAAATGCCCCACCGGCGTCGCCTCGCAAGATCCCGGCCGCTACCGGGCGCTGGTCGTGGCCGACAAGTTCCAGCGCGTCGCCAATTACCACCGCAACACCCTGACAGCCCTCAAGGAAGCCGTGGAATCGGCGGGCCTCCTGTCGCCCGCCGACCTGTCGCCGCATCACCTGATGATCCGCGTCTCCAGCCGCGAGGTGCGCTCGGCGGCCAGCCAATACGACTGGCTCGCCCCCCGGGCCTTGGTGGATGGCGCGGCAACCCATCCCGCCTTCGCCAAATATTGGGAGAAGGCCGATCCGGCGCGCTTCGGCATGGTCTGAGCGGGTGGGGCGCGGGCCTCAGATCAGCCCGCGCTCCTCCAAAACCTTGCGGGCGACGCGGAAACATTCATGCGCCTGCGGCACGCCGCAATAAATCGCCACCGCGTGACAGGCCGCGCGGATCTCCTCGACCGTGCAGCCATTGTTCAGCGCACCCCGGCAATGCAATTCCCATTCATGCATCTTGCCCAAGGCCCCCAGCATCGACAGGTTCATCAGGCTGCGCGTCTTGGCGTCGATCGCATCGTCGCCCCAGCCAAACCCCCAGCACCAGGCCGTCATCGCCTCTTGGAACCCGCGCGTCAGGTCGTCCGCGCCATCCAGGCTTTTCTGGACATACTCGGCCCCCAGCGTCGCCTTGCGCCGTTCCAGCCCCTTTTCGAACAGATCCTCGTCGAACGTCCCCATCGCTTTTCCTTTCCTCTCCGTCATTCTGCCTGACCGCGCAACGTCGCGATCAGGGCCGCAGTCTGCGGGCTGACCGCCGCCAGATCACGCACCGCCAATAGCAGATCACGCGTGGCCCAAGGCTCGTCCAGCGGCACCATCGCAAGCCGCGCGGCATCCAGATAGGGCTCGACCGCGCCAAAGGGCAGGATCGCGATGCCCAGCCGCGCCTGTACCATCCGGCGCACCCCGTCGAAACTCTGCACCGCGACCTGTGTCCGGATGCGCGCGCCCGCTTCCTCGGCCCGGCGTTCGATCCACGCCTGAATCGAACTTCCGGCCTGCAACGCCACGAAAGGCTCGCCCACCACATCCTCCAGCCGCAGCACCCGCCGCGCCGCCAGCGGGTGATCGGCGGGCATCACCACCACCAACGTGTCGCGCCGATAGGGCAGGATCGACAGGCCCACCGCCTCCGTCAGCCCCGAGAATATGCCCAGATCGGCCCGCCCCCCGCGCACCGCCTCGATCACCTCAAGGCTGGTCATCTCGGCCAGATGCACGGTCAGATCAGGATGCGCCGTGACGAATTCGGCCAGGTCCTCGGGCAGGAATTGCGAGATGGACGAGGAATTGGCCGCAACCCGGATCGCGCCGCGCCGCCCGGTGGCATGGGCGCCCATCTCGGCCTCCATCCGGTCGATGGCGGCGCGCAGACCCTCGGCATGGCGGAGCAGATCGCGCCCCGCCGATGTCGGCTCCACGCCGCGCCGATGCCGGTTCAACAGCGGCACGCCCACCAGCGCCTCCAGATCCGCGATCCGCTTGCTGACCGCCGAGGGCACCAGCCCATGCAGGCTGGCCGCCTGTGCGATGCTGCCGCCCGTGGCCACGCTGCGGAATAGGTCCAGCGACACGAGGTCGTATCGCGCGCCCCCCGCCACGCCGCCGCCTCAGCCCTCTGTCAGGCGCTCGGCCTTGCTCTGCTTGTGGTCGCGCACCGCCAGCCAGACCGACAGCGCAAGGAACCCGATGGTCAGGACATAAAGCGAGATCGAGATCGGGCTGGCGATCAGGATGCTCCAATCCCCGTCCGAGATCGACATCGCCCGGCGCAGGTTCCGTTCCATGTCGCCGCCCAGCAAAAGCCCCAGAACCAGCGGCACAAGGCTGATGTCCAGCTTGCGCATGATGTAGCCAAGCACCCCGAAGAAGACCATCAGCTCAAGGTCGAAGATCGAATTCGAAATCCCGTAGACCCCGACAAAGGTGATCGCGGCCACCACCGGCATCAACGCCCATGTCGGCGTCATCATCAACCGGGTGAAGATGCCGATCATCGGCAGGTTCAGAACCAAAAGCGCGATATTGGCCAGATACAGCGACGCGACCAGACCCCAGACGAGGTCCGGCTGACGCTCGAACAACAACGGCCCCGGCTGCACGTTCAGCGAAATGAGCATCGCCAGCAGCACCGCCGTGGTCCCCGACCCCGGCACGCCCAGGGACAGCATCGGGATCAGCGCACCGCCCGCAGCGGCGTTGTTCCCCGCTTCCGGGGCGGCCACGCCTCGCGGATCGCCCTTGCCGAACGTGCCCTTGCCGTTCGATTTCTGCTTTTCGAAGACATAGGCCATGAACGAGCCCAGCGAGGCCCCTGCCCCCGGCAACACGCCCGCGACAAACCCCACGCCCGACCCGCGCAGCATCGCCCAGCGCGTCGGCCAGATCGCCGACCATTGCGGCATCCAGCGGTCGACCTTGATCGCCTTGGGCCGATCCTTGGCGCTTTTCTCCAAAAGCAGCAGGATTTCGGAAATGGCGAACAGGCCCACCAACGCGATGATCGGCTGGATGCCGTCATAGAGGTGGAAATTGTCCATCGTGTAGCGCGGCACGCCCGAGATCGGGTCGATGCCCACGGTCGCCAGCATCAGGCCGATGGCTGCCGACAGCAGCGTCTTGCGCGGATCGACACCCGCGATGCCGCCGATGGTGGCAAAGGCAAGGATATAGAGCGCAAAGTAATCCGCCGGTCCGAAATGGATCGCCGCGCGCGCCAGAACCGGCGCGAACAACGACAGGCCGATCACCGCGATGGTGGCCCCCACAAAGGACGCGACGCCCGAGATTGCCAGCGCATTGGCCGCCTGCCCCTGCACCGCCATCGGATAGCCGTCGAGCGTGGTCATGATCGCCGGTTCGTCGCCCGGAATGTTGAGCAGGATCGAACTGATCCGCCCGCCGTACATGCAGCCGAAATAGACCGCACAGAGCAGGATCAGCGACGAGGTCGGATCGAACCCGAAGGCGAATGTCAGCGGGATCAGCACCGCCACCCCGTTCACCGGCCCAAGGCCGGGCAGCGCGCCCAGCAGCGTGCCCACGAAACATCCCATCAGCAACAGGCCGATGTTGAGCGGCGTCAGCGCGACCAGAAAGCCGTTGCCGATCAGCGAGAGCACTTCCATGAACGGTCTCCCCACGCCTGTCCGGGCTCAGCCGAACAGCGTCCCCAGAAAATCAAGCGGCAATCCCAGAACTTGGTCGAACAGGGCCCATAGCCCCGGACCAAAGACCGCGCCCAGCGCGATGGCCCGCCACGGCGCGCCGCCCATGACGATCCCCACCACCGCGATCAGGATCGCGGTCGCGATGGGAAAGCCCAGCTCTTCCATCACCATCGTGTAGCCGACGAAGGCCGCCAGCGCGACGGCCTGCCGCCACAACCTGTCCTTGCCCGGCCATTCCACCTCGCCGGTCGGAAAGATCACGAGCGAGGCCGACAGGATCATCATCGGAATGCCCACGATCAGCGGAAAGACCGACGGCCCCAGCACGTCGCCAAAGGTGATCTGATAGGTTTGCGATTGCAGGGTATAAAGTGCCGCGATCGCAAAGACCGCGGCACCAAAGAGCCTGACGCTCAGTCCAGACATTACTGGATCACGCCGATTTCGCGGGAGATGGTTTCCATCACCTGCGCCTGTTCGCGGACAAAGGCCTCGAACTCGGCACCGCCGCGCCAGATCGGGATCAGGCCGGCCGACGTGGCCGCTTCCTGCCAGTTGGTGGAGTTGTAGAGCGTCTCAAGCCGCTCGACCCAGCCGTCGTAGGCCGCGTCCGAGATCTGGCCGCCCGCATAAAGCCCGCGCCAGTTGTAGCCGGTCACATCCACGCCCTGCGACGCCGCGGTCGGGATATCCGGGAAGGCCGGGATCGGTTCATCCGACAGTGCTGCCAGAACGCGGATATCGCCCGATTCCACGAAGCCCGCGATCTCGCCCATGTCGGTCGACACCACGTCGATCTGGCCGCCCATCATCTGCGTGACCGCATCGGTGCCGCCGTCGAACTGCACCCAGCGGATCGCGCTCAGATCCTCGGTCCCGGTGGCATCGGCCACCATCAAGAGGCGGATATGGTCCCAGCCGCCCGCACCCGACGACCCGCCCGTCACGAGCGATCCCGGATCGGCCGCGATGGCGGCGGTCAGTTCTTCCAGCGACTGGATCGGGCTGTCGTTGTCCACCGCGATCACGCCCACGTCGGCACCCAGCATCGCAAGGTAGCGCATGGTTTCCAGCGGCGCGGGGTAACGGCCCTGCGCCATCTGCGTCACACCCACGGTGGAGGTCGCGACGATCAGGTCCTCGTCCGCCGGGCGCTCTGCGGCAACCATGGCGAATGCCACGGCACCCACGCCACCGGCCATGTTGGTGACCTGCACGTTGCCCTCGACAAGACCCAGCTCGCCCAGCACCCGGCCGATGGTGCGGCAGGTGAAATCCCAGCCGCCGCCGGGGTTGGACGGCGCGATGCATTCGGTCGCCGATGCGGGCGCTGCCGTTACGGTCAGTGCGGCGGCCAGCACGGCCCCCAATTTCACGGAACTCAATGTACGTACGGTCATAAGGTCCTCTCCTCCCTTGTGCCAAACCGAGGGCAGGGGAGTGCATCCGGCATGAGTTTGCAAGTGGGCATGACCGGCCCTCACACCTGCCATCACCAAATTTCATGTCTGAGAGAGATGAAAAGATGGCTGGCCGCAGCGCAGCATAAGTCGCAAGTCAGGTGATTTTTCCAAATTTTATCAATGCTTTGGAAAAGACCCTCCCATAGCTCCCTCCACCCGCTCCCCCTGCGGATGTGCCGCAGCTGCAGCATAACAAAACACAATCGCACCTTGGCAGGCCACGCGCCCCGCCCTTGCCGTGCCCGCGCGCCGCAGGCCAATATGCGCCCGCAACCCCATCTCCGCGCCCCGCCGCGTGCCCCGTTTCCGCGCCCTGCCGCGCACCAAGGAAAACCCATGACCCACGCCGCCACCCACCCCGTCCCCGACGGTGCCCATATCACCATCTGCGAGGTCGGCCCCCGCGACGGGTTCCAGATCGAATCCACCTTCATCCCGACCGACAGGAAAATCGCGATCGTCAACGCGCTCTTCGCCGCCGGGCTGCGCGCGATGCAGGTCACCTCCTTCGTCAGCCCCCGCGCCGTGCCGCAGCTCGCCGATGCCGAAGCCGTGCTCGCCGGCATCGACCGGCCAAAGGGGGCGCTGATCACCGCCCTCATCCCCAATCTCAAGGGGGCCGAGCGTGCCGCCGCCTGCGGGGTCGATGCGGTCCATACCGTCGTCTCCGCCTCCGAGACCCACAACCGCAAGAATGTGAACCGCCCCATCGACGCCTCGCTCAAGGATTTCGAGGCGGTCTGCGCCCTGATGCTGCAAAAGGGGATCATGATCGAGGGCGGCATCGCCACCGCCTTCGGCTGCCCGTTCGAGGGCGTGGTGCCCCCCGAACAGGTGGCCCGCATCGCCAAACGCTATCAGGATCTCGGCGCAACCGCCGTGGGTCTGGGCGACACGACCGGCATGGCCACGCCCGCAACCGTCCGCGCCGCCGTTCAGGCGATCCGGGCCGAGGCACCGGGGCTGGGCATCGGCCTGCATTTCCACAACACGCGCGGTGTCGGACTGGCCTGCGTCATGGCGGGGCTGGCCGAAGGGATCACCCATTACGACGCCTCGGTCGGCGGCTTGGGCGGCTGCCCCTTCGCCGCCGGGGCCACCGGCAATATCTGCACCGAAGATCTGGTCTATCTCCTGAACGAAAGCGGCTATGACACCGGCGTCGACCTCGACGCGATGATCGCCGCCGCGAAACTCGCCCAGGACATCATCGGCCGCGACCTGCCCGGGCAGGTGATCAAATCCGGGCCCCGCCTGCGCCGCTACGATCCCGGCCTGACCGCCACGGCCGCCGGATGAGCCAGCTTCCCCTTTCGGGCGTGCGGGTGATCGACCTCACCCGCATCCTGTCCGGCCCGTTCTGCGCCATGATCCTCGGCGATCTTGGCGCCGATGTCGTCAAGATCGAGGCGCCGGGCGGCGACCATGTGCGCGGTCAGGGCGAAAAGGTCGACGGCTTCTCGTGGTATTTCGCCAGCTTCAACCGCAACAAACGCTCGGTCGTGCTCGACCTGCGCAAGCCCGAGGGGCTAGCCGTCCTCGAACGCCTGTTGGCCGATGCCGACATCCTGACCGAGAATTTCCGCCCCGGCGTCCTGTCCGAAATGGGCTTCACGCCCGAACGGCTGGCCGAAATCAATCCCCGCCTGATCGTGGCCAGCGTGAATGGCTATGGCTCGACCGGCCCCTATGCCGACCGCCCGGCCTTCGATTTCATCACGCAGGCCATGTCGGGCTACATGACGACGAACGGGCGGCCCGACACCGGCCCGCTGCGCACCGGCCCGCCGCTCACCGACCTGATCGCGGGGCTTTACGCGGCCCTTGGCGCTGTAGCGGCGCTTGCTGGCCGCGACCGGGGCGGGCCTTCGCAACGGGTCGAGGCCTCCATGATGATGTCGATGCTGTCGATGATGGCCTATCTCTCGGCCAATGCGCTGGTCACGGGCCGCGATGCCGCGCCCACCGGCAACGACCATCCCATCGCCTCGCCCTATGGTCTCTTCCGCGCGCAGGACGGCGACATCGCCATCGCGCCCTCGACGCTGCCGATCGTCAAACGCCTTCTGGCCGAGATCGGCCTGCCCGATCTTCTGTCCGATCCCCGCTTCGCCACCAACGAGGCCCGCGTGCAAAACCGCGCGGCCCTGAACGCGCTGATCGACGAGGCCCTTGCCCATGACACGCAGGAAAACTGGATCGCCCGCCTCAATGGTGCGGGCGTGCCCTGTGGCCGGGTCCAGACCCTGACCGAGGCGCTGGCCGATCCGCAGGTCGCCGCGCAGGAGATGGTTCTGTCCGTGCCCCATCCGGGCCATGGCACCGTGAAAATGGTGGGCTTTCCGGTGAAATTCTCGGAAACCCCGCTTCAGGTGCGCCACCCCGCCCCCGATCTCGGCGCCCATACCGATGCCGTTCTGGCCGAGGCGGGTTATGATGCGGGCAGCATTGCCAGCTTGCGCGAAAAGGGCGTCATCGGCTGAAATCTGGTGACCCCGACAGGATTCGAACCTGTAACCTGTCCCTTAGGAGGGGACTGCTCTATCCAGTTGAGCCACGGGGCCACGCGCCTCGGTTTTCGGCCATTCGCGCCCGTCGGGCAAGGCGCAATTCGCGGGCGGCTTGCGGTACGGCGCGGGGCGACCTAACAGTAGTCTGACGGCGATGGCCTCAAAGGACCGGATTTTTGCGCGGACGCAACCCTTTCGACGGAAAGCCCCAGATGACGCTCCGCGACGTGGCCGAGGCTGCGGGGGTGTCGGAAATGACGGTCAGCCGGGTCTTGCGCAGCCGGGGCGATGTCTCGGCCCAGACGCGCGAACGGGTCTTCGCCGCCGCCCGGAAACTTGGCTACGTCCCCAACAAGATCGCGGGCGCGCTGGCCTCGAACCGCGTGAACCTCGTGGGCGTGGTGATCCCGTCCCTCTCGAACATGGTCTTTCCCGACGTTCTGGCAGGCATCGGCGAGGTGCTGGACGAAACGCCGCTCCAACCCGTGATCGGCACCTCGAAATACGACGACGATCTCGAGGAAAAGGTCATCTATGAAATGCTCAGCTGGCGGCCCTCCGGGCTGATCGTGGCGGGGCTCGAACATTCGGACGCCGCGCGCGCCATGATGGCCAATGCCGGCATTCCCGTGGTCGAGGTGATGGATGTCGACGGCGACCCGGTCGCGGCTTGCGTCGGCATCAGCCATCTCGAGGCCGGTCGCCAGATGGCCCGCGAAATCGCCGCGCGCGGCTATCGCAAGATCGGCTATTGCGGCTCCTCCTCGATCAAGGATCATCGCGCGCAGAAACGGCGGCAGGGCTTCGAACAGGGACTGGCCGAGGCGGGATTGTCGCTCACCGATGCCTGTCTTTATGCGGGCACCTCCGGCTTCGGCACCGGGCGCGGCATGACGGCCGAGATATTGGGCCGCACACCCGACCTCGATTTCCTCTACTACAACAGCGACATCAACGCGGCAGGCGGGCTGCTCTATTGCCTCGAAAAGGGCATGGATATTCCCGGCCAGATCGGGCTTGCGGGCTTCAACTCCTTCGAGGTGCTGGACGGCTTGCCGATGCGCATCGCCACGATGGACAGCCAGCGCCACGAGATCGGCCGCCGCGCGGCAGAACTGATCGCGGCCAATGCGCTGACCGACGAAATGGTGACGCTCGCACCCGTCTTCCTCCCCGGCGACACGGTCCGGTAGGGTGGGCAATCTGCCCACCAAAACGCACCTCTCTAACGACTCCCTAACCGTTCAAGGCCACGGCAATCTTCCGTCAACATCCGCCCCCGGATCTTAACGAAGCATCAAGGTTTCGAACAAACCATTAACCCCCGTGTAGGGTGCGCCTTCAGGCGCACCGCACGGCCCACAGAAGCCACCGAACCCTCAACATTCCGGCAGGTTCACCGCCAGCCCGCCGAGGCTCGTTTCCTTGTACTTCGTCGACATGTCGAGGCCCGTCTGGCGCATCGCCTCGATGCAATTATCGAGCGGCATGAAATGCGTTCCATCGCCACGCAGAGCCAGCGACGCCGCCGAAACCGCCTTGATCGCGCCCAGCCCGTTGCGCTCGATACAGGGCACCTGCACCAAACCGCCGACCGGGTCGCAGGTCATGCCAAGGTGATGCTCCAGCGCGATTTCCGCCGCGTTTTCAACCTGTTCATTGGTCCCGCCCAAGGCCGCACATAACCCCGCCGCCGCCATGGCGCTGGCCGATCCGACCTCGCCCTGACACCCCACCTCGGCCCCCGAGATGCTGGCATTGTGCTTGATCAACCCACCGATGGCCGAGGCCGCCATCAGGAACCGCCGCCGCCCCTCCTCGGTCGCGCCGATGCAATGATCGCGGTAATAGCGCAGCACCGCAGGCACCACACCCGCCGCGCCATTGGTGGGCGAGGTCACGACACGCCCCCCCGCCGCGTTTTCCTCGTTCACGGCCATCGCATAGACCGAAAGCCAGTCATTCACCGTATGCGGCTGGGCCAGGTTCGAACCGCGCTCGGCCAGCAATTGCTGGTGGATCGCGCGCGCGCGGCGCTTGACGCGCAGACCGCCGGGCAATTCGCCCTCCATCCTCAGGCCCCGGTCGATGCAATCGTCCATCGCCTGCCACACGGCATCGAGCCGCTCTTGCACCTCGCGCGCCGGGTGGCGGGCGGTCTCGTTCGCCCATTTCATCTCGGCGATGGTCTTGCCCGACGCGCGCCCCATCGCCAGCATTTCCGCAGCAGACCCAAAGGGATAGGGATAGCCCGCCGCCGCCTTTTCCTCGTGCAGCGCCACCGCCCCACCCGGCGCAGCCCCCGCCAATTCCCGCGCGGTCAGGACAAATCCGCCGCCGACGGAATAATAGGTTTCTTCCATATAGAGGTTCCCCGCCCCGTCGAAGGCGCGCAGCACCATGCCATTGGCATGACCGGGCAGGGGAGGGCCGTAGTCGAAGAGCAGATCGCGCTCGGGGTCGAAGCGCAGCGGCGGCAGGCCCGGCGGCGTGACGAGACCCGTCCGGCGCACCTCGGCCTCCAACGCTTCGGCTCGGTCGGGATCGAGTGTCGCAGGCGCGTGACCCGACAGCCCAAGGATCACGGCGCGATCGGTCGCGTGCCCCTTGCCGGTAAAGGCAAGCGAGCCGTGCAGCGTGCAGCCCAACCCCGCCAATTCGCCGGCACCGGGCTCTTTCTCACGGCCAGACAGCAGGTCGGACAGGAATCGCCCAGCCGCCGTCATCGGTCCCATCGTGTGGGACGAGGACGGGCCAACGCCGATCTTGAAGATGTCGAAAACGCTCAGGAACATGGCCCCTTGATAGGCCATCGCGCCAGAAACCCCATAGGGAAAACGACAGGCAACATCCCGTTGGCGACGGGATTCAAAGGCTGATTTCAAGGGAGGAAAATGGTGAGCCCGACAGGATTCGAACCTGTGACCAATTGATTAAAAGTCAACTGCTCTACCAACTGAGCTACGGGCCCACTCAGGGCCGCGTCTCTACGGCGGGGGTTTGGCGGCGTCAAGCCAAAAACCGGGCGGGGGATTTCCTTGCAAGCCACAGAGGTGTATGTGCCCGCGCATGTCCCAGATGCCGCCCCCTTCCGGCCTGCCCTTTGTGAAAATGCACGGGCTTGGCAATGACTTCGTGGTGATCGACGCGCGTGCAACCGATGCCGCCGTCACGCCCGCCTTGGCGCGTGCGTTGGCGGATCGTCACCGGGGGGTAGGTTTCGACCAACTGGCGCTGGTCGAAACGGGGGATGATTCCGATCTGCGCCTGACCTTCTGGAATGCCGATGGCAGCCTGTCCTCGACCTGCGGCAATGCCACACGCTGCATCGCCGCGCAGGAAATGGCGCGGACGGGAAAGGCGGCGCTGACGCTGCGGACCGAACGCGGGCTGCTCATGGCGCGCGATGCGGGCGATGGCCTGACCTCGGTCAACATGGGGCAGCCCGTTCTCGACTGGCAGGGCGTGCCGCTGGCACAGGACGTAGACCTGCTGCACCTGCCGATTCCGGGCGATCCGGTCGCGACCGGCATGGGCAACCCGCATTGCAGCTTTTTCGTCGCGGATGCGGAGGCAATCGACCTTGCCGCACGGGGCGCGGAGATGGAGCATCACCCGCTTTTTCCCGAACGCACCAACGTGCAATTCGCCCATGTGATCGGCCCCGACCATTTGCGGATGCGGGTCTGGGAACGGGGCACGGGGATCACGCTGGCCTCCGGCTCGTCGTCCTGCGCGGTGGGCGTTGCCGCTGCGCGGCGGGGGCTGACCGGGCGCAAGCTGCGGATCACGCTGGATGGCGGCGATATCCTGATCGATTGGCAGGAGGATGGCGTCTGGATGACCGGTCCGACCGCCGTCGTGTTCGAGGGGTATCTGTCACCCGATTGGCTGGCGGCCATCCAATGAGCGCGCAGCCCCCCGTCTTTCACACGCTCGGCTGTCGGCTCAACGCCTACGAGACCGAGGCGATGCGCGAGATGACCGAGGCCGCGGGCCTTGGCCAGACGGTCGTGGTCAACACCTGCGCCGTGACGGCCGAGGCGGTGCGCAAGGCGCGCCAAGACATCCGCCGCCTGCGCCGCCAGCATCCCGAGGCGACCCTGATCGTCACCGGCTGCGCCGCCCAGACGGAGCCCGAAACCTTCGCCAAGATGCCCGAGGTCGACCGCGTCATCGGCAATACCGAAAAGATGCGCCCCGAGACATGGACCGCCATGGCCGTAGACCTGATCGGCGAAACCGAGCGGGTGCAGGTGGACGACATCATGTCGGTCACCGAAACGGCGGGCCATCTGATCGATGGATTCGGCACGCGGGCGCGCGCGTATGTGCAGGTCCAGAACGGCTGCGATCACCGCTGCACCTTCTGCATCATTCCCTTTGGTCGGGGCAATTCGCGCAGCGTTCCGGCGGGTGTCGTGGTCGACCAGATCAAGCGGCTGGTGGATCGCGGCTATAACGAGGTCGTGCTGACCGGCGTCGATCTGACCTCTTGGGGTGCGGACCTTCCGAATGAGCCGCGTCTGGGCGATCTGGTGATGCGTATCTTGCGGCTGGTCCCCGATTTGCCGCGCCTCAGGATCAGTTCGATCGATTCCATCGAAGCGGACCCGAACCTGATGCAGGCCATCGCGACCGAACCGCGCCTGATGCCGCATCTGCACCTGTCGCTGCAACATGGCGACGATCTGATCCTGAAACGGATGAAGCGCCGCCACCTGCGCGACGATGCGATCCGGTTCTGCGAAGAAGCGCGGCGCCTGCGCTCCGATATCGTCTTCGGCGCCGACATCATCGCAGGCTTTCCGACCGAGACGGAGGCGGCATTCGACAATTCGCTGAAGCTGGTCGCGGACTGCGGGCTGACGTGGCTGCATGTCTTTCCCTATTCGGCGCGCCAAGGCACGCCCGCCGCCCGGATGCCGCAACTCGACGCCGGCACGATCAAGGAGCGCGCAGCGCGCCTGCGCGCGACGGGCGAGGCGGCAACGCGAACGCATCTGGCGGATCAGGCGGGCAAGACGCATCGCATCTTGATGGAAACGCCGCGCATGGGCCGGACCGAGCAATTCACCGAGGTCGATTTCGCGACCGACCAGCGCGAGGGGGCGATCGTCACCGCGCGCATCACCGGCCATGCCGGCGCGCGACTGACCGCCTGAGCAACAGGGGAATACCGATGCATCCGAACCCGGCCTTCCGCTCGGAACCCGAGGCACTGAACCTGGCCTTTGCCCGCGCCCGCGGTTTCGGCACGCTTTGCGTGAACGGGGATGCCGGGCCGATGCTGTGCCATGTGCCGTTCTGGCTGAACGCGGATGCGACGATGGGCGAATTGCACCTTGTCCGCTCCAACCCCGTTGCGCGGGCGGTCACGGTTTCCACCCCGTTCGTCATCGCCGTGATGGGGCCCGACGGCTACGTCTCTCCCGATTGGTATGGCGATCCGGCGCAGGTGCCGACGTGGAATTACGTCGCCGTACATCTGCGCGGGCATTTGCACCCGGCCGATCCGGGCGACATGCGCCGCCATCTGGACCGCGTCTCGGCCCATTTCGAGGATCGCCTGTCCCCCAAGACACCCTGGACCGTCGACAAGATGCCCGAGGACGCGCTTGCGCGGATGATGCGGGGCATCCTGCCCTTCCGCTTCACGCTGGACACGGTCGAGGGGACGTGGAAACTCAACCAGAACAAGACCGAAGCCGCGCGTCTGGGGGCTGCCGATGCGGTCGCGGCCTCGCCCATCGGTCACGAGGTCGAGACGCTGGCCCGGCTCATGCGCGACGGCCCGCCGCCGATGGACAGCGACACGCCCTTCCCCTATCTCTGAGCGCAAGTTCCAGCCGCAAGGGAGGTTGCGCCTTGGCCATTCCGTTCACCCCGTTCGCTGCCGCAGCCCTGCGCTATGGCGCGGTCGCCGCCCTGTCCTATGCCGCGGCGTGCCATGCCCGCCCGCGGGCATTGCATCCAGCCGCCGAGGCCGAGATGGACCGGATGCCCGAAGGTGCGCATCTGGGCCATGCGCCGGGTCAGATGAATGCCACCGCCCGCTGGCGGCGCCGCATCCGGCTGGGCACGACCGGCCCGGGTGTTGAAATCGACCTTGGGGCGCTCGCCCGTCTTCGTCTTCGGAGGTTTGCATGACCCACGTTCTTCTAGGCTCGCCGCTCTCGCCCTTCGTGCGCAAGGCGCGCGTCGTGATCACCGAACTGGGCATCGCCGATATCCCCTTCGAGCAGGTCGCCACCTCGCCCGTGCATGGCGAGGAACGGATCAATGCCGCTAATCCGCTGGGCAAGATCCCGGCGCTGGTGCGCGACGAAGGGCCGACGCTTTATGACAGCCGGGTCATCACCCGCTACCTCGACGCCACGCGCGGCGGCACCCTCTATCCCGAGGCCCGCCTGTGGGAGGTGCTGACGCTCGAGGCTACGGCCGACGGGATCATGGAGGCCGCAGTCGGCATGATCTACGAAGAACGCTACCGCCCCGAAGAGCTGCGCTTTGCCCCATGGGTCGAGGGGCAGTGGGGCAAGGTCGGCCGCGCGCTTGACGCGATCGAGGGACAGTGGATGAGCCATCTGGCGGGTCCGCTCGACATGGGGCAGATCGCGGTTGCCTGCGCGCTCGGCTATCTCGACCTGCGGCACGGGGCGCGCGACTGGCGCGCCGGGCGCCCGGCGTTGGCCGCGTGGTATGCCACCTTCGCCGCCCGCCCGTCGATGGCCGGCACCGCCCCCGCATGAGGATCGGCACCGCCGCGTCAACGGCCGCCCGCGCGGCCTGTTTCGCCGTGCGTCGCGCCGTCTTCATCGACGAACAGGGCATTCCAGAGGCCGAGGAATGGGACGAGGCGGATGAAACCTGCCTCCATGTGTTGGCCGAGGACGACAGCGGCCCCTTGGGCACCGCGCGCCTGATCGCACGCGGCCCGGTAGCCAAGATCGGGCGCGTCGCGGTGATGCCGCAGGCCCGCGGAACGGGGCTTGGCCGCAAGATCATGGCCCATATGCTGGACGAGGCACGCAGTGCCGGGTTCACCCAAGCCATGCTGGAATCGCAGGTCTCCGTCATCCCGTTTTACGAGGCTCTGGGCTTCGTCGCGGAGGGGCCGGAGTATGACGACGGATCGGGCATTCTGCACCGGGTGATGCGCCGCCCCCTGCCCTGATGCGGCCCGATCTTCAATCGAGGCGAAAGCGGCGGCTCGGTTTTTCGCCCAAAGGCTGAAAACTTGCCCGAAATCGGCGGTTTGCATGCGACATTTCGGCCAAGATGCGCGCGTTTGTCCGCTGGACGCCTATAACGCCAATCCATAGACAGCGGACTATCCGGGTGAAGGGACGAGTCTCTTCGCCCTCTCGGGTTTTCAAGGTCCGGCATTCCCCGGACCCAGAACAAGGGGAGACGCGAAACCGTGTCACACGCCGAAGACCATAGCGGTGATCGCCGCGATTTTCTGTACTACGCCACCGCCGGTGTCGGCGCCGTGGCCGTTGGGGCGGCTGCTTGGCCCCTCGTCAACCAGATGAACCCCTCCGCCGACGTGCAGGCCGCAAGCCAGCTGCGCGTCGACGTGTCGGGCGTCGATGTGGGCACACAGCTGACCGTGCTGTTCCTCGGCAAGCCCGTGTTCATCCGCCACCGCACCGAAGAAGAGATTGCGGAGGCGCGCGCCGTTTCGGTGGATGACCTTGTCGACCCGATCGCCCGCAACCCCAACCTCGGCGAGGTTCCGGCGACCGACGAAAACCGCTCCATGCCCGATTTCACCGGTGAGAACACCGGCGAATGGCTGGTCCAGATCGGCGTCTGCACCCATCTGGGCTGCGTGCCCATCGGTGACGGCGCGGGCGATTTCGGCGGCTGGTTCTGCCCCTGCCATGGTTCGCATTACGATGGCGCTGGCCGCATTCGCCGCGGGCCCGCCCCCCAGAACCTTCCCATTCCCGTTGCAGAATTCGTGGATGAAACCACGATCCTGCTCGGCTGACCCGGAGGAAACGCGCTCATGTCCGGAATTCCCCACGACCATTACGAGCCGAAGAGCAACGCCGAAAAGTGGTTGCATCGCCGGCTCCCCATCGTGTCGCTGATGTATGACACGCTGATGATCCCGACCCCCAAGAACCTCAACTGGATGTGGATCTGGGGCATCGTGCTGGTGTTCACACTGGTTCTCCAGATCGTGACCGGCATCATCCTCGTGATGCACTACACGCCGCATGTCGATATGGCCTTCGCCTCGGTCGAACACATCATGCGCAACGTGAACGGGGGATGGGCGATCCGCTACATCCACCAGAACGGTGCGTCGCTGTTCTTCATCGCCGTGTATCTGCACATCTTCCGCGGTCTCTACTACGGCTCCTACAAGGCCCCGCGCGAAGTGACGTGGATCATCGGGATGCTCATCTACCTGATGATGATGGGCACCGCCTTCATGGGCTACGTTCTGCCCTGGGGTCAGATGTCCTTCTGGGGCGCGACCGTGATCACCGGCCTGTTTGGTGCCATCCCCTTCGTGGGCGAGGCGATCCAGACCTGGCTTCTGGGCGGGCCGGCCGTGGACAATGCCACGCTGAACCGCTTCCTGTCGCTGCATTATCTGCTGCCCTTCGTAATCCTGGGCCTTGTGATCGTGCACGTCTGGGCCTTCCACACGACCGGCAACAACAACCCGACGGGTGTTGAAGTGCGCCGCACGTCCAAGAAGGAAGCCGAGGCCGACACCCTGCCGTTCTGGCCCTACTTTGTGGTCAAGGACCTGTTCGCGCTGGCCGTGATCCTGGTTGTCTTCTTCGCGATCGTGGGCTTCATGCCCAACTACCTCGGTCACCCCGACAACTATATCGAGGCCAATCCGCTGGTGACGCCCGCGCATATCGTGCCGGAATGGTACTTCTTGCCGTTCTACGCGATCCTGCGTGCCTTCGACGGCGAAGTCTGGCTGGTGATGCTGGTCGACTTCCTGACCGCGGGCATCGTCGACGCCAAGTTCTTCGGCGTGGTGGCGATGTTCGGCGCGATCATCGTGATGGCGCTGGTGCCGTGGCTCGACACCTCCTCGGTGCGCTCGGGCCGCTACCGGCCGATGTTCAAGTGGTGGTTCTGGCTGTTCATCGTGAACTTCTTCGTCCTGATGTGGGCGGGGGCGATGCCGGCCGAAGGGATCTACCCCTATATCGCGCTGATCGGCTCGGCCTACTGGTTCGCCTATTTCCTCGTGATCCTGCCGCTTCTGGGCGTGATCGAAAAGCCGACGACCCCGCCGGCCACGATCGAGGAAGACTTCAAAGCCCACTACGGCAAAGACCACGACGGCCATGGCGGCGTGACCGCCACCGCGCCGACGCCGGCCGAGTGAAAGAAAGGAAACTGAGTATGCTCAGGAAACTTGCCCTCAGCTCGGCCACCGCCGCCACGCTCGCCCTCTCTTCGGGGGCGGCGCTGGCAGCCGGTGCGGCGGGCCATGTCGAGGATTACGCCTTCTCCTTCGAAGGCCCCTTCGGCACCTTTGACCAAGTTCAGCTCCAGCGCGGGCTGCAGGTCTATACGCAGGTCTGCATGGCCTGCCACGGCCTGCGCTATGTCCCGATCCGGACGCTCTCTGACGAAGGCGGCCCCGGCTTTACCGAGGACGAAGTGCGCGCCTACATCGAGCAGAACTTCATCGAGGTCTATGACCCCGAACTGCAGGATTGGCGCGCCGCCACCCCCAACGACAACTTCCCGGTCAACGACTCGGTCGGTGCACCCGACCTCAGCCTGATGACCAAAGCGCGCGCAGGTTTCAGCGGCCCCTACGGGCTTGGCCTGAACCCGCTGTTCCGCGGCATGGGCGGTCCGGAATACGTCGCCTCGCTCCTGACCCATTACACCGGGTCCGAGCGCGAGGAATTCGGCTCGGTGCTGTACGGCAACGAAACCTTCCCCGGCGGCTACATCTCGATGGCTCCGCCGCTTTGGGAGGGCGCCGTGGAATACGGCGACGGCACCGAGGCGACCGAGGAACAGATGGCGCTCGACGTGGCGGCCTTCCTGACCTGGGCGGCCGAACCCAAGCTGATGGCGCGCAAGCAGATGGGCTTTACCGCCGTGCTGCTGCTGGGCGTGCTGTCGGTGCTGCTGTATCTGTCGAACAAGCGGCTCTGGGCTCCGGTCAAGGCTCGCGTCAAGGGCTCGCAGCCTGCCGAGTGATCCAACCGGCCAGTAGACAGGAAAACGCGCCCCACGGGGCGCGTTTTTCGTTTCCGGCGGGCGGCGTCAGATCCAGGCGCCCAGCGCCACGGGCGGATCCTCCCGCAGACCCGCCATCGCCACGTCCAGCACCTTGGCCCCATTGTCGAGAACCCACAGCCGGTCGCAGAGCCGTTCCGCATCGCGCAAATCATGGCACGCCATCACCAAGGTCAGCCCCCGGTCCCGCGCCAAGTCATCGACCAGCGCCAGCATCTCGCGCTTCAACCCCGGATCGAGCGCGGCAAAGGGCTCGTCCAGCAGCGCCAGCGGCCGGTCCCTCAATAGCATCCGCGCCAAGGCCACCCGTGCCTGCTGCCCGCCCGACAAAACACCGGGTCGCCGCGCCCCGTGACCCGACAGGCCGACACGGCCCAAGCTCTCATCCACCCGGGCGCGATCCGCCTCCGACAGGCGCAGATCGGGGCGCAGCCCAAGGGCCACGTTGTCGAAGACGGACAGATGCGGAAACAGGTTGCCGTCCTGAAACAGGATCGAGACCGGGCGGTCGGCCACCGGCGCGCGGGTGATCTCCCGCCCCTCCCACAGGATGCGCCCTTCATCGGGCCAGAAAAATCCGGCGATCACCCACAGCAGCGTGCTTTTCCCGCTGCCCGACGCGCCCAGCAACGCGACACGCCCACCACGCGCAACCTCGCCCGACATCGACAGGGTGAACCCGTCCTGCGTCAGCCGCAGATCATCGAGCGACAGCATCAAGCCTTCCTCCCCTGTCGAACACCCAGAACACCGCCAGCGTCAGCGCCATCAAAAGCACCGCCGCGCCTTGTGCGTCATCGGTGCGATAGGCCCCCATCAGGCGATACATCTCCAACGGCAGGGTCCCCTGACCAGGCGTCGAGAACAAGGTGATCACGCCCAGATCACCCATGGAAAACGCCGCCGCCAACCCCGCACCAAATCCCAAGGGGCGGCGCAGCCGGGGCAGGATCGCATGGCGCAACCGCGACAGCCCGCGCAATCCCAAAGACTCGGCCAAGCGCCCCTGCCCGGCCTCCGCCGCCACCGCGGCAGGAACCAGCGCGCGCAGCAAGAACGGCAAGGCCACCAGCGCATTCACCAGCCCCGTCACAGGCAGGGCCAGTGCCACCGGGTCGCCCCATGGCCGGATCAACACGAACATCCCCGTTCCGATCACCAGCGGCGACACGGCAATGGTCAGAAAGGCCAGCCCCTCTACCAGACCGGGCCGCCGCAAGCGCGCCACCAAAAGCGCGATGGGCAAGGCCAGCGCCACGGCAAGCCCGGCAGAGGCCAGCGCCAGAACCACCGACCGCAGGGCCGCGTGCCAGACCAGTCCCGGCATCCCCGCCAGCGCCGGCAGGCCAGCGATGGCCACCGCCACCAGCGGCAGCAGCAAGAACAGCGCGGCCAGCGTGATCGCCAGCGCATCGCCCGCGCGCGCCCCGCGTCCATCCCCGGGCCATGGCAGCGGCGGGCGATCCAGCCCCGTGCCCAGTTCCCGCCCCCGGATCGCGCCAAAGGCCAGCGCCCCCGCGCCGAAACAGATGGCCACCTGCACCAGCCCCAGCGCCGCCGCCCGTCCAAGATCGAAATCGAACCGGAACGCCTGATAGATGGCCAGTTCCACGGTCGTCGCCCGCGGTCCCCCGCCAAGGATCAGCGCCACGGCGAAACTCGTCGTGCAGATCAGGAAGATCAAAAGCGCCGCACCGGGCAGCACCGCGCGCAGCAAGGGCCGCTCGAAATGGCGGCGCATGTCGGCTCCGGAAAACCCCAGCGCCGTGGCCAGCCGCACCCGTTCCGACGGGATATCCTGCCAACCCTGCAAGATCAGCCGCACCGCCAATGGCAGATTGAGAAAGACATGGGCCAAAACCACGCCCTGCAACCCGTAGACATCGATCCGCCCCAAACCGATGCCCGCCAGCGCCGCGTTGATCCAGCCCGCCCGCCCAAAGACCGCCAAAAGGCCCAGAACCGCCACGATCACCGGCAACAGGAACGGCGCGCCCATCAGCGTCACCAGCATCCGCCGCCCCGCGAAATCCCGCCGCGCCAGCGCGCGCGCCACGGGGATCGCCAGCACGACGCTCAACACAGCCGACAGCGCGGCCTGCACCAGCGTGAACCGGATCGCAGCAAGGTCCGCAGGTCCCAGCGCCAGCGGCCAATCCGCCCGCGCCATCACGGCGGCCAAGGGCCCCAGAACGGCCAAGGTGACGAGCGCGGCGAACACCGCGCCCGTCCTGTCCAATCCACTCAGCGGCTGAGCGCGGCTTGCCATGTGGCCAATGCCTCATCACGGACCGCCGCGGCCTCCTCGGGCGACAGCAAGATGGGCCGCGCGGGCGTCAGGAGCGTCTCGAACCCGTCGGGCAGCGCCTCGGCCGGCAGGGCGGCGGGATACATCCAGTTCGTTGTCGGGATGACGTTCTGGAACGCCTCACCCAGCATGAAGCGCAGGAAATCCCGGGCAAGTTCGGGCTGGTCGGTTCCCGCCAGCATCCCCGCCACCTCGACCTGCATGTAATGCCCCTCGTCGAAACCGGCGGCGGCGAAACCGGCATCCTCCTCCGCGATCAGGTGATAGGCGGGGGATGTGGTGTAGCTCAGCACCATGTCGGCCTCGCCCTCGAGGAACAGGCCATAGGCCTCCGACCAGCCGGGCGTGACGGTGACGATATTGTCGGACAGCCCCTCCCAGATCGCGCCGGCATCCGCGCCATACGCGGCCTGCACCCACATCAACAGACCCAGACCGGGGGTCGAGGAGCGCGGATCCTGAATGACGATGGACAAGTCGGAGGCCGCCAGCTCTTCGAAGGAGCCGGGCACCCCGTCCAGATCCGCACGATGGACAAAGGCGAAATAACCCCAGTCGAAGGGCAGGAATTCCCCATCCTCCCACGCGACAGGCAGGGTCAGCCCCTCGGGCGTGATGCCATGGGGGGCAAACAGCCCCGCGTCGCGCGCGGCCGCCGTCAGGTTGGTATCAAGACCAAGGACCACATCGGCCTCGGACCGTTCCCCCTCCAGCCTGACCCGCGCCAAAAGCGCCGCGCCATCGCCCGCGCCGACGAATTGCAGATCGCACCCGCATGTTGCCTCGAAGGCTTCCTCGATCGCCGGGCCGGGGCCCCAATCCGAGACAAAGCTGTCATAGGTATAGACCGTCAGCACCGGGGCCTGCGCAAAGGCCGCCCCTGCGAAAACGCTCAACCCCGCAGCGATGATGGTGTGTTTCATCTCTCACTCCTCCATTGCGACGGGCGAAGTGAAGTGTGGGGTTCGTTCGTGACCCGCAAACCTTCCCTCCGCCGGTCCTAACCGGTTCAGGTTCAACGGGTTCGCGCATCCTTTCGCGCATCTCAGGCCGCATCACGACCACCCCGAGGTGTGCCAACAGCTAGCGCCGCACCCCGCGCTGTGCAAGCACCTTGGCATTTGGCGCTTGGGACGCTAGGCCGTGGGCCAAAGCAACAGGGATGCCCGCGCGATGAGCCTCAACAGTTTCGGCCACCTCTTCCGCGTCACCACATGGGGCGAAAGCCATGGGCCCGCGCTCGGGGCGACGGTCGACGGCTGCCCGCCCGGTGTGCCGATCGAGGCTGCGGCCATCCAGCACTGGCTCGACCGGCGCAAGCCGGGGCAAAACAAATACACCACCCAGCGCCGCGAACCCGACGAGGTGGAAATCCTGTCCGGCGTCTACGAGGGGCAATCGACCGGAACGCCGATCCAGCTGATGATCCGCAACACCGATCAACGCTCCAAGGATTACGGCGACATCGCCGAGAAATTCCGCCCCGGCCATGCCGATATCACCTATTGGCAGAAATACGGCATCCGTGACCCACGCGGCGGCGGGCGGTCCAGCGCGCGGGAAACGGCGGCGCGGGTGGCCGCGGGCGGCGTGGCGCGCGCGGCGCTGGCCGATCTTGTTCCGGGGCTTTCGATCACCGGCTACATGGTCCAGATGGGTCCGCACGGGATCGACCGCACCCGCTTCGACGCGGATGAGATCGAGCGCAATCCCTTCTGGGTGCCCGATGCGACGGCCGCTGCCGAATGGGCCGAATACCTCGACGCCTTGCGCAAATCCGGTGACAGCGTCGGCGCCGTGATCGAGGTCGTGGCGCGCGGCGTTCCCGCAGGCCTTGGCGCGCCGATCTATGGCAAGCTCGACACCGACCTTGCCGCCGCGATGATGTCGATCAATGCGGTCAAAGGCGTGGAAATCGGCGACGGCATGGCGGCTGCCGCGCTGACCGGAAGCCAGAATGCCGACGAGATTTCGATGGGCGAGGATGGTCCGGTCTATGCCTCGAACCATGCAGGCGGCATCCTTGGCGGCATCTCCACCGGGCAGGAGGTCGTGGTGCGCTTCGCGGTCAAGCCGACCTCCTCGATCCTGACGCCGCGCAAGACGATCACCAAATCGGGCGACGCGGCGGAGATCGTGACCAAGGGCCGCCACGACCCCTGCGTCGGCATCCGCGCCGTTCCGGTGGGCGAGGCGATGATGGCCTGCGTCCTGCTCGATCACCTGCTGCTCCATCGCGGGCAGGTGGGCAACCGGGGCGGTCGCATCGGCTAACAGGCGGCCCGCGTCCCAGCCATCGTGGCCGGCCATCGTGGCCGGTTCCGCGACAATGCGATCTGATCCGGGCGACAGGTTCCGTTGCGGGATTGCTGCTGCGAAACAACCCGATCCCTGCCCCGTTTTTGCCACAATTCCACCCGATCCCGGACAGACTTGGGTCTATGGACTGGATGTCTTCTCATGGCGGCTGCTCACCGTCGAATTGATCGTCCGGGGCATCTGCGGCTTGACTGGGCCCTGATCCCCGTTGCGCTGATCGCTTTCGCGGTCATTGTCGGTGCGGCCATCCGCACCGGCCCGCCCGCTGCGGCCCGCCTGTTCGGCGTCGAGGTCGGGGGGCTGCGCGCCCTGTCCGACACCGAAACGCTCGTCCTGTTCGAAGACGGCGGGACAGCAATCGCGGGATGGTCGGCGGGGATGCGCCACGTCGATCACCCGGGCCTCGGGCCGGTTTGGCTGGCCGATCCAGCCGATCAACCGATGACCCGCGTCATCGCCCTGCCCGAGGGAACGGTGCGCGCGCTCCTATCCTTCGATCTTGTCGCCTTCGAAGATGTCTCCGCGCTGGCGCTTTCGGTCGTCATCGACGGGGCCGAGGTGCTGCGCCAGCGTTTCGCATCGGATGGTCAAGCCGCGCCTGCCCCCGAAATCCTTGGTCGCAGCGACCGCATCGCGCTGCGCAGCCGGATCAACAACCCCCGCAGTCTGGCTGGCCCCCCCGCGCTTTCGGTGCAAAGGCTCCATGTCGACGTCGCGGCGGTCACCACCGCGGGAGAGATCACGCTGACGCTAGCGCCGCTGTCTTCCGACACGCGGGCCGGTTCAATCCCGCCGCTTTGGGCGGTCGACAATCTTGTCGTCGTGGCCGAACGCCTGCCCTAGCCCAGCCCAAGGTCCAGAAGCGCGCGGATTTCCGGCTCCCGCGTGCCGGCGACGATCCGGCCCAGTTCCGCATCGCCGCGCAACAGCACCAGCGTGGACCGACGCGGGATGTTCAGGCGGCGCGACAGCTCCCCGTCGCCATGCTGGTCCCAATCCACCCGGACAAAGCCGATCGCCGCGTCATAGGCGGGGTTCGCGGCACGCAATGCCTCGATCACGCGGGTCTGCGCCCGGCAGGTCGAACACCAGCTGGCCCAGAAATCCACCAAGAGCGTCTCGCCCGCCGCCAGCCTTTGGTCGACCAGACCGGGCGTATAGTCGACCATCGCCGCCGCCGTCCGGGCCAAAGGCGTCAGGGCCAGCGCGCCGACACCGATGAGAAAGGTTCGTTTGTGCATTTACGTCAACTCCCCGACAAAACTCAAAGCGCGACCGACAGATCCACCAGCCAGACCGGCAATCGGTCCAGAAGCCAGATCTCGGCCATGTGATGCCAGCGCAGCAAGATCGCCACGCCGACGAAAACGAAAACCACCCCCAGCATGGGGCGCGAGGCTTGGGCAAAGCGGCGTAGGGTTCCCATGTGCCGCCGCAACAGCCCGCGCGCGCCGTGACCCAGCGCAACCACAACTGTCCCGATGCCCAACGCAAAACCCAGCATGATGCCGAAGGCGCGCAGCAGATCCTCGCCCTGCGAGGCAAGCGAGATCGCACCCCCCAATGTCGGCCCGACACAAGGGCTCCAGACCGCCCCCAAAAGAAGCCCGCCGAGAAATTGCCCCTGCCATCCCTCGCGCGGCAGATCCCGCATTCCCTGATCGGCGCGGTCTGCGACGCCGGCCGTGGCCAGCGCGAACCGCGCCTGCGCTTGCGGGATCATCAACACCAACCCGAACCCGACCATCAGCACCGCGCCCGCGCGCGCCACCATCTCTTCGGTCAGGCCCACCAGATGGCCCGCCGCGATCACCCCGAACCCCAGCGTGACAAAGGCCAGCCCCATTCCGCTGGCCAAAGCCAACGGACCAAAGCGGCTGGCCTGCAGGGCACCGGCCAGCACGATTGGCAGGACCGGCAGAACGCAGGGGTTGATGAGCGTCAGCAGGCCCGCGCCATATGCAAGAATGAATTCCATGCGCCCTGATGCGCCGAAGGATGAATCCTGTCACCCAACATGCACGTGATCTGCGCGTGAAAGACGCTCAGGCCGGCTTGGCGCGCGACAATTGCACCGCCAGAATGCCTGCCGCCACAATGGCCACGCCCAGCGCATCCACCCATGACAGCCCCTCACCCAGAAGGACGGCGGCGATGGCCACGCCAAAAACCGGGTTCAGGAAGTGAAAGGTCGCGGCCCGCGTCGCCCCGATCTGGCCCACAAGCCAGAACCAGATCAGCGTCGCCACCAACCCCGGCATCAACGTGGTGTAGACGAAGGCCACCACCAGCGGCACCGACCATTCCACCACCAGCGTCTCGGTCACAGCCGCAATCGGGGCCAGCACGACAGAGCCGACCAGCATCTGCAAACCTACGATCATCAGCAGGTTGCCGCCGCCCTGCGCCGCAACCCGCACCGCCAGCGTCGCCACCGTCAGCGCCACCGCCCCGATCAGGCACAGCACGATACCCAAGGCATCGGCCCCGCCCGACAAGCGCTGCACCATGATCAGCCCCACGCCGAAGAAGCCCGCCGCAAGCCCCGCCAGACCCAGCGCCGGCAGCCTGTCGCGGAACAGCGCCCAAGACGCGGCCGCAACCAACAGCGGCATGGTCGAGGCGATGATCGCCGCAAGCGAGGCTTCGATCCACTGCATCGCCACGAAATTCAGCCCGAGGTACAGCGCGTTTTGGCAGATGCCGAAGATCACCACCGCCCGCCATTGCGCCGCCGACAGCCGCATGGATTGCCCCATGGCCAGCGCAAGGCCGATGCCGATCACGCCCGAAATCAGGAACCGCAGCGCCAGCGCTGTCAGCGGCGGCGCCGCCTCCACGATGATCCGGGCCGAGGCAAAGGCCGATGACCAGATCAGGGCAAACAACAGCCCTCCAAGCAGCGCGCGAATGTCCATGAACCGCCTTCCCGTCCCTGCCCGCAGAAAACGCGCAACGCAGGGCGGGGGCAAGCGGATTTCCGGCCCGTCCGGCCGATGCAAACCCGCCATGCAAAAACGAAAAGGCCGCGGCCCGATCCGGGCGCGGCCTGTTCGAACCCAAAGGGTTCTGTCGGGTCAGCCGTTGACGCTGTCCTTGAGGGCCTTGGCGACGGTGACCTTCACCTGCTTGTCGGCCTCTTTCTTGATCGTCTCGCCGGTGGCGGGGTTGCGCACCATGCGCTCGGGGCGCTCGCGGCAATAGACCTTGCCGATGCCCGGCAGGGTGACAGCGCCGCCCGAGGCGACTTCACGGGTCACGATGGCGGTCACGGCGTCCAGCGCTGCACCCGCGGTCTTCTTGTCTCCGCCCATCTCTTCGGCGATGGCCGCAACGAGCTGGGTTTTGGTCATGGGTTTGTTTGCCATTGGTCTTGTTCTCCTGACGACTGCCCGAGCCCTTGGGCCCGTTCCGCACAAACTAACCGAATATTGTGGGCCCACACAACGCTTCGCATACCGAAAAAGCCCAAAAACATGGCCTAGACGGCGTTTTTTTGCCCTTCAGAGGAAGGCTGTTTCCTCGAAAGACCGCAATTTACGGCTATGCAGCCGTTCCAGCGGCATGTCGCGCAGTGTTTCCATGGCCCGGATGCCGATCAAAAGATGCCGTGCAACCTGGGTTTTGTAGAAATCTGACGCCATGCCGGGCAGCTTCAGTTCGCCATGAAGCGGCTTGTCCGACACACATAGAAGCGTCCCGTAAGGCACCCTGAACCGGAACCCGTTGGCCGCGATCGTCGCGCTTTCCATGTCGAGCGCGATGGCGCGGCTCTGGCTCAGGCGCTGCACCGGCCCGGTCTGGTCGCGCAATTCCCAGTTCCGGTTGTCGAGGCTCGCAACCGTTCCGGTCCGCATGATCCGCTTCAGTTCGAAGCCTTCCAGCTCGGTCACATGCGCCACGGCGTTTTCCAGCGCGACCTGGATTTCGGCCAGCGCAGGCACCGGGACCCAGACCGGCAGGTCGTCGTCCAGCACCTTGTCCTCGCGCAGATAGGCATGGGCCAGCACGAAGTCGCCCAGCCGCTGCGAATTCCGCAAGCCCGCGCAATGGCCCACCATCACCCAGGCATGAGGCCGCAGAACCGCGATATGGTCCGTCGCCGTCTTGGCATTCGACGGCCCGACCCCGATGTTGACCAGCGTGATGCCGTTCCCATCCGCCCGCTTCAGGTGATAGGTCGGCATCTGCGGCATCTTGGGCGGCTGGGTGATGGGCGTTTGCGCGTCGGTGATCTCGACATTCCCGGTGGCGACGAAACCGGTATAGCCGCTGGACGGATCGGCCAGCATGGCGCGGGCATAGGCCTCGAACTCGTCGACATAGAACTGGTAGTTCGTGAACAGGACGTGGTTCTGGAAATGCACCGGATCGGTCGCGGTGTAATGCGCCAGCCGCGCCAGCGAATAATCCACCCTTTGCGCGGTGAAGGGCGCCAGCGGATGCGCCCCGTCCTCGTAGGTGAAGCCCAGGCCATTGACGATATCGTCATGCGTCGTGGACAGGTCCGGCACGTCAAAGACATCGCGCAACGTGAAATCGCCCGCGCCCTCCTGCGGCACGGAAACGGCGCTGTCGCCCGCCACCGCGAAATGGACCGGAATGGGCGTCAGCGACGGACCGATCTCGACAGGCACGCCGTGGTTCTTGATCAGCAATCCGATCTGCTGGCGCAGGTAATTGCCGAACAGGTCGGGCCGCGTGACGGTGGTGGCATAGGTGCCCGGCTCGGCGACATGACCAAAGCTCAACCGGCTGTCGGTGACGGCATAGGTGGCGGTCGTGATCCGGATCTCGGGATAGAAGGCGCGGTAGCGGATATCGCCGGGCGCACCCTGCCGCAGCGTCTCGGCGAACCGGTCGCGCAGGAACCCCGTCGCCTCGGTATAAAGCGCCTTGAGATGAGAAACCGCCGCATCCGCATCGGTAAAGATCGCGGCGCGCGCGCCCTGATCCGGGGTGGCAATCCTCAGCGTCGGCTCGGGCATGTCTGACCTCGTCTTTCCTGTCATCTCAAGCGTTCTGTCCGACCACAAGATCGGTCAGGGCAAAGCGCGTCACATCCACCAACCCAAGGTCGGAAATCCGCAAGGCGGGGATGACGACCAGCGCAAGCAGCGAATGCTGCATATAGGCGTTGTTGAGCGTGCAGCCGCACTCCGCCATGGCCGCAACCATCGCTTGCGCCTTTGCCGCCACCTCGGCTGCCGGGCTGTCCGACATCAGGCCCGCGATGGGCAATTCCACCAGCGCGCGCTCGGTCCCGTCTTTCCAGACGGTGACACCACCGCCCACCTCGGCCAGCCGGTTGGCCGCCGCCGCCATCATCGCGCGGTCGGTGCCCACGACGATCATGTGGTGGCTGTCATGCGCCACGGTCGAGGCCATGGCCATCCCCGGCCCGTAACCGAAGCCGGACACGAAGCCGTTCACCACCTGCCCCGTGCCGCGATGCCGTTCCACCAACGCGATCTGGGCGACGCCGCCCTGCCCTTCGATCAGGCCGCCCGCCACGGGCAGCACGGCCTCCAGCGCCTCGGTCGGGGCCTGGTTTTCCACCACCCCGATCACGCGCACCCGCACCTCGCCTGCCCCCTCGGGGGCGGCAATCTCGAAATCCCGCGCGACAAGCGACCGGCCCAGATGGACCGACCCCCGCGTATCGGCAGGCCAATCCAGATGCGGACATTCGGCAAGGCAAACGCCGTTCTCAGCGACCTTGATCCCCCGCGCGTAAACTTCTTCTACAGGAAGCGTCGCAAGATCCGAGGTCACGATCATATCGGCCCGCCGCCCCGGCGCGATCTGGCCGATCTCCCGTTCCAGTCCGAAATGGCTGGCGGTGTTGATCGTGGCCATCTGCAACGCCACCAGCGGGTCGCAACCACAGGCGATGGCATGGCGCACCGCGCGGTTCATGTGCCCCTCGTGGACCAGCGTGCCCGAATGACAATCATCGGTGCACAAGATCATGTTGCGCGGATCAAGCCCCTTTTCGGTGATCGCCGTGATCTGGCTTTCGATGTCATACCATGCCGATCCCAGCCGGATCATCGACCGCATGCCCTGCCGCATCCGGGCCACCGCATCCGCCTCGCAGGTGCCTTCGTGGTCATCGGCTGGACCACCCGCCACGTAGGCATGGAACGCCGGCCCCAGATCGGGGGAGGCGTAATGCCCGCCCACGGTCTTGCCCGCCTTCTGCGTCTCGGCGATCTCGGCCAGCATCTGCTGGCTGCCCGCCACCACGCCGGGAAAATTCATCATCTCGCCCAAGCCCACGATGCCGGGCCATGTCATGGCTTCCGCCACATCCTCGGGCCCGATCTCGTAGCCCGTGGTTTCAAGACCGGGGGCCGATGGCGCGCAACTCGGCATCTGGGTCCAGATGTTCACGGGCTGCATCAGCGCCTCGTCATGCATCAACCGCACGCCCCTCAAGCCGAAGACATTGGCGATTTCATGGGGGTCGGTAAACATGGAGGTCGTGCCATGCGGGATGACCGCACGGGCGAACTCGGCCGGCGTCAGCATCCCGCTTTCGATATGCATGTGGCCGTCGCACAAACCGGGGATCAGGTAGCGCCCGTCCAGATCGACCACTTCGGTCCGGGGCCCGATGCAATGCGTTGCATCCGGGCCGACATAGGCAAAGCGGCCATGGCGCACGGCGACCTGCCAGCCTTCCATCACCTCACGCGTTTGCACCAGCACGACGCGGCCCCCGCGCAGCACCAGATCGGCAGGGGCGCGGCCCGCTGCGGTGGCGACAAGATCGCTGGCCACATCGGCCCAAGTCGGGAAAGGGGAAATGCTTCGCTGTTCCATGGCGCAGTCTCTCCAATCGCGCGGCGCTCTGCAAGCGACGGTTCGGTGACGTACCGTCAGCCGGGCAGCAAGGCCCGCGCCTTCATCGCCTCGTAGATCGGCAGCGCCGCCTCCAGAAGCGCGCGCCGCCCCTCCGGCACCTCGGGCAACGGCCCCTCCGCCCCGGCAAAGCCGGTCGAACGATGCACGGCATTGTACCAATGCGCGGCCCAGACGCCGTCATAGTCCCGCGGCCCTTCCGGCCAGCCCAGCATCCTGTCACTGAACGAAAGCCCGATCTCGGCACACAGCCGCCCCAGCGCACCGCCCGGATCAGCCCGGATATCGCCGCTGTCGATCACCGGCCCCGGCAGTTGTTCCCACAGCGCCATCTGCTGGGGAAAGCCGATATCCTCCAGGCTCATCTCCCCCCGCTTTTCGGCATAGCTCGCGATGACGCGGGCCGGATGGCGGATCAGATGGACATTCACGCAGGCCTCCGCCCAGTCCAGCGGGAAACCCGCCACCATGTGGTGGGGCATGTGCTTCATGTACCAATGCGCCAACCCACCCGGCACCGGCCCGGCACAGGCCGCCGCCACGCGGGCAGGATCGATCTCATGCGCCGCCATGATCTCGGCGGCCATCGGATGATCGGCGCCTGTCGCGGCCAGATAGGGCGCGTAAAACGGCTCATCCCAGACCGCGCAATCGCCCCGCGCGGCAAAGGCATACATCATCGCCGTCGACAGGTTGCGCGGCCCCGACCACATCGCGATCTTCATCCGATCCCTCCCCTTTTGCCCGGCATAAGGGCGCGGGCCCGCGCCGGGCGCAAGGGGTCACGCCTGCGTGAGCTCACGCAAGCTTGCGTTGCGCCCGAGGCCCACCCGCTATCCTTGGCTCATTCGCTCGGAAAGGAGATGCCATGTCCCGCATTCCTCTCAAAACCTCGGCCAAGGCTTTGGCCCTGTCGGCCGCCCTTCTCGCCGCGCTGGCGATGCAGTCGGGCCGCGCCCATGCCCAGGATCTGCGCACGGCGGTCGTCGCGGGCGGTTGTTTCTGGTGCGTGGAGGCCGATTTCGAACGCGTCCCCGGCGTGGTCGAAGTCGTGTCGGGTTTTGCCGGCGGCACCGTTCCCGATCCGAGCTACGATCAGGTCGTGGCAGGCGGCACCGGCCATCTGGAGGTGGTGCAGATCACCTATGACGCCACGATCCTGCCCTATGACCAGCTTCTCCACCTGTTCCTGCGCTCGATCGACCCGCTCGACGCAGGCGGGCAATTCTGCGACCGGGGCGCGAATTACGCCTCGGCCATCTTCGTCGAAACCGCGCAAGACCGCCGCACCGCGGAGGCCGCGCTGGCGCGCGCCTCCCGCGATCTGGGCCAACAGGTCGTGACGCCGGTCCGCAATGCCGCGCCCTTCTACCCGGCCGAGGCCTATCATCAGGATTATTACCTGTCGGGCGACGTGATCCTCACCCGCTTCGGTCCGCGCCGCAAATCCGTGGCCTATGGGCTCTACCGCGATGCCTGCGGACGGGATGAACGTGTCGAACAGCTTTGGGGCGCGGATGCGCCCTTCGTCCCCCGCGGCGCGGGGTAAACGGCCCCACCCGCCGCCCGAACGATGCGGCGGGCAGGGCCCCGGCCCGGCTCAGGACTTCATGGCGCAGGTGTTGATCCCGAGCAGGCGGTAGGCGGGGCAATAACCGACAAGCCCGGTGATCAGCGGCACAACGCCGATCCAGCCCCAGACGGTCTGGGGTCCGATGAACACGAGCGAGATCAGCACAAGGCCCGCGATGATGCGGATGGCGCGGTCGATGGTGCCTTCGTTGCGGGGCATGACATGCCTCCTTTCCTGTTGCGATGACCTGATCCTACCACGACCCGCCACGATCGACGGTGACCTTGTCACCGGATATCTGCGGCAATCCGTTCCAGCGCGGCGCGGTCCAAAACGCGGACGCCGCCCTTTTCTTGCGCCACGCCGCCCCCGCGCGCCATCTCGGCAAGACGTCGGCTGACAAAGGCGCGGCCCGATGCCGTTTCAGCCGCCAGCGCCGCATGGGTTGCGGCGACGAACCCCGACCCATCGGCCAGCCGCAACAGCACACGGGCCAGCCGCGCATCGAACCCGGTCAGCGCAACCTCCTCGACCAGCCGCTGGTATTCCCCGAACCGCGCCGCCACCCCGTCAAAGATCAGCGCGCGAAAGGCATCGTCCTGCGCCAACCGCGCGCGAAACTGATCGCCGGGCACCAACTCGCCCTCCACATCCGCCTCAACCACGCCCTCGGCGCTGTAGCGCGCGCCGCCCACCAGACAGGTGAAGGTCTGCAAACAGACGCTTCCCGCCGTCACCCGGTAAAGCACCACCTCCCGCCCGTTCGCGGCCGTCAGCGTCACTCGGATCGTCCCCTTGTCGAGGATCAGAAAACCCGGACATTCCGCGCCGGGCCGAAACAGCACATCGCCCGCGCGGGCGGCGAAACGGCGGATCATGGATGGCCCCTGATATTTTGACAGGGTCAAGTGTTTCGCGCCTCGCCCGCCCGGTCAACACAAGCTTGACAGCCCGCCGCCGCCGCGCGAGGGAAAGCGCCATGAGCGCAGACACCCCCACGCCCCGCACCCGCGATGTCTATACCCTCGTCGTCGAGGTCGGCCGCAAGGCAGGCGACGGCCTGCCCGACAAGGCCACGGGCGCGGCGCTCCTGTGTTACGCCGCCGGCGTGGACGAGGCCGAGGCCGTGCGCGAAACCGTGGCCGTGCTGAAACAGGCCGATCTCGCCCCCCTCGATGTCACCGGCCACGGCACCCGCGCCGAACGGACCGAGGCAGGCGACGAGATCGAAGCCGAGGAAATCGCCCTGATGGACCGCGCCATGGCCGAAAACGCCGTGATCGTGGCGCAGATGACCGCGTTCTACGATTGATCCGCCCGGTCCGGGGCAAATGCCCGGGCCTCAGCCCAGCACACGCCGCCCCTTGACCCCGATCAGCGCCTGCGCGCCCGCCCGGTCCAGAACCGGCAGGCAGGGCGTCCGGTCCACCTCGGCCAACTTCCCAGCCAGTTTCGCATCGCCCGCCGCGACCACGTCGGCCAACAGCGCCGTCTCGATCCCGCAGCGGTCCACCGTCACGCAGGCATGATCGTCGAGCATCAGGTGATGCACATGGCGCAGCGCCTGCCGCCGGTCGCGCCGCGCCCCGGTACTCGCGGTCATGTCACCAGCCCGCACCAGAACCTGTTCCGTGCCGAAATTGTATTCCACGGCCGGACCGGATCGCACGACCCGCGTTTCCGGCGTCACCCAGATATCGCGCGCCAGCCCGAAATAGGGCGCGCGCAACTGCACCGGCGCCATCCGGCCAAGGCAAAGGCGCGGCCGCCGCTCGGTCCAGCGCAATGGCATCCGCGCGCCCGCCGCCGTCACCAGAACCTGCCCCACACGCAGGCTCTCGACGGTGCGCGGCCCCTCGGTGGTCATCACCACGGCCTGCCCCGACATGCCCGGCAGATCGGTGGGCGGCAGGCCGAAGCCCGCGATCGCCGCAACCTGACAGACCTGGAGAAAACGTTCGTCGCGCGGCAGCATCTCGTCCAGCCGCGCGGCCACCGCCAGCCCGGCCCGCGCCCTGTGCCTCTGCGGCCGGTCGTGGTTCACGATATCCACCACGTCGCCCCGCCCCCGCGCACAGGTCCGATAGCGCAGCGACAGGGTCTCGCCCGGCCGCCCGAGGTCGGGCATCGTCACCACGTCGATCTCGCCATGCACCAGCCGGAACGCCCCGTCCGGCAACCGGTAGAGCGCAACCGCCCGGCGCGTCTCGGCCCGCCCCTGCCACAGGCGCACCGGTCCCGGCACGGACACCGGCGGCACCGTGAATTCGAGGCAGAGCGTCATCTCCGCCCCCGGATTGTCCATCGTCGCCCGCGCATCCAGCAAGACGGCAACGCCCGCATCCCAGATCGCAGCCCAGCGTTCGGCGGGGCCGCTTTCTTCACCGCGCGCGCAAACACCGTGCAAGGGGGCGGGAACGCGGATCATGCGACGGCAACGCCCCGCAGCATCTGCCCCTCATAGCCCCGCAACGCCGCCCGCGCCGCCGGTCCGTAACCCTCGTGGGTCGCCGCATCGATCCCGGGGAACAGCTCCAGCACCTCGGCACGGCACGCCGCCTCCATCCCCGACATCACCGTCGGCCCGGGCAGGAAGCTTTCGGTCAGCAACCCCTCCGACCAGACGATCTCGTGCTGATCGAACAGCAGATGCACATAAGTCACCTCTCCGCCGTCCAAGAGCCGCACCGAGCATCCGTTCACAAGGTCGCGCGCCGCCACCAGAACCTCGTCCTCCCCGAACAGGAGTTCCGCCATCCAATGCGTCAGCAAGATCCGGTGCTGCTGCGACACGACCAGCCGCCGGTGATGTCCGAAAACGCCCGCCTCGATCGCCACGGGCGCATATGCGCCCTCCGCGGCGACCCGGCGCTCGCCGATCCAGCGGACCGGCTGGAACCCGTGATCGCGCGTCTTGACCAGATCGCCCGGCTTGAGCGTCTCCACCGGAACCTCTCCGCGATCCGTCCGGATCCGCGTGCCCGGCGTGAAACAGGGCACCGTCGTGACCGAAACAAAGGCCGTGTCCGTGATCCCCGACGCCGATTGCGCCGTGTAGCTGAAATTCGCCGTGACCGGCCCGCTCAGGTTGACGTAGCTGCCCGGCGGCACGATCTGCAACGTGCCGTCCGCCATCAGCGTGATCTGGTGCCCGTTCGACAGGGTCACCGTATCGCCCACGCCCACCGCGATCCCGTTGATATGGGTGATGACCGCGACCCCGACGCCGTTCCCGTCATTGGCCAGAACGTCGATCTGCGCGACCTGCAACTCGTTCAGGGTGATCGTGTCGTCTTGGGCGATGAACTCCCCCTGAACCGAGTTCGCCGCGATCAGGACGGCGCTGTCATAGCCTGAATCCGCCACATCCGCGATGCCGATGGTCAGCGTGTTCAACACCCCGATGTTCACCGGGATCAACAGCGACAGCGTCACGGTGAACCCGTCCATCTCGGTGTTGTACGCATCCCCGGTGTTGTTGACGAAAAGCGTCTCGTTCTCGCTTTGGTTGATCGAATTGATCTGCGCGATGTTCACCACGGGCGAGGTCACGACCTGCCCGTTGATCCAGACGCCCACCGCGTCGTTGTAGATCGACCCCGAGAATTCCGGGTATTCCTCCGAGGCGAAGACGAACTGGATCGTCAGCATATCGGTTGTGGGAATGAAATTCGTCGTCAGGATCGCCGCGTCGTAGGTCCGGCCTCCGACCAATGCGTTGAACTGCGCATTGTCGTTCTGCCCCGACGAATTGTAGGACGTGCTGGCGCTGCGGTTCGGGTCGCCCGACCCTTGGGTGAAATTCTGCACCCGTCCGGTCGTCAGGATGACCCCGCTGTCCGACGGCGTGACACCGGGCGTGATGCTGTCGCCGTTGGAGTAGATGCCCGAAGACACCCGGTCGCCGGAATAGCTCGCGCTCTGCACGGTGACGCCCGGGCCGAAGATCGTCTCCGCCATCTGCATCGCGGATGCATTGGAATTTATGGTTAATTCCTGACCGACGGCCATGACCCTTGCCCACCTCTCGAGGTGCCGGGTGCTCGACCATGGTGATGCAAAGCTGAAGGCCGCGTGCCCCGTTAGGCCCACGTCCCGTCGGTCCTGCATCGATGCGGCTTGTGCCGCTGCCTGCCCCGGCATTGTTTTCTTTGCAAGAACGATACCATCCGCGGGCCTCCATCGTAACGCATTGATGACCGGCCCGGATCGCAGCGCGCCCCATTGTGCCTTCGCCGCCACAGCGTTACCCAAGGAAAAACCCCGGACACATCCCGGACGGAGCCTGCCCCATGCCCCTCGACCCCGCCCGCCTGACCGCCGATCTCGTCCGCTGCCCCTCGGTCACCCCCGAGGAAGGCGGCGCGCTCCAGCTACTTCAGGATCTTCTGGAACAGGCCGGTTTCAGCTGCAGCCGCGTCGACCGGGGCGATACCCCCAATCTCTTCGCCCGCTGGGGGGCCAAGGGGGCGGCGAAAAGCTTCGGCTTCAACGGCCATACCGATGTCGTCCCCGTGGGCGACGAGGCCGCCTGGACCCATCCGCCCTTCTCCGCCCATGAAGAAGACGGCTGGCTCTACGGGCGGGGTGCGACCGACATGAAATCAGGCGTCGCGGCCTTTGCCGCCGCCGCCATCGACTTTGTCGCCGCAACACCCCCCGATGGCGCGATCGTGCTCACCATCACCGGCGACGAAGAGGGGCCGGGCCGCGACGGCACCATCGCGATCCTCGACTGGATGCAGGCCAATGGCGAGGCGATGGACATCTGCATCGTGGGCGAGCCCACCTCGGTCGAACACATCGGCGACATGGTCAAGATCGGCCGCCGCGGCTCCATGACCGCGCGCTTCACTGTGACGGGAAAACAGGGTCACTCCGCCTATCTCCACAAGGCGCTGAACCCGATGCCCGCCGTGGCGCTGCTGGCGCACCGGCTCTCGACCCACCAGCTTGACGAGGGCACCGATCATTTCGACGCCTCGACCATCTCGGTCACCACGATCGACACCGGCAACGCGGCCTCCAACGTCATCCCCGCGCGCACCCGCATGACGGTGAACATCCGCTTCAACGAGCTGCACACGGGCCAGACGCTCACCGACTGGCTCCGCGCCGAGGCGCAGGCCGTGACCGAGGCGACGGGCACCAAGATCGACATGGAAACCCAGATCTCGGGCGAGGCCTTCCTGACCCCTCCGGGCCCGCTGTCCGATCTCGTGCGCCGCGCCATCGGGCAGGAAACCAACCAATCCCCCGTGCTCTCGACCACGGGCGGCACGTCCGATGCCCGCTTCGTCAAGGATCATTGCCCGGTCGTGGAATTCGGCCTCGTCGGCCACCGCATGCACGAGGTCGACGAACGCGTCTGGACCCAGGATATCCACGACCTCAAACGCATCTACACGCGCATGCTCACCGAATACTTCGCCCCACAGCGTTAACCCCTCATCAAGGTTAACGCGCGCCCCCCTTCATCTTGGCCAAAAAACTCCCGCCCATTGCCCGACAAGCGGCTTTGCCGCTGAGAGGGGAGGCTCCCGCACGGGTCACCGTCACGACGCCCCCCAATTCCCCCATGACGCCTTCGACGGGCCATGCTAGGCCAATCCCATGGCCATGATCCCCACCAAAGACCAGATCCGCACATGGATCGCCGAAAACCCCCATGCGACGTCCAAGCGCGACATCGCCAAGGCTTTCGGCATCAAGGGTGCCGACCGCATCGACCTCAAGCGCATCCTCAAGGATCTGGAGGCCGAGGGCCTCGTCGAGAAAAAGGGCAAGACCTACCGCGACCCGGACAAGCTGCCCCCCGTTGCCGTGCTTCAGGTCACGGCCCCCGACGATCTGGGCGATGTCTTTGCCCGCCCGCTCGAATGGCAGGGCGACGGGCCAGAGCCGAAAATCCTCTTTCTCGCCCGCGCCACCGATCCCGCACTGGGGCAGGGCGACCGCATCCTCGCCCGTCTGCAGGAAACCGAGGGCGAGGATCACCACTATGTCGCCCGCCTGATCCGCAAGATCGGCACCAATCCGCAGCGCGTCCTTGGCATCTTCCGCAAGGGGGCCGAGGGTGGGCGCATCCTGCCGATCTCCAAGGGCTCGGACCGCGACTGGACCGTGCGCCCCGGTGACACCCATGGCGCGCGCGACGGCGAACTGGTCGAGGCCGAACAGATCGGCCCAAAGGCCCGCATGGGAAACCCGCGCGCGCGCATCGTCACCCGTCTGGGCGATCCCGGCGCGCCGCGCGCCGTCAGCCTGATCGCCATCGCAGAACACGCCATTCCCGACGCTTTCCCCGATGCCGCCATCGCCGAAGCCGATGCCGCCAAACCCGCCGGTCTCGACGGACGGACCGATCTGCGCGACATGCCCCTCGTCACCATCGACCCCGCCGATGCCCGTGACCGCGACGATGCCTGCCTCGCCCATCCCGACGACGATCCGAAAAACCCCGGCGGCCATGTCATCTGGGTCGCCATCGCCGATGTCGCCCATTACGTCCGCCCCGGCTCCGCGCTGGATCGCGAGGCCCGCAAACGCGGCAATTCCACCTATTTCCCCGACCGTGTCGTGCCCATGCTGCCCGACCGTCTTTCGGGCGATCTGTGCTCGCTCCACGAAGGCGTGCCGCGCGCCTGCCTTGCCGTGCGCATGGTCATCAGCGCCGATGGCACCAAGATCTCGCACCGCTTCGTGCGCGGCATGATGCGCTCAATCGCCTCCCTCGAATACCAGCAGGTTCAGGCCGCCCGCGACGGCAATCCCGACGCCAAGACCGCGCCGCTGGCCGACGCCGTCATCACCCCCCTCTATGCCGCTTACGAGGCGCTTGTCGCGGCCCGCCAGCGCCGCCAACCGCTCGACCTCGACCTGCCCGAACGCCGGATCGAACTGAGCGACGAGGGGGAGGTCACCTCCGTCGCCTTCAAGGACCGTCTCGATGCCCACCGGCTGATCGAGGAATTCATGGTTCTGGCCAATGTCGCCGCCGCCGAGGAACTGATCGCGAAACGCCAGCCCCTTCTCTTCCGCGTCCACGAGGAACCCGCCCCCGAGAAACTCGAGGCGCTGCGCGAGGTCGCGGCCGCCTCCGGCTTCTCGCTCGCCAAGGGCCAGGTGCTCCAGACCAGCCAGCTCAACCGCCTTCTGGCGCAGGCCGAAGGCTCCGATTTCGACGAGCTCATCAACATCACCACGCTCCGCGCCATGCAGCAGGCCTATTACTTTCCCCAGAATTTCGGCCATTTCGGCCTCGCCCTGAAATCCTACGCGCATTTCACCTCGCCGATCCGGCGCTATTCCGACCTGATCGTGCACCGCGCCCTGATCGCGGCCCATGGCTGGGGCAAGGATGGCCTCAGCCTCGAGGAGGTCGAAGAGCTCGAAGCCACCGCAAAGCACATCTCCGACACCGAACGCCGCTCCATGGCCGCCGAACGCGACACCGCCGACCGCTATCTCGCGGCTTTTCTCTCCGACCGCATCGGCTCCACCTTCACCGGCCGCATCTCGGGCGTCGCGCGCTTCGGCGCTTTCGTGAAGCTGGACGAGACCGGGGCCGACGGCCTCCTGCCGATCCGGTCCTTGGGCAACGAATATTTCCACCATGACGCCGACAGCCAGACCCTGATGGGCTCGGAAACCGGCCTGACCATCGGCATAGGCGACCGCGTCACCGTCAAACTGGCCGAGGCCGTGCCCGTCACCGGCGGCCTCGTCCTCGAATTGATCGAGATCGACGGCAAACACACCCCCACCCGCCGCCGTGGCAAGCCCGGCCAAGGCCCCCGCCGCAAGGCAGGCCAAGCCGCGAAAAAACGCGCAAGCCTGCGCAAGAAGACGCCCAGCCGCCGCTCCGCAAGCTAGTCCGCTGTCAAAAGCGAACCGGCGATCTTAAGCTCATGGTCACGTTCATGGCTTAGGCCGGGCTGTGAGCCTGCGGCTTTTGAGCTATACTTCGTCCAAATCGAGCATCATCGGACACCAGAAAAACCATGCGCCGATCCCGCCTTGCCCTTCTTGCCGGTGCCCTTGGCCTCGCCCTGCCGACGCTGGCCGCGGCCCTGCCGCCCGCCACATCGCTCCGGCCCGAAATGCGCCCGACACCCGGCGCACCGACCCTGCCGCAACTGGTCACGCTGTCGACGCAGGCCACGCCCTTGGCCGTCCCCCGCTCGATCCGGCCGCAACTGCGCGGCACGCCCACCCTTGCCCGCAGCACACCGGACACGACCGCGGCCGCCACGCCAGCCGCCGCATCCGACACCGATTTTTCCCAATGGATGCAGGGGTTTCAGTCACGCGCCCGCGCTGCCGGGATCGCTCAGGCGACGCTCGACCGCGCCTTTTCCGGCGTCTCGGTCCAATCTCGCGTCCTCGACCGCGACCGCAATCAGGCCGAATTCTCGCGCGCGCTTTGGGATTATCTCGACAGCGCGGTCTCCGACACCCGCGTCGCCAACGGCCGCAGCGCGCTTGACCGCCACCGCGACACGCTCGCCCGGATCGAACGCCGCTACGGGGTGGAGGCCGAGGTTGTGGTGGCGATCTGGGGCCTCGAATCCGCCTATGGCGCGATGCGCGGCGACACCGACATCATCGCCGCCATGGCAACGCTGGCCTATGACGGCCGCCGCCGGGATTTCTTCGAGGATCAACTGATCGCCGCGCTGCGCATCCTGCAAGCGGGCGATGTCGCGCCGCGGCAGATGACCGGCTCATGGGCGGGCGCGATGGGCCATACCCAGTTCATGCCGACCTCCTATCTCGACCATGCGGTCGATTTCGACGGCGACGGGCGGCGCAACATCTGGTCGGATGATCCCGTGGACGCGCTGGCCTCGACCGCGAATTACCTGCGCCACTTCGGCTGGACCACCGGACAGCCTTGGGGGATGGAGGTGCGCCTGCCCGAGGGCTTCGATTACAGCCTGACTGGCGAGGGGGTGAAACGCCCCGCCTCCTTCTGGAACGGGCAAGGTGTGCGCCTGCCCGATGGCGGGCGCATCCCCGACCATGGCCAAGCCTCGATCCTCCTGCCCGCCGGGCATCGGGGCGTCGCGCTGGTGATCTTCGACAATTTCCACGTCATCGAACGCTACAATCCCGCCGATGCCTACGTGATCGCCGTGGGCCACCTGTCCGACCGGATCACGGGCGGCGCGCCCTTCCGCGGCTCCTGGCCGCGCGAGGATCGCGCGCTGACCCGCGCCGAACGCGAGGAATTGCAGCAACGGCTTACGACCGCCGGGTTCCACCGCTTCAACGTGGACGGGATCATCGGGCCGCAAACCATCTACTCGGTCCGCCGCTTCCAAGCCTCCATAGGCTGGGTGCCCGATGGCTACGCCTCGCTCAGGGTGTTGGAGCGTCTCCGGTAGGGTGGGCAATCTGCCCACCAACGGCCCACCAACCCCGCGCACGCGAAAACGCACCGATGGGTCGTGGTGGGTTGCACCCACCCTACGCCCGACAACCCGACCGTGCGTAGGATGCGCCTTGAGGCGCACCACCGTTCCCACCAAAAAATTGACCACGGCACGCCGCTCCCGGCGCGCCCCAACCCTCAATCCCGCAGCAACTCGTTGATCGAGGTCTTGGAACGGGTCTTTTCATCCACCCGCTTCACGATCACAGCGCAATAAAGGTTCACACCGTTCTTCGACGGCATCGACCCGGCCACGACGACCGATCCGGCGGGGACTTCGCCATACATGACCTCGCCGGTCTCCCGGTCGACGATCTTGGTGGATTGGCCGATGAACACACCCATGCCCAGAACCGAGCCTTCGCGCACGATCACGCCCTCGACCACCTCGGACCGTGCCCCGATGAAGCAATTGTCCTCGATGATCGTCGGCCCCGCCTGCATAGGCTCCAGCACACCGCCGATGCCGACACCGCCCGACAGGTGGACGTTCTTGCCGATCTGCGCGCAGCTGCCGACCGTGGCCCATGTGTCCACCATCGTGCCACTGTCGACATAGGCCCCAAGGTTCACGAAGGACGGCATCAACACCACGCCCGGCGCGATATAGGCCGACCGGCGTACGACGCAGTTGGGCACGGCGCGGAACCCTGCCGCCTTCCATTCCGCATCGCCCCAGCCTTTGAACTTGCTGTCGACCTTGTCCCACCAGCCGCCGCCCTGCGGCCCGCCCGATTGCTGCGCCATGTCCTTCAGCCGAAAGCCCAGCAGCACCGCCTTCTTGGCCCACTGGTTGACATGCCACCGTCCATCCGCCTGCCGCTCGGCCACGCGCAGCTGTCCGGCATCCAGCGCGCTCAGCGTCGCCTCGATCGCGTCGCGCGTCTCGCCCTTGGTGGCGGGCGTGATCTGGTCGCGGGCCTCCCAGGCGGCCTCGATGGCGGTTTCCAGTTGGGCGTTGGACATGGCGGCTCTCTCTCCTGCGGAATGGGTCGGATGGGTCGTCGGGGCGGCTATAGCTCCCACGCCCCGCGCTGGCAATCCGCGCCCGGGCGCGCTACGTCGCTCTTCAGTTCAGAGTGAAAGGACCGGACCATGAAAGACGACCCGCGCACAGGCCCGTTCCGCCACGCCAACCAGGATATCGACGCAACCCGCCACGCGCCCGACACACCGCAGGCGCGCTCCCCGGCCTATCGTCTGGCCTTCGCCGATCCCGAATTCCTGCTGCGCGAGGAATTGCGCCCGGTCCGGCTGCAACTCGAACTCCTCAAACCCGAGCTCGAGCTGGACGCGCGCGGCATCCGCTCGACCGTGGTGCTCTTCGGCGGCGCCCGCATCCCCGCCCCCGAGGCCGCCGACAAGGCCCGCAGCGCGGGCCTGCGCGACATGTCCCGCTACTACGAAGAGGCCCGCCTCTTCGCCCGCAAGATCACCGAACGGTCCGTCGCCACCGATTGCACCGAGAATGTCATCGTCACCGGCGGCGGTCCCGGCGTGATGGAGGCCGGCAATCGCGGCGCGTCCGAGGCCGGGGGCTGCTCCATCGGCCTCAACATCGTCTTGCCCCACGAACAGGTGCCCAACGCCTACGTCACGCCCGAACTGTGCTTCAACTTCCACTATTTCGGCATTCGCAAGATGCACTTCCTTTTGCGCGCCAAGGCCATCGCCGTCTTTCCCGGCGGCTTCGGCACGCTGGACGAATTGTTCGAAAGCCTCACCCTGATCCAGACGGGCCGCATGGAACAGGTGCCCGTCCTCCTCTTCGGTCAGGACTTCTGGCGCAATGTCGTGAATTGGGACGCGCTGGCAGAGGCGGGCACGATCTCGCGCGACGACCTCAGCCTCTTCCGCTTCGTGGAAACCGCCGACGAGGCGCTCGCCGTCATCGACGGCTGGACCCTCACAGGCAAGCGCGGCACGATCCCCGGTCGCTAACCCCCCAAGAGCGCCGCACATTGCCGGGGCAATTCGCCCAAGGTCAGCGGCCCGCGCGGCGGCGGCGGCTCGTAATCGGGGTCGGGCGGCGGCGGGTTCAGGATGTTCGCCGCCCATTCCCGCGCCTCGGCGCACCCATCGCCGGGCGGCGGCGGGTCTTGGTTCACGCAACCGGTCGACCCGGCCGGACAGCTCAACCGCACATGGAAATGGTAATGATGGCCCGCCGCAGGCCGGATGTTTCGCAGCCACGACCGGTCGCCGGTGGCATTGTCGCACATCCAGACCTTGGCGCCGGGAAAGACGAAAATCCGCGCCACCCTCGGGTCCGAGGCCGCAAGCCGCATCACCTCCATATGCGCTTGCGTCCAGTTCTCGCCCACCCGCGCGCCCCCCGCCGAGCGGGTCGAAATCGACGACAGGTTTTCGCGCTCCGCCGCCGACAGATCGAACCGCGTGGGCGGCAGCATCCAGATATCCACGTCCAACCCCGACTGGTGGCTCACATGGCCCGACAACATCGGCCCGCCCCGCGGCTGCGACATGTCACCGACGTATAGCCCGCGCCACGCTGTCTCCGCCGCCACCCGCGCCGACAGGTCCTGCACGTAATCGACCAACTCGGGATGCCCCCAGTTCCGGTTCCGGCTCAGCCGCATCGCGGCCCATGTCGGCCCCGTCTCCGCCAGCCGCTCGGCCCCCGCCAGACAGCCCCGCGAATAACCGCCGATCACCTCCGGCGTGCCGCTGCTCGCGCCCCGCTCGGCCCCGAACAACAACCGCGCCTCCTGCCCCGACACCGTCGCGTCAAGCGGCGGCAGACCGCCCGCCTCGTCGCGGACAGGCATGCATCCGACCACCAACGCCACGGCGGCCACCGCCAGACCCGGCAAAATCCTCATGCCTTCTCCCCCTCCGGCCGGACCCAGACCAGCAACACCAACCCCACGACGAACAACCCGATCAACGGCGCCATCCCCAGCCGTGCGCTTTCCGTCGCCCATGTCGTCAGCCCGATCAGCGCAGGCCCCAGAAACGCCGTGGCCTTGCCCGACAGCGCGTAAAGCCCAAAGGCCTCGGTCGGCCGCGTCGGCGGCGCATGGCGGCACATCATCGACCGCGACGCCGATTGCAGCACGCCCCCGGCACCTCCGATGATCGCGCCGCAGATGTAGAACACCACGTCCGGCACCCCCGACCCCTCGGCCAAGGCGATGCCCCACAGGCTCTCGCGCGACATGCCCAAAATCACCGCACAGACAGCGATCAGCGTGACGATCGCGCCCACGATCACGGGCTTGGGTCCCAGCGCGCTGTCCGCCTTGCCCCCCAGCCATGTCGCCAGAGCCGAGGTCACGGCCCCGATGATCCCGAAAATCCCCACCTGCGTCACCGACCAGTTCAGCACCAGCACCGCATAGGTGCCTCCGAACCCGTACAGCGCGTTCAGCGCATCGCGGTAGAACATCGAGGATCCGAGATAGGCAAACAGGCTCACCCGCCCCGGCAAACTCTTCACCGTCCCCCACAAATCGCCCAGCGCCGCCCCGAAACTGGCATGCGTGGCCGCCCGGCGCGGCTCCCGCACCCACAGGAAAAAGGGGATCATGAACACGACATACCAGATCGCGATGAAGGGGCCGACAAACCGCGTCCCCTCCCGGGCCTCCGGATCCAGCCCCAGCGCCGGCTCCAAGCCGACAAAGGTCCGCCCGCTCTCGCCCTCGGCGAAAAAGATCAGCATCACGAACAAAGCCACGACCCCGCCGAGGTAGCCCCAGGCGAATCCGTTGCCCGACAGCGTTCCGATGGCGCTCTCGTCCCCCAATTCGGGCAGCATCGAATTGGTGAAGATCGTGGTGAATTCCGCCCCGATCAACCCGATGCCAAAGGCGATCAAGGCCCCGATCAGGAATGACCCGTCAGGCAGCGTGTACCACATCGCCGCCGCCCCCAAGACGTAGAACAGCGAAAACAGCACGATCCACGGCATCCGCCGCCCGGTATTGTCGGCAAAAGCACCAAGGATCGGCGCGCAAAGCGCGATGATCACGCCCGCCACCGTCTGGCCCAGCGACCACAGGCTCTGCGCGCGGGCATCCGCCACCTGCTCCGCCAATCCCTGCGCCATGAAAGCCTCGGTCGCGACGGCGGCGAAATAGGGCCCGAAGATGAAGGTCAGGCCAAGGGTGAAATAGGGCTGGCTCGCCCAGTCAAAGGCCCACCAGCCATGGATGCGCCGCCGCGCGGCACGCAGGGCATCTTGGGTCAGGACGGCGGGTTCGGGTACGACACTGCTCATGGCCAGCAGCATCCGCCATCACCCCCCGGTTTGTCCATGGGTGTCTAGGGGGCGGATGCCGGTCCCTGCATCGGCGGCCAGGGTCGCTGCCCATCCGCCTCCGCCCATGCCGCAACCCATGCGGGCAGCGCGGGCGAGATCTCGGGCACACCCATGGCGCGCGCCACCTCCGCCACCGGGGCCAGCCGCCCCCTTTGCGTCACGCCGGTGCGCAACAGGGCGTGGTTGCAACAGGTCTCGCCACGCCACATGCCCTGCTCGATGTAGAAAAACCGCTCATCCCAACCCAAAAGCCGCGTCCGCATCTCGAACCGCTGGAACCCGGTGATCCGCGCCCGGTACCGCACCGTGGACCCGGCCACGACCAGCCCCCAGCGCTCGCGCTTCAGAACATCCCACAACCCCACCCGGATCGACAGCGCGAAGCGCCCGATGTCGTACAGCGTCAGGATGCGCCCGTTGTTCATCTCGAGAAACCCGTCCAGATCGACCGGCAGACAGCGCAGGGACAGATGATGGGTCTCGAACAGGCCCAGCGCCGGTTTGCGGCGCTCGGACAGCGTGACGGTTGCAAGGCGCAAAAAGGGATACATCCCCCCGCCAAACCCCACGACACGCGCGCGGTCAAGCCCGCCGCCACGTCATGACGCCGCCTTCCTCCACAGGACCTCCCCCTTCATCTTGGCCGAAAAACTCCGGGGGAGTCCCGGCACGGGACGGGGGCAGCGCCCCCCACCCCGGCTTGCAGCCGCGCCCCGGCCCGACTATCTCCGACACAGACAGTCCCAGGGAAACCCGCGCCGATGACCTCCATCTTCCAGATCCTCATGCTCCTGATCGACGTGGCCTTCTTCATCGTCATCGCCCATATCATCATGAGCTGGCTGATCAATTTCGGCGTCCTCAACACGCGCCAACCGCTCGTGGCCCAGCTCTGGGACGGGCTGAACCGGTTGCTCGAACCGGTCTATGGCCCGATCCGCCGCCGCCTGCCGATGATGGGCGGCCTCGATCTCGCACCACTGATCGTGATCCTCGGCCTCTACGCGCTGGAAATCATCCTGCGCAACAACGTGTCCCTGTTCCTCTGATCCACCCCCGCCTGCGGGACTCGACTCTGCGGCAGGGCTGGTCTAGCTTTGGAACAAATCATGAACACGCTGCTCGCTCCGGATCATGTCCCCCGACGCACCCCGCCCCGCCCGGCCGGTCAACCGGCGCATCCTGTCGCTGTGGTTTCCGCGGCTCGCGGCCGAACGCCTGCTGCGCCATGAACCCGCGCTGGCCGAGGTGCCGCTCGCCGTGGTGGGCGAGGCGGCCAACCAGCGCCGCCTCACCGCCCTGACCCATGCCGCCAGCGCCCGTGGCCTCACCCGCGGCCAGCCGCTGGCCGAGGCGCTGACGCTCTGCCCCGATCTCGTGACGCGCCCCGCCGATCCCGCGCGCGAGGCGCAGACGCTCGCAGCCCTCCGTCGCTGGGCCGGTCGCTTCAGCCCCTGGGTGGCTGAGGAAGGGTCCGAGGCGCTGATGGTCGACCTGACCGGCTGCGCCCATCTCTTCGGCGGAGAGGCGGCGCTCTTCGCCCAGGTCCATGACGATTGCGCCGATCTGGGCCTGACGGTGCGGGCGGGCATCGCCGATACGGCCGGCGCGGCCTGGGCGCTGGCCCGCTATGCCGAGGGGCGCACACCCGCCCCCACCCGCACCGGCGA
>NZ_JASJOF010000015.1 GCF_030163795.1 Roseicyclus marinus | reverse complement strand
CGCGCCGCCGATCCCAACCGCGCTCACGATCGCCAGCTTTGCCTCGTCGTCCCAACGCCGGCGGCGCTCAACACCCAGAACCTCGCCCCGCATAGCCCCTCCGCACATAAGAGACGTCGCAAACGACATCGTTATGCACGTGTCTTAGAGCCTCACGCTGAAATCCGGCAGGCGGTGCCAACCGGGCGGTTACCTTGTTCCAGGGAACTCGGGTCGGACGGAGGACGGGAAGAAGTTCGGCGGACATGGGACTACCTCCTGTCCACCGTGCCCACCCTTCTTCGGTCTTGCCGACGGGGGCAGGTTATCACGACTCAGGGGGCGTTGTCCCTGCGTTGGCCATGGCGGACATCCGCCCGCCGTGGCCAACGGTAAACGCATTGGAACCGATTAGCAGGTGCAGTCAGTAGCTTAAATTACACGGAAGTCTGTCCACGGGTTGGGGAGTGGCGCACAAATTCCAGCAGCAATCAAACTTTCATCGACTCTTCACTGATGCCCGCCTCTACGACCTCTATGAACCACGTAGGACGACGGCCACGGCCCGTCCAAGTCAATGCCGGATTTTCCGGATGACGGAATTTCGGGGCTCCTGTTGGGCCAGACCTACCCTTGGTCTTGCCTTTAGCACTGCCGCCCATGATGTCTTCTAAGCTTACACCAAGCTCGCGAGCCGTTGCTTCAAGCTTGGCACGAGCCTCAGCAATTCTACGCTGTTCAAAGGTATGAATTGCGACAGCGATCTTCTTCTGAAGATCTTGGAGTTCGGCAAGCGACATAGTATCAAGATTGGGCTGAGACAATTACTCTCTCCTCTGATGCTAATTTATGAATGGATCTTTAAGCTTATTTTAAGAAAAATCCAATAGTCTCTTGCATTGATGACGCAACAGGCGTCAACACAAAAAAATGGCTTCTTAAGCGTTGCTGCAAAGTATACTTCAGGAGCGTTAGACCTATATTTTCATCCTTTTTGCCACTCTTCGCCGGTGTCTTCACTTCGGAAACTCGGGGCGAAAAGATGCGCTACATATCACTCAAGGGAGGACCAGCTAATGCTGTATAGGCCTACTCTGCGTCTGTGGCGTCGATTTCTGGATGAGTTAAACGGTCGATGACGGTGCCGAAGAAAGAGAAGTTGGGGGCACATCGTCACGGCAAAGATCCTGGCGAACACGCCTATGCGCGACCAGCGCACGAACCGGTTGCAGAGCGTCTTCGGCGGCCCATAACCGGCCGGCGCGTCCTTCTACTGCAACCCGTTCTCCTGAATGTAGAGTATCCCGCTTAGTTCCCGCCGGTCATCCACCCGCGGCATGCCTCTGGACTTCGGAAAGAACGGCCGCAGCCGGTCCATCTGCGCGTCGGTCAACCAGAAATACCCGATGATCATGCCCCCTCTCTTTGGGAGCTTGAGTCATACAGCCCGTGGAGCCTCAAGCCAGTTTATGGGGCCTGACCCTAACTTCAGCCTACTGCTTCCATGCGTAAAACTCATCCAAGGTGAGCGGATGACCGAAATGGTAGCCCTGCAAAAACTCCACGCCCAACATCGTCAGAGCGTTGGCACTTTCCTGGGTCTCCACGCCTTCGGCGACTATCGATATCTTCATGCGTTGGCATAGCTCGATGATGGTTGTCAGGTATGGCGAGGGCTTTTGGCCGTCGCGGATACCTTCAATCACAAGCCGTTTGTCGATTTTCACGTAGTCCGGCTCCAGCGCTAAGAGCGTCGTAAGTGATGCGTGTCCAGATCCAAAGTCATCAACAGCAAACTGAACGCCCAAGTCACGCAAGCGATTAATCCGGTCGAATACGTCGCTATTTGCTACGCTAAAGTCCGTGACCTCCAGAAGCTCGAATATGATACGTCCATCAAAGCTTGAGATCGCTTCAACATCAGAGACAAGGCTGGGGGCTATAAGGCGCTCCAAACTCACGTTCAGCGAAAGCCTTGGGAAGACGATACCGCGATCTGCAAGACTTGTTGCCGCCTTTAAGGCCTCAGCCATGACAACCGCATCGATATCTGCCATCACGCCGATTTCGCTCGCGAGAGGTAGGAATTCGATCGGGGAAAGTTCGCCCCGAACTGGATGCCACCAACGCACAAGGGCCTCTACACCTGCCAGAGCGCCAGTGTGAGCGCAAATCTGTGGTTGCAGCCGGATACCGATCTGCCCATTCTCAACGGCAACGGAGAGATCGTCGGCAAGACGCTTCTTGTTTTCCGTTCTGAGGCGCATTTCCTTGTTAAAGATTTGCGCCTGATTTCGCCCGGCAGTCTTCGCCTCGTACAGGGCGATATCGGCATCCTCGAGAATCCTATTGGCTGCTGACAAGGGTCCAACAGAAATCCCAACGCTAGAAGTGTATCGAATGACTTTGTCGCCAAAAAATACAGATTGCCTGGATACTTCCAAAATACGGTCGCTGAGCTCTATAGCACGCTCTCGGATCTGTGGCCCGTAAAGGATAACAACAAATTCGTCTCCTCCAAGGCGTCCCAAAAAGTCTTCTGGCAGCAAGATCGACCTGATATTTGCGGCAACCGCCGAAAGAAGATGATCTCCTCCCACATGGCCGTATACGTCGTTGATCAGTTTGAATTGATCGATGTCGAGCAACACGACCGCCATCTCAGCTTCGGCGACCTGGCTTCGAGCCAGCTCCTCCACATGTTTAGCAAATCCACGTCTGTTTCCGACACCAGTGAGCTGATCATGGGAAGCATCCCACTCAATCCGCTCCAACGCTGTTCTAAGGGACCGCTCGTTGGAAACCTCTTGCGTTACGTCGACATTGACGCCGATGGCTCTTTCCGGCTTACCGTCCTGGCCAATCGTTATGGTCGCCCGTGACCGCATCATGCGTTCTTCACCAGCTGGTGTTACGATACGATATTGGTTTTCGAAGTCCGTGCCTGTCTTCAACGCAGCCTCGAACTTGGACATCACCGCTTCGACATCGTCAGGGTGCAGCCATGCACTCACATCCTGAAGTGTGCCGCCGAAGTTCGCGCGATCGACGCCGAATTGCTGGAACATCAGGTCATCCCAGACCACGGTTCCCTTTCGGACATCGACAACCCAAATCCCAACACCACCAGCAGCTGTTGCAAGGCGCTGGTGCTGCTGCAACTCGGTCAGTCTCGCAGCATCGCGCCGCACTCGATCCAGAACCATCTTTCCGCGGAGAATAGCTATCGCCAAAAAGGCGGCGGCGGCTGCAACAAGAAGTCCGCTGATCGCTCCGGATCTGATCGCTAAGTGCCTAATGGCCATGGATGGCCGCGAAACAATGACGCCAAGACTGCCGAAGCTAGTGACGCTTCCGAAGGCTGTCTGACCCGGGATAGCCAATCGCCCCCCCGATCCCCTCATTGCCTCCAAAACTGCGGCGTCAGCGCTCTCGCCAGACGGGAGCAAGGGCATATCAGGCTGGAGGGCGGCTACACCACCCGTCTCCATTGACACCAGATAAACTTGGCTACCCTGTCCGAGGCTTTGCCACCCGGTAGGATCGAAATAACTTTCCGCAACGCTCGCGGTTACGACGCCTTGTACACCGAGGTTTTCATCCAATACGGGGGCGCTGACCGGCAGAACCCATCGGTCGTCGAAAGTCGAGATGATCGGCGCATCCACATAGTAAACGGCTTCGCGCCCCGAGATCACTTCCAAGAAATAGTCCCGAAACGAAACATCCGTTCCTACCGCCGCGCCGTCCCGGCCAAGATCTGCAACGATCACACCGGATGGGTCGATGACGAGCATCGTCCTAAGACTAGGCCACTCCTGCTTCACAGACTGCCAGAACACTTCTGCGCTGCCGGCGAGATCATCAGGATCAATATTTGCTGCAACGGTCGTAGCCGCAAGGCGCATATTCTGGACCAACAGCTCGACGGTATCGACAGCAAGCAGGGCGTCGCGCCGCACTTCCGCGACGTTGGCTGCGAATATCCGCTGGAATTGGTAAATCCCGACGGCGAGGCCCGAAATGCTGCCCACCACCAAGCTGAGAAAAGCGGCAGCTCTTAAGCTATTCATCATGGTCTGACCCTCGTTCGCGAGAGGCTATCTGCAATATGAACATGCGGCAAGTTGTAGTTGAGAGCCGAGATTGGATGCCAACATATTGATAATTATTAGAGATCAAGGGAATGGCTCAAGCAACCCAGCGTCAATGACGAACATTTTTCCAGGTGCGAAACGACGCGCCGACGGCGGCATCCGAAAAAACTGAAGCAAGTAAGAGCAAATATGCTTGACCCAAACCGATTGACGAGCAAACTCAACCATTAGCATTAATCGAATTCGGCGCTCAGGATAAGATACCCGACACGATCCTGACTCAATCGCGTAACTCAGGAAGACATGTGGCATAAATTTTACAAGTGGATATCTCCAAGAAGCCGAGTAGATCTTGTATTTAAGGTTATGATATTTTTGGGCCTCATTATAATTTTCAATGTTGCCTTTAACCGCATCTCTAATATGGGGCCCAAATTATCACTTCAGTATCTTATTCTGAATGGATTGATCGTTGGTGGGCCGTTTGTTGCTTCGTTCTTTCTAATCCTTATCAAACAGGCTGGTCTTCAGAAGTCGCTCGTCAGACTTTCGCGATTTGACCATTTAACCAATCTTCCCAATAGACGATTTTTTATGAAAAGTTGCGCCGAAATCGTGGAAAAGGATGCATACGCGGTCTTGCTCGTTCTCGATATAGATAATTTCAAGGCCATCAACGATACATGGGGTCATGAAGTTGGCGATGAATGCCTCCGTAGCGTTGGCTATATTCTTGCTCGGACCCTGCGCGTGGACGATCTTGTGGGGCGACTTGGCGGCGAAGAGTTTGGCATTCTGCTCAGAAACACCAGAATATCTAATATAGGCTATATTAAAACTGCCCTACTGCGCCCATTCCCATTTAAATCTGAAATAGGACCACAAAACCTATCAGTGACTGTTTCCATCGGCGCCTGTGAAATTCCAAAAGGAGGCGATCTTGCTGTTGCGTTTCGTTCTGCAGACTCAGCCCTGTATAAGGCAAAACGAAGCGGAAAGGCCCGTCTTGAAGTGCAAGAGATGCCGCCCACAGCTTAGGATATTGCACGATACCTAGTGGTACCGAGCGTTGTTCCCATGATCTAACACGTCAGACCGTGTAGGAGCTAGTTCAGCCCCGCCGAAAGAAACCCTGTTTCTTCCAGCGCGCTTCGCGATGTAAAGGTTTCTATCCGCCTCCCGCGCCACTTCATCAAAATTGAGGTCCATGTTGTGTCGCATTGCTCCCCCAATACTCACCGTAACCGCTGGCAGCTCTCTTGTATTCGAGGCTTCAACAGAGGACCTAATTTTCTCCGCGACAACCTGAGCATTTTCGCGTGTGCAATTATCAAGAAGCACCAAATACTCTTCTCCACCCCAACGCACACAAATATCACTCGAACGCACGCTGCGCTGAATTATACGCGAAACATTTTCGATCACGGCATCGCCAACGAAGTGACCGTAGTTATCATTCACAGCCTTGAAACGATCAATGTCGACCATTAGGATGGCTGATATTGAATTGCTTTTGTGAGAGGCCGATATTTCGTCAAAAGCGCTTCTGTTAAACAATCCTGTTCTCAAGTCGTGTTTCGACGCCCATTCAGCCAATCGATTTTGTTTTGAACTGCGCCTGCGCAATCCAGCTAAAAAGGTAGTATAATTTGACCCCAAAAGATAGAAAATGTAGGCGCTTAGTATGATTGTGGGGAAAAAGCTGAAAAGAAAACTTGCACGAAAAAACAAGAGCGATGCGTAGTACAGAACCGATGGAAGCGCAAAGATCATTATTAAAGAAATAATATCGAAAAGCGCGAATTCTCTATAGAAGTATATATAACGATAGGGCCGATAAAATGAACTTCGCACAGCGGCCGCTGCGGAGATGAAAAGAAGTGACATGGCAGTGGGCGGGCTTAAATTGACGTCAATTATCCCTCCAAACGTTGAGTAAGAAAGAAGGTTTGCAGTAGATATCGCTATCACGAGAGGAGACGTAACATTTCTCTGAAGGAGCGTTATCGGCTTATGTCTCAGAATCTGCGCGCCAGCATTCAAATGGAGGAACAGGGGGAGAAAAAGAGCAAGGATAAGTAGACGAGTACCGGTGCCAGATCGCGCTGTCGCCTCGTGAAAAATATGAACGTCGACAAATAGCGCAACGCTCATGTTGGAACTGGGAAGCGACATGAATGATATTAACAAATATACTAATAGCGCCGCTCCGGCAGCGCGCCACGAACGGCCACTTCGATATATTGGCGCAAAACACACAAATACAAATAGCAGGCAGAGCAGAATTTTTGACTGAATACTGAATGCTGCGTGATTATGCCCGGTTGAGGAATAAAAAATTAAAACAACTAGAAAAATACCGCACGCTAGAGAGGATCTTGCAAAGTGACGGAGCAAGAAACTTCTAGCATTCAATGCTTTTGCAACATTCAGTACGATATCAGACGCCCTCTTGACATAAATTCGCGAATGGGCAGCATATTATTAAAACTTGTCGCCTGCGCGCTAAACATCTACCGGTGTTTGTTCCGCCCGCATACAAGCAGCAATCGCTATAATAAGATAACTGACGTGCGTAACTAGTACCTAGGCGACGCCTATCTAGATTCATCGATCAGTTCAGAATACGACGGCTTTTGGCGATGTCAACTAATCTGGCGCGCTCGTCTGGTTGCCCCTGCATTCTCGGCGGTTCAGTGGTTCAGATGGCGCTAGAGTTTGTCGCGGTGCAATGCTGGGGGGTACAGGGTTACACTCTGATGACTTTGTAGAAAGGATCATCTTGTTGGGAGGTGCTCTCCTCGCAGTCAAGAAACAACGCTGCTGGATTTCTTTTGGCGATATGAACGACGAGGCCACGTACGCTCTAGCGTCATGTCGCAAAAGAGTTAGACAAGGTCCGAATGTCCGCTTTGGGCCGATCACGTCGTTTTAGCCGATGCGTTGCCGACGGAGTGCTCCACTTGCTCCCCCCAAGCCTCACCAGCCAGAAAGCACAGCTCGTACAGGCTGAACGCCGACGCCTCCCGCCCGCAGGTCAACCGCTTCAGCACCTCCGGCGCCAGATAGGCCAGCCGCAGCTGTCGGCTGACATGCCGTTCCGCCAGTCCAACGGCCTGGGTCAGTTCCTAAATGGTGGCGAACCCACCGGCCTCCATGCGCCGCCGCCAACCCTGTGCCCGGCCGATAGCGTCCAAACCAGAACGGAAATCGAACTGCGCCGCATTTGAAGCGGGTTCATCTGCTCTCGGCGCGAACAGAGACATCCGAAGGCGGCGTTCTGTTGCGCTTTAATTCGTAGGGTTGCGCGGAGCCTTTGGTGACAAACGCAGTTTCCGCCCCTAACCTGGCACAATGTCAAAAGGGGCCTGGTCAGATCAAGAGAACGACCTGATCGTCGCGGATTACTTCGCGATGCTGGCCGATGACGTCTCTGGTCGCTCGTGCAACAAGGCCGAGCACCGGCGCGGGCTTCTGCCGTTGTTGAACGATCGCTCCGAAGGATCAATCGAGTTCAAACACCAGAACATCAGCGCCGTGCTGAAGGGGCTGGGTGAAGACTGGATCCCCGGCTACAAGCCCGCGTTCAATTTCCAGATGACCTTGGTGGATGCCGTGGCGCGGTGGCTGGCGCTGAACCCGGCCTGGCTTGGGCGCCAATCGGGGCTGCAATCCGCCGCTGGCCTGCACGAGGCGGCGCAGATCTGGATCGGGTCGCCGCCGACGCTGTCGAACCAGCCGCAGCCGCAGGAGTTGGAACAGATGCTACACATCGCGCGCAAGTTCGACGTGGCGGGCCGGGACGAGCGCAACCGGGCCCTCGGCCGCGCGGGCGAGGAACGTGTGCTGACGCATGAACGGGCTTCTCTTCGCTCGGCAGGACGGGACGATCTGGCGCGTAAGGTGCGCTGGGTGTCAGAGGAAGATGGTGATGGTGCCGGCTACGATATCGCCAGCTTCGCGCCGGACGGCCGTCCGCGCCTTATCGAGGTCAAGACGACAAACGGCTGGGAGCGCACTCCCTTCGACATCAGCCGAAACGAGCTGGCTGTTTCCCAGGAGCGGCACTCGGAATGGTCCCTGTTCCGCCTATGGCACTTCGCGCGCGAGCCGAAGGCTTTCGAGCTGCGCCCGCCTCTGGAAGCGCATGTCTCGCTGACTGCGACGACCTTTCAGGCGAGCTTTCACTGAGGCCCAGTCGAACAGACCAGTGCATAGCGGATCGTGCGTTTGCCGCGTGAGATCACTCTTTCGACCGGGATTTCGCCGTCACTGCGCTGCGGACGAGCTTGCCGAAGGCGCGGTCCTTCTCGCGGCGTTCCGCGAGGCTGGCGGAGTTGAAGGCGTCCTCGGCCTGCAGCTTGCGCCAGCGGGCGAGCAGCGCGGAGTCGAGGCTGCCGTCGTCGATCGCGGCCAGGATGGCGCAGCCCGGCTCGGTCTCGTGTTGGCAGTCGGTGAAGCGGCAGGTTGCGGCAAGCGCCTCGATATCCTCGAAGACATCGGCGATGCCCGCGGCGGCGTCGGTCAGCTGCAACTCGCGAATGCCGGGCGTGTCGAGCACGAGACAGCCGCCGGGGGTCGCGTGCAGCTCGCGCCGGGTCGTGGTGTGCCGGCCCTTGGCGTCGTCCTCGCGGATGCCCTGGGTCGCGATGGCCTGCGCGCCGAGCAGGGCGTTCGTCAGGGTGGACTTGCCGACGCCGGAGGAGCCGAGGAAGGCGACCGTCCGGCCAGGCCTGCACCAGTCGGCCAGCGCCGCCGCCGGCTCGTCACCGCGGGCGTCCAGCGCCACCACGGGCACGCGGTCCGATACCTTCCGCGCCTCTTCGACATAGGGCGCGGGATCTTCGGCAAGGTCCGCCTTGCTCAGCACGATCACCGGCTCGATCCCGGCATCAAACGCCAGCGCGACGTAGCGCTCCAGCCGCGCCACGTTTAAATCCTGGTTGCAGGAGGTGACGACGAATACGGTGTCGATATTCGCCGCGATCAGCTGCACTTCTCGGCTCGTGCCCGGCGCGCGGCGTTTGATCAGGCTTTTTCGGTCCAGTACGCGGCTCGAGCGCGGGCGCGCGCAGTTGTAAAGCAGCCAGTCGCCCACGGTTGCCTCCGGCCCAGGCGGGATGGTCTCGTCAATCCCGTCTCCCGCAACCTGCAACCCGCTGCGATGCACGGCGACAACGCGTACTGGGGGCGTCGCGGTCAGCGCATCGGCGTCGATCTGTTGCGCGAAGGCCGGGCCCCAACCGAGGCGTTCAAGCGCCCTGGGCTCGCGGCGCGCCGGAGTGCCACCTGGCAGGAAGGCGGAGTAGTCGCGGACCATGAGCCTACCAGAGCGCGGGGTCGTCGAAGGCGGCGACACAGCGGGCGGGGCCGCGTAGCGGCGTCAGCGGCGCCTCGGTCAGGGATTGCGCGATCCAGCCCTGCGGCTGGTTCAGCGGTTGCGGCGCGGGAAGGTCGGCCTCCGAGACGGGCTCGAACCCCACACGGCCATAGAAGGCCGGGTCGCCATAGGTCACGGCGATATCCACGCCCTCCCGCCGAAGCGCGTCGAGACCGTGGGCGATCAGCCGCTGCCCAATCCCCTTGCCTTGATGCTTGGTGGCCACCGCCACGGGGGCCATCATGAAGACCATGCGCGGATCGTTCTCGTAGGTGAAGCGGGTGAAAAAGATGCCGCCGACAAGCGTGCCGCCCTCCCAGGCGGTGAACACGCGCAGATCCTCGGCGGTCGTCTCCGCGATCAGACGGCGCGCAAGGGCGCCGATCAGCGCGCCTTCCTCCGCGCCCTCCGAGGCTGTGAAGGTGGCGGCGAAAAGCTCCGCAATCGCCTCGGCATGGGTTGTGTAATCCGTTGAATAGTCCATGATTCGATCCTCTCTGGCGCCAGTCGGGCTCAGACCCGCTCCAGCACGAACATCTCGTAGCCGAACTGCCCGCGTCCGGCCTCCAGCACGGCGATCTCGCGGCGCAGGTCTTGCAACACCCGGCTTCCCGCAAGACGCTGCTCGAGCGCGTCGAGCCGCGCGGCGAGCGGGCGGTAGTAGGTCTCCATCCCCTCCGGCCCGATGTCGAAATGGCCGAGCACGCGGTAGCCCGCGCGCCTCGCTTGTGCTGCGCGGGTCGCGGGCGTCACCATCGCGGGGTATTCCGCGGCCCAGAAGGCGCGGACATCGTCGTCGGGTGTGTCCGTCCGCCAGACCATGTCGGAGAACACGAGAACGCCGCCGGGGCGCAGGAGCACCCGCCAGTCCGCAAGCGCCTTTTCCACGCCGAGGATGTAGGCGCTGCCCTCGGACCAGATCACGTCCCAGGGGCGCTTGGGCATCGGAATTGCAGCCATGTCGACGCTCTGCACCTCGATCCGGTCATTGAGGCCGCCCGCCGCGATCCGCGTGCGCAGCTTTTCCAGTGCGGCCTCGGCCGTGTCGGTGGCTGTGATCCGCGCCGGCGTCGCATCGGCCAGCGTCATTGTCGCCATGCCGGGGCCGCAGCCGATCTCAAGGATCGTCTCGGGCTCGAACGGCACCATTATCAGCGCCCTCCTTGTCGCTTCGGGCGTTCCCGGGCCCTACCAGTCGAGGTCGGCGAAAACCTCCATGAACCTGGCCATGTAGGCGGCGTGGGCATTCATGTCTTTGGACACCAGCGCGACCAGCCCCGCCTCCGCGCTGGAAAACCCCTGTGACATCAGCCAGGCGCGGTGCAGATCAGGCGCGACGCGCTCGACCTCTTCGTGCCAGTCCTTTAGACTCGAGCGTCCGAGGAGGGCCGCCAGAAGGTCGCGCGACCGCGTCTTCTCGGCGATCTCGCGCTCCAATGTCTCCAGCCGCTGGCCCAGCATCTCGCGGTCGAGCTTGCCATCGAGGCAGGCTTGGCATTCCTGCAGGCTGAGGCCGCCCGCCTGAAGCTGCTGCATAAGCCGTAGCCGCTGCCGGTCGCCGTCGGAATAGACGCGATAGCCGTTCGCCTGGCGCTTGCCCTTCAGCAGCCCGAGCTTCTCGTAGTAGAGCAGCGTCGCGCGAGAGAGCCCTACGCTCTCCGCCAATTCCGAGATCTGATACATCCGCCGCCTTGTCCACTCACACCGATTCTCGACTGTCGGGATCCTTCTAAGGTGTGAAGCTGTAGACAGGTCAAGCGGGAAATCTGGTCTGCCTCGACCTTTACCGCATCGGGAACACCATGCTGTCCTTCACGGTACCATAGGCAAAGCTCGTGTCGATCGACCCGATACCGCCGACGCGATGCAGGCGCGCGCGGATGAAGCGTTCGTAGTCATCGAGCGACTCGACCACGACGCGCAGCTGATAGTCGGTCTGGCCGGTCATCACGTGGCATTCCAGCACCTCGTCCATCCGCCCGACCTCGCGTTCGAATGTCTGCACGGTGGCTTCGTCGTGGCGCTCCAGCCGGATGCGGACGAAGGCGGTGATCGGCAAGCCGTAGGCGCGGGCGTCCACGCGTGCTGCGTAGCCGAGGATGACGCCGTCCTTCTCGAGGTTACGCAGGCGGCGCAGGCAGGGTGAGGGCGAGAGATTGACCGCTTCGGCCAGATCCTGGTTCGACATGCGCCCGTCACGCTGCAGGACGCGGATGATCTGACGATCCTTCCCATCCATCTTTTGGGCCTCCGATTGGCAGATTCTGCTAATATAGTGCCATTTTAGGGTTGAAAACGCAATCCATTTGATCCAAGAACGCGATATCCTGTCTCAAACAGGAGACCGCTCATGACCCAATCCAAAGGCTTCGCCACCCGCGCCATTCACCTCGGCTACGATCCGATGGACCATCAGGGCGCACTCACACCGCCGCTGCACCTGACCTCGACCTTCGCCTTCGAGACCGCCGAGGCGGGGGGCGAGATCTTCGCCGGCGAGCGCCCGGGTCACATCTATTCGCGCATCTCCAACCCGACGCTCGACCTGCTCGAGGCCCGCGTGGCCGATCTCGAGGGGGCCGAGGCGGGGATTGCGCTGGCATCCGGCATGGGGGCGATCACCGCAGTCCTCTGGACGCTGCTCTCGCCGGGCGACGAGGTGATCGTCGACAAGACGCTCTATGGTTGCACCTTCGCGTTCATGCATCACGGGCTGAGGAAGTTCGGGATCACCATCACCCATGTCGACCTGACCGACCCGTTGAACCTGACCGCGGCCATGAGCGACCGCACCCGCGTGGTGTATTTCGAGACGCCGGCCAACCCGAACATGCGGCTGGTCGACATCGAAGCCGTCGCGGAAATCGCCCATGCCGGCGGTGCGCAGGTGATCGTCGACAACACCTATGCTACCCCCTACCTGACCCGGCCCATCGCACTTGGCGCCGACCTGGTGGTGCATTCGGCCACCAAGTATCTTGGTGGCCACGGCGACTTGGTCGCGGGCGTTGTGGTCGGCCGCGCCGAGGCGGTCACCGAAATCCGTCTTGTCGGCATGAAGGACATGACCGGGGCTGTGATGGCGCCCTTCAATGCCATGCTGATCCTGCGTGGCCTCAAGACACTCGCGCTCAGGATGGACCGGCACTGCGCCAGCGCGCAGACGGTGGCGAAATGGCTGGAGCATCATCCCGAGGTCGCCGTAGTGCATTATCCCGGGCTGAAAAGCTTCAGCCAGCACGCGCTCGCCAGCCGCCAGATGGCGCAGCCAGGGGCCATGATCGCCTTTGAGCTGAAAGGGGGGCTAGAGGCCGGGCGGCGTATGATGAACGGGCTGAGGATGATCGCGCGGGCGGTCTCTCTGGGTGACGCGGAAACACTGATCCAGCACCCCGCATCCATGACCCATTCCACATACACGCCCGAGGAACGGGCCGCGCATGGCATCACCGACGGGCTGATCCGGCTGTCGGTGGGGCTCGAGGACGTGGCCGATATCCTCGACGATCTGGATGGTGCGCTGGCGCCCATCCGCGCCCTGCGCAGCGCCTGAATCTGGAGCGGCCCATGACCCCCGATACACACCATCTGAAGGCGATCGAGCAGCGGCTGCTGTGGCTGTCGCACTGGATGATCCACAACGCCAACCACATCCGTCCCAAGGTGGACGGGATAAAGGTGGGAGGGCATCAGGCGTCGTCGGCCTCGATGGTGTCGATCATGACAGCGCTGTATTTCTCTGCGCTGCGGCCCGAAGACCGGGTGGCGGTCAAGCCGCACGCCTCGCCGGTGTTTCACGCGATCCAGTACCTGATGGGCAACCAGGATCGCGCCCGGATGGAGGCGTTTCGCGGCCTCGGCGGTGTGCAGAGCTATCCCAGCCGCACCAAGGACGTGGACGATGTGGATTTCTCGACCGGGTCGGTCGGGCTCGGGGTGGCGATCACTGCCTTCGCCTCGATAGTGCAGGATTACGTCGCCGCCAAGGACTGGGGCGCGGGCCTGCCGCTTGGGCGCATGGTTGCGCTGGTGGGCGATGCGGAACTCGACGAGGGCAATGTCTACGAGGCGCTTCAGGAGGGCTGGAAGAATGATCTCCGGAACTGCTGGTGGATCATCGACTACAACCGCCACTCGCTGGATGGCATCGTGCGCGAGGGGCTATTCGAACGGGTCGAAAAGATCTTCGACGCCTTCGGCTGGGACGTGGTGCGGGTCAAATACGGTGTGCTGCAGCGAGCCGCTTTCGAGGAACCGGGCGGCTCCGCGCTGCGAGACTGGATCGACCGCTGCTCCAACGCGGAGTATTCCGCACTGACCTACATGGGCGGGGCGGTCTGGCGGAAACGGCTGATGGACGACCTCGGCGACCAGGGCGACGTGACTGCGCTCATCGACCGGCGGTCGGACGAGGAGCTGGCCGCGCTGATGGAAAACCTCGGCGGCAACTGCGTGCAGACCATGGCCGAGACCTTCGCCGCCGTCGACCACGACCGCCCGACCTGTTTCCTCGCCTACACCATCAAGGGCTGGGGCACGCCCATTGCGGGGCACAAGGACAACCACGGCGGGCTGATGACCAAGGCGCAGATGGCCGACTGGCAGAGCCACATGGGTGTCCCCGAGGGGCAGGAGTGGGAGCCCTTCGCAGGCGTGGCCGACGTGGCAGCTCTGCAGGACTTCCTCGGCCGGGTGCCGTTCTTCGCCAAGGGGCCGCGGCGCTTCACCGACGCCAAGCTGCCCGCGCCCGCCTTCGCGATCTCGACCGACCGGGAGGTTTCCACCCAGGCCGCCTTCGGCAAGATCCTCGACGACCTCTCCAAGGGCGACAGCGCGCTTGCCGAGCGGATCGTGACGACCTCGCCCGACGTGACCGGCACTACTTCGCTCGGGCCCTGGGTGAACCGGCGCAAGCTCTTCGCCCGCACCGCCCGCGAGGATGCCTTCATCGAGCACCGCATCCCCTCGACCGCGAAATGGGAATTCACGCCGCAGGGCCAGCATATCGAGCTGGGCATTGCCGAGATGAACCTGTTCCTGCTTCTGGGTGCCGCAGGCTTGGCGCACAGCCTGTTCGGCAAGCGTCTCATCCCCATCGGAACGGTCTATGACCCATTCGTGCATCGCGGCCTCGATGCGCTGAACTATGCCTGCTACCAAGATGCGCGGTTCATCATCGTGGGCACGCCCTCTGGCGTCACTCTGGCCCCCGAAGGCGGCGCGCATCAATCCATCGGCACCCCGCTCACCGGAATGGCGCAAGATGGGTTGGCAAGCTTCGAGCCGGCCTTTGCGGATGAACTGGCCGTGATCCTTGAATGGGCGTTCGACTACCTGCAGCGCGACGGCGAGGGCGACCCTGACGAGCGCACCTGGCTGCGGGACGAAACCGGCGGCTCGGTCTACCTGCGGCTCACCACGAAGCCTTCGGAGCAGCCGGGCAAGCGGCACGACGACGCCTTCCGCCAGGGCGCCATCGACGGCGCCTACTGGCTGCGCCCGCCGGGGCCGAACTGCGAGGTGGTGATCGCCTACCAGGGCGCCGTCGCCGATGAGGCTATCGCCGCGGCGGGCATGATCGGCGGGATGCGACGCGATGTCGGCGTGCTAGCCGTGACCTCGGCCGATCGCCTGAACGCCGGCTGGACCGCGGCGCAGCGTGAGCGGGCGCGCGGAAATCCCGCGGCGCTCAGCCATGTCGAGCGCCTGCTCGCACCTCTGCCACGTCATTGCAGCCTCGTCACCGTTCTCGATGGCCACCCGGCGACGCTCGGATGGCTCGGCTCGGTGGCCGGGCACCGGACGATCCCGCACGGCGTGGAGCATTTCGGGCAGACCGGCACCATTGGCGATCTTTATCGGCATTTCCGTATCGACCGCGATGCGCTGGTGGCCTCTGTGAACGGATTAACCAGTGGTGCGCGGTGCGGATGAGCGTGGAGAGAAGGATAGTGGGGCTTGACCCGCAAAGGAGATCGGGGCTTCGGAAGCTTGCTACTAGGTGGATAACAGACCCACCAAGACCGGTATTCCGGCTGAGACACCCACGATCGCCGACGTTCATTCCTAAAACGATCATCGCATTGATAGTGCCATCGCTGGCGACGGTCGTGTTGATTTGGGCGCATGTCCGAGGAGTCTGCACTGGCGACATTCACCCACAAAAAATGTCGCGCGATGTACGCATGGCCGCTTCGCTGACGCCGCACTGCGGCGTCTGGCAAGGAGGTGAAAGTCTTCTTCGGGCCGTTCGCGTCGCCTCTCACTTTCTGAGGTTGAGCAACATCGCCTGCATGGCCGTTCTGGCCGACTCGAGATCTTGAGCGTCGATGTCTTTCGTCAACTTCTGTTCAACCGCGGCTAGCGCACGGCGGGCCTCCGGTAGAAGCCCCCTGCCCTGTTCAGTCACCTCCACCACGATGCCGCGCGCGTCCTTGGGATCCGGGCTTCGCAGAACGAGGCCGTCACGCTCCGCCCGCTTGAGGATGGCCGCCATCGTGCTGCTCTCGATGTCGAGTTTCCGAGCCAGCGCTGTGGGGAAGCGGATCCCCTCCTTTTCGATCAGATCCAGGAGCGAGAACTGGGCCAGTGTTAGGCCGCTCGCGCGGAGCGCCTCCGCGGCCTCGCGCGCGCTGGCGCGAGAGACCAGGGTCAGAAGATCGAGGGTTTCCTGCTGCTTGATATCGTCACTCATCGCCCTGCCCCCGTTTCATGGTGCCTGCCAGGTTGAAGAGCCCGGCTTGATCCCTTCAGCAGATGCTAGCCCGCTCGACACATTGCAACAGGTTTTCGGGCCTTGGATGGTCTCTGAGACATGGAGAGCACGCTGGAGAGCTCCTTTCTGGGTCCAATCACGTTATCTAGTCAACTACGTATTTTTCCGAAGAGGGGTTCCGGCCGCCTTCGTCGACCTGCCCTCTTATCGAAGGCCAAATTTTGCGACGCCCCGCGCACACAAGGGGGATTTCCGAGACAGCCCCAAAGCGTTTGCTAGCTGACTAGGTTATGTTCTGACTGGGTTCTACTCGCCTTTGATCAGACGTTTGTTGGTAACAGGGCCCTGCTTGCGGCTTCCCAAACCATCATGAGCACCCATTTACCGGCGGAGAACCGCTTGCTAGTCAGCTAGCCTTTTGTTGGGGCGGAGGTCTTGATGCCTTAAAGGAGCCGGTCTCTTGTCGGAGGCGCCATTTTACAGGGTCCCGAACGCGGGAGGAGGCCTCCGAGATAGCCCAAAAACGTTTGCTAGCTGGCTAATCCTTATGCTCCAAGGGGTTTTTGTAGCCGCCGAGCCTGACATAGAGGGGTTCCAGAGCGCGCTCCGAGCCCTTCCTGCAGGATACCTGAGACCTAAGCGCCGGCTGGGCGGCCTCAACCAGTCGCTTCCGGCCGAAGATCCCCCTGCCCCACCTGATCCGAAGTCGACGTCCTTTTTACAGAGTCCCCCTTAAAGGCCCCTTCCCAGAGCACCCCGATTATTTTCTTCGGTTTGTCTTGACGCCTAGGTTCATCGCCCCTATCTGTAATCTACCTAGTCGTCACGCTTTCTTGGAGACACCCATGCAGACCCACACCCTGACCCCGCCCGCAATTCGCTTCCCGATCCTGGGGGCCCTCGATGCCCCGCTCCTTGCCAACCTGCGCACCCGTCCCTCGCGGATCGCGCTTCGGTTCGCCCATCTTCTGACCGCCATGGATGTCCTGATCGCGGCTGATCGGGACATGATCGGCTTCTCGGGCGCGGACCCCGCGCTTGATGCCTGGTTCCGGGATGCAGAGCGGGCGTTGGCGCACACCTTGTCCGCTCTCGAGGCGCTGTTGGCCAAGTCGCCCCGCGCACCCGGCGACATCGCCCTGATCCGGGTGGCGCGGCTGATCCGGAAGGTGATCCGGTCCTCCGATCCCGATCTGGTCGCGCGGTTGCGGCGGCGCGTGATCGAGACCCCGATGTGCTATCTCGCGCTCGATCTGCCCGGTCTCGATCCCGTGGTGAACCGGCTGATCCTGCAGGGCCTCTCCCGGTTCGAAGCCTATCTCGCGGTCGAAGACATGTCACAGGTCCCAGATCCCGGGCATGACGCGCCCGCGCCGTCTGATCTGACCGGTCCCACCTTCTGAGCGCTCGGCTCAGCGCCCCCGTTTCTCTTCCCCAAGCCTGCTCACCCGTTTTGCCCCGCCGCATGCCGATGCGGGGCCGTGTCTTCCTTTGCCTGATCACACCCCAAGGAGGTCTTCCCATGACCGAGTTCAAGCCCCCCAACAGTCCCGATCCCGGATCCCACGGATCCCTGACCGCGCCTGCGGCCTTGATGCATGGCTCCTCCGTGCAGCCGCCCGATCACCCCGTGCCGCTGCATATCCCGCACCGGTCGCGCGATGTCGCCGCTGCCGACTGGCGCGGATTTCCGGCGCCGATCCCGGATCGCTGGGCCCAGGTGGCTGCGTCGAAGGGCTTCCGGATCGATCGCCGCATCCGGGATCGGTATCACGTGGCGCTGACCTGCCATAGCTGCGGCGGGCAGACCGCCAGCAAGGTCTACACCCTGATGACGGCAGAGCCCCGCTGCGGGGCCTGCGCCGAGCGCCGGATCCGGGATCTGGCCAAGGCTGCGGGGGTGGCGTTCTTGGCCCGTGATCCCGAAGATCACGTCTATGGCTGGTTCCGCGCCCCCTGTGGCCATGACCTGCGCCGGCAGTTCGAGCTGATCGAGCGGGCAGCCGCGGGTGCCTGCGGGTTGCGCTGCGAGACCTGTCATGCAGCGCGGGAGGCGGAAGAGGCCGAGGCACAGGGCTGGAGGCTCATCGGTCCCGATCCGTCCGGCGATCGGAACTACCGGATCTACCGCCACGGCTGCGGGCAGGAACAGCGCATCGCGCGGGCCAACATGCAGACCGGGCGTCTCGATTGCGGCGGCTGTGGCGAGAGCTGGGCGTCGAAGCCGAGCTGCATCTATCTCGCGCAGATTGATCTGCCGGACAGCGGGCTCAGGGTCTTGAAGCTCGGCTACAGTTCCAATCCGGAGCATCGGTTCCGCTATCAGCTCGGGCTGCCGCGCGCAACTAAGGTCGAGTTGTTGCGCCTTCTGCCCATGCCCACGGGCCATGCCGCCTGCGCCGAGGAACGTCGAGCCAACGCGCGGCTCGCGAAGCGATACCCGGATGCCGTGATCCCGGTCGATGCATATGTCGGAGAGATCAATGTCGTCTCCGAGATCTACTGCCCGACGCTCCTCCCGGTTCTGCACAAGGTGCTCGACGGCATCGAAGCGCGCATGAACCGGTCGGGGCGCAAGCCCTCCGCCGATCCGGGATCGGACGCGCCGGATGGGGGAGAGGACGATGAAGATGACCCCGATGAGGGCTTCGGTGGAGGCCCAGCTAGCCTGTCGGGTAACGGCACGCTCCCGCCATGATCCCGGATCAGGCATCCGCCTTTCGATCTGATCCTGGATCGTCGCGGCTGAAGCCCTCGGTTCAGGCGGCCGATCCCGAATGTTGCGGCCTGATCCGAGACCTTCACCAGACTCCCTTGGGCTCCTGCCAGAGCCCTCCCGTCGCGCCGGGCTCTCGCGCCCGTCCTTGCTTTCTTCCTGCCCCTTGGCCCTTTCCCCGGAGGTTCCGCCCATGACCCACCGCCCGCTTCTCGCCACTGTCCCTGCCACTAGCCCTGTCCCTGCCTCTGCCCCGGGTCCGAGCGCTGCGGCGCAGGGCACGCCCCCCGAACCCCTTGCTTCTGATCCAAGCCATGGGCCGCAGGCCCAAAACCCCACCGCGCTTGCGCGGCCCATGTCCGATGCCGCGCCTGCGCGGTCTCTTTCCTCTGCTCCCGATCCTGCCACCGCGACAGCGGGCTGGCAGGCGTACGCGGAGCAGATCTTCGACAGGTTGGCAGAGCCAACACACGCGTTCTGGGCCTTCGATGAGGCCCAAAACGCGCCGGAAGATGAAGAGGACAACGACGATATGGACGATGAGCAGGATGATCCTGCAGCAGACGACCTGCCGGATCGAGAGAAGGAGGGAGATGCGGGCGACACTCATGACAGCCAGGACGGCGACGGCGGGGCCGCTGGCCGCCCGCTGGACCGTCCCGCCGGTGCGCCCGAGAGGGCGACAACCGGTCTTGAACAGGCCAGACCGGAGGATGGCGCCACGAACACGCCTGCGGAGTCCTCTGACGACGAGCCAGATTGGGATCACCCCGAGAACACGAGCGCGCCCGAGGACCCCCTCGACTGGCTCGACCCCGAACAGATCCCGGGCCTGTCCACGTTGCCGATCCCCCCGCGCTGCAACCCGCGGGAGGGCTTGATCCCGCGCATGCTTCCGGCGCTCTCCGTGCTCCGCCTTGCCAAGACCTTCGGATCGCTGGAAAGCCTCCGTGACCGGCTCCTCGCGCGCGGCGCGATCACCGTGATCGCCACCGGCGAGGCCGCACTCGACAGGACCATCGAAGGCGTGGTCTCGGCCATCCTGTCGGATCGGCCGCGGTCCGCACCCGCGCTCTTCATCGACATGATGGCGGATGTGCTGGAACATGGGTCCTCACAGAAGGGCAGCTTTCCGGGCCTGCGCGAGCCGCTCCAAACGGCGCTCTTGCGCGGGCGCAGCGTGGCGCTCGTCGCCGCCGAGGCGCTCGACTTGCCCAAGCCCGTTGCAGGGCTGGCGCCCGAGATCATTCCGCTCGCGCCGCTTGACAGGCAGATCCTGCTCCACGCCCTCCGTCTGATCCGCCCGGACATCCCGGAGCTCGGACCCGATGACCTGCCGGAGGATGCCGCCTTGGCCGAATTGCCCCTCGCATCGCTCGCTCTCGCCTTCCGGTCGCCTGACGGGCCGAGCCTCGCGCGCCGCCTCGCGCAGGCGCTGAAGACCTCGCCCGCCGGCCCCAAGCCCGGCCCGGGTCTGCACGACTTCCCCCTGCCTCAACCGGTCCGGGACGCCGTCGATCAACTGCGCGCGGATCTCGAGGATTGGCAGCAGGGTCGCCTGCCGTGGGAAGATGTGACGCGGGGCTTCCTGCTCTACGGGCCCCCGGGCAGCGGCAAGACCGAGCTGGCGCGCCTCATCGAGCAGGACGCCGGCGTCAGCTTCCATGCAAGTTCGCTGGCAAAGCTGCAGGCCAGCGGCTCCCGTGGGTCAGAGGTCATCCGCGAGCTCCGCGCCCTGTTCGCCGAGGCGGCAAAGACCGCGCCGTCCATCATCTTCCTCGATGAACTTGACGCCTGGGGCGACCGCGCCCGCGCTCACGACCACAATAGCAGCTGGACCGACATGGTCGTCGGAGGCCTTTTGGAGTGTCTCGACGGCTTCGACAGCATGGAAGGTGTGTTGACCATCGCGGCCACGAATTACCCGCACAAGATCGACGCGGCGCTGCGCAGGCCCGGACGCTTCGACCAGCTCCTGACGCTCGGCCATCCCGACCCCGACCAGCTGCCTGCCGCGATCAGGTGGCACCTCGGGCGCGATCTTCCGGACGCCGACCTCACGCCGCTCGCGCGCCTCTGCATCGGCATGTCCGGCGCCGACATCGCCCGCCTCGTCCGCGGTGCCCGCGCACTGGCCCGGCGGCAGCGCGAACCCCTCGCGCTGCGCCATCTCGAGGCCAGCCTCGCCGAGACCAGGCCGCCTCTCGACGACGCGCTCCACTGGCGGGTCGCCGTGCATGAAGCCGGACATGCCATCGCGTCCCACGCCACCGGCCTTGGAACGCCGCAGCGGATCGCCATCCACGCCGCAGGCGGTTATGTGGAAACCCCGAACATTTCGACATCGCCTACGAAGGCCGAAATGGACGCAGCGCTCATCACGCTCATGTCCGGCCGCGCCGCAGAACGGCTATTCCTTGGCGAGGTCTCCGCCGGGGCCGGAGGGGCAGAGGACAGCGATCTCGCCAAGGCAACCGACTTGGCCACGGCCATGGAAATCACCTTCGGACTTACCGAACAGCTGATCTGGCGCGCTGCGCCCAAGGACGTGGACAGGGTGCTGCGCGCTGATGCTGACCTTCGCACCCGGGTCGAGAGTCGGCTAAAGGACGCGGAACAGCGGGCAATGACCCTGCTGGACAGCAGGAAAGAGGGGCTCGAGAGGCTGGCAAGGGAACTTGCCGGAGACGGGATGCTGGATGGTGACAGGCTTCGGGATCTGCTCTCATCGGAGGGAACGACGTGCGTCCGGAGAGCAACAGTATCTGTCTGCCCAAGCGATCCCAACAGTGCGATTTCGCCGTGACTCGCCCCCGGTAAAGTCATGCACTATTTTCCGTGCGGGATCATGCATCAGAGCGGCTTCCTGACTACCCGCAGAGCCAAATGATACCCCGCGTGATACCCCGTACCCTGTGCGGACACAGAAACTAAATAGATATCAAAGCATTGCCGGAAGGGTAGTGGCGGAGGAGGTGGGATTCGAACCCACGGTACGCTCACACGCACGCCGGTTTTCAAGACCGGTGCCTTCGACCGCTCGGCCACTCCTCCGGCCTTCGTGTCTCGTAAGGGGGCGCGCGTGATTCTGAAAGATGCGCCCGGCTGCAACAGGTCAGCAAACAGGCGCGCGGCTCGAGGCAAACGGGTTTTCAGACCGCCTCAAACAAGGTATCGTGCCAATCAATCAAAACGGAACCGTGCCCGGCAGACGGCATCGGACCAAATAACCTGAGGCGCGCGTTGCGCCCATTGAGTGCGGACAGAGTAGCAAATGACCCGATTGCCTAGGATTCCGTCGCGTGCCCGGCTTGGACTTGCCGCATGCGCCCTTGCAGCCCTCACTGGCTGCGGCGAAGACTTTCAGCCGTTTTCCAACATCGGCACCCGCAACGCCACGGGCGACGGGCCGGCACCGATCGGTGCGACGCGGTTGGTCGAACGCGACGTCGAAGCCCCCGACGTGTTCCAAGTCACCGAAGAAGGCCTGTGGGACGGTCGCCCGTCTCTTGGTGGCGTCTGGGTTGCGCATCCCTCGGCCGATGACCCGGAACGCGTCATCATTCGCAACGAGGAAAATGGTCGGTTCGTCATCGGGGCCCTGTTCCGCCGCGAAATCGACGGCCCCGGCCCGGATCTGATGATTTCCTCGGATGCGGCGGCCGCTCTCAACATTCTCGCGGGCGACCCCACCCGAATCCAGGTCACCGCCCTGCGGCGCGAGGAAGTCGCGGATCCGGTCGTCACGCCAGCCCCGGGGGCCGAACCGACGCCGGCCGCCGCCGAAGGCACCGCCATTGCCACGCCCGCGATCACCGCGACCCCGATCGGTGATCCGATCGCAGCCGCCGCGGCCGCCATTTCGCAGGCAGAACAGGCGCAAAGCCCCGCTCCTGCTCCGCAGGCCGCGCCCCTTGCGGTCGCAAGCGCGGCGCCCTCCGACACGGCGGTCGAGCGGGCTTTTGTCCAGATCGGCATCTTCTCTGTGCAAGAAAACGCCAACAACACCGGGCAGGCCTTGCGCAACGCGGGCTTGGTGCCGACAATCTACGACCAAAGCACCAACGGTCGCCGGTTCTGGCGGGTTGTGGTGGGCCCGGCCCAGTCGGCAGAGGATCGCGCGTCGATCCTGCGCACCGTCCGGGATCTGGGGTTCGCCGACGCCTACCCCGTGACGAGGTGAAACCAAAGACACAGGACATGGAATGTACGCTGCCCTGACCCGACTGACCCACCGCGCCGCCGCATTCGTGGCGGCGCTGTCCTTTGTGCTGGCGACCGGGCCGGCCCTGTCGCAAGCCTACCAGACAGAGGCGACCGCGGCCTATGTGATCGACCATGGAACCGGGCAGGTGCTGTTCTCGCACAATGCCGAGGTGCCGCTGCCGCCCGCCTCGATGTCCAAACTCATGGTGCTTTTGACCACCTTCGAGGCGCTGGACGAAGGGCGCCTTGCGCTCGACACCCGCCTTCCGGTCAGCGCCCATGCCATGAGCTTCGGCGGATCGACCATGTTTCTCAACACCGCAGACCGTCCAACGGTCGAGGATCTGATCCGCGGCGTGATCATCGTTTCGGGCAATGACGCCTCGGTCGTTCTTGCCGAGGCGCTCAGCCCCGATGGAACCGAGGGCGGTTGGGCGCGGGTTGCCACCGACCGCGCGCGGGAACTGGGGATGGACCAGACCACGTTGATGAATGCCTCGGGCTGGCCAGCCGTAGGCCATGTGATGAGCATGCGCGACCTCGGCATTCTGGCCGAAGAGATCATCACCGAACATCCACAGTACTACCGCTATTTCGCGGAAACCGAATTCGACTACGAAAACCGCTCGCCCGCCAACCGGTTCAACCGAAACCCGCTTTTGTCGTTGGGCATCGGGGCGGACGGGCTCAAGACCGGCCACACGTCCGAGGCTGGCTATGGTCTCGTGGGTTCGGCGGTACAGGGCAGCCGCCGCGTCACCTTCGTCATCACTGGCCTGCCCAGCGCCGAGGCCCGCGCGCGCGAGGCCGAACGCATCACCACGTGGGCCCTGCGCCAGTTCGTGGAGCGGCAGGTGGTGAGCGGCGGAACGGAACTGGCTCGCGCGCCCGTCTTCATGGGGGCTGCGTCCGATGTCGGCATGGCACCGGCCACGGATCTCACGTTGCTGTTGCCGGCCAGCGGCACGGCGGATGTGGCTGCGGAAATCACCTATTCCGCTCCTTTTGCCGCACCGATAGCCGCAGGCGACCAACTGGGCGAAATGGTGGTGCGCATGGGCGAGGGCGAGAATGCGATCGAACACCGCATCCCGCTGCTTGCGACCGAGGATGTGGCACAGGGCGGTATCGGCACGCGCCTTGGCACCGCGACGCGCGACGTGTTGCATCGGCTGATCGGTCCGCCTCCGACCCTCGTGGGCGGTTGATGTCCGGCACAGGGCCCGAGAGGGGCGCGCTGTTCATCAGCCTCGAAGGGATCGACGGATCGGGCAAATCCACTCAGGCCCGGCGGCTGGCAGAGACCCTGCGCGCCACGGGCCGCGATCCGGTCCTGACCCGTGAACCCGGCGGCGCGCCGGGGGCCGAGGATATCCGCCGACTGCTCGTCGAAGGCGACCCCGACCGCTGGTCTCCCGAGACAGAGATCTTGCTGTTCATGGCCGCCCGCCGCGACCACTTGGAACGTACGATACGTCCCGCGCTGTCTGCGGGACGCGATGTGATCACCGACCGCTTCGCGGATTCGACCCGTGTATATCAAGGGGCGACGCGAGGCGATCTGCGCGGGCTTGTCGACGATATCCACGATCGCGTCATCGGCATCGACCCGGACCTGACGCTGATCCTCGACATGGATCCCGAGGTGGCTTTGACGCGCGGCCTTGCCCGACGCTCGGGCGAGGACCGGTTCGAGGATTTCGGCCTCGCCTTCCAGCACCGCCTGCGCGACGGCTTCCGGGCGCTTGCCGCCGAATATCCCCGCCGCTGCGTCCTGATCGATGCGGGCCGGAACCCCGACGCCATCGCCACAGACATCGCCGCCCTTGTCGCGCAGCGTCTCGCCTGAGGCGGAAAACTCGAGTTTTCCGGCCCCTCCCCCCGTGCTACGACCAACCCATGACCGAGGACGCGCTGCCAGAACCCGACCGCCTCGACGGTGCGCCGCATCCGCGCGAAACCGCGCGGCTGTTCGGCCAACACGAGGCGGAGGCGACATTCCTCGCAGCTGTTACTTCGGGCCGCCTGCCCCATGGCTGGCTGCTCACCGGGCCGGAGGGCGTGGGCAAGGCCACCTTCGCGTGGCGCGCCGCGCGATTTTTGCTCGCCACACCCCCCGATACCGGCGACAGCCTTTTCGGCGCGCCCCCGCCCCCCGACAGTCTTGACATAGATGACGACCACCCGGTCGCCGCGCGGTTGCGCGCCTTGTCCGAACCGGGTCTTTGCCTGATCCGCCGCCCTTGGGACGAAAAAACGAAGAAATTGAAGACGCAGCTCACGGTCGACGAGGTGCGCCGTGTCAAATCCTTCTTCCACATGTCGGCAGGTGGCGGCGGCCGCCGCGTGGTCATCGTGGACAACGCCGACGAGATGAACGCCTCAGCCGCAAATGCGCTGTTGAAGGAGTTGGAGGAACCCCCCAAGGACGCCGTGCTTTTCCTCATCTCGCACCGCCCCTCGGGTCTTTTGCCCACGATCCGCTCGCGGTGCCGCACGCTGCGCTTTGGCCCGCTTGGCCCCGAGGATCTCAACAAGGCCTTTACGCAGGCCGGGCAAAGCCCGCCCGAGAACGCCTCGGCGCTTGCCGAGCTGGCGGGCGGATCCGTCGGTGAGGCGCTGCGCCTGTCGTCCCATGGCGGTCTTGTCCTTTACCGCGACCTGATCCTGTTGCTCGACGGCCTGCCGCGCCTTGACCGCCCGCTCGCCCTGCGCCTGTCGGAAGCGACATCCGGCAAGGGCGGCGAAGTTGCCTTCGACATGACCCTTTCGCTGCTCGACCGCGCGCTGTCGCGTCTCGCCCGTCAGGGCGCAACTGGCCACTCCCTGCCCGAGATTGTGCCGGGCGAGGCGAAAACCCTGGCCCGCCTTGCCCCCGATCCCATGGCCGCGCGGCTCTGGGCCGATCTTGCCGCGACGCTCACCGCGCGGGCGCGGCGCGGGCGGGCGGTCAACCTTGACCCTGCCGCGCTCACGTTCGATATGTTCCTCGACCTCGACCGGACCGCCGCACAGCTTCGCGCGGCCTGACCCCCGCGAAAGCCCGCCATGCCCGACATCCCGCCCGAAATCGTCGACAGCCATTGCCATCTGGATTTCGACGATCTTGCCGCCGACCTGCCCGATGTGATCGCGCGCGCCACGGCGGCGGGCGTCACGCGCATGGTCACGATCTGCACCCGGCTGCGCAACGCCCCTCGTGTCCGCGCCATCGCCGAGGCGCAGGCCAGCGTCTTCTGGGCCGCAGGCACCCATCCGATGAGCGTGGCCGACGAACCCATGGCGACGTTGGAGGAACTGGAAACGCTCGCCCGACATCCAAAATTCGTCGGCATCGGCGAAACCGGGCTCGATTACCACTACACCGCCGAAACAAAGGCCATGCAGCAAGACAGCCTGCGCCTTCATATCGAGGCCGCGCGCCGGACCCGCCTGCCGCTCATCATCCATGCCCGCGACGCCGACGACGACATCGCCCGCATCCTCACCGAAGAATATCGCTCCGGTCCCTATTCCTGTGTGATGCATTGCTTTTCGTCCGGCGCGGCCTTGGCGCAGGCAGCCCTCGACCTCGGCTTCTACCTGTCGATGTCAGGCATCGCCGCCTTTCCCAAAAGCGCGGAATTGCGCGCGATCTTTGCAGCCGCCCCGCTGGACAGGATCCTGCTGGAAACCGACAGCCCCTATCTCGCGCCCCCGCCCCATCGCGGCAAGCGCAACGAACCGGCCTATACCGCTCATACCGCGCGCGTCGGCGCCGAGGTCTTCGGCCTCGATTACGCGGATTTCGCGGCGGCCACGTCGGCTAATTTCGACCGGCTGTTCTGGAAAGCCGCCGCTTGGGCAAAGGCCGCCTGACCCATGGCCGAACTCAGCTTCACCATCCTTGGCTGCGGATCCTCGGGCGGCGTGCCGCGACTGGGTGGGCATTGGGGCGATTGCGACCCGACGAACCCCAAGAACGCGCGGCGGCGCTGTTCGCTCCTGATCCGGCGTCGCGAGGCTGCGGGCGAAACCGCCGTGCTGATCGACGCCTCCCCAGATTTGCGGTCGCAACTCCTCGATGCGGGGATCGGGCGACTGGATGGCGTGGTCTTCACCCATGCCCATGCCGATCACGTCCACGGGATCGACGATCTGCGCATGATCGTCTTCAACATGCGCCAGCGCCTTCCCGTTTGGGCCGATGGACCAACGCAAAACGACCTCCTGAACCGGTTCGGCTATGCTTTCGTTCAGCCGCCCAATTCCGCCTATCCCCCGATCCTCGACCTCAACAGCATCGAGGGCGATGTGACGATCGAAGGGCCGGGCGGCGCGATCACGCTCACCCCCTTTGAGGTGACCCACGGCAATATCGACGCGCTCGGCTTCCGGGTCGGGGATCTGGCCTATCTACCCGATGTCTCCGACATCCCCGACCCGGCTTGGCGCGTTCTGGACGGATTGGATTGCTGGATCCTCGACGCGCTGCGCCGGACACCGCATCCCAGCCATGCGCATCTGGACCGATCGCTCGAATGGATCGCGCGCGCCCGACCCCGCCGCGCAGTGCTGACCAACATGCATATCGACCTGGATTACGCGACTGTCGCCGCCGAAACGCCCGAGAATGTCACGCCCGCCCATGACGGGCTGACCATCACCTACGAGGTCTGAGAGATTGCTCGACATCCTCGCCATCGTCTTGCCCGTCTTTCTGGTCGTGGGCGCTGGCTATTTGGCGGTCTGGCGCAAGCTTTTCGCCGACAGCGCCGTCGACGGGCTGATGGTCTTCACCCAGAAATTCGCCATTCCCTGCCTGCTTTTCTCGGCCATCGCGACGCTGGATCTGGGCGCGGATTTCGATCTGTCGCTGCTTGTCAGCTATTACACCGGCTCCACAGTCAGCTTCTTTGCCGGCATGTTTGGCGCGCGGCTGTTCTTTGGCAGGCCCATGGTCGACAGCGTCGTGATCGGCTTTTGCTGCCTCTTCGCCAATTCCGTGCTTCTGGGGCTCGCCATCGGGGAACGCGCCTATGGCGTTGACAGCCTTGGGCCGAATTACGCGATCATCGCGCTCCATGCGCCGTTTTGCTACCTGCTCGGGATCGTGACCATGGAAATCGTCCGCGCCGAGGCGGGCGGGATGAAACTGGCCAGAACGGTGGTGCGCGCGATCTTCAGCAACGCGCTGATGATCGGGATCGGGCTCGGCTTTGTGGTGAACCTCTCGGGCCTGCCCATTCCCGACGTGGTCGATGACGCGCTGGCGTTGATGATCCGCGCGGCCCTGCCCGCCGCGCTGTTCGGGCTGGGCGGCGTTCTCTATCGCTACAAGCCCGAGGGCGACATGGGGGTGATCGTCATGATCTGCGGCATCTCGCTCCTGCTGCACCCTGCGATTGCTTGGACACTGGGCAGCACGCTCGGCAATCTCTCGCAAGGTCAGCTGCGCGCTGCGGTTGTGACGGCAGCCATGGCGCCCGGCGTGAACACCTATATTTTTGCTGACATGTACGGCGCGGCGCGGCGCGTTGTGGCCTCCTCCATCCTGATCGGGACGGCCCTTACGGTTTTCACCGCCTCCGCGTGGATCTGGCTTCTGGGCTGAGGCGGGCGAAGACCGCTCAGGCGACTTTCAACACACGCGCCTCGTCGCCGGACAGAACCGGAAGGGCGGACATGCAACCCTCGATCTGCCCGGAGATCGGCAACGGGGCATGCTCGAAATACTCCGCCTCCGCCGCCAGAGCTGCCAGCATCAGGGCCGCGTCCGGTCCGGGCCGCAGCGTTTCGCAGGCCAGATTCTCGGCCAAGATGATGCCGTGATGCTCGAGCATCAGATGGATATAGATGACGGATTCCGCGCTGTCGTCGATGGTGACACGCGCGCCATCCACAAGGCTCCTCGCGGTTGCAAAAACAGCCTCCGCCTCGAACAGAAGCTCAGCCTGCCATCCCGCCACGCGGAGCAGATGCCCCTGCCCGAGACGCACGGGCCGCATGTTGTCCATGGCCCCGGTTTCGATGCGAACGGGCGCGAAGGCACCCTTTCCCGGCATACAGCTCAGTCCGACCCAGACAAGGCTCGCTTGGTGACCATCCTGCGTCAGCACCCGGTCTCCGACCGCGAGGCGTTCCACGGCGACATAGCCGCCGGGTGTCGCCACCCGCGTTCCCGCCACCAGCCCGATCCCCTCCGCCTTGGCCCGACCCGACAGGCCGGTGTCATCGCCGGCGAGGGATGCCGGAAATCCAAAACTCTCGTGCCGCATCGGGACAGACATCGCAGGCCTCGCACACCAGTTACCACACCATTGCCTGTAGCTTGGTCGTGGTCTCGGGCCGGAATATGGATCGAATGAGGCAATTCGGGGACAAGCGCCGCGCCCTGCCCCAATTTTGACACAGGGGCGGCCTTGTGTTTTCTCAGACGCCTTCGACCACCAGGATCACACTGTCGGCGGTGCGACGGCGGATATCGGCAACCTCTTGGTAGGCGGGGTCGTTGTAGGCCGTCAGCGCGGCCTCGTAGCTCGGGAATTCGATCACGACATGCCGCATGAGGGTTTCGCCCTCCATCACCTGCGACTGCCCCCCGCGAACGATGAAACGCCCGCCCAGACCCAGCAGGATCGGCGTGTCGCGCTCGACATATTCCTTGTAGGCTTCGGGATCGTTCACGGTGATATGGCCGATGATATAGCCCTTGGGCATGGTGTCTGTCCTCCGCATTGCACCTTCAGGCCGCTCATAGCGCGGCCGCCGCCGCTTGTCTGCCCCGCATCCATCGCGTAAGCCACGGCTCCGATACCTCGCACACGCTCCGGAGCCGCTGTCCTGCCCACCGACCTCGCCCCCTCACTCAGGCCCGAGGCCAAGGCCCGCCATCTGCTGGGACGGCTGTGGCACGATCATGTGCGCATGCACCTGTCGCGGTTGCTGGTGGCCGCGGTCCTGATGACCATCGAGGGCGCGACGCTGGGCGTTCTGGCCTACATGGTCCAGCCCCTGTTCGACGACATGTTCGGCGCGGGCAGCATGGAGGGCGTGGGCTGGATCGCGCTGGCCATCGCGTTGATCTTCGTGGCGCGCGCCATCGCGGGCTTCGCGCAGCGCCTTATCATCGTGACCATCGGCCTCAAGGTGACGACCGCGTTGCAGGCGCGGCTTGTCAGCCATCTTCTGGCGCTCGACATCAGGTATTTCCGCGACAATCCCCCCGGATCGCTGATCGAACGGGTGCGGGGCGACACGCTGGCCTTGCAGGGACTGGCCTCCTCCACCGTGATGTCGCTGGGGCGGGACACGATCACGCTGGCGTCGCTCCTGACCGTGATGCTGACCAATGACTGGGTCTGGACGCTTTTGGCGCTCATCGGCCTGCCGCTTCTGATCCTGCCGATCATGGCCGTACAAGGCTATATCCGGAAGACAGCCACCGCGAGCAGGGAGGCCGCGGCGCGGCTTTCCACCCAGCTCGACGAAATGTTCCACGGCATCCAGTCGATCAAGCTCAACCGCCTGGAGGCGCATGAGACGGGGCGGTTCGGCGAAGAGGTCAAAGCCTTCCTGCGCCAAGCGATCCGGTCGCAGCGCGGGCTTGCCGCCAACCCGGCGATGATCGACGTCATCTCGGCCGCGGGTTTTGTCGCGGTCCTCTATTTCGGCGGCGGCCAGATCGTGGAGGGCGAAAAGACCATCGGCGAATTCATGTCCTTCTTCACCGCGCTGGCGCTTTTGTTCGACCCGCTCCGGCGATTGTCCAACATCGCAGGCCAGATTCAGGCTGGCATCGCCTCGCTCGACCGGCTTTATGCCGTGCTCGAAGAGCGCCCGACCATCCTCCCCCCCCGTGATCCCAAACCCGTGCCGCGCGGCGATATCCGGTTCGACGGCGTGCGCTTCGGCTATGACGGATTGCCGGTTCTGCAGGGGCTGAGCCTGACTGCGATCGCAGGTCAGACCACCGCGCTGGTCGGGCCATCGGGGGCCGGCAAGACGACGGTTTTCGGCCTGCTGACACGACTGATCGACCCCGACGGGGGCGCAATCACGATCGGTGGCACGGATCTGCGCGACCTCGGCCTCGACGGATTGCGCGATGCCATTGCCGTGGTGGGTCAGGAAACGGCGCTTTTCGACGCCAGCATCGCCCAGAACATCCGCCTTGGACGACTCGACGCCACCGACGCCGAAGTGCGCGCAGCGGCCGAGGCCGCTTCGGTCCTCGAATTCGCCGACGCCCTGCCGCAGGGGCTCGATGCGTCCGTCGGGCCGCGCGGCTCGGCCCTGTCGGGTGGTCAGCGTCAGCGCGTGGCGATCGCGCGCGCCATGCTCAAGGCCGCGCCGATCCTGCTGCTCGACGAACCGACCTCTGCGCTCGACGCGCGCTCCGAACAGCTGGTGCAAGAGGCTTTGGCCCGCCTCGCGGAAGGTCGCACGACGCTGGTGATCGCACACCGCCTGTCGACGATCCGGGACGCGGACAAAATCCTTGTCCTCGACCGGGGACAGGTGATCGAGGAAGGCCGCCATGCCGACCTGATGGCCGCGAACGGGGCATATGCGCGGTTGCACGAGTTGCAGGCGGCCGGGGTGGCGACAGCGCTCTGATCACCACCGCCGGCCGACACCGCAACGCTCAGACGCGCGGGCGAACCTCGCTGCGCTGCGCACCGAGACCGTCGATGGACAACTCCACCACATCGCCATGCGCCAGATAACGCGGCGGCTTTTGCCCCATGCCAACGCCCGGCGGCGTGCCGGTGACGATCAGGTCGCCCGGTTCCAACAGGGCGAACTGGCTCAGGTATTCCACGATGTGCGCGACGCCGAAGATCATGGTCGCGGTCGTGCCCTTCTGCATCACCGCGCCGTTCACCGACAATTCCATCCCGAGGGTCTGCGGATCGGGAATATCGTCCCGGGTCACCAGCCATGGTCCGCACGGGCAGAAATTGGGATAGCTCTTGCCCTTCATCCACTGCCCGCCGCGCTCCATCTGCCACGCGCGCTCGGACACGTCATTCGCGGCGACATAGCCAAAGACGTGATCCATCGCCGTGCCCGGCGCGAGGTCGAGCGCGGGCGCGCCGATCACGATGCCCAACTCGACCTCCCAGTCGATCTTTGTCATCCCGGGCGAGGTCAGGATCGGGTCATTCGGCCCGCAGAGCGCGCTGCCCGGCTTGCTGAAGACGATCGGCTCCGAGGGGACGGGCATTCCCGACTCGGCGGCATGATCTGAATAATTCAGGCCGATGCACCAGATGTTGCGGGGTCGCGCGATGGGCGCGCCGATGCGCTGGCCTTCGGTCGGCAGGATCGGCAGGTCCTTGGGATCAACGCCCGCCAGCCTGTCGCCCAATCCCGCAATGGTGTCAGGTCCGATATCGGGCACGATGGCGGAAAGGTCGCGCGCGACGCCCGCCTCATCCACGATCGCGGGCCGTTCCGCGCCCACCTCACCGATCCGCATAAACCGCATGACAGCCTCCCTCCGCTGATTGGTCGGGGCGACTAAGCACAGCCCGGCGACCGTGTCACGGACATCGTGCCATGCCCAAGAGTGTCAGGGGCAGTCAGGTCGGACGATGGAAATGGGAGACGGGTTCGGCCCATCGGGCCCGGCCCGAAGGCCTGATTGGTGCGGTCGAGAAGACTCGAACTTCCACGGGAGTTACCCCACAGCGACCTCAACGCTGCGCGTCTACCAATTCCGCCACGACCGCACGTGATCAGGTAGTGGCAGGCGTTTAGCCGAGGGTTGCGGGCTTGTGAAGAGGGTGTAACGCGATTTTTCGCAGCCGCCTCGCGACCGACCCGGTCCGGACCCAGGAAGAGGCCCGGACCGGCCGGTTTCCCGGCGCGTCAAAGCTTGTTTGACTGCGCAGGCACCGGAACCGGCACCGGGGCAGGCATAGGCGTGGGCATCGGTTGGGACGCGGGAACGGGCGTGGGCAACGCCGCGCCGCCCTGCATCCGCGTGACCGCCGCCCTGACCAGCTGCGTCCGCTCGGGCTGTCCCGGCATGAAGGCCGCCGGCGCGCCCTGCTCTACCGCGCTCAGGCTGGCATCATACCATTGCAGCGCGAGGTCGGGGCGCGTGGTCGTCCCGAAACCCTCACGCAGGTGATGGCCCAGCAATTCGCCCTGCGCCGCTTCGCCCATCGCGGCCAGTGCGAGAACCGACCCGACCGCCATGCGCATATCGTCCTGCGCATAGCCGACCGACAGGCAGACCCGTGCGGTCGACACAAGGTCAGCGGGCGGAATGCCTGTTCCCAGCGCCACGGAGGTCACCTGCGGCAGCAATTGCGCCGGCCCCATCAACGAGACTTGGTCGATCTGCGCCGTGAAAAGCTGAGCGAATTGCCCGCATTGCTGGCCGATCTGCGCCTGCGTCAACCCGGCGATGGCCCGCATCAGCTGTTCTCCCTGCGCCATGGCATAGGTCCGCGCGACGCAGAATTGTTCGCTCAATGCGACATCGGGATCATCCAGCGAGGCCAGCGTGACATAGCCGCCATTGGTCGAGGTCTGAAGCATGATGCCGTTGCACGTATTGGCAAGCGACGCCGTGGGTGCGGCATTGGCAAACAGGTTCGGCGCCGCCTGCGCAGGGGCCGCGGCCAGAACGCCAGGCGCCGGTGCCGTGGGCTGCGGATTGACGATGACGGTGGTGGCGGGCGCCTGCGGCAGGGCGGGCTGCGGCGCGCCCGCAGGCAAGGTGCGTCCTTCGCGGCTGTCGCGGTAGGCAAAGAGCAGTGGCTGCCCAGCCAATCCGCTCTGCTGCGCCCCGCCGTTCTGGCCCCAGTAATAGGCATCCATGAGGTAATCGAACTGGTACCCCGCGAACTCGCGCCCGTTCACCGGATAGCCCATCGCACGCTGATAGCGTTCGATCGCGGCGCGGGTGCCGTTGCCGATCTGGCCATCCACCGTCCCGGCCTCGAAGCCGAAGTAATTCAGCGCAAGCTGCGTTTCCCGTCCCTGTTGCGTCGCCGGGATGCCCGGCCGCACGACGCGGGTCGTGGTCGTGCCCCGTGTGGTGTTGCGATTACCCTGCGACAGAGCATGGCCGATCACGCCGCCGATGATGGCGCCGCCGATGAATTCGGCGGCATCCGCTTCGGCGCGCTCGGCAGGCGCGAGGGCTAGCGCGGCAATCAGGCTGGCCGATGTCATGAGTCTTGCAAACATGGGTATCCCTCCAGGTCACGGTACAGGCCCGGACTGCGGCAGCGGGGGCCTTTATCGCGTCCGAAACTAGCACAGCTCGTCCGAAACCTGAGCCGAAAATGCCGCAGGGTCAGGAAAACCTGACCGGACACGCAGCCGCCCTGCCCAAGGTCGAGAAAATCACCCTGCCGCGCGCCGCACGGACCGCAGGCGAAAAAAGCGCAACACGAGAACAGAACCGATGCCCAGAATCGCAATCACCCCAAGGATGGGGCGGTCCGGAAAGAGCAGCGCGTTGAGCGTCCGTCCCGGCAAAAGCGTGAAACTGCCAGCGACGATCAGCGCCTGCCAGTAGAGCGCGCGCATCCAGCCGGAATGGGCAGCGACATCCCCCGCGCGTGCCGCAGAAACGCCCCGCCACAGACCGTAAAGCACCAACCCCGACAGCGCGTGAATGAGACCAAATCCAAGGACGATGGGTAGAATGGCCGCCTCGATCCAAAACGCGCTTGCAGCGGTCAGGGCCATCAGCCCGACCCAGATATATCCCGACGCCTTGTGCCATATGTCGCGGCGACGCCGGTACAGGGCAAACGGGCCAAGCACCAGCGCGCAGAGGGCAGGCCACAGATGCAGATGCACGGCAAGCGGCAGAGCGGCGAGATCAGTGGCGGTCATCGGGTCTTTCCTTTTGTCAGGTGCGCAACGGCTTGTGAGCGCGGCATGGCTTTGGCACCCTCCTGTCCTGACTGCGCGGCGTCTTGCCAGCGCGCCTTCGCAAGGAACGGATGGACTTCGTGATTGACCGCCCGCCGTCATCCGCGCTTCGTGAGTTGCGGGCCCATCTTGGGCGCGCCATGACCCTGTCGGGTCTGGCCGGGGCCGTTGCACTTCTGGTGCTGGCCGGTCCCTTCGGCACGCTTGAAAGCCTGACCCTTGCCGCGCGCACAGGCTATTGGGGGATCGTGGTGGTCAGCACCTATGCGACGGGAACCGCAATCGACATCGTGCTGCGGCCGCGTCTTGCGGGGCGGGGTCGGGCGACCCGCCTTGGGGGCGTGGCACTGGCGACGGCTTTTGCCGTCACGGCTCTGGTGACCGCACTGAACGGTCTGCTTCTTGGCTTCTGGCCACAAGATGACGGCGCGATCGCGATCATCGCATCCATCTTTCTTGTGGCAGCCATCGCCAGCTTTCTCTTGCAACTGCAGGGACAAGCGACAGCACCTGCCGCGCCTGTCGAAAGCCAGCCCGACCTCCTGGACCGGCTGCCGCTCGACAAACGCGGGCCCTTGGTCGCGCTGTCGGTCGAGGATCATTACGTCCGCATCCGCACCACGCGTGGCGAAACGATGCTCCTGATGCGCCTTGCCGATGCGATCCGCGAGACGGCGCCCACGCCCGGCCTGCAGGTTCACCGCTCGCATTGGATAGCCATCGATGCGGTCTGCACCGTGCGCCGCGAAGGGGATCGCGCCATTCTCACGATGACGACCGGACGTGACATTCCCGCCTCGCGCTCGCATATGACGGCTTTGAGGAACGCAGGCCTTCTGCCCCGCTGAGAACAGGTACCACATGATCGAATGGATCATCTCGGACAGCCCGGTCGCCTATGAGGAGGCCGTCGCCTGGATGGAGGCGCGCGCCGATGCCATCGCGCGTGGCGAAGCGTCCGAGGCGATCTGGTTGCTGGAACACCCCCCGCTTTACACCGCCGGAACCTCGGCCCGGCCCGAGGATCTGCGCGACCCAGACCGATTCCCCGTTTTCGAGACCCGGCGCGGCGGGCAATACACCTATCACGGGCCGGGACAACGCGTGGTCTATACCATGCTGGACCTGAACAAGCGCGGGCGAGACGTGCGCGCCTTCGTCTCGCAGCTCGAAGCTTGGGTGATCGCCACACTCGCCACATTCAACGTCACGGGCGAGGTGCGGGCGGGCCGCGTCGGTGTCTGGGTCGCGCGCCCCGACAAACCGTCCCTGCCCGACGGCACCCCGCGCGAGGACAAGATCGCGGCCATCGGCGTGCGGCTGCGCAAATGGATCAGCTTTCACGGCCTGTCGATCAACCTCGAACCAGACCTCACGCATTTCGACGGCATCGTGCCCTGCGGCATCACCGGCCATGGCGTGACCAGCCTTGTCGATCTGGGCCTGCCGGTCACGATGGACGATCTTGACCTTGCGCTGCGGGCCAGCTTTGCCGCGGTGTTCCACGATCGTGCCGATCCGCGCTAGGAGCCGGGCAGTTAACCGCCGCATGTCCGGATGCGTATCTTCCACGCGAATAAACCTGTCCCTATCTGCAAGCGATCAGCATTCCAGAAACGGCCGGTGACAGATGCGGGGATCGGACAGGACAGGCGGGGAGACTCCCTTGGGCGGGTCGCAATGCACGGCCGAGGATTCGCTCGGCGGTCTTCTCGACCAGGTCGCGGCCATTGCCGAACGCGAGGAAAACCCCTCGCTCGACAGCGTCGTGATCGCCTTCGGCCCAAGGGGCGCCCTGCCCCTGATGATCTTTGTCGCGCTTGTGATCGTGTCCCCGCTTTCGGGCATCCCGCTCTTGTCGAGCTTCGGCGGGCTGACGATCGCGGCCATTGCGCTGCAACTGGCCTTGGGGCGGCGGCGGCTCTGGCTGCCGGGATGGCTCAGCCGAAGGTCCATCCCCCGCCCCCGCCTGCTTGCAGCGCTGGAGCGGTTGCGCCCCACGGCCGGGTTTCTCGACCGTCATTGCCGGCGACGGCTTTGGTTGCTGACGACACCCCCCGTCTCGCAGGCGGTTCTGCTCGTCTGCGCGCTGGCCGGTCTCATGATGCCCTTTCTCGAACTTCTGCCCTTCAGTTCCTCGTTTCTGGCCATGGCTGTGACCTGCCTCGGCTTCTCGCTTCTGACGCGCGACGGCCTCTGGGCGGCACTGGCCCTTGTGCCACTGGGTGGGGCGGTCTGGGTCCTGACAGGTCTTCTTGGCTGACGCCGGCCAGAGGGCTCGCAACCACGCCTTGATATGGGACAATTTTCCTCACCCCCCGGTCGCGGCGGATTGCCGCTAGCGGATTGAACCGGTGGTGTCAGGTCCGTAGAAGGACACAATGACAAGGGGGTTCGCGCGCGAGCTTCCCTGATGCGCGACAGACAGGAGCTACACATGGCAGACGCCACCCATACGGGACATGACCACGACCGACCGGGTTTCTTTACCCGGTGGTTCATGTCCACCAACCACAAGGACATCGGCATCCTCTACCTGTTCACCGCAGGTGTCGTGGGGCTGATCTCGGTCATCTTCACCGTCTACATGCGGATGGAGCTGATGGAACCGGGCGTCCAGTACATGTGCGCCGAGGGCGCGCGCGTCCTCTCGGCCGCGGCCGAGGGCGAATGCACCCCCGATGGCCACCTGTGGAACGTGATGATCACGGGCCACGGCGTTCTGATGATGTTCTTCGTGGTGATTCCCGCGCTGTTCGGCGGCTTCGGCAACTATTTCATGCCGCTGATGATCGGCGCGCCGGACATGGCGTTTCCGCGTCTGAACAACCTGTCCTACTGGCTGTATGTCGCGGGCACGGCGCTGGCTTTCTGCGCGGTGTTCATCGATGGCGGCGCAGGCCCCGGCTGGACCTTCTACCCGCCGCTGTCGTGGCAGGATGCGCCGACCAGCCGCGCGGTCGATTTCGCGATCTTCGCCGTGCACGTGTCGGGGGCTTCCTCGATCCTCGGCTCGATCAACATCATCACGACCTTCCTGAACATGCGCGCACCGGGCATGACGCTGCACAAGGTGCCGCTGTTTGCCTGGTCGATCTTCGTCACCGCTTGGCTGCTGCTTCTGTCGCTGCCGGTTCTGGCTGGCGCGATCACCATGCTTCTGACCGACCGCAACTTCGGCACGGCCTTCTTCGACGTGTCGGGCGGCGGTGACCCGGTCCTGTTCCAGCACATCTTCTGGTTCTTCGGGCACCCCGAGGTCTACATCGTGATCCTGCCGGCCTTCGGCGTGATCAGCCACATCGTGTCGACCTTCTCGAAAAAGCCGATCTTCGGCTACCTGCCGATGGTCTACGCGCTGGTCGCCATCGGCGGCTTGGGCTTCGTCGTGTGGGCGCACCACATGTACACGGTCGGCATGACCCTGACCCAGCAGGCCTATTTCATGGTCGCGACCATGGTGATCGCGGTGCCCACGGGCATCAAGATCTTCAGCTGGATCGCCACCATGTGGCAGGGTTCGATCAGCTTCAAGACTCCGATGCTCTTCGCCGTGGGCTTCATCTTCCTGTTCACGCTGGGTGGTGTGACCGGCATCATCCTGAGCCAAGCCGGCGTGGACCGGGCCTATCACGACACCTATTACGTCGTGGCCCACTTCCACTACGTGATGAGCCTCGGTGCCGTCTTCGGGATCTTTGCCGGGATCTACTACTGGATCGGCAAGATGTCGGGCCGGCAGTACCCCGAACTGATGGGCAAGGTGCACTTCTGGATGTTCTTCATCGGCACCAACCTCACGTTCTTCCCGCAGCACTTCCTGGGTCGCCAGGGCATGCCGCGCCGTTACATCGACTACCCGGATGCCTTCGCGCTCTGGAACTATGTCAGCTCGATCGGCGCGTTCATCTCCTTCGCCTCGTTCCTGCTGTTCATCGGCATCGTCTTCTACACGCTGCGCGCGGGCAAGAAGATCGAGGAAAACGCCTATTGGGGCGAACATGCCGACACGCTGGAATGGACCCTGCCCAACCCGCCGCCGGAGCACACGTTCGAAGAGCTTCCGACGCGCGAGATGTGGGACCGTCAGCCGCATCACTGACAGGGCCATGCCGGTACAGATCGAAAACCTGAACGGGGCCCCGGACAAAACCGGGGCCCTTTTCCGTGAGGGGCACGGAACACCCCGACTGCGCCTGACGCTCAGGCCGCACAAATCGCTGACGCCCGAGGGATTCGTCTGGTTCATCGGGCTGACGGCGGCGCTGATCTCGGTGCCGCTCTTCGCCATTCTCGGCACCGCCGTGTTCTGGGCGCTCCTGCCCTTTCTGGGCGCGGCGGTCTGGGGCATCTGGGCCGCGCTCAAGCGCAACTGGCGCGACCATGACATCTACGAGGAGCTTCTGGTCTGGGATGACCTGATCCGGCTGGAACGGCACGAACCGCGCCGCCCGCCCCGCGATTGGGAGGCAAATCCCTACTGGGTCCGCGTCGTGCTGCACGCCCGCGGCGGGCCGGTGCCGCAATACCTGACGCTTCAGGGCGGCGACCGCGAGGTGGAGCTGGGCGCCTTCCTGACGCCGCCCGAGCGGATCGGCCTCAAGGAAACGCTCGAGCGTGCCTTGCGCGCAGCGTGAACGGCATCGAACGGGCCCGGCGGGCCCGTTCGGCACCGGAAAGCGATCCTGGCCCACCCGACAGATCCGATTTCAAGATATCGGCGCGCCTTTTTTCCGAAATCGGCAAGAAAAATTGGGCGCAGGCGGCTAGGTCTGCGTGCCGAGGGTCGGCACAAACAGCGAGAGGCTAGGGATGGAACTGATCGACATCGCGTTGCGCGGGGGAGCGGTGGCCCTCCTGTTCTTGCTGGCGGCGTTGATGTGGCGCGCGCCGATCGCGCGGGACAGCCGCCTGTCGGTTGTCGCTGTCGCGGTCACGGAATCGGCCTTCCTGCTTGCCCATGGCCCGCAAGCCGATGTCTTGCCCGTGGCGCTCGCGGCGCAACTGTCGCTGCTGGCAAGCGCCATGCCCCTCGCGGTGACATGGCTGTTGCTGTCGATTTTCCTCGATCCGCCGATGGCGCGTTGGCCCTGGCTCACGGCCGCGGCCATCGTCGCGGCATCGCTGCAGGTGACCACCCTGACGGGCGCGTCTCAAATCTATTGCGGCTTCTTGTCGATGATCCTGTTTGCGGGTCTCTTGGTGCTGGCGCTCTGGTCCTCCCGGGAGGATCTGGTCGACTGCCGGTGCAAGGCGCGACCCGGATTCGCGGCGGCCATAGCCGGATACGGATTGCTGTCCACTGCGCTGCAAGTGCTGGGCGGCGTGGACGCTGCAACGCCATGGTTCGCGATGGTGCAATCCGGCGGCACGCTGGTGCTGGCGCTAATTTTCGCAATCTGGATCCTGAGCCCCGATGCGGCGCGCTGGCCCGGCCCGAGCGCGGCGGTGGACGCGCCGGTCACCGCTCTTACCCAGGCTCCCACGGGTGAGGATGCAGCGCTGATCGCCCGTATCACCGCGGCGATGGACGCGGGCATTTGGCGCGAAGAGGGTCTGACCATCGGTGCCCTCGCGTCCCGTCTGGGCGTCCCCGAGCATCGCGTACGCCGCGCGATCAACGTCGGGCTGGGGCATCGCAACTTTTCGACCTTCATCAATCGCGCGCGGATCGAGGCCGCAAGAAACACCCTGTCAGATCCCGACCAGATGGGCCGTACGGTTCTGGAAATTGCCTATGAGGCAGGTTTCTCCTCCCTCGGCCCGTTCAACCGCGCCTTCCGCGCCGAAACCGGGAAAAGCCCGACCGAATATCGCCGCTCCGCACTGGAGGCGGTGACGGGGGCGCGGGCCGAAATCCGCAATCCGGCACCGATCTCCGCGAACCTGCACTGATTTCGGAAATCGGCGGGCATGCTAGGCGGGACGACGCCATCGATGGTGGATATCGAAACCCGTCCACCGGAGAACGCCCATGCGTCGTCTTATCCTGGCCGCTGTGCTGAGCCTTTTTGCCCTGCCCGCCTTATCGCAGTCCGTTCCGAGCGTACCGTCGGATTTTCCCGAACCCGGCACGTTCTGCGGGATCTTCACGCTCTGCCAGCCCGCGCCGCCGGTCACACGTGACACGCGCGGCTGACGCGCGCTGCCCGGTCGGGGGCGTCAGCTCAGACGCCCCTTCACCATCGGACCGACGGCGCCGAAATCCATCTGGCCGGTGTATTTTTCCTTGAGCGCCGCCATCACGCGCCCCATATCACGCAGGCCAGCGGCACCCGTATCAGCGATGGCACGGGCAACCGCGGCCTCGACCTCCTCGCCGGACAACTGGCGCGGCAGGTATTCCTCGATCACGGCGATTTCGGCGCGTTCCTTTTCCGCCAGTTCCAGCCGCCCGCCCTCTTCATAGGCGCGCGCGCTTTCCTGACGCTGCTTGACCATCTTGCCCAGGATCGCGAGCACACCCGCCTCGTCCACGCCATCGGCGCGGCCTTCACCGCGCAACGCGATGTCCTGATCCTTGATGGCGGCATTGATCAGGCGCAGCGTGCTGAGCCGCGCGGCATCCTTGTCGCGCATCGCGGTCTTGAGGCCCGCCCCGATCCGTTCCCTCAGATCCATACCCATGGCATCCCCCATGATGTGTCCAAGCGCGCTAGATAGGGCAGACGCGGCGCGGCAACAACACCTCCTCGCACCGCCTTGACCCGACCCCACGCCCCCCGTAGACCACGCCCAATTTGCCCGGACCCCGAACGGAGCTGCCGCCATGCCCGCAAAACCCACTGCCTGTCTCGCGCTTGCCGATGGAACCCTGTTTTTCGGACGCGGCTTCGGGGCCAAGGGAATGCGCGTCGCAGAGCTTTGCTTCAACACGGCGATGACCGGGTATCAGGAAATCATGACCGACCCGTCCTATGCCGGGCAGATCGTGACCTTCACCTTCCCCCATATCGGCAACACCGGGGTCACGCCCGAGGATGACGAAACCGGCGATCCCGTGGCCGAGGGCATGATCGTAAAATGGGATCCGACCGAACCGTCCAACTGGCGCGCGACGGGCGATCTGGTGTCATGGCTGGAAAAGACCGGCCGGATCGGCATGGGCGGTGTCGATACCCGCCGCCTGACCCGCGCGATCCGCCAGCAGGGCGCGCCCCATGTGGCGCTGGCCCATGATCCGGATGGCAATTTCGATATCGAGGCGCTGGTCAAGGCCGCGCGCGGGTTCCCCGGGCTGGTTGGCCTCGATCTGGCCAAGGGCGTCACCTGCGCCCAATCCTATCGCTGGGATGAAAAACGTTGGGCATGGCCCGAGGGCTACACCAAGCGTGAAGGCCCCGCGCCCAAGGTCGTGGCCCTGGATTACGGCGCCAAGCGCAACATCCTGCGCTGCCTTGCCAGCGTCGGCTGTGATGTGACCGTCATGCCCGCCACAACCACGGCCGAAGAGGTTCTGGCGCAGAACCCTGATGGCGTGTTCCTGTCCAACGGGCCGGGCGATCCGGCCGCGACCGGGACCTATGCCGTGCCGATGATCCAAGGCGTGCTCGAGGCGGATCTGCCGATCTTCGGCATCTGCCTCGGTCACCAGATGCTGGCGTTGGCGCTGGGGGCCAAGACGGTCAAGATGAACCACGGTCACCACGGCGCGAACCACCCGGTCAAGGATCTGGAAACCGGCAAGGTCGAGATCACCTCGATGAACCACGGCTTCACCGTCGACAGCCAGACCCTGCCCAAGGGCGTGATCGAAACCCATGTCAGCCTTTTCGACGGCTCCAATTGCGGGATCCGCATGGCCGACCGCCCTGTCTATTCCGTGCAATACCACCCGGAGGCCAGCCCCGGCCCGCAAGACAGCTTCTACCTGTTCGAGCGCTTTGCCGAAGCGATCCGGGCGCGCAGCTTGACCTGACGCCGCGCCCCCGACGGCATTAACCGGCCGTTAAGGCTCGCCCCCCATCCTCGCAGCCTGAAGGTATGACTCGAAAGCCATGCCGAGGGTCAAAATGCGGCTGTGACCGCTCTGCGAGGTCGAGGGGATCATGGATCAGGACTGGGTCAACGATCCTGCGTCGAACCCTCGCCACAGGGGACAGCCGCCGCACGTATTCCCTAAGAACGACAGGCATTTCGCACGGGACATGGACGCAACGGCGCGGGCGCGGCTGGCGCATCGGCTGGCGCGAAAGCCACCGGGGCCCGAGATGCTGGGCGCGATCCTTCTGGCGCGGGGCGCGATCAGCGCCACGGATCTCGCTCAGGCGCAGATCGCACAGCGTCGCAACGATTCGGATCTTGCCGATGTTCTTCTCGCTCGAGGGCTGCTGCCCGAGCTTGACCTGCTCGCTGCCCTTGCCGATTGCCACGGGCTTGGCCTGTCGGATCTGGGGCAGCGCCCGCTGGCCACAGGGCTTGGCGCTTGCCTGCCCGCGCGGCTCTCCCTCGCGCTCGAAGCGGTGCCGACCGAACAGATGGGCGATCTCGTCATCCTCGCCACCTCAAGGCCGGCCAATATCGCAGCGATCCGGGCCGCCCTGCCGCACGGATTACGCGCGATCGTCACGCTGGCCCCGCGCGACCGGATCACGGCAGCGCAGATCGCGATCTACGGTGAGGGCCTTGCACGGCTGGCCGAGAGACAGGCCCCACAAAGCTGCTCTTGCCGGAACTGGCGCAGCGCGACGGCCTTGCGCTGGCTTCTGCTGATCGCGGCGTGCTTCGCACTTTCGGCCAGGTTTGCACCGGTTTTCGTGACGGCCTTCCTCTGCGGCCTCGCCCTGCTGATATTCAGCGGGAACATTGCACTCAAAATCGCGGCCTTCGCCGCAGCACGGCGCGGCGCCATAGCCATGGCGCTGCGTCCCGAATCCACGGCGCCGCTGCTGCGCCAACCGGTTGTTTCCCTACTCGTGCCGCTCTATCGCGAGCAGGACATAGCCGCGACGCTGGTGACGCACCTGTCGCGTCTCGACTACCCGCCCGAACGGCTCGACGTGCTCTTGATCACGGAGGCGGATGACGCGACCACGCACCGGGCGTTGAACGCGGCGCATCTACCCCCGGCGTGGCGGGTCCTGACCGTGCCCCCGGGCAGTCCCCGGACCAAGCCGCGCGCGTTGAATTTCGCTCTCTCCTTCGCTCGCGGCGAAATCGTCGGGGTCTACGATGCCGAGGATCGACCCGAACCGGACCAGATCACCAAGATCGCCCGCCGATTTGCCGAGTCTCCGCCGGAGGTGGCCTGCCTTCAGGGCCGGCTCGATTACTTCAACGCGCGCCACAATCTTATGTCGCGCCTCTTTGCCCTCGAATATGCCGGCTGGTTCCGCGTCATGCTGCCCGGCGTCCAGCATCTTGGCCTTGTCGTGCCCTTGGGTGGCACCACGCAATTCCTCCGCCGCGACGTCTTGGTAGAGGTCGGCGGTTGGGACGCGCATAACGTGACTGAGGATGCCGAACTGGGCCTGCGCCTTGTGCGCCGTGGGTACCGCACCGAAATCCTCGACTCCACGACCTATGAAGAGGCGAATGCCGCCGTCCTGCCGTGGATCCGGCAGCGCGCGCGGTGGCAGAAAGGCTACTTGATGACCTGGGCGATGGCGATGCGCGCGCCCCGATCCTTATGGCGGGATCTGGGACCGATGCGGTTTTTCGCCCTGCAGGTGCAGCTTTTGGGGGCGGTCGCGGGCTTTCTGGCCGCGCCGCTGGTCTGGTCACTGATGGTAAAACCCTTTGGCCACGCCCATCCGCTGGATGCGCTTGTCAGCCCCACCGGCTACGGAGTGCTCGCAACGGCCTTTGTCGCCAGTTCGGTTCTGTCGATCGCGGTGGCGGTGCAGGCGACACAGGCGCGCCACCTGCGGCACCTGCGTCCCTGGATCCTTGTGGCCGAGGTGTATTTCCTCCTTGCCACCCTGTCAGCCTGGAAGGCTGTGGTGGACATGCTGTGGCAGCCCTTTCAGTGGGACAAGACGGCACACGGCAATTTCGGCGGCACAAGCGCCAATGCCGATCTCAGCCCTCGACCTTCTGGGCCTCTTCCTTCAGGCGCACGACGAAAGCGATGGACAGGTGATCCTTGAGCGCCTGTGCCGCGCGCGCGCCATCGCGTGCTGCAATGGCCTCGACGATCTCGGCGTGTTCGGCCAGCGCCTTTTCTCCCCGTCCCTGTGCCGCCAACGAGGTGCGCGCCATCAGTGCCATGGAGCGATAAACAAGGTCGAGCTGCTGGACGAGGAACCGGTTGTGACTTGCGAGGTGGATCTGGTGATGGAACCGCCGGTTCGCACGTGCCAGCGCCTGCGGGTCGCCCAACAGGGCATGGTCCGCCTCCACCATGCCGCGCAGGACCTCGACCTCTTCGACGGCGGCATGCTGGGCGGCAAGACGTGCGGCCAGCCCCTCCAATTCCTGCCGGACGGCGTAAAGCTCGGCCATCTGCGCATGATCAAGCGAGGCCACGATCAAGGACCGGCCGTCGCGCGTCAGCAGGCTTTGGGTCTCCAGCCGCTGCAGCGCCTCGCGGATCGGCGTGCGGCTAACCCCGAACCGATCGGCCAGTTCCGATTCCACCAGCCGGTCGCCCGGTCGATAGATGCCCTGGTCGATCGCGTCGAGAATCAGGGCGTAGGCGTCTTTCTGAGGATCGGGGGCGGGTCGCGTGGCCATGTGTGCGGTATCCTTTCGCATGCGGCAGGACGCTAGGGGCTGATCTTGCCCCTGTCCAGACTTGCGGCAGACGCCGCGCGGCCCTAGGCCATGACGCATGCGCCAGACACACCACGCCCCCGCCGTCCTGCCCGGCTTCGACCATGTCGATACATGGGTCTTCGATCTCGACAACACGCTGTATCCGCCCGAGATGGCGCTGTTCGACCAGATCAACATCCGCATGACCGATTGGGTGATGCGCGTCCTGAGCGTGGAGCGGGACGAGGCCGATCGCCTGCGACACCTTTATTGGCGCGATCATGGCACGACGCTGGCAGGCTTGATGCGCCATCACGCTGTCGATCCCGGCCCCTATCTCGAAGAGGTGCACGAGATCGATTTCTCTGTCCTCTCGCCCGATCCGGCTCTTGCGACGGCCATCGCGGCGCTGCCCGGGCGCAAGATCGTCTATACGAACGGCACAAGACCCTATGCCGAGCGGGTCATCGCGCATCGTGGGCTCGACGGGCTGTTCGACGCGATTTACGGCGTCGAACATGCCGGCCTGATCCCCAAGCCCGAACGCGCGGCTTACGAGACCGTCTTTGGTGCGGACGGTCTGACCACCACGCGCGCCGCGATGTTCGAGGACGACCCCCGCAACCTGGCCGTGCCCCATGCGATGGGGCTACGCACGATCCATGTGGCCCCCCAAGCGCAACCCGCAGATTTCATCGAGCATCATACCGACGATCTGGCCGGGTTCCTGTCGCGGCTTCGGTGATGATCCAAAAAATCGCTTAGTTTGCCTGACCGGCCGATTTTTCGGATGAAAATCCGCCTTGGGACAGCCTGTCGCGTCGTCCCGGGCACAAGATCGCCCTAGCTCTGGATTATGAGCAAGATCGAACATATCGACATCTTCATCTCGGGCGGCGGCATCGCCGGCCTGACGGCTGCGGCGGCTTTTGGCAAGGCGGGGTTTTCCGTCATCTGCGCCGATCCCGCCCCGCCCGTGACCGAGGCCGCGGCCGAAGGCTCCGACCTGCGGACCACGGCCTTCCTCCAACCCTCGCGCCAGTTTCTCGACCGAGCAGGGCTGTGGGACAGGCTTGCACCCCATGCGATGCCGCTACAGGTGATGCGGATCGTCGATGCGGGCGGCGAGATCGCGGAACCGCGCGTGGCCCATGATTTCAACGCCTCCGACATCTCAGACCTGCCCTTTGGCTGGAACCTGCCCAACTGGCTGTTGCGGCGCGAAATGGCAGCGCATCTGGCCGATCTGCCCAACGTCGATTTCCGGCCCGGCACCGGCACCGCGCAGGTGCTGACCCGCGAAGCCGAGGCGCGCGTGACCTTGAGCGATGGCGCACGGATCAGCGCGAAACTGGTGATCGGGGCCGATGGCCGAACCAGCCCCGTGCGCGAGGCGGCAGATATCGGTGTCACCACGCTGCGCTACGGGCAAAAGGCGCTGGCTTTTGCCGTGACCCATCCGATCCCGCATGAAAATGTCTCGACCGAAATTCACCGCTCGGGCGGGCCCTTCACGCTGGTACCCCTGCCCGACCATGACGGCAGACCCTGTTCCGCCGTGGTCTGGATGGAGCGAGGCCCTGAGGCCGAGCGTCTGGCCGCCCTGCCGGAAGACGCCTTCAATGCCGAGATGACGGAACGATCCGCCCATCTGTTTGGTCCGCTGACACTGGCCACGCGGCGCACGACTTGGCCGATCATCAGCCAGATCGCCGAGCGGATGGAGGCGGAACGGATCGCGCTTGTGGCCGAGGCCGCGCATGTCATGCCACCTATCGGGGCGCAGGGGTTGAACATGAGCCTCAAGGACCTGCGCGTCCTGCTGGATCTGGTCGAAGCCCAACCAGACGATCCCGGCGCGCGCGACCTGCTGCGGCGCTATCATCGCGCGCGCCATGCCGAGGTTCTGGCGCGGGTGACAGGCGTGGATGCGCTCAACCGCGCCTCCATGGCCGAGGCGCAGGGCCTGCGCGACATGCGGATGCGGGCGCTGAACGCGATCTATTCGGTGACCCCGGTGCGGCGCGTCATGATGCGCGCGGGGCTTGGGGCAACCGGGTAAGGGGGGCTCCGCCCCCGCCGCGCCCCTCCGGGCCGCGTCTCCCCCGGAGTTTTCCTGCCAAGATGAAACGGGCTTAGCCCAAGGGGCCGTGGCGGCGTTCCTCGGAGAGGAGGACATTGGCCTCCACCTGGCCGACGCCGGGCAGGGTCATGATCCGACGGCGCAGCACACGCTCGAAATCAGGCAGGTCGCGGGCCACGACGCGCAGGCGGAAATCATAGAGACCCAGAACATGTTCAACCGTCTGGACCTCGGGGATCGCCGAGACGGCGCGTTCGAAATCCTGCAGACTGACGCGACCCTTGAGCGCGAGTTTCACGCCCAGAAAGACGGTGACGCCAAAGCCCAGCGCCTCGAGATCCAGATCGAGGCGGCGCGGGCCGATCACCCCGGCCTCGGTCAGGCGCTTGATCCGACGCCATGCGGCCGGTTGCGACAGGCCGACCCGCCGCCCAAGCTCGGAGGCGGCAAGCGACGCATCCTGTTGCAGGGCGCGCAGGAGGGCGCGGTCGGTGGCGTCTAGGTCGATCATAGGGGCAGCGTCTGTTGGTTCTTGACGGTAGCGACATGCATCAGCGCCTCGATATCGGCGATATGCGGGAGAGACAGGATCCGGTCTCGGTAGATTTCTTGGTAATGCGACATGGATCGGGCGATGACGGCGAGGCGTGCATCGACCCGGCCAAGGAAGGTCTGGATCTCGACCACTTCGGGCACCTCGCGGGCTGCAGCGAGGAATTCGTCGAAGGCGCGCGGATTGGTCTTGTCGAGCGTGATGCGCAGGCTGACCTCGACCGCATAGCCCAGCGCGGGCCAGTGGATCGTGGCGCGCTGACCGCGCAAGATGCCCTGCGCCTCAAGCCGTTCGAGGCGTTTGTAGGTCGTGGCCAGCGGCAGGCCCGCGGCCTGAGCAAGGTCGGTCACGGGCTGCGTCGGATCGGCCTGCAACTGGCGCAGGAGACGGCGGTCGCTGTCGTCGAGCATGTACTTTCACCTTATCGATCTATTTGCGCATGATTTTGTAATATAATTAGCATTTTTTGGCAATTTCGATGCAGCGGATCGACGTATTCCGGGGCAGGTTGCGCCCCAGAGACGAGTCAGCCAGACGAGGAGATACCGAGATGCGCGTCTATTACGATCGCGATTGCGATGTGAACCTGATCAAGGACAAGAAAGTTGCGATCCTGGGCTATGGATCGCAAGGCCACGCCCATGCGCTGAACCTGCGCGATAGCGGCGCAAAGAACGTCGTCGTGGCGCTCCGCGAAGGTTCGCCCAGCGCGAAGAAGGCAGAGAGCGAAGGCCTGAAGGTCATGGGCATCGCGGAAGCGGCCGCCTGGTGCGACCTGATCATGTTCACCATGCCCGACGAATTGCAGGCGGAAACCTACCGCAAATACGTCCATGACAACCTGCGCGAAGGCTCGGCCATCGCCTTTGCCCATGGTCTGAACGTGCATTTCGGCCTGATCGAACCGAAGGCCGGTGTCGATGTGATCATGATGGCCCCCAAGGGCCCCGGCCATACCGTGCGCGGCGAATACACCAAGGGCGGCGGCGTGCCTTGCCTTGTGGCCGTGCACAACGACGCCTCGGGCAAGGCGCTGGAAATCGGCCTGTCCTACTGCTCGGCCATCGGCGGCGGGCGTTCGGGGATCATCGAGACGAACTTCAAGGAAGAATGCGAAACCGACCTGTTCGGCGAGCAGGCGGTTCTGTGCGGCGGTCTGGTCGAGTTGATCCGGATGGGCTTCGAGACGCTGGTCGAAGCGGGCTATGCCCCTGAAATGGCTTACTTTGAATGCCTGCACGAGGTGAAGCTGATCGTGGACCTGATCTACGAAGGCGGCATCGCGAACATGAACTACTCGATCTCGAACACGGCCGAGTACGGCGAATATGTCAGCGGTCCGCGCATCCTGCCCTACGAGGAAACCAAGGCGCGGATGAAGGCGGTTCTGGACGACATCCAGCAGGGGCGTTTCGTGCGCGACTGGATGCAGGAATGCGCGGTGGGTCAGCCGAGCTTCAAGGCGATCCGTCGCAACAACGACGCGCACCAGATCGAGAAGGTCGGGGAAACGCTTCGCGGCATGATGCCCTGGATCACTGCGGGCAAGATGGTCGACAAGGCGAAGAACTGAGCCAAAAGCCTACGCTGTCGCCGAGGTGATGGCCGGACGGCCCCGGGGGGAGGATCCCGGGGCCGTTTTTCTTTTTGGTTCAACAGGGTCGCGCGAGGACAAGGACCCAGGTTTCGCCGGTTCCGGCGAAGCCGAACTGGGTTACTTGTGGATTGAGAATGTTGGCGCGCTGATCGGGGTTCGCCATCCAGTTGGCGATGGTCGAGCGGATGTCCGCAGTGCCCGTCGCGGTGTTTTCGGCAGAGGCGCAAGCGGTATAACCAGCGCGGCGGAGGCGGTCGGAGAGAGGTGAGCCACCTGCGCCAATGCGGCCCATACTATTGGAAACATTCAGATTTTGTGCCTGCTCTTCGGCTGCGGCTTGCAACTGGGGGGAATGGCTGAGGGGGCGGATGATGCCGCCGCCCGCGCGCTGGAAGGACAGTTGCGTACCGGCGGAGGCGATGTCGACCGTGGCCCCGGCGGAGAGGCGTTCGGTGCCAGATTGCGGCGCGCAGGCGGCAAGAGATGCGATGAAGACAAGCGAAAGCAGGGGTTTACGGGGGATCATGGGGAGCCTCGGGTCTGCGTTCTTGGAGGTTTTGATAAAGAATGAGGCCGCGGCGCGCACAAGGCAAGAGAGGGCTGTGGCGATGCCCCGCCAGTCCTTTCCGATATGTGAATGAAATCGGGGATAGATTGCGAAAGTGTTAAATTTCTGTGGGATTCGCATGCAGTATTCAGAAAAACATTGAAAAAGCGTTACTCGCCCCGCGCCAGAGCCTCGGCAAGACGCCGCTGATCCTCGAGGATGCGGGGCAGATCGAGGGTCGCGAGCTGGCCCTCGGCCACGACGTGGCGGCCTTCGACGAGGAGGTCGCGGACCCGCGTGGGACCGGCGAGAAGGGGGGCGGCGGGATCCCATGAGCCCGCCGCCTCGACGCCCGACACATCCCAGACCGCCAGATCGGCGCGGAAACCCGGCGCGATCTGGCCGAGGTGGTCGCCCCGGCCCAGAACCTCGGCCCCGCCGCGGGTCGCGATGCGCAGCGCCTCGCGCGGGGACATGGCGCCGGGGCCGGAGGCGACGCGTTGCAGGAGCATGGCCATGCGCGCCTCGGCCACCAGATTGCCCGCGTCATTCGAGGCGGAGCCATCGACGCCCAAGCCCACCTTGACGCCCGCGTCGCGCATGGCGCGCACGGGCGCGATACCCGAGGCGAGGCGGCAATTGGAACAGGGGCAATGCGCGACGCCCGTGCCGGTGCGGGCGAAAAGGTCGATCTCGGCGGCATCGAGTTTCACGCAATGCGCGTGCCAGACATCCGGACCCGTCCAGCCGAGGCTTTCGGCATATTCGCCGGGGCGGCAGCCGAATTTCTCGAGGCTGTAAGCAAAATCTTCATCATTTTCGGCCAGATGTGTGTGCAGCATCACGCCCTTGTCCCGGGCGAGGAGGGCTGCGTCGCGCATCAATTCGCGGCTGACGGAAAAGGGTGAACAAGGAGCCACGCCAATGCGGATCAGCGCGCCGGGGGTCGTATCGTGAAAGGCATCGATGACGCGCAGGCAGTCGTTCAGGATCGCCGCCTCGTTTTCGACGAGGCTGTCGGGGGGCAATCCGCCCGCGCTTTGGCCGATGGACATGGCCCCACGCGTCGCATGCAGGCGCAGGCCGATCATGCCCGCCGCCTCGATCGTGTCGTCGAGCCGGGAGCCGTTGGGATAGAGATAGAGGTGATCGGAGGAGGTGGTGCAGCCCGACAGCGCCAGCTCCGCCAGACCCGTCAGGGCGGAGACGCGCATGTGGTCGGGGGTGAAGCGCGCCCAGATCGGGTAGAGCGTGGTGAGCCAACCGAAAAGCGCAGCATCCTGCGCGCCCGGAACGGCGCGGGTGAGGCTCTGGTAGAGATGGTGGTGGGTGTTCACGAGACCCGGCGTGACGATGCAGCCCGCACAGTCGAGCGTCGTGCCCTGCGTGGTCAGCCCATGGCCCAGCGCGGTGATCACCCCGTCGCGGATCAGGATGTCGGCGCCCTGCAACTCGGTTCCCGCATCATCCATGGTGACAAGGGTATGGGCGTTGCGCAGGAGAAGCTCAGGCATGGCGGGGGCCCTTGAGGATGGTGCGGGTTTTGGTTTGGACTTGGGCTTGGGCAGACGGACGGATACCGGCGCGGGCGCGGCCCGTGGGATCGGCCGGATGCGGCCGCCGGGCGGTGGCGCTGCTGCGCGCGGTGATGATCCTGGCGATGGCGGTCTTGCGCGGGCCAGGGGCGGCGTGTGGCATCCGCCGGGGGACACCTGAAAGCGGCAGGCGCGCCGACAGCGTTGCGGCGGCAC
>NZ_JASJOF010000014.1 GCF_030163795.1 Roseicyclus marinus | reverse complement strand
GGCAGACCGGCCATCATCCGCAGCGCGGGCGCGGCGCGACCCCGGGGCCGTGGCGCTGCTGCGTGCATTGTGGGGCACGGCGATGGGCATCTTGCGCAGGCAAGGCTCAGGCATCGGGGACAGATTTCAGGAGGGCGAGGGCTGCGGCATGGACCGAGGGGTTGGCGGCGGCAAGCGCGCGCCCGCCTGCGTGGACCGGGCCGCCCTGCCAATCGGTGACGATGCCGCCCGCGGCCTTGATCACGGCGATGGGGGCGCAGATGTCATAGGCGGCCAGCCCCGCCTCGATCACGAGGTCGATCTGTCCTGCCGCAAGAAGCGCATAGGCGTAGCAATCCATCCCGTAGCGGGTGAGTTTCACGCGGTCGCGGACCGCCTCGAAGCCCGCGCGCTCAGGGGGTGTGCCGACCTCGGGGAAGGTGGAAAAGAGGATGGCATCGGCAAGCGCCGCGGTGGCGCGGGTGCAAAGCGGCAGGGAGCCGCGCGGCCCCATCAATTGCGCGCGGCCAAATCCGCCCTCGAACCTTTCGCCGATATGCGGCTGGTCGATCAGGCCGTAGAGCGGGCCACGGGCATCGCAAAGCGCGATCAGAACGCCCCAGGTGGGCGTGCCGGACATGAAGGCGCGGGTGCCGTCGATGGGATCGAGCACCCAAGTCAGGCCCGATGTTCCGGCGGTCGTACCCTGTTCCTCGCCCAAGATCGCGTCTTGGGGGCGGCGTTCGGCGAGGATGGCGCGCATCGCGGTCTCGGCGGCGCGGTCGGCCTCGGTCACCGGGTCGAAACGGCCCACGCCCTTGTCTTCGGTCAGGAGGGCGGGGTTGCGGAAATGCGGCAAGATCGCCGCGCGCGCGGCATCGGCCATCGCATGGGCGCAGGAGATCAGATCAGGGGCGGGAAGTTCGCCCGCGGCGCCGGGCTGGGGATCGGGCATCATGGGCCTCGGGCTCTGCGGGTCTGGACGCAGGTCCGAGGTGGCACGATCCCCTGTCCGGGGTCAAGCGGGCAGGGTCAGGCGGGTACGGTCAGGCGGGCCGGATCAGGCGGCCGCATCCGACAAGACGCGCGCCAGTTCGAAGAGGCGGCGGCGCTGGTTTTCGGGGATGGCGTAATAGGAGCGGACCAGTTCCAGCGCCTCCTTGTCGGCGAGGATGTCCCCCGGCAGGCCCTGGGTATTGGCCGCGACCTGCCCCTCGTCCTCGGCACCGGTCATGCCTTCGAAGAAATAGGCCACGGGCACCGACAGCGCCTCGGCGATGTCCCACAGGCGCGAGGCGCTGATGCGGTTCATGCCGGTTTCGTATTTCTGGATCTGCTGAAACTTGATGCCGACCTTTTCGGCCAGCTGCTGCTGGGTCATTCCGACCATCCAGCGGCGATGCCGGACGCGTTTTCCGACGTGGACGTCTACAGGGTGCTTCACGAGCCCCTCCCTTGATTGCCAAACCGATCCTTTGCCGCCCGCGCCGGTCCTCCCGGACGACCTGTGCCGTGGAAAAACCTCGGCCTCGAACAGATAGCGCGGCCCGAACCGGGATCAATCCTTTGGCGAACTGGGGCGCACACGCTCATCCTATGAGGCAGTTGCCCACCAAAATACTGATCCGACGCGAGTTGAGGTGAAGTTAGTCGCCTTTTGCGTGTCCCGCAACAGCGCGTTTGCGCAAGCGCCGCTTGGCTTGGCCGGGCGGGCGCGGCTAGGGTGGGGCGGTCACGGCAGGGGAGGACAGGATGCGCGCCTTTCGCGTCACCGAAAGCGGGCAGCCGCCCGCGCTGGTCGAGATCGCCCGGCCCGCGCCCGGGCCGGGCGAGGTTCTGGTGCGGGTCGCGGCCTGCGGGCTGAATTTCGCGGATCTGTTGATGATCACGGGCGATTACCAGGACACGCCCCCCCTGCCCTTCACGCTGGGCATGGAAGTGGCGGGCGTGGTCGAGGCGCTGGGGCCGGGGGTGACGGCGCCCGCGATCGGGACGCGCGTTGCGGGGTTCGCGGGCCATGGCGGGCTGGCCGAGTTTTGCGTGATGGAGGCCGCCCGCGCGGTGCCGATCCCCGAGGCGATGGGGATGGAGGCGGCGGCGGGCTTCGTCGTGGCCTATGGCACCTCGCATCTGGCCTTGGCGCATCGGGCGCGGTTGCAGGCGGGGGAACGGCTGCTGGTGCTGGGGGCCGCGGGGGGCGTGGGCCTGACGGCGGTGGAACTGGGCACAGTGATGGGGGCCGAGGTGATCGCGGTGGCGCGGGGGGCGGACAAGCTTGCCGTGGCCGAAGCTGCGGGCGCGCGGCACCTGATCGACAGCGGGGCGGGCGACCTGCGGGCGGCGCTGAAGGCCTTGGGCGGGGTCGACGTGGTCTATGACGCGGTGGGGGGCGCGGGGTTCGACGCGGCGCTGCGCGCGACGCGGCCCGAGGGGCGGATCCTGTGCATCGGCTTTGCCAGCGGGCAGGTTCCGCAGATCCCCGCGAACCTGCTGCTGGTCAAGAACGTGAACGTGATGGGCGTCTATTGGGGCGGCTACCTGCGCTTTGCGCCCGATGTCATGGCAGCGTCCTTGGCCGAGGTCATGGGCTGGCAGGCGGCGGGACGCATCCGGCCGCATGTGAGCGCGGTCTATCCGCTGGAGGAGGCGGGCGCGGCGCTGGCGCTTTTGCGGGACCGCAAGAGCACGGGGAAGGTCGTGGTACGGCTGTGATCCGCCGTCACAGGCTGCGGAAGCCCGCGCGGGTCAGTTCGACGAGCGCGTCGAGCGGTTGGCCCCGGTTGAGGTCGGAGCGGTAGAGGTTGATCCGGATCTGCGGCAGGGGCGGCAGGGCGCCGCCATGGGCGATGCGTTCGACATAGGGCGGTTCGGTGCCTTCGATGCAGGCGTGGACGGCGAGATCGGCGCTGACCGAGGCCTCCACCGTGCGGATCGAATCGGATTCCACCGCCATTTCCCAAGGGATGCCGGCCCGGTCGAGGGCTGCCTGCACGGAATTGCGGAAGATGCAGGCATGTTCGAAGGCGAGCCGCAGGGGGCGCTGTTTCCACATCTGCCCGCCCTCGGCCCCGACCCAGACGAGGGGGCGGGTGATCAGCGTTTCGCCGCCCGCGTCGCAAGAGGCTTCGGTCGTGAGGATGGCGTCGACCTCGCCGCGGGCGAACATGCGCTTGAGCCGTTCGGTGTAGGAGGAGACGAGCTGCACCTTGACGCGGGGGAAATCGACGGCGAGCCGGTGCAGGACGCGGGGGATGGAGGGATAGACGATGTCGTGGGGCACACCGAGCGTCAGCTGCCCCTCGTAATCGGAGGCGGTGAGGCGCGTCAGAACCTCGTCGTTGAGATCGAGCATCCGGCGCGCATAGCCCAGCATCTGTTCACCCGCGCCGGTCAGGATCAGCCGCCGGGTGGAGCGGTCGAAAAGGCCCACGTCGAGCATATCCTCGAGCCGCTTGAGCTGCATGGAGACGGCGGATTGGGTGAGGTTGAGGTAGCCAGAGGCCTTGGTCACGCCGCCTGCATCGGCGACGGCGACGAAGGCGCGGAGGGCGGTGAGGTCGAGGTTGCGCGGCATATCACATCCTGTGATCTGAAACTTCAGAAACATTCACTTTCAAGATGCATAAGGGTGCACATATATCAAGCCTCGAAATCAATTTCCGATTTTGAATCACGAAACTCGAAAGGATACCCCGATGGCCAACCTCATGGCTTCGCACGGGGCGACCGCCATGGGTCGCGCCGTTTTCACCCCCTCGGCTCTGGCCCACGCCATCGCCCGGCTGACCGGCTGGACCGACGCGTATCGCCAGCGCGCGCTCGACGCGCGACACCTGCGCGCACTCGACGCCCGCCAGCGGCGCGATGCGGGTCTGATCGACCCGGCGGCCCCGCGCGTCGCGGTCCAGCCCGGCTGGGACCTGCGGCTTCAGGGCCTGCGCTGAATCCGGAGCTGACCGGAGCTTCCCGGAGCCTTCAATAGGAAAAAACTATCGCGCCGCAGGCCCCGCTTGCGGCGCGACTTTCTTGAAATGAGGGCCAAGCTCCCCGATATTAGCGTCAAGGATGGGAGCGTGCGCGCGGTTCGCGCGTGGTGCGTTTCCGGACGATGTCTTTCTTGGAGGGATACATGGCAGACTATCAGACGATCCGGGCCGGCCTTTCGGGTGCCCGCGCCGCTGCGATCGACGAGGGCCTCAAGGCCCACATGAACAAGGTCTATGCCACCATGTCGGGTGGCATGCTCATCACCGCTGCCGCCGCTTGGGCGATCAGCAATCTTGCCACCACGACCGATCCGGCGATGGCCGCTGCCCAGCTGGGCAACGGCACGCTGCTGACGGGTCTGGGTGCGTCGCTCTACCTGTCGCCGCTGCGCTGGGTGGTGATGCTGGCGCCGCTCGCCTTCATCCTGTTCGGCTGGGGCGCGCTGATGCGCCGTGGTTCGGCTGCGGCCGTGTCGCTTGGCTTCTTTGCCTTCGCGGCGGCCATGGGCGTGTCGATGAGCTCGATCTTCCTTGTCTTCACGACCTATTCGATCGTGCAGACCTTCCTTGTGACGGCCATCGCCTTTGCCGGTCTGAGCCTCTGGGGCTACACCACCAAGCGCGACCTGTCGGGCATGGGCACGTTCCTGATGATGGGCGTGATCGGCCTGTTGGTGGCGATGGTCATCAACATCTTCCTGCAGTCGCCCGCGATGATGTTCGCGATTTCGGCGATCGGCGTTCTGGTCTTTGCGGGCCTGACGGCGTTCCATACGCAGGAGATCAAGGGAACCTACGTGGCACATGCCGCGCATGGCGATCAGGAATGGCTGGACAAGGCCGCGATCGACGGGTCGCTGAGCCTCTACATCTCCTTCCTGAACATGTTCCAGTTCCTGCTCATGTTCATGGGCCAGCAGGAATAGCGCCTGCAGGCATGAGGATTGCGAAGGGCCGGGGTCATCCCCGGCCCTTTTCCTTTGCCGTCATGAAAAATTCACGGGGACGCAGCAGGCGGCTGCGCCATATACCCCGATCATGACCGATGCCGCCGCCCCCGCCCCCACGCCCCGCGACCTGCCCGAGTTGACCCGCGTCTTTGGACGGATCGGGCTTTTGTCCTTTGGCGGGCCTGCGGCGCAAATCGCGCTGATGCACAAGGAGCTGGTCGAGGAGCGGCCCTGGCTGAGCGAGGCGCAATTCCTGCGGGCGCTGTCGTTTTGCATGTTGTTGCCGGGGCCAGAGGCGATGCAGCTGGCCACCTATGCCGGGTGGAAGCGGGCGGGGATGCCGGGCGGGCTGATCGCGGGGCTGTTGTTCGTCATTCCCGGCGCGCTGGTGATCTTGGCGCTGGCCAGCCTTTATGCCGCCTATGGCGGGGTGCCGTTGGTGCAGGCGCTGTTTCTGGGCATCAAGGCCGCGGTGATCGTGATCGTGGTGCAGGCCTTGGTGAAAGTGTCCAAGCGCGCGCTGACGGGGTTATTGCCCTACGCGATCGCGGCGGCGGCGTTTCTTGGCATCTACGCGGTGCAGCTGCCCTTTCCGCTGATCGTTCTGGGGGCCGGTGGTCTGGGTGCGGTCCTGCTTGCGAAGGCCGTGCCGGAGGGGGCGGCGGTGGCGCGCGTCTCGGGGCGGGACACCGCCCGGACCGTCGCGATCTGGGGGGCGGTCTGGCTCTTGCCGCTGGCGGTTTTGTGGCTGGTCGATCCGGGCGGTCTGTTGGCGCAGGTGGGGTTGTTCTTTGCCAAGCTCGCTGTCGTGACCTTTGGCGGGGCCTATGCGGTTCTGGCCTATATGGTGCAGGCGGTCGTGGGCGATTTCGGCTGGCTCACGACCGCGCAGATGATGGATGCGCTGGGTCTGGCCGAGACGACGCCGGGGCCCTTGATCCTTGTGACGCAATTCGTGGGGTTTTTGGCGGGTGCGCAGGCGGGCGGCTGGGGTCTGGGGCTGGCTGCGGCCTTGGTCACGCTGTGGGTGACTTTCGCGCCCTGTTTCCTGTGGATCTTTGCGGGCGCGCCGTATGTCGACTGGATCGCCAGCCGCCCGCGCCTGACCGGCGCGCTGCAGGCGATCACGGCTGCGGTGGTGGGCGTTATCCTGAACCTGTCGATCTGGTTTGCGGCCCATGTTCTGTTTGGAAACTTGGAGAGCCAGCCCGTGGGGCCGCTGCGTGTTCTGGTGCCGGTCTGGACGAGCCTTGACGGGGTGGCGCTGGGGCTTACGGGAGTGGCGGCGGCGCTGATCTGGGGGCTGCGGTGGGACCTGATGAAGGTGCTGCCGGTGATGGCTTTGGCGGGGCTGGGTGCCACATGGGCGACGGGCGGGATTTGAGCCGTCAATATGGGGGTGACTCGGGGGTTGACTCAGGGCGGGGCGCGGGTAAAAGGCGCAGTCTCAAGACTTGACGCGGCGCGCCCGACGCTCCGCCCCGATTTGTGCAGGAGCCCGACCCATGGCGAAGCCGACGACCATCAAGATCCGCCTGAACTCGACCGCCGGGACGGGCCATTTCTACGTGACCAAGAAAAACGCGCGCACCATGACCGACAAGATGACCGTACGAAAGTACGATCCTGTCGTGCGCAAGCATGTCGAATACAAGGAAGGGAAGATCAAGTAATCCGCCTTTCCATATCCGACCTGAGGGCCGCGACGGGAACACCGCCGCGGCCCTTTTTCGTTTTCAGCGGTCCGAACGACCGATCCCCCGAAAGCCTGAGACCATGAGTGACACGATCACGATCCGGACGACGACGGGCGCCGATCTTGGTGCCATCGACACGCTGCTTGCCGCGAGTTACCCGGCATTGCTCAAGCGCGATTACGCGCCTTCGGTGCTGGTGACGGCGCTGCCGCTGATTTCGCGCGCGAACCCGGCGCTGTTGCGGTCGGGCAGTTATTTCATGGCCGAGGACGGGGCGGGCCGCGCGCTGGCGGCGGGCGGCTGGAGCCGGTCGCCGCCGCAGGGTGGCGCGGGCCTGCCCGAGATCGGGCATGTGCGCCATGTCGCCACCCATCCCGACCATCTGCGCCAAGGGTTGGCGCAGGCGATCCTGACGCGGGTTCTGGCCGATGCGCTGGCCGCGGGGGTGGAGCGGATGATCTGCCAGTCGACGCGGACGGCGGAGGCGTTCTACCGCGCGATGGGGTTCCGTACGCGGGGCGAGATCGTAATCGCGCTGCGCCCCGGCATCACCTTTCCGGCGGTGGAGATGGAACGCGCGCTGTGAGGGGTGGCGGGATGCCCGAGGGCGCCCGCCGATCTTTCCCTCAGACCTCGATCGTCACACCCGGATCGGGGTCGAGGACGCGGACCCCCGGCAAGGCCGCCTTCATCGGGTCGGCGGATTGTTCGAGGGCCGGGAAGGTCTTGTAATGGTAGGGAATCACGGTCTTGAAGCTGAAGAGTTTCGAGGCCGCGTAGGCCGCGCGCGTCATGCCCATGGTGTAATGGCCGCCCGCGCAGAGGATGCCGAGATCAGGGGCGTGGATGTCGGCCCAGATCTTCATGTCGGCCATCACGTCGGTATCGCCCGAGACATAGACGGCGCGCCCCTCGCCCTCGAGGATGTAGCCCGCAGGCTCACCGGCATAGACGGGCGGGCCGTCGCCGCCCACGGAGGAGGAATGGACTGCATGGACCATGGTGACGGCGACATCGCCCAGCCGCACCGTGCCGCCCTTGTTGAAGCCGGTCGTCTCGATCCCGGTTTCCTGCGCGGCAAGCCAGCCCATCAGTTCCACCATGCCATAGACCGGCACGCCCAGTTCGCGCGCCAGATCGCCCAGACCCGCGACATGGTCGAAATGGCCGTGCGTGATCAGGATGGCGGTCACGCCTGCGAACACCGCGTCGCGCTGTGCTGCGGGAAACATCGGGTTGCCCTGTTCCCACGGGTCGATCAGGAGCACCTGATCCCCGATCTCGAGCCGCACCCCGGCATGTCCGAGCCATGTGTATTTCATTTTCCCCTCCCTCGGGACGTTCCTGTTCTTGGGGCAGGATAGACGCGGGCGCGCCCGGGCGCAAAGTGCCTGCCGCATCTGCTGTCCGACACGCTTGCGGGCGGGGCTGTGCGGGGCTAAACCGCCCCCTGTCCCGCCGCACCGGCCCGAGGAGAGTGCACGCCCCATGTCCATTGACCGCGCCACCGCCGCCAAGGTCGCCAAGCTCGCCCGCATCCGCGTGGACGAGGCCGACCTGCCCGCGCTCGCCGACGATTTCAACGCGATCCTCGGCTTCATCGAGCAATTGCAGGAACTGGACGTGAGCGACGTGGAGCCGATGGTGAGCGTGACGCCGATGCGCCTGCCCCGCCGCGAGGACGTGGTGAGCGACGGCGACCAGCAAAAAGCGGTTCTGGCCAATGCCCCCGATGCGCGCGAAGGCTTTTTCGCGGTTCCCAAGGTGGTGGAGTGAGCATGTCCGACCTGACGAAACTGACCATCGCCGAGGCCCGCGACGCGCTGCGCAAGGGCGAGACCACGAGCGTCGCGCTGACCGAAGCCTGCCTTGCCGCGATCGATGCCGCCGATGCGCTGGGGGCTTTTGTCCACAAGACGCCCGAAATCGCGCTGGAGCGCGCCAAGGCCGCCGATCAGCGGATCAAGGCGGGCGATGCGTCTGGCATGTGCGGCATCCCGGTGGGGATCAAGGACCTGTTCTGCACCAAGGGCGTGCCGAGCCAGGCGGCCTCGAAAATCCTCGAAGGGTTCCGGCCCGAATACGAATCCACCGTTTCGGGGCGGTTGCAGGATGCGGGCGCGGTGATGCTGGGCAAGCTGAACATGGACGAATTCGCCATGGGCTCGTCCAACGAGACCAGCGTCTACGGCAATGCCGTGAACCCGTGGCGGGCGGGCAATTCGGATGCGGCGCTGACGCCCGGCGGCTCCTCGGGCGGCTCTGCCGCCGCCGTCGCCGCCGATCTGTGCCTTGCGGCCACCGGCACCGATACGGGCGGGTCGATCCGCCAGCCTGCGGCCTTTACCGGAACGGTGGGGTTGAAGCCCACCTACGGGCGCTGTTCGCGCTGGGGGATCGTGGCCTTCGCCTCGTCGCTGGATCAGGCCGGGCCTATGACCAAGACGGTGCGCGATGCCGCCATCATGGGCGCCGCCATGATGGGCCATGACCCGAGGGATTCGACCAGCGCCGATCTGCCCGTGCCCGATTTCGAGGCGATGCTGACCGGCGACATTCGCGGCAAGGTGATCGGCATTCCCCGCGAATACCGGATGGAGGGGATGCCCGAGGAGATCGAGGCGCTGTGGGCCCGTGGCCGCGAGATGCTGGCCGATGCGGGCGCGGTGATCCGCGACATCAGCCTGCCGCATACGAAATACGCGCTGCCCACCTATTATGTCATCGCGCCCGCCGAGGCGTCGTCGAACCTCGCGCGCTATGACGGGGTGCGGTTCGGCTATCGCGCCAAGCTCGCGCAGGGCGATGGCATCACGGATATGTACGAGAAGACCCGCGCCGAAGGTTTCGGGGCCGAAGTGCGCCGCCGCGTGATGGTCGGCACCTATGTTCTGTCGGCGGGCTATTACGACGCCTATTACAACCGCGCCCGCAAGGTCCGCACCCTGATCAAGCGCGACTTCGAGACGGTGTTCGCCGATGGGATCGACGCGATCCTGACGCCCGCCACGCCATCCGCCGCCTTTGAGCTGGGTCAGACATTCGACGACCCGGTGCAGATGTATCTCAACGACGTCTTCACGGTGACGGTCAACCTCGCCGGTCTGCCGGGGCTGGCCGTGCCTGCGGGGCTGAATGCGCAGGGGCTGCCCATGGGGCTGCAGCTGATCGGCAAACCCTGGGAAGAGGGCGAGTTGTTGAACATCGGCTACGCGCTGGAACAGGCCGCGGGATTTGTGGCGAAACCGGCGAAATGGTGGTAATGTCTCGAAAACGATAATGTTTCGAGGCAGTCATGTTTGCAAGGTTCCGGACGGGCGGTAGCGCCCTTGTCCATGGTATGATCTTGGTCGCCGCGCTTTCGGCCTGCACGGGAGGCGCGCCGCCGAACGATGTGGCCCAAGGTGTCGGGTTTGCCGATCTTCAGGCGCTGGAGGCGCGGCGCGCGATGTTGCGCGGGCAACCTGCGACCGTCGCCTCGCCCTTGGCCCCGGTCAGCGCGGCCCTGCCGCCTGCGCCGCCGCGCGCGGCACCTGTCGCGGCCCCTGCCCCGGTGATCGTGCAGACGGCGGCCACCCCCGCCCCCACAGCCGAGCCCCAAGGGATCGCCGCAGCGACCATGGCCGCCTTGCGCGACAGGCCCGCCGTCCCGGCCGCGCCCCCTGCCCCGGCCCCTGCTCCGGCGAGCGCCGTTGTCGCGCCTGCGCCGGCACCCGCCGCCCCGACTCTGGTGGCCAGCGCGCTGTCCGGCAACCCCGGCATCTCGGACGAGCAGGATTTCACCGCCGTCGCCACCCGCGAGACGATCGAAAGCGATGCGGAGCGTCTGGCCCGGATGCAGGCCGACCGGGTCGTGGTCGCGCCCAGCGCCGTGCCCGACCGGCCCGAGGGGCTGGGCCCGAATATCGTCGATTACGCGTTGGCCACGACCCATGGCTTGGGCGAGCGGCGCTATACCCGCCGCCCGATCTCGGAGACGCGGCACCAGCGCGCCTGTCTCTCCTTCCGCTCCGCCGATCTGGCGCAGGAGTGGTTCTTGCAAAACGGCGGGCCGGGGCGCGACCGTCAGGGGCTGGATCCCGATGGCGACGGCTTTGCCTGCGGCTGGGATCCGTCGGTCTTTCGCGCCGCCGCGGCGGCTGCGCGGAATTGAGCCTGTCGCCCAATCACGGGCCGCGGCGCGACGGGCTGCGCCCGGAATTGGTGGTGATCCATTACACGGCCATGGCCGATTGCGAGGCGGCGATCCGGGTTCTGTGCGCGCCGGAACGCGAAGTGTCGGCGCATTACCTGATCCGCCGCGACGGGCAGGTCGTGGCGCTGGTGGATGAAGCGCTGCGCGCCTGGCATGCGGGCGCGGGGGAATGGCGCGGGCAAGGCGATGTGAATTCGCGCTCGATCGGGATCGAACTGGACAATGACGGCGCCTCGCCCTTTGCAGCGGCGCTGATGGATGGGCTGGAGGGGCTGTTGCCCGGCATCCTCGCGCGGTGGGAGATCCCGGCCCATGGCGTGATCGGGCATTCGTGCATGGCGCCGGGGCGCAAGATCGACCCCGGCCCGCGCTTCGACTGGGAAAGGCTGGCGCGGGGGGGGCTGGCGCTTTGGCCTGCAGGACGCGGGGTGTCGCCGCTCGATCCGGGCCGGTTCCGGGCCGATGCGCTGGCCTATGGGTTTCCCGATGTGGAGGACGCGCTGTTGCTGGCGGCGGTCCGGCTGCGGTTCCGGCACGGGATGCGCGGACCGCTCGACGGGCGCGATTGCGCGATCATGGCCGAGATGGCCGCGCATATGCGCGCTTGAACCCGCGGCGCTCTGAGCGTAGCTCAGGCCTTGCGCGGAGGGCTGGATGGCCGCGGGCGGGCAACCGTTCGAGGAAAGTCCGGACTCCCTGAAGCCACGGTGCCGGGTAACGCCCGGGCGGAGCGATCCGACGGAAAGCGCCACAGAAATGAAACCGCTGTGCCCCTCGGGGCCCAGCAAGGGTGAAACGGTGGGGTAAGAGCCCACCGCGCGACTGGCAACAGGAGCGGCACGGCAAGCCCCACCGGGAGCAATGCCGAATAGGGATGTCGCGGGGGCAACCCCGGGGGCTGGCTTCGCCCCCAGGCATCCGGGTTGGCAGCTTGAGGCGCGGAAGCAATCCCGCGTCCAGAGGAATGGCCATCCAGAGGGGGCGACCCCTTGGACAGAATCCGGCTTACAGGCCCTCCGCGCACCTCTTCTGTCCCTCGACCCGCAGCGCCCGCGGCAGCTGCGGGAGCCTCCGGCGGGAGTTTTTTAGCCAAGATGAAGGTGCGGGCTTTTCTTCATCTTGGCCGGAAAACTCCGGGGGAGTCCGCAGGACGGGGGCAGAGCCCCCTAGCTTTGGCACCATCGCCTTTGGCGACGCGGGCAGTGCTTTCCGCGGTCTCAGGCGTCGCGGACTGTGTAGGGGGTCGCGAACCAGTGTTCCTCGAGGTTCGCGCCCTCGCCGATCCGGTCGATCACGGCGAAAAGCCCCGGCGCGTGGAGCGGCGTCAGGACCCCGTGCCAGGTGTTGCGCGCGATGTTGATGCCCTGCCCCGGCGCGCTGCGGAAGGCCAGCGGGAGGCCCGGTGTCCCGCCTTCGTCGGGGGCGACGATCACGAGGAAAGGATCGTGGGACATCGGGAGGAAAGCCTGGCTGCCCATCGGATGGCGTTCGACCATGTCGAGCCGGTAGGGCAGCGCGCGGGTCTCGGAACGAAAAAGGCTGATGCCCGTCTGCCCGTCCACGATATCGAGGCGCGCGCGGTCGTGCCAGCGGCCGCAGAGACCCTGGTTGATGATCCGGTCGGGATCGCCCGAGGTCTCGAGCACCTCGCCGAAGGGGGCGAAGGCCGTTTCCGTCAGGGGCTGGATGAGGATCGTCTCGCTCATCCCAGTTTCTCCCGCAGGCGGAGTTCGGCGATGCGTTCGACCTGGCGGCAGGCCTCGGCGAATTCGGTGTCGCGGTCTTGGCCGAGGCGGCGGCGGAAGGCGTCGAGGATCGAGGCCTTGGTGTTGTCGCGCACGGCGATGATGAAGGGGAAGCCGAATTTCGCGGTATAGGCGCTGTTGAGTTCGGTGAACTCGGCGCGTTCGGCATCGGTCAGGGCATCGAGGCCGGCGCTGGCTTGTTCCGCCGTGCTGTCGGGGGTCAGGCGTTTGGCCGCCGCAAGCTTGCCCGCCAGATCGGGGTGGGCGGTCAGGACGCCGAGGCGTTCCGCGGGACTGGCGGCGCGGAAAACGCGGGCGAGCGCGGAATGGACGCCCGTGGCCGTGTCATGGGTGGGGCCAAGCTCCAGCCCATGGGCGCGTTCGGCGATCCAGGGGGAATGTTCGAAGATGCCGCCGAATTCGGCGACGAAGGTCGCACGATCCATTTCTGAGGGCCTGGTTCGCGGCTGGGGGGGATGGGTGCGCGCCCAGTGTTCGGCGATCTGGAGGCGGGTGGCGAACCAGACACCCTCGTGCGCGGCCATGTGATCGATGGCGCGCTGAAGCGCCAGCGCGCGGCCCGGACGCCCGGCGAGGCGGCAATGAAGGCCGATGGACATCATCGCGGGCCGACCGGCCTGACCCTCGGCATAGAGGCAATCGAAGGTGTCACGGATATAGCGCTCGAACTGGCTGCCTTCGCTGAAGCCCGCCTGGATGGCGAAGCGCATGTCATTCACGTCGAGCGTATAGGGGATCATCAGCTGGTCGCGGTCACCGAAGCGGCGCCAGTAGGGCAGGTCGTCGGCGTAATCATCGGCGATATAGGCAAAGAGGCCGGTTTCGGCGGCCAGCGGCACGGAATTCATCGAGGAGCGCCCGGTGTACCAGCCGCGCGGCGGCGCGCCCGTGACCTCGGTATGCAGGCGGATGGCCTCGGCCACCAGCGCGCGTTCGGTCGCCTCGTCCATGTCCTTGTGTTCGATCCACTTGAGGCCATGGGAGGCGATTTCCCAACCCGCCTGTTTCATCGCGGCGACCTGTTCGGGGGCGCGGGCGAGCGCGCTGGTCACGCCGTAGACGGTGATGGGCAGATGCGCGAGCATCCGGTGGAGCCGCCAGAACCCGGCGCGCGCGCCGTATTCATAGATCGATTCCATGTTCCAGTGCCGCATCCCCGGCCAGGGCTGGGCGCCGGTGATCTCGGACAGGAAGCCTTCGGAGGCGGGGTCGCCATGCAAGATGTTGTTCTCGCCGCCTTCCTCGTAATTCATCACGATCTGGACGGCGATCTTGGCCCCGTTCGGCCATTGCGGATCGGGGGGGGTGGCACCGTAGCCGGTCAGGTCGCGGGGGTATCTGGTCATGGCGGGGTCTCCGGTTCTCGCGGCACAGCTTTGGCCAAGGGCGCGGGCGGTTGCAAGGGGCGGGGGAGATGCGGAGATGACGCCACGTCCCGACGGATTTCGTTTCACGCGCAAACGGAGTTGGGATAGCGTCCCCCGTCAGGAACGACGTGAGAGGGGAGGCTCATGGACCATCCGGACAAGCCCTGGACGGCATTCTACCGCGCGGGCGCGCGGACCGAGATCTCGGAGCCCGCCTATCGCAACCTGGCGGACATGATCCGCAGCGTGGCCGAGACCCATGGCCGCAATCCGGCCTTTACTTGCTGCCTGCCCAACGGGATGAACGGCACGCTGAGTTTCGCGCAGGTCGACGAGATGTCGGATGCGCTGGCCGTCTACCTGCGCGAGATCGCGGGGTTGCGGGCGGGGGACCGGGTGGCGGTGCAGATGCCCAATTGCCTGTCCTTTCCGGTGGCGGCCTTCGGCGTGCTGAAGGCGGGCTGCGTTCTGGTCAACGTCAACCCGCTTTACACCGCCGAGGAGATGGCGCGGCAATTCGCCGATGCCCGCCCCCATGCGCTGATCATCGTCGACATGTTCGCCGACAAGGTGCCGGCGGCGACGGCGGGTCATCCGATCCCCAACGTGATCGTGACGCGGGTGGCCGAGTTTCTGCCCGCGATGCCGCGCGGCATCGTGGGGCTGGTGCAAAAATACTGGGACCGGACCGTCAAGCCGATCGAGATCGCCCATATCCGTCTGCCCGACGCGCTGGCGGCGGGTCGCGCCCATGCGCAGGAGGCGCGGATCGAGGTGGATGCCTATCACCAGGGCGTGGCACCGGATGATGTCGCGGTGCTGCAATATACCGGGGGCACGACGGGCGTGTCCAAGGGCGCGATGCTGAGCCATGCGAACCTGTTGGTGAACATGGAACAGGTCATGGAATTGCTGGTGGGCGATCTGCAGAAGGGGCGCGAGGTCGCGCTGACCGCGCTGCCGATGTACCACATCTTTGCCTTCAACGTGAATTTGCTGGGCTTTTGGTGGCTGGGCGCGCGCAACGTGCTGATCCCCAATCCCAAGCCTTTGACCAACCTCAAGCGGGCCTTCGAGAATTACAAGATCACCTGGATGAGCGGGGTGAACACGCTGTTCAACGGGCTGACCAACGAGGTCTGGTTCACCGACAGCCCGCCCCGACATCTGAAATTTTCGAGCGCGGGCGGCATGGCGCTGCAATCCTCGGTGGCCGAGACATGGGAGCGGATCACCGGATCGCCCGTCATCCAGGGCTATGGCCTGACCGAGACGGCGCCGGTTCTGACCTTCGAACCCTTGGGCAAGGCGCGGCCGGGATCCATCGGGGTGCCGGTGCCCGGCACGGAGATCGCCTGTCTCGATGATGCGGGGAACCCCGTGGCGCAGGGCGAGGCGGGCGAGATCGCGGCACGCGGGCCGCAGGTGATGTTGGGCTATTGGCAAAAGCCCGAAGAGACCGCCAAGGTCATGCGCGGCGACTGGTTCCTGACCGGCGATATCGGGGTGATCGACGCGGACGGCTACGTCCGGATCGTCGACCGCAAGAAGGATATGGTCGTGGTCTCGGGGTTCAACGTCTATCCCAACGAGGTGGAGGAGGTGCTGGCCGCCCATCCCGGCGTTCTGGAGGTGGCCGTGATCGGCGTGCCGGACATGGGAACCGGCGAAGCGGTGAAGGCCTATGTGGTGAAGTCGGACCCCGGGCTGACGGCCGAAGACCTGCGCGCCTACGCCAAGGAGCATCTGACCGGCTACAAGGTGCCAAAGCGCGTGGAATTCCGCGACGAACTGCCGAAATCGAATGTCGGCAAGATCCTGAGAAAAGACCTGCGCGCCGAGGCGATGGCGCAGATCGCAGCGGAGTGACGTAGATGGTCGGGGCCTTCGAACAGGCGCTGTTGGCGCTGATGATCTTTGTCATCATGCTGGGCATGGGGGCATCGCTGACGCCGCGCGATTTCTGGCTGGCGCTCAAACGGCCCTACGGGTTGCTGATCGGCGTGGTGTCGCAATACGGGATCATGCCGTTCCTCGGGTTTTTGCTGATCACGATCCTGCCCTTGCCGCAGGCCATCGCGGTGGGTGTGCTGATCATGGCCTGCATGCCGGGGGGGACGACCTCGAACATCTTCACCTATTTCTCGAAGGGCAATCTGGCCTTGTCGGTGTTGATGACGGTGACGTCGACCGTGACGGGGGTGATCTTGATCCCCATCATCCTTGTGATCTACGCGACCGCGCTGGAGTTGGAGATCCCGCGCGAGAACATCATCATCACGCTGGTGTTGCTGCTGGTGCCGGTGGCGATCGGGATGGTGTTGCGCAAGCTGAACGCCAATGTGGGGGCGGTCACGGAATTCATGGGATCGGCGCTGGCGTTGTTTTTCATCGCCTTCATCGCGATTTCGTGGGTGCCGCGGAACTGGCAGTTCCTGATGACGACGACGCCCGCGACCTATGTGGCGGCCATCGGGCTGGGCCTGTTCGGGATCATGATCGGCTATGGTTTCGCGCGGGTGCTGAAGCTGCATCCGAGAAATGCGCGGACGGTGGCGCTGGAGACGGGCATCCAGAACGGGCCCTTGGCGATTGCCATCATCGCCTTCACCTTCGCAGGCGACGAGGCGCAGAGCTACATGGCGGTACCGGCGCTTTATTCGCTGTTCATCGTGATCGTGTCGACGCTGGTCACGCTGGTGTTCCGGCGGGCCAATACGGCCGCCGAGCAGAAGCTGCCGGAGGGGATGCTGTAGGGTGGGTGCAACCCACCTTGGCGGTTGGCGGCGGTGCTTATGGCGGGTTTCACCCACCCTACAGGCATGTCGTGATCGGGCGCGTCGGGTGGTGCGCCTTAAGGCGCACCCTACGGAAACGGGGGTGACGTGGGGTGTGCGTTCACGCGCAGCATCGCCCCGCCTCGGGTGGGGTGACGTAGGGTGTGTGCAACCCACCACACGCCCCCACCCCATCCGTCGAATTCATTGACGGTGGTAACAAAGTCACCGACACCCCCCTGCCCTGCGGCGTAAACAGGTCTCCGATCAAGGAGACCAACACCATGTCCAGCATTCTCAAACGACCCGCCGACCAATGGTCGCCGCTCTATTTCCTCGCCTCCGTGGGCGCGGGCGGTCTGTCCGTCACCTTCTACATGTACCTGATGCATTGGGTGCCGCACCCCGGCAAGACGGTGGCCGTGTTCGAGGACATTGCCGCCGCGCTGGCCTCGGGCACCCCGGCGCTTACGGCGGCTATTGTCGTGGCGCTGATCGGTATCGCCGTTTTCGGGGCCTTGAACCTGTCGCTTCTGGTGTGGAACCTGCGCAAGATGCGCGGCTTCTGGGCCAGCGAAAAGGGTCAGGCCATCGCCAATTCGAACGCCCAGACGCAGATGATGGCCCTGCCGCTGGCGCTGGCCATGTCGATCAACGGCGGCTTCATCCTTGGCATGGTCTTTGTTCCCGGCCTGTGGACGGTGGTCGAATACCTGTTCCCGCTGGCGATGGTGGCCTTTCTGGCGGTGGGCTGGCTGGCATTCAAGCAACTGGGCCGGTTCATCGCGCGGGTGACCGCATCGGGCGGGTTCGACTGCGCCAAGAACAATTCCTTTGCCCAGATGCTGCCCGCCTTTGCGCTTGCGATGACGGGCGTGGGCCTGTCGGCGCCTGCGGCCATGAGCGGCAATGTCACCGTCGCGGGGATATCGCTGATCCTGTCGAGTTTCTTTCTGGTCGCTGCCGTGCTGATCGTGCTGGTCGGGCTGATCCTCGGCCTGCGGTCGATCCTGGAGAACGGCGTCGCCGCCGAACAGGCCCCGACGCTGATGATGGTCGTGCCGATCACCACGATCCTCGGCATCCTGATGCTGCGCCAAGCGCATGGTCTGGGCACGAGTTTCGAGGCGCATATGGAAGCCGCCGAGCGGATGATGCTGCTGACGCGGCTGTTGTCGGTCGAGGTTCTGTTCGCGCTTTTCGGTCTGACGGTGCTGGCCGCAACGGGCTATGCGCGCCGGTTCCTTGCGGGCGATGCGATCAGCCCCGGCAATTACGCGCTGGTCTGCCCGCCCGTGGCGCTGTCCGTCCTGACGCAGTTCTGGATCAACAACGGTCTGGTTGGCGCCGGTCTGATCGAGAAATTCGGGACGGCTTATTGGGCGCTGACCGCCGTGGCGCTGGCGTTTCAGGCGGTTGCGGTGGCGCTGGTGGTCTATCTGCACCGCCGCCATTTCCGGTCGGCACCGGCGGGCGCGCTGCGCGCCGCCTGAACCGCCCCCGCCCGACGGAATCAAGGACCGGCGCGGCCTCCGCGCCGGTCTTTCGTTTGCCTTGATCCGCCGACGTGGTAACACTCGCGAAAGTCGAAGACGCCGGGGACGCGGGCGCAGGGGCACGATGCAGCATCTCAAACCCAGCTCGAAACACGGCAGCGTCATGGCCGTGTCGATGATGAAGGACGAGGCCCCGTTCCTGTTGGAATGGTTCGCCCATCATCTGGCGGTCGGATTTACCGATATCCTTGTCTACACCAACGATTGTTCGGACGGCACGGACGAGATGCTGATCCGGCTGGAGGAGCTGGGGCTGGGGTATCACCGGCCCAACGTGATCCCCGAGGGGGTCAAGCCGCAGCCCTCGGCGCTGAACCATGCGCAGAACGAGCCGCTGGTGGGGGCGGCCGATTGGGTTTTGGTGTTCGATGCGGACGAATTCCTGAGCGTCAATCACCCGTCGGGCAATCTGGAGGGGATGCTGGATGACACGGTGGCGCGTGGCGGCACGGGTGTTGTCATCACCTGGCGCATCTTTGGCTCGGGGGGCGTGGTGGATTGGTCGCGCGCGCCCGTGACGGAGCAGTATACGCGCGCCGCCCCGCCGCTGTGGAACAAGGGATGGGGGGTGAAGACCCTTTTCAAGTTCGACCCGGAATATTGGAAGCTCGGCATCCACCGCCCCACGATCAAGAACAAGCATCTGGAGGATGGGTTCCCCGATCAGGTGAAATGGCTGAACGGGTCGGGCCTGCCGATGGAGGATTATTTCAAGTTCCGCGGCTGGCGGTCGATCCGGCGCACCATCGGCTACAACTGGGCGCAGATGAACCATTACGCGGTGAAATCGGTGGACAGCTATGCCGTCCGCAAGTTCCGCGGCAACGTGAACAACAAGAAGGACAAGTATAACGCCGATTACTGGTCGCTTCAGGACCGCAACGAGGTGGAGGATCGCGCCATCCTGCGCCACGCCCCCGAGCGCGCGCGGATCATGGCGGAATTGCTCAAGGACCCGGTGTTGAACCGGCTGCATCATGCCGCCCTCGACCGGGTCGAGGCGCGGCTGGCCGAGTATCGCCAAACGCCCGCCTACCAGGAGTTGCGCGAAAGCCTGATCGCGGCGTCGAAGGTGCCGATCACGGATGTGGAGGCGAAACCGCCCAAGGCGCGCGACCCGGCCAAGATCGCCGCCCTGATGAGCGAGGTTGAGCAGAAATCCCAATCCCGCCCCAAGGAGGAGCGGCGCACCGAGACCGTGGCGGGCTGGGCGGTGGAGGGGGGCGATCCCTATATGCCCGCGCCCATCGATCTGAGGGAAGACATCCCCTGCGACTGGATGGCGAACCACGAGATCGCGTTGCCTGCGGACGCCCGCGTCTTTCGCCCCGAGGCGCTGAGCGCGATCGTCGCGGGGCGGTTCGAGCGGCGGCATGCGCGCAACATCGCGGGCTATCTGGAGGGCTGCGCGCGGGTGCTGGAAATCGGGACTGGTGTGGGGTTCCTGCCGATCCGGCTGCTGACGATTTCGGAGGGCGTGACCGTGATGGCGCAAGACATGCGCGCCGAACTGATCGTGCTGGGCCAAGAGATCGCGCGACGTGCGGGCGTGGAGAATTCCGCGCGGTTGAAATGGAGCGACGGGCCGTTGCGGCTGGCGTCGGACAGCGGGGCGGCGGCGGGCGGTTTGGCGGCCTATCTGCGCGATTTCCGCCCCGAGGCGCTGCGCCTGAACCGCCCCGCCGATGTGCCGCCCGAGGTCTTGGCGGCGCAAGATCCGGGCACGCTGCGCCGGGTTCTGTTTCCCTTCGTCTCGGAGGAGGAGGCAGGGCGGCTGCGGGCGGGCTATGGTCCGGTGCTGGAGGCCATGGGCTTTGCCGAAAACCCGGATCGCGCCGGCGGGGGAAGCCTGCAATTCGACCGGGTGGCACAATGAGGCGGCGGGGCCGTGGACCTGCGGCGAGCGGCGGGGGCGTGACGTGGGAGGCGCCCTGCCCTAGCCTGATTGGATTGGACCGGAGGTGGATGTGACCCGCAAGACCGAAACCGAGGATGAGTTGCTGGCCGGGCATGGCGTCGTGGTGCGTGCCGCCAATGGCGATGTGATCCGCTATGACCCCACGGGCCTTGTCCTGCGCCTGTCCGATACGGTGATCGCCGACATTGCCATGCGGTTGGGGGATGGGGCGGGTGCGGGGATGGTGCGCCTGAAGGCGCACCCTACGGAAGCGGTTGGCGAGGAGGCGGAGGGGGCCGCCGAGCGGCCGGTGGAGGATCTGCTCGACGGGATCGACGCCTGGGGTGTGAGCCGGGAGGGCGATTGGCTGCGCTTTACCGCGCGGATGGCGGGGGCGCAGGGGGTGCGCGGGTTCCGCCGCCATGTCACCGGCGGCGCGGTTCTGGGCGACGGGCCGGGGGCGGTGCTGGGCATCCTGGGGCTGGGCGGGCCGCGCGCGGCGCTGGCCAATCCCCGCGCGTCGGATTTTCCGCATCACATCGTGGCGCCCGAGGATGACATCGGCGCGGTCGGCATGGCGGGGATCGAGGCCGCGCCCGAAACCGACCGGCTGGAGCCCTTGCGCGAGGTGACGCACGAGGCGTTGGCGGGCGAGACGATCCTGCATTGGCAGATCGAGAAATTCGCCCCCCTGCCCCTGATCGTGGCACGGGTGGAAACCGACGCCTCGGCCCGTGCCGCCGATCTGGCGGGCGGGACGGCGGTGGGCAACCTGATCCGCGCGGCGGGCAACCTGCGGGCGGCGGCAGCGCGCATGGGCAAGCGGGCGAAGATCTTGGCGGTCTGCCTCGACTATGCGCTGGAGGATCTGGGTGGCGATGCCATCGCCTATCGCGACGGGATGCTCGCCGTCATGCGCCGGATCGAGGGGGAATCGGGGCGGCTGGGCTTTGACAGGCCGCTCTTTGTCGCGCGGTTCGAGGCGGGGCTTGATCCCGCAACGGCGGCGGCGGTGTTGCAGGGCCAGTGGGAATTGGCGTGGAACCATGGCGATCACCGGCTGATTTTCTCCAGCCCCAGCTATGCCTTTGCCCGCGATGCCTATGACCGCCCGACAGACGAGGCACGCCTGCGCATGGCCGAGATGACGGCGGCGGCGATCTCGGTCGGTGAGGGATGGCGCTGTCCGACCCTGTTCCTGGCGGAATGGGAACCGGGCGGCGCGCCCGTGATCCGCGTCACGGCGCAGGCCGAGGGACCCTTGGTGCTGGACGGCGGCGGGGCGGCGGGGTTCGCCATCGTCGAAGGGGAGGCCACGGTCGAGGCGGTGACGCTGGCCCCGGATGATCCGCAGGCCCTGCTGGTGCGGGTGAGCGGCAAGGCCCCGGGCCTGCATCTGTCTTATGCGGCGGGGGTGCCGGGCGCGGTGCGGGATGGTTGGAGCCTTGATAGCCGTACGGGCGGGGTGCTGCACCGGTGGGCGCTGCCCGCGATCTTGCCGGTGAATGAGGGCGGATCCGGGCGCGGATCTGGGGGCGCGCGATGATCGAGTTGACCGAAAAGCTGCCGCCCGGCGCCTTGTGTGACGGCGGGGCCGGGATTTTAGCCGGGGCGCTGGGAGCGACCGGCGCGCTGTGGTGGGACGGGGCCGGGATCGTCGCGGATGCAACAGGCGCGGTCACGCACTGGCCCGACCGGTTGGGTGGGTTGGCGGCGCGCCCGACCGATCCCAACACCGGGAACGGCCTGTCCGGGGCGGCGGGCGATCTGGTGGGGCTGCAATGCCGCGAGGGGCTGCATTGCGGGCTGGTGGCCGAGGATGTGGCCCGCGACGCGGGCATGGTCAGTTTCGCCGCGCGCTACCTGCCGCCTTGGGGAGACGAGGCAAAGACGATCCTGACCTTCAACACCGGCGGCGGGGCCAAGAAATCGGCGGGGGAGAATTACCTCTACCTGTCCGAGGCCGAGGGGCGGGTGACGGTCAAGGACGACAAGGGCCTTGTGGAATTGAACCTGCCTGCCCCCGCGCCGGAGGCGACGCGGCTGGTTCTTGTGTCGCTGATGCGCGACCGGCTTTGCGTGGCGGTTTTGGGCGGTGAGGAGGCCGAGGTAAAGGCCAAGGCCCCGGTCCTGTCGGGGCCGGGGCACCTGTTTTTCGGCTGTCGCAACCATCGGCCGGGCCTGACCAAGACCTTGGGTGGCGCGCTGATCGCGGATGTGTGGTTCTGGCCCGGACGGGCGATCCTGACCCCGGGCGGGGCAGAGGATCGGGCGGCGCTGCTGGCCTTGCGGCGGTTCCATCTCTGGGCGGATGCGGGATGACGGGCTTTACCCGCGACACCATCGCCACGGGCAATATCGTGGTGATCTGGGTCGATGACCTGATCGATGTCTTTACGTGGCGCGACGCCTTTGGCCTGAGGATCGAGACGCCGAACCTTGACCGGTTCATGGCGCGGGCCGCGCGGTTCACCAATGCCTATGCGACCGTGCCCTTGTGCGCGCCCTGCCGGGCCGAGGTGGCGACGGGCATCAGCCCGTTCCGGTCGGGGTTGGTCGACCTCAACCGGTTCTGGCGCGATGTCTACCGGCCCGAGAAGGCGTGGCATTACGACCTGCGCCGCGCGGGCTGGCACATGTTCACCACGGGCAAGGTGGACAGCAATTACCAGCCGATGCCCGAGGCCTATCGGCGCATCCTGTTCCACGAGGAACCGGCCGCCGATGACAACGGCAAGCGGTCGGGGGTGAAGACCTACCTGGAGCGGGGACCGGGCATCAAGGGCGTGAACCATCCCGATGACGACGGATCGCAGGATGACCGGTTCTATGACTTCCACGTCGCCCAGAACGCCATCGATTTCCTGAACCGGGCCGATCCGGCAAGGCGGCACCTGATCCAGCTGGGATTCAAGCATCCGCATTACAACCTGATCACGCCCGACCGGTTCTATGCGCAATATGACCCCGCCAAGATCCGCTGGCCCAGCATCGCCCATGCCGATGATTACCACGGGCCCCAGCCCGGTTTCGCGGTCTACGAGGCGGCCTATATCGCCAACGGACAATGGACGCCGGAAAAGGCGGGGGATGAGGCGTGGCGGCAGGTGGTGCGCGCCTATTTCGCCGCGATTTCCCACATGGATCACGAGCTGGGCCGGTTCCTCGACGCGTTGGCGGCCTCGCCGCTCGGGGGGAACACGACGGTGGTGTTCTTTTCGGACAACGGGTTCAACCTCGGGACGCATGACAGTTTCCACAAGATGAGCCAGTGGGACAGTGCCGCCCATATCCCGTTGGGCATCCATCACCCGGCGATGACAGAGGGCCGCGAGATCGCCCTGCCCGTCAGCCTGCACAACATCCCCAAGACGATCATGGATCTGGCCGGTCTGCCGCCGCGCCCGGATTGGACATCGGGTCAATCGCTCTTGCCGCTGATCGACGCGAGTTTCGGGACGTATGACCGCCAGTGGTCGCCCGTCACCTGCGTGTTCGGCACCTTGTCGGTGCGCCCCTCGGTCGAGGGGCTGACGCAGTACCGCTACTTCCGCTACCCCAATGGCGAAGAGCATGTCTATGACCTGAAAAACGACCCCGGCGAGACGACGAATATCGCCGACACAGCGCCGCTGGAGGCGTTGCGCGCGGAACTGGTCAAGGGGGCGCTGAACCTTGGCCTAGACCTGCGGGGGGCGGAAAACCCGGCCGATGGCGTCAATGCGATGATGGCGGTCGATGGATCGGTGATCTTGGCGGGAGGGCGCGGGAACAACGATTACTGGGCCTATGGCGCGGATGCCGAGAAGATCGTCGAGGAAAAGGACGGCGGCACCGATACGCTGTGGTACATGGCGGGGCCCGATGATTACGTCCTGCGCTGCCCGCCGAATGTGGAAAAGATCCGCATCGCCACGGTGGTCAGCCGGTCCGAGGCCGATGGCCAGACCAGCAAGGTGATCCGCATCGTCGCCCATCCCGACAGCCCCATCGAATTCGAAACCTCGGAACGGGTGGAGATCGACCTGACCGGGTCGGATGGCGATGACGTGATGATCGGGCCGAAACACGGGGCGGCGACGTTTTACGGGGGCGCGGGCAACGATCTGATGATCGCGCGCGCGAAACAGGCGAACCGGCGGCATGCGTTTTACGGCGAGGCGGGCAACGACACGCTGCATGGCGGGCCGGGGCGCGATACGCTGGACGGCGGCACGGGCGATGACGTGATCTTTGGCTATACGGGGCGCAACCACATCTACGGCGGCCATGGCAATGACGTGATCGAGGATGGCGAGGGCGCGTCGACCATCGATCCGGGGCCGGGGCGGAACGTGGTCCGGCTGGCCGAGGGGGAGCACGAGGTGATCGTGGGCACCGGCGTGACCCGGATCGAGGCGGGGGCAGGGGCGAAACGCTACCGCATCCGCTGGGGCGGGGTCTGCGTGATCGAGGGCTGGGACCCCGGTGCCGTCTATGACCTGTCGGGCTGGCCTTCGGCCCCGATCGTGCAGGAGATGGGCGGAGGTGTCTGGCGGCTGCGGCTGGGGCTGGGGATCGTGGAGGTGCGGGGCGTGGCCGAGGGCGTGGATCTGGGGGCGCAGGTGGTGTGAAGGGGGGAGTCCCCAAGGACTTCTGAGCGCTGAAAGGCCCGGTGCGCGTCGTAGGCGCAGGGCAAGCGGTCGTCCATCGTCTCGCCATCGGTCCGAGAGACAATGGACGACGCCGGCCCCGGACACGAAAGGGCCGCACCCAACCGGATGCGGCCCTGTCCTAGTCAACGGCTTTGCCGTCGCGAGCCGGTCACTCCCCCGGCATCGAGCCGCGGCCGTTGCCGGCCATGCCGCCCGAAACCTCCTCGGTCGCTTCGGCGGCGAGGTCCTTGGGCAGGACGAGGTTCAGAATGATGGCGATGAGGGCTGCAGGCAGGATGCCCGAGGTCGCCAGCACCTTGGCCGTGTCGGGCAGGTATTGCAGCGCCTGCGGCTCGAGCTGCAGCCCAAGACCCAAGGACAGCGCGATGGCGAAGATCACCATGTTGCGGCGGTTCCAATCCACGTCCGACAGCATCGAGATGCCCGCCGCGACGACCATGCCGAACATGACGATCACGCCGCCGCCCAGAACCTCGATCGGGACGGTGGAGATCACCGCGCCGACCTTGGGCACGAGGCCGCACAGGATCAGGAAGATCGCGCCGATGGTCACGACATGGCGGCTCATCACGCCGGTCATGGCGATCAGGCCCACGTTCTGGCTGAAGGAGGTGTTGGGAAGCGCGCCGAAGACGCCCGAGACGGCGGTGCCGAGGCCGTCGGCAAAGGTCGCGCCCTGGATCTCCTTGTCGGTCGCCTCGCGGCCCGCGCCGCCCTTGGTGATGCCCGAAACATCTCCCACGGTTTCCACCGCGCTGACGAAGGACATGGCACAGAAGCCCACGATCGCGGCGACGGAGAATTCGAGCCCGAAGTGGAACGGGTTGGGCAAGGCGACGGGGGCGGCGCGGCCCACGGCGGCAAAGCTCACCATGCCCATGGACCATGCCACCGCATAGCCCGCGAGCAGGCCCACCAGAACGGCAGAGACCGACAACATGCCCCGGGCGAAGAATTTGAGCGCAAGGGTCACGAGGATGACGGTTCCCGCCACCGCCCAGTTCTGAAGGCTGCCGTATTCGGGCGTGCCGATGGCCGGCACGCCGCCGGCAGCGTACTGGATGCCGACCTTGACCAGCGCGAGACCGATCATGGTGACGACAAGCCCGGTCACGAGCGGCGGTAGGGCGAAGCGCAGCTTGCCGATGAACAGGCCGAGGCAGGCGTGGAACAGGCCCCCTACAAGGATGCCGCCCATCAGCACGGCAATGGCATCGACCCCCTGCCCCGCCACCAGCGGCACCATGATCGGGATGAAGGCAAAGGACGTGCCCTGCACGATCGGCAGGCGCGCGCCGACGGGTCCAAAGCCGATGGTCTGGAACAGGGTGGCGATGCCCGCAAAGAACATCGACATCTGGATCATGTAGATCATCTGGGGAAAATCGGGGCTGTTCGAGCCGAAGCCGAATCCCGCCGCCCCGCAGACGATGATCGCGGGCGTCACGTTCGACACGAACATGGCCATAACGTGCTGGATGCCAAGCGGCACGGCCTTGACCAGCGGCGGGGTGTAGTCCGGATCGCGGAGCTGTTGCGGCGTTCCGAGGGTTGCGTCTGCCATCATCTGTCCTCCCTTGATGGTCTGGTCCCCGCGCCGGGCGTGGGGAAGATGCGGCGGCCCCGGCTCCTCCTTCCGGGGCCACCACGATGGCGGGCTTGGCCCGCCAAGAGACGCGATCCTCGATCGGCGCTCCTAGAGACTAGAGACGCGACGCGGGCAGCGCCGCGTGGCGGTTCACATCCTTGTAAAGCAGGTAGCGAAAGCGCCCCGGCCCGCCCGCGTAGCAGGCTTGCGGGCAGAAGGCGCGCAACCACATGAAATCGCCCGCCTCGACCTCGACCCAATCGCGGTTGAGCCGATAGACGGCCTTGCCCTCCAGCACGTAGAGCCCGTGTTCCATCACATGCGTTTCGGCAAAGGGGATGGAGGCGCCGGGCTCGAAGGTCACGATGTTGACGTGCATGTCGTGGCGCAGGTCGGCGGGATCGACGAAGCGGGTGGTGGCCCAGCGCCCCTCGGTGCCGGGCATCGGCGTGGGGGCGACGGCATCGTCGCTGGTGAAAAAGGCCTCCGGATGGTCGAGCCCCTCGACCGCCTCGTAGCGCTTGCGCACCCAATGGAGCGTCGCGGGCTGATCGCCACGGTTGCGGATCGTCCAGCCACTGCCTGCGGGCAGGTAGGCATAGCCGCCGGTGGCCAGATCATGATCCGCGCCGCCGAGCGTGACGGTGACGCCGCCCGCGACCACGAACAAGACGCCTTGGACGCCGGCATCCGGTTCGGGCCTGTCCGAACCGCCGCCCGGCCCGATCTCGAGGATCGACTGGGCGAAGGTTTCGGCAAAGCCGCTGAGCGGGCGCGCCAGAACCCAAGCACGCGTCGCATCCCAGAAGGGAAGCGCGCTGGTGACGATGTCGCGCATGACCCCCTTGGGGATGACGGCATAGGCCTCCGTGAAGACGGCGCGGTCGGTCATCAGCTGGGTCTGGGGCGGGTGGCCGCCGAGCGCGGCGTAATAGGATCGGTCGGGATTGGTCATGGCGTCAGGATGTCCCTTAAGCGGTGGTTCGCGATGCGTTCCACCTGATGGCAGGCTTCCGCGAATTCGCTGTCGCGGTCATGGGTGAGGCGGCGCTCGAACGTTTCGAGGATCGCTGCCGCCCCATCGCCCGCATGATCGCGTACCGCGACGATGAAGGGAAACCCGAACCGCGCGACATAGCGCGCGTTCAGGTTGGAAAACCGCGCGCGTTCGGCATCGGTCAGCGCATCGAGGCCTGCACCCGCCTGTTCCGCGGTGGATTCCGGCGTCAGGCGGCGCGCGGCGGCCAGCTTGCCTGCCAGATCGGGATGGGCGGTCAAAACGCCAAGGCGCGCGGTATCATCGGCTTGCCGGAACACATGGGCAAGCGCCGCGTGAAGCCCCGGCGCGCTGTCCTGATCGGGGCCGATCCCGGCGTCGAAGGCCTGTTCCGCGATCCAGGGCGAATGTTCGTAGATGCCACCGAAGCGCGCCACGAAGCCCGCGCGATCCATCCGCGAGGGCAGCAGGTCTGCCGTGCCTTGGGCTTGCGTCGCGGGGTGATTGCGTGTCATTGGGTCCTCCTGCCCGGATCTTCAGGTTAGACCCGGATGAAGAAACTTGGTTTCAAGAATTTCTTGAAAGTGTTTCGCGCAAGGACGCTGTTTGCCGCCCGTGTCGGACGGGCCAGACTCCCACCAGATGCAGGAGGACACGATGCCGGGCTACCTGACCACACATGTTCTGGACACCGCGCGCGGGCTGCCCGCCCAAGGCGTCACCATCACGCTCGACCGGGTGGAGGCCGATGGCACGCGCACCCGTCTGGCCAAGACGCGGACCAATGCGGACGGGCGCACCGATGCGCCGATCCTGCCCAAGGACAGCTTTGCCACCGGGGATTACGAACTGGTGTTCCACGCGGGCGATTACCTGCGCGCCCATGGCGCGCCGGATACGTTCCTCGACCTCGTGCCCTTGCGCTTTCGCATGGCGGAGGAGGCGCATTACCACGTGCCGCTCCTGCTCTCTCCCTTCGGCTATTCGACCTATCGCGGGAGTTGAAGCATGTTGCGCAAAAGTGGGAACCGGTTTTGCGCACCCAGAACATGCGAAATCAAAAAGTTAGAGAGTGGCGCGTGCATGCGGATGAACGCGCCACTCTCTAGGCGGGCGCGCGTAGCCGCGTCTTGATCCGGTCCACCATGTAGTCGATGAACAGGCGGTTCTTGGGGGCTTGGTTGCGCTTGTGCGGGAACAGCACGGCCAATTGCGCGCGCGGCGGCGGGGTTTTGCGGCAGACCGGCACCAGCCGCCCCTCGGCCAGGTGATCGGCCACGTCGAAGACGGGCTTGTTCACGATCCCGCGCCCGTCGAGCGCCCATTGGGTCAGCACGTCGCCGTCATCGCAACTGACCGGCCCGGCCACGGCAAAGGATTGCGGGCCATCGCTGGTGTCGAGCGTCCAGCGAAACTCGGTCGAGCCGGGAAAGCGCAGAAGCAGGCAATCATGCGCATCGTTCACCAGATCGGCGCCGTGTTCGGGCGCGCCGCGCCGGGCGATGTAATCGGGCGATGCGCACAGCACGCGGGCGCATTCCGCGATCACCCGGATGCGATGGGCGGAATCCGGCGGATTGCCGAGGACAAAGGCCACGTCCAACCCTTCGGTCGTCATGTCGATCTTGCGGTCGGACAGGCGCAGGCGGACGTAGATGTCAGGATATAGCGCCTGGAAGCCCGCGATTTCCGGGGCGATCAGGCGGCGACCGACGCCAAGGGGGGCCGCGACGAAAAGCGAGCCGCGCGGTTTGCGCGTGACCTCGTGGACTGCCGCCTCCGCATCGTCGACGGCATCGAGGATCGCCACCGCCTTGTCATAGAAGATGCGCCCCTGTTCGGTCGGCTGGATCGAGCGGGTGGTGCGGGTGAAGAGCCGGACGCCAAGATGCTTTTCCAGCTCGCCCACGCGGGCCGAGGCGACGGCCGCCGACACGCGCAGGTCGCGGGCGGCCGCCGACATGTTTTCCAGCTCGTAGACGCGCACGAACATGCGGATGTTGTTGATGTTGTTCATGGCGGCATTCTTTTGAAATTCTTGAAAGTGCTTGGCACAATCAGGAATTATCAGAAAGTAGCCCGCCGCGATAGGCTGAGGGACCGTTCCTGCCGTGAAAGGGCCCCTGCCGATGCTCGACCTTGCCATCCTGACCGACTGGATCGCCTTTGCGGTCCGCTGGCTGCATGTGATCACCGCCATGGCCTGGATCGGGTCGAGTTTCTATTTCATCGCGCTGGATCTGAGCCTGCGCAAGGCGCCGGACCTGCCCCCCGGCGCGCATGGCGAGGAATGGCAGGTGCATGGCGGCGGGTTCTACCAGATCCGCAAGTTCCTGGTCGCGCCCGAGGCGATGCCCGAGCATCTGACCTGGTTCAAATGGGAAAGCTACACGACATGGCTGTCGGGGGCGGCGCTTTTGGCGCTGGTCTATTGGGCCGGGGCGGAAATGGTTCTGATCGATTACGACAAGGTGGATCTGGCCGCATGGCAGGCGGTGGCGATTTCTGCCGGATCGTTGGGGATCGGCTGGCTGATCTATGACACCTTGTGCAAGAGCCCGCTGGGCAACCGGCCCACATTGCTGATGCTGCTTTTGTTCGGCGTGCTGGTGGCGATGGCCTGGGGCTATGACCAGGTGTTCACGGGGCGCGCGGCGCTGCTGCATCTGGGGGCCTTTACCGCCACGATCATGACGGCGAACGTCTTCCTGATCATCATGCCCAACCAGCGGATCATCGTGGCTGACCTCAAGGCCGGGCGCGCGCCCGATCCCAAATACGGCAAGATCGCAAAGCTGCGCTCGACCCACAACAATTACCTGACGCTGCCGGTCGTCTTCCTGATGCTGTCGAACCATTACCCGATGGCCTTCGGCACGCAGAACGCGTGGATCATCGCAAGCCTCGTGTTCCTGATGGGGGTCCTGATCCGGCATTGGTTCAACACCCGCCACGCGGGCACGGGCAACCCGCATTGGACATGGGGGGCGACGGCGGTGATTTTCGTGGCGATCATCTGGCTTTCCGCCCTGCCCGCCCCCCGCGCGGCGGAGGCCAGCGCCGCCCTGCCCGACAGCTTGGTCCCGATCGTGGAAAGCACGGGCTTCGAGGAGGTGACGAATATCGTTCTGGGCCGCTGTTCCATGTGCCACGCGGCCGAACCTGCCTGGCCCGGCCTGCATTGGGCGCCCCGCGGCGTGCATCTGGACAATGAGGCCGCCATCGCACGCGCGGCGCGGGCGATCTACCTTCAGGCAGGCGTCAGCCACGCGATGCCCCCCGGCAATGTCAGCTTCATGCAGCCAGAAGAGCGCGAGGCCATCACGCGCTGGTACCGGGGGCTGGAGGCGGGCAGCGCCCCCGGCCCCTTGGCCGCGCTGATCCCGCGCTGAGGGCCGTCAGGCCGCGCGGTCCATGCCCAGCCGGGCCCGCAAGGCTTGCGGCAATTGCCGGGCCGTGGTGATGCGCGGCTGCGGCATCTCGGCGATGGGGCGTTCCGCTCCGTAGAGGGCGAGATATTCGGCGTGGTTCTCGAAGGCCTGCCGCCCGACGTAATCGATATAGGTTTCGGCCGGCATCCCTTCGGCGAGGATGACCTCATGCGCCTCGGTCTCGACGTGATAGACGGTATAGGACCCGCCGAGATCGGACGGGGCGAGATGACGGATCGTGGTGCCGTTGACGAGCGCGCCCGCCGTGACGAGCAAACCGTCGATGAGAAGCGCGTGATCCGCTGTCACCCGCAGATCGCGCCGGGGCAGACCATGGCCCATCGCGCCCGCGTCGATGCAGACGGGCATCAGGCGCGCGGCGGGGGCGAAGCGGGTGGCGACCTGGCGGTGTCCGATCCATTTGACCGCGACGGCTGCGCCCTCCGCCGTCAGGATGATGTCGCCGATGCGCAAGGCCTCGACCGGGGTTTCGCCGGTCGGCGTGGCGATCATGGTTCCGGTGAGGAAGCAGGGCGCGTCGAAAGTGTCGGTTTCGGAGACTTGGAGGGTCGCCGCGAAGGGGGTCGACGGCGGGCTGGGGACGTTCAGATAAATAACGGACTCGTTTGAGGCCGCATGGTAGAACACCGGCCAGGTGTTGCCATCGACCACAGCCGTGCCGATGTAGACCCCGTTGCTTGTCGCGCTGGGAAACTCGGGCGTTGGACTGGTGATCGAATCACCGCTGTCGAACAGACCGTCCGGTTCACCATCATCCAACGTCCCGGTGAGCGTACCGGTGCCAATCGGGTCGTCTGCGCCGTCTCCGTTGCCGACATAACTGATCAGGTAGTTCCAAGTGAATGCTGCCATTGTCGTGAGCTCCTGCGTCGCGGTTGTTCAGGTTGAGAGCGAGATACCATGCCGGGCTTGGTCCGGAGTGACGGGGTTCCGTTCCGGGTGGCGCGGACGCGGCATTCCGGTTAATCCTTGGCGCGTGGATACAGCCCAGACCGAAAGCCACCCGCCCCGATGACCATCGACCTTGTCACCGCCACCGCCGAGACGTTTCGGCCTCATGTCGGGCAGGACTTCACCTGCGCCACCGACGCGGGGCCCGTGGCGCTGCGGCTCGACAACATCAAGGTCTTCGAAGGGTCGAGCATCCGCGACAATCACCTCGAGATCGCGGGCGTGGTCTATCCGCCGCGCAAGGCCTTTGCGCTCACACTGATCGGGCCGCACGCGCCCGTCCTGCCGCAGGGAATGAAAGAGCTGCACCATCCCGAATTGGGGCCGCTCATGCTTTTCGTGGCACCGTTCCGGCGCGATCATGACTGCACCTTGTACGAAGCCGTCTTCAACTGATCCCGCTCCGCCATGGCGCGCGCGGGGTGCCATTCCAGCGCAACGTGATATCCGGCCTGCCCCGTCGGCCTGAACCCGTGGCGCAGGTACAGGCGCAGGGCGGGGCTGGCGCGTTCGACGCTGAGGAGGACAGGCACCTTGCCGCCCTGCGCTTCGTTCATCAGGCTGCGGAGGATGTCGGTGCCGATGCCCCGCCCCCGCGCCTGCGGCAGAAGCGAAAATTCGATGATGCGCAGGCAATCGTCCTGCCGTTGCAGGTAGATCCGCCCGATGTCGGTCGCGCCCTGGGTAATGATGCGGCGCAGCGCATTCGGAAAGGCCATCTGGTAATGCTGATCCTGGAGGTCGAACTGGCGGCGCAGGAAGGCGTCCTTGTCGGCGTCGGTCCAGATCGTGAGCTGGAATTCATGCTCCCGAGTGCCGGCATAGACGCGAAAGAGGAATTCGGCATCCGCATCGTGGATCACGCGAAAGCCGATCTGGCGGCTGTCCGGCGGGGGCCGGTGCTGAGGCTGTTGCGGCGACACGGCCAGACCCATCGTCAGTGCCGCGATGGGAAAAGGCCGACCAGCGCGATCTGGTAGTTCATTACCAGATAGGGCTGCATATTGTTGACGGGCAAGCTGCCGCCCGCCGAGGCGATCTGGATGGCGGAGCTTGCCATCGCCACATCGGGCGAGCGTCCGGGCTGCAGGTAGATGTTGCCCTGGGCCAGCAGGTTGCCGGTCGGATCGGTCGTGGTGGCGCCGCCGTTTTCCGCCATGAGCGTTGCGCTATGGGTATGGGCCGGCATGTTGCCCGGTGTCAGCGTCGTGGCCTCGCTGCCCGCCCTTTGCCCGAGCTTGTAGGTGCTGGCCCCCGGCGCGGCTCCTTGTCCGACCGGGACGCGCCCGCGCAGATCAGGCAGGGCAAAGTTTGTCGTGCCATTGCCGCCATAGGTCGTGCCGATGAGGGAATACAGGCTCTGGGCCGACGCTATCGACATCAGCGCCCCGTCGCACAAAGCAAAGCCGCGCGTGGGGAAATCATAGGCGACGAGATAGGCTTGACCGATGAAGGGTTCAGCCATGCTGACCTCCCGACTACTGGTTACACACTGCGATCCCGCCGCAGATCGGGCGGGGCCGCGTCACCATCGCGGGCAAAGGTCAAGAATGCCCCCGAAACTCGTTCAGTTTGGCAAGGATTGACGAATCGTCAACCATTTTGCCGCGCGCAAGGGTGCGGGCGGCTCAGGCCGGCGCGCGAGTTGTTCCCCGTGCGCCCCACCAGTTCGCTCCGAGAATGGCGAGGATCAAGGCCACGCCCGCGATCTCGACCAGGATGTCAGGCCAGAAGATGGCAATGACACCGGGCACCAGCACCACGCGTTGCCAGATAGGCATGGCGCGCCACAAGAACCCTTCGAGCGCGGCGGCAAAGGCCACCAGTGCGATCACGGCGATCACCCCGCTCCAGATCACGAGGGGCAAGGGACCGCCGAGGATGATTTCCTCGTTGAACACCATGAAGAGCGGGATGAGGTAGAGACCCTTGGCGTATTTCCACGCCTGAACGCTTGTCTCCATCGGTTTCGACCCGGCGATGGCCGCACCGGCAAAGCCCGCCAGCGCCACCGGTGGCGTGACATTGCTGTCTTGCGAATACCAGAAGACGACCAGATGCGCGATCAGGATCGGGATGCCGAATTCTTCGGTCAGGGCGGGGCCGACGAGGATGATGAGGACGATATAAGCCGCCGTCACCGGCAGGCCCATGCCGAGGATCAGGCTGGCGATCAGCACAAGGATCAGCGCCAGCACCAAATTGCCACCGGAGAAGGCAATCATCATGGCCGAGAATTTCAGCCCCAGCCCGGTCAGGCCCACGACGCCCACGATGATGCCTGCGACGGCGCAGGCCATCGACACGGCAACGGCATTGCGCGCGCCAAGCTCCAACGCCTGAAGCGTGAGATCCAGCCCGCGCTTGCAGAGAGCGACGAAGCCGCCAAGGGTGGGCTGGCTGGCGAAAAAGGTCCAAAGCGCCTTGGCCGAGGCGGCGGCGACGACCGAGACGATGGCGTAAAAGCCCACGCGCATCGGCGAATAGCCCGCGACCAGAAACCATGTGAGGGCGACAAGCGGCAAAAGGAAATGCCAACCTTCGGCGAGAACGGAACGCACGCTGGGCAATTCCTCGGCGCTCATGCCGGTCATGCCCTGCTTTACGGCGGCGATGTGGACCAGAAGGTAGACCGCCCCGAAATAGAGAATGGCCGGAAAGATCGACACGAGAACGATGTCGACATAGGGCGTGCGGGTGAATTCCGACATGAGGAAGGCGCCCGCCCCCATCAGGGGCGGCATGATCTGCCCGCCGGTCGAGGCCGCGGCCTCGATCCCGCCGGCCTGCGCGGGGCGGTAGCCGAGCTTTTTCATCAAGGGAATGGTGAAGGCCCCGGTCGTGACCACATTGGCGATGGCCGAACCCGAGATGGAACCCATGCCTGCGCTGGCGATGACGGCGGCCTTGGCCGGGCCGCCGCGCTGCCTGCCGGTCGCGGCATAGGCCAGATCGATGAAGAACTTGCCCGCCCCCGTGACCTCCAGAAACGCACCGAACAGGACGAAGACGAAGATGAAGGTCGCCGCCACCCCGAGCGGGATGCCGTAGATCCCCTCGGCCCCGAGCGTCATCTGGCTGGCCACGCGGTCAAGCCCGTAGCCGCGATGGTTCAGGATGCCGGGCATCCAATCGGCGAGGAACGGCAATTCGCCCCGGCTGCCCGCGAAGGCATAGGCGATGAAGAACGCGCCGATGATCGTCATGCCGAGGCCCACGGCACGGCGCGCGCCCTCCAGCACCACGATCATGGTCAGGACGCCCATCCAGACGTCGATGTCGCGCGGAAAGATCTGGTTGGCGATGATGTCGATGTTGATCGGCACCCATGCCCCAACCACGACACCTGCCACGATCAGCGCCCCGTCGATGGCCCAGCCCAATGGCCCGCGCGGGCGGTGGCGGCCAAAGACCGGATAGATCAGGAAACACAGGACAAGGATGAAGCCCAGATGGATGGGCCGCTGAAAGAACAGGCCAAGCGGCTGAAGACCCGCCGCGTAGAGCTGGAACAGCGAGAGCGCGATGCCCACGATGGTGATGGCACGCAGCGCGAAACGCGGCTGCGGGGCCTCGACGGGGCGGATTTCGGTGTCGCCGCTCATCACTCGTTCCCTTCTGTCAGGGCGATGCGCACCCGGTCGCGCGGGGCCAGCGCCGAAAGCGACACGATGGTGTCGCCCATCTCGATCCGGTGATCGACCGCGCCCGCGCCGGGGCGCAGCACATAGGCATCACCGGGCACGGCTTCGTCGATGTCGAGGATCCAGTAGCCGCCCGCCCCGTCCGAGACCTGTCGCCCGCGGCCGGGAATATGCCCCAGCCCGGCGGCGAAATCGGGCTGGCGCGAGCGCACCAGCACCATTCGTCCGTCCCGGTTTTCGTAGCAGTCCGTCACCGGAAAGCCCTGCACCGAATGGTTCCAGAGAATGCACCAGCCCGTGCCGTTCGGCGCAGGCAGGCGCAGGAGTTCCGCCCCGTCCCCGCGCGTGACCACAAGGTCTTGCGCAAAGGTCGGGCCAGCGGCCAGAGCGGTCAGGAGGAGGGCGCAAAGCCCTCCTCCGATCCGCGGTCTCACGGGCGCAGCGCGTCCGGGATCATGGTGCCGATTTCCTCGTAGTAGCGGATCGCACCGGGATGCAGCGGAACCGGGGTCGCTGCGATGGTGAACTCGACCGTGGTCTCGTTCGCTGCCGGGTGCACGGCCTGCAGATCGGTGATGTTCTCGAACATGGCGCGGGTGATCGCATAGGCCAGATCGTCCGACATCTCCTCGGAAACGACGAGGACGTTGGGAATACCCAGCACGGTGATGTCGTTGTCGACGCCCGTGTAGGTGCCGCCCGCCAGCGTGGTCACGGCAAAGGTCGCATCGGCGGCACGGGCCGCGTCAAGCTGTGCGGCATCCAGTTCGATGATGACGATGTTGTTGGTGGTCGACAGGTTGAGGATCGACGAAGTGGGCGCGCCCACCGACCAGAAGCCCGCATCGATATCGCCGTTGGCCAGCGCATCGGCGGTTTCGTTGAAGTTCAGGCGCTGTTCCTCGATGTCGTCATAGCTGATGCCGTTCGCCTCGAGAATCGCGGCGGCGTTCACCTCGGTGCCGGAGCCCGGCGCACCGATCGACACGCGCTTTCCGCGCAGATCCTCGAGCGAGGTGATCCCCGACCCTTCGAGCGCGACGATCTGGACCATGTTGGCGTAGAGCGAGGCGAGGCCGCGCACCATGGGCAGCTGCTGGCCTTCGAAACGGCCGGTTCCGGCATAAGCCTGCGCGACGGTATCGGCCAGTGCGATGGCGAGATCGGCGTCGCCGGTGGCGATCAGGCCCATGTTCTCCACCGATGCGCCGGTAACCTCGGCGGTGGCGGAATAGCCTTCGACCTGCGCGTTGATGATCTCGGCCAGACCGCCGCCCATCGGGTAATAGACGCCGCCGGTACCGCCGGTGGCGATCGACAGCTGTTCCTGGGCGAAGGCGGGGGTTGCGACGGCAACCAGCGCGCCGGCTGCGAGAGCCTTGAAGAACGACATTTTGTTACCTCCCTAAAGGTGTGTTGTCCTGCCCTTCTAAAGGCTTGGGCGGGATGCGCCAAGCCCTTGAGGGCCTGTGCAATTTAAGGGCGATTTGTTGGTCCCATACTCTTCCTCAGATAGATCTGTCGGGCGGCGTGGCGGCCTCGGGCAGAAGCGGCCCGAGGGCCGCCATCTCGGCCGTGAGCCAATCCGCGAAAAGCCGCGCCTCTGGACGGGGATCGGCGGTCTTGGGTACGAGGATGTAATGGGCCTGATCGTGTTGGAAGGTCAGGCGCGGTTCGACGGTGATGCGGCCCCGCGCATGAAACGGCCGCGCCAGATCGCGCGCCATGAGCGCGACGCCCAGACCCGCCGCCACCATTTCCAGCGCGGCATGGGAACTGTCGACCGCCACTGCCCGGCCCACGGACGTTTCGGGAAGGCCGTGCAGTCGCGCGAACCCCTCCCAGAAACTGTCGCAACCGATGATGTGGATCGCGCCCTGCCCCAGCATCGGGCGCAGCACCGACAGGGGATCGGGGCCGAAATCGACACCCGGCGGGGCGACGACGACCGATCCCGGTTCGGTCAGGGGGCGGACATCCTCCACCGGCCAGCGGCCATCGCCGTAACGGATGTCGACATCCACCCGATCCTCGGGCGCTGTATCGGCCCATGTCGAGGAACACAGCCGCAGCACGATGCCCGGATGCAGAGCGCGAAAGGCGGCGATCCGGGGCGCAAGGCACAGGACCGCGAAACTGGGCGGGGCGCGCACCACGAGGGGGCGACCCTGCGCGACACCGAAGAGGCCCGCCGTGGCGCTGGCCAGATCCTCGAAGGCGCGGCGGACGGCGGGCAAATAGGATTGCCCCAGTTCGGTCAGCGTCACGCCGCGCGGCAGGCGGTGGAACAGCGGATAGCCCAGCCGCGCCTCGAGGCTGCGGATCTGCTGGCTGACGGCGGCAGGCGTCAGGCCCAGTTCGGCGGCGGCGGCGGTAAAGCCGCCAAGCCGTGCGGCGGCCTCGAAACTGCGCAGCCAGGCGGGGGGCGGAAGATGACGCATGAATGACCCCATTTCATTTAGGCCTTTCACCCGTTTTCCATTGTTTGTCCGATGCCATCAAGCCTGCGATTTTCGCGCCGGTGGAGGGCCGATTGGACATTTGGGATTACATCATCGTCGGCGCGGGATCGGCAGGATCGGTTCTTGCTGACAGGCTGAGCGCGGATGGACGCATGCGTGTTCTGGTGCTCGAGGCGGGCGGCAGCGACCGGCGGCCCGATGTCCGCGTGCCGATCGGCTACGGCCTGACCTTTCACGACCCATCGCTGAATTGGCGGATGCAATCCGAACCCGATCCGGAACTGAACGACCGGCGCATGTATTGGCCGCGCGGCAAGGTTCTGGGCGGGTCGAGCGCGATCAACGCGATGGTCTATGCGCGGGGCCTGCCCGGTGATTACGACGATTGGGCGGGGGCGGGAAACCCGGGTTGGGGCGCCCGAGACGTGGCGCAGGTCTATGCAAGGGTCGAGCGGCGCATCCATGCCGACGGGACGCAAACCGGCGACGGACCGCTCTGGGTCAGCGACCGCTCGCCCGAGTTTCATCCGCTGGGGCGGCATTACCTCGCGGCGATCCGCGCGGCGGGTCTGACCGAGGGCGATACGGTCACGGGCGAAGGGGCCGGGCCCTATTGCACCACGACGCGCAAGGGATGGCGGCATTCGGCGGCCGATGCCTTTCTGCGGCCTGCCATGACGCGCCCGAACCTGCGGGTGATCACCGGGGCCGAGGTTCTGGGCCTGACGCTGGACGGGCGGCGCGCCACGGGCATCCGCTACCGCCGGGGCGGGCAGGTGTTCAGTGCCGCCTGCCGGGGCGAGGTCATCTTGTCGGCGGGCGCGGTGAAATCGCCGCAATTGCTGCAGCTGTCGGGCATCGGACCGGGCGACTTGTTACGACGTATGGGCCTTCCGGTCGTGCTTGACGCGCCGGGCGTGGGGGGCGCGTTGCAAGATCACCTTGCGGTCACCTACACCTTTCGCTGCGAGGAGCCGACGCTGAACCAGATCATGGGCAGCCGAAGGGGCCAGGTGATGGCGGCGCTGCGCTATGCGCTGTTCCGCGACGGACCTTTCAGCCTGAGCGTGAACCAGATGGGCGGGCTGGTGCGGTCGCGCCCCGACCTGACGCAAGCGGACATGCAGCTTTATTTCAACCCGCTGTCCTATTCGACCGTCTACCGCGACAAGCGCCCCTTGCTGCGGCCCGACCCATGGCCGGGCTTTATCCTGTCCTTCAACCCCTGCCGTCCGACCAGCCGGGGGCGGATCGACATCGCAAGTCCCGACCCAACGGCCCAACCCGCGATCCGGCCCAATTCGCTGTCGACCCAAGGCGACGTGGCAGACATGATCGCGGGCGGGCGTCTGGTCGCGCGGCTGATGGAGACGGCACCGCTGCGCACTCTGGCTACGGCGGCGCATGGCTTCAGTCCCGTGGGACAGGACGATGCCGCGATCCTTGCCGATGCGCGCGCCCGCGCAGGCACTGTCTATCACCCCTGCTGCACCTGCCGCATGGCCCCGCAAGAGGCGGGTGGCGTGGTCGATCCGACGCTGCGGGTCCACGGGATGGAGGGGTTGCGCGTGGTGGATGCCTCGATCTTTCCCAACATCACCTCGGCCAACACCAATGCGCCGGTGATCATGGCCGCAATGCGCGCGGCCGACCTGATCCTGGCGCAGGCTTGAGGCCGTCGCACCGCGGGGCCAAGGGGCCCACGGGCACAAACCGTCGCATTCGGGCGATTCAAGGCTTTGTCACAGCCGCCCGGTATGTATGATCGCGCCAGCCGGGCCCCAGACGGGCCGATGCGACCGCAGGGTCGCGTGGTGCCAACCCTGGCCCGACGGAACGAACGCCCCCGCGAAAAGCGAGGGGCGAACCACAGGGAGAACGACGATGAAATACCCCAAACTTCCCGCCATGGCGAACCGTGGCGTGTCGCGCCGTGGCGTGCTGCAAGGCGCCGCCGCCCTTGGCGCTGCGGGCCTGATCCTGCCGCATGGCGTGACATCGGCCCGCGCTCAGACGCGCGGCGGCACGTTCCGGATCGGCCTCGGCCATGGCTCGACCACCGACAGCCTCGACCCCGGCCTGTGGGACAACCTCTACGTCCAGACCTTCGCCGCGGCCCGCCACAACCAGCTCATCGAGGTGGGCGCCGACGGACAGCTTGTGCCCGAGATGGCGACAAGCTGGGAAAGCGCCGACGGCGTCACCTGGGTTTTCGGCATCCGCGAGGGGGTGACCTTCCATTCCGGGCGCACCGTCACCGTCGATGACGTGATCGCCTCGATCAACCATCACCGGGGCGAGGAGGCGACGAGCGCGATCAAGACGCTTTTGTCGGCCATCAGCGATGTGCGCGCCGATGGACAAAACCTTGTCATCACGCTGGAAGCGGCCAATGCCGACCTGCCCTATCTGATGACCGACTACCACATCCCGATCATGCCTGCGACGGACGGGCGGATCGACCCGGCCTCCACCGATGGCGTCGGCCCCTATATCGTCGAAAGCTACGAGCCGGGCGTCCAAGCCTCGCTGACGCGCAACCCCAATTACTGGAAGGAAAACCGCGCCTGGTTCGACCGGGTGGAAATCCTTTCGATCCTCGATCCGGCCGCGCGCCTGAACGCGCTGATCACCGGCGAGGTGCATCTGATCGACCAGGTGGACCCGGCCACCATCGGGATGCTGGAAGGGCGCGGTGTGGCGCGCATCCTGTCGATCCCGGCGAACGCGCATTACGTTTTCCCGATGGATGCCCGCGCGGCACCCTTCAGCGACAACAACGTGCGGCTGGCGCTGAAATACGCGCTCGACCGTCAGGCGATGGTCGACACGATCCTCGGCGGTCATGGCGCGGTGTCCAACGACAACCCGATCGGACCCGCAAACCGCTATTTCTTCGCGGACATGGAGCAAAAGGGCTATGACCCCGACCGCGCACGGTTCCACCTGCGCGAAGCGGGGCTAGAAAGCCTCGACGTAACGCTCAAGGCGGCCGATGCGGCGTTTTCGGGCGCGGTCGACGCGGCCTCCATGTTCTCGGAGAATGCGCGGGCGGCAGGCATCAACATCACCGTCGACCGGGTGCCGAACGATGGCTACTGGGACAACGTGTGGATGAAGGAACCCTTTGTCGCCAGCTACTGGGGCGGCCGCGCGGTCGAGGATCACATGTTCACGACCGCCTATGCGACGGGCGCGGATTGGAACGACAGCTTCTGGTCGAACGAACGGTTCGACGAGTTGCTGCTCGCCGCCCGGTCCGAGGTGAACGAGGATCTGCGCCGCGAGATGTATCACGAGATGCAGCAGATCGTGTCCTTCGAAGGATCGGTCGTCATCCCGATGTACAACAACTTCGTCATGGCGGTTGCCAATGGCGTGGGCACGCCCGAGCAGATCGGATCGAACTGGAACCTCGACGGCTTCCGCTGCGTCGAGCGCTGGTGGATGGCCTGATCCGCACGTCCCGCCCGGCCCCTGATGCGGGCCGGGCGGACATTCTCCTGACAACAAGGCGGAGGACGGGGTTCTGTCCAATCTGATCCGTATGATCCTGACGCGCGTGGCGCTGGGCATCGGGCTTTTGTTCGTCGTGTCCTTGGTGATCTTCTGGGCGACCGAACTGTTGCCCGGTGATCTGGCGTCCCAGCTTCTGGGCCAGTCGGCCACGCCAGAGACCTTGGCGGCGCTACGCGAGCAACTGGGCCTGAACGATCCCGCCCCCGTGCGCTACTGGAACTGGTTGAGCGGGGCCCTGACCGGGGATTTCGGCGTGTCGCTGGCAACCAACCGCCCCATCGCCGACCTGATCGGCGCGCGGCTGGGCAACACCGTTTTCCTTGCGCTCTATGCCGCCGCCCTATCGGTGCCCATCGCGCTGACCCTTGGCATCCTGAGCGCGCTGTGGCGCAATTCGATCTTTGACCGCGCCGCCAATGCGGGCGCGCTGGGGGCGATTTCGCTGCCTGAATTCTTCGTGGCCTATATCCTTGTCCTGTGGCTGGCGCAGACGGGGCTTTTCCCGTCGATGGTGCGGATCAACCCGACCACGACCATGGGCGAGCGGCTTTACATGACCTTTTTGCCGGCGCTGACGCTGACCTTGGTGGTGACGGCGCATATGATGCGGATGACACGGGCCGCGATCATCAACCTGATGGCCAGCCCCTATATCGAGATGGCGCGGCTGAAGGGTCTGTCGCCCTTGCGGATCGTGTTGCGTCATGCGCTACCCAATGCGCTGGCCCCCATCATCAACGTGGTGGCGCTCAACCTTGCCTATCTGATCACCGGCGTCGTGGTGGTGGAGGTGGTCTTTGTCTACCCCGGCCTTGGGCAGTTGATGGTAGATGCCGTGTCGAACCGCGATATCGCGGTGGTGCAGGCGGTCGCGCTGATCTTTGCCACGGCCTATGTGGGCCTCAACCTCATCGCGGACGTGCTCTCGACCTTGAGCAATCCGCGCCTGATGCACCGGAGGTAGCGACATGGGGTTCGCCGCCACCGTCACGCTTGGGCTTGCCGGGCTCTTTGCACTGGCCTGGGTGATCCGCGCGGGCGGCCGGGCCGTGTTGACCGGGCAATCCCGCAGTCTTGTCAATGACATGCCGCTGACGGCGGCCTTCGGCCTTTTGGTCATCTTGATCTATGCAATCGTCGCCATCGCGGCCCCCGTGCTTGCGCCCTTTCCAGAGCGCGAGATCGTGGGCAGCCAGTTCCAGGCGTGGAACGCGGAACATCCGCTGGGCACCGACCGGATCGGGCGCGACATGCTTTCGCGGTTGATCTACGGGGCGCGCAATACGGTGGGCATCGCCTTTGCCACCACCGCGCTGGCCTTTGTGGTGGGGTCGATCCTCGGGCTGTGGGCGGCGCTCACGGGGGGATGGCTCGACCAGTTGCTATCGCGGTTCGTCGATGCGCTGATGGCCATTCCGGCGCTGATCTTTTCGTTGTTATTGCTCACGATTTTCGGGACTTCGGTGCTGTCCCTGATCCTTGTGATCGCGGCGGTCGATGCCACGCGCGTCTTTCGGTTGGCGCGGTCTGTGGCGCAAGGCATCGTGGTCATGGATTACATCGAGGCGGCAAAGCTGCGCGGCGAAGGCGCGTGGTTCCTGATCCGGCGCGAAATCCTGCCCAATGCGATGGCGCCATTGGTGGCCGAGTTCGGACTGCGCTTTTGCTTTGTTTTCCTGTCGATTTCCTCGCTCAGCTTCCTTGGGCTCGGGATCAAGCCGCCCACGGCCGATTGGGGCAGCATGGTGCGGGACAATGCGACGCTCATCACCTTTGGCGATGTGACGCCGCTGTTGCCTGCGGGCTGTATCGCGCTGTTGACCGTGGCGGTGAATTTCGTGGTCGATTGGCAGCTTCACCGGGCCTCGGGCCTTAAGGAAGGGTGAAGATGTCGGGCGATATCTTACTGAAGATTGAAGATTTGCGGATCGAGGGACGCTCGGGCGACACCTGGTCCGAGATCGTGAAGGGCGTGGACCTGACGCTGCACCGGGGCGAGGTTTTGGGCCTGATCGGGGAAAGCGGCGCGGGCAAATCGACCGTGGGTCTGGCCGCGATGGGCTACGCCCGCGACGGGTGCCGGATCACCGGCGGCACGATCGAGTTCGACGGGATCGACCTGCGCCGCACCTCCGAGGCGCAGCGGCGCGGATTGCGCGGCAAGCGCATCGCCTATGTCGCGCAATCGGCGGCGGCAAGTTTCAACCCGGCGCATCGGCTGATCGACCAATATGCCGAAGGGCCCGTGACCCATGGCGTGATGGGCCGCGACAAGGCCGAAGAGGATGCGATCGAGCTCTACCGGAGAATGCAACTGCCCGACCCCGAGGGGATCGGCTTTCGCTATCCGCATCAGGTGTCGGGCGGGCAATTGCAGCGCGCGATGACGGCGATGGCGATGGCCTGCCGTCCGGATCTGATCATCTTCGACGAACCCACGACCGCGCTGGATGTGACGACGCAGATCGAGGTTCTGGCCGCGATCCGCGACATCGTTCGGCAATTCGACACGGCGGCGATCTACATCACCCACGATCTGGCCGTGGTCGCGCAGGCCGCCGACCGGATCAAGGTGCTGCTGCGCGGCGAGGAGGTGGAGGAGGCCGAGACGCGGGCCATGCTGGCCGCACCGCGCGAGGACTACACCAAGAGCCTGTGGGCCGTGCGCAGTTTCGCCCGCCCCGAACGCACCGACAGCCCCGGCGCGGCGCTGGTGTCGGTGCAAGGCGTGAGCGCGGCCTATGGCAAGGTGCCAGTGCTGGAGGATGTGAGTTTCGACCTGCATCCGGGCCGCACCATGGCCGTGGTGGGTGAAAGCGGATCGGGGAAATCGACGACCGCCCGCGTCATCACCGGCCTTTTGCCGCCAAGCGCGGGAACGGTGCTGTTCGAGGGCAGCCCTCTGCCCCCGGCGCTGAAATCGCGCACGCGCGACCAGCTGCGGCAGGTCCAGATGATCTACCAGATGGCCGATACCGCGCTGAACCCCAAGCTGCGCCTGCGCGAACTGATCGGGCGGCCCGCGCAGATGTACCTTGGTCTGCGGGGCCGGGCGCTGGAGGCGCGGGTGCGCGACCTGTTGGCGCTGATCGAACTGGAGCCGGACACCTATATCGACCGCTTGCCGGGCGAATTGTCAGGCGGACAAAAGCAGCGGATCGGAATCGCCCGGGCGCTGGCCGCGGAGCCGAAACTGATCATCTGCGACGAGGTGACATCGGCGCTGGACCAGATCGTGCAGGAGGGCATCCTGAAGCTTCTGACCCGGCTGCAGGACGAATTGGGCCTGTCCTACATGTTCATCACCCATGACATCGCCACCGTGCGCGCCATCGCCGACGACGTGGTGGTGATGCAGAAGGGCCGCGTGGTCGACAAAGGACCCAAGGCGCAGATCTTTGCCCCGCCGCATGAGCCCTATACCGAGCTTCTTTTGTCGTCGGTGCCGGAGATGGACCCCGATTGGCTGACGGGCCTGTTGGAGCGGCGCGCCGCGCAGGGATGATGCCGCGGGCCTGATCCGCGATATGGCTTGACCCGGGCCGGGCGGCGGCGTCTGATGGCGGGGATGGTGACCGGTGGCGAGCCCTCCGGTCTGAAAAGGGAACGCGGTGCAAACCCGCGGCTGCCCCCGCAACTGTGAGCGGCGAGCGACCCCGATGAACCACTGGGCAAACCACCGCCCGGGAAGGATCGGACGAGCCCAGACCCGCAAGCCAGGAGACCTGCCATCGCCCTTGAACCGAAACCCGGGCGGGGTGTCCGGACAGGAGTGATCGACATGCGACCGGACCCGTGCCGCGCCCCCCTCACGCCTGCCTCATGCAGAACCCGCCCCCTTGCGCGGAGGGCGCAATGCTTACCGAAAAGACCCTGATCCAGCTTTTGAGCCACCAAGGACCGGAGGCCGCGCCTGAGCGGGCCCGCGAATTGGGGCAATTGGGCTACATGCAATGGCTGGGCGGATTGTCCGGCGATATGCCCTATCCGCGCGCCGCGCGGGCGGCGCTGCGCCTTGCGGAACCCTATGCCGGGGCCTCGCCCGCAGTGGCGGAGTTCTGCGCGCTTCTGGCCACGTCGCTGACCCTGCCGTTGACGCCCTTGGACCTGTCGCTGCCCCTACCCCGCAGGCGGGGCGGTGCACGGACGCGGCGGTTGTCGTTGTAAGCGGTCGATCAGGCGAAGCGCCGCACCAGGGCCGCGACATCCACTGTCGCGCCAAGACGCGTGGCCAGCAGGTACAGCCCGCCGATCTTGCGTTGCAGGAACAGGGTTTCGGGCGGCGGCAGGTGCCAAAGCTCGCGCTCGCCCCCGATCTCCATCCCGCGTTTGCGCAGGCGCTCGGCGAAATCATTGCCGCGAAAGTCGAAGGGTTCGGGCCCGCGCAGGAGGGTGAAGCCCATTTCGGACATGTCGAGGATGGTCCGACGGTGGGTGTCGGACAGGCCGGGCTTGATGAAGCCGATCCCTTCGAGCGCGGCGAGGACGCCGGGCTGGTCGTGGTCGAGGCCTGCGCGGAGGAGGCGGCGATAGGCCTCGGCCACGGGCGCCGAAATCTCGCGCGTGGCGCCGAAATCGAGCAGCACGATCTGGCCGGTATCGGGCCGCCAGCGGTAATTGGCGAAATTCGGGTCCGTCTGCATCAGGCGGAAATCGAACAATTCGCGCAGACAGAGTTCGAGAAGGGCGCTGACCGCCCGGTCGCGGATCGCGGGCGGGGCGCTGGCCAGCGTTTCGATGGGTTCGGAGCGTTCGAAGCTCATGGCCAGCGCCGCCGGGCGGGTGCGCGTCTCGTCGAGGCGGGGCACGACGAAACGGTCGTCACCCGCCAGAAGCGCGCCAAAGCGGGCAAGGGCCGCCCCCTCGCGGGCGTAATCGGCTTCTTCGTGGAGTTGGGTGCGCGCCTCGGCCATCAGGGGTTTGAGGTCAAGCTCGGCGGGCCAGAGGCCGGACCAGCGGATCAGCGCCGCGACATTGTCGAGATCGCTGTCGATGGCGTCGCGGACCCCGGGATATTGCAGTTTGACGGCGAGTGTCTGCCCGTCGGGCGTGGTGGCGCGATGCACCTGCCCGATCGAGGCGGCGGCCAGCGGCGTGGTGTCGAAGCTGCGGAATAGTTTGCGGAAATCGGGGCCGTAGGCGTCTTGTAGCACATGCTTCAACTGCTGGGGCGGCATGACATGGGCCTGCGCGCGCAGGCGGGAGAGGATGGTTTCCAGCTCGGGGGGGAGGAGATCGCCCGCCTCCATCGACAGGAGCTGGCCGAGTTTCATGGCGGCCCCGCGCATTTCGGACAGGCGGTCGGCTAGCCGGGTGATGTTGGCGGGCGTCATCACCAGATCGGCGAGGCGGGGACGCTGGCCCCGCAACAGCGCCTGCGCGCCGCCCAGCGCCACGCCGCCTGCAAGCCCGGTGGCCAGCCCGCCCATGCGGCGCGCGCGGGCAAAGCGGCCCGAGGGCACGGGATGGGGGCGAAGATCGGGGGATCGGGTCATGGGGGCCTGCGTTGCGCTTGGTCTCCGGCAGATAGCGCCGATGGGCGACCGCTCAATCCCCCGGGGTCACGCGCGCCGCGTCGCCCGCGCGCCGACCGGGCCCGCGCGGCGGCGGGATATGCGCGGACCAGCGGCCGCGCCCGGCGCGCTTGGCGGCATAGAGCGCGGCATCGGCATCGGCCAGCAGCCGGTCGATGCCGGGTCTGTGGGGATAGTCGACGCTGGCCACGAGGCCGATGGAGGCGGAGACCCGGCACATCCCGTCTTGGAAAGGGATCGGCTCTTCGATCGTGGCGATGAGGCGAGCGGCCAGAGGCTCCATCCCGTCGCGGGCGGTGCAATCGCGCAGGAGGATCAGGAATTCGTCGCCGCCCACGCGCGCGGCCAGATCATCGTGCCGCAGCTGCTGGCGCAAGATCGAGCCGACCCGTTCCAAAACCGCATCGCCCGCAGCATGGCCAAGGCTGTCGTTGACCTGTTTGAAGAGATCGAGGTCGAGGTGCAAAAGCCCGATCTCCTGCGTTGGATCGTCGAGGCAACGGGCGATGGCCGCATCCATCGCGCGGCGGTTGGCCAGACCCGTGAGCGGATCGCTGAGCGCCTGCGCCTCGGCCGCGGCGCGGGCGGTCTCGAGCCGGTGGGACAGGTGGCGCGACAGCGCCATGGTGGCGGTATTGGCCTCGTGCAGGTAGAGCAGTTCGACGGTCTGGTCGCAGGGCGAGAAATCGTTGAGCGTGAGCCCGAATTCCGACACGGCCCGGGCAAAGGACAGGCCGAGCGAGATGTCGAGGATCAGCCCGGTTCCGGCCGGCAGCGCGGTCAGTGCCCCGCGCAGCGGCAGGTCGGGCGCATCGCGCAGCACCAGCCCCAGCCGTTGACCGGCCAACGCGATCAGGCCCGGCACATGGTCGACGCGCAGCGGGCGGCGGATTTCGAGCAGGCGGAAGATGGACAGCCCCGTCAGATCGCCGCGCCGCGCCATCTTGGTGAGCGTCGGCCCCGCCTGCACCACCCGCCCCTCGGGATCAGCCCACAGATGCATCGGCATCAGCACGTCGAGCGCGCCGCCCGACAGGCCGATCACCCGGTCGAGGCTGGGGGGTAGGCCGATCATGCCCCCACCCGCCCGAGATCGAAGCTGCGCCCGGTGGAAAAGGCGGTGTCGAGCAACTGTACCCGCAGGCATTCCACGCCATCCTCGATCCCCTCCAGCCTGAGAAGGGCGAGCGCGCCGTAATCATCGGCCATGGCGCGCAGGCATCCCATCAGGATCGGCCCGATCCCCGGCAGCGACCAGCGCGCCCGGATCGTGAAGGTGGCTGCATCGTGCCGGTCGAGCGCGATCTGCGGCAGGTCGAGATCGGGCATGGCGAGCCGCCCGCGATCCCCCAATTCCTCGAGCGAATGGAGGAAATCGACGAAGCCCGCGCCCGAAAACCGCATCAGGCGGCGCAGCGGTTCGAGATGGGGATCGGTCACGAGCCAAGTCCCGATATCCTCGAGGAGCGCATTGGGCGGTTTGTGCAGCACATGGCAGGCCGCCTCGAAACAGGCGAGCGTCAGGGCGTCGGGATAGTCGAGCATCGCCTCGAAATCGGCGAAGGGCAGGCCCGCCTGCCCCCGCACCTCGGCCCAGACATCGGGGCCGTAGGTTGTGGTCAGGAACCCCTGAAGCGCGCGATTCACCATCCCGTGCATGAAAGCCATCCCTTGCCGCCGCAGGCCGACCGATGGCCCGCCCGCGACGGATAGGGGCCGATCCGTAAACGAAGCCTTTCGCAAACAGGGCGATTTCAGGGCATTTGCCGCGGTTCAGAAATCCGTTGGCGCGCCGCCTTCCGCCTTGCGTCGCGCGACGAAGGCGGCCAGTTCCTCGTGGATGGCCGGATCCATCGGGGGCGGTTCGAATTCGTCGAGGATTTTCTTGTAGAGCCCGTGCGCGCGTTCGGCGGTCCACAGACCGCCCGCGCCCTGCCATGCCTCGTAATTGCGCCAATCCGACAGGAAGGGGCCGTAGAAAGCCTGTTGGTAGCGGTCCTGCGTATGCTGGCAGCCGAAGAAATGGCCGCCCGGTCCCACCTCGGCGATGGCGTCAAGCGCCAGATCGGCCTCGGTCGTGCCAAGGATCGAGGGCTCGAAATAGCGCTGGAATTGCTGCAAGACCTCGCAATCCATCACGAATTTCTCGGGCGAGGCGATCAGCCCGCCTTCGAGCCAGCCAGCCGCGTGATAGACCATGTTGGTGCCCGATTGCACGGCGGCCCAGAGCGAATTCATCGTCTCCCACATCGCCTGCGCATCGGGAACGTTGGCGGCGCAAACGCCAGAGGAGCGCAGCGGCAGACCGTAGAAGCGCGCCATCTGGCCCGTCATCTGGGTCGCGCGGATGTATTCCGGCGTGCCGAAAGCGGGCGCGCCCGATTTCATGTCGACGTTGGAGGTGAAGGTGCCGATGGCCACGGGGCAGCCGGGCGCGATCCACTGCAAGAGCGCGATGGCGGCCAAAGCCTCCGCCAAGCTCAGCATCACCGCGCCCGACAGCGTGACCGGGGCCATCGCGCCCGCCAGCGTGAAGGGGGTGACGACCACGGGTTGCCCGCGCCGCGCCAGCCGCATCGCGCCGTCAAGCATCGGCCAGTCGTGCTTGAGCGGACTGACCGAATTGATGTTGGTGAACATGCGGGGGGCTGCGTCGAATTCCGCATGGCTGAGACCGGCCGCGATGCGGACCATCTCCATCACGTCCTCGACCCGCTCGGGTCCGAGCGAATAGGCATGGACCGCCTTGTCGGTCAGGGTCAGCTTGTCGAACAGGCAATCGAGATGGCGGATGCCGGGATGCACGTCGATCGGTTCGACCGGGTAGCCGCCCGCGAAATGGATGCAGTTGAAATACTGCGTCAGCTTGATGAAGTCGCGGTAGGTCGCCATGTCGCCGGGCCGCTTGCCGCGCTCCAGGTCCCAGGCATTGGGCGGGGAGGAGACATTGCCGAAGAGCATATGGCCCTCGCCCATGGTGATGGCGCGGTCGGGGTTGCGGGGCGTGATGGTGAAGGAGGCCGGGGCCTTTGCCACCATCTCCTCGACGAAGGCGCGGTCGAAGCGGACCATCTGCCCCTCGACCCGGCAGCCCGCGGCCTTGAGATGGCCCAGCGCCTCTTCGTTCAGGAATTCGATCCCGATCTCGGACAGGACGCGCATCGCGCCATCGTGGATCGCCTGAACCCCCTCGGGCGGGAGTGGTTCGGTGGGGCGGTCGGTGTTGACCGGCACACGCCACGGCATCTGGTCGATGACATGGCCACCCGCCCGGGCGGAATGGCCCGCGCGCCCGCCGCCGCGGCGGCGCTTCGGGGCAGCAAGGTCGAGCGTGTCGGTCATCGGGCGGCCTTTCGCTGCGCGCGGCGGGGTCCGGCCCCGCGCCTGTCATGGGGCAGGTTTGCCCATCGGCGGCGCACCCGATTGCCCGGAACCGACGCGTAAGGGTCGCATTTCTGCGCCGCGCCCGGCGCGTCAGCCGCGCGCGGACAGCCAGCTGGGCAGCGAACCGATATCGGGCAGGACGGCATCGGCGAGCGGGGCCAGTTCCTCGGGCCCGGCCATGCCGGTCAGAACCGCGACGGTTGCCATGCCGGCGGCGCGACCGGCGACAAGGTCATGAGCGCTGTCGCCGACCATGACGCAGGCGGCGGGGTCGAGATCATGGGTACGGGCAAAGCCCGTGCACATGCCCGGATCAGGTTTGGCACCGTAGCCCGAATCATACCCGGCGATATAATCGAATTTGTCAATTATTTCAGCGCCTTCAAGATGCCTGCGCGCCGCAGATTCGGCATCGTTGGTGGCGAGGCCGACACGCAGTCCGGCGGTGCGGAATTCATGAAGGAGCGGGGCAAGCGGCACAGCCGGGACCATCCTCACATCGGCGGCGGCGCGCACCAGATAGGCCTCGATTGCATCGGTGGACCAATGCGGCAAAGCCGGGGACAGCACGGCCGCCTGTTCCTTGACGGTGCCGGCGATGGACAGGGCGCCGGGAAAGAAGCACCTGTTTTCCAAATCATATTCGAGACATTCCGCGATATGGACGCGGCGGTCGTCCAGCCCGTCGGACAGGGTGTCGATCAGCCCCGCGATCCAGTTCGACCAGCTGAGATGGAAGTCGAACAAGGTGCCATCCTTGTCGAACAGAAGACCCCGGATCGGGGTGGAGAGGCGAGATGACAAGACACAACTCCGGGTTGATTTTGGTGTCAATCTTTCACCCAATGCGTATATGGCGTGACAGAATGACCGCGTGGCTCTATAGCGCAACCTCACCATGGACGGCACCGGCAAAAAGTTCAGCCTGCAAGACAGCGTGGGCCACCAGATCACCCGCACCGCGCGGATCGTCGAGCGGCGGGTGGAGGAAGACCTGCGCCGCTTCGGCCTGACGCGGGTGGGGTGGTGCGTTCTGGTCGCCGTCTCCGAAGAGGGCAAGAAGAACCCGTCGGACATCGCCAATTTCGTGGGCATCGACCGGACCGCCACGTCGCGCGCGCTGCGCCAGCTTGAAAATGACGGGTTGATCCTGCGCGAGATGGGCCGCGACGACCGCCGCACCACCGAGGTGCGGTTGACCGAGTTGGGCCAGACGCAATTCGCCGCCGCCCTGCCGTTCTGCCGAGCCGCGTCGGTTCATTTCCACAAGAAGCTGAGCCAGGCCGAGCTGGAAACGCTCAAGGTGCTTTTGGCGAAGCTCGCGGCAGACGAGCTGCCCTGAACGATCCGCGATCAGGTCCAGTGCGGCAGGTTCCCGCCCGGCAGGGCCGCGCGGATGGCCAGCATTTGCTCGGGCGGCCAGCCCAGCGCGGCGGCGCAGTCGATCACCCAGGCATCGTCCATCAGCACGAAATCCATGACCGCCGCGAGGAAGTCGGCCTCGCCCGCACGGCGGCGCAGATCAGCCTCGCTGGCGCCGGTCGCACCAAGGAAAACCGGGAAGATCTCTTCTTGTCCGGCGATCCAGCCGAGGACCGCGAGGGCGCGGGTTTCCGCCAAGTCTTCATTCATCCCCAAGACAATCCCATCAGCTAAAGCTTTTGTTAACCATTCGGGACCAAAACCGGTGCAGAGTCCGCGACCAGACCGGGGTCGGCTGACATACGAGTAACGGCTGCGAGGCGCGCATGACAGGGCGAATACTGGTTGTCGACGATGTCGCGACGAACCGCATCGTCATGAAGGTCAAGCTTGCCGCCGCCTGCTATGCCGTGGAGCAGGCCGATTGCGGGCTTGCCGCGCTGGCCGTGGCCCGGAGCGCCGCGCCCGACCTGATCTTGCTGGATGTCGTAATGCCCGAGATGTCGGGGCTGGAGGTCTGCCGCCGCCTGAAGGCCGATCCCGAAACCGCAGACATTCCCGTGATCCTTGTCACCGCGCTGGCCGATCACGCCTCCAAGATGGCGGGGCTGGAGGCGGGGGCGGATGATTTCCTGACCAAGCCGGTGGACGAGGTGACGCTTCTGGCGCGGGTGCGGTCCTTGCTTCGCGCGCGGGACACGGCGCGCGAATTGAAGCTGCGGGGCCAGACCACGCCCGGTTTCGCCGAGGCTGCCGCAGGTTTCGCAGCGCGCGAGACGCCCGGGCGCATCGCGCTGATCGCCTCGGGGCCCAAGGGCGCGGTCCTGTGGAAGACGGCGCTGGACGACCGGTTGGGCGGCGAGGTGTCGATCCTGCCGCGCGACGCGGCGCTGGGCAGTTTCGGGGCAGACGACACCGACGTGCCCGATGTCTTCGTCATCGCCGCCGACCTGTCGCACCGCAACGAGGGGCTGCGCCTGTTGTCCGACCTGCGGTCGCGCCCCGCCACGCGTCATGCGGCAACCGTGATGATCCTGCCCGATGGCGACGCGGAACGCGCGGCGATCGCGCTGGACCTTGGGGCGCATGACATCCTCTACGATCCGTTCGACGCGGCGGAACTGGCGATCCGCATCCGTGCGCAACTGGGCCGCAAGCGGCAGGCCGACCGGCTGCGCGCCTCGCTGCGGCTGGAGCTGGAGATGGCGGTGACCGACAGCCTGACGGGGCTGCACAACCGCCGCAAGGGTCTGTTCGAGCTGGAGCGGATGCTGGCCCGCGACGGAACGGCGGTGGCGGTGATGCTGCTCGACATCGACCATTTCAAGCAGGTCAACGATGTCCATGGCCATGCCGTGGGCGACAGCGTGCTGCACGGCGTCGCGCGCCGGCTGCGGTCGGCGTTGCGGTCGGGTGACTTGCTGGCGCGGATCGGGGGGGAGGAATTCCTCGTCGCCCTGCCCGATTGCGACGCGGCCCATGCGCTGAGCATCGCCGAAGGCCTTCGCAAGGCGGTCGCGGGGCAGGCCTTTTGCCTCGATGCCGTGGACCGGGCGCTGGCGATCACGCTGAGCGTGGGGATCGCGCTGTCGCGGCCGGGCAGCGGCGAGACGACGCAAAGCCTGCTGGATCGGGCCGATGCCGCGCTTTACGGGGCCAAGGCGCATGGCCGCGATCAGGTCACGCTGTCCAATGTTTCGGCGGCCTGACGCGGATCAGCGGCGGCCCTCGGGGCCGCCCATCCGGCGCAGGGCACGGCCCAGACGCTCCACCAGCTCGGCGCGTTGGGACGGAGTAAGGGTTTCGATGTGATCGAGAAGGGCGCGATGCCCCTGCCCCTGCGCGGCATGGGCGGCATCGCGGGATCGGGACAGCGCCGCCTCGGCCGCGGCGCGGTCGAAAGGTTGGGACAGGAGCGCCGCGCGCAGATCGGCCAGCGCCTGCCCCATCTCGCGGCGGTCGGCGCGGAGTGCGTCGCGGTCGATCCGGTCAGTCACCGCCTGCCGATCCTCGCGCGGGAGGGCGATGGCGAAAGGCCCTAGGCCGAGGCTGCGCAGGCGCGGATCCCCGTCCGGACCCCGCCCCGGCCCGATGGAGAGGAGCGCGCCCACGACCAGCCCCACGATCAGCAGGTTGAGACCGAGCGACAGGCCAAGCGCGATCTTGAGGCCGCGACCGCTGCGCCGGGGTCCGGTCTGTTGCGTGTTTGGATCAGACATCGCCACCCTCCTCCCATGTGCCATCCCAGAGCGCGCCCATCTCGGGCATGGTCCCGGCGCCGCCCGACAGGGACCAGATCTGGCCGCCGGACCATGTGTCGACGACATCGGGCAGGGCAAAGCCGAGGGCAAGACCGGCAACGCCCGCCAGCGTCACGCCCGAGACGGCGGGCCAGCCGCCCAGCGCGGCGATCCATCGGCCAAGCGCGCCGGCCAGCGCGCCGGGGCGGC
>NZ_JASJOF010000013.1 GCF_030163795.1 Roseicyclus marinus | reverse complement strand
CAGGCCGCGGCCCCCGCGCCCGAACCGGCCCCCGAACCCGCGCCCGCCCCCGAACCCGATCCGGCGCCGCAGGCCGATCCGCTCGCCTCCGCCATCGCTTCTGCCGTGGCCGATGCGGTCAGCGCGCCCGCTCAGCCCTCCGGCCCCCCGCTCAGCGCAGGCGCGCGCGACGGGTTCCGCGTGGCGGTCTCGGCCTGCTGGAACATCGGCTCCCTCTCGACAGAGGCGCAGGGCACCACCGTTATCGTCGGCTTCGACATGACGCCCGATGCCCGCCCCGTCGACGGCACGCTGCGCCTGATCTCCTCCGAAGGCGGAAGCGCCGCCGCCGCCCAACAGGCCTACGAGGCCGCGCGCCGCGCCATCCTGCGCTGCGGCGCGAACGGCTACGGCCTGCCCGCCGAAAGCTATGACCACTGGCGGCAGGTGGAGCTTGTCTTCAACCCCGAAGGGATGCGGCTGAGATGAAGGGTCGGCTTCGCATATGGTTGGCCTGTTCGCTTTGGTCCACCGCGACCTTGGCCCAGTCTGTCAGCGGCCAACCCTCTATCAACGGTATTGGCGATTTGGTGGCCGCTTGCTGGAACATCGGGTCACTCAACAACACGGCTAGGGATGTGAAGGTCGCCGTGGTATTCGAACTGGATGTTGATGGTCGACCCGTGTCGAACTCCATTCGCCTCATTGCGGCCAGCGGGCCCGATGAAGCCGCCGCCCAACAGGCCTACGAGGCCGCGCGCCGCGCCATCCTGCGCTGCGGAGCGAACGGCTACGGCCTGCCCGCCGAAAGCTATGACCACTGGCGGCAGGTGGAGCTTGTCTTCAACCCCGAAGGGATGCGGCTCAGATGATCCTGTGCGCCCCCCTCCCGCCATCCCGCCCCGCCCCGGATCACGTTTGGTCCATCCGGCCCCCCCGGACCGTGACCCGATCCCGCTTTGCCCTTATCCTTTCGTCCCAAGGCCGCCCCACGCGGCAGGAGATGTTGCCATGTTGACCCGTCGTTCCCTGCTTCTCACCGGTTCCGCGCTCGCCGCGACCCCGCTCCTGCCCGCCCGCGTCCGCGCGCAGGCCGTCCCCCTCCGGCTCGAGATCACCGAGGGCGTGATCGAACCCTTGCCCTTCGCCCTCCCGACCTTCATCGCGCGCAACGGCGGGGCCGCCGATGCCGCCGCCGACATCAGCCGCGTGATCGCCGCCGACCTGCGCGGCACGGGCCTCTTCCGCCAGATCCCCGAAAGCGCGTATATCTCCACGATCACCAGCTTCGATGCCCCCATCCTCTATCCCGATTGGCAGGCGATCAACGCGCAGGCCCTCATCGTGGGCGAGGTCGAGGAACAGGGCGGCCGCCTTGTCGTGCGTTTCCGCCTCTTCGACGTCTTCAGCCAACAACCGTTGGGCGAGGGGCTGCAATTCGTTGGCTCTCGCGACGGCTGGCGGCGCATGGCCCATAACGTCGCCGATCAGGTCTATGAACGGATCACCGGCGAAACCGGCTATTTCGACACCCGCGTCGTCTTCGTCCACGAAGAAGGGCCCAAGAACGCCCGCCTCAAGCGTATCGCGCTGATGGATTACGACGGCGCGAACGTCCAGTTCCTGACCGACAGCCGCAACCTCGTGCTGGCGCCGCGCTTCAGCCCCACGGGCGACCGGATCATCTACACCAGCTACGAAAGCGGCCAGCCCCGCGTCTACCTGATGGATGTGGCCAACCTACAGCCGCGTCCGCTGGAGGCTGTCTCGGCGGGCAACATGACCTTCTCGCCCCGCTTCACCCCCGATGGCGGCTCGGTCGTCTTCTCGATGGAACAGGGCGGCAATTCCGACATCTACCGCGTCGCGGTGGGTGGCGGTGCGCGCACGCAGCTCACCAACGCGCCCTCCATCGAAACCGCGCCCTCCTTCTCCCCCGACGGCAGCCGGATGGTGTTCGAGAGCGATCGCACCGGCGGGCAGCAGATCTACGTCATGCCCGCAGGCGGCGGCGAGCCCGCCCGCATCAGCCGCGGCACGGGCCGCTACGGCACGCCCGTCTGGTCGCCGCGCGGCGATTACATCGCCTTCACCAAGCAAGAGGCCGGGCGCTTCCACATCGGCGTCATGCGCACCGACGGGTCCGAGGAACGGCTTTTGACCGCCTCCTTCCTCGACGAGGGCCCGACATGGGCCCCCAACGGCCGCGTGCTGATGTTCACCCGCGAAACCGCAGGCACCGATGGCGCGCCCGCCGTCTATTCCGTCGACATCTCGGGCCGCAACCTGCAGCGCGTCGCGACGCCCGGCATGGCCTCCGACCCGTCATGGTCGCCGCGCCTTCCGTGATTTCCGCCCCCAACCCCGCATGGACTGAGCCTCCCGGCCCATGCTAGACTGAGCCAAAGAACAATAGGACCCGAGCATCATGACCTTCCGCTTCCGCACCGCTGCCCTCCTTCTCATCGCCGCGATTTCCGTCTCCGCCTGTGCCCGTGGCGGCCTGAACGACGGCGCCGGCGGCCTGAACGGCCAGGGCGGCTTCGGCACCGCCTCCGACCCGACCTCCATCGCCTTCTTCAACCAGTCCGTGGGCGACCGCGTTCTCTTTGCCGTCGACCAGTCCACCCTCAGCGTCGAGGCGCAGTCGATCCTGACCGCACAGGCCCAGTGGCTCATGACCAACAGCGAATACCGCGCGCTGATCGAAGGCCATGCCGACGAACAGGGCACCCGCGAATACAACCTCGCGCTGGGCGCGCGCCGGGCCTCCGCCGTGCGCGATTTCCTCGTGTCGCAGGGTGTGCCCGACAGCCGCCTGTCCACCGTCAGCTACGGCAAGGAACGCCCGATCGAGATCTGCTCGAACGAAGCCTGCTACAGCCAGAACCGCCGCGCCGTGACGGTTCTGTCGGCCGGCGCCGGGGTCTGATCCCATGCGCCGCGCGCTGGTTCTCGGGTCGGCTCTCGCCCTCTGCCTCGGTCTCGCCGCGCCGCTCGCGCAGGCGCAGGACCGCGCGCAGACCCTTGCCGACATCCGGCAGGAATTGTCCGTCCTCTTCGTCGAGATCCAGCGCCTGCGCGGCGAATTGAACACCACGGGCGGGGCCTCGGCCCCGGCCGGCGGCAGCGTCCTGTCCCGCGTCGACGCGATCGAGGCCGAATTGCGCCGCCTCACCAGCCTGACCGAAAGCCTCCAGATCCGCGTCGACACCATCGTGACCGACGGCACCAACCGCATCGGCGACCTCGAATTCCGCCTGTGCGAGCTGGAAACCGATTGCGACATCTCCAGCCTTGGCGACACGCCCCGCCTTGGCGGCGGCACCGCCAATGCCGCGCCCGCGCCCGCCATCGCGCCCAGCCAGCCCACGGGCGGCGCCAACCTCGCCGTGGCCGAACGCGGCGATTACGAACGCGCGCTCGCGGCCTATGAAAGCGGCGATTACGCCACCGCCGCCCAGTTGTTCGAAGCCTTCACCCAGACCTATCCGGGCGGCCCATTGAGTGCCGAGGCGCATTTCCTGCGCGGCCGCGCCGAGGCCGAGCAAGCATCCTGGAGCCGCGCCGCCCGCGCCTATCTCGATGCCTTCACCGCAAATCCCGAAGGTCCCCGCGCCCCCGCCGCCCTCGTCAATCTCGGCACCTCTCTGGGCCAACTCGGTCAGACCGACGAGGCCTGCCTGACGCTCTCCGAGGTCGGATTGCGCTACCCCGGCGACCCCGCCACCTCCGAGGCCGAGGCCGCGCGGCTGCGTCTCGGCTGTTCGTGACCCCGACCAGACCCGATACCCACAACAGCCTCGAGGCCCGCTTCGCCGCCAGCATGGGCGCGATCCTCGGCCCCGATTTCCCGCCCCGTATCGCCCTTGCCGTTTCCGGCGGGGGTGACAGCATGGCGATGCTGGCGCTGGCCCATGGATGGGCGCGCGTCATGGGGATCGCCCTGCATGTCGTCACCATCGACCACGGCCTGCGCGCCGCCAGCGCGGCCGAGGCCGCGATGGTCGGTGCCGAATGCGCGGCGATTGGCCATCCCCATGCCACCCTCCGCTGGAATTGGGACGGGCAGGGCAACCTTCAGGATGCCGCCCGCGCCGCGCGCCTGCGCCTGATCGACGACTGGCGTGGCGACATCGCCCATGTCCTCTTCGCCCATAGCCGCGACGATCAGGCCGAAACGCTCCTGATGCGCCTGTCCCGCGGCTCGGGGGTGGAGGGGCTCTCGGCCATGGCCCCCTTGCGCCGCCCGCAGGGGCACGGCTTTTGGCAGGTGCGCCCGCTTCTCGACATCTCCCGCGCCGACCTGCGCCATTACGCCACCACTTTGCGCCTGCCCTTCGTCGACGATCCCTCCAACGACGATCCCCGCTTCGACCGTGTCCGCGCCCGCCGCGCGCTGGCCGCACTTGCCGATCTCGGCCTCACCGCCGACGGCTTGGCAGACACCGCCGCCCGCATGGACCGCGCCCGCACGGCCTTGGCCGCCCGCGCCGCCAGCGTGGCGCACACCCTTGTCGTGCAAGACGATCCCGCGACCGGTCAGCTTGTGCTCGACCGCGACGGGCTCGCCGCCGTCGAACGCGACACGCAATTGCGCCTTCTCGCCGCCGCGCTGCAATGGGTGGGCGGCGGGCCCTACCGCCCCCGCGCCAGCGCGCTCGAGGGCCTGCTCGACCGGATCCTCGGCGGGGCGGGCGGCACGCTCCTTGGTGCGCAGGTCATGCTCGCCCGCGACCGCCTGCGGCTTTTCCGCGAATATGCCGCCGTCCGCGACCATTCGTCCCCGACCGGCCCCGATGTGCTCTGGGATGGGCGCTGGCGTCTGAACGGCCCTACCGTCGACGGCCTGACCACCCGCGCGCTCGGGCCTGCGGGCTGGGCGCAGATCCCCGAAAAACCGGATCATGCCCCACCTTACGAGGCCGCGCTCGGCCTTCCGGCGGTCTTCGACGGCGACATCCTGATCGCCTGCGCGCCGCTTGGCTTCGGCCCCGCGCAGGAATGCACGCTTCTCCGCCCGGCTGGGTCATTTGTCGCATTCCTGCAATTGCGTTGAAGTCCCGGCCCAAGCGCTTATCTTAGCATGGACAGCGGGCCGCTCCTTTGGCCTGCGCGATCCGTGAGGGAGACTGCCTTGGGCAACGCGAGAAACGTCGCATTCTGGGTCATCCTGTTCCTGCTGATCCTGGCCTTGTTCAACCTGTTCTCGGGTGGCCAGAACCAAGTGGCACAGCGTGGCGTGGCCTATTCCGAATTCATCAGCCAAGTCGAAAACCGGCAGGTTGTTTCCGCGACGCTCGATGGCGAGAACGTTCAGTTCACCACCGCCGATGGCACCTATTCCACCATCGCGCCGGGCGATGCGAACACCACCGATGTGCTCTTGAACAACGGCGTCCGGATCGAGGCGCGGCCGCAGGAACAATCGGGCTTCCTTTCGGTTCTCTCGCTTTGGCTGCCCGTTCTGGTGCTGATCGGCATCTGGATCTTCTTCATGAACCGGATGCAGGGCGGCGGTCGCGGTGGCGCGATGGGCTTTGGCAAATCCAAGGCGAAACTCCTGACCGAGAAACATGGCCGCGTGACCTTCGATGACGTCGCGGGCATCGACGAGGCCAAGGAAGAGCTTGAAGAAATCGTCGAGTTTCTCCGCAATCCGCAGAAATTCAGCCGCTTGGGCGGCAAGATTCCCAAGGGCGCGCTGCTCGTCGGCCCGCCCGGCACGGGTAAGACGCTGCTTGCGCGCGCGATCGCGGGCGAGGCGGGCGTTCCCTTCTTCACCATCTCGGGTTCCGATTTCGTGGAAATGTTCGTCGGTGTGGGTGCGTCCCGCGTCCGCGACATGTTCGAACAGGCCAAGAAAAACGCGCCCTGCATCGTCTTCATCGACGAGATCGACGCCGTGGGCCGGTCGCGTGGCGTGGGCTATGGTGGCGGCAACGACGAACGCGAACAGACGCTGAACCAGCTTCTCGTCGAGATGGACGGGTTCGAGGCGAACGAGGGGATCATCATCGTCGCGGCCACCAACCGCCCCGACGTGCTCGACCCCGCGCTCCTGCGCCCCGGCCGTTTCGACCGTCAGGTTCAGGTACCGAACCCCGACATCAAGGGCCGCGAGCGGATCTTGGGCGTTCACGCCCGCAAGGTGCCTCTGGGTCCGGATGTCGACCTGCGCATCATCGCGCGCGGCACGCCCGGTTTCTCGGGTGCCGATCTCGCCAACCTCGTGAACGAGGCGGCGCTGATGGCCGCCCGCGTGAACCGTCGTTTCGTGACGATGGAAGATTTCGAATCCGCCAAGGACAAGGTGATGATGGGCGCGGAACGCCGCTCCATGGTCATGTCCGAAGATGAGAAGAAATTGACCGCCTATCACGAGGCTGGTCACGCCATCGTCGGTCTCAACGTCCCCGACCACGATCCGATCCACAAGGCAACGATCATCCCGCGCGGCCGCGCGCTGGGTCTGGTCATGTCGCTTCCCGAACGCGACCAGCTTTCGGTCAGCTACCGCAAGTACACGTCCAAGATCGCCATGGCGATGGGCGGCCGCGTGGCCGAGGAACTGGTCTTCGGCAAGGAAATGGTCACCTCCGGCGCGGCCTCCGACATCCAGCAGGTGTCCAAGATCGCCCGCGCCATGGTCACCCAATTCGGCTATGCCGAGGAACTGGGATATGTCGATTACGCCAACGAGCAGCAGAGCTATCTGGGCGCTTACGGCGGCGGCACCAACCATTCCGAAGAGATGCAGAAGCGGATCGACGGCAAGGTGAAGGAATTCATCGACGAAGGCTACGAGACCGCCAAGCGCATCCTGACCGAAAAGCGCGACGATCTGGAACGGCTAGCCCAAGGCCTTCTCGAATACGAGACCCTGACCGGGGCCGAGATCCAGAAGGTCATCAACGGCGAAGCGCTGAACCGCGGCGATGACGATGACGCGTCTTCGACCTCGGGCGGCACGCCGTCGATCACAGCGATCCCCAAGCTCAAGCCCAAGTCGCGCCCTTCGGGCGACATGGAGCCCGAGCCTTCGGCCTGATGCCGGCCTTGATCGATCCGAATGAAAAACCCCCGGTCGCTGACCGGGGGTTTTGCTTTTGCGGTGGCTCCTGCCGCGAATTCTTAACGAAATCCTGCCACGTCCTGGAACCGGTCACGATTCGTCAGGATCTGGCGGTCAATCTTTACCCTTCGTCAGGAAAGAGCCGCCGATATTAACCGCCCATGAACTTCTTGCGGGCCGCTTCCATCGACTTTTCCATCTCTTTCCATGCGTCTTGCATGGTCGACTGGATCTCCTTCATCGCGTCCATATTGGCGCGCCCCAGCTCTTCCATGTGCTTTTGCATGTGGTCGCGCTGCTCCTGAAGCGAAGCCATCTGCTTCTTCATCTGCTCCTGCTGCTGCGTGCCGGCATCCATCATCTTGGCCTGCATCTTCTTCATTTCCGCGTTCCACGCGTCCATCTGCGCCTTGGCCTGCGCCATGAAATCGGTTTTTTCAGCCATTTTCAGTCCTTCCGATCAGGGTGGTACGATCACCCTAACACGGTTGCCGCACGCTTGTGCAGGGTTTCGGCTTGCATCCCCGACTGCCGCGCTTTCAGATCATCGTAGTCCCTCGGAGAGACCGGAAATGCCTGCCCTGATCCCCACCCCCTTCACCGCCAAAGTCACGTGGCTGGGCGCAAATCCGGATCGCGACGCGGCGCTGGAAAGCCGGGCCATGACCGAAATGTCCTTGACTTTCCAGGGGTATGAGGGCGAAAGCCACGCGGGCCTCACCCGTCCCGCTGACAGCCGCGTCCGCGCGCAATACAAACGCGGCACGCCGATCCGCAACACCCGCCAACTCTCCATCCTGTCGGCCGAAGACCTCGCCTCCATCGCCGCAGACATGGGTCTCGATGCGCTCGACCCCGCGCTGGTCGGGGCCTCCATGGTGATCGCGGGCATCCCCGATTTCTCCCATATCCCGCCCTCCTCCCGGCTTCAGGACGAGGCCAGCGGCACGACGCTGACGATCGACATGGAAAACCGTCCCTGCCACCTGCCTGCCGCCCCGATCGAGGCGCGCCATCCCGGCTTCGGCAAGGCCTTCAAACGCGCCGCCGTCAGCCGCCGCGGCGTCACAGCATGGGTCGAGCGCGAAGGCACGATCCGCCTCGGCGCGACGCTCCGCCTGCACATTCCCGACCAGCCGCCTTGGCCCCATCTCGAAGCGGCGCGTAGAGCCGCCCGGTGACAGCCGTGTCCGATCGGAAACCTCCGGTGACGACAAGGCCCACGAATGTGTCGCAATCAATCCTTACACGCACCTCGGCGCCCGCTATGAGGTGAGCTGACATACATGCCCGCAAGGGAAAGGGAGCCCGCCGACATGGCCTTCAAGACCGACATCGAAATCGCCCGCGCGGCGCAGAAGAAACCGATCCAGGAGATCGGGGCCAAGCTTGGCATCCCCACCGAGGCGCTGCTGCCCTATGGTCACGACAAGGCCAAGATCGGACAGGATTTCATCTCCGGCCTCGGCTCCCGCCCGGATGGAAAGCTCATCCTCGTCACCGCGATCAACCCCACACCTGCGGGTGAGGGCAAGACAACCACGACCGTCGGTCTGGGCGATGGCCTGAACCGCATCGGCAAGCGCGCCGCGGTCTGCATCCGCGAAGCGAGCCTTGGCCCGAATTTCGGGATGAAGGGTGGAGCCGCAGGGGGTGGTTACGCGCAGGTCGTGCCGATGGAGGACATGAACCTCCATTTTACCGGTGATTTTCACGCCATCACCAGCGCCCACAACCTGCTGTCGGCGATGATCGACAACCATATCTACTGGGGCAATGCGCTGGACATCGACGAACGGCGCATCGTCTGGCGGCGCGTCATGGACATGAACGACCGCGCGCTGCGTGACATGGTGGTAAGCCTTGGCGGCGTCGCCAACGGGTTCCCGCGCCAGACGGGTTTCGACATCACGGTCGCCTCCGAGGTCATGGCGATCTTGTGTCTGGCCAGCGATCTGGCCGATCTGGAGCGTCGTCTGGGCGACATGATCATTGCCTACACCCCTGACAAGAAGCCGATCTATTGCCGCGATATCAAGGCCGACGGGGCGATGACGGTGCTGCTCAAGGATGCGATGCAGCCCAACCTCGTGCAGACGCTGGAAAACAATCCCGCCTTCGTCCACGGCGGCCCCTTCGCCAATATCGCGCATGGCTGCAACAGCGTGATCGCGACGCGCACGGCGTTGAAGCTGGCCGATTACGTCGTGACCGAGGCGGGCTTTGGCGCCGATCTGGGTGCCGAGAAATTCATGAACATCAAATGCCGCAAGGCCGGGCTTGCACCCGATGCGGTGGTGATCGTGGCGACCGTCCGCGCGATGAAGATGAACGGCGGCGTCGCCAAGGCCGATCTGGGGGCCGAGAATGTGGAGGCGGTGAAAAAGGGCTGCGCCAATCTGGGCCGCCACATCGAGAACGTGCAGGGCTTCGGTGTTCCGGTCGTGGTCGGCATCAACCATTTCGCGGGCGACACCGAGGCCGAGATCGCAGCGGTGAAGGCGTATGTCGCGGGGCTCGGGTCCGAGGCGATCTTGTGCCGCCACTGGGCCGAGGGCGGCGCGGGTATCGAGGATCTGGCGCGCCGCGTGGCGGAGCTTGCCGATGGCGGGTCGGCGGATTTCAAGACGCTCTACCCCGACGAGATGGGGCTGATGGACAAGATCGAGACCATCGCCACCCGCATCTACCGCGCCGGAAGCGTGACGGCGGATGCGGGCGTGCGCGCGCAGCTCAAGGCTTGGGAAGAAGCGGGATATGGCCATCTGCCGGTCTGCATGGCCAAGACGCAATATTCCTTTTCGACCGACCCGAACCTGCGCGGCGCGCCCGAAGGGCATACGATCCCCGTGCGCGAGGTCCGGCTGTCGGCCGGGGCGGGCTTCGTCGTGGCGATCTGCGGCGAGATCATGACCATGCCCGGCCTGCCCAAGGTTCCCGCCTCCGAGACGATCCGCCTGAACGATGCGGGCTTGATCGAAGGACTGTTCTGAGGTCAAGGGGGTGCGGCGGCAGGGGCATCGAGCCCCCGCCGCCGCGAACGCCGCCTGTCAGCGGTGCGCGGTGTCCTTTGGTCTGCGCATGCTTGGCTGGGGCGGTAGCCGTATTTTAAGGAAGATGAAGGGCAAGGGCATGGCGGCTGAGATCATCGACGGAAAGGCCTTTGCCGCAAAGGTGCGGGAGCGGGTCGCGCAACAGGTCGCGGCGCTGAAGGCCGCGCAGGGCATCGTGCCGGGGCTGGCCGTGGTTCTGGTGGGCGAGGATCCGGCAAGCCAGGTCTATGTCCGGAACAAGGGGGTCCAGACCGTCGAGGCCGGCATGGCAAGCTTCAAGCACAAGCTGGATGCCGCGACGTCCGAGGCCGAGATCCTGTCGTTGGTCGCGCGGCTGAACGCAGATCCGGCCGTTCATGGTATCTTGGTGCAATTGCCGCTGCCGGGCCATGTCGACAGCGCCAAGGTGATCAACGCGATCGACCCGGCCAAGGATGTGGACGGGTTTCATATCTCGAACGTGGGGCTTTTGGGGACCGGGCAGAAGGCGCTGGTGCCCTGTACCCCGTTGGGCTGCCTGATGATGCTGCGCGATTACCACGGATCTTTGTCGGGGATGGAGGCGGTCGTCGTCGGACGGTCCAACATCGTGGGCAAGCCGATGGCGCAATTGCTGCTTGGCGAGAGCTGCACGGTGACGGTGGCCCATTCGCGCACCCGCGACCCGGGCGAGGTTTGCCGCCGTGCCGATATCCTGGTGGCGGCGGTGGGGCGGCCCGAGATGATCCGCGGCGATTGGGTCAAACCGGGCGCCACGGTGATCGATGTGGGGATCAACCGGGTGCCGCATCCGGACGATCCGAACAAGACGCGGCTGGTGGGCGATTGCCATTTCGACAGTTGCGCCGCGGTCGCCGGTGCGATCACGCCGGTGCCCGGCGGCGTCGGGCCGATGACCATCGCCTGTCTGCTGGCCAATACGCTGACCGCCTGCTGTCGGGCGCATGGCCTGCCGGAGCCTGAAGGCCTGACGGTGTGAGCCCGGCCTAGGTCGGGATCATCGTTCCTTGCAAAAGAGCGACCGGGGTGCGGCTGCCATCGGCGGCTTCCGCCTCGACCGTGGCGCGGACCACGGTGAGGCGGCGGCCGGCCTTGAGCACCTCGCCCGTAGCCCACAAGAACACTCCGCGCGCGGGCGCGATCAGGTTGATTTTCATCTCGATCGTCAAAACCTCTGCACCCTCGGGCATGGTGGAAAGAGCGGCGTAGCCGGCGGCGCTGTCGCCAAGCGCGAAACTGGCCCCGGCATGGGCAAAGCCGTGTTGTTGGCCGACCGCATCGGTGATCGGCATCCGCAAGATCACGCGGCCGATCGCGATGTCGTCGATCCGGGCCTGCATCGTGGTCATCAGGCCCTGCCGGGCAAAGCTTTCGCGGATGGAGCGGTCAACGGCCGTGGAGTGTGTGATATATTCAGGATTCGTCACGAAATATTATGTCTCGGCATGGGTTGATGGTCGGAAGAGGGGGGGGTAAGTGTTTTGACGGTAGCAACTTTAGATAATCCTCTGGGGAACTTTGGATGGGTGATGCGTCAGCCAAGGTGAGCCGCATGATCTGGGTCTACCGCACTGCGGCATGGGCCCTGCTGTCGCTCGCCGTCGCCTTTGCCGGACCCTACAATGACGTGATGTCCTACGATTTCCTCCAACGGCTGGGATATTGGAGTAGCGTCAACGCCTTGGCAATCATTGTTGCCGCCGTCATCCGGGCAGTCATTTTGAGCCGCTTTCCCGGCGAGACCATGGGCCTGTTGCTGGGCGTGGCCTGTGCACAGGCGCTGGTCCTCGGGCCGATGATATGGACGCTCAACACCCGTGTTTTTGGCTTCGAGACCGAAGGCTTGGGCTGGCTGGCGGAACTGACGTTGATCATGTTGCTGATCGCGCTGTGCGTGGCGCTGGTCCGCTACGAGGTGGCACGCGCGCGCAGGTTGGCGCAGGCGGAGGCGGAGGCGCTGCTCGCGCTTGACGCAGCGCAGGATGGGGCCGAGGCCCCCCTTCGTCCGAGCTTTCTCGATCGGGTCGATCCCGGCTTGCCGGGTGACGTTCTGGTGGTATCTGCCGACGATCACTATCTGGACGTGACCACGACCCATGGGCGCGGGCGGGTCCTGATGCGGTTCCGCGACGCGATGACCGAGCTGCAGGCGCTACCCGGTTTCCGAATCCACCGGTCGCATTGGGTTGCCCAGCCTGAACTGGTCCGGGTGAGGCTGGATGGCAGACGTCATCTTGCCGATCTTGTATCAGGCAAGGTGCTGCCGGTCAGTGATGCCTATGTGGACGAACTGCGCCGTGCCGGCCTGATGGACGACGATGCGAGCGGCAGGCGGATCGGGGACGGACCCAAAACCAACATGTCGGCATCCGATGACACCAGCCGCTCCAATTCCGGCCGGTCGCAAAACAACCCGCCCGTATAGGCCCCATAGGCCGGCAGGATCACCCGAGTAGCATCGACAACCGCGCAGCGCCGCGAGAGAGAACGGCCCCGCAGGCTGATCCGGGCCTTGGGGTGGTAATGGCCTGAGATCTCGCCCATCGCGCCGGGTTCCGCGATATGGCGAAAGACCAGCGGATCCGCGCGATATTCTGCGCGGCAGGAACCGCCAAGATTGACCGGCCCCGGATCGTGATTGCCCAGAACCCAGACCCAGGATCGCCCGGCCATCAGGCTCGCCAGCCGGTCGGTCATTGTCGTCTCAAGGCCCTGTGCCGCGGCCATGTCGTCGAAACTGTCGCCAAGGCAGATGACCGTGGCTGGATCGGTCAGCGCGATATCCTGCGTCAACCGGGTCAGCGTTTCCTCGGTCTCGTAGGGGGGCAGCATTGGCCCGCCCAGCCGGGCCATCCGCTCCGATTTGCCCAAATGCAGGTCGGCCACGCAAAGGGTGCGCGGCGCGGGCCAGTGCAGGGCGCCGGACGGCAAGAGATGCAGCGTTTCGCCGCGAAAGTCGAAGGGCAGGGCGTTCATGCTTTGTTCATAAGGCCGCGAGGCAGGGCCGTGCAAGGGGTCAGGTCGCGATCTCGGCAAGGCCCGCTGCCGTCATCAGGCGCTGCGCCTCTTCCTCGAGCAGGCGCTGGTCGGCGGATCCCGCGATGGGAACCCTGCCCGGTTCAAGGAACAGCGGCGCGGCAAGGGGGGTGACACGGGTCAGCCGGACATGGTCGATCCTGTCCCCGATGCGGTCGAGCATCGCTTCGATCCGGCCGAAATCCACGAGGCCGCGCATCGCCTCGGCCCGGGTGATGTCGAGCATCACGTGGCCGGGGTCATATTTGCGCAGCGTGTCGTAGAGGATATCGGTCGAGAATGTCGCCTGCCGTCCGGTCTTGCGCTTGCCGCCGGGCTGGTTGCGGTCGATCAGGCCCGCGATGATGGCGCTGGCCTTGAAGGTACGTTTCATTACCGCGTTGTCGGCCAACCATGCCTCCATCGTCTCCACAAGGTTGTCGCGGGTGAACAGGGGGCGGGGATCGTCCAATGGATCAAGCCCCCAGATCAGCGTCGCGTAATCGGTGGCGACAAAGCCCATCGGGTTCAGACCCATCATCTCCATCCGCTGGCTGAGCAAAAGACCCAGCGTCTGCTGCGCGTTGCGGCCCGCAAAGCCATAGGCCACGACATGTTCGCGCCCGTCATGGGGAAAGCTTTCGACCAGCAACCGGTCCCGTTCGGGCAGGCGGCTGACCCGACGTTGCAGGTGCAGCCATTCGCGGGTGTGGATGGGCAGGTCAGGCCAATCCTTGGCCCGGAACATGTGCAGGATGCGGTCGGACAATTGGGTCGAGGTGGCGAATTTCGTGCCCATGAACGTCGCGATCTTGGGCTTGAGGTAGGGGGTGCGGCTGACCTCCACCACCATCTCGCGCATGCCTTCGTAGCGCACGATCTGGCCGCCGATCAGGAAGGTGTCGCCCTTGCGCAGCATCGAGGCGAAATATTCCTCGACCTCGCCCAAGGGCGCGCCGCCCCGCGTTTTCTGGTAGCGGACCTGCATTTTGTCGGCATCGACGATGGTTCCGATGTTCATGCGGATGCGTGTGGTCGCGCGGGGATCGCGCAGCTGCCATTGGCCGTCGGGGCGTTGGACCAGCCGCTGCCATTGATCATAGGCGCGCAGCGCGTAGCCCCCCGTCGCCGCGAAATCGAGGCATCGGTCGAAGCTGTCGCGGGGCAGGGTCGCATAGGCCCCGGCGGTGCGGATTTCCGCGAACAGGTCATCGGCGAGAAAGGGTCCGGCCGCGGCCCGGATCAGGATATGCTGGCACAGTACGTCGAGCGGGCCGGTATGGTCGGTGTCGCCGTCCAGCTGGCGGGCGCGCACGGCCTCCAGCGCCGCGGTGCATTCGATGACCTCGAACCGGTTGGCGGGGACGATCAGCGCCTTGGAGGGCGCGTTGTAGCGGTGATTGGCGCGCCCGATGCGCTGGACCAAGCGTTTGACGTTCTTGGGTGCGCCGACCTGGATCACGAGGTCGACATCGCCCCAATCGATGCCGAGATCGAGCGATCCCGTGCAGACGATCGCGCGCAGCCGCCCGTCGACCATGGCCTGTTCCACCTTTTCGCGCTGTTCGCGGGCCAGCGCGCCATGATGGATGCCGATGGGCAGCTGGTCCTCGTTGGCGAGCCAGAGGTGGTGAAAGAACAATTCTGCCTGCGCGCGGGTGTTGTGGAAGATCAGCGTTGTGCGGTGGCGTTTCACCTGTTCCAGAACGGCGGGAATGGCATATTTGCCGCCACCGCCCGACCACGGCGGCGGGGCCTCCGTCGTCAGCATCGCGATATCGGGATCGGGGCCGGGATCGGCCTCCAGGATCTCGCAGGGATCGGGATGGCGGGCAAGGATGCGGGCGATGGCGGCGGGATCTTCGACCGTGGCCGACAGACCGACGCGCCGCAGCCCCGGGGCAAGGGCGGACAGGCGCGAGAGCGCAAGCATGAGCTGATCGCCCCGTTTGCTTTCGGCCAGCGCGTGAATTTCATCGACGATGATGCGCTGCAACCCGGCAAAGGTGCGATGTGCATCCTCGTAGGACACCATCAACGCAAGGGATTCAGGCGTTGTCAGCAGGATATGGGGCGGGTCGGCGCGCTGGCGGCGCTTGGTGTGCGAGGAGGTGTCGCCGGTGCGATCCTCCACCCGGATGGGTAGGCCCATCTCCGTGATCGGGCCGGTCAGGTTGCGCTTGATGTCAGCCGCCAGCGCCTTGAGGGGCGAGACATAGAGCGTATGAAGCCCCTTGTGGGTGCCATCCGCAAGATCGGCCAGCGTCGGCAGGAAACCCGCCATGGTCTTGCCCCCACCTGTGGGCGCGATAAGGAGCTGGCATGGCGCATGGGCCCGATCCAGCATCGCGTGCTGGTGGGGGTGGATCGACCAGCCCCGGCTGGCGAACCAGCCGGTGATGGCGGGGGGAAGGCTGCGCGTCATGCGATCCTAGATAATCGCTTGCGCGCGCTTGGCCATGGGGGGCTTTGCGTAGGTCTTAGTGAACGATCTTTTCGTGTTTCACAAAAAGATTGTCCCATGCGCGGTCGATGAATTCGGGGCGCATCTGGTAGGGGATACCCTCGAAATCGCAGATTGCCTTGATCTGGTCGCACAGGAAGACCGGGTGATAATTGGCGAAAGTGTTGTTGATCGTGGGGTATTTCATCTTGAGCAGATGGATCAGCGAGGCCTCGTCGAGCGGAATGCCCTTTTTCTTGGCGACGAGGGCGAAGATCCTCAGAAACTGCTCCTGCGTCGGGCCATCGATCTTCACCTTGAAGAAGATGCGGCGGAGCGCGGCCTGATCGAAGATCTCGTTAGGGTGAAAGTTGGTCGAGAACACCACCAGCGTGTCGAAGGGAACCTCGAACTTCTCGCCGGACTGCAGGGCGAGAATATCGTAGGCGTTTTCCATCGGAACGATCCAACGGTTGATCAGCGCCTGTGGCGATTCCTCCTGTCGGCCAAGGTCGTCCACGATGAAAACGCCACCCGTGGCCTTGAGTTGCAGGCTCGCCTGGTAGGTGCGGCTGACGGCGTTGTAGTTGAGGTCGAGCATCGACAGCGTCAGTTCACCCCCCGTCATCACGGTCGGACGGGTGCACAGGATGTAGCGCGTATCGCTCCGTGCAGCGGCGCGGCGCAGCGGGCTGAGCTCGGCGTCGTCGCCCTGCCGGACCGGCGTATGAACGATGGGATCGAAGAGCGTGATCACCTGCCCGGCATAGGCCAGCGCATGGGGCACATGGATCGTGTCGCCCATGGCGTTGCGGATGCCCTCGGCGATCGAGGATTTGCCGTTGCCAGGTGGGCCATACATCAGGACCGAGCGCCCCGAGCCCACCGCCGGCCCCAGCTGGTCAATAAGGCCCTTGGGCAGGATCAGGTGGCCCATTGATCGTTCCAGCATCTCGCGGGTCAGGCGGATGTCGCGGATCGACTGGCGTTTGACCTGCGTCTTGTAGTCTTCGAGCGGCACGGGCATGGCGCCGTAATATTCCGATTGGCTCAGCGCATCGAGCGCGCGGGCCTTGCCGCCGTCGGTCAGCTGAAATCCCATCTCGGAACTGGAGGTCGCGTGCAGCGTGCCGGTCGCTTGCATCAATCCCATGTCGCGCAAACCGTCGATCAGTTCCTGCGTCAATGGAAGGGGCAGGGCGATGGCCTTGGCGATATCCGAGACCTTTTCCACGTTCTTGCGGAATATCGTCTTGAGCAGAATGTCCCGCATCATGACGGGTGTCAGGCCGGTGTCGGACAGCTTGCGCAGCGGCGGCGGTGCGGTCAGGTCGGTTTCGGAAACCCGGACGTTCATGTGATTATGCCCCGTTTGATGCAACGGGTTCCGGATAGGGGGCGATTACGGCCGATCTTGGGCGTGTATTTGGAAGCTCGGCGGCGTTTGGATCACGCCCCCGAACCAAGCCCCAGAACGAGGTAGACGGCCAGCGCACCCGCAAGTGCGACACCCATCGGGAAAAGCTTTCCCTGGTCCCACGATGTCCAGCCCGGCGTGGCGCGGCGTACCGCGGGCACCCGCCCCGCGACGCGATGGGCGATCCACGAGCCGATCAGCACCAGCGAAAAAAGCATGAGAAAAAACAGCCCATCCCCCGGCGCCACGAAGGGTGCCATGGCGGCGGCGAATTTCGCATCCCCCGCGCCCACAAGGCCGAGCGAGGTGACCACGAAGCCGATGAGGAGCACGACGACAAGCGCGGCCCAACGCCAGAGATAAGTCTCGAAGCTCCAGACCCCGAGGCCCATCACCAGCACGAGGCCGATGACGAGAAATACGCCCGTCAACGCCAGCACGGCGACATTGGGGATGCGCATCGCGCGCAGATCGCTCAACGCGACCCAAAGGCAGATCGGCAGCACGAAGGGCAGGAACCACAGAGCTTCGGTCACGGTCAGGGCAAGGGTCATCAGCCGCGCACCTCGGTCTCGAGCGCGTTGAGGGCCCGCACCGCCGCCTCGAAATGCTGCGGATGGGTCTCGATCGCCTCCGCCAGAAGGCCGCGACCCAGATCCGTCTCGCCCTGCCGGATAGCGGCCAGCGCAGCGGTGTGCAGCAATTGGGCGCGTTCCACCTCGGTCATACGGACCAGAGGCAACTGGTAATTGCCCTGCGCCGCTCGCGCCAAAACAAGATTGTTCTTGGCGGTAAAGAGGTCGGGATCATAGCTGATGGCTTGCAGGAACAGCGTTTCCGCGCCGTCGAAATCCCCACGCGTCAGACGGGAATATCCCCAATTGTTGAGCACATTGGCCGGTCGTGTGGTCAGGCCGACAGCGGTTTCATAGAAACTGTCGGCCCTGTCCCATTCCTGATTGGCATCTGCGACCATCGCCTCAAGCCGGTAGCGTTCATAGGTCTCAAGGGTCGGGGGCACGCGATCAAGCTGGGCTTCCGCCTCGTCCCAGGCCCCGGTGCGGATCAGCGCTCCGGCGTAATCGATGCGGTCCTCGTCGATCGCGGCATCGCTGTCCACGATGGCGCGCCAATGCGGCACGGCCTCGTCAGCGCGGCCCGCCCGGACGAGGCTGGCGGCAAGCCCGCGCCTCAGATCGATGCGTTCGGGGCTTTCGGCATAGGCGCGGTGGAAATAGGCCACGGCCTCGTCGGGGGCGGCGGCCGTCAACATGATATCGTTGAGGTTGCTTTCGTCGATCGCGTTCAGGGGCCCGTCCGCCCGGTTAACATCCATCGACCGGGGCGTGTCGCAGGCCGCCGTGGCAAGCGCCACAACGATCACCGGGGCAAGCCGGAGGCTGAGCGTCATGTGGAACCTCTTACTGCTCGAACTCTTGACCTTCGGTTCCGTCACGGGTCGCGACGAAGTTCGAACACCCCACCGCCACGCCGGATCAGCCCAAGGCCCTCTTGGTTATTGCGTTCACCATAAACGGAATCCTCCATTCGTGCGATAGAAAGACGAAGGTTGTCCCGAATAGCGTCTGAACTGCCACTATCGAGTGCAAACGCTCTTTCGAATATGCGGCGCGCCTCGCCGTATTCGCCCTGTTCCATCAGGACCACGCCCAGATTGTTGATGGCGGGGACGAAGCTTTCGTCGATCTCGATCGCCTCGCGGAACTGCCTCTCGGCCTGTCCGATGCGCCCGAGCGCGAGATTGGCAGCCCCGATCGAGGTCAGCACCTCGGCATCGATGCCGCGTTCGGCAGCGGCGCGGTAATAGGCCCTCAGCGCCAGATCGTGCTGACCGGCATCCATCAGACGGTCCCCGACCAGCACCTGGTCGACCTCGTCTTGCAAGACCACGGTCCCTGCGGGGGCCGCGATTTCCAGCTCTCGCGGCAGCGGATCGAGCCGATCATCGGCTTGGGATCCGATGCAGCCCGATAGCGCCAGAAACCCCGCAAGACTGATGAACCGTTTCATCATTTAGCCCCCGGGCCGGGCGTCGCGCGCGTCATGTTCATCCGCCCGACAGGTTCTGTGCAATGCCATAGATCGACGGGCCGATCAGGATGATCAGGAGCGGCGGCAGACAGAACATCATCGTGCCGAGCGTGAGTTTCGTGGGAAGCTTGTTGGCCTTTTCCTCGGCCCGCATCACGCGCTTGTCGCGCATTTCGGCGGCATAGATCCGCAGGGCCTCGGCGATCGAGGTGCCGAAGGTCGCCGATTGGATAAGCGTGGTCACGAAACTGTTCACGTCTTGGATGCCGACACGGTCGCCCATGTCGCGCAAGACCCGCGTCTTGTCCTTGCCCGCTTTCATCTCGTAGGCCACGATCTCGAATTCCTCGGACAGGGCCGGGTAGCCGGTCCGCATCTCCTTGGCGACGCGGATGATCGCCTGATCGAGCGATTGACCAGCCTCGACGCAGACAAGCATCAGGTCGAGCGAATCCGGAAAACCGCTGGTGATTTCGTCGACCCGGCTCTGAACGCGGCGCTTGACCCAGTATTTGGGGGCGTAATAGCCCAGACAGCCGGGCAACAGCACCGACAGGATCGAACTTTGCGGCGATCCGCCACCACCCACCAGCACGATCAGAGTACCGAGCACCAGCCCGCCGATCCCCATGGCCAGCTGCGCGAAATGGAAGGTCTGGACGGCGCCCTTGGACCGGTAGCCCGCGCGTACCAGCTCCAGCCTGATGGCGCTGTACTGGGTCTGGTCCTGTGGTTCGAGGTATTGCGCGAACCGGTCGAGCCGCGCGTCCTTGCCGCCCTTGCGGCGGAGCGCGGTGGTGTCGACACGCGCCTCGCTGGCGTTCAGCCGCGTTTCCTTGAGCTTGTCCAGCGGATCCTTGCGTTGCGACAGCATCGCGGGCAGGGCGACCAGCACCAGAAGCACGCCCAGCATACCCGCGGCGATCAGCGGCCCAAGTTCGCCCAGATGCGTCACCAAAAAGGCGTTGGCTTTGTCGAGAAGGTTCAGGATGAACGGCATCGCGCGGGCTCCCTCGGGTCAAACCTTGATGTTCACCAGCATCTTCATGAAGATCATGTTCATCATCAGCATGACCCCCACCACGATGCAGGCGGGCAGAAAGACGGGCGATCCCATCACGTCGTCGTAGTAATCGGGCTGCATCACGTTGATGCCGACCAGCGCAAGCAGCGGGAAGACCGACAGGAAGGTGCCCGACCACTTGGCTTCGCCGGTGATCGCCTTGACCTTGCGGAACAGCTTGAACCGGGCGCGGATCACCTCGGACAGGCCTTGCAGGATTTCGGCGAGATTGCCGCCCGAGGTCTGCTGGATCCCCACCGCGACCGCCATGAAGCGCAGATCCTGGCTGTCCAGCCGTTCGGCCATGGCGCGGATCGACTCTGATACGTCACGGCCATAGGCGGCCTCGTCGGCGATCACCCCCAGTTCGGAGGCGAGCGGATCGGCGATTTCGCGCGCGACGGTATTGATGGCGGACACGAAGGGGTGGCCCACGCGCAGGCTGCGCACCATCAGTTCGATCGCATCGGGCAATTGTTCATCGATCATCGCAAGGCGTTTCTTGGCCTTGGAGCTGACCCAGTAGAACACACCGCCCACACCCATCGCCACCGAGACCAGCAGCCGGATCGGCAGCGAGGTCGCCGTGAGGATCGTCAGCCCGACGAAGGCCGCCACGGACAGCCCGAACATCACCATGATCAATTGTCCGGGCGTGAAGGCGATGTTCGCCTTTTGCGCCTTGTCCGCGATCAGCATGTAGAAGGGGAGCCGCACCGCGCCCTTGTGCTGATCCAGTTCCTTGCGGAGTTTGGCCAGAACCTCTTCGCGGGAAGTGCCTTTTTCCAGCATCGCCAAGCGGCGGTTGACCCGGGCGTTCAGGCTGATCGACTTGCCGAAGATGGCAAGGTAGATGCCTTCGACCAGCATCACGATGCCGACGAAGATCCCGATGTAGATCAAGGGTTCGATGGACAGCTGCATGGCGATCACTCCGCGGCGACGGGTTCGTAGATCGAGGCGGGCAGGTCATAACCCCACTGTCGGAACCGCTCGGCATAATAGGACCGCACACCGCAGGCGGTGAAATGGCCGATGATGGTGCCGTCGGGCTTGAGGCCGGTGCGCTGAAAGCGGAAGACCTCCTGCATCGACACGACTTCGCCTTCCATGCCGGTGATCTCGGTGATCGACACCATGCGCCGCGATCCGTCCTGAAGGCGGCTGGCCTGCACGATCAGGTTGACGGCGCTGGAAATCTGGCTGCGCACGGCCTTGAGCGGCATCTCGATCCCGGCCATGGCGACCATGTTTTCCAGACGCGACACGGCATCGCGGGCGTTGTTGGCGTGGATCGTGGTCATCGACCCGTCATGGCCGGTGTTCATGGCCTGCAGCATGTCGATCACCTCTTCGCCGCGGGTTTCGCCGACGATGATCCGGTCTGGCCGCATCCGGAGCGCGTTGCGGAGACAGTCGCGCTGGGTCACGGCCCCTTTGCCCTCGACGTTGGGGGGGCGGCTTTCCATTCGGCCCACATGCAGCTGTTGCAGCTGAAGCTCGGCCGTATCCTCGATCGTCAGGACGCGTTCCTTGTTGTCGATGAAGGATGACAGCGCGTTGAGCGTCGTGGTCTTGCCCGAACCCGTACCGCCCGACACGATGACGTTGAGGCGCGTCGCCACCGCAGCCTGAAGGTAGGCGGCCATTTCCTCGGAAAACGCACCGAACCGCACCAGATCGTCGATCCCCAGCTTTTCTTTCTTGAACTTGCGGATCGAGACCAGCGATCCGTCGACGGCCACGGGCGGCACCATCGCGTTGAAGCGCGATCCGTCCTTGAGGCGCGCGTCGACATAGGGGTTGGATTCGTCCACTCGGCGACCCACAGCCGACACGATCTTGTCGATGATGCGCAGCAGGTGGCGTTCATCCTTGAAGCGCACGTCGCTCAGCGACAGCTTGCCGGCCCGTTCCACGAAGACGCGGTTCGGACCGTTCACGAGGATGTCGTTGACATCAGGGTCCTTGAGGAGCGGCTCCAGCGGGCCGAGGCCCGTGACCTCGTCGAACAATTCGACATTCAGGGTCTGCCGATCCTCGCGGTTCAGCACCACGCCCATCTCGTTGAGCTGTTCGGACACGATGGCGGTGATTTCCGCCCGCAGTTCGGCTTCTTTTGCGGTTTCCAGTGCGGCCAGGTTGAGATTGTCCAGAAGACGCGAATGCATCTCGGTCTTGATCTCATCGAGACGCTGGCGGCGTTTCAGGTCCTTGTCGCCTTCGGTCACTTGCGCAGGGGTGCGCGGCACCTCTGCCACCGGCGCAGGTTTGCGCAGGACACTCGGGGCGACGGTCCCCGCGCCAGACGGGCCGGGCGCGGGCGCGGTACGCGCGATGGGTGCTGCAGCGGCGGGCGCGGCATCGGGGCGGGCGGGTTTCTTGTACTTGGCAAACATCTGTCGCTAACCCTTGATTACTTGGCGGCCTTGGCATCGCCCAGCATGGCCTTGTGCAGGCCGCCGGCGAGTTTCGCGATTTCCTTGCGCAGGGCGTTCTTGCGGGCGGTGACGGCAAGCGGCTCGCCGTGGTCACCCGCCTGCGACACTGGCTTGCCACCGTCGGGCAGCATGGTCGCGATCTTGACGCCAAGGCTTTCGGCCAATTTGCGGACGCGGCCCTTGCCGTTCAAATCGGTCAGGCCAGGCGCACGGTTCAGCACAAAGTTCAGTTTCTCGACCGGCAGGCCCTCGCTGCGCATCGCCTTGAGGAAGCGCATCGCGTTCTGCGCGGAACGCATGTCCAGTTCCATGGTGGCGAAATAGACATCGGCGCGGTTGAGAACCGTTTCCGTCCACATCACCATCGTGTGCGGCATGTCCACGATCACGATGTCGAAGCATTGCGTGGCAAGATTGAGAAGTGCCTCGACCTCCTCCGGTCCGATCAGGTCCAGCGGAAGCAACTCGGGCGGTGCCGGAAAGACCGATAGCTTGCCCTCATAGCCCAAAAGCGCCTGCTTGAACGCCTCAACGTCCATGCTTTGGGCTTCTTGCAGCACCTCGATCACCATGTCGCGCCGGGGCAGGTCGAGGAAGGTCGAGACGGTGCCGGCCTGAAGGTCGAAATCCATCAGGCAGACCGACGGTGCCTTGTCCTTGTCGATGGTGGCCAATTCCCACGCGAGGTTTACCGCCAGCGTCGATGCGCCGGTGCCACCGGCGAGGCCTTGTACGGCGAAGACGGCGGCCTGCGCGCCAAGACGCGGTCCGATCCTGACCGGCGCGGCTTCCCGGGCGGGAACAGGCTGCGTCGTCGGATCGGCGCTATCGGGCGCGGCCTTGGTCTCCGCCACTGGTGCAAGGGCTGTCACCGACGCGGGTATGGGATCGGAGGCTGCTTGCTGTGTGCGGATCCGACCCATCGCATCGCGAAGCGCGCCCCCGGCCAGCGGATAAGGCACGAAATCATCCGCACCAAGGCGCAGCAATTCGCGCAGCGCCGCGGCGCCAAGGTCATCGGCCACGATAATGATGCCCAGCCCGCGCGCCTTGCACGCGACGATGATCTCTCCGATCTGGCCCAGATCGCCGAGGTCATCGGGGGTCACGGCTAAGGCGATGAATTCAAGGGACGCTGCATCGGGTTGATCCAGAAAGGCACGCACCTCGTCAAAGCCCAGATCTCCCCAAGCCTCGCCCAGTTCCGCTTCCATGTCCTCGATCAGCAGATCGAAACGATGCACGTTTCGTGACACCGTGCAGGCCACGATGGGTGCCGGTTCGGATCGCAAGGCAAGTCCGCTGCTCATTCCTGTCGTCCTATGCTGCCCGGGTTTTCCGGAACGTCATTCTGACCGGACGCTTGTTGCGCCCGTGTGTCGCGATCTCCGGCCGTTTCGGCGGTCGGAGATCGCGCCTCGATGGTCCGACCTTCACGCGGAAAAACGGCAACAATAGGACCAAAAATGGGGTTTTCGTTTGCAGATGCCGGTCGATCGGCTGGGTGTCCGCGTCGCCCCCAAAAGGGCGTGAGGGATCACTGGCTTTCGCCGCCGCCCTCACCACCGGTCGCTTCGCCGCCGGCATAGCCGCGATAGACGATCTGCGCGTAGCGCCCATCGATCACCATGGGGTGGCGTTGTACGAACCCGGTCACCTCGGTCACCGTGCGGCGGTTTCGGCGTTCTTCGGTCTGCGTGGCCACGATCGGTTGCGTCTCGCCCAAGGACACCAGCGTGTCGAGCCGGGACCGTTCGACGCCGAGGCCGACGAGATAGGTGACCGCCGCGCGGGCGCGCCGCAGTCCCAGCCGATGGTTGTAGGCCGTACCGCCCACAAGATCGGTGTGTCCGTAGACCGAAAACCGAACCTCGGGAAATTGCATCATGAAATGGGCCTGCTGGCGCAAGATGGCCTGCGCCTCGGGCTCCAGCACGGCCGAGTTGAAGGCGAAGGTGATCGTCGTGGGCACTTCTTGTGCGAATCTCTGGCTCAGCACCTGCGCATATTGGAGCTGCCCAGTGTGGTAGAGCGCGTTGTTGGTCGTCGGATCGCCAAAGCCGCCTTCGTTGATCTGCGAGCCAACCTCGCGGTTGCCGTCGAAAACTTGCCCCGGACCACAGGCTGCCAGCGCCATGGAAAGCGACAATCCGAAGGCCAATGTGCAAGCCCGAAGGCGGCGGGTGTTCCCAAGGCTCTGCATCATCTCAATCCATCACATAGCCGTAGGAGCCCGTGAAATCCTGCCGCGCGACATCGCCTGCGGCGGTGCCCGCGCGCGGCGCGCCAGACGTGCGTCCCAGAAGGAACAATTCGCGTTCGGTGGGGATCGTCACGCGATCAGTCGGCAGGGTCAGGGCCTCGCCCCGCACCGGGCGTACCAGATGCGCCGTCACGATGATCACCAGTTCGGATTGTTCACGCTGATAGCTGGTAGACCGGAACAACGCGCCCAAAACGGGGATGTCGCCCAGCCATGGCACCTGCCCGATCTGATCGCGGAAATCGTCCTGCAACAGGCCCGCGATGGCAAAGCTTTCGCCGTCGCGCAGTTCGACAGTGGTCGAGGCCTCGCGGGTGCGCAGCCCCGGAATCGTTCCCGTTCCCGGAATGCTTGTGTCGATCGAGCTCACGGTGCTGGACATGGCGAGGTTGATGATCTCTTCGTCGACCACGGTGGGCGTGAATTCCACCTCGATCCCGAAGGGCTGGAACTGGACCGTGACATTGCCCTCGTCGTCGCGGACGGGAACGGGGAATTGTCCACCAGCGAGGAAATCGGCGGTTTGCCCCGACAGCGCGGTCAGATTGGGTTCGGCCAGTGTCCGCACCAAACCCTCGGTTTCGAGCGCTTCGAGCAGGATGTTGAATTGGAACCCACCGCCGCTAAGCCCGACAGCAAGGAGGCCGCCCGGCGGATTGGCCGTTACCGGGAAATCCACGAGGTCGCCGGCGTTCAATGCCGCCACGTTATCGCTGGCGATGTTTGCGGCGCTCATGTTCAGGCCCAGTTCCTGCCGGATCGTCCGGCTCATCTCGGCAAACCGGACCTGGAGCATCACTTGCTGGCTTCCGCCCACCAGAAGCAGGTTGGACACACGGCCGGGCGTGTAGCGTTCGGCAAGTTCCATCGCGCGTTCCACGACCCGTCCGGAACTGACCGTGCCCGACAGGACGATGCCGTCATTGGCGGTGCGGACTTCGATCGGTTCGTTACGCAAGATCTCGCGCAAGCGTTCGCGCAATTCGGCCACGTCAGGTACCACTTGGACCTCGATATTGGCGATCAGGGTGCCGTCGGGCCCCAGAAGCGTCATGGTTGTTCGCCCCGGGGCGCGACCCAGGACGTAGATGGAGCGTTCGGTCAGGGTCGCGATATCCGCGATGGCCGGGTTGGCAACGCTGATTTCTGCAAACAGGAGATCGCTTTCGACCACGACCGCACGGTTCATCGGCACCGACAGTGCGGCCGATGTCTGCCCCTCGACCACCCGCAAGCCTTGTGCCGCGGCGTCGACTGCCGGAGAGAATGCCAGCGCGCCGCCTACCAGGACAGCGCGCATGAAGGCCATCATGCTCATGGTGATCCCGCCTCTATGATCACTGTTTGGTTCGGTGTCTTGCGCACCAACTTTCGTGAAAATTGAAGCAAAAAAGAATTTTAAGCAAGAATCAGAGTGGTCTTCGGCGCAAGTGATCCGTCTTTCGTCATTGGTGCAACGAAGACACAACAAAGGCCCCACAGCTGAGCGCCATGGAGCCTTTCCATATTTATATATGTATTCCAATCAGTTGGTGCATGGAACCTGCATTTCCACAACATCGGCCCCCCTGCGGTTGCGCACGGTGCAGATGCGCGGCCCTTCGGGCGCAGCGGCGACTTCCTCGCGGGCGCCCAGCAACTCGTCGCGCGAAACCTCTACCGTTTCACTGGTCGTCTCGTCATTGAGACCCACAAGCGCGAGGGTCAGGCGACCCGAAGCCTGAGCCTGCGTCAGGGCGGCGATATCCGTAGGGCGGGCTGCAAAAGTGATGGTCCGCGCGATGATCGGATTGTTGCGGTCGCTGTCGGCGGTCTGGTCCAGCGCGATGATTTCGAGGCTAGACCGGATCAGGCGTGTCACACCGTCGCCGTCGCGGCCTGTGCCAGTCCAGTAGACGTCGACCCGGTCGCCCGGACGCAGAAAACCCGACACGCCCGCCACCACGTCGATCTGCAAGGTAAAGGCCTGCGTTCCCTCTTCGAGCCGCGAGGCGACGCCTGCATCCTCACCCGGTGCGGTGACCTTGGCTGCCAGCAGCGGTTCGTGCCGTTCCATCGTGCGCAATACGGTTCTAGGCGAGGCATCACCCTCGGGGAAAATCTCGTCGAGCGTGGTGAAGGCGCCGAAAGGGACGTAATCAGCAGGCCAACGGATGGCTTCGACATCGTCGCGTGCAAGGCGTTCGCCGTAGCGCAATTGGCGCGTTACGACGAAAACCTCGGTCGTGGGGATGATGGCCTGCCGTTGCTGGGCCAGCGCCGTCTGGTACTGACCAAAACGATCCATCGCGACTTTCACGGCAAAACCCGCAAGCCCAATGCCAAGCAACAGCACCAATCCGAAAACCAGTCTCATGCCTTTTCCTTTCGACGTGTCGCGCCGTGTGTCCCGTTGGTGAAGGGCCCGGCCGTTATCTGCCTCTGGCTGTCTTGGGCGCGAATTGCGGCCGATTGATGGTCAAAGGACGAAATTCGCTGGGTTTTGTTTCTGGCAGCGATCCGTGTCGCGCCCCGCCACGCTTGGGCCAGGTCAGTTCCGCACGGGATCATTCGCCGCAATGGCTGCGCCGTTGGCCCTGAAAGGTTCGGTATCTGCGGGCATGCTTTCGAGTTCGCCGGCCAGCGCGCCGGACATATCCTCGACGCCGTTCGACATCACAGCCATGAACGCAAGGCCCAATCCGATCAGGGCCCCAGCCAATACCATCCAATCCACCATGACGTTGCCGTCATCGGACGTGAGAAAGGTTTTCATCGGCTTTGTCGTCATCGTGAAACTCCGTCGATCGTCACGTGCAAAAGGCGGCGTACCGGGGACTTGCCTCCATCGCCTTGCAAAGCAAAAGGGCCGCTTCCTTTCGCTTGAACCAAAAAGGGCTGCGCCGGATACGGCACAGCCCCGAAACGACGAGGGTCGCTGCTGCGCGGATCAGTCGTTTTCCGCGACGTCTGCGCCGTTGGTGGCGAAGGGGTTGGTCATCGGATCGGTGTCGACCAGCGCGGTCGAGATGTCGCCCGACAGGTCTTCGATGCCGTTCGACACGACCGTCATGACGGCAAGGCCAAGGCCCACGAGCGCTGCGGTCAGGACGACCCAGTCAACGGTCACGGCGCCGGATTCGGATTTTGCGAAAGTCTTGATCAGGTTGGTCATAGTCTTGCTCCAGATAGGGTTCAGGTCTTCGGTTGGCCCCGGCCGTCTTAGCCGTTCGGGATGAGCCTGTTTTGCTGTGAGATTAGGGCACGATCTGGGCTGGCGTGGGATGTTTTCGGGCAATTTGCGGGGTGATTTGGTGATGTGATGCTGGGGCGTGCGGGGCAGCTGATGCGTTGCATGGGGGCCGAGCCGGATGGCCTGCTACGGAGCATCGGCAAGGCCAAAACGGATCGGGGCCGCACCATCGCTGGTGCGGCCCCGGCTTTCGCGCTGCTGCGCGGATCAGTCGTTTTCTGCGGCGTCTGCGCCGTTGGTAGCGAAGGGGTTGGTGAGCGGGTCGGTGTCGACCAGCGCGGTCGAGATGTCGCCCGACAGGTCTTCGATGCCGTTCGACACGACCGTCATGACGGCGAGGCCAAGGCCCACGAGAGCTGCGGTCAGGACGACCCAGTCAACGGTCACGGCGCCGGATTCGGATTTTGCGAAATTCTTGATCAGGTTGGTCATGGTCTTGCTCCAGATAGGGTTCAGGTCTTTGGTTGGCCCCGGCCGTCTTGGCCGTTCGGGATGACCTGTTTCTGGTGGTGAATCGGGGCGGGATTTGGGCCTGTTCTGGAAATTGGTGGGATTTCTCTCGGGTGCTTTAAGGGCAGATTCACTTTCGGTTTCGTGCTATTCATCGTCCTTGAAACCGGCCAAGCCCAATAGAACAAGGCCGCCCGAGGTAGTTGAGTAGCAGGCAGTAAGATCATGCGGCACCTTTGCGCGCGCGCCTTCCCGGTCCTTTTCGCGTGTTTGTCGATCCTTCCCGTCCATGCGCAGGGGCTTGACGAGGCGACCGGGCAGGGCGCGTCGATCCGGCGCGTCACGGCGCCCGACGCCGGACGCACCGGACCCCGGATCACGATCCAGATCACCGCCGAGGAACACGCCCGCAACACCAGCGCGCCCGATCCCACCCGCCCCTCGCCCGTGGGGATCGGAACCGAACCCGAGGTGCGCCGCGAGGCGGCACCGGGCCGGTCCGATTGGTTCTGGCAGGTGATCTCTCCTGCATTGCCTGCGGATACAGGACGGTTCTGGGCGGCGCAGGATCTGCTTGCTTCGGCGCCAGAGGCGGCGGCTCTGAACGTGCCGCGTCTTTCGACCTTGCACCGCATCATCGAAGCCCACGGGGCCGAGATCCTGATGGCGAGCATCGGCACAGAGGTTTCACCGGCCTTGGTGTTGGCGGTCTTGGCCGTCGAATCCGCTGGCCGGCCTGAGGCCGTCAGCCCTGCCGGGGCGCAGGGTCTGATGCAGCTGATCCCCGACACGGCGGCCCGGTTCGGCGTCGCGGACCCTTTCGATGCGCGCCAGAACATCGCGGGCGGCATCGCCTATCTTGACTGGTTGCTTGACGAATTTGACGGAGACCCGCTCTTGGCGCTTGCAGGCTACAACGCGGGCGAGGGTGCGGTGCAACGCAACAACGGTGTGCCGCCTTTCGAGGAAACCCGCGATTACGTTCCCAAGGTGCTGGCGACGTGGATGGTTGCGCGCAGTCTGTGCCGCACCCCGCCCGAGTTGATCTCGGATGGCTGCGTGTTCCAGCCCATCGCGGTGAACTGACGCCTCAGTCGATCACATCCGCCCAGTCCGGGTGCCGTCGCGCCTGCGCCTTCACGAAAGGGCAAAGCGCCACGATCCGAACGCCTTCGGCCCGTGCATCGGCGACCAGCCGTTCCACCAGCTTCAGACCCGCGCCCGTGCCGCGCATGGCGTCGGGCACTCCCGTGTGATCTGCGATGATGCGCTCGGGCGACAGGATGGAATAGGTCAATTCCGCCTCGGCGCCGTTTTCGCGCAGGACATAGCGGCCCTTGGTGCCCGTGATCTCGCGGATGATCTCGCTCATGGCTGCGCTTCCTCCGGGGGCAGGGGGCGTGTCACGCCGGATTCCGAGATGGCGACAAAGGTGAAATCGCCCTCGGTCACCAGCATCCGTTCGCCGGTGCGCTGGCGGCGCACCCATGCCTCGATATGCATGGTGATGGAGGTGCGCCCGGTCCGCGTGATCTGCGAATAGACCGAGAACAGGTCCCCCACGAGCACCGGCGCGTGAAAGCGCAGCGCCTCGATCGCGACGGTGGCGCAGCGTCCCTGCGCACGGTCCATCGCGGTCGTGCCTGCCGCGATGTCCATCTGGCTGACCACCCAGCCCCCAAAGACATCCCCGCCTGAATTGGTATCGGCGGGCATCGGCACGGTCTGAAGTGTCAGCGTGCCTTGGGGGGTCCGCTCCGCCGCGGATGCGGCAACCGGATCAGACAAGCGTGGCTTCCGTCGCGGCGCGCAGGTCGGCTTCGGTCACGCCGTCGGCCAGTTCGAGGAGTTTCAGGCCACCCTCGACCACCTCCAGCACGCCCATGTTCGTGATGATCAGATCCACCACACCGGTGCCCGTCAGCGGCAGGGTGCAGTTCTTCAAAACCTTGCTTTCGCCGTGCTTGTTGGCGTGATCCATCACCACGACGACACGGCCCACGCCCGCGACCAGATCCATCGCGCCGCCCATCCCCTTCACCAGCTTGCCGGGGATCATCCAGTTCGCCAGATCGCCCTTTTCGCTGACTTCCATCGCGCCCAGGATCGCCATGGCGATCTTGCCGCCCCGGATCATGCCGAAACTCGTCGCGCTGTCGAAATAGGCCGTGTGGGGCAATTCGGTGATGGTCTGTTTGCCTGCGTTGATCAGGTCGGCGTCTTCCTCGCCCTCGTAGGGGAAGGGCCCCATGCCGAGCATCCCGTTTTCCGATTGCAGCGTTACGCTCATGCCGTCGGGGATGTAGTTCGACACCAGCGTCGGGATGCCGATGCCGAGGTTCACATACATGCCGTCGCGCAGTTCTTTCGCGGCGCGGGCGGCCATCTGGTTGCGGTCCCACATGGGCGTCACTCCTTGGTCTGAGGTGTCGGGGCGGCCCCGGTCCTGTCGGGACATAGGGCTAACGCAAAGGCACGGAAAAGCGAAGCGCCAAACGCTGCGTTCATGTGCCGGTGATCGTCAAGAATGCGGCCCGCCGTGCGGAAATCCTCGGCCCCTCGGCCATAGGCGGGGCGCGTCAGGAAAGGGGCTGCCATGGTCTCGGCCGGTTGCGCGATAAAGGTAATGTTGCGCGCGGCCAGCGCACGGTCCAGCGCCTTGGTGTAGAGTGCCTCGATCTGCGCCGCCTCGGGATGCGCGGCCACCGATGCGAAGGGCTCAAGCCGTAAGGGACCCCGGCGTGTGACCATGGTCGTCGGGTAGGGCGCTCGCGTCAGGAACAAAGGGCGCACCCCCTGGAACTGCTGGGCAAGGTCATCGGCGCGCGCCGTGATCGCCTCCTCCATCCCGGCCAGAAATCCCGGCCGGGACAACAGCGGCTTGTCCCGGCGGTGCGGCCAGTCGATCACGTCGTAATTCCCCGCCATGAACAACACGGAGGGCAAGCCCATCGTATCCGCGATCACCAGTGTCGCATCGAAGGTGCTCAGGTCGATGCAATCTTCGCCATTGATCCGCTTGGCCAGCTTTCGCGTCTCGACATCGCCCGAAGGCGGCTGGAACACGCCCGCGTCATCAGTGGCGCAATCCGCGAATTTTCGGCCCGGCATACCCCAGAACCGGACAGTAAGGCTTGGATATTCCGCTGCGATCTGCTCGGCGGCATATTTCGGCGCACCGATGTTGGAGGTCCCGACGATCGCGATGCGTCTAGTCATGGGCGGAAGGCGTCCAGCAAGACATCTTCGCAGAGGGCGCCATCCCCGTCTCCGCCTTCACCGTCCCCATCGGTCGGGGCGCTTGGGATAGGCTCGGCGGTGAGGCCATGGGCTTTCAGAAACAGCTCCATGATCCCGTCAACCACCTCGGGCCGGACGCTGCGCAGGTCCGATGCGAAAGCTCCGGCAGGGTGGGCGGGCGACATCACCAGTTCATAGGAGGGGAAATAATCGATCGCCGCCGAACTTTCGTACAAGAGGTCGCAGACCACGCGAAGCACGGATTTCGACCGCATCGTTGCCGCCAGAACATGATCGCCGCTGGCCGTTGCCGCCAACGGCACGGGCGAAACGGTCAGGATCCACTGCAGCCCGGGATTGATCTCGGTCAGCATCCGTTCCAGCGCCGTGAAATCCTCGAGGATCTCGGCCACGCCGTGATTGCGAAAGACGAAGAGATCCGGGTCGTAATCCCCTGCGATCGTCCCCGGGGCCGTGGGATAGACAGTACCGGTTTCGCGATGCTCCCAGGCTTCGGTCAGGCCAAGGGTGAACACCATCACTTCGGCCTCCTGCACGGCGCGCGCCAGCGCGATCAGGTGCTGGGTCCGCATCTCGACCACTTGCTCGGCGCTGGTGAGCCCTTCGGGTTCGATACCGGGGCGCAGCGCATCCCAGAACCGGCCATCCCTTTCCCAGATCGGCAGCGCCGGGGAGAACAGGCCCAGCATTTCCTCGATCAGCTGACGGAACTGGCGCACGGTGTAGATATTGCCGAAGCGCGCGGCATAGACCCCGTAGCCAAAGCGTTTCGCCGTTTCGGGCGGCATCCCACGCAGGGCAGGCTCGGTGTCGATCACGCTCAGCCCTGCGCGCTTGAGCGCCCCACCCACATGCTGCGCGAAACAGGAGCCAGCGGTGAAGACCCGCGTTTCCGGCGTCAGGGCAAAGCGGGGGCGGTAAAGATCCGGAAGGTCAAAAGGCCCAGGCCCCGCGACCCCACCGCGCCAGAACGCGCGCTGGGGCAGGTCGCTGTAGGGGGACCTTGCCATGACGCCCTCAGGCGGCGCGGGGCCGGACGGTGCGTTGTTCGATCCGCTTCTCGTGTTCGCCTTGGATCAGGCGGTAAACATAGATGCCGGGCAAATGGATCGTGTCTGGGTCGAGCGAACCGGTCGGCACGATCTCCTCCACCTCCATTATGCAGATCTTGCCGCACATGGCCGCGGGCGGGTTGAAGTTGCGCGCCGTCTTGCGGAAGACGGCATTGCCCGTCTCGTCCGCCTTCCACGCCTTGACGATCGACAGATCCGCGAAAATCCCGCGTTCGAGGATGTAATCCTGCCCGTCGAAGGTCTTCACCTCCTTACCTTCGGCGATGACTGTGCCGACGCCGGTCTTGGTGTAGAACCCGGGGATGCCCGCACCGCCCGCGCGCATCCGTTCGGCGAGTGTGCCTTGGGGATTGAATTCGAGTTCCAGCTCGCCCGACAGGTACTGGCGCATGAATTCGGCGTTCTCACCCACGTAGGAGGACATCATCTTGCGGATCTGGCGGGTGGCAAGCAGCTTGCCGAGCCCGAAATCATCGACGCCCGCGTTGTTGGAGGCCACGGTCAGATCCTTGACGCCGGATGCCACGATCCCGTCGATCAGGAGTTCCGGGATGCCGCAGAGGCCAAAGCCGCCCGCCGCGATCAGCATGCCGTCGAAGAGCACACCGTCGAGCGCGTCCGCCGCCGAGCCATAGACCTTTTTCATCGCACACATCCTCCGATCTGGTGGTCGCCGCGCACCCTGCCGCCGCGTCGCGGCGAAGTCAACGCGGCCTCAGGCTTCCAGCGCGGCCTCCATTTCGGCGATCAGCGTGGAACAGTAATGTTCGAAACGCGGACCCGGCTGCTGGCTGTCAATCCGGTCCTTCAACGGGTCGGGTGCGGTGATGTCGCTGCCTGACAACGCCTCCAGAACGGCATGGCCGCAGAACGGCACATGCGCCTCGGAATAGCCGCCCTCATGGGTCAGGACCAGCTTGCCCTCGCACAACTCGCCTGCCGCCTCCATCGTCATCTCGGTCAACGCGCGGAAGGTTTCCGATCCGGCCATCATGCGCCCCAAGGGATCGACGCCCGAAGCGTCGAAACCGCAGGCGACCACGATCGCATCGGGCTGGAAGGCGTGGAGTTGCGGGATCACCAGCCGCTCGAAGGCTTCCAGATAGGTGGCATGGCCGCCCCCGGGCGGCAGCGGCACGTTGAGGTTAAGCCCTTCGCCAGAGCCTGCGCCGCGATCCTCGAAATCGCCTGAATCGCGCGGATAATTCCGTTCCTGGTGGATCGAGATCGTCAGCGTGTCGGCGCGTTCGTAATAGATCGCTTCGGTTCCGTTGCCGTGATGCACATCCCAGTCGATCACGGCGACCCGGTCGGCCAGCCCTGCGGCGCGCGCGGCCTCCAGCGCGATGGCGATGTTGTTCAACAGGCAAAACCCGTTGGGAAAATCCGGCAGACAATGGTGGCCCGGTGGGCGCGACAGTGCATAGGCATTGTCGAGCCGGCCTTGCAGGACCTCGAAAAGCGCGGCCTTGGTCAGGCCCGCCGACAGGGCGGCGATATCATAGCCATCGGGACCAAAGGGCGTCCTGAGGCCCAATTCGCCCCCGCCCTCCGCGCTTTTGCGGCGAAAGTTTTCCAGATAGCTGGCGGGATGGATGCGGCGCAGATCCTCCTCCGTGGCGGGGTCTGCATCGGGCGTGGCCAGTGTCCGCATCAGCCCCGTGACCTCGACAAGGTTCTTGAACCGCCGCTTTGTCTCCGGATTTTCCGGCAGACCGCCCCCGGTCGAGGGTTGCATCAACCCGCCGACCGGCACGAGAAAGCTGTAATTCCCGCCCGAATGCCAGAAACAGCGTTCATTGACGAAAAACCCGGTGGCCATGGCATTTCTCCCGTTTCGCAGGGCAAGTATGGCGGGCGGATCCGTGGGCTGTCCATGACGATCTGCGCCTGTGGGCAAGGCTGGGGACAGATCGCCTTATCGCAAGTTTGCGGATTGGATTGGGCCCGTCAGGCCAAGATTGTGCGGGATTAACAAAAGCTCGCATGGACCGCGCCGCCAAGTGGCGTAGAGGCCAGTCAGCTGGTCCTCTTAGCCCTTTTCAAGACGATAGACCCCCTCGGGCAGGTCCAGCGCTGCGGCAAGGTCGCGGATCTGGGCGAGCGACAGGGTGATAACGTGCTCGCGATCGGTACGGGTATCATATTGCGTGACCGTCACGCATTCCGCGAAAGCGGCGATTGTCACGTCTTCTTGCAAGGGCTGCCCAGCCTCGCCGTCATCGACAAGGGTGATCAGCGTTGCGTCGAATTCGTGCTCGATTGTGAACATGGGGCCAAGCCTAGGCCCGCCCGTCTCCCGCGGCAAGGCCCTGCCGCTCGCGCCGTATCTGGCGCCGGTAAAGCCACGGTGCCGCAAACCGGTTGTAAGCGATGTCGGCAACCGTCCGCACGCCCGGTGCCATCACCAGCCGCGCCAGCCAACCCATACCGGGCAATGCGGACCAGATCGCGGCGAAAGCGGGGATCCCGCTCACGATGCGCCCGTCGGGCAGGGCCGCATGAAGCCGGCGTTTCGCCTGATCCGCCGTCAGGGCCCAATCACCCAGATCGGCCTCATTCAGATCTTCGAACGAAAGCGGCGCGTGGGTGGCCTCCGCGCGCTTTTGGTAATGGGCGATCTCGGCCCGACAGATCGGGCAGCGCGCGTTGTAAAGAATACGGATGTCGGTCATGCGCGTTGAGGTAAGGGCAGGACCGCCTGCGTCAAGCCGCGCCTACCCTACGAAAGCGGGCTGGACCTCGCGCGCCGGGCCTCTAGGCTTAAAGAGCGATCACGCCATCGACCCAAGCCAAACCGTTGAAACAATCCGCCATGCGCCCGATCCGTCTCCTGCCGCTCCTTGCCCTTGTCCTGTCGGGATGCGTGCAGGTCATGGTGCCGCCGCCCCCGCCGCCGCCAGCCCCCGACATCGCGGCGCGGGCGCGGCAGGCGGCCCTGAACTTCGACGAGGTGGTGCGCCGCGTCGAACCTGTGGCCGAACGAGTTTGCCGCGAGGAAACACCCGATCAGGTGTGCGATTTCGCCATTTACGTGGACCGCGCCCCTGAAAGCGGCGTGAACGCCTTTCACACGCTCGATCCACAGGGGCGGCCGGCCATCATCTTTACGCTCGGCCTGATCGCCGTGGCGCGCAACGTCGACGAACTGGCTTTCATCATGGGTCACGAAGCCGGACATCACATCGGCCGACATCTGCCCTTGGGCCAAAGGCAGGCCGCTGAGGGCGCGCGCGTCTTTTCCGATTTGGCGCGGGCGCGGGGCGCCTCGCAGCTGGAGGTGGACGAGGCGGCGCAGATCGGGGCTTTCGTCGCCTCCCGCGAATTCGGGCAGCGGGCCGAACTGGAGGCCGATGCGCTTGGTACGGTGATCGCGGAGCGCGCAGGATACGACGCCTTGATCGGGGCGGAATTCTTTACCCGCATTCCCGATCCGGCGCGCGAATTCCTGTCGACGCATCCACCCAACGCGGCCCGGATCGACGTGGTGCGCCGGACGCTTCTTGGGCTGCGCGGCCCCGACATTTGATCTGGGTCAAGGCGGTTCCTGTCCGGCGGCATAGGCTTGCCCGCATGGGGGGCTTCCCCTGCAGCGCAGCAAAAGGTTCCGCCGATGCCAGCCGATACGACCCGTGACCAGCACGAACGCCTCATGACCCGGATGGCCCGGACCTTGGGGGCCGATCTGGACGATGCCGAATTGCGCGGCGACCTGCCGCCGGAGATGCGCGACGACATGCTGTCGGCCTGCGTTGGTTGTTCCGATCCGCAGGGCTGCGCCCATTGGCTCGCGAAGACGCAAGCCGCCGATACCGCCCCCGGCTTTTGCCGCAACGGCGGTATCCTCGCGGCTCTCGCGGCGGAATGACATTGGGGAACGAATGTGGCGATGCGTGATCCGATCCCCCATCTGCTGGGCGACGAGACCCGGCATTACTGGCTGGCCGTTTCCATGGCGCGCAAGACCGGCGCGGCGATGCAACGCGCGCTCGACGAAAGCATGATCTCTCATGCCGATTGGGCTGCGGTTGTCCTTCGCTGCCGTGGCTGCGGTTGGGCCGACGAATGTGACCGGTGGCTTTCGGTGCAACACGACAGGGCTGCAGAGGTGCCCGCCATCTGCGCAAGCGCCCAAGTGTTCAACCGCGTGCGTCAGGCGGGTGCGCCCACCTGATCACCCCGTTTCGCGGTCCAGCCACGCCAAGGCTTCGGGCGTCGTCTCAAGTCTTTCCCAAGTGATGACCGGAAGGTCGTAGGGATGCTCCGCCTCGATGAAGGCGACAAGGGCCGCGCGCGCCGACCCTGAGGTCTTGAAGATCACCAGCACCTCCTCGTCTTCGGCAACTGCCCCTTCCCAATGGTAGAGGCTGCGCAGGCCCGGCACGATGTTGACGCAAGCGGCGACGCGTTCCGCCAGTGCCGCGCGGGCGAGGCGTTCGGCGCTTTGCGCATCGGGGCAGGTGGTCGTGACGTGGATCATGGCCGCAGTCTACGCAGCCATGGGCACAGGTCTCAAGCGCGGATACGGCCCCAAAGGTCGTATTCCCCGGCTTCTTCCACCTCGACCTCGACCATGTCGCCGGGGGCCAAACCTTCGAAACCGTCGTCGATGAACAGGTTCCCGTCGATCTCGGGCGCATCGGCCGTGGTGCGGCAGGTTGCGCCATCCTCGTCCACGGAATCGACCAAAACGGTCAGGGTGCGGCCGACCTTGGCCGCCAGCTTCGCCTCGGAGATCGCCTGCGCCTTTTGCATGAACCTGTCCCAGCGATCCTGCTTGACCTCTTCGGGGACATGATCGGGCAGGGCGTTCGACCGTGCTCCGGCGACATTCTCGTATTGGAAGCATCCCACGCGGTCGAGTTGCGCTTCGTCCAGCCAGTCGAGCAGCGTCTGGAATTCCGCCTCTGTCTCGCCGGGGTAGCCGACGATGAAGGTGGACCGCAGCGTGATGTCAGGGCAGTCGCGCCGCCAGGCCGCGATTTCCTCCAGCGTGCGCGAGGCGGCGGCAGGGCGCGCCATGCGTTTCAAGGTGTCGGGATGGGCGTGCTGGAACGGAATGTCGAGATAGGGCAGCAAGCCGTTCGCAGGGTCCGCCATCAGGGGGATCAACTCGCGCACATGCGGGTAAGGGTAGACATAGTGCAAGCGAACCCACGCGCCGAGTGTGGATAAATCTCTGGATAGATCGAGAATCGGAAACTTGGTTTCGCGGCCCTTCCAGTCGGTGCCATAGGCGCTGGTGTCTTGGCTGATCACCAGCAGTTCCTTCACACCGGCCTCGACCAGTTTTTCCGCCTCGCGCAACACCGCTTTGACCGGGCGCGATTGCAGGCGGCCACGCATGTCGGGGATGATGCAGAACTTGCACTTGTGATCACAGCCTTCCGCGATCTTGAGATAGCTGTAATGGCGCGGCGTCAGCTTTACGCCCGCAGGCGGCAAGAGGTCGATGAACGGATCCGGAGCGGGTGGCACGGCGGTATGGACCGCATCCAGCACCTGCTCGTATTGATGCGGCCCCGTAACCGCCAGAACCGACGGATGCGCGCCGGTGATGTACTCCGGCTCGGCGCCGAGGCAGCCGGTGACGATCACCCGCCCGTTTTCCCGCAGCGCTTCCCCGATCGCCTCGAGACTTTCGACCTTGGCGCTGTCCAAAAACCCGCAGGTGTTCACGATCACCGCCTCTGCGCCCGCGTAATCGGGCGAGATCGCGTAACCCTCCGCGCGCAGCCGGGTCAGGATGCGCTCGCTGTCCACCAGCGCCTTCGGACAGCCAAGGCTGACCATCCCGATCCGGGGCTGTCCCGGGCGGGTGGTGTCGGGCACCTCGGCGCGGGCGAGGTCGGGGCGAAGCTGGGGAGGGTTCTGGCTCATGGGATGCGCAGATAGCGCGGACCGGGCCAATGCGAAAGAGGGCAGCGCTGACCAGCCGTCTTGTCATGCGAAAGGGGTGCACAAGGCCCGCCCCTTCGCGTTAGGATCGACGCGAGGCGTAAGGGGGGCAGTCATGCGTTGGGTTTTTCGGGCGATCGGTGGTCTTGTTCTTGTGGCGGTCCTGATGGTCGGGGTCCTGTTCGCGGTGCCCGCCGACCGTATCGCCGCCGTTGCGGCGGATCGGCTGTCGCAGGCGCTGGGCCGAGAAGTGCGCCTTTCGGGCGAGGTGCGCCCGACGCTTTGGCCGCATCTTGGCGTCCGTGCCGAGGGATTGCGCGTCGGCAATCCCGATTGGGCGGGCGAGGGGCCGCTGATCGCCGCAGAGGCACTCAGCCTGCGTGTGCCATGGGCCGCCGCGCTGTCGGGCGAGGTGCAGATCGAACAGATCACGCTCATCGCGCCCGAGATCACGTTGGTCAGGGCCACCGATGGACGCGTCAGCTGGAGCTTCGACGAGGTGGAAGAGCCGGTCACCACCGCGCCCAGCGATGCCGCCGTCGCGACTTCCGACGCACCAACCGCCGCGCCCGCCCGCGCCTTTGCCATCAGCGCGGCCCAGATCACCGATGGGCGATTCACCTATATCGATCAGGGTACCGGCGACAGTTTGCGGATCGGTGGCGTTGATGCGCGTTTGACCCTGCCGGCCCAAGGCGCTGCCGAGATCGCGGGCTCCGCCACCGTGAACGGCACCGATCTGGCGCTCGAGGCATTGCTGGGCCATCCCCGTGGGCTGGCGGAAGGCAGGATTTCGGCGGTCACCGCAGCGTTGGACTGGTCCGGCGGCTCCGCGCGGTTTGACGGGCAAGCCGGGCTCGACCCGTCCTTTGGCGGCGCGCTTGAGGTCGAGGCGACGGATCTGGGGCCGCTTCTCGCGATTCTCGGCGCGGCGATGCCCGACCTGCCGCAGGGCTATGGCCGCGACCGGCTGTCGTTTTCCGGCGATGTGACACTCACGTCCGAGGGATCCTTGCACCTTCGGGGCGCGCAGCTTGGGCTCGACGATACGGCGCTGGCGCTGGAACTCGACGTGACGCAGGGGGCCGCGCGGCCCATGGTGCGGGGCACGGTCAGCGGCGCCCGGCTGATCCTGCCCGAGAGCGGTGGCGCGGCCCCGGCGCAGGCCGCGAGTGGCGGCGCATCGGGCGGTGGCGGGGGCGGCGCGGCAGCGCCCGCGACGTCGGGTTGGTCGCGCGCTCCGATCGACGTATCCGGACTTTTCGCCGTCGATGCAGAACTCGCGCTGGCCGTAGAACGGATCGAAGGTGCAGGGGTCACGTTGGGCCCGGCGCGGCTGCGGGCGGGGCTCGACAACGGGCGGCTTGTCCTCGACATCGACCGTATCGGCACCTACGGCGGCGTCTTGGCCGGGCAATTCGTGGTCAATGGCCGTGGTGGATTGTCGGTGCGCAGCGACGTGATCCTTGCCGATGTCGATCTCAATCCATTGTTCACCGATCTTGCGGATTATGACCGTCTCGACGGGCGCGGCAGCCTCAGCCTGCAGGTTCTGGGCGTTGGCAACGACATGGCCACGCTGATGTCGAGCCTTGAGGGTGAGGGCGATTTCGCGCTGGGCACCGGGGCGATCCGGGGTCTCGATCTTGCCGGGATGATCCGCAATTTCGACCCGTCCTTCCGGGGCGAGGGCGCGCGCACGGTTTATGACAGCGTCTCCGCCAATATGACCTTTTCGGGCGGCGTCATGGAAAATGACGATCTGCGGCTGGATGCGCCCTGGGGCGAGGTGACCGGTGCGGGCCGCGTGAACATCGGGGCACAGACGCTGGATTATCGCCTCACACCGGGTCTTTCGCGTGGCGAGGGCGGCGCGGCGATCCGGGTGCCGATCCTGATCACCGGCTCTTGGGCCGATCCCAGCATCCGGCCAGATCTTGAATTTCTGGCAGAGCAAGAACTTGCCGAAGAGGCCGCCCGGCTTGAAGCCGAGGCGCGCGCCCGTCTTGACGCCGAGGCCGCGCGGTTGGAGGAAGAGGCGCGCAACCGCATCAACGAAGCTTTGGGCACCCAGTTCGATGCCACGACCACCGAAGACGCCGCGCGTGACGAATTGGAACGCCGCCTGCGCGAAGAGGCGGAGCAGCAACTCCGGCGTCTTCTGGGACGCGACTGACAGGGGAATGACGATGTGGGGTGCGAGGGGTCTTGCGGCGGTTCTGGCCGTGCTGGCGGTGGCGGCCTGCGGGGCCGGGCGCGACGGCGCCGGTGACGGCGCTGTATCGGCCGATCTTTATCCCGGCGAGACACCGCAGATGCGCGCGCTGGTACAGCGCTACGCACAAATCCATGACATTCCGGAGCCGTTGCTGCATCGCGTGATCCAGCGCGAAAGCGACTACCGGGCCGATGCGCGCAACGGGCCTTATTACGGGTTGATGCAGATCTTGCCCCAGACCGCCGGCACGATGGGCTTCGAGGGGCCGCCCGAACGGTTGCTCGATCCGGAGGTGAACCTGACCTATGCGGGCCGTTACCTGCGCGGCGCGTGGCTGGTGTCGGATGGCGATATCGACGAGGCGGTGATGTGGTATGCCCGCGGCTATTACTTCGAAGCGCGCGACCGCTGCCTGCTGGTCGAGACGGGCCTGAACGACCGCGAGATCGCCCGGCACTGCCGCTGAGACGCGACCGCGTTCAGTCTATTCCTCCCGATACGGGACAACAACAGCACGCCTGCTATGGGTGCTTCGTGCCGTGTCATTCTGCAAGATCAGCGCGATAACCGAAATCGGGCACGACACCGGAGGCCGGGAAAGGTGCGCTGCCGTCGGGGGCGCGGGGGATCTGCCCTTCGATCAGGAGCATCGCGTAGCCGTGGACAATGCTCCAGAGCATCCATTCCGTCCGCTGCGGCGCGCCGGGCGCATCGGCCTTGTCCCAGTCGAGACCGGCGGCGATGCCGCGCAACACTTCATAGCTGCCCGAGGCAGCGGCCCGAAGCGCGGGGTCGTCATGGTTGCACAGGGTCTTCGAGAACATCAGCCTGAACAATTCGGGATGGGCCAAGGCAAAACGCAGATAGCCGTCGCAAGCCGCCTGAAGGCGCGGCTTGCCGGGGGGGTGATCCTCGACGCCGTGTCGCATCTCGGCGGCATGGCGGCGAAACCCCTCGGCCGCGATGGCGGTCAGAAGGCCGCGCAGGCCGTCGAAGTGATTCTTGGGCGCCGTATGGCTGACGCCCACGCGCGCGGCGATGGCGCGCAGCGACAGGGACTCGAGCCCCGTCTCTTCCAGCAGGTCGAGCCCGGCCGCGATCAGCGCCGGCTTCAGGTCGCCGTGATGATAGTTTTTTCGATTTACTGACAAGTATTTAACCCCTTCATATTTCCAATGTAAATTTTTGCGCTGGACTTTGCAAGGCGGAGCGCTTCCTATGTAACCAGTGGAAATTTACAATGGAGATATGGCGATGACACCAGAAGACCTCTTTTCCCTCGCCAGCACGACGGCGATGGCGGGCTGGGGCCTGCTGATCCTCGGCCCGCGGGGATATCCCGGGCTTAACGCGATCCCGCTCTGGGTGATCCCCCTAGGGCTATCGGGCGTCTATGGCCTGATTGTCCTCAGCCGGTTTTCCGGCATGGGCGGCGGGTTCGACAGCCTCGCCTCGGTTGCGACGCTATTGTCGGATGACTGGGCGCTCTTGGCGGGTTGGGTGCATTACCTGGCCTTCGATCTCTTCGTCGGGGCGGTGATGGCCGCGCGCATGGACAGGGTGGGCGTGGGCCGCGTCGTGCAGGCGGCGATCCTGATCCCGATTTTCATGCTCGGCCCGCTCGGCTTCCTTCTGGCCGCGCTGACCGAACTGGGTCTGCGGGCCCGCCCGGTTGTCGCCCCGACCCATACCCACGCCATCGAGGGAACTGGCCATGTCGTTTCTTGAAACCGATGTCCGCGCAACGCCGGCCATGAAGCCGTCGCAATTCCACGTCCTCACGGTGATTTCCGCGATCTTGTTGGGCCTGACCATCGCCTGGGGATTTGTCGATGCGCGCCAGATCGGCGGCGTTCCGGTCTGGCTGAAGCCGATGAAATTCGCGCTGAGCTTTCTCGTGCTGTTCTGGACCATGGCGCTGGTTGAGGCGCGGCTGTCGCCGGCATGGCGCGAGGGCCGGATGTTGCGGACGACGGCCATGGTGATGGCGGCGGCCTACCTGGTCGAGATGGCCTACATGATCTACCAGGCCGCAAGGGCCGAGGCGTCGCATTTCAACCTGTCGACCCCGTTTCACGAGACGATGTACACGGTGATGGGGGTGGGTGCCGTATCGCTGATCGCAGGCGTCGCGGTCATGGGCTGGGTCGCCCGGCGCGATGGCGCGGCGGCAATGGGCGTTGGCCTGCGCGAAGGTGTGTGGCTCGGGTTCGCCAGCACCTTCGTGCTGACCTTCATCGTGGCGGGATACCTCAGCAGCACGGGCGGGCCTTTTGTGGGCCTGCACCCCGAGGGTGCGCCGACCCTGCCGCTGCTGGGCTGGTCGGGGGTGACGGGTGATCTGCGTCCGGCGCATTTCGCCGCGATCCACGCGATGCAGGTTCTGCCGCTTCTGGGTCTGTGGCTGGACCGGCGCGGGGGCGCTGGTGTGCTGCGCGGGGTGCGCATCGGGGCGGCGGTCTACGCGGTGCTGACGCTGGCGCTGTTCGTGCAGGCGCTGATGGGGCTGCCATTCCTGCCCTTGGGGTGAGCCGCCCCCCGGATAATGAAAAGCCCCGGTCGATCTGGCCGGGGCTTTCGTCTGGTCTCCTGCGGGCGGTCAGCGCCGCCGGTCGCGGCGGCTCGACATCGGTTGGAAGGCCACGCCGACATGCGCCTCGCAATAGGGTTTACCCTGTTGCACGGGCAGGCCGCAGAAATAGAAATCCTCGGTCGCGGGGTCGCCGATGGGCCATTTGCAGGTCCGCTCGGTCAGTTCCATCAGGCTGATGCGCTTGGCCGATTTCTCGACCTCCTGCACCTTGGCCAGCGCTTCGGGGCTGATTTCATTGGCCGAGGGCTGTGGCGGCAGGGGTTGGCCCGCAGGCACGATGGGTTTGCGCAACGGCGTGACATTCGACGGACGCGGCGCAGGTTCGGGTTCTGCGACCGTTTCGGGCGGGTCGAGATCGGCGGGAACAGCGCGCGGTTCGGGTTTGCGCGGCTTGGGGGCTGCTGCAACCTCGGGTTCGGGCGCCGCTTCGGGCTTGCCGGGACTTGCGGCTTGCGTGCCGCCGCCTGCGCGGTTCGACAGGCCAAGCCGATGCACCTTGCCGATCACGGCATTGCGCGTCACACCGCCAAGCTCCTTGGCGATCTGGCTGGCCGATTGACCCTCGGTCCACATCTTTTTCAGCAACTCGACCCGTTCGTCGGTCCAGGACATGCCCGTCTCCTGCTTTGTCGGCCATCGCGGCCCGCCCAAGACCCAGCCATATGGCGGCTTTCGGCCCGGAATTGAAGCCCCATTCTATAGGCGTGGGGGCGTGGTGCAAGGGTTGGCGGCGTATCAGGCCCTGCGCCGGTGCAATGCCTCGCGCCAAGCGAGGAGGGCCGCCCCCGCGATGATCGTCGCCGCTCCGCCAAGGCTGAACGCTGTGGGGATCACGCCAAAGAGCGCCGCATCGTAGAGCGCGGCAAAGACCAGCGTGAGATAGGAGAAAGGCGTGATGAAACTGGCGTCGGCGCGGGCCAGCGCGGTGATGAAAAACCCCTGCGCGCAGGCCATGATCACGCCGATGCCGACCATTCCCGCCCATTGCGCCGCGGTGGGCGGTTGCCAGACCCAGACGACCGCGCAGGTGGCTATGGCCAAACCCATCGAATTGTTCACGACAAGGATCTGGAGCGGCCGCTCTCGTCCCGAAAGCCGTTTCATGAAGATCAGTTCCAGACCCAGCGCCAGCGCCGCCCCCAAAGCCAAAAGCGCGCCAGCCTGCATCGCCGTGCCGCCGGGCCGGATCAGGATCATCGCACCCGTGATCGCGATCGCCGCGGCCAGCCAGCGCCATGGCCCGACCTTTTCACCCAAAAGGGGAATGGCCAGCAGCATGGCGAAAACCGGGTTCAGGAAGGAGATTGCGATCGCATCCGACAACGGGATCGCGGCGGCGGCGGCGAACATCAGCGTCACCCCCGACCAGCCGCAAAGCGTGCGGGCGGCATGGCCGCGCAGATCGGGGCGCGTCAGGCGTGGGCGCAGCACGGCAAGTGTCGTCACGATCACGATCCAGGCAAACAGGAACCGCCCGAAACTGACCTGCATCGGGTGAAGCGCAGGACCAAGGGCACCGGTTCCCAACGCCTTGGCGATCAGCGTGGTTCCGGCCAGCAGAGCCGTGGCGCAGATCATCAGGGTCACGGCGCGACCGGGCGCCGCGGCACCGGGCGGGGGCAGGGCGCCGGGCGGGATCGGCCCCTGGGGGGTGAGGTTGGTCATCGCGCCCCTGTCAGACCCCGAGACACCAACGCATCACGGCCTTTTGCGCGTGGAGCCGGTTTTCCGCCTCGTCGAAGACGACCGATTGCGGGCCGTCCATGACGGCATCGGTCACCTCTTCGTTCCGATGCGCGGGCAGGCAATGCATGAAGAGCGCGTCGGGCTTGGCATGTTTCATCAGCGCCTCGTTCACCTGGTAGGGGCGCAACTGGTTGTGGCGGCGTTCGCGGGTGGTCTGGCTGTCATGCATCGACACCCAGGTATCGGTGACGACGAGATCGGCACCTTCGACCGCGCGGACCGGATCGCGGATGATCTCGACATTGGCCCCCTTGGCGCGCGCCTCCTCGAGGAAAACGCGCTCGGGATCCAGCGGCTCGGGCCCCGCAAAAGTCAGATCAAAGCCGAATTGCCCAGCGGCATGGGCGAAACTGGCAAAGACATTGTTGCCGTCACCGCACCACACGACCTTTTTGCCCGCGATGGGGCCGCGGTGTTCCTCGTAGGTCAGGATATCGGCCATGATCTGGCAGGGATGGGTGCGGTTGGTCAGGCCGTTGATCACCGGAACGCTCGCGTGATCTGCCATTTCCAGCAGCACGTCCTCCTCGTAGGTGCGCAGCATGATCATGTCGACATAGCGCGAGAGCACGCGGGCGGTGTCGGCGATGGTCTCGCCATGGCCGAGCTGCATCTCGGAGCCGGTGAGGACCATGGTCTGCCCGCCCATCTGCCGCACACCCATGTCGAAGCTGACGCGCGTGCGGGTCGATGGTTTCTCGAAGATCAGCGCGACCATGCGACCGGCAAGCGGCTGGTCGTCGTCAGGCGCGCCCTTCGGCCTGCCCGCGCGCGCGGATTTCATCGCGGCGGCCTGGTCGATCATGGCGCGCAATTCGGCAGGCGCTGTCTTGTTGATGTCGAGGAAATGGGTCATCGGCGGTGCCTTTCGGCTGGCGGCGGGCGCCGGGGGGCCAGCCCCCCGGACCCCCCGGGATATTTGTGAAACGAAGAAAGGATCAGGCGGCCGCGATCTTTCGGCTGACGGCGCTGGCGGCGGCATCGAGCCGGTCGATGCCTGCGGCGATCTCGTCTTCGGTGATGGTGAGCGCGGGCAGGATGCGCAGCACGTTGTCGGCGGCCGGTACGGTCAGAACCTGCGCGTCATAGCCTGCGGCGACGACATCGGTATTGGCCGCGCGGCATTTGAGGCCAAGCATCAGGCCGGACCCCCGCACGCTTTCGAAGACATCGGGATGGGCGGCGACGAGCCCTTCGAGCTTCTGGCGCAGGAAGCCCGCTTTCTGGCGCACCTCCTCGAGGAAGCCGGGTTTCGTGATTTCGTCCATCACCGCGACGCCCACCGCGCAGCCAAGGGGATTGCCGCCATAGGTCGAGCCATGGGTGCCCGCCGTCATGCCGCGCGCGGCCTTTTCGGTCGCAAGCAGGGCGCCGAGAGGGTAGCCGCCGCCGATCCCCTTGGCGACCATCATGATGTCGGGGGCAATCCCCGCCCATTCATGCGCGAACAGGCGCCCGGTGCGACCCACGCCGCACTGGATTTCGTCAAAGATCAGGAGCAGCCCATGTGCATCGCAGAGATCGCGCAGGCCCTTGAGGCAGGCATCGGGCAGGGTGCGGATGCCGCCCTCGCCCTGAAGCGGTTCGACCATGATCGCGCCGACATCGGGGGCGGCGGCCGCCTCGCGGAGCGCGTCGTGATCGCCGAAGGGCAATTGCCGGAAACCTGGCAGGAGCGGACCAAAGCCCTTGGTCAGCTTTTCCGATCCCGCCGCCGAAATCGCGGCGATCGAGCGGCCGTGGAACGCGCCCTCGAAGGTCAGGATCGTGGTGCGCTCGGGCGTGTCGCTGTCGGCCCAGTATTTGCGCGTCATCTTGACGGCCAGTTCCGTCGCCTCGGTCCCCGAATTGCAGAAAAAGACGGTGTCGGCAAAAGTGTGCTCCACCAGCCGTTCGGCCAGCGCCTGCTGTTGTGGAACGACATAGAGGTTCGACGTGTGCCAGAGCGCGTTCGCCTGATCGGTCAGCGCCTTGACCAGTGCCGGATGCCCGTGGCCCAAGGACATGACCGCGATGCCGGAGGCGAAATCGAGGAAACGTCGCCCATCGGCCTCCACCATCCACGAGCCTTCGCCCTTCACGAAGGACAGTTTGGCGCGGTTGTAGCTGGGCAGGACAGGCGAGATCATCTCCGTCTCCATGACTGGACTGAAAGGCCCTGCATTGCGCAGGGAATGGCCCAAGTCAATTGACGGAAGCTGATGGGGTCAAGTGGGCAACGTGATGGAGGCCAGCTTCTCTGTTTCAAAAATATCCCGGGGGAGCCCCAAGGGGGCAGGGGCAGAGCCCCCTCTTCACGCCACCTCGGAGAGCGCGACCTTGGGGGTCACACCCAGCGCCGCGCAGACATCGCGGGTCAGGTCGGGGGCGTTGAGCGTGTAGAAATGCAGATCCTCCACCCCGCCCGCGATCAGGTCGCTGCAAAGCTCGGTCGCAAGCGCGGTGGCCAGAAGCTGTTCACGCCCGTCGCGGCCCGCCTTGTCGAAGGCTTCGTCGAGCCATGCGGGGATCGGCGTGCCGCACATTTCGGCGAATTTGCGCACGCCCTTCCACGAATTGATCGGCAAGATGCCGGGGATGATGGGGGCATGGATCCCAGAGGCTGCGCAGGCATCGCGGAAGCGGAAGAAGGTTTCGGCCTCGAAGAAGAACTGCGTGATGGCCGAGGAGGCGCCGGCGTCGATCTTGCGCTTCAGGAAATCGACGCAATCCTGCATCGATTGCGCTTCGGGATGCGGGTCGGGATAGGCGCCGACGCGCAGGTGGAACTTGCCGGTCTTGGCCAGCGCCTCGATCAATTCGATGGAATTGGCGAAACCCTCGGCATGGGGGGTGAAGCGGCCCTGACCTTTCGGCGGGTCGCCGCGGAGCGCCACGATCTGGGTCACGCCGGCGGCGGCATAGCTTTCCGCGATCTCGAGCGTTTCTTGGCGCGTCGCGTCCACGCAGGTCAGATGCGCCGCGACTTCGACCCCGTAATTGGCATGGATCGTCTTGACCGCGTCATGGGTCAGGGCCCGCGTCGTGCCGCCCGCGCCATAGGTCACAGACACGAAGGTCGGGGCCAAGGGCGACAGGACGTTCAGCGTATCCCACAGCCGGAAAGAGGCCTCCAGCGACTTGGGCGGGAAGAATTCGAAGGAAACGCGGGGCGCAGCGACGGACATGGCGATTCTGATCCTTGATGTGTCGCCATCGGATGTCGCATAGACTATGCCTTGCGACAAATTCATAATCTTCAAGATCAATATGAGTTTCACATGCATCTTGAGTTTCGCCACCTGCGCACGATCAAGGCCATCCACGAGGAGGGTGGGCTGGCGCGTGCCGCCGACCGGCTGCACATCACGCAAAGCGCGCTTTCCCACCAGATCAAGGGGTTGGAGGATCAGGCGGGGCTGGAATTGTTCGTGCGCCGCTCCAAGCCGATGAAGCTGTCGGCGGCGGGGATGAAATTGTTGCGCCTTGCCGAAGATGTGCTGCCGCGCATCGCGGCGCTGGAAGATGAGTTCGACAGCCTGCGCAAAGGAAAGTCCGGCAGGCTGCATATCGCCATCGAATGCCACGCCTGTTTCGACTGGCTCCTGCCGGTGCTGGAGGCGTTTCGCGTGGGTTGGGCCGATATCGATGTCGACATCCGCCCGGGCCTGCAATTCGAAGCGCTGCCCGCCTTGATGCGCGAGGAAGTTGATCTTGTCGTCTCCTCCGATCCGGAGAAGCTGGCGGGTGTCGATTTCACGCCGCTCTTCGATTACGAGCCTGTCTTTGTCTGCGCCGCCGATCACCCGCTGGCGGCCAAACCCTTTGTCGAGGCCGAGGATTTCGCCGATCAGGCGTTGATCACCTATCCCGTCGACCGGGCGCGGCTCGATGTGTTCAGCCAGCTTCTGTTCCCGGCGGGGGTGGAGCCGAAATCGATCCGTCAGGTGGAATTGTCCGCTGTGATCCTTCTTTTGGTCGCCTCGGGGCGCGGGGTGGCGGTTCTGCCCGATTGGGTGGTGCGCGACACGGCCAAACACCCCTCGCTCGTCACCCGGCGTCTGACCGAAAAGGGCATTACCCGGCGGCTTTACGGGGCCACGCGCGCCGAGGATACGGCCAAGCCCTTCATGGCGCAGATGCTGCGGCTGTGCCGGACCGAACCGCCCAAGCTGCAACGCGGATGAAGCCCCAGCGCCATCCGTTTCTGGACCATCCGCGCCCTTTGGCGGTGGCCCATCGCGGCGGTTCGCTTGAGGCGGAAGAGAACACGATGGAGGCTTTCGCGCGCGCCGTCGCGCTGGGCTATACCCATGTCGAAACCGACGTCCATGCGACGCGCGACGGGGTGGCGGTGATCCACCACGACGCGACGCTCATGCGGATGACGGGCGACCCGCGCGCCATTGCCGATCTGGATTGGGCCGATCTGGCGCGGGTCCGCACCCATGGCGGCGCGGCGATCCCCCGCGTCGACGCGTTTCTCGCACAATTTCCCCATCTTCGCGTGACCTTCGAACTGAAATGCGACCGAGTGGCCGAGGCCTTGGCCGAGGTGATCCGGCGCGCGGGCGCGCTGTCCCGGATCTGCGTCGGGTCTTTTGCCCCCGCCCGAACGGCGGCGATCCGCGCGGCTTTGGGCCCCGACCTGTGCTGGTCGCCCGCGCAATCAGGCGTTCTGGCGCTTTGGCTGGCGGGCTGGGGCCTGCCGATCCGGACCCCGGATTTCGGGCTGGTGCAGGTGCCCCCCGCTCACAACGGCATTCCTGTCGTCACCCCGCGCCTGATCCGGGCCGCCGCAAGGCGCGGGATCGACGTGCAGGTCTGGACCGTGAATGACGAGGCCGAGATGGAGCGCCTTCTCGATCTTGGTGTTGGCGCGATCATGACGGACCGCCCGACCCTGCTGCGCGAAGTTCTGATCCGCCGCGGGCAATGGCCGGCCGGGGCCTGAGGCGCGGGCAGGGATCAACCCGCTTGGCATTCCGGGGCGCGGCGCTTATACGCGCGCCCTGACCGATCGGAGAGACCAGACATGCAGGGCAGCGCGAACCTCAACATCATGCTCAAGGCGGCCCGCAAGGCGGGGCGCAGCCTGGTCAAGGATTTCCGCGAGGTCGAGAACCTTCAGGTCTCCTCCAAGGGTCCGGGCGATTTCGTCAGCCGCGCTGACCGCGCCGCCGAGGAAATCCTCAAGACCGAGCTGATGGAGGCGCGCCCGAACTACGGTTTCCTCGGCGAGGAAGGCACCGTGATCGAGGGCATTGACCCGACCCGGCGCTGGATCGTCGACCCGCTCGACGGTACCACCAACTTCTTGCACGGGATGCCGCATTGGGCGGTGTCGATCGCTCTCGAACACAAGGGCGAAATTGTGGCGGGCGTGGTCTATGACCCCGCCAAAGACGAGATGTTCTATGCCGAAAAGGGCGCAGGCTGCTGGCTGAACGACAGCAAGCGGTTGCGCGTCTCTGGCCGCACCAAGATGATCGAAAGCGTCTTTGCGACCGGCGTACCCTTTGGCGGCGGGCGCTACCTGCCCGCGACCTTGCAGGATCTCGCGCGGCTTATGCCGACCTGCGCGGGTGTGCGGCGCTGGGGGGCGGCGGCGCTTGACCTCGCCTATGTGGCGGCAGGCCGCTACGAAGGCTATTGGGAACGCGGGCTGAACGCTTGGGACATGGCGGCGGGCATCATTTTGGTGCGCGAGGCGGGCGGGCTGGTTCAACCGATCCGCGAGGGGCAGGACCTGCTCGAAGATGGCCATGTCGTCGCCGGCGCCGAACCGATCTTCGACCAATTCGCCAAGGTGATCCGCGAGCGCGAAGTTTAAGCGCGCGTCGGGATCACTTGCTGTGCGATGCCCGCAAGCAGCAGGTAGAGCGATGTTCCGGTGACCACGCTAGTCAGCACCGGATTAGGGGCGAAACCGGTCCAGGCCGCATAGGCGATGGCCCCGGTCCAGATCAGCGCCACGGGCAAGGTCACGACGCGCCAGCGCGCCGTCCTGACCGGATGCACGAATTTCAGGTTCAGGAATTGCGCCACGCTGAGCGCGAGCACGAGGCCCAGGATGATCTCCCAGTTTGGAACGATCACCAGCAGCGCCAGCGTCACCATGTTCCAGCAGCCGGGAAAGCCGCGAAACGACTTGTCGGCGGTCTTCATCCGCGTATCCGCGAAATAAAGCGCGGATCCGAACGGGATCAGCAGCACGACCAGCCACCCCGACCAGCCCGGCAATAGCCCCGATCCGTAAAGCGCATAGGCCGGGATCATCACGTAGGTCAGGAAATCGATGATCAGGTCCAGAAGCACACCGTCGATGATCGGCGCATTCTCGGTCACGCTGTAACGGCGCGCGAGGGGGCCATCGATGCCGTCGACGATAAAGGCCACGGTCAGCCAGATCGTCATCATCGCCCAATCCTGCTGCGCCGCCTCCAGAAGGGCCAGCATGGCAAGCGAAGCACCGGCGGCGGTGAACAGGTGAACGGAATAGGCCCGAATGCGCATGGTCAGCCTGATGGCCTGTTGTGGCGCGCTTGGCAACAGGGGGGTGACGGTTTTGTGACCTCAGGCGCGCGGATGGGCGGCGGCATAGACCTCCAGAAGCCGCGCGGCATCCACCGCCGTATAGGCCTGCGTCGTCGAGAGCGAGGCATGGCCCAGCAACTCCTGGATCGCGCGCAGATCGCCGCCCGCATTCAAAAGATGCGTCGCGAAACTGTGGCGCATGGCATGAGGCGTGGCCGTGGCGGGCAAGCCCAGCTGCATCCGCGCCTGTTCCATCACCTTGGCAACCAGCCGCCCGTTGAGCGGCCCGCCCCTGATGCCGCGAAAGACCGGTGTGCCGGGCTGCAGGTCATGCGGGCAAAGCGCCGCGTAGCGCGCCACAGCGTCGCGGGCCGCAGGCAGAACCGGCACCTCGCGGTCCTTTCCGCCCTTGCCGCGGATGCGCAACACCTCGCCCAGCGGCAAGACGCGCGCATCCAAGGCCAGCGCCTCGGACCGGCGCAGGCCGCAGCCGTAAAGCAGTGTCACGATGGCCGTGTCACGGGCGGCGACCCAGTCGCGGGCATCTTGCTGGCCTATGGTCTCGATGATGTCGCGTGCGCCTTCGACACTCAGCGGGCGGGGCAGACGGCGACCGTGTTTCGGCGCGCGCATCGACAGGACGGTTGTGGCGTCGAACCCGTCGCGTTCCGCCCACCAGCGGTAAAAGGATTTGACCGCGGAAAGCCGCCGCGCCAAGGAGCGTGACCCGACCCCGCGCCCCCGCTGTGCCGCCATCCAGGCCCGCAGGTCGGAGGCGCCAAGGCCGCGCAACGCGACCGGACCGGGGACATCACCCAGATGCTGCGCCTGAAAGGTCAGGAAATCGGTCAGATCGCGGACATAGGCATCGGTCGTGGCCTCCGATGCCGCGCGCAGGCTGCCCAGGTCTGTCAGCCAGCCCGCCATCAGGTCGCGGACCGCGGGACTGAGCGCGAGGCTCATCTCAATCCAGCCAGCGCCGCATCAACCGTTCGAAGACACCGGCGAAAAAGGTCAACAGATCGGTGCCCTGGCTGGGTCGGAACTGGTGCGGATCCTCGGACCCCATGACCAACAGCGCCGGTAGACGGCCCGCGCCAAGATCCAGCATCATCAGCGCCTCGGATTTGATCCAAGCCGCATCCGCGCCAAAAATCGCGGCACTGCCATCGCCCACTTGCCGCAGCGTGACCTGCCGGTGCGGTATGGCGCGGCCGCCCGTCACATATCCCTCGACAAAGCCCGGCGCGACGATGGTCAGCACATCCTCGAGCTTCTGGACATGGGGCGCTGCAGTGGCCGTGGCCTCGGCGCTTTCCAGCACCAGCCGCACCCGGTCGACCCGGAGCGTGGCGGCAACATCGGTCGCCAAAGTCTTGAGGAAGGCCGTGAAATCGCCTTGGTCCAGCAGCGACAGGATCGCACGATGCAGCTGGTTCGTACCGGCAAGGTTTTCATAGGCGGCAGCGATGACCGAGCGGTGGGTGTCCTCCAGCCGGTCCAATCGGCTTTCGAGCCGCTCCATCGCGATCCCGCGCATGTCGACGATATTGCCGCCCATCTGCCGATCATTGGCTGCGATCAGCGCCCGCATCAGGTCGCGGTCATCCAGCACAAGGTCCGGGTCCGCGATGATACGGTCGCGCCAATCGTCGTCGGCATACCTCGACAGATGCTCGGGTTCCACGCTGCTCACGGATACTGCCCCTCGGGTTTTCTTGTTCATTGCCCGCGATCGTACAGCAAGATCGCGGGCCAAGAAAGTCAAAGGATGGTCTGGCCCGTCTTGGCCCAATCCTTGAGGAACCCGTCGAGCCCCTTGTCGGTCAGCACATGGGCGGCCATCGCCTTGATCACGGCGGGCGGTGCGGTGGCGACATCCGCCCCGATCAGCGCGGCCTGTTTCATGTGATTGGCCGTCCGGACCGAGGCTGTGAGGATCTCTGTGGAGAAATCGTAATTGTCGTAGATCTGGCGGATTTCCGCGATCAATTCCATGCCGTCAAGGTTGAGATCGTCCAAGCGCCCGACAAAGGGCGAAATGAAGGTCGCCCCGGCCTTGGCCGCCAGAAGCGCCTGGTTGGCCGAGAAGCAGAGCGTGACATTGACCATCCGGCCCTCGTCGGTCAGCACCTTGCACGCCTTCAGCCCGTCCCAGGTCAGCGGGACCTTGATCGTGATGTTGTCGGCGATCTTGGCCAGTTCCCGCCCCTCGGCGATCATGCCCTCGGCATCCAACGCGACCGTTTCTGCCGAAACCGGGCGGCCCGGGATCATGGCGCAGATCTCGGCCGTGACTTCCTTGATGTCGCGGCCCGATTTGGCGATCAACGACGGGTTCGTGGTGACACCATCGACCATGCCAAGGTCATTGAGTTCCCGGATTGCGTCGACATCGGCGGTATCCACAAAGAATTTCATCGCGGGCCTTCCTTTCAGCCTTGGGTCATGGTGAGTTGGCCGCCTTCTAACGCAGTGACCCCCGGGCGTGAAGGCATGAGTGACAGCTATTTCGAGGAGGGCGCGCTGATCGGCGTGCTGACGCCCGAACCGATCGACCGGGTGCTGGATTACCGCGCGCCCGACGGCGGCTGTTGGCTGGGGGCCTTCGTCGAGGTGCCGCTCGGGCCGCGCCGGGTGCTCGGCGTCGTCTGGGGGCCGGGCCAAGGCGACTACGACCTTGCCAAGGTGCGCGCCGCCAGCCGGGTCCTCGACGCAGCCCCCATGCGCGAGGAATTGCGTGTTTTCCTTGAAAAGGCAGGGGCCTACACGCTGACGCCGCTGTCGCAGATGCTGCGGCTGGCCACCCGCGCGCCCGGCCTGTCCGACCCGCCCTCCATGCGCAAGATCTACCGCCTTGGCCAGACCACGCCCGATCGCATGACCGATGCCCGCGCCCGCGTCATCGCCGCGCTGGTCGAATACGGGGGCCTCGGTTTCACGCTCAAGGAACTGGCCGATCTGGCAGGCGTCACTCCGTCGGTGGTCAAGGGGCTGGCGGCCCAAGGTGCCGTGGAAGAGGTCGATACCCCCCGCGACACGCCCTTCCTGCCGCTCGACCCCGATCTGCCCGGCAAACCGCTGACCGAAGATCAGGCGGCGGCGGCCGACGGGCTGCGCACGGGTATCCGAAGCGGCCGCTACGCCACCACGCTTCTCAAGGGTGTAACCGGCTCGGGCAAGACGGAGGTCTATCTTGAAGCGGTCGCTGAATGTCTCAGGCAGGGGCGGCAGGCGCTTGTTCTTCTGCCTGAAATCGCGCTGACCAGCGAATTCCTCACGCGGGTTCAGGAACGCTTCGGCGCGAAACCTGCCGAATGGCATTCCGGCGTCACGATGACCGAACGCCGTCGGGCGTGGCGGATGGTGGGGCAGGGTGGCGCGCAACTGGTCGTCGGCGCACGCTCGGCGCTGTTTTTGCCCTTCCGCGATCTGGGCCTGATCGTCGTCGACGAAGAACATGACACCTCCTACAAGCAGGAGGAGGGCGCGCTCTACAACGCCCGCGACATGGCCGTCCTGCGCGCCTCCCTGACCGAGGCGCAGGTGGTGCTGGCCTCGGCCACGCCCTCGCTCGAAACATGGGCCAATGCAGAGGCGGGGAAATACGCGCGCCTTGACCTGAAAGCGCGCTTCGGCACCGCCGTTCTGCCCACGATGCGCGCGATCGACATGCGCGCCGAGGATCTGCCGGGGCAGGCGTGGATTTCGCCCAGCCTGCAATCGGAGGTCGGCAAGCGGTTGCAGGCGGGCGAGCAATCGCTTCTCTTCCTCAACCGCCGTGGCTATGCGCCGGTTACGCTCTGCCGCGCCTGCGGCGCGCAGGTGGGCTGCGATCACTGCGATGCGCGGATGGTGGAACACCGGTTCCAGAAACGACTTGTCTGCCACCAATGCGGCGAGACGAAACCGCTGCCCGAAACCTGCCCCGCTTGCGGCGTGACGGGCAAGATGGCCGCCGTCGGCCCCGGCGTCGAACGCATCGCAGAGGAAGCGGCGCGGGTTTTCCCCGATGCGCGCCTCGCGATCCTGTCCTCCGACCTGTTCGGCTCGGCCCGCGCGCTCAAGGCCCAGATCGAGGAGATCGCATCGGGCGAGACCGACATCATCATCGGCACGCAACTGGTGGCCAAGGGGCACAATTTCCCCCGGCTGACGCTGGTGGGGGTCATCGACGCGGATCTCGGTCTGCAAGGCTCGGATCTGCGCGCGGCCGAACGCACCTTTCAACTCATGCGGCAGGTCTCGGGCCGCGCAGGCCGGGCCGAGGCGCCGGGCACGGCGCTGTTGCAGACCTTTCAGCCCGAACACCCGGTGATCCGCGCGATCCTGAGTGGCGATGAAGAAGGCTTCTGGCGCGCCGAGGCCGCCGAGCGTGAGGCCGCAGGGATGCCGCCCTACGGGCGTCTGGCGGGTATCATCATCTCGGCCGAGGATGCGGCGGCGGCCTTTGATCTCGGCACGCGGCTGGCGCGCAACGATGGCCCGATCCGCGACATCGGCGGCATGGTCTATGGCCCCGCGCCCGCGCCCATCGCCCGCGTCCGGGGGCGTCACCGCGTGCGGCTTCTGGTCAAGGCCCCCAAGGGTGCTGCGCTTCAATCGGCCATCGCGCGCTGGATTTCGCCCATCAAGCTCTCTGCCCGCCTGCGGCTATCGGTCGATATCGACCCGCAAAGCTTCTACTGATAGCGGTTTTCTTGGGGCTTGAAGCCCGTTAGAGAAACCCGACCACGCCCAATTCACCGGTGCATCCCATGACCGCCCCGATCTGCCCGCAACCCGGCATTCTGGACATCGCGCTCTATCAGGGCGGGCAATCCGCGCTGCCGGGCCATGCCGAACCGCTGAAACTCAGCTCGAACGAGAACCCGTTCGGGCCGTCGCCTGCCGCCGTGGCGGCGATGGCGCGGGCGCTGGGCGAAAGCCACCGCTACCCGTCCACCGATCACGCGGGCCTGCGCGCAGCGATCGGGCAGGTGCATGGGCTAGACCCCGACCGCATCGTCTGCGGCGTGGGCTCGGACGAGATCATCCATTTCCTCTGCCAAGCCTATGCCGGGCCGGGGCTTGAGGTGATGCATACCGAACATGGGTTCGCCATGTACCGCATCAGCGCGCTGGCCGCAGGGGCCACGCCGGTCGAGGTGCCCGAACGCGACCGCGTCGTCGATGTGGATGCGATCCTTGCCCGGGCCAATGCCGACACGCGGCTTGTCTTCATCGCCAACCCGGCCAACCCCACGGCGACCTTCCTGCCGATCGAGGCACTGACGCGGCTGGCCGATGGCCTGCCCGAAACCTGCATCCTTGTCCTCGACGGGGCCTATGCGGAATTCGCCGAAGGCTATGATGGCGGCAAGGCGCTGGTCGTCGCCCGCGAGAATGTCGTGATGATGCGCACCTTCTCCAAGGCCTATGGGCTTGGCGGCCTGCGCGTCGGCTATGGCTACGCCCCGCGCGAGATCGTGGATGTCCTCAACCGCATCCGAGGCCCTTTCAACCTGTCGGGCGTGGCGCTGGCCGGGGCGGAGGCTGCGGTGCGCGATCTGGATTGGGTGGCCGAATGCCTGCGCGTCAACGCCGCCGAACGCGCCCGCCTCATCGGCGGCCTGCGCCAGCTTGGCATCGGCTGCGACGAGAGTTTCGCCAATTTCGTCCTTGCCCGCTTCGCGGACGAGGCCGAGGCGCTGGCCGCCGACGCCCATCTCAAGCGGGCGGGCATCATTGTGCGCCACCCGAAAAACTACGGCTTCCCGCAGGCCTTGCGCATCACCGTGGGCAAGCCGGACGACAATTCCCGCGTGCTCGACGCGCTGGCAAGCTTCAAGGGTGCGGCATGAGCGTGATCTACACCCGCGTGGCGCTGATCGGTCTGGGCCTGATCGCGGGCTCGATGGCCCATGCCATGCGGCGCGGCCATCTGGCAGGCGAAATCACGGGTACCGCGCGCTCGGCCGAAACCCGTGCCATCGCCCGTGAGATCGCGCTGTGCGACCGCGTGACCGATACGGCGGCCGAGGCTGTCGCGGGTGCCGATCTGGTCGTTCTCTGCGTACCGCCCGGTGCGATGGGCGTCGTCATGGCCGAGATCGCACCCCATCTCGCCCCCGGCGCGACCGTCACCGATGTCGGTTCGGTCAAGCGCGATGTCATTGCCCAGGTCGGGCCCCATATCCCGGAGGGTGTCCATTTCGTCCCCGGCCATCCCTTGGCCGGCACCGAACATTCCGGGCCTCGGTCCGGTTTCGCGGAGCTGTTCGACAACCGCTATGTCCTGCTCACCCCCGAACCGGGCACCGATGCGCAAGCCATCGCCCGGCTCCGCGCGCTGTGGGAAGGCTGCGGTGCCAAGGTCGAGGAGATGGACGCCGACCACCACGATCTCGTGCTGGCCGTCACCAGCCACACGCCGCACCTGATCGCCTACACGATGGTCGGCGTGGCCGATGACCTGCGCCGCGTCACCGACAGCGAGGTGATCAAGTATTCCGCCGCGGGTTTCCGTGACTTCACCCGGATTGCCGCCAGCGATCCGACCATGTGGCGCGACGTGTTCCTGACCAACAAGGATGCCACGCTGGAAATCCTCGGCCGCTTCACCGAAGAGCTTTTCGCGCTCCAACGCGCCATCCGGCGCGGCGACGGCGACCACCTGCATGCCTATTTTACCCGCACCCGCGCCATCCGCCGCGGGATCATCGAGGCGGGACAAGATACCGACGCCCCAGATTTCGGCCGGTCCAAGGCGAAACGCGAGGTGTCCGGCGCGTGAAAGGGCGCGGTGCGCCATATCTCGCCGCGCTCCTGTCGCTGGCGCTGGGCGGGGCGGCGCTGGCCCAGGCCCCGGACCGATCCCCCCGGCCATTGGTCCGACCGGGCGCGCAGGCGGCAGTCCCCGCGTCC
>NZ_JASJOF010000012.1 GCF_030163795.1 Roseicyclus marinus | reverse complement strand
CTTGCTGACGTACTCGACCGCATCCACGATCACAAGATCAACCGGCTCGACGAGCTCCTGCCGTGGAACTGGACGCCCATTGCCGCCGCTCAGGCCGAGGCCGCCTGATCAGCCGCGGTACCAACCGCGTGGTTACGATGGGAACAGCTGGGCGCCAGAAGATCGAGATCCATGCCGATGAGGGGAGAGCCATCAGCGCACTTATGGCGCGAGCACAGCAAAAGCGACGTCGCGGATATGTGCTTTGACGCTCTCGAGATGAAGACGCTTCAAGCGTCTTAGAAGGCCCTCGATCTGTTTGGCACCGAATCCACCCAGTTCTGTCCACCAAACACGACAAGCGCGATCTGCAGGCAATCGCCTTTCCCCGTCAGCCGGAAGACGATCGTTATCCGTCGGCCTGATCTACCTTGGTGGACCCGCCAACCTGGCAGGGCCGGGGCACCATTGTTGACGCGATCGATTATCTGCCAATCACGATCGACAGTGCCAACCTATTCCTTTAACTCCTAAACGCCCTATAGATTGCGTAGCTGCTCCACGGCGGCAGCCAAAGGCATTGCTCTGACCCCGGTACCTGCCGGCACCTCCCTGTCACTTGCATAGACCAAGATCTTCCGGTCGGCCTTGATGTCGTCGACCGCCAGATGGAAACCTCGCGACACCTTGGGTGCAGTGGTGCGCTTGATCTCGATGGCCCAGATACCATCCGCAGGAAGGCGCAGGACGAGGTCAAGTTCAGCCCCGGCCGCAGTCCGGTAGAAGAAGGGTTCGGTCCCTGTTGGCGCTGCGGCGATCAGCGTTTCGATGCAGAGCCCTTCCCAGCTTCCGCCGACCACTGGATGCCCCAACAGGTTTTCCGTCGAACCGATGCCGAGCAGGGCATGGACGAGACCGCTATCCCGGACGAAAATCTTTGGCGACTTGACGAGGCGCTTGCCGGCATTCTCGTGCCAAGGCTTCAGGCGCCGTACCAGCATGAGGTCGACGAGCAGATCGAGGTACCGTCCTACCGTCTGACCTGAGACACCCAGACCCTCGGCCAGTGCGGCTGCATTCAACAGTCCACCCTGGGCATGCGCCAGCATCGTCCAGAAGCGGCGCAGCGTGGCGGCCGGGATGCGCGGCCCAAGGGCAGGGATATCGCGCTCGAGGTAGGTGCGCAGGAAATCCTCGCGCCAGGTCAGGCTGTCCCGGTCGCTGTCCGCCTGGAAGCTGTCAGGGAAACCGCCTCTCAGCCATAGGTCGTTCAATCTATCCTCGCCGACTTCGTCCAGAAGGAGAGGTGGCATCTCGATATAGCGAACTCGCCCAGCAAGAGACTCGGCCGATTGATGCAGCAGTACATTGGATGCCGACCCAAGCAGGAGAAACTGCCCTGTGCGGGCGCCCTTTCGCCGTCGCATGTCGATCTGCCCACGGAGGTTCTTGAACAGGTCCGGCATCTGCTGAACCTCATCCAGGATGACGAGCTTGCCGAGCTGTTCGTCCAGATACAGATCGGGCTCTGTCAGGACCCGTCGATCCGCGTCGCGTTCCAGATCGAGGTACACAGATGGGCGTCGCTCGGCTATCTCAAGCGCCAGTGTGGTCTTGCCAACCTGCCGGGGCCCCAAAAGGACAACAGCCGCCTGAGCGTCGAGCGCGGATTGAACAGTCTGTGTGGTGTGGCGTTGGTACATGCCTTGCAATTACTCCATGCCATGGAAGATTTGCAAGGTTATTTTGCTCGATCGAGCAATCCTAACCTCTCGGCCCGTTCCAGCAGCATCTTCACGGATGACGGTTGCCAGCTTGTCCGCCCTCGTGGCGTCCGCTCCCGCATCTGTTCGAGCCTGTCGCAGATTTCCTGCAGTGTGATCTCCGGATCCGCCCCCTTGATCGCGGCGACAATCGCCGGCAACCGGTCATCCCGTTGCCGCAGCCCCGCCCGTCCGAGTACGGTCGCTTCCAGGAACCCGTCCCGTACATAGGCTTTCACGGCACGTTGAAGCCGGCTCTGAGTCCAACGCCGATCCGGGGGCAGGGGCCCGTTGATCACGCGCAGCACATCTTCCCAGGCCATGTCAGGTCGCAGGCGCCGCACATGCGGCATCCAGTCCTTCGCTGTCTCCCCTAGGCGCTCCATGTAGCCATCCTGGCGCGCGAGCTTCACCTTCCTTATCGCGGCGGGGTCGCGGGCGCGGAGGCCGGGGTTCCCGCCGACGCGCCCACGACCTCGTGCGGCTTGTAGACCAGCCTTTGTCCGTTCCCGGATCAGCGCTCTCTCGAATTCAGCGGCCGCCCCCAATACCTGCAAGGTGAACTTCCCTTGCGGCGAAGCCGTGTCGATGGGATCCACGATGGACCGGAAGAAAGCGCCCTTCGCTTCAAGTTTCTCGATCACCTCCAGGAGATGAGAGAGGGACCGGGCCAACCGGTCGATGCGGACGACAACCAGGGTTTCGCCGGGCTTGATGCGTTCGACGAGCCTTGCAAGAACGGGTCGGGCCCTATTGCCGCCCGAGGCCTGCTCTTCGTGGATCTCGGTGCAACCTGCAGCTTTCAGGGCTTGAGCCTGGGCGGCATTCGACTGGTCTTCCGTCGAGACGCGTGCGTAGCCGATCAGCTTGCCTTTTCCTGTCTGGGCCATGTCATTCCCTGTTCACGGGCACGTTGTCGAACTCGGGGACCTCGAGCCCGAGACCAACATTCGCGGAAAAGTGGGTAGCCTGCTGTCGGACCACATCGCAAAGGCCCTTGCCGGCAGGGCGTGGAAGCTGGGCGGCCGCATCAAGGAGCGTATTCGCGATGGACGCGCAACGCGCTGTTTGGGCGCGATTGAACCCGCGGCCACCGAGTGAGCGCAATGCGACATCGAGATCCGCGGCCGTGACGTCATCGGCCATGGACGCGGTCCCAATCCGGAAGGCCATCGCGTGCCGAACATCGTCGAGCAACACCGGATCTATATCGTAGGCGGGAGCCAGGTCTGGCTTGGCGCCGTTGTAGAGCAAGGCGTGGTTCTTGCCGTGGTTGTCCGAGTTGCCGAGGAGCATGTTCGCGACGGTGATCTCGAAAAAGGCCTGCCGCGACTGACCCGGCAGACGCGTCTTGTCGAGGAGCTGCCCCACGGTCTCGGCCGAGAAGACCCGAGGCGGGACACCGTTGCGCTCGTATTTCAGACGCTCGCCAAGCCCGAGTGCCTGGCAGAAATCCTCCTGGTGGATGCGATGGACGAGGGTCCCTTCGATCCTGCGATCGTAGCGCTGGACGAGAAGGCCCTGCAGATCGCCTTCGCCCAGAACGCAGGTCCTGGCGACCGGATGCCCGATGGCCTGCGCCATGAGGCGCGTCGCGAAATGCTCGCGCAGGACAGAGCTTATCTGGGCCGCACGGGGCACCTTCAGGATATGGGTAGTGGGCGCGCCACTGCCGGGCTTGGGCAGCCCAAGGCGCCCATCGGGGAGACGCGCCAGCGCCACCTTTCCCTGGACCCCAGCGAGAGGCGACGGGTCGTCACTGTCGGGAGGCAGGCGGCGATGGTCGCGCAGGGAGCGCATGATTCGCGCGAGATCATCCGAAACGGGAAGCGCTCCGATTGCATCGTCGAGGTCTGCCGGAACAACGGGGGAGCCCAGAAGAGTGTCGTAATCCTGGGAGAGATCACCGGGTCTCTTTCCGGGCGGTTGATCTTTCGGCACACAGCTGATCGAGCCAGGGCAGTCAGACCCGAGGTGATACAAAAGCCTAACGATGTCGCGTTCCGAGATGCCGTGGCGTTGCATGACGTCGTCGCGCATCTCGTTTTCGAAGAGAAGGTTCGAGAAGAAGCCGCGCGTGAGCACGTCTCCGAAGGGCTCTTCCTGAACGGGGAGGGACACGGAAATCGGATGCGGCAGGGCATCGGTCATGTAGGAAAAGGCCATCTCTCCGTCAGGACTCGCAGAAAGCTGGCCGATGGGCTCCGGGACGGCCTCGAGATAGACATCCAGGATTGTCACTTCTGCGGTTCCTGCTCCGGCAGCGTCGCATGCAGCGTGACGCCGAGATCGCGGCAGAGCTGCAAGACCAGCCCGACATGGGCTGTCGCCTTTCCGTTCTCGATCGCGCGGATCGTCGGGCGCGAGATGCCGGTCTGGAGAGAGAGGGTCTCCTGGCTGAGCTTGATGGAGCGACGCGCGGCTCGCAGGGTTGCGCCCAAGGAGGCCGGGTCGGTGATCTGGCTCTGGGTCATCTGCGCCTCGCGATGGAAAAGATCATTTCCAATATCTTCAATGTAAGCCTAAGGGCAAAGAATGGCAACGATCGTTATCAAGAGGTGCAGGTGATCTCGGATCTAAACCCTGAACGCCGCCCCACGCATCCCGACGCACTTCTCCGCGAAGACGTGATCCCCGCAACGGGTAGATCATTGGCGGACATCGCTCAGTCGCTCGATCTTTCGATCGGGGACCTGGAAGCACTTTTGATGGAGCAGGCTGCGGTGATGGATGCGATTGCTGTCCAACTGAGCCAGTTTTTTAGGACTTCGCCGGATATCTGGATCGCGATGCAGCACGCCCATGAAGAGTGGAAGGGGGACCTGCCTTCCGACCCGCTAGGGCAAATTTGCAGGCCAACAATGGCCGCAAGAACAGGCGTGAAACAGAGACTCATTGCTTGAGGATCAAGCGATCCTTCTTGCGGAGATGGATCGCTTCAATCAGGGCGCTTTTCATCCGATCTTGGAACTCTGCCTCGACAACCAGGTGGCGCCTGATGACGTCCTGAATGGCTGCTGCGCAGAGGGCTTCAAGCGCCTCGTCGGACGGCTCTACAGATGGATCGGCTAGGGCAACGCGTGGAACCACAACTGTGTTGGGTTCCCCAAGAGTGGTATTGGCGTTGTTCCCGTACCGCGAGCCGTGGTTCATGACTGAAGCCTAGAATTGAAGACGGTGCCTGAATGCCCGCGCTATCACTGTATCCTCGGGCGGGACTTTTGGCCTCCGCGCGGTAAAGCGCGCGACCGAAACAAGCACACCAAAGCGCACGGGTTGAGTATGGATTGACCTATACATCGCGTCCAGCAGAGAACCAGACCTCCAGCGAAGGATGATCCCATTATGCTGACCGAGGCCCAGGCCATCGCCGCATCGTCCTGCGTGCTTGCCGCGATGGGACGACACCTGCTGTGTGGTCCTGAAAACAGCCATGCAGTCAGGAAAGTTGAGGCTTCGGCACCATTGGTCCAAGCGAGGGGAGATCGTCGGATTGCAAACAGCTTCTGGTGAAGCGCGCCAACTCCTCGAACTCCTCGAACTCCTCGGCCTGAAACGGGGTGGATCATGGTCGGATGCTGCGACGGCTGTCTTTTGGCGCGTAGCGCCAGAGGAGGTGCCACCACCTCAAGAGTGCATGTTCTTGGGCCAAGTTGAGCACGCCGTCGCTGCAATGCCGAAGGGCATTGAGGTTGAGATACGGTCAATCCTCGCGAAGCATCGCGATCCATTTCTTCAAGCTCATCTGGTCGACTGGATCTTTTTCGAGCATTGGCGTTGGAGTGAGGGATGGTTGGTCGATGATCACCAAGGACGCGCTATTGGGGTATTCCATGATCATCTCGCGCAACGAATGAGCGCAGCCGTGGTGTCGCGCTTTTCTAAAGCCTAGCGGTTTTCAATTTAACAAGCCATTAGAAAACTACCGTTTGTAAACGTTCGCAAGGGGCGTTTCTCTCGTCGCGCTGAGCGCGTGAAGCCTTGTATTCATGGGCTGAAGGCCACGAGAGGCACATCGTCAGTCTCGAGAAGACAAGAGCCTGGATCGCCTCTATAGTAGAGCAAATCAGGGGTTCTCAAACGCACTCGTGTGGCGCGCAAAAATGCTCTATAATGCGCGCATGAGCCGATTTCGCCAGATATACTTGGATGATGATGGGGTGCCTCTTGGAGACATGGAGACGGCCGAGGATCGGCATGACGCTGATCTATGGTTCATGCCCGGTCCATCCGAGGAAGAACCCGATTTTCTCCCTCCGGGACCGCAGCCCGAGGTCCAGGAATCCGAGATCGTCGATGCCTGGCGCGCGGCCGAAGCCGGGCAGGCGGCCCAGCTCGCCCATGTCGCTGCACGCCTCGGGATCCTCGACGAACGGTTGCGCCGGGGCCCGGCTGGCTGGCGGCAGCGGCTCGCTCTGATCGAGGCGTCGGAGCTGAGCTGGCTCGCGCAGGACCGGGTAGGTCTCGACCGGTTGTCCCTATACATGGCGCTGCGGATCTCGACCGCGACCGATGACGCCCAGGCGCTCTACCGGATGGGCTGGACGGTGCGGCGGCTGGCGGGCGGGCCGGGGCCTTTTGGTGCCGGACTGGGTGTCGCGGATCTCGAGGCCTTCCTCGATCGGCGCGACCGGCCAGGGCAGGGGGAGCGGTTCGAGGACACGAAGGTTCCGGCACGCATCCAGGACATGGCGGACCGGGAAGCTTTCGAGAACCGGGCGGCTGCCTGGCTTGCGATGATGGGTCAGGCTGGCGACCTTCATCCCGTGACGCGGTCCTGCATGGGCTTCCATCTCTGGCACGTCGCGGAGCTCTCCCCGGTCGACGATCCTCTCGAGGCGGCAGTCACCGCGGCGCGGGTGGCGGTTTCGGATCTGGCGTCATCGATGGATCGGCCGGGCGCAATCTTCGCGCCGATCGCCATGGGCGGGGGAGCGGGCTTTCGTGCGATCGGGGACCCGGCCGCCCGGTTGGCGCGCTGGCTGAACGCGATGGAGAGCGCGGTCTTCGCGGCGCTGCGCCGCCTCGAGGAGATCGAGACCTGGAACGAGGCGGCGGCCGAGATGATGGCGCCCTTGTCGGGCAAGACGCCGCCGATGCTGCGCGACACTTTCACGAGCTGGCCACTGGTCTCGACCCAGATGGCAGAAAAACTGACAGGTGTGCATCGGGCGACAGTTCAACGGAACATCGACTGGATGGAAGAACGGGGCCTTGTCCGGGAGGTCACAGGGCAGGGTCGTTACAGGATGTGGCGGGTCGTTGATGTGCGCGCCATGGAAAGCCGATCCATCCTCGGCAAACATGATGGGGTTCTGCCTGATGACCTTCTCGACGCGATGGATTATGGAATTGAGTAGAAAAGTGGCGCAGCGCGTTACCGCATGACCGAAACCCACTCGACAGGATGCACCATGTCATCTTTCATAAAATCAACCGGTCGACGCAAAGTTGGGAGCACGACAAAGCCGGCACAGCGTAAGGCCGAAGACATCATCGATGTGCATAGGCACACCCGCCTCCAGGCCATCGATCATGACGTCTTCTTTGCGTTCCTCGATGCGCCCGCGAAGCCAGGGGTTGCGCTGACTGAAGCGGCTGAGCGCTACCGCGCGCGTGTGACGTTGCGTTGACATATCGAACTGGCAGAAAAGCAGCAGTTCAACAAAGACCAGTTCACCAAACTAGCTTTCAACTACTTTGAAATACTCCGAATAATACCATGAAGAAAACACTTACAGCTGCCGTCTTCCTTCTGTCCAACCAGGCCGTTGCCCAGGAAGACATCGAGATTTTCTGCGATTTTGACGACGGGCGAACGACTTCGAGCGTAGAGGTCAACGTCAGTCCGGAGGGGGGTTTTCTTTCCTGGGGACGGGACGACAACCGATATGAAATTACGTATTTTGATGATGACTTTATTCTTGGAAACAAGACTGGCTCAGGAGCCAGCGTCTATGCCGTGATGATACATCGCCCAACGGGACGATTTTGGCTGTCCCTTATGGGGAATGTTTGCTCCGACGCAGAGTGCGTAGCCTCTCTCCCTTACGGAGAGATCGCCCAAGGCGAATGTTTTCGACGGGCCTTCTGACGGCAGTACGCCAAGTCAGCTCTTACGAAATCAACTGGCCAAAGCACAGAGCAATCGGCCCAGTGGCAGTTTCGTCAACCACTCAACCGGTTATGCAGCAATTGGTCTTAAACTCGTGTTGGATCACTGCCCAACGCGTGACCTCAATGGCTTCGCCCGCCTTGATCTCGATCCAAGCGTTTCGTTCATCATCCAAGGGCTCAGAGGAGATGATATGGCCATTCCTGCAAGTCCGGACGAATAGGCTCGGCGCAAATCGATCTGAAGCACTCCGCGCGGCGAAGAGGCGGTTTCCATCCGACCAACAAGCTGCAAAGCGCATAAACGGGGCCGCCCCCCGCGTCTCTGCCATCTCTTGAACGTCGCGCACAGCTCGTGCCATTGCACTGATCGGATCAGTCTTGAGGCCATGGCCAAGTGCAATCAGGAAGATTGCCTCGCTTTCCGTTGCTCCGAAACGAAATGCATAAAGATCTGACGGTATCTTTGCGTCGAGGGCCTGCCTAAACCGGTCGTGCCCCCCTGCCTGACCGTTATGCATGAAGCACCAATTGTCGACGGCGAATGGGTGGCAGTTGTTGCGCGAAGTCGCCGTTCCGGTCGAGGCACGCACATGTGCGAGAAACAATCTCGACCGAATGTGATGTGCAAGTTGCTTGAGGTTTGCGTCGGCCCAGGCGGGATGAGTGTCCTTGTAGATGCACGGCGTGCTGCGTTCTGCGTACCAGGCCAACCCGAACCCGTCTGCGTTGATCGGGGTCTTGCCAATCAGCGCATTGCGGCTTTGTTCAACCAGCGACCTGCTTTGCTCTAGGATCAGTTCATCAAGAAAGCGGGGGGCACCGATCCAAGCAAGATACCGGCACATCAGGCTGCCTCGACAGAGAATCTGGCGTTGGCGCCGTCGACCCTATACATCGCCCGCAGCGCCTCAGGGCTGCGCGCGATTTGACTGACTGCCTCAATGATCCGATCAGCCTTCTCATCCGTCATCAGGACGGAAAACCCAAGGCGAGTCCAACCTGGCTTTCTGAGTTCGGCGCCGTCTAGGATCGCCGCCCGAAGAACGTCCGAGTGCGAGCGATCAATCTCTAGTAGCCGATGTGCATAAGGCCCCGCGCAAGCGCATCCGCCGCGCGCCTGCACGCCATAGAGGTCCGATAGCATACGCGTAACCAATTGTTGGTGAACCAAGCGCCCCTCTGGATCGGTCAGCGTGAAGGAGAAGACTGGGATACGCGGCGCATCTCGATTGCCCAGAATATGCAGGCCAGGCACTCCCGCCCAGGCGGTTTCGGCCCGGCAGCGCAGTTCATCGAGACGTGTGGTCATGTAGTCTTGGCCAATAGCGTCTTTCACGATGAAGGCTAGCGCGGCGCGCAGGTCTCCGATCACGTTCGGAGTTCCCGCTTCTTCACGCGCGATGACATCCTCCGAGTAGTCATGCCCCCAAGGAGATACAAAGCGGACCGTGCCGCCCCCGGGCGCCGTCGGTGTGCTTCGTTCGATCGCGTCGCGGCGCAGGATGAGGACGCCGGACGCCCCTGGTCCACCAATGAACTTGTGCGGCGAAAGCACTACCGCGTCGATCTGCGCCTGATCGTCGCCCGCGACATCGATCGGCAAGTAGGGCGCCCCACCCGCGTAATCCCATACGCTGAGGGCGCCATAAGATTTCAGCATCTGGGTCACCTGTCGTACATCGGTGACGATGCCCGTCACATTCGACATGGCGGAAAAGGCGCCGATTATCTTCCGCCCCTGGAATGCAATCAGTGCGGCTTCAAGCACCGCAAAATCAGGGCCACCGGAGGCCGCCTCGGGTATTTCGATGACCTCGGCGCCGCTTTCACGCCACGGCAAAATGTTGGAATGGTGTTCATAGGGCCCGATGAGTACGACGGGCAAAGGGCTATCCGGCCGGCCCGGAGCCGCGCCGAGCAGACTGACCAGGCGGTTGATTCCGGTGGTGGCGCCAGCGCCGGTAAAAATGACGGCGTAGTCATCACCGCCGCCGCAGCTTTTCAGAATGATTTGCCGCGCACGAGACCGCAGTCTGGTCATCATCTGCCCGCAATATGAGGCCTCGGTATGGCTGTTCGCGTAGAGGGGTAAGATGGTCTGGACCACAAAATCCTCGACTTGCTGCAAGGCTCTGCCCGATGCGACATAGTCGGCATAAATCAGGGGATTGGCCCCGTTTGGTCCGGGAACATCAATGCCCTCGCCTATCAACCCACACCTAAGCCGATCGATCAGATCGGGTCCTTGCAGCTCGGCCTTGAAGCGGTCGAAATGATCTGCCTGCGGTGTGATCAACATGGAGAGAGGCCTTTCTGACGATGTCATTGAATGACTACACCGGCCCCGCTAAGGAAACTTCACCGTATTTTGCGTAAAAAGGGACGTAAGGCGATCAGATGACCACAAGACCGCTCGACACCTTCGACAAATCCATCATCCGAGCCCTTCAGCGTGACGCTTCGCTCTCGCAACGCGACTTGGCCGAGAAGGTCGGACTCTCACAAAACGCCTGCTGGAGAAGGTTGACCCGTTTGCGTGAAGAAGGCGTCATCATGGGGCAAACCATCCGGGTGAATATGCAGGCCCTCGGGCAAGGTCTAACCGTCTATGCCATGGTCCGGACGCGGCACCATTCTCTGGCTTGGCTCGAAAAGTTCAGAAAGTCGGTTCTCGCTATTGAGAATGTCGTCGATTTCTATCGGATCGCGGGAGACTACGACTACATGATCAAGATCGTTGCTCGCGATATGAACGATTTTGACCGAGTCTATCAGAAGCTCATCGGCGACAATGAACTTGAGACTGTCACCTCATACATCGCTATGGAGGCCATCGCGAACGGTCGTGACATTCCGGCCTGATGCACCAGCCCCGTCTCAACCTGTGAACCAATCGAGAACTTGACCCAATACCAGCAAGATGACCCCCAAGATCACAGCCTGATAGAATAAGTCGACTCGGCCTCGGATTGCTCGAACATCTTTTGAAAGCCTAGCGACAACCGTATCCAAGTCCCGCTCAACCTGCACCATGTCAGGCTCAAGGTGGTCGCCTTCGTCAGGTTCATCGCGAAGGCCAGCCATCTTGGCGTCCAGTTTGGGCGACCACTCGACGATCAACTCCTGTAAACGGGCTTTGGTCGTACCGTCACTACCCTTAGGACTTCCCGACAATGCGCTTGCACCGTCGTCCTCGCATAAGATGGCATAGTTGTAATAGTGCCCGCGAATTCCAGCGCCCATGCTTTCGTACCCAAAGTGGTAGAGATCTGCGAGGAGGCTGAGGCGCGCCGATCGGATGTTGCCTTGCTTGACCGCCAACGCGAGCGCATCGAACTTTTCTTGTGAAATGAGCACGCTGGCTGAAAACATCGAACCATCATGGTATTCGCCTGCACTGTGATACCTGATGCGTCCGATCTCGTTTCTCAGCCAACCCTCGGCAGGTTTTTCCTTTTCTCTGAATAGCGACCAACTGTCGATAACGCTCGTGGCCTGCAACTTCTCTAGAGGGACCGGATGGATCGTCACGTTGATCCGCGACGATGTCTCGTTTGGTTTGTCGTCCAACGTAATCGCGTGAAGGCGACAGTCATCCAGAATTCCGAGAGCGGTGATGTATTCGCGAGAGAAAAAGTCCGCTTCTCTTTCCGGATCTTTCTCATCCTTTATGCGCCACGAGATTTCATTTAGCACGGAAAGGCGCTGGAGTTGCATGGCCACGGTCTGCGGCTCCATCTCGCACGAGCCTTCGTGCCTCTCACCTTTTCGGTCGTAGGAGTAAACGAGCGTTGTGGCGTCTTTTCGTTTCCAGTTCGCGGTGTCTGTGAAATTACTCATCCAAATCAGGTCCCGTAGCTGCATTTGACCAGCCTAAAGCATAACCCTAGGAAAAAAGAGAAAATAATCCATCATGCAGATCACTCATCTGTTTTCTGGCAAGACTTGAAGGCTTCCGTCTCTGCTGCAATCCGCGCCGCTAGGTTCTCAAGCATCATCCTATATACCGCCTCTCGCTCGGAGGCCGATGTCATCTTTGGGATCAGCGGCGGCGCCGGCGGCCCGATGAAACTCCGCTGTTCGCCTTGAAGATCGTCGAGGGTCGTCTTGCGTGATGGCATGGAGAATATGGCCCTTTCACCGCCCCCTGGCAGGTAAACATTGACGGAAAAGTCGTGCAATGGTCCCCTTCGGGAGAAGCGACCCTCACAATCGCTGAAACCGTCTGAAAGAGGATGCCGTTTGAAGAACTATGTCACACTCTTGGCTGCCTCGATCTCCATGTTCGCGCATGCTGGCAAAGCAGATCCTGTCGCTGATATGGCGTCTTCGATCGTTGATCTCCGGAGCATTTTGGATGCGCGCATGGCGGCAACATGGGCGGGTATCGACGATATCAGAACTTCTGCCATGAGTGTTTCCCGCGCCGCCGGGCAAGACCTTGCCTGCCGCGAGCACGACGATGAGGATGTTGAGGCCACGGCCGCGTTGGCACGCGAGGTCATTCGCTTGGCCTTTCTCGCTCAACCTAATGCGGAAAGTCTCTCACAGCCGTTCTTCGCCAATCAGGTGAGAGCGGGAATTCGAGATGGCTGTGCCGATACAGGAGGGACGATCGATGATGCACAGGGGTGGGGCAGTCGAGAGATTGGGTTGATCTTCGAGCTTCATAGGGAAATTCAGGACCGAGAGAGCCAGCTTCTGGATCTCCTGCGCGAAAGCGCGAACGAAGGTTGAAGCGCTTAGAGGCGGTTCTGAAGCGGAGCACAGATATGACTGATCAAACCAGCTTCCCTGAGGGGGTTCGAGCCATCACGATTGACGAGATAGGCAATCTTGGCATCGAAGATGCAACTGGCAGACTGTTTTGGGGAGCGCATGAGCTTCAGATAAAAAAGCGGATCTCGCTGAGATGGTATGAGTGTTGATTTCCACTGAGAAGTGACCCGTTTGGGCGCGTAATTTCCACTGAGATTTGACCCATGTGACCCTCCCCCGAGCGAAGAGCGAGCGGGTCAAAGGAGTTTCCGCCCTGTGGCTCACCAAGATCTCTCTCGATCGCGTTGCAAGCCGCACCGGCGGTCCCGAGAGGATTCAGGAAAGCCTTCAGAACGCTCTCGACATGATGCAGGGCAGCAGCACAGCATCCCTTCTTCTGATGCAGGGCGATACGGCGGCCGTATCCCATATTGATGCCATCATTTCAGCGCTACGGTCTGCTCTTTCAGATCCGTCATTCTCCGACCAAGTCGGATTCCCGCATAGGGCCATCTGATCAGGCGGCATTCCTGAACGAAAAGGCCCCGAAGGTGTCTTCGGGGCCTTCTCTTAGAAGGGGTTCTTGTCTTTCGACACGGGACCGGACGATCCCGATCCATGACGCTCACGGTCGTCTATATCTTCGACTTGGCGCAGCGTCGCGGCAGCGATCTTACGCTCCTCCTCACGGCGACGCCTACCCTTCTCCGCCGCAGCCCGGTAGTACGATTCTGGCCTTCCGGTCGCTCGGAAATCCTCGATCTTGAGAGGATCATGAGACAGCGTGTACTTGTCCGCCAGAGCAAGGAGAGGGACATCCTTGTCTCTGATCAGCCTGTCACGATCAGCGCCGATCGCGGGTCCGAACATGCACAGAGGGCGCAACTTGATCTCGTCGGCCTCCGCCCTTCTGAGAACATCTTCCTGGTATTCCCAGGGATCGTGATCCTGGCGCTTCTCATCCATGAACGCCCTGCTGCGGGTGTATCCATCCTCAGTCGCGGTCGCGTCTTTTCGATCTCCAAGGATGTCTTGGATGATCGTCCTGGTTCGATCGCCAGACGGAAGCATTTCTGCCCAGTACAGAACCTCGACAAGGTGGTTGTAGACACCCCGCGGCCCGAGACCCTTTGCACGGATCGGGCGCATTGCCATGATCTCAGGATCGCGGAGATCCTCAACGATCTTTTTCGTCTCGGCGTTTACAACCTTGATGTAAGGTGAGGTCCCCGCGGGATCGAGGCTTTCGCGGATCAGCTCGAAGAGTGCTGTGGCGCAGAAACCATCCCAAACCACGCGTGGATCCTTGGGGCTGGTGGGCAGCCACATTGCATCTTTATCTTGCTTGTCGAGAGAAGCAGGTGGCGTATAGCCAGGCATCAATACGATCCAGTAAGGCCGCTTGATGTGGCGACCCCAGATATCGTCAACAGAACGACTGAAGGAGCTGAATGCCATGCGATGGGCGATGGGGATCGAATCCCTATCCTCCCACCTCCGGAAAGGCTCCATATTGTGCCGGGATGGATTCCTCATGTTCCCACCTTTTGCTGCTTCACTATGGATTATGAACTCAATGAGGCGCAACAGGAAACAATTTATCAAATTCCCGGGTTATTTCTTTCACGTGCAATTTCGCGGGATGGAAAAGCGATTTCCACGACCCGTCTTTTTCCCTCTCTCCGTTCGAGCTGGATGATAGCGCCAATCTGGGATCGGATGATTGTATAGAGACTTTCTCCCGACAATGCGCTGTCGGCCCCGGCAATGAGCTTTCCCTTGCCACGCTTGCCACGTTCTCTGCATTTGGAGTTTTCGTCGTCGAACTTATCAGGCTTTGCTTGGATCTGAAGTAGTTGGCTGATCTGATTTTGCTGCTGGGTAAAAGGTTGATACCCACCGTCGCTTAGCTTGCGAGAATGCCGAACGAGAAGCCTCACTATATTGCCAGTCAGCAGGAACAAAAGCGTTGATATGTTGGCCAGCTTGGACCGCGAGACGCCCCATTTCAGACAGAACTGCGTCAAGCGCAGTTGCTTCCATGAAGGGCCCAATGACAGCATCACCGTTTTTGTTTGGCCGCATCATCCAAGCTGATTTCATGTTCGGATGACCGGCTAACTCTGAAAAAAGCTCATAGATTTCTGCACGTTTTTTCGACGTGCAGCCATCACGTTCATCGAGCTTGGTTCGAACCTTGACCGGCGAGAATTCTTTCAGGCGTGTTTTCTTGTCAGCATAACGCCATGTCGATATTTGAGAACGATCACCGGAGAACAGATCAAGCAGGAATACTGTCTCGAGAACATCGCGTAGAATAAGAGCGCTGTTCTGATGGTATCCAGACAGGGTCAGTTTAAGGCTTGCCCCCAGGGCATTGAACATCCGCATCCCCAGCACCTGAGCTACCTTGATATCCTCGTCCATTGTATCGAACTGTCGAAACGTATCTGCGAGATCCATTGCAGCTTCTACAATTTCCAGATGAAGCTGTAGACGATTGTCGCGGGCGATCAGGTCGAGGGCTTTGCCGCGCAGACCTTCTTCCGCTAGATGCAGAGATAGCAAATTTTCAGGGATAAGCCCCGTCGGCCTGTTCACAGTTTCTCTTCCACGATGACCGCTGTCCCAGAGGCCACCAGAAGAACCATGCTCCCCGCTGCACTGAGTTCGACGTAGTCAAGATCCACGCCGATCACCGCGTTGGCGCCAACAGCATGGGCTTCTTTCTTCAACTCGTAGAGCGCCGTTCGTCGGGCGTCTCTCAGCGTTTGCTGCACGGCCTCTGAGCGACCGCCCACGATGTCACGAACGCCTGCGAACAGATCCTTGAAGATGTTCATCCCGAAGGCGCACTCGGCTGTCACGATCTCGATGCGACGTGTGACCCTTATACCATCGAGTTGGGTTTCGGTCGTCAGCATGATCGCGTCGACCTCGGCCTTCCTCGGCGCGGCGCTGTTTGCTTTTGTGTGACCTGAGCTGACACAGGTGTTGCACAGATCCTGCGTTGCCTTGTTGAGCAGGGTCAGAGATTTCCCGCAGGATTTACACAGCGCCATTATTGCAGCCTTTCTGGATCCTCACGGGCCGTTTGCTATTCATTGAACACAGTGAGGGCAGTGTGTTCTGAAATCCCCCACAATCTCTTGTGCCTTCTGCTTCGCTTGCGTCATGATGCGCCAAAGAAAGACATTTTCACAATGTGAAATTGAAGGGCATGTGGGGGTGCGAACTGGAGTGAAAGCATGAATCGCCAATCCCAATCCATCACTGCGCTGTTCTGCTTGAGCTTACTTGTTCTCGCTCCACAAAGCCGCCCAGCATCAGCGTTGCAAATTCAGTCTTCCTTCGACCCCAGATGTGATCTCGTCCTCTCTGGGGAGATCAGTCAGGGAGATGCGGAACGTGTGAGGCTGGCACTCAGCGCCATAGACGGCCGTCCTGTGGTCTGCATGAACAGTCCCGGTGGCGCCTTCATGGGTGGTCTCGAACTGAGCCGGCTCTTCATGTCCGAGGGTATTGGCACATACATCCGCGCGGCGGATCAGTGCTATTCATCCTGTGCGCTCGCGTTTCTTGGGGGGAGCGTCTGGGGCGACTTTCGGTACGCATCAAGGGAGCTGGAGCCAGGAGGGTCCCTCGGTTTTCACGCTCCCTATCTGACGCTCCCGGAAGGCAGCTACACGCAGGAGCATGTTGCCGAGGCGGCGCGCACCTCGGTTGTCATCATGAGGACCCTTCTGTCCGAACGCCTCGCGCTGAATATCTCTGATAAATTCATCATCGATTTTTTCTTAGATGAGCGACCTCAGACACGACATATCGAGACTGTCGGAGAACTTGCTCATGCCGGAGTTTATCTTGCGGCATACAGCTTCACGGACAATCCGGACGTTCACGATTTCCAGAATGCATGTGAGATCGCTTTCGATGTCTACCGCACCTATTTTTCCGACCCAGTGGCGTCCTATTATCCGCTTTTTGAGTTGGAAGAGTCCGATTTTTCGCGCTTGTTGCCCGTCGAAACCATGGAGCTCCAAGGCACAGACTGGCATGTGGTTTCAATGACGCATGATTGGGGCATGCCGTGGCAGAATGCGTCCTGTGCCTTCACTGGAGAACGTGATTACACCGGCAGATTCCCAGCAATCATCTGGAATAATGAGATTGGTGACCAGCCTTCATTCCAAACTGCTGTCCGGGTTCTTCGACTGAACATCCCAGAATGGTATTTTCTCGGCAAGGATACTCGTCTGATTGAACTTAGATCATCTCAAACCGCGACAACACCCGATTGAAGAGTGGATGTTGGAACAAAGCGACCTCGATCCAACAGCTTTTGCGATGGTAGCAGATACCTACATGCAAGAAGCGGATATGATTTTCCATAATTTCGGGATTAACGCGTTCAATGTGTCGTCCGTCACAGACACTGGAGGTCCGTTTCTTCAGGTGAATGCCATTGATGCTACACAGTCCGACCACCCGACATTTGGACCATCAGGAAGCCTTTATTTTCTTACAGGACACGCAATCGAGCTCTATCTAAAGGCGATGTTGATCAAGAATGGAAAAACGAAGGCCGACCTCAAAGGAATAGGACGCGATCTTGAAAAGTCCGTGGAGGCTACAAGGAACATTGGTGTTTCGGTTCCGAATGCAGATTTGATCATCGCTTTTAGTGAAATTCATAGAGGCATGGAATATCGATATCCGCAAGCTCCCAGGGTCAATGTCATGGTTCCGGAAATGCTCTTTTCGTGCGCAAAAGATCTGAAGTCAGTCTATGACTCCATGGGGTGAAGAATATTTAGGTAGGTGTTATGAAAATCAGATCTATCGTCTCGGCAACATTTATGGTCGGTTTTATGGCTTCGCCAAGTCAGGCTCAAAGCGACGCCGTTGCCTTGACCGAGTACCTGAACTCGATGGACCGCACGGAGGTCACCTTCTCGGGTCGCATTCTGTACGACACATCTGACCAGAACTTCTTGTTCTACAATGAGGACCGTGAGCCCTTCGGCGTGACTATGGATGCTGGTCGGGATACCCGTGAACGAGTAGAGGCGGAGTGCTCCGGCATCACATTCATGTCGAGTTACGACGAGTTGTGCTCGATCAGTGGTAGTGGGACGGTCGAGATCCGCGGATCGCGGGTCTTCATCAGCATCGAGGTGGTGGATCAGCTCGCGGATTGATCTGATGATCCCGCTCTTCGTTGCATATCGCGCTTTGTCTCGATGCCCCTGCCAAGTGTGACGAGTTCTTCGAACCTCTTGTCGTGCTTGCCGAGGCTTTCAAGCAGAGCCCAGATACCGTTCACGCGCCAGACCTTGCTTTCATGACTTGAACGACCGTCTTCGCGTGTCCGCTCCGCCAGCAGCACGGCCGCTTTCACGAGGAGCCAAGGTTCGATTGTGAGGGGCTTACCCTCGGGGTCGCGAATGTCGACGATGTCGGCGAATTCTGGATCGCGACGATGGCCTTTGGGCGGCATAGGGTCCTCATGACGTCTGTTTCGATTTGTTCAGGTTTGGTCACGAGTCGCTGGCCCCAACACGAGGGTGTGCGTGGCATGCGACGGAAAAATGATGAACCCTAGTGTACCGCCAAGAGACCAGAACAGGAGCATCTCGACGTCACCGATCGGTCCGACAACCAGCGGGACATCGAAGCCTGACACACTCCGCATCGTAACGCTCCGGCGGGGGCCGTCTGACGGTGCGCGTTGGGTGATGGTAAGTCCGACCTTATGGTCGACCTTACGTTCACACCGCACATCGAGATCCTGTCGGCCGAGGACGTGCCGCGGCGTCGGCAATGGAGCGATGCGGACAAGATCCGGCTGGTCGAGGAAAGCTACCGGGGACATCGCCAGGTTTCTGCGACCGCCCGTCAGCACGGCATTTCGCGCGGGCTGCTGACGGTCTGGCGGCGACAATATCGGAACGGGGAGCTTTCGATGGCAAGCGGCGCTGCGTTCGTGCCGGTGAAGATGGCCGCGGACGTTGATGCACAGCCGCCGCGGCGAGAGGATCCTGCCGTCCAGCTGGAGATTGTTCTGAAGAACGGAAGGCGCCTGCTTGTCCCCTCGTCGGTGGAGCCGGACGCATTGGCCCGGCTGCTGCCGATCCTGGAGGGCAAATGATTGCGTTCCCGGCGGGGGTGCGCGTGTGGATTGCGGGCGGCGTGACGGACATGCGCTGCGGGATGAACAGCCTGGCGCTGAAGGTACAGGAGGGTCTCGGCCGGGACCCGCATGCCGGCGAGATCTTCTGCTTCCGCGGGCGCCGGGGCGATCTCGTGAAACTTCTTTGGCATGATGGTGTGGGCATGTCGCTCTATGCCAAGCGGCTTGAGGCGGGAAAGTTCATTTGGCCCGCAGGCGCCTCGGGGGAGGCTGTTCAGGTCTCTGCGGCGCAACTCGGCTATCTTCTCGAGGGGATCGACTGGCGCAATCCGCGCTGGACGCAACGTCCTGCGAAGGTTGGATAAATCCACTGGATAGCCCTTGTTTTACTGGTTCTTGGCGGGTGATCGTGGTAGGCAGTCGCCATGTCAGAGGGCCGCTCCGAACTCGAAGAATTGCGCGCCGCGCTCGAGGCGTCGGAGCAGCGCGCGGCGGCGGCTGAAGCCGATCTCGCGCGCGCGCGCGCGCGGTGGTCTCGACCTCCGAGGCGATGATTGCCGGCCTCAAGCTCGAGATCGCGCTGCTCAAGCGCGACAAATATGGGCGCAGCGCAGAGCGCAGCGCGAAGTTGTTCGACCAGCTGGAATTGCAGCTCGAGGAGCTGGTCGCAGATGCGGCCGAGGACCGGGTGCAGGCCGAGCGGAAGACGACCAAGGTCGGTTCCTTCGAGCGGCGCAAACCGGTCAAGAAGGCCTTCCCCGAGCACCTGCCGCGCGAGCGCGTGATGGTCGAGGCCCCCAGCACCTGTTCATGCTGCGGCTCCGATCGCATCGTGAAGATGGGCGAGGACATCACCGAGACGCTGGAGGTCGTCCCGCGCCAGTGGAAGGTGATCCAGACGGTCCGTGAGAAGTTCACGTGCCGGGCCTGCGAAAAGATCACCCAGCCCCCGGCGCCCTTCCATCCGATCCCGCGGGGATGGGCCGGCCCCAGCCTGCTGGCAATGATCGTCTTCGAGAAATACGGCCAGCACCAGCCCCTCAACCGTCAGGCCGAACGCTACGCCCGCGAGGGCGTGGACCTCAGCCTCTCCACGCTCGCCGACCAGGTCCGCGCGGTGGCCGAGTTGCTGAAGCCTCTGAACGCCCTGATCGAGGCGCATGTCTTCACCGCGGCCCGGCTGCATGGGGACGACACCACGGTGCCGCTGTTGGCCCGCGGCGGCACCAAGACGGCGCGGCTGTGGACCTATGTGCGTAATGATCGTCCCTTTGACGGGACCGCTCCACCCGCGGTCGTGTTCCGCTTCTCCCGCGATCGCGCTGGCGAGCATCCGATGGAACATCTGGCAGGCTGGCAGGGCATCCTGCAGGCTGACGCCTATGCCGGGTACAATCACCTCTACGATGCAACCCGGAAACCCGGGCCGGTCGCATCGGCGTTGTGTTGGTCGCACGCACGGCGCAAGTTCTTCGAGCTTGCGGACGTCGAGACCAACATCCGCAAGGGTAAGTCGCCCAAGGATGTCTCGCCCATCGCGGTCGAGGCGGTGAAGCGCATCGACGCGCTGTTCGAGATCGAGCGCATGGTTAACGGGCAGAGCCCGGAGGCAAGGCTGGAGATGCGGCAGCGTCAATCCGCCCCGCTGGTCGCGGCCCTCGAGCAGTGGCTTCGCGGCGAGCGCGCGCTCCTGTCGAAGCACGCCAAGGTGGCGAAAGCCATCGACTACCTACTGTCATCCACCCATTGGCCGGGCTTCACGCGGTTCCTCGAGGATGGGAGGGTCTGCCTATCGAACAACGCAGCCGAACGCTCCTTGCGCGGCGTGGCTCTCGGTCGAAAATCCTGGCTCTTCGCGGGATCAGAGCGCGGCGGCCAGCGCGCCGCGGCGATCTACACCTTGATCGGCACCGCAAAGCTCAACGACATCGATCCCCAGGCATGGCTCGCCGACGTCATCGCCCGCATCTCTGATACGCCGGTCTCGAGACTGCACGAATTGCTCCCGTGGAACTGGCAGAAGCAGGCACCCCAATCAGCTGAGGCTGCATGATGGCCCGGGTCACCCATGTCCACACCATCGATGAGGTCGCAAGGAGGATCGGCGAGAACCTCGAACTCATTGAGATTGTCAGCGCCAATTCCGACAACATCGATTATGGCGAGATGATCTGGGTAGACGACGGCACTGAGGAGGGGATCAAAACCTTCACAGACCGTGGCATCGAATGCCTCCAAGAACTTCTCGCGGACATACGGACCTGGAAAGGCGGCATCCGCGAGTTCTTGCGCGACGAACAGTGTGATCCCAAAGTCATCGAGAGCATCATGGCCGACGAGAAGAACTGCTGAGGCAAGACGGCCCTCGGCGAAACCTTACGGAGATCCTCTATGACCGGATGAAGACCGCAGTGATCGGCGAAGACGACGCCGGCGTGATGACCTACAACGCCGCGCTGGTTGCGTTGCTGCACCATTACGGCGCGGTGCCGCGGGCCTGCCAGCCATATCGCGCAAAGACCAAAGGCAGGTGTCGCGTAGCCCTTAATTCTGAGATGAAGCATTCAATAAATTCAATGGTATAACGTTGCCCTTAAAATTGAGATGCTGCCTTTAATCCCGAGATCCTTGCCGTTAAAGGTGAGACAGGGTTCACAGGGCTGGTCTGGCAGTGACGATGCAAGCCGATCGAGAAGAAGTCGGAGTTGTTGGCGCAGAGGAACCGCGCCAGGCGTCGATCTTGAGGCCCTTGGTTCAGCTCCGTCTTTCCGGGTCCGGCAGCTTGGACATTGACGTCTGCGCACGAGTTGCCCGGCTTCGCGCCTACGATAAGGAGCCCCGGCTGCTTGCAACCATCGACCAGATAGCTCAGCAATGGACCACGCGTCGACGCTTCAGCCACCTCATCTCAAATTTAAGGGCAACGCGACAGGAGGTTTCAGGGGAGCAGGTCAGAAAGCAAAAGGCTTCTGGCACAGGCGGCGAGAACCCTTCTTCCTCAAGGCGCTCGAATGTTCAGCCGGGGCCGTCTTCGACCACGTCATGCAGGACCCCAACGATCCGTTCGTGGTCGGTCTACAATGACATCATAACCCGGAGCGGATGTCGCAGATACGGCGCGCCGGACTTGTCGGTTTGTTCCCGGTGGGCTTCCGCAGCGATTTCGATGGCGCGTTGAAGGTTTAATAGCTTCTCCTAGTGTATTAACGCTGCACCGGGGGGCTTCGGCCAGAAGTCGGGGCTTTTTTCTTCGAGCGACTGTAGAAGCTTACTCTCCTCTTCGCTAAGGTTTTCACGATCTGCTCCAGAGGCAATAAGTCCGTGAAGTTGTGACCGTTGTTCGTCCCAACGCCGTGACAGTACTGACCAATGATGCTCGTCATACGTACCCCGAAAGATCACGGGCCGAATTTCTATTCGCGGCAAATCTTGGCTACCTGCATCTATTGCCTCCTTCAGGAGACGTGACCAATAGCTGTTCCTACGGTCGACACGGCCGATTTGCTGTTCTACCACTCCCGGGTTCCATTCGAGATGGAGTAGAATGACGACTCGGCAGCTTTCGTGAAGATTGAGTCCTTCGCGTCCAACCATGGATTGGGCGATAAGCACATGTGGTTCGCTCTCTGAGCGATTGAATGCAAGCTGAACCAGACGTCGCGTGGAAGACAGTGTCTGACCGTAGAGCATCCGAGCGAATAAGGCTCGAGGGGAACTGTACTCCTCTATCAGTCTCTTCCGAAGCTGTGCCCACAACGCCTTCTCAGATATGCCCTCTAGTTCTTCGTCCTGCGCGTTTCCTTCGCCGCGCTCGCGGAGGGCATCGAATACCTGAGTGAGCGCTTCGACTACCGCTTCGCGTGATATTCTGGTTCCCGAAGCCTCTTCCCGAAGCAAGGGCTCGGCTGCCCGAGCCAGTGGTGTGACGATTTCAGACGTATTCTCGTCACTCGCAATGGCCTGTAACAGTGTTGGCTGGCCGGTTGCTCCGCTCTCAATAAGGGCCAGTATGTGATCGCGCAGCGTCTGACGTTCCGTTTCAAAGGTTTTGTAGGAAGCGGTTAGGATGTCATCGACGCGCTCGCGATCGTATTCGACTTCGAGTTGCTTAGCTGCTGCACGCAATACACCTTGATCGTAGTCTGACGTCTTTTCCTGTGGCCATGGCATTCCGTCCCGCACCGCCCGTAACAAGGCTCGCGCATTGAGAAGATCGGTCAACACGCGCATGGGGCGCGTGAAGCGTCCGAATACCAGCACTTTTTCTCCGGTGAGCGTGTAGTTTTCAATCTCATTAACAACTGCCAGAAGGACCGGATGCTCATAAAGACTTTCAGTGCCATCGGTGAATGACGCAGTCAGCGTGTTCTTCCACCAATCTGCGCGTTGCTTTCGCTTTTGTGCGCCATATTGTTCCGCGGTAAGTTCCGCACTGGCTTCGATACCATCTTCGATACAGTCTTCTTTCACTTGCAGGCGATCGGCTTCATGATCTTCGGGGTGCCTGTTGTCCGCCTGCTGACTGGCCAGTTTGTCGATGATCCCAGCCACCCCATGGCCATTGCTGATTGTCAGCCGCGCACGCGCCGCTTTTGTATCAGCCTCCGCCTGGCCGATGACTGACAGTGCCTCGGCGGCAAAGACGATGCGCCGCCAATCCGGCGACAAATCCCCGGGCTGAACTTCGATCGGCTGCTCTCGTCGGTAGTTTATTCCATTGGGCGCATGCTTGTCGAACAGCATGATGGTTTCATCACGCCGCTTGTCCCGGCGTACGACCCAAGCCTCCAGACTCTCTTGAAAATTCGTCGCGGCGACCTTGTAACGATGATGCGCTACTTCGTCCGTACGCCATCTACTACGCACTGCTTCGGCAGCTTCGCGAAACTCCAAAACGGCAGGTTTGATGGACATCCATTTGTTGTCAGACATGGAAACGCGCTTTAGCGTGCCCTCCCACTGCGACACGTCAAGTTCGACCGGAGTCGCCGTTAGACCCAGGCGGCGGCATGTTTTGCCACGCGGGAAAAGGATGCTATCCAGAAGCGCCGATAACTTTCCCCGTTCGCTACGTGACTTATGAGCTTCATCGATGATGACAAGGTCGAAAGGGCCAAGAGCAAGCCCGAGAGTGCGCTCGAGCAACTTGAGCTCGGTCGAATGGTTCTTAAAGCGGTCAGACTGAAAATCATCGAGCTCAGAGCGTTTATCGATGTCTCGGAATTCATGGACGATCGCCTCAACAGAAGTCTCCGTAAGTTGGCATTTCTGTGCCCGCTTAAAAATTTCTTTTGCCGCTAGTTCGACGCCCGGCATTCGCCAATGTGCGAGCTGGCACCCACCTCTGATTTTTTTGTCTAGCCTTCGAACGATCAGCTTTAGGAGATCGGCACGCCACCTTATTCCGGACGTTTGCGCACGCACGTCGCCAAAACGGTGCGAAAGGATCACGAGGGGATCATCCATTCTTTCCGCGCCATCAGTTTCATATTCAAGCATCAAGCCGTCAAAGCTGCGCAAAATATCTTTAGAACTTTCGCCTGCCTTCGTGATCTCGTCGCGCCATTGCGGGGCGACGACCGGCGGTACAACCAATGCAACCCTGCCACCGCTACGCTTTACCGCAAGGGCGAGAGCAACGGCGATCCGGGTTTTGCCCATTCCCACCTCATCGGCGAGCACGGCACCGTGATTTCTCAAGGATGCCGACAAAGCTTTCAACGCGTCGAGCTGACCCTCATCGAGATAGCCTTGCGGAAACAATGGTGGTTCTTGTGATCCGCTGATGTTAGCGGCAACAGATCCCCATCCTGCGAATTTGCCCGACTTAGCAACCATCAGAGACCTTGCGTTCCAGCCCATCGAATTTGGTCACCTCCCAGTTGGCTTCAGCGGCACTCAAGGCTTCATGAATGGCCGAGAACTCAGTGCTACCGCGCTTTACGTAGTCCGGCAGGAATGGCGGTTCCCGCAGGCAGGAAAGGGGATTGATCTTTAGTGGGAGCAGTGCCTCGACCAGTGCGCCTCTCGTCGCTTCTTTGTCATGGTGTCGACCAACATTTCCACGCTCGGGCATTCTGCCCAATTGCGTCAGCACACATTGCAGCCGCTGTGTCCAACTAATCCAATCCGATTGGGGCACCATCGTCTGGCGTTCAGCAATCGCCTCGATCAGCTGCATGGTTCGCCGGATAGCATAATGGCCGTCCGGTGCCAGGCGCCTAGCCGCGCTCGGCGGTTTTCTGGTGTTCGGCAGCGCTGGCAGATCTTCGTCGTCTTCGGTGTCCCCGCCATCTGGCACAGCAGGAAAGCAATCAAGTAGTTCGATGGCTTGCTCGAGATCAATCGGCTCCAGCGGCCGCGCAGCAAGCCGTCCATAGCCGTCCAACACGGGAACCAGGACAGTTGACGCATCGTCGTTCTGATCTGGGCGACGCACGCCTACATGCACCGGCTGTTCGCCACTCCACAGAAACTGTCCAGAAGCGTTCTGAGTAAGAGCTTCGTTGCTCGTGCCCAGTATCACTAACCCTGTGGCGTCCTCGCCTTGCGGCACTGCAAGAAAATCGACCGTCTCGCCGGGTATCCAGACAAGATGGGAGACAGGCGCTGCGATGAAGCGCGTGTCTCGCTCAGGTGGACCGTCTCCTGCAGTTAGCATTGAAAGATCGGTGATGTGAGCGTCCCAATCGACGGGTAGAAGGTCGCCGACTGGGACCAGGCGGGACTTGGTCCCGGCAGGTTCCCAGCTTAAACCGTCTGCAGCCATTATGACCCCGGCTTCTAGATTGCCATCGTAGCGCGGGGCAGCGAGAAAACCGGCAGGCGTGAGATTTCCTGAGCCCAGATAGACCCAGGCGGAGGCGCAGCGCCTGCCATCTGCGTGGCGGTTTGCTGAAAAAAGGAATTTGGCATGCAGGCGCCTCATGTCGCCGTCAGTCTTCAGCGGACGCAGGAGCGACCAACTCGCTTTGCGCATCCTTTTGAAAACCTGCTCATCGGCCAGTGCTGCGCATTTGTCGCTCTCTACCACAAGTGTGATCTTCGCGGATCGGCTAAGGAGAGAGGCATCTATAAGCGCATTGGCGATCGCTTGGGGAACAACTGGCAAGCCTGCGGTCTGCCCCCCTTCCCAGAATCCTGACCCAAGAACGAGGTTGTTGCGGCGCTGCGATCCAGCATGTGTTTTTACGCGACTCACAAGTTGGGCAATCAGAGCTTGCTGCCTCGTATCGATGAAGCGTGGCGTTGAATTAGGTCGGGGTTTCAGCTGGTTCGTCCAGCGCTCCAATTCGGCAAATGCCGCACTTTGAGTTTTCTGTGCCTTTCCGGCCTCGGCGTCCCCTTCTAAAAGCCGGCACTGGTATTGGAGCCGCAACCAACGCCAGAAATCGCGCGCCGCGGCCATGTCAGTCCGCAGTTGCTCGAGCGCGTCGTCCGGTTCCCGCGCAAGAATATCTTCCGCCGCCAGATCGAGCCGCCAGATGAGGTCGATGCTATCTTCGGTGGTCTGCCGGGTCCAGTTGCCCGTGGTAACAAGCAAGCGCAGAGCCCATTTGCTTTCATCGGTCGGGCTGCGAAATGCCAAAAGCGCAACCTTCGCATGCATAAGGCGATAGGGCGGGGCATTGTTACGGGCGGGCAGATGCAGGACGCCTGGCACTTCGCCAGGAGGGATCTGTGCCTGCGAACGGTCAAGGCAGAGCCCAATGAACGTGCGGCCAAGTTCAGCGCGTGCCGATCGACCCTGGCCAGTGAAACGCTCGACGAACGCCTCCATGAAATCTGCGTCGGCAGAAAACCCGCAAATCCATCCTGCATGGCCGGTCATGTCAGTCGGGGGTGCAGCATGCTCCACAAGAGAAAGGGGCAGATGTGGAACGGCCATCAGTTCTGACCCTGGGCTTCGATGAACGTTCCGAGCCGTCCGTCAAGGTCTAGTGACAGGCGTCGCAGGTAAGTTATGCGCGGAGAGATCGAAGGTGGCAGGACATCACGCTCGGCGCGCATGGGCGCAGCGTCCTCTCTGCCATCGGAGTCGGTTTCGAGATCGGACCCGTCGTGCGTAGCGTCGTCCACGCGAAGAGCAGCATCTGTCCGCCACGCAGCAGTCGGAACGACAACGCTGCCGGTCACCCGCAACATGTGGTTCTCCCGTTTCACGAGCATCCTGATCGCATGAACGTCGGATTGAAGTGCTTCGGTGCAAAAATCGCGTGCCGCTGCAGCCGCATCATCCGGCCCGTGACCATCAAGTTCCAGAAACTGCTGCGCTTCCTTGCGCCACGCTTCCAACGAGGCCGACACCCCTTCAGGAAGCGCTCGCGTCAGGTCAAGACGTGAATGGGCGATAAGTTCCTGTTCGATATTTGCCAACACACCGATAGCAGCGTCGCGGGTTTGAAGGAGGGCTGCTCCTGCTTGCAGATCCTTCCAGTGGTTGTCGTCGATCTCGGCGGGTTGATTTCCCCAGTCGGTGTCTGGGATCGTGCCAAAACCGTCGCCTCCATCGATTCTCCCCGTCCAGATTAGAGCGTCATGACGACGCTCGGCGCCTGCTCCGGGGAACGCCAGCGCCTCACGCATTACCTTGCGGGCATCATCTCCCGCATCGGCTGTTGGATTGAGTTTTTGGCGAAGAGAGGCTGTAAAGTTCACCGGTTCATTGAGCACCCAGTCGCGAAGATAATCGGGAAGGTACCGCTTCCCTCGGCCGCTTTCGCCGAAAACGGCATCAATAAGCTGCTGTCCGCGAACGTTGACAGAAAAGCTGTTGAATCTGGACCCGCTCGCATCAACAAGTCCAAGCGCGGGGAGCGCTTGGACACAGCCCATGCGCATGGGTTGGGTTACATAGGCCGACTGTGACTTCAGCCGACGAAAGGTCCGATCAGACCCTCCATCTTGCAATGCCTTGAGCTTGCGTGACCCCCGCAGTCTCCAATCTCCACGGCTCCAGTCTCTCTCCTGATAGCCGATCCAGCAGGCGAGAGCCTCTATGGCGTTGGCGACTTCTATCTTGCTTCCTGCATGTGCGGTCTCTTCCGCGATTCTAATGCCGAGAAGCGCGAGCGCCGCTTGGCGTATAAACCACATCCCGCCAAGTCCGGGAACCGCAGCTTCGTTGTAGAGCATGACTGCCTTGCCAAGCCCCAGCGTCAGTCTTCTGCGCGACTGCTTGACGCTTTCAGGCGCCAGCATGCCCCATTGTATTGTCATTTAATGATAACTTTCTGTTCGGCGGCAGGTAGCTGCGCCAGGTCCAGCCGCCCATGGTCTATCCAGAACAGAGCTAAACCTTGCAGCGGGCGCTGCGGGAACAGTTGTGCCGCCAGACCGGCATAGGCAGAAAGCTGCGGCCAGTAGAGGCCGAAGCCCTCACCCGCACCGCCGGTCTTGTGGTCGATCAACAGGCATCCCTTCGGCCCAACTGCTAACAGGTCGATCATGCCGGGAATTTCCGCACCCTCTTTGGTACGTCCGAGAAGAGGGATTTCACAAAGTAGATCAGTGTAGCCATGAGCCGCAAGCCAGGCTTTCAGCGCCGCCGCCCGTTCTGCGACCAGCGCTAGGATTGCGTCATCCAATCCGGTTGCCTTGGGCAGGGCTTCAGTTAGATCAGACCGCGTCAGGCAAGTCCGCAAGGCAAGGTGGATGGCTGTCCCACGGGCCGCGTCACTAACTGTGTTCGGCCATGGCTTACCCAAGCTGATAACCTGGCTTTCTGGTGCAGGCAGGGCCGTGGTGGCTTGCGATGGCTGCAACCTCCAGGGGGTCAAGTCCACAGCAGGCAAGGGGGTATCGCGGCCGAGCCGTGGTGTATCCGTGATCTCGGTCTCTGAATACGCGGTGAAGCTCGCGTGTTCGGGCAATTGCCTGATGATGGCCGGACACTCGATCCCACCGATGCGCAGTGTTTCACCACCGATCTGTGGCGCACAGGCATCCATGAACACATGGAATAGGCATTTGGCTTCCGGAGCTTCCTCGTCACGCTCGTTCAGGAAGCTTGGCCACTCCAGAACTAATCGGTCGCGTGCCCGGGTCAGGGCGACGTAAAGAAGGTTCTTCGCATTTGCCTCGAAATCCGCACGCCGATCCTCAATGAACCGTCGCTCGGCCTCCGGGGCGGCAAATCCCGGCGTGTGGATCAGTGCGGCTGAGGCCAGCACCACGTCCATATCGTCGATCTCGTCAAGCGCGGTGAACCGGGTCGCGGTGCTGCCCGGCCAGTCTTCGATCCCGTGGTCGAATTCCGCGACCACAGTTATCGGCCATTCACGCCCCTTGCTGGCGTGCCATGTGACGATCTCGACCGCCTCGGCGCCGTTGGCGGCGGGGTCGGGACGGCGGTCGAAATCGCGCTCGCTGGCGCGGGCATCCAGCCAGCCAAGAAACACCTTGGCGCTTTCGCCATGGAAACCGGCTGCCGCCTTGAGATCACGGTGCGCGGATTCGAAGTCGCTCGCTTCGGCTTCAAGCCGCAGAAGGTCCGCACGCGCCTGTGCTGGGTCGCGCTGACGGTTAGCCCAGATACGCAGCCCAGAAGCATTGATCACCAGGTCCACTGCATCGGAAATTGGCAAGCGAGCAAGGCGGTTCGACAGCGCCGCCAGGCGCAGGAGGATCGGATCATCCTCCAACCGCCCTTGGATCTTCGCTTGCATGGCGGCTTGTAGGCTGAGCGGATCGGGGCCGAGGGTGCGCAGGACCAGCGCGGCATTCGTATCGGCTGGGTTCGCGGCATAGCTGAGCGCCGCGCGAGCCGCCTGAAAAACCGGGCTTGTCGCCCAGCCATCCTCGGCAATGCGGACAGGTACGCCGCGAGCGCGCAATTCCTCGGCATAGCGGGCTGCGGTCGCGTGCCGGCAGACCAGAAGAGCGATGTCAGAGGGGCGCACGCCCCTTGGGGCCTTGCTGTGCCGGTCGGTGATCGTTTCCCCCACCTGCAAGATCTGGGCGATGCGCTCTGCAACATGCTCTTGCGGCTTCGAATACTTTCTTACCCCGCGACCCTTGACGATGTTCAAGACCTCGAGCGCCGGACCAGGCACCGGATCACGCGTCGGGGCTAACTGGTTGTAGCCTGCGCCAAACAGCCCGCCGCCCATAGCATTGACGAAGTCCATCACCGCCGGTGTAGACCGCCAGTTGCGGTCAAGGGGCTGCGTCGCATCGGGGTTGGCCGCCGCCAGCGCCTGAGACAGGCGCGGATCAGCGCCCTGAAAACCCATGATCGACTGTTTGACATCCCCCACCAGCAGGGTGCGCGGCGCGTGGGCACCAAGCTGCCAGAGCAGCGCGAATTGCACCGGGTTGGTGTCCTGGAATTCGTCGATGATGACGCAGTCGATTTCATCCAGCACGGCCTGTCGCACTGCCGGATCGGTCCGCAAAAGCCGCTCGGCGCCTGCAATCATGTCGGCATAGTCAATCAGCCCAAGCGCCTTTTTGCGTGTCTCATAAGCTTCCATCACTTCCTGCGCACAGGCGATCAGGCAATGAAAGTGTAGTTTGGCATCGGCCAAGGGGCCGGGATGTGACGGCAGCACCTCGGCAGCCTGCATGATCGCAAGAGCAAGATCGTCATAGCCATCAGGTGTTTTTGAATTCCGGTTCGAGATAAAGAGAGTGCGCAGGGACTGCCAAACGCTCCAGTCCCGATCCAGCATCGCCGGATCACGTTCGACACGGCGAAACAGGGCCAGATTGTTTTCCAGCGTCTCGCGGGGGCCCTTCGCTGTGACGCCGTCCATGCCACCGTCCGGAAAGGCAGTGAGCATGGTAGCAACCGCCTTCGCCAACGCATCACGGGCGGCTGTGGGGTCTGCGATCACCTTGCCGTAGATTTCATCGAGCCGCTTTAATGCGGGTGCGATCAGCCCGGGATCACGGCCTTTGTCACCGAGCCCCCGTAACAGGTCGATCATCGACAGAACCCGGCCCCGTAGTGAATCTTCGACCGTTTCGCCTTTTTGCCAGTTGGGCTGATATCCGAACCGCTCGGGTTCGGCCTTGATCGGATCAAGCGACTTAGCATGGGCCAGCGCCTGCCGGATCAGCAGCTCGCGCTCGGCATCGCCAAGGTGACGCGGTTGCAGCGATGCACCTGCTGCTAGCGCATGTTCCGTCAATAAACGCAGGCCCAAACCATGGATGGTAGAGACATATGCGCGCTCCACGGCCATGGCCTCGGTGACCAGCCCGTCCGCCAGGAGACCCGCCCGGATACGTTCGCGCAATTCGCCCGCAGCGGCTTCGGTAAAGGTCACCGCAAGGATGCGTTCGGGTCGTACGATCTTGCGTTTCACCCAGTCAGAAAGCTGGGTCTTGATACGATGGGTTTTTCCCGCGCCCGCGCCGGCGGGAACGATGACCAACCCTCGGTCTAAATCTGCTCCGTCCATGGTCATACCTCCTCGATCTGGCGGATGAACGCGGTAACCAGGGTCGAGCCATCGGTCAGCGCATAGGGCGTGAATCCTGCTTCTTTCTTGAAAAAGCCTTCATCTGCTGAGGTATTCAGCACCACCCGGCCGGCCCCTAGCTGCGCCAGCCGTTCAGCAAGCATCGCAACAGCCGCATCGTTGACGGCGTCGCCTATGTCGTGGGCGGGAGATCCTTCTGCAGGCACATGCCCGGAGGTTAAGAGCCCACCATCATTCATAAGGTGATAGGCAATACCGACCTGTCGGCCAATCAGCGGGTCCATCCCGTCGCCGTCGCGCCGGATAGGACGGGCGAGCATGTCTCGGTATAGCCCTGCTTGCAGATCCCACCCTGCCTCCATTCGCCTACGCCGGGCCGATGTGCCGCTTTTTTTGTGATCGACGACAAGAAGCGTACCGTCTGGCAACTCAAGGATCGCATCGGCCTTACCGTGCAGGTTGATGCCATGCGCCTCACCCGCCAGCCAGATCTCGTTGCCGATGATTTTTGCGCCAAGCGCCAGCAGATGTTCGCGCCAGCGCAGCGCCGCCTGCAGGATCTCACGCTCGAGCCCGCCGCGCTCCATTTCCCATGATGCGCTTCGCAGAAACCCAGCATGGCGGGTCAACGCTCGATCATAGGCCTCGGCAACTGCAGCTGTCAGTGCCGTAGGTTCTGGCAGGGGTCGGTCCTTGAGGAACACATGTTCAAACACGTCATGGGCAATGTTGCCTTTGGCCATCACATCGAGTTCCTCAGCGGACCAAGACATGTCGCCCGCGCCAACCTCGTCCAGAAGCCATGCCAGCGGGCTGACCAGAAGTGTTTCCAGCCGTGAGGGTGACTGAGGTTTGCTTGTTCCGTCATCTTTGCGACGGAGCGCCAACAGGTCGAGGCCTGGGAACGAGAGCGCCTCGGGGAGTTCGTCCGATTCCGGCAACGGTGGCAGACGGTGATGTGCCACAGGCCAGTCGCCGGGCGGCAGGCGCGACAGGTCGAGGATCAGATCATGAGCTTCTTCTACATCCGATATTGCGCGTGCGACCAGTGATAGCCCAGCTGAAGGTTGCTGCCGCACGCCCGACAGATCGCGCCACGGGACTAGAAATGTCACAGACTCCGCAACCGCCTGAAGCTGCTGGTCAAAGAGGAAGAGGCTTTCAGCCAAACCCTCTGCCCTCCCGCGAAGCTGCAAACCGGTGGTGGTTCGAATTGCAGTGATTTCGCTGTCCAGAAACAGCGGGTTGGCGCGAGGTCGGGTCGGATACTGACCGTCGGTGAAATCCGTGATGATCAGATGTCGGCATTGCCGCCACGGAGTTTCGTGCGCGGACCAGAGGCTTACACCTTCAAGGTTGCGCTCTGGATCGGCACTTGACGGGGATGCAATCTGGATACCGCGCAGGATAGCTTCCCAGTCTGGGCTACCCTCGCCGGGCGGGATCGACAGACGGGCTCGAACCTCGTTCCCTTGCGCAATGCGCTCACAGATACGGTCGATCAGGAAACGCAGTTGCGCAAGGCTGCTGGCGGATGAGCGAATATCCGTCCAGAGGTCTTTGTGCGCAGGGCTGGGCGACAGGATATCACCGCGAAAGTCACCATTCATAATGCTTTCGGCAAGGTCGCGCCCGGTTTGGGCTGACCAAGGCATCAGCGGTGACAATGCGAGACTTGCAAGGACCATCGCAGGTGTGGGTGTGCGCTTAGCTAACGCAAGTTGAAGTGCTGTTTCACCAACGAGGTCGCGCTCTGGCAGGCTGCCGGGAAGCCCTGAAATCGGCACGCCCTGCTCGGCAAAGGCACGGGCGATCTGGCGTGGGTCACCAGAGGCCAGCACAGCAATCTCCCGTGCCGGGATGCCACTTTCGATCAGGGCACGCGCACGGGCCGCCGCAAAGTCAGCGCAGGCAGCCACATCGCGCAAACCATAAAAGGCGAGGCTGTCATCCTTTGGCGCGGCCTCGATTGCGGCCTCGGCTACTCCGCCCTGCAAAGCGTGCAGCCGCAATCCTTCACGCGCCGCGCGCGCCTTGGCGGGCGCCGCCACAGCCCCGAATTCATCCTTAAGTCTTCCATAAAGCGCCTTCATCGCGGCTGGTGCATGCGGGTCAAGGGACCCTTCAACAACCGGCAATGGGTCAAGAAACCGCCCATGCGGCAGGTCCAGAACATGGCGGACCGCGGCCAGCCCCTCGGGCAATGCGTCACCCAACTTGCGCCAAAGTGCGATCATAGCATCCAGATGTCGCCCTGCACGGCTGTCGCCCATCGCGCCCGCTGATGGAACGCGCAGATCGGCAGTGGCCAGCACCAGACCTTCCAACGCCCCGCTGACGGCCGACATTGTCTCGACCGGTGCATTGGCCAGGCTCTCGCGCCAGACCGGGTGAGGGTCTTCCGCCATCACCCGCCCCGGCGCCCATTCTTGGGCTTTGGGGGCAAGGGATAGCTCTGCAAGACCGGTATTAGTCAGACGATACTGCAGGCCGGAGCGGGGGTCGGCGACGAGAAAAGGGTAAAACATGGATTTCGGGCTCACCGTGCAAATTGATAGTGTATTGGGATATTATTTTAAATCAATGGCTTGTGTGGCCAAGGTCATTCTCTTTCGAACTCTCAATCGAAGCATTTCGAATATTCCCCCATATGTCTAACCACCCGGATAGACCTCGAAGAGATCCTCGGCCGCACCGCTTTCAGATGTGAGGTCCCTGTAATCCCGCACCAGTTGCGAGATGATGTCTGCGCCTTCAACAATCTCGGCCCAGCGGTGTTGAAGCACGGCCGCAGGATCAAGCAGCCCCAGCATGTTGCCGGCAATCGCCGCCGTTGAGTCGCTGTCTCCACCATGGGTGGCGGCAATCAGCAGGGCCTCTTCGAAGGTTTCTCCGGCGAGGCAGGCATAGAGCGCGATGGACAGCGCCTCCTCAGCGATCCATCCACCACCCAGAGATTCAACGGTTTCTCCCGAACCGTCCCGCGGCGCGTGGAGCGCAGCTTGAATTGCCCGAGCAGTCTCTTCGCCCCCGGTTAGTCGCGCATATATCTCTGCAGTTCGGGTCGCACTCTCCTCAAGGTCGGCACCTGCCATGACGGCGGCAAGCATTTCTGCCCAGGCTGCAGCTGCAAGCTGACCGGTCAGGTGGCCATGCGTCAAAGCAGATGTCTCGACGGCCATCGCACGAACCTGTTCTCGGGGGAACATCAAGCCGATCGGGGCCACTCGCATAATGGTGCCACATCCTTTGCTGTTGTTTCGCGCATGGTCCCCAAACTGCGCGCTCGCGGCCAGGGATGACAGGCAGGTATTGCCAGGCGCGCGGCAGACCCGCAGGCGCGGGTCATTCATCAGCCCCACATCATCTGTTTGAACCTGCGGTTCGCAACCTTGGGTTTTGAACCAACGCAGCAGTGCGTGATGGATCACAGACGGCGGGTGGCAGCTACCCTTGAGAATGCCGCGGACCTGCGCGCGGATGATCCCCTCGACCGTAAACAGGGTCATTTGGGTGTCATCGGTAATGGCGCCGTACAGCCCCATATGTTTTGGCAACTCCGAAATTCCGTTCGGAAAACGTTGGCGAATTTCGGTTAGAGAAAGGAATTCGATATCGGCACCCAAACTGTCTCCGATCGCCCCACCCAGAAGGCTGGCATGCAGTCGGATAAGCGATAACCCGTCATGTCGGGCGTAGTCGCGAACAAAGCGTTCCTGTACCAGCGTTTCAATGGCTCCTGACCGCGCGGCACGGACGAGGGCCATGGCCTCACCTGCTGGATGCCCGCGATCAACCAGCAGAAGCGCGGCAACGGTTCCCGCACGCCCCAGTCCCCCTCGGCAATGGACCAGCACACGGCCGCCTGTTTCCAGAATGCTGTGAAGGCGGGGCGCCAATTGGCGCCAGCGCGCCTTGGCCTTTGGCGTTGGTACATCCAGGTCGGGGATCGGGAAGTGGTGCCAGTCCATACCTCGTGCCTTGGCCGCATCGCCGAGACCTGTGACGGAAAGCAGCTCTAACTCCGAGTCCTCGACTAGGGTTACAACGGCTTGCGCGCCCCACGCCGTGATTACATCGAGATCAATGTCCAGATCGCGGTCCCATCCCGCGCCGAAGACACTGTCGCCTTTCTTGCCAGGACATAGGGTCAGGCCGAGATGACCGTTGCCAACGGGCAAGCTGTCGATGCGAAGGGGGTGAGACGTGCTGTTACGAAGCAAGCGGTGTTCTTTCCTTGTTGATTCGACTTGAGACTACTACCTGAACACGTCACTTTCGGTCGTATCGGACGAAGTGTTAACCGAAATCTCCAAGAATTGCGCCTCAACCTGATCTCCCCATCTCACTAGATACCATTCCATTTCCTGCCGTCCTCCTGCGCGGAAACGGACAATCAGTGACCCGTCATCCTTCCGCTCGGTCTGCTGTTTGGGATGAAACAGATATCCCGCAGCTTCATCGGCAACGTCCGGCAGAAACCGCCAGACGACATCAAGCGGTTCTTCCCGCCACACACCAAAGCTCTCTGATAGCCATTCCTGCAGATCGAATCCTTTGGGGCGCTCATAGATTTCGGGCTCCAACGAAACCCGTTCAAAACCAGCAAGCGCAAACAGTCGAAGATCGTCCTGATATTCGCTCCAAGCCAAAAGGTATTGGCGCCCTTGACCAAATAACATGGCAATTGGGCCGAGCCGGGTGTTGCGTGAAAGCTTTGCCGAAGTACGGGCGCGATGATCAGCAGAGATCATGACCCCTGCAAGGATCGCTTCGCGAATTGTAGATAAAATCTCAGAGGAGATTTTTTCACGAGGTCCAGGTCGAAAGGCAACTCCGTCAGCCAATAGCTGTGCTTCAAGGTCAGCAGCAATCAAACGGCGGCGATCCTCGCGGAACATTGCCTGCACCTTTACTAAAAGGCGCTCCAATATTTCCGCTGTTAGTTCATCTCCCTCGCGCCGCGCAATAGCGACAGCGCGGTGGCCGGCGGTCAGTTCATCAAGCGTGGGTTCGGCCATGCGACCCAATGATCCCGGCGGGAAGCGCCAGTATTTTCGACCGCTATCGCCAGAGATTTCCTCAATTTGAGGGTAGGCGTTACGTACGGCATCACGCATGCGTTCTGCCGTGCGACGGGATACGCTGAATTCTCGCTCTATGTCGGAAAGCGAAATCCCCTCCGCTGACCCCTGCATTATCAGAGCGAGTCGTTGCAAATCTTCTTGGCGAGCGTAGCGCATGACTCTTCCTAGCAATACAGTACAATCATTCTGACGGCGCACTTTGCGTCAACGCCTAAAGCCAATCGGTCGCGTTGTTCCTGTCTTTGCCTCATCCTCAAGGATAAGAGCGCGCAGGATCTCCTCTGGGTCGGCAACACCCAGTGCCTGCATTCTGCGGGCTACGTTCGCGAAATCTCCCGGAGCAAGTCGATCAAGCGTAGACAAGTCTTTCGGCGGCGAACATGAAAAATGCGCAGACCAAGCCAGCGGAAGTTGATCGGCTAAGAGAAAATCGAACCGTATGCGGAAGGTAAACCGGCGCTGTGTGGCAGGGTCGAGCTTTTCGACGAAGTTGGTAGTGCAGACGAAGGGCAACGGGTGGCTTTCCATCCAGGTCAGCATCTCATTGACCTGGCTCACCTCCCAGCTGCGTTCAGCTCCACGACGATCAGCCAGTAGACTGTCAGCCTCGTCGAAAATGAGCATGGCACCCTCGGCGCGTGCGTCAGAAAAGGCCCGCGCGATGTTCTGCTCGCTTTCGCCAACCCATTTCGAAATGAGGTCCGAGGCGCGCTTTTCGATGACCGGCATGCCGATGACCCGGGCCAGATGCCGTGCCCATGCGCTTTTGCCGGTCCCCGCCGGTCCCTCAAGACAGAAGCTGACCCGGCGCGGTGTGCCCGCCCGAGCTAGCTGCCCTTCGATCCGGGCTAGATCAACATCGGCGCAGGCCAGGTCCTCCTGCCAAGGCACTTCTGAATAATGGCGCGGCGCGCTATCGGCTCCGCCCTTTGCCAGACGGGCGGCGGCATCAAGTATCTGCGAGACAACAGCAGGCCCACCATCACAAAGCCTTGCCACCGCCATCGCGTCCGAAACAAGCGCCGGGGCCTGATCATGCCGTTCCGCCATATCCGGCAGGGCGGCGTCCGGTATCCCGACACCATGCCGCTCTTCGAGGCGTTGCCAGATACGCGTGCGCACGCGGCCCGATGGCGGGCGCATCAGCACCGAGTAGCTGATCCGCCGCAGGAAGGCAGGGTCAAAGGAGTGAACCGAATTCGTGGTCCAAATCACCGGGATCGGATTGGTTTCAAGAATTCGGTTGAAATGAACCTTCGACGGCATGTCATGGCTAAAGCGGAAGCCCTGCCCACCAATCAGGTCTTCCATCTCGTCAAACAGCAGTACGGTATCCGATCTTTGCCCCAGCATACGAGATGCCATGGCGAGTTCAGCTAAACGCTCCCGGCGTGACGGCTCGCCTCCCTCATTGTCCGTTTCGCCGATCGCGCGCAGTTCGGCACCGACCTCACGCGCGAGCACCTTGGCGAATTCGGTCTTCCCTGTCCCAGGAGGGCCGTAGAGAAGAATGTGTACGCCGGGTTGGCGTTTGGCCAGCGCGCTTGATAGCAGGTCACGCATCAGGTCCGCGTCCTGGCCTAGACCTTCGAAATCTTGCCATTGAGCCTGCGGCTTAGCTGCACGCGGGAACATCAGGGCTATCAGGTCGGTAATGCAATCGACTTCGGCAAGTAGCGCCAGGGTCAAGCGATCAGAGAGATCGAACGGCATCCGGCGGTGACGCCCGCCGCTGTTGCGCTGCACCAATCCCGAGTTTGTCAGTCGGCCGGACGCCCGCATGGCTGAGCGGATTTCAGGCTCGGGCTCTGCGCAGAACCATGACAAAAGCAGCGGCACGGTGACTTCTTTGGTGTCCAGCGCGCCATCGACGACATGCTCGAATCCGTCGAACAACTTGTAGAAAGCGACGAAGATGAGCATCGATGTTTCGGTCGCTGTTAGCCCGAAGTGCTCGCCAAGAAGGGTTGCATTGCGCTGAACCACCTCGCCCTCGCCACCCCCCGCGGTCGGCACCAAGTCGTGCGCCATAGTCCTGATTTTGTTCCACCATTGCGAGCTTGGTCGGCTACGGGGCCGTTCGGGACACTCGACTTCTGTCAGGTACTCCAGCCATCCGGGCAGTTCCTTTGCTATGCGGCTGGCAGGACCGAAACGGTTGGCCAATCGAGCTATCATTTCTAGGGCGATATACTGTTCGTGCGGCATTGCTCGTCTCCGTCATTACTACGGAGGTGTCACAACGATACGTCAGATATGGACGTACCCTGAGAAGAGAGCGCACTGTGTTGTTTTTGTATGAGCGCCATGGTGAAAAATGGCGGCTTGTTTCTAACCCGATGGCCAAGACCTAGAGCTGCGTTGTCAGCACGATCATCCAGGAAACTATTTTGAGGAGGACCACTTTTCAGGAGGCAGGCCAGGGGGATCGCAATCATATATTTCTCGTGAACTACTTCTAAGTTTTACTGCCTCGATGTTTCCATGCAAATAATGCATCGGTAATCGCCAAACTCGGGAAGCAGATTGAAGCATACTAATACACCGATAAACCATCCCAAACCAACAGCAGGCACTGCGTAAATAACAAAAAGCCAGCCATACAACCAATTGAAAACAAGAAATGAAAATATACCTGTATTGGGGAGAGGATCATCATTTTGGTATAGCCTGCCTATCATATTTCCCATAATGCCAGCACCAAATACAGCTGGATAGGCAAATGAGCGGCCGAGGCATGACGGCGCGTATATCGCCCACAGAAATCCGACCACAACGAGCAGCGAGATCGTCCAGACGATCTGGGCCTTTCTCGTCACCGCAGACGCTCGCGACATCGGCTCACCTATAACGATGCCGCGAGACGATCCTTCCCGAAACATGAACGAGAGTCGCAAATTCCATCGGCGAAAAACGTTGGTTTCTCGGAAAATATGCCACTAGGACACCACTGCAGCCAGGGTGTTTGACTCTTGTCGTATACTCTAGCGTTTCAGAAAGATCGTCCCTTTGGGGCAAATTTAAAGGTGCAATATTGGTGCTCCCGCATGTCAAGCACAATGGGCGGCGCTTCTGCTCGCTCAGTGCTAAAAGAACACTTTCGGGGTTTTTGGGAACCATTGAGTCTAAGGCCTTCAACCAATCAGGATGATCATCCTTTCGTTCTCCCATCAGCCGAGATAAAAAACCTTTCTTCATGGGCCTGGGATGAGTTGCCCGCACCTCTGCAACCATGTCTTGAAGCTCACTCTCACTTGGCAACTTCTCGATTGCCACAACACAGGCACAGTCCTCACAAACACCAAGTTCACGAGTTAGCTGTGCTCTATTGCCAGTGTCATCACACCATGAGAATGCACCATGGGTTTGGACAGCAGCGACCTGATAGTCACATGTGCTGCACTCAATAACAGCCGTGGGAATTGACATGCGTAATTCTCAGTCTTGAAAAGCTACCCCAATCACTGTGAATTTGTCGACTTCAAGCGTCAAGTGTATGCGAGACGCAGCAACCCTATGTGGGGAGTCGTATCGTCTGGGCGTATCAGTGTAGCAGGGGATCCTCGCTGCCACGCCGGTGCCACGCTAGAGGTCACTGATAAGGTGCGCGGCGCGATAGAAGAGCGCAAGTGACGGCACTCGCGCTCGAAGTGCCCTAAGAGAAGGCTGGGAATCGGGGGCGGGTTACCATCTGCGTCGTAATCACCGCCTCGGGTTAAGCTGGTCGCGGTATGGGCATCCCTCGGAGCGGCGGATCTTTGGTCTCAAAGTGAAATGCTCCAGTAGTCGAGTACCTCAAGCACTTCATCCCGAGGATAGTACGGGCCTGCGGATGCTAGATCCTTCACGATGGCAGCCTTCCTGCGGTCTGCCGACTCCTTGATCCGCGCCGAGAACTGGGCCGTGCCTAGAGGACGCGAAGGCTGATCGGGCTTTGGCCAGCTCTTTGGATAGGCATCCCAGTTCGACCATTCAACAACCTGGCCTGCGATGTCCGTTACCTCTTTATGATCGCAGGACCAGCCGTAGAGGTTGAGCGCGCACACGCGAAGCATCATCTTCACATCGATCATGACGTCGGTGAACGCCTTCAACGGCGTCGGCAGCAGGACCATGTTCGCTACACACGAGAAGTAGCGTCGATCCTGAACCACGGCATTGCTGGTCTGATATGCGGCATCATCCACACCCCAGATGTGGCAGCATGACCAGTTCGGTCGCTCCACGGCACGCAGACCCAATGCAAGAGTTAAAGCCTTGTTCGCATGGATGTTTCCTTCGAACTTGTGGATGACCGCTCCTGTCTGTCGATTGTGGTTCATCTGCGGCTCAGACCAATTTGCCTTATAAAACAGGGCTCTTCGAGCGTGTTCTGGGTACCAAACGGGAAGATAGTCGAATGTCCGCGGATCGACCCATCGTGCAGTCCGCTCGATCAACCCCATCACATCCTTGAGGCTGAGCTCTCGCCGCAGCGCTTCTAGGCCGTCAGGAAGTAATTCGGCGTTGGTATCTTCTTGCTGGTTCTGCGGCACTACTATCTCTATTCCAAATTTCTAGGTGGCAGAATTGATAAGCCGCTGTTTCCAACTTGGAGCAACCATAGAATTCGAGTGGAATAGCGTGAACTGCCCCCCGTTTCGACCGGACACTTGGGCATGACCATGGAGGCTTAGGCCTATGCCTGAGCACGTGCTTATGTCTGAGATAGAGATCATCACCGATGGCGGCCGTCGGCGCCGCTGGACTGCCGCCGAGAAGCTGCGGATCGTGGAGGAGACGCTGGACGACCGGGCCAGCATTTCGGTCGTGGCGCGCCGGAATGGCGTAGCGCCCAACCTGCTGTATCGTTGGCGTCGGCTCATGCTCGAAGGGGGGAGTGTCGCCGTGACCGAGGATGACGACGTCACCAGCAACAAGATCGTCCGTCAAATGGAGGATCGCATCCGCGAACTCGAACGCCACCTCGGCCGCAAGACGCTCGAGGCCGAGATCCTGCGCGAGGCGCTGGACAAGTCACGGTCAAAAAAACCGACCTTGCTCGCGCGGTCGCCGCTGAAGGACGATTTCCAGTGAAGGTCGTGGCGGAAACCCTGGGCGTGGCCCGCTCGAACCTGATCGATCGGTTGAACGGGAGAACGAAGCCGCGGCGGCGCTATCATAAAGCGCAAGACGCGGCGTTGGTGCCGTTGATCACCACGCTGGTGGCGGCGCGCCCGACCTACGGCTACCGTCGGATCACGGCGATCCTGAACCGCAAGCTTCGCGCAGAGGGCCTGGCCCCGGTCAACCACAAGCGGGTTTACCGGATCATGCAGGCCCATAACCTGCTGCTGGCGCGGAAATACTCCGAGCGCCCCGAGCATGTTCACGACGGCAAGGTGATCGTCATGCGCTCGAACCTGCGTTGGTGTTCCGACGGGTTCGAGTTCACCTGCTAGAATGGCGACATCGTCCGCGGCGCGTTCATAATCGATGCCCACGACCGCGAGATCATCGCCTGGCGCGCCGTGGTCAACGCCGGGATCAGCGGTTCCGACATCCGCGACATCATGCTCGAGGCCGTGGAGCGCCGCTTTGGCGGTCACCGTGCGCCGTCGGTCATCGAGATGCTGTCCGATAACGGCTCGCCTTACATCGCGAAGGACACGCAGATCTTCGCCCGCCAGCTGGGCCTGAAGCCCTGCTTCACGCCGGTCCAGAGCCCTCAGAGCAACGGACTCTCAGAGGCCTTCGTCAAGACTCTGAAGCGCGATTACGTCCAGGTGACACCGTTGCCGGATGCACAGACCGTTCTCGGATTGATCGGAGGCTGGATCGAGGACTACAACGACAACCACCCGCACTCAGGGCTGAAAATGCGCTCGCCACGCGAGTTCATCGCAGCTCAAACCGCAACCGCCTGAGTGTCCGGTGAAATGGGGGCAAGACCATAGCGGCAACTTCGAATCCGCCTGATGGTGATCGGCTTAATGCTCTTATCCCTTATCCGGCGCAGATCAGATCGCTTCGAACATCCGCCGCAAACCAAACGAGCGCGCCATGTTCGCCCCGGCGGATTGGCGAAGTCGCTGAATTGGAACTTTTTGCTCCAAGACTGCTGGGGGAACCAAGTCGACGTTAAGACTGGAAGCGATACGAAGCTGATCCCAATCACGGCTTAGCAAAAGCGCCACCCTGAACCCTATCGCCATGGCTCTGGTTGATAAGCCGCCTTTGCCACAACCTTGCTCGCATCACCGCGCGATCGGTATCGGCCGATCAACTCACCGGCGGCAGCATCATCGACCGCCTTCACGCGGTACAGGGTGAGGCTCTTATCGCTATTGGGCTGGAGCTTAAAAACCCGACCGTTCTTGCGGCAGTAGATAAATTTCGAGCCCTTGATCTGGGTCCAGGGACAATCGGCGTAAGACAGGAGCCGCCGCTCCCGCTCCAACCGCGCCTCTTCAAGTTGCCTTTCCTCCTCGACACGCCTTTCATCGCGCAACCGCTGGAATTGCGCGATCGTGTAATCCGCAAGGCGCCCGATGATCGCGGGCATCTCTGTGCCCGCCTCCTTCTCAGCCTGATAGATGGCCAGGCATTCAGCCTCAAGTTTGGGCTCAGGATTACCTATATACTCTCCCTCGATCATGCATTTCATGCGCTGCTCAAGGTCCGTCATGGTCAGTGTCGGTCCTGGCAGGCTGTTGAGGAAGTCGAGCATATCCGCCTTCGGGATCCAACACTCAATAGCAGCGCCAAGGATCTTCTCCCGCGGCCCTTCCCACTTCTTCCAGACCGAACTGTCTCGATCAAGCTCTGTGACAATCTCGAGGGCGAGCTTTGCGAGGGAGCGCTCTTCCCGCACGTGGCGCAAGGAGGGACTGCGCACATATTCGACCAAAAGGCTGTAAACGAGCTGGGTTCGCTGGTGCATAAACATGTTCTCGCCTTTGAATGCGTCATAAAGTCAGCGAGGCGTTTACCCCGTTCCACGCTTTGATGCAGGAGCTAGCCTCGATGACCAAGCGAGACTGTGAGTCCCGTAAACTGCCGGATCATCACTTCAGTGAGCATAGATGGAATGAGGCAGGTCAAGCGCCACGATCGCGTCCGACAGGGTCTACTAGTCCTCTGCTATAGCCGCTGCCCACATGAGAACTCCAAGCGTGCGACCTGACCCAGCTGGAAAGCCTCTTCGCGACGTTCTGAATTATATCTGCAGCCTTGCGCGGCAACGTCTAACTGTCACCAGTTTAAAGATCGCCGGTTGAGTTAGCGACTGTTCGCAGCGCCATGCGTTTTCCTGTAAACGAACACAAGTTGCTACTCTCATAAGCGGCGGGGAACTACATACGCAAGCGTGCTGGAACCATGGTAAACACAGAACAACCTTGACCCTTTTTGGCTTTGAAATAAGTGGATCGGTCACTGAACTTGTGGCAGAATAGTAGCCGAATTAATCGGCGGCGCTTTTTTAGTATTATGATCAACGATAGAACTCGTCGCGTTGAAAAAACACTGCAAATTCCAGAATGCAGACACAATCAGTTTGAAGACCTTGGCAAAAGAAAAAGGGGGCGTATTTGACGGGCTACAACCACTATCCCTCATGCACTTGTGGCTGGTGCGTAGGAGGAAATAGAAATCGATTAGAGAATGCTACACCTCGGATGGACTCCGCCAAAAGGATTTTGACGGAACTCAGAGTTCGCAGCCTCAACTCATGCTTTGTAAGCCCAAACGCTAAGTGTCCCGTTTGCCAGCAAGACGTCTTTTTTTATCAAAATATGTACGGGAGTAGAGTATTTTTTGATGAGTTGGGACCACCTTGGCCAAAGCACCCCTGTACGATTTCCAAAACTCAATCGAAACGCAATGATTTTCTGAGGCCAACTCAACGGCCTTCCACTGAGATCAGAAAGATCCTTGACGCTGATAACCTCGCAGGCACCTATTTCACAAGTGAATGGGGTCGAAGGAATGAAACTTGGGCGCTCTACGTTGTTGTAAAAACCTTAAGATCCACTGAAACTATCCGTGTATTTGTTGAAAGCGTTTCCTCAAAAGATATTGTTAAGCGCAATTTTACTATCAAAACAAAACGTAATGTAGTCGATGAAGGGGACCTTGTAAGTTATAATGGCAAGATATTCTCCTTTATAGGAAGAGAGCTTCTTACACCGATTAATGTTAACGAGTTTGATGGCTCATCAGCGCCTGAGCATCGAGATCAAAAAAAGGCTAGCCCTGTGAATGCAGAGTCTGATGGCGAAGTAATGCCACAGGCCGACCCTTTTTCGAACAACAACATGTCGCGACAAGACTTCATGCGAATATGCGAGAGAAAAGTTCGGAGGCTCGATAGTAGAGGACCTATTGAACCCATTACTCTTGCGCGAGAATTTAACCGCGAGGGATTTCGAACAGCTCGGGGGATGAAATGGGATGCTGCGCTCTCCGCTACCCTACTTGAGATGATCGGTTACCATAGCTGGCCAAAGCCAAGGCAGACAAAAAAATTTGTTGCGCCAAGCAAAAATTATATCTGGAAGTCTATAAAAACAAGACATGGAAAGGGTGCAGGCATCTCAACAGATGGGAGAGTTGCTAAAAGCTCCAGAGTCGATCCTTCGAAATCCAATAGTGAGAAGGCTAGTGAGCTGAATCTTGAATCACTGCGTGAAGAGGTCGATAAGCTCCGCGTCATAATGGACGCTTATCAAGATGAGAGGAACAAGCCTTGGATATCTGAAAAGAGGCGCCAAGTTATTACTCAACGCTTTCATAGTGTGAAAAAGAAGCATGACGAAAAAATGCGCATAATAATGAGTGGGAATTTATCCTAAGTTCATTACAGCCTAACAATTTGTTTTTAATATAGGAAGGTAGGGCAACGTAGAGATCAAGCGTCGCCACAACCAATCCAAAGCGTGCTGTCGAAGGTTTCTCTGAGGTTAATCTCATGTCTTTCCAGAAAGCCGCCGATCTTCTACGCCTCGCCGAGCTTGCGACAGCGCGCTATGCAGGCGTGTCACTCACCGACATCGAGGAGGAGTTCGGCATCGACCGGCGCACCGCGCAGCGGATGACCAAGGCGCTGGAGCAGATGTTTCCCAACTGCACCACCCAGATCGATGACGAGCGGCGCAAGTTCTGGAAGCTACGCGCCGATCATGCGCGGCTGATGCTGGCGCAGGGTATCCGCGACAGCGAGCTGGCGGCGCTGGAGCTGGCGATCCGCCGGGCCGAGCGCGAGGGCGCGGTGACGGATGTGCGGGCCTTGTCAGGTCTGCGCGACCGTCTTCTTTCGGCCATGCCCGGCCCCCATGCCCGCCGCGCAGAGGCCGATGCCGAGGCGATGCTCGAGGCGCATGGCTTTGCCTCCCGCCCCGGTCCGCAGGTCCAGGTCGCGGGCAACATCATGGGCGCGATCGCCGAGTCGCTGAAAGGCCCGCATGTGCTGAGCATCGTCTATGCCGGCGGCCGCGATCCCGACCGCGAGCGACGGCTTGAGCCGCATGGCCTGCTCCTTGGCACCCGCCGCTATCTTGTGGCGCGAGAGGCCGGGGGCGACGGACGGATGCAGCATTACAGGCTTGACCGGATCACCGCCGCCCGGATCGAGGCCGACAGCTTCGCACGCGATCCCGCCTTCGATCTCGGCACCCATGCGGCGCGCGCCTTCGGCAGCTATCACACAGATGCCGAATACGGCGAGGTGATCTGGCGCTTCAGCCCCACGGCCGCCCACACCGCGCGGGAGTTCCTGTTCCATCCGAGCCAAGTGATGACCGAGGAACCGGACGGCGGCCTGACCATCCGCTTCACGGCCTCGGGTCATCTGGAGATGGCCTGGCACCTCTACATGTGGGGCGATGCGGTCGAGGTTCTGGCCCCGGTCGCCCTGCGCGAGATGGTCGCCCGACACAGGCGGGGGGATTTCCCCGCCCTGCCCTGACCGATTGGCTGGGCTGCCAGTCGTTTAGCCGATGATCCGATCCGGAACGCCACCGCGAGGTCGGATCAGCTCAAACTCCCGACCGGTCCAGCGGGCCTTGCAGCCGGCAAGCCGGAAGGCCGCCCCCTGGTTCCAGATCATCCCGACATGCTCCTCGATCAGATCGGCCAGGAACACGGTCTCGTCCACCGCCAGATCGGGCGGCAGGACGTAGGCCGCGAACGGCAACGGCGAGTGGTAGGGATAGTAATCGCTCCAGGAGATGCAGTCCTCCCAATCCTGGCCCACCGGTTCCGAGCGCCAGTCCGTGACCATTACCAGCTCACCGGTCTGTTTGTGCTTCACCACCTTGTATTTTGCGTGAACCTCCGGGTTGCGCTCGATCCGCCGCACCAGCAGGCGGCAACCGTTCCGCGTCGCGGCGTTCATCTCCTCGAGGGTGCGGGCAGTCACGATCTTGCGGAGGGACGCGTCTTGGTTAGTTAGGGTCATGGTGGATCATCCTGATGGCGGGGTGGTCGGGGCGAAAGCTCAGGCAAAGGTCGGGATCGGCGCGCAGGCGGGTCAGAGCCTCGACCTCGGGCAGGTCGTCGAGGGGCACGATCGCATGGTCACATAGCAGGCAGATCCCGGCGGCGATGTCATTTTGGGTGGCGCCCTTCGGGCAATGGACGCTTTTGAGGAACCGCCCCTCGTCATCCCAGAGCGTTCCGGTCAGCGGGTTGAACTGCATCTTTGCCCTCCTTTGTGGGGGTTGCCGCGACATGGCGCGGGTGTGGTCGCTGGTCATGTTCGGGCGGGGCGCGTCAGATAGGCACTCCGCGCCCCGCCACAAGCCAAGGGCGCGCGCGTGGGTCAGATGATCCGGCAGGCCGGATCGTCCTTCCAGCGCAGCCAGACCGTCGGGCGCATCTCGGCTTCCGACAGAAAGGTCCGCGCGGAAAAGATCGGAACGCTGGCCGTTGTTGTGGAGACAAGGGCCCATGCGGGGTCCATGGCCAGGGCGTCATAGCCCCCGGCCCAGACCCCAGCCGCGGCGGCGGGGCAAAACGTGTCACCCGCCTCGTCAAAGGGACGCCCCGCTTCCCAAGCTCGGAACATGGCGCAGGCCTCGCCGTCGATCACCGGCAAGAGCCCCCGGCAAAGATCAGGGTCCGCGCGTTCCACCAGACGCTCCAGGGCATGGCGGCAGAAGCTGATGGCCGAGAGATGGAACCCGACACCTCTCGAAGAGACTCTGACGCGCATCCGAAGGTAGATCATGCCCGTTTCCGCGAAGACCGGTTCCCCAGTGACCCTGGTTTCGATCTCGCGGGTCAGGCGGGCCACGAAGGTCAGGCTCTTGCGATCCGCGCTCGCCGCGATCTGGACGACACCGGGCCTGCCCTTTATGCGTGCGGCGACCCGGCTCAGCGCCTTGGGGTTGGGCCTAAGCTCCGCCGCGATCCGCACGAGTCCCGACAGATCTGCCGAATCCTGCCCTGCCCTCGCGATGGCCTGTGTCGCATAGCCCCGTTTGAGTGAGAGCCGGAGCGCCGGCGACCGCGTGAAGGTGGCATGGTTCATCTGCATCTGGTCTTTCCTCCGGGCTTGGGGGGGCGGGCCTCAGGACAAGGCGACCGCTGGTTGGCCAAAGGTAAACGCAGTGGGTGGCAGAAGCTGTCATGTGGGTAGAAGGCAAGAAGTGGACAGTGTTTGCGGTCCGAGCCTAGGTCGGAGTAGCGAACAAAGCACCCTTTGGTCAGAACGGTCGAATGACCCATCGTAACGCAACGATTGACGTGCTGGCATCTCCAGAACCCGAGCTGGGCTTAGGTAAGACGCGACTGCAATAACCGGGCCGATGGGGACACATTTCCTGTCTTAGGAAGCACAAATGTTTGACACGTCAAACCAAAGCCCACACTTTGGGTGAGCCCGTTCAAACAATTTTTTTAATAACGATAAGGAAACGATGATGAAGAAAAGCTTATTGGTAGCCATAGTCTTGTCGACACTGACACTTTCAGCAGCACAGGCTCAGGAGTGGCGCTTCGGCGTTGAAGGTGGATTTGCTGCAGCTGATGTTGGTGGTGCAGAGGCAGCTCAGGTACTCGCAACTGCTTCCGGTCGGACCGTGACCTTTTCGGAAGACAGCTCAACTGTTGCACTACGCGCGTATGCCGAATTGGGCATCACTAATACTCTGGCAGCGGAGTTTGGCCTCTTTCAAACAGGCTCTTTGGATGTGACCTTTGCATCTCCTGGCACCACTGCGACGGGGAGAGTGGAAGTAGATGCAAGGGGCTTCGATTTCGGCCTGAAGTACTACGCGACAGATGCTATTTTCCTGCGCGCGGGTGCTCATTACTCCGAGGTGAGCGCGACAGGAACGGTTACCATCGCTGGTGTGAACTACAGCGGTGCCGTAGATGAGGATGGTTTCGGCGGTTTCCTCGGCGCCGGGTTTAACGTCACTGACAATATTTCGGTTGGTCTGACCTACTATGACAATCTCGGTGGCGAGTCCGATGCTGATGCAACATTCGCATTCATCGGTTACCGCTTCTAAATCTGCTGCTGATGATTTTGTTGGTTGGGGAGCTCGCGGCGCAAGCTCAAGGATTACGAGACCGGCCACACGATGAAGTGATTAACGACTATATGGTCCGTTCGGGACTACTCGAATTGCACCCTCTGGCGACAAAGCCGGGGGGCTTAAATTATTGTCCCTGACAAGTTTAACCACAGACCGCAGCGATTACGTTCGAACATGGTGAATTGCCCCCTGAAGGATAATTCGAAGTTTTTGACCGATGGGCCATTACCAATAATGTAAGCCCGCCCTCTCAAGTTTTTCTGAAAGTTGGTGCCTAAGAATTAGGAAAGCGGACCTCCTCTAGGTGCCATCGGCACCTTCAAGAGTAACACAATGCGAGGATCTGATGCGCGCACTTCATACCGCTGACTGGCACATCGGACAGACCCTGAACGGCTGGTCGCGCGAGCGCGAGCACGAGGTGTTCTTCTCTCTGCTCGCTGAGGTGCTCGAAGATGAGGAGATCGACCTTCTCCTTGTTGCCGGGGATATCTTCGACAACACTAACCCCTCAGGTGAAAGCCAGCGCCTCCTCTACCGGTCGCTCGCCGAGTTCAAGCGTCGGCGCCCGGGGCTCATCACAGTGATCTCGGGCGGCAATCACGATCCCGCCCTGCGCCTCGAGGCGCCTGCTGATCTGTTCCAGAGCCTCGACATTCACGCAATCGGCACGGTTCGTCGACAGGATGGCGCGCTCGACGCGCGCCAGCATCTCGTCGCGATTCCCGGACCAGATGGTGGTCCTGCCCTCTATGTGCTGGCGATCCCCTTCCTGCGCGCGGCCGATCTGACGGGCGTGAGTTTCTCGGATAAGGAGATGGGCTTCAGCATCGAGACTGCGGCGCGTGATTTTCATGAGAAGATCGTAGCGAGCGTCGAGGACATTGTCGGTGATTTGCCCCTTATCGCAACCGGACATCTTCACTGCGCTGGCGGCATAGAGAGCGAAGGCGCCGAACGCCGCATCTTGATCGGCGGTTCGCATGCCGTCCCGCCTGAGATCTTTCCTGCACGGCTCGATTATGTCGCCCTCGGCCATCTGCACGGGCCACAGAACCTCGACGGTGGACGCGTCCGATATTCGGGAAGCTGCTTTCCCCTCTCGGCGGCTGAGATCCGATACGATCACGGCGTGACGATCCTCGAAATCGACGGGCGGAAGGTCGCGCCCCGGCATAGGGGTATTCCATGGCCGGCTCAGGTTCTACGGCTGCCAAAAACCGGTGTGACCGATGTTGACGGGCTGGAGAAGGCTCTACTCGCGATCGAGGATGTACCTGACCCTGGGCTCCGACCGCTCATCTACGTCGAGCTTGCCGCGGGCGACGAAGCGCCGGCCGTCACTCTTGGCAAAGCCGAGGCCCTTCTTCGCGCCGTTCCGGTCCGACCTGCCGGTGTTCGCATCCATCGGTCCCTGGCGGACCATCCGGAGGCGTCGGAGGGGCTGACGCCGCCGCGATCCCTTCGCGAGACGCAACCTGAAGACCTGTTCGTGGAAGCCTTCAAGACCAAGCATGGGATCCCGCCCTCGGATCGTCATCTCGCAGGGTTCCGCGAAATCGCCGGAGGTGTGTGAGCGATGCAGATCCTCTCGATCTCCGGCCAAAACATCGCCAGCCTCGCCGAGCCTTTTGAGATCCGTCTGGAGGACGGCCCGCTCTCCTCGGCGGGGCTTTTCGCCATCACCGGCGAGACCGGTGCGGGCAAGTCGAGCATCCTCGATGCGATGTGCCTTGCCCTCTATGGGAACTGCCCACGTCTTTCGGGCGACGGCACCCGAGAGAACGTCGAGGATGTTGACGGAAGCGCACTTAAGGCGAATGACCCGCGTATGGCGCTGCGACGGGGTGCTGCGCAGGCTACGGCCAAAGTGATATTCCGGGCGGTCGATGGCGAGACCTATGTAGCCGAATGGGTGGCGCGCAGGGCCCGTGGGCGGCTCGATGGGCGGCTGCAAAACGTGGACCGTAATGTGTCCCGTCTCTCCGATGGTCAGGTCCTGGCCACCCAGCTCACGCTCGTAAATGAAAAAGTCGAGAAGCTGACGGGCCTCAGCTATGATGAGTTTCGCCGTACCGTCTTGTTGGCGCAGGGCGATTTCGCGGCCTTTCTCGACGCCAGGACCGGAGAGCGTGCGGCGATCCTTGAGAAAGTTACGGGCACCGAAATCTATCGCATGATCTCCAAGAAGGTACACGAGCGTCATGCCGAGACGCGGCGCACACTCGAGGACCTCGAAACACGGCGCGCCGAGCATCGGATTCTTGATCCTGAGGAGCGTGAGGCGCTCACTGTCGAGATCCATGATCTCAAGGTCACCCAGAAAGCCGATGAGACCGAGCTAAAGCATGTCGACGCCGAGATTAGTACCTACAAGGCCGTCGAAGAGGCGCACGCCGCGAAAGAGAAAGCCGCGGCACGCGTGAGCGAGGCCCTCGAGGCCGCCAAGACCTTGGCGGCCAACCGCAGCTGGCTTGCGGATTGGGACAAGGCGCGTGGCCTGCGGGGGGAGGTGAGGGAGCGCGCCTCTGCCCGAACAGCGCTCAATGACGCGATCGCCGCGCGGGACAGCTTGGTCCGCGCTCGCGACGCGCAACACCACGTCCTCGAGCAGGCCCGTTCCGAGGCTGCTGCGGCGAAAACCCAGCATGACGAGGCAGAGGCCGCTTTCAAGTGCCTTGGGCCGGAATGGAGCCGGGCCACGGCGCTTGACGGAAAAATCACAACGGCACGTGAGGAAGCTGAAAAGGCGCAAACCCTTCTGGTGAGGGCCGTGGAGGACACTACAGCAGCCCGTCGCGCGAAGGAGAACCTCGAGGCGCAGGCTGCTGCTCTCGAGGCTGCCATCCTCAAAGAACAGGCCAAGCTTTCGCAGGTGACGGACCATGACGCCCTATTGTCTAACTGGCCGGTGCTCGAGGATCGCCTTCAAGCGCGCATTGTCTGTGCGACGAAGAAGGTCGGCTGGGAGTCCGAGCTCGGCCAGCTCACATCGGAGATCGCAGAGGCTCTCGTGGCGAAAAACGCAGCCACCACGAAGATCTCGGCAGCGAAAGCCTTGATTGTGGCCGCGCGTGACACGCAGGATGGGCTTCGTGACGCGCGCGCTGCTCTGACCGCTGCGGCACCGGCTGACCGGCTCGCCCGGTTGACCCAGGCCGCGGCTGATCTGAGGTCATTCGAGGACGCGAACCGCGACCTGCGCCTTGCCGAAGAGGCGCTTTCGGCTAGCGATGCAGGGCGGCAGGCTGCGGTCTCGGGCGAGGCCGAGGCGACGGCTGCGAAGAAAGACGCGGAGGCGAAGGTCGCTCAAGCCGATATCGCGATTGCGGCACTGCAGCGTCCGGTCGAGACGGCCGATGCTGCGGTCTCGCGCGAAGCCTTGGAACTGCGCAGGCATCTCGAACGCGATGCCCCCTGTCCTGTCTGTCAATCGACTTCGCATCCGGTCATGGAGGACAGCGCGCTTGCGGAGCTCGCCCGAGATCTGCGGGCACAACTCGACGCGGTGCGGCGCGATCGGCAGGATGGGCTTGATGCGGCTCAGAAGGCGGACCGGGCTCTCGCCGAGGCGCAAAGAACGCTCGAGGCCGAGGACAAAGCACGACCAGGCCTTGCTGAGGTCATGGATCGGTCCATGTGGCGCGTGAGCGAGGCGCGACAAGCGCTCGACGGTAGCCCTTTCGATGCGGATCTCCCGCGTGGGCCCGGTGTTCCTCAGGAGATTTTTGACGGGATCCACGCCCGGATCGCTGAACGGCGAAAGACGCTCGAGGGAGATCGGGACCGGCTCTCAGAGCTCGATCAACAGTTCGACGAGGCTGCGAAGGTGATCGAGGCACAAGAGCGGGAAACCAGGCGTCTTGAAGATGATGTTCGGGATATCGACGCCCGCATCTGCGGCTCTGAGACCAGGATGACGCGGCTTTCCGGCGACATCGAGGCGGCAGAGCAAACCCTGTCGGAGATTGATGCGCGCATGACACCCATGCTCGCCCCGGTCAGGCAGCAAGCCTCCTTGTTCGGAGCAGGCGCGGAGGAACACCTCGAACAGCTTCGGCATGTCGTGGACAGGCTCGTCACAGCACGATCGGAGATCGCCACGTACAAGGAGAGCCTCGCCGGACTCGCGTCGGAGATCGGGCGCGCCCGGGCCGAGTTCGAAGGGAAGGAGAAGGCGGAGGTTGCATGCCGCGCCCAGAGTAAGGAGCGGGACGAGGTCAGAGATGCGCTGGTTCAGGAGCGCGCAGGCCTTCTTGGTGGTGAGCCGACGGAAGCGCATCGCACGCGCCACAACGATGCGCGGCGCAAAGCGTTCGAGAACCTCCAAACGGCCGATGAGACGCGCACCGAGGCCGCCACGAAGCTTGCCGGTCTTGAGAGCGCCTTGGGTGCGGCGAGGGATGCCGTGACACACTCCGAAAAGCGCAAGTCTCTTTCTGAGGAAGCACTCGCACGGGCCTGCGAGCAAGCCGACCTTCCCTTAGATCGCTGCGTGGCGCTGCAGGCAGCGCCCGAAGAGAAGGTCGCGGCCTGTCGAATCCGGATCGAGAAGGCGGACAAAGAGAAATCCGAGGCTGAGGGCGCGCTCCGGGAGCGCAGCGAGGCTATGGAGGCGCTTCTGGAAAATGGTCTTCCTACGACGCCACGTCCTGATCTGGAGGCGCGCCGGGTCGAACTTGCCTCGATCATCGAGATGCGGGGGGAGAAACTCGGGGGTCTCCACGAGCGGCAATCCGCGGATGCCGAGGCGCGTGAACGCCTAAAGGATCTCGAGGAGGAAATCCGCACAACACGGGGCCTCGCGGAAACCTGGCTGGCCATCAACGAGGCGATCGGGGCCGCGAACGGGGACCGTTTCGCACAGATCGCGCAGGCCGTGACGCTTGGCCTGCTCGTCGAGCGGGCGAACCTGCACCTGCAGGATCTGAAACCGCGATACCAGCTCGAGGTGGCTTCGTCTGATCTTGCGCTCCATGTAGTCGACCTCGACATGGGTGGTGACCGGCGTCCGACGCGGCTCCTGTCGGGCGGCGAGCGCTTTCTGGTGTCGCTCGCGCTCGCGCTGGCCCTTTCGGGCATGGGCACGCATGGTGCGCTGGCCGGCACACTCTTCATCGACGAGGGCTTCGGATCCCTGGATTCCGACAGCCTCGACCTTGCCATCGATGCCCTCGAGCGGCTGCAGGCGCAGGGGCGCACGGTCGGTGTCATCAGCCACGTCCAGGCGATGAAGGACCGGATCCCGGTTCAGGTCGAGGTCGTCAAGACGGGTGGAGGGGCCAGCGAAATTCGACTGAGGGTAGCATGAGAGGTTTCCCGGCGGGCGGGTATGCGCCCTTTCAAGGAAAGCTCGCCGCATCAATGGCGTCCATGATCTCGACATCATCGGGAGGGCCCTGCTGTAGCTATGACTGGGATAAGCGGAAATTCAACAGAAAGAGATCGTGATGACACCCCACACCATGGATGATGTACTGAAAGACGAAACGCTATTCAGCGAAAAATTCTGTACAGACGTAACGCGTCGCAACCTCGGCGAGGTTCCTCTGGAAGCCCTGCAAAAATCTATCCAGATGATTCACGCTTGTTCCGGCTTTCGAGCTGCCGCCACACCAGAATGGAACCGCGATGAACAGCCTATGATTGTTTTCGGACGGCCGACCATTGCTGGTTCTATGAATGAGCCAAAATTCGGACTGACCACTCATGTCAAAGGCAGCGATGGGACTAAGGGAACAAAACTCTTCTTTTGGTTAACGGAAACCGCACAGAGAAAAATCCAACAAAGTAACAAGCATCTCGACCTGCGGTTCTTTTCGTCTTGGATGCCCTGGCGAGAAGGTGGCCGTCAGACTTATCGCGCGATGCCTGTTCCCTTGTATGAGCAGGGTAGCTTACTGGATGCTTCGTTCATTTTGCCCGGGTCAAATGAAGACGTAACCCTGAGCGGTTTGCTGAACTTGCTTGGATCCAAACTGAATCTCAGACTGGAAGTGCGCGCCGAGTTTGCCAACATAACGGAGGAGCTTAACTTAATGTCAGACTGCATAACTCCCCGCGCCGCCGAAATCATGAAAAATCGGAAAAGGTAGTTCTTTTGATGAAAGATTTCGTTTCGGCGATGGTGAATAGCTCGGTCTGAAGCAACAGTCGCCAAGGGTTCTCATCATGCCGATCCCGTATCTTCCTGTTCAGCCAATGCCTGACTGGCTCGTCCAGATGACGCCGGAGCGGATGGTTCAGGGCCCGGTCTCGCTGCACGACCTTCTCTCGGGATCCCTGTATTACCCCAGTTCCGGCTTTGATGGTGACCCGGTCGCCTATCTAGGCGGCAACCACCATAGTTTCGTCTATGTGGATTACGGGGAAGAGCGGAGCGGGTTACTCGCTGCGTTGGAGGAGCCGGGGTTCCTTGGCTACCGCGTCTTGTGCCATCGGCCGGTTCTCGAGACCGAACTCACACCAAACGGGTGGTCACCGGTCATCCCCACCGGAAGATTACGTCGACCGCCGTTAGGGTGGGTGCGCCCTCCGTTCTGTGAATGGATCGTTCTGGAACGTGATGCCGAGCTCTCGGAAGACCATGGGCCGGAACGGTTCAGTCTCCTGTTCCTCTGCGCCGACGGGGTTGCCACATTCCGGACCCTCTATGTCGGCAACGGCGCTGTTCCCGGAACGGTTGCCATCATTCAGCCAGGAACCGGCTTCGGGGGCAACTGGACCGATTTTGCGGACCCAGAGGAGCCGTTTGCGGAAGCTGTTCTTGGAAACCCGGCCGGACGGCCGGATTGCCTGTTGTACGGTGGGGCCGGGGGGGCGCACTGGTACACGCGACCGTGCTGGCCGCAGTATGCTGATCGGCTCGGGATCCTCGGCAATACCAGCATCGGTGTCTGGCGCCGGACGGAATAAGTCCATCCCCCAAGGATACCGGCAGCGAGGTTCCGGTGTCAGGTCACGGGGCGATGACCCCGTAACGCGACAAGGCCATCAGCTCAATGTCGATCCGGCGGAGCCGGGCAGGGGTCAGCTCGCCGGTCTTCAGGACCATCTGGCGGATGGCGTGATTGATGGCGAGCGCCTCGTCGTCGGAGGGTTGATCGCTGGGCGACGACCAGATCCCGAACTGGCGCAGGCTGCGCGTGACCCAGATGTCCGGTTTGCAGGCCACCCCGAAATCCGTCAGCATGTGCAGGGCCGTGATCGGGCCCCAACCCCAACCGAGCTTCCGGCGCAGATCCGGGACGAGGGTGTCGAGCGGCTCGGTCCAGAACTTCATCACTGGCGTGTCGGACTGAGCGGCGAGACCACGCAGAAGACCGGCTGCGTTCTGGATCGCATAAAGGCGATGCACGGAGGTTCCGGTCGCAGCACGGACCTCTTTCGCCTGGGCACCCTCCACTTGGAACGAGCCAGCGTCGCGCCCGCGCCCGATCCGAGTAATCACGAACTGCTCTGGGTCCGCGCCCCAGGTCTCCCAGGCACTATCCATGAAGGGCTCGAGCTCTGCGACCCACCGCCTGCCAGTGGCGACCTTCGTGTTTGCATAGAGCGGCTTGTCCCACATGGCGCGCCAAGCCTGAGCGGCCGTCGCGCTGCGCGGATCGATGGGGAGTCGTGCGAGGATATCGTCGATTTCGACCACCGCGTTCTGCGGCAGGCACTCGCGCATGTTGAGGTAGCGCTCGCAGGCACGGGCGATGGTGGCGTCGTCAGCAATGACGGTGTTGGGGATGCGGGTCTTGGGCATGTGGTAGATCTCCTTTTGAGACGGCGGGGGGTGGTCAGACGTTTGCGGCTGCCGAGGCGGACAAGAGTCGGGGTTTCGCGAGAGCGCGGGGACTCTGATCGGACCTGGTGGGGTCAGATCCGGTCCCAGAAACCAGGCGCATCCTGCTCTGCGTTGATAAGCGCGTCTTCAAGGGTAAGGAGTGTGAGAATGAGATCCGGGTGGCGGGGGCGCCCGTCTGGCGTCTCAAACCTAGCTTCAAGCTTTGCCAGCATCGGTGAGTCTGACTCAAAAGGGGCTTCGATGTGGATCGCCCGTGGACCCCCTTCGATCAACAGCATCCCAGGGGCGAAGCTCAGGCAGGCTGTCCAGCCGATCCCTTCGGCGTCGAGCCAGGCGGTGGCCTCGACGATCTCTGGCCGATCTCGAGCGGGGCGGTCCCTACAGTTCCGAATGTCGAGGAAGATTACGTCGCGGCCGAGCCTGCGTGCGATCGCGTCAATGGTTTCGATGCGGGCGGGCATTGGTTTGCTCCCTGTGTTATGTTGAACGAAAGCGGAGAGGGATGGCCGGAGACGGTATCGTCCCCGGCGCAGTTTCAGGCGGCCATGTCGAGGTTGAACCAGGCGTCAAAGTCGGGCTCATCTTCTTCACGGAGAAATGGCTCCATCATTCGCTCGAGTGAGCGATCAATCCGCACACCGTGCTCGCCAAGCAACGCCGCCAGTTCTTCGGCCAGCACCCGCGGCACTCGTTCGTTCTCGGCCAGTCGGCTCTCGGACAAGTACCAGCCGAACGGTGCTTCGCTGTCGATCGCAAACACGACCTCCGGCGCCGCGGGTTTGCTCCAGATATAGAACTGGCGCTCGTTGTTCAGGGCCTCGGCTACATAGTCGCGCAGACAGTTGTGAAACTCGCGAGCAGTACGGAACAGTGTCTGCCCGTCTGGAATGTGGGTCACTCCCGGAATATCCAGCACCGGCGCCGGAAAGACGCGCTCAAGGTAGAGTCCTTTCAAAAGGGTCCCGGGGGCCTCGCCGTTTGCAATCCGCTTCATGTGCTCTTCCGTTAGCTGCTCCGCCCCGGCGACGACCCGGTAGGGCCGCATCAATTCCTTGTAATCTCCCAACGCGCCAATCTGGGCTGCCACGCGCACCCCGAGCCGGGTCGCAGGCAGTTCGCGCATCAGTAGGATTAGGTCATCACTCAAGACCCGGCCCTGACAGGCCGCCAGAAGGGGCTTTGCAAGCTCCGGGTTTGCGGTCAGGATCTCAAAAAGGGTCACGTAAATCTCGGGTTTGCGGGCGCATTCTCCAAACCGCGCCACCAGCCGTACAAACCCGGGCGGGCAGGTGCCGTATGCGTAACGGATAAGGGATTCGTTGCCCGCCGTGACCATCTGTGTCAGCAGTTCGGCCCGACCTGCTTCTGTCAGGCCCGGCTCCGCAAAGGCGCCGTCGGTTTCCAGGCGGGCCAGCACCGCAAAATACACCTGCCGGCGGCCCGGCTCGGTCATCACCAGCACCATGCCAAGCGTACCAAAGGCGGCCGTCACCGCCTCTTCCATCTGCCCGCACAGGGTGCTGAGAAGGAACGCGTTTCCGGGCACCACCTGGCACAGTTTGGCCAGGTCAAGCATCTCGGTCTTGAGCTCCACCGAGCGCAGTTTGTCAGCGTGCGTAACCAGGTGTGCAATGCGGTGGGACAGAGTGTCTTTCATGGCGAACCTCGCTTCAAAGGGTGTGTGTCGACGGGTTGTGGCAGGCGTCAGGCGGCACGGGTGCCCGGCTGCGAGCCCCGGACGTCCGTAATGTGGGCTTCGGCCGCGGCGGCGCGCGCGGCGGAAAGTGTGGTAAACGTGCGTGCCAGCGTTTTCCCGTTCACCTGCACGGCGAACGTGGCTGGCTTAACCCGGGTGACCCGGGCCACCAGGCGCGTACCGGCATACCCACGGAACGTGGTCCGCCCAGCAATGACCCGATCCCAGTCAAGCCCGCACGCGGCAATGAGTGCGTCCTCATCGGGGCGGGTTGCCTCGAACGCGGCAATCGCGTCGCGTAGCCGCAGTCCGGGTGCGTAGGCTGCGTTGCGGCGGGGGCCGCGGGCAATCACGCGCTCTGCATTCAGTTGCCAGGTTGCGCGCTGCTTGTCGGTCAGCGTGTCAAGCTTGGCGATGATGTCGTCGATATAGGTCATGAACAGTCTCCCTAATAGGTAGTTTAGTTACACTATGTAAAAAAGAGTACGTTCTGCGTACATGGCAGATGCTGTCTGTTCGAAGGGGTGTGTGGTGGGCTGATAAAAAAAGGCCGCCAGTCAGACTGGCGGCCTAGTTTATAAACAGCAAAGGGGTACGCATGCAAAACTTGCAAACAGGAGATACGAGCGCCTTCCTACAGGATGGCGCTAATATGGTCAAGGATAAAATATCTTAATTGTATTATGTGACATTGATGGTAGATAGGTGCTGATCAGCCCGGTGACCACTCCGGCGCATCACACCAAACGACGTGGAGTATCCCATGACAGGCCCGACATCAGGCTACACCTACCCTTTCCCCATGACGTCGGTCGCGACCGACATCGCCGTCTTCCATGTCACAGAGAAGGGGGGCCTACAGATTGCGCTTGTTCGGAGAAATGAAGGCTCCGATGCGTTTCCCGGCGCCTGGGCTTTGCCGGGCGGGTTCTTCAAGCCCTATGAGGATGACGATATCACATCCTGCGTTTTGCGGGAGCTTTCCGAAGAGGCGGGCCTTGTCCCCCCGTTCTCCGCGGCGGACCGGCCACATGTGGAGCTGGTCGGTGTCTATAGCGCGAAAGGCAGGGATCCGCGCCCGGAGCGCGTGATCTCGATCGCGCATCTCGCCGTTGTTACGGGTGACCAGGTGGCGCTGGCGCCGGTTCCTGACACGGATGTCAGCGAGGCGAGATGGTTTCCATTCGAAGCTCTGAGTGGGCTCGAGTTGGCATTCGATCATGCGCAGATCATTCGCGATGCCCGAAGAAAGCTCGCGGACAGTATGAGTTTTGCGCGCAAGGGTGACGAGAGCCCGGATCTCCTGTTCGCCTTCCTGCCCGAGGAATTCACACTCTCTCAGGCGCAGGGCGTGATGCAGGCGTTGAAAGGGGAGCATGTCGATAAAAGCAACTTCCGAAAATACATCGAGAAGTTCGTCACACCGACCGGCGCGACCTGGGCCATCACGACCCGGCCGGCGGCCGTCTATCGTCGCCGAAGCGCAGACCCGGCCCAAGATGATGAGCTGTTTTCGCCGGCGCTGGCCAGGTTGCGAAAGTTGGCCGAGGATCAGCGGATCCGGAACTTCGAACTTCTTCTCTCCGGACTAACCTCCGCACCCGATGCGGCCGTTCGGATGCTGACCCGGATCGTCGCCACCTACGGTCGTCACCGGGATTACCTTCTCAAAGTGACAAAGGTGCCAGACCTTCGGATCGATGACGAACGGACAGGACGGGTCCTGATGACGCTGAAGTGGCAGCCCCGGAAAGAAGTGTTCTTCTGCACGGCGCTCGTGAAGCAAGATGCCCTCAAGGCTGTGGGTTTGTCAGGTGTGAAGGAATGGAACACGGGTCCGCACGAGACGGCCTTCCATTTGGGGTATGGCGAGGAAGATCTCGACAGGCTCGACGAGGTGCTTGGCCGATCGTCCATGACCCTCCTGACCCAGTGACGCTCGGGTTTTGAGCTGATGGGATGAACTGCCTTCCCATCGAACGCTGCTATCGTGGCGGGCATAGGCGGAGAGAAGAGCACATGATAGATATCACGGTTCTGGGCATTGGCTTAGGCAAGACCGGTCACAGTTTTGCTGGGCTGGATGACACGGGTGCAGTCGTGTTTAGCAAACGACTGCCGCAGCATCGACTGCTGGACTTTCTTGATAAACTCGCGCCCTGCGTGATCGTGATGGAAGCCTATGGCGGGGCGCATCACGTTGGGCGCTTTTGCCTTCAGAAGGGGCATGAGCCTCGGTTGATGTCGCCTCTGTATGTTCGGCCTCACACGGCCTATGGTGGACAGCCGCCCGCTGTGGTCTAATTCACCATCGTCGAAACCGATCCGCAGGTGCGGGTAATAGATTAAATTAACCGGAACGCTGTCCAAGAGTTGGGGATTAGCACAATTGTTGAACAGCGATGTGAAAGGCGGTAGTATTTCATCTCAGATGGCGTTTGTAGCTGTTTGAGGCTTTGGCATCGAAGGATGAGTCTGCACTGCTTTAAGGAACACGCAACACCTTCGCCCGATTTGCATGAATAAGGCGGACTCATACGGAGCAAGAGATAATGGCGAATTTTGAGATAATGGTAAAACTTCCGAACGGAACTGCGCGGAACGTAGTGGTACAAGCACAGAATGGCAACGATGCGAAGGCCATAGCACAGGCGCAATATGGCGCAAAAAACGTTCTGGGTAATCCGATTAAAAAATAGAATTTTGAGCGATTCTCTTTGAGAGTTGTATATAAGTATGCGCAGTGCCAAACTGTATTGCTCGGGGAAATTTTGTCGAGCGTTTATGACATCAGCGGGGATTTCACATGGCTATTACGTTGGCGGTGTTGGCGGTGGGGTTGGCATCGTGGCTTAACCTAGAGTTTGAACAACGGCTCGGCAACATGACTAAAAGTCTGTTTGGTGGCGCTATTTTATGTTTCTTTTTGGTCGTCGCTGGCAGCTTCATTTTGGGTGGTAGCCCTGTAGATGGAACTGTTTCTGTTTGGGCTGCATTTTCGCATGCTGCAGGTATTTTTGTAGTTTGTAATATATTTCTTCGCTATTACCATCAATACCGCAACGCGGTTTAATAAGTCTATTGGGGGGGGGATTTTGCGGGAAATTTCAAATTTACTTAAAAGCCGTTTCTTAGTTTAGGGTCAGGATTCATAACCAGAACATGACCATGGCAGCCAAGGCGCATGCGGACAGGAAGACCTTCGGGCACCTGTCATAACGGGTGGCGACCCGTCGCCAGTCCTTGAGGCGGGCGAGGCTGTTCTCGATCTTGTGGCGGTTTCGATAGTGCGCCTCATCGTGTAGGATCGCGACCTCGCGGCCTTTCCTCGACGGAATACAGGGTTTGATCCCCTTGTCTTCAAGGGCTTCGCGATACCAGGCCGCATCGTATCCACGGTCGGCCAGAAGATGTTCGGCCAGAGGCAGGCCGTCCAGCAATGCCCGCGCGCCGATGTAATCGGCGTTGTTGCAGAAAAGCGGCTTGAGGCGTGACGTCCCTTTCCCGTTTAGGTTCCGACGACGCGGACGACCTCGGCTGTGCCGAGCGAGTTGAAGCGGTTCATGAGGGCTACGTGGATTTGGATTTCGGCGGTCTGGCGGTCGGGGTCTCTTGCGGCGATGCGCTCGCCGAAGGATTTGAGGCACCGCATCTTGGCTTCTGCGCGGCTGCGGGCGTGGTATCCGGTCAAACGCTTCCAGAACGCGCGGCCATAATGGCGCGTTGCACGGAGGGTTTCGTTGCGCACCCGGGCGGCTGGGCAGTCTTCTTTCCACGGGCGACCGTTCTTGCGGGTCGGGATGACCGCCGTGGCGCCACGCGCGATGATGGCGCTGTGGCAGCGGCGGGTATCGTAGGCGCCGTCCGCGGTCACGGTGCCAATTTCCTCGTCCTGCGGGATCTGGCCAAGCAGGTCGGGCGGGACGGGGCTGTCGCCCTCCCAGCTGGGGGTGAATTCCACCGCGCGAATGTCCGAAGTGGCGGTGTCCATGGCCAGATGCACCTTGCGTCATTGACGGCGGCCCTGAACGCCATGCTTGCGGGCCTGCCATTCCCCATCGCCCAGGAACTTGATGCCGATGCTGTCCACCAGCAGGTTCAGCGGCCCGTTGGCACAACGATAAGGGATCTGCACCTTCAGGGTCTTCTGTCTGCGGCACAGCGTCGAGTAGTCCGGAACGGGCCAGTCCAGCCCCGCCAGCCGCAGTAGGCTTGCAACCATCCCGGCGGTCTGCCTGAGCGGCAGCTTGAACAGCACCTTGATCGACAGGCAGAACTGGATCGCCGCGCTCGAGAAGACCGGCGGGCGCCCCGCACGGCCCTCATGCGGCGCGTGCCAAGCCATCTCCTTGTCCAGCCAGATCAGCAGTGACCCGCGCTTCCTGAGCTCAGCGTTGTAGGCGGACCAGTTGGTGGTGCGGTATCGGGGGGGGCTTGGGCTTGCTCATGCTGCCCGTCTAACCCCATGGATTCACGACGAGAGTTCCGCAACAATGCCGATCAAAACTGCCGGTTTATACGTTCTTAATAGTTACTTTTGGATTCTATTTGTACGTGTGGGCCTGGAGCTCATGCGACGCTCGAGAACCGCTAATCCCTCGCCAAGGGCGATTACCACACGTGGCAAGTCATCAAGGCCGGCGGCCAAGCGAAAGGCGCTTTGGTGCGGCTTCCCGTTCCAAGCTTTCAGCTCGTCAAAGTCACCTCGCTCCAACGACGATTTTGATGCCAGCGCTGTGCAGGCAAAAACCTGATTGCGAACCTGCCAAGTCAGGGTCAACAAAACCCGCCCCGTGTGGCGCTCATTGATCCGTAAGTCGGGGACCCGCGTGACCTTAATAGAATAGCTGGGATGATCGGCATATCGCGCGAGGACCTGCTCCAAAAACGCCACCGCAGCGGATGGCGCCCCCCGCATGCCATCGGTGAACAGCGCCAATTCCGCCATGCCGTGGGTTCGCGCCAGATCATGCACTACAGACATCGGCGCCGGCGTCTTGCTTGCCTGCGGAAGCCCCATGGGCATCCTTTCGTAGAGATGTGCATGCCGGGTCCGCGCAGGCTCTGTTTGTTCTGTCTGCCTGACATACCGCCCAATCCACTTTCGAAAGTTTGCACGTTCAGGACGCGTCCCTTTTATGTCCGATACCACTTGCTCCGCGCGAGCAATCGGGAAGCGATCAGGCAAGAACGCGAAGAGTAGCTCTGGCTCGTCATGCTCTCGAGCGCCGAAGCCAATCTTACCAGCCAATCGAGTGCGTGCAGCCTCGATTATTTGACGATGATCGAAAGCAAGATCGAGCGCTATGGCCCGTTCATAGGCAAACCAGCGCGCGACGGTGACATCGGTCTCAGGTATCGGCGCCAAGGTAAGGCTATGGTCTGGGATTATCGCAAGAAAGGCGACGGATAGTACGCGCTCAGGCCGAGGATCACGTGCGATGTCGCTAAACACGTCAACGAGTTCCAAGTGCGAAGCCTGAACTCCAGTTTCTTCCAGTAGTTCACGATGGGCACAATCGGCAATGGTGCGGTCCAACTTGGCTTGGAGAAACCCACCCGGTAGCGCCCAATAACCCGCAAACGCATCAGAGTCCCACGAACGTCGAGCCAATGCTACCATCAACCCATCCTCAGGGTGGACCGTGAAGCACGCCACATCCGCCGCGACTGAGACCATTGGAAACTTGTATTGATGAGGTCGTTTGTCTGTTGGCGGCTGATCATACTCAGTCATTGGGAACTCCTACGTAGTGAGTAAACCGCTCGCAGCAGGCCACGCCGTGTATAGCCCATCGAGGAATGCTTCAACGCAAAATAAGTACCAGAAGTTTTTTTCTTGACACGCGCGTCGACAGCAGCTAAGAGAAACGCCTGATTTGAGTGAAGCATAGCGCTCCTCGTCACACCTCTCATCCCTGCAATCGCCGATACATCAACGTCGTCGCGCTCCGCGCTCCGACGCTTTTTCGCATGTCCAGCCCTCGCCCCACTCTCCCTTTATATGTAGCCCAACATAACGGAGACCTCATGAGCCGCATCGATGACGTGATCAGCGCTATCCCCACCATGACCGAAACTAAGCGTGAGATTTGGGCCGCAAATGCCGCCCGTGTTATCGCTCGTGGTCCCCGCCGCAATCCCGCCCACGCGGACGCTCAGCGTCTGCAAGACGCTATCGAAGCATTTGAGGCAACTCGTCCCCAGCACGAGGACCTGACTTTCGCATGTGGCCTCGAATGGGATCGCGCCATTAAAGACCGTAACATCTTTCGCGGCTTCGATGGTGATCGTCTTGTCGCCCGCATCACCCGCGTCAAACCAGGCAAGTTCGCGGTAAAAGTGAAAGGAACCGTTGTGGGCCGGACCTATTCCACGCTCTCCGCCGCGCGTGCTGCTGCGGCGGATGCCGTTCGAGCGGGGGAATATGACCCTCTCACATACTTTCGGTGGGCCGCCTGACCCCGGCCTCTTCGCTCTTCTGCCTCAACGCCCATTTCAAAGCGAGGTTCGCCATGCACATCGATTTGTCCCGCCGTATCACCAAGCTCATTTGTGCCGCAGACAACATAAGCCCGATTGCTCTGAAGTCAGAGTTGCTCGATCTCGCTCGACACTGCCAGGTCGTTCCCGGAAATAGGTTTCTAGTCAATGCAGTCTGTGGCTCACTTGAAGGGGCGGTCTCCGCTGTCTTCGGCCCACTCGCTATGCTGCTTGTCATGACCGAGCCGCGTCGCCGACAAGTATATTTTGCAGTTCTAGCTCGCCTTGAGGCAGACGGAGCTTTCGAGGCCCCAGGTCTCAATGAGATGGCGAGGGCTGACCTCCTCACCAGGCTCGTGATGTCCCGCAACGAACACCTTATAGCACACGCCTATGGCTCCTGCCCTACAGGCTTCATCCGCCTCATTGGTCGCTTGGGGGACTGTGCGCAGCAGGCTGCAATCTACACCGGTTTGTTCACCCTCTTGGACCGGTATTCCGAACTCGCACAGCCGCTTCTGGGCGTCTGCCAACGTAGATCCCTAACCGACGACTTGGTCGAACTCGCGCAAGCTCTTCCCCCGACTTCACTCGGCATTCGTGCTGCCGCGCGCTTCGAGACGATGGAGGAGTATCGCAGCCTTATGCGACCCTACGAAGCAATCACAGGGGAAAGCAAGCTAACCAACGCTCATCTGCTACGGATAGCTGAGGGCGAAGCGCCGGGAAACCTACTAGAGGGACTTTATCTCGATCTGCCTTTTCCGGCACCAGTCCTCTCTTGTCCGGACCTCACCTATGTCGCTGATGGGAAAGCATTGGTTCATACGTCACGAGAATTCTCAAACTGCGTCGCTGACTATGTCGCCGAGGCACTCAAAGGCGAGCGTCAGTTTTATATCTGGAGCGCGCCCAAAGCTCCACAGGTTGTGTTCTCAATAAACTCAGAGGGGCCATTTGGCTGGTATTTGTCCGAAGCTAAATTAGCCAACAATGAAAAGCTTCCGCTCCGGCTGCGCAGGGAGCTCGAAGAAGTGTTGCGTACCTGCGGGGTTCGCGTCGAAGGATCTGTCGAAAGGATGATGAATTCATACCGAAGCAACCCCAATCCTTACATGGTGCATGAGTTTTTTGACTTCGAAGAGGCCGCCTGAAAGAAAACTTGGAAGCGCATAGGCGCCCCCAGAACCAAGACGATCAAAGTTCACACACAATTACAGACCAATTAATTAAGATATCAGGGTGCTATTTCACAATATACCCACGCAATTTTATCCCGGCATTGCAGTAGAACTACAGACTCGAGCCCCATTGCCAAGAGAGTTCTCTTAGATCACGCAAGTAAGATCTACTCATTAAATAAAAACTTGGGTTATCTAGTCGCTTCAGGGACCCGCCGCTCACTGTCAGACAAGTGCATTATGTCTATCCCTCGACTAAAGCCAGGAGACAAAGATGAAGTACGTATTCTACGACTTGGAGACCACAGGGCTCTCTCCCGAGTTTGACCAACCATTACAATTTGCAGCCATCATGACGGACGAAGATTTCACTGAGATCGCTCGTGTCAACATGCGTTGTCGTCTAGCGCCTCATATCTTGCCGTCACCACACGCACTTCTCGTGACAAGGGTGAGCCCCGAGGAGATTCTCGATCCCAATTTGCCATCTCTTCTTGAATTTGCCGAAAGGCTCTCTGAGTTGATTGAACGCTGGGCGCCAGCAGTGTGGATTGGCTACAATTCAATGAGGTTTGATGAGTCTTTTCTCCGGCAAACGCTCTATCAAAATCTACTACCAAATATATATTTAACGCAAAGCTTAGGGAATGCGCGCTTTGACCTCATGCCTGCTATCCATGCTGTATACCTTGAAAACACTAATATTCTTAAATGGCCGACCAATAAAAAGGGAAAGGTCATCTTTAAGCTAGATCGACTCGCACCATTTAATGGTTTTGACAAGCACAACGCGCATGATGCGCTTGGAGATGTAGAGGCAACAGTTCATATCGCCAAAATGATTGCGTCAGGAAACGCTCAGCTTTGGAATGAATTACTAGCTTCGTCCTGTAAGGCCCACGTAGAAAGAAAACTAGAGAGCTTTGCACCACAACGCCTTGTTGCGCGCTATGGCGCTCAAGAACCTCGAGCTTATATTGGCTGCTTCTGTGGATATTCAGCGCAGAATAGGGGAGAAGCGGCCTTTTTCGACATTGAAGCTGCTGATCCGACGGACTTCCTCGATGCATCGGAGGAGGTTCTATTCGCCGCGGTCAACTCCTCCCCCAAGATCATCCGCAGCGTTGCAACAAGTAGGGCTCCGACCCTGCTTTCCGTAGGGGAGCCAAGTGCCGAACAACTTCAGAGAGCAGCGGTCATTGCTGCTGCACCGGAGTTTCGCGAACGCGTTAGCCTAGCGATGGCAAAGCGATACAAAGGAGCGTCCGACGCGCAGTGTAAACAGGTGGAAGAAAGGATTTACGAAGCATTCTATTCAGAGTCCGACAAAAATCTTCTGGTACGATTTCATGATGCTGATTGGCTGCAGAAACGGCATATAGTTTCTCAATTTTCCGATTCACGCCTACGTCAACTTGGGCACAGACTAATAGCATTATACAGTCCCGATCTACTTTCTGAAGAGGAGATCATAGAATTCAGAAAATATATTCGCGATAAATGGCTGAAGGCAGAGCCAAGCTTAGCCGAATGGATGACTTTGCAAAAAGCCACGGAAACCATTGATGAACTAAGGCTAGAAAATAAAATACCCAATGAGGACTTAGACCGCATCGTTGGATTCCTCAAAGAGCAAGTGCATGTGAGCACTGGAACATCTGCGTAAGAGTGACTTGCGAAGATGTTTGATTTTCCGCTCAAAATGGAGTCTGCCGATAGGAAACTTCAAAAAATAGCCCCCCATAAGGACTGGAAGTATTTCACAAAGGAGCCGTCATGCCCTCCCTCACCCCATGCCCCGCTTGTAAATCACAGATCTCGCACGACGTGGATACTTGCCCACGCTGCGGAAAAGATGATCCCAATAATAAAAGGGCGTATGCTGGCATTGCCATTATTATAACTATGGCCCTTATGGGTGGGCTGATGCTTCTGGCGGTTGTATTCCTTGTTACTCTCTTGCCGGTTATCGCTTTTTTTGGATTCCTATACCACAAACGCATCATATGAGGGAAAACATGGCCATTCAAGTTGAGAAAGTAGCAGAACAAGTCGCATTTTTGTCGAGGATTGCGGAGCTTGAAGGGGAATATAGTCTAAAAATTGGAGGTGGCTTCTTTGCTGTTCTTTTTAATTCCAGTTTTTTCACAAGATGGCTCTACCAGCGCCGCCAGCGCCAGGCAACGGCTTTCGCAGAAAATGCCGACTTCTTACTAACTGCAGTAAACGCCCTTAATGAATTTGAAGACCAGATAGTGATGCAGGATGCCACGCACAAAGATCTTTCGCATTTTATGCGGGAGTTTGCCAGGTCTCACACAAGGGTAAGGCACATTCCGGACATTCATCAAAATTATAAATACGTTATGGCGATTTGCTGCTTTCTTGCAAAGCATGTGATGGCAAAAAATCGAGATGTACGGCTGCGCCCTTTAAATTTGACCGTCGAAGACCTGGATGGGATGCTGGAAAAGCTTTCTCAAGTTGAAGCATCACATGCTAATGCTACTTTTCTGCGGCCGCCGAGGATTTTGGTGTTGAATGTCCCAGAAAGCTAGGGTCACGACCTATTGACTTGGCTGAAATCGCTGCGGCTGAATCATTCAAGCTCCCGAACTGACGGGGGTGATGATGAGCAACCTATTCTGGCTGACGGAAGAGCAACTGGAGCGGCTCCGGCTGTTCTTCCCGAATAGCAATGGCAAGCCACGCGTCAATGATCGGCGCGTCTTGAGCGGCATAATCTTCATCAACCGCAATGGGTTGCATTGATACTATGCGCCTCGGGAGTATGGTTCACCGAAGACCCTATGCGAAAGTTACCCATCCTTCTCGTAGAGCATAAGAAAGAGAGGACACCAATGCCCACTCGCATCGAGACTATCGACATGATTGCGCGCCGTCTTGGTCGCGATGTAATTTTCCTCGATATTCGGAGCAATGATCGCTACGCCGTTTTAACGGCGCCGGAAGTCGTTAAAGCGACTGCATGGCTTGAAGCTGAGGGCATAGGTTGGACAGACTGTATAGGGTTCGTGCCCAAGATGCTGTTGATCGAGGGTGGGCCGCGCGCTATTTATATCGACATTTCTTTTGAGCCGGGGTCAGAGATGCTCGCGCAACTCGAAGCGCGGTTCGAAACGCCGGACGGGCACCCACGCGATCCGGATCTTATTCTTGCTCATTTGACCCTTGAAGACGCGCTCATCAACGAAGGGCAGGACGCGCCTGAGTTCTGGGATAACATCTGACCCTAGCCCTTCCTCGCCAAAATAACCTTGCCCACGCAAAATCCAGCTCTACTAACTCAGCATCTTTCCAAAAGCGACGCCTTGCTATTTGTCTGACAAAAAGCCGCTTTGAAGGCTTATATTTGAAAACCACCGCTAACGAAGCCGGGAGGAATCAGCATGTCGGTGACTCTTACACACTTGGCAGATCTTGGGTTTATCCCAACGCACATTATCGAACTGGATCCGGCCAGTAACAACGAGGCTCCGGTTTTTAGACCCGTGAAAGGCAGTCGGCCAACGAAGGAACCGAGCGTCTACTTATGGATCGCCGAACGAGTTGGTCAGGAAAAGATTGAGGTTCTCTATGTCGGTAAGGCTGGAAAAGGTGTTGAGCAGAGGAGCAATCAACACCAAGCTGGCTTTAGGGGAAGCGTTACCGGTAGGAAGAACGCTTTAGTACTCCTCGAGATCCTGTCAGACGTAAATACACGGATAAGAGTTTTTGCTCGCCGCGCGGACACCGCGGAGCTTTTTGGCACATGCGTTTCGCTATACTCCAGCGAAGAGGAAGCGCTCTGCGCTGTCCTGCGCCCACGATTGAACCGTCAGATATTTCCCAAGCTTGCCGCTGAAGGATCTGAGGAGCTGCCCGATACCACACAAGTCGGTTTCGCCCCTCACATCGGGTCCATCACGTCACTGTTGAATGACAGATTGCTGGAGCATCAGCCCGGCACCGTGGACGACGCCATCGCACAAATGGAAGAAGTCTATTCAGCTGCGGATTGTGATTTACTCAAATCCATGTTGCTTTTCGTAGAGAATGAGCTTCTGGGGCCCGGCCATCGATCGAAATTGATTAAGGGCTACACAGACCAGTTGCATGGGTGCAATGGGGTCACCACCCTCACCTTCGGCGAAATCGGTAACTCCGGAAAGATGAAAGGCAATAGCTGGGTTGCTCGAATCTATCTTGGGACGCAGCCCCGCATTGGGTTTCCCGTGGCAGCGCTTAATCCGATGGGGAGCCACAAGGTGGAGATGAACGAAAAGGTTTTCGCGCCGGTCAACATTCAGGACATGTTCCGTTATCCACAGGATTACCTGCGACCAGTGGACAGCCCGACTTAGACTAAATCCTAGTCGAGTTAACCGGCTCCTATGATGCGGCCGTTCCCGAAATGCAGATCGGCGGTGAAGAGATGGATCATCACCGGGTCTCCTAAAAAAGGTGCTGTGCTTCGATCAGCAACACGAGTTGCGCTCGCAAGAAGGCATCGACCGCAGCCGGGTCGGGCCTGAAGGCACCGCGCATGCGCTCCGTGTCAGGCTGCATCGCGCCAAGGCGATACCAGCGGGACCGGGTACGGGCGATGCCACGCTGCTGATCGAGGAAGACAAGCGGGCTTGTCACAATTGCTTCATCATCGGCGAATTCGGGGCTGTCTTGCACCCGACCCGCCAAGGCGAGGCTACCGCTCCACTGGATCGTGAAGGGTAACCGCCCGGTTGGCACCGCCTGCCGGATTTCAGCGTGAGGCTCTAAGACACGTGCATAACGACGTCGTTTGCGACGTCTCTTATGTGCGGAGGGGCTATGCGGGGCGAGGTTCTGGGTGTTGAG
>NZ_JASJOF010000011.1 GCF_030163795.1 Roseicyclus marinus | reverse complement strand
TACTCGACCGCATCCACGATCACAAGATCAACCGGCTCGACGAGCTCCTGCCGTGGAACTGGACGCCCATTGCCGCCGCTCAGGCCGAGGCCGCCTGATCAGCCGCGGTACCAACCGGGTGGTTACGACCGCACCGGGTTTGAGTGTGGTTCGATCCATGGCGTCACGCTTTGACCAGCACGGCGTCGAGGATGAAGAACCCAAAGATCACCCCAAACGGCACCGGGATCAGGGCGGGGGCGAAGGGCATCAACGCGAAGAGCGACAGGGCCCCGGCGGTGTAGATAGTCGCCCCGGCAAGGCTTTGAGGGATCGCTAGGCGGCGGCGTAGCTTCAACCGCAAGACGTGGCCGAGTACGGTCCGGGCAGACAAGCCCAGCGCCGCCCAGACGGCGAAGGTGGTCAGCATGGTCATCTCCTGTATCTAGGTTTCTTTATTTAGATACAGGGGGTTCCTCAGTTGAGGTTATAGAGACGAAGCCACAAGTTTAACTAAGGGACGGGTGACAGGTAGGACTAGCTATTGGCATCAGTATTCTTTTCCCCTTCGAGGGTCCGACGCACTTGGAGCCGATATTCCTCCTCGCGACGAATACGCGCCATCATCTCTTGATCGCTCTCTGCTACCTCACGCTCTTTGTTGTCTTCTCGACCTGCCTTCTCAACACCCACAGATTCAGTTGAACGAGCGCTAAACAGAATGAACACTAGGCCTATCACCACATATGGTATTCCAACCATCAGCGCGAGGGCCAACTGGGCGCCAATATTTACCGTGGAGTGCATCTCAGAAAGCATAGGTGCGAGCGGGGGATCCCAAACAAACATTGAGAAGTAGATAAGCGCGAAGAAAGTGACGTTGAGGATTGTGCGGCCAACTGGTAGCGAATGTTTCTTTATTGCTTTAGCCGAGAACTCTACGATCAAACTCGCCAAGGCAAGCCCGAGCACGACGCCCCACGCGAGCGTGAGTATTGTCAAAATGTTGTCAAAGAAGTTCGCGTCGCTATCCATATCATTTAATCCTTTGGCTTGCCGCCATCGAAAGCTTGCGTTGAACGCTTCAGAAATTCAAGGCAGGGCTTCTCCCTACGCCCCCTCCATCCTTGAGTTCGAAGGTGGGCTGACACGGGAGGAGGCGGAAGACCTAGCGGCACGGGCTCAGACCTATAGAGACCGGCACCACTACTGGCAGGTGCTAGCTGACTATGTGATCCGTTCGGGACGACCATAAACAACCCTCCGGCGCGGCTTCGGCTGCGTCGGGGTCTCGCTACCTTGTCTTTTTTGGAGTGGTTCCGAGGGCGGCAAGACGGAGCCTTCAATGGGTACAGTAGTGCCAAGCCAAAGAAGGTGCCTGTGTAGCACTCCGTGGGCCGCTGGCGGGTCATTCCAAGAACAGCAGGACAGCAAGCAATATGACCGACGCAAGGGCCTGCCAGATCCAGCCGTATGGGCTTCGTTCTTCGTCTCTCAGCCAGCCCTCGAAAGCGCTTTCCTGTTTCGGTCTGACCGGGGTTGCTTGAGGCGCGGCTTCAGGCTTCCCGGTGTCTTTGTCAGGCGGTCCCTGTCTGTTCATCGGTCGCTCATGTTTTGGTGATCAGGATCATGATGATCAGCACGATGTTCACCACAGAAAAGAAGTTGTAGAGTGAGAAGCCTTCCTTTCTGAGAAGATTGGCGCTGTAGAAGGCCATGATGATGAGCCCTAGCACCAGTAGCGCGAAGATCATTATGCCCTCCATTGCCAGACAGACCCCACCTGTTCCCTGATCAACCATAGACGTTAAGATTGGCCCAGTAACCGCCCCAGAGGATAGGGACGCACCTTGCAGTCGCTACGAACTGGCAAATACGTGACCTAGTGCAAGGGAGACGGCAGCGGCGCCGCACTGATCGGTCCAGCGTTGAAATTCTAGCGCAAGTCTGCCACGGCGCCAGATATGCTTGTTGTTACTGATCACTGTCTGCGTTGCGCATCAGTCTTGTTCTGAGTTCGTCGCGGCTCTGGCTGGCCATGCTCGGAATAAGAAAAAAGTCAATTACCACCCAAACAAACGATGGAACCACAAGAAACAGTAGCGTCCCCCCAAGAAGAGCGGCGCAGGCAAAGACAGCAAACACCAACATGAGAAAGCCGCTATTTCCTTTGTCGAGATAGAAGCGATGTGCTCCAAAGAAACCCGCAAAAAACCAGATTAGATAAGCAACCAAGGTCGACTTTCCGTCGTTGGCGACACGCTGTTCGATCAGTAGTTGCTGTTCGGTTGTCAGAGACATCCTATAAATTTACCTCGGGCTTATGGCTCACCAACTGCGCAACTACTCGATCCTAGCAGTCGGTCTTGCCGGTCTTCACCACGTAGTGGTGGCGGCTTAGTGTCAGTTGAGCAAGCATTTTCTCCGAGGGCAGCTGGGTCTCGACCGTCCCGGGCTGGTGTTTCACTCTACCCGGAAGTGGTTCATCACCCAGTGCGAACGGGCGGGCGTTCCTGAGCACTTCACCGCGTCCCTTGTCGGCCACCAGTCGGCCCGGTCGGAGAACCGGCTAACCTACTCGATCTACTCGGCAGGTATCAGCGACGAGCAGAAGCGGGTGATAGTCGACGCGATCAGGTTGCCGGGATGAACCGCCTTCCTGACATCGACGCCTTCGAGGAGCGGGCGGCCATCGCTGAGTTCGACGGTGGGCTGTCGAGGGAAGAAGCGGAAGACCTTGCAGCCCGGGCTCAGGGCTACCGGGACCGGCACCACTACTGGGAAGTGCTGGCTGACTATGTGATCCGTTCAGGACGACCATAACCAACCCTCCGGCGGCAACGCCGGGGGGCCTTCTTCCCTTTTTCTTTTTTCATCGTTGTCTCTCCGGTGAGGTTGACCAAGGACAAGGAACAATGGGTACCCCGACGGGACCGCTGAAGACTACGCCTGCGACATGGCTCGGTTGACGGCAGAGGCGCGATCAGACCGTCAGAGCGACGCGTCCGGGGCTTCCTGCCAGACTGTGAGCGGGCGGGCCTTCAGACGGCCCCGTGACCGTGCCGCCACCAGAGCCCTCGAAACGGCACCCGAGGCACCCTGATTGCCCCAGTAATCGCCCCAGAGGATAGGGAGGCAGAGGAAAAGGTGAGAAGGAACAACAACAGTAAAGGGCTCCTACCACCCCAGCCAGTTTCCCAAGATCACAAAGACCACGACCGAGGGCCATGACTGGCCCCGGAAGGCCCCGCAAAGGGCCGCCACCCTTTCAGACTTGCTTTCGATCGGTTTCGGTACGTCATGCGCAGGGAGCAACATGGGTCCCGTCGGACGCCGAGCACCCTGCCGGAAGGTCCGTTTTCCGCGGGACGTCAGACCTGTGGCCAGTGTCCGCCCGCCGCGCGATCCGCGGCGCGCGCTCTGGGGATCAGGCCGACCGACCGGCGAGATGCGCCCTGAGCGCGCGCAAGATTCGGCGGTGCGCGCCCCGGTGACGGTTGCGCAGATGGATGGCGGCATAGACGGGCTGTTCGATCCGTGGCGCACGGGCGACGGGCCGTGCAAATCCTGCCCGTTCCAGATCGCGCGCCGTCTCTCTCAGGACATAGGTGCTGCCGCCCAAGGCCAGCAAAAGGCCCCGGATAACCGCGTTTTGCCCGCTCGAAACGGCCCCCATCGACAAGGTCGGCAAAAGCACAGCATGGGTGGTGGAAAAGGCCGGTGCATAATTGGGCAAGATGTAGCTGTCAGGCCGGATATCGGACAGATCGGTGGCCTCGGTCGAGACCATGACATAGGCCACCTCGCCCAGCGTTTCGAAATACAGATCCGGATGCGGCTTTGGGGTGTAGTGAATGGCAAGATCAAGCTGGCCGTCGCGCACATCGGCGCACATCTGGGCGGAATAATCGGCCTCGACATAGAGGGCGGTCTCGGGCACCGCGCCTTGCACCGCCTTGACCCATTGGGCCACCTGATCGCCCAAGAGATCATGCTGGATGCCGATGCGCATGGCCATCGCGGCATTGCCCGCGCCCTTGACCGCCTGTGTCGCCACCGTCCAGCCATTGCGCATCGCGCGGGCATGCGGCTCGAAGCGCAAGCCTTCGGTGGTCAGTTCCGTACCTGCGCGGCTGCGTTCAAGAAGCTTGCAGCCCAGCGCCGTCTCGAGCGCCTGAACCCGGCCCGAGATGGTCGATTGCGTGACGCCCAGCCGGCTTGCCGTACGGTTGAAGCTGCGCGTCTCGCACAGGTCCAGAAAGGTGTGGATCTGCTCGAGGTTCATGGCGCCCCCTGATCGATTTTTCCGATCAATACACATTCTTCTGACGAATTGAACTGTTCTTTGCCAGCGGGAATACTCGACCCCAAGACCAAGGGGGGAAAGCGCATGTCGGAGGTACCAAGTCAGGCACGCGTGGTGATCATCGGCGGTGGGGCGGTCGGTGTGTCGGCGCTGTACCACCTGGCGCGGGCGGGCTGGACAGATTGCGTGCTGCTGGAAAAGAACGAGCTGACCGCAGGGTCCACCTGGCATGCGGCGGGCAATGTGCCGACCTTTTCGACCTCGTGGTCGATCATGAACATGCAGCGCTATTCGACCGAGCTGTACCGCGGGCTTGGCGCGGCGGTCGATTACCCGATGAACTACCATGTGACAGGCTCGATCCGGTTGGGCCATTCCGACGAGCGGATGCAGGAATTCGCCCGCGCGCGCGGCATGGGGCTTTATCAAGGCATGTCTCTGGAGATCCTGTCACCCGACGAGATCAAGGCGAAATATCCGTTCATCGAGACCCATGACATCAAGTGCGCGCTCTACGATCCGGCCGATGGCGATATCGACCCCGCGCAGCTGACGCAGGCACTTGCCAAGGGCGCGCGTGATCTGGGGGCCACGATCGTGCGCTTTTGCCCCGCCACGGGTGTCAGACGCGAGAACGGCGACTGGATCGTGCAGACCGAAAAGGGCGATATCCGCTGCGAGATCGTGGTCAATGCCGCAGGCTATTACGCCCAGCGCGTCGGCGAATGGTTCAAGCCCTATGGCGGGCGGACCGTGCCGATGATGGTGATGAGCCATCAATACATGGTCTTCGACGAGGTGCCGGAAATCCGCGACTGGGCGGCTGAGGCGGGACACAAGCTGCCGCTTTTGCGCGATGTCGACACGTCCTATTACCTCCGGCAGGAGAAGAACGGCTTCAACCTTGGCCCATACGAGCGGCCATGCCGGGCGCATTGGGTCGACCCGTCGGACCCGATGCCCGAGGATTTCAGCTTCCAGCTTTACCCTGATGATCTGGAACGGCTGTCCTTCCAGATCGAGGATGCGATGGCGCGTGTGCCGCTTCTGGCCGAAGCGGGTCTGGCGCGCGTCATCAACGGCCCGATCCCCTATACACCTGATGGCAACCCGCTGATCGGGCCGATGCCGGGGGTGCCCAATGCCTTCGAAGCCTGTGTTTTCACCTTCGGCATCGCGCAGGGCGGTGGCGCGGGCAAGGTCTTGGCCGAATGGATCACGCAGGGCGCGACCGAGTGGGATATGTGGTCGTGCGATCCGCGCCGGTTCACCGATTACACCGACCACGATTACTGTGTGGCCAAGGGGATGGAGGTCTACGGCCACGAATACGCGATGCATTTCCCGTGGCATCGCTGGCCTGCCGCCCCGGACCGCAAGGTGTCGCCCATCCATGAACGGGTGAAGGCGCTGGGCGGGCAGATGGGGGCCTATGGCGGTTGGGAACGCGCCAATTGGTTCGCGCAACCGGGCGATGACACGTCGGAGGAAGCGACCCAGACCTGGAACCGCGCAGGCCCGTGGGAGGCGCGCATCCGCGAGGAATGCGAGGCTGTGCACGACGATGTGGGGGTTCTGGACCTGCCGGGGTTTTCGCGCTTCCGACTGACGGGCGCGGGAGCGGCCGATTGGCTGTCGGGCAAGATCGCGGGGGCCTTGCCCAAGGTCGGGCGGATGAACCTTGGCTATTTCCCCGACAAGCGGGGCCGCATCCTGACCGAGATGTCGATCCTGCGTCATGACGAAGATGCCTTTACCCTGATCACGGCTGCGGTCGCGCAATGGCATGATTTCGAATGGTTGGCCCGCGATCTGCCCGAAGGGCTGTCGCTGAAAGATCACAGCCGCGACTACGGGACATTGATCGTCACCGGTCCCCGCGCGCGCGATTTGTTCGCGGCCGTGGGCACAACGGCCGATCTGACCTTGCCATGGCTGAGCCATCAGGCCGCCAATGTCGCTGGCCGCCCCTGCATGCTTGCGCGTGTGTCCTTTGCCGGTGAGTTGGGCTGGGAAGTTCATGCCGAGAACGGTGATATTCCAGCGATTTACGAGGCGGTGCTGGCCCAAGGGGCCAAGCCCTTCGGCATGTTCGCGCTGAACAGTTTGCGCATCGAAAAGGGCTACCGCGCCTGGAAGGGCGATTTGTCCACGGATTACAGCCTGCTGCAGGGCGGTCTTGATCGGTTCATCCGCTTCGACAAGGCGCAGGATTTCCCCGGCAAACAGGCGCTTTTGGCCGAGAAACAGGCGGGCGTGACCAAGCGCTTCGTCACCTTGCGCGTGGATGCAGGGGCGGCGGATGCGCCTTATATGTCGACGCTTTGGCATGACGGGCAGGTCGTGGGCGAAACCACTTCGGGGGCATGGGGCTACCGCGTCGGCGGGTCGGTCGCGCTGGGCATGGTGCGCGCTGATCTGGCCGTGCCGGGAACAGAGATCGAGGTCGATATCTACGGGCAGCGCCGCGCGGCGGTGGTGCAGCCCGATGGCCCGCTTTGGGACCCCGACAACAGCCGGTTGAGGGCCTGACATCATGGCAAAACCCCCAACGCACGCACGCGCAGTCATCATCGGCGGCGGTGTCTCGGGTTGTTCGGTCGCCTATCATCTGGCCAAGCTCGGCTGGACCGACATCGTGCTTTTGGAGCGCAAGCAGCTAACCTGCGGCACCACTTGGCATGCGGCGGGTCTGGTGGGCCAGTTGCGCGGCAGCCAGAACATGACGCGATTGGCCAAGTATTCCGCCGACCTCTACACCAAGCTCGAGGCGGAAACGGGTGTCGCCACCGGCATGCGGCAGGTGGGGTCCATCTCCTTGGGCCTGACGGCGGATAGGCGCGAGGAATTGCTGCGGCAGGCGACCGTCGCCCGCACCTTTGGTGTCGAGGTGCATGAAATCAGCAAGGCCGAAGTGCGCGCGATGTATCCGCATGTCGAAATCGGCGATGTCACCTGCGCACTGCATCTGCCGGGGGATGGGCAATGCGACCCGGCCAATATCGCCATGGCGCTGGCAAAGGGCGCGCGGATGGCGGGCGCCACGATCCTTGAAGGCGTCAAGGTCACGGGCGTCACCGATGACGGCGCGCGTGCGACCGGCGTGAACTGGGACAACGGCAGCGAACAGGGCCATATCGCCGCCGATGTGGTGATCAATTGCGGCGGCATGTGGGGCCGCGATCTGGCCGCCCAATCCGGCGTGACCTTGCCGCTGCATGCCTGCGAACATTTCTACCTTGTGACCGAACCCATCGAAGGACTTGGGCATTTGCCGGTTCTGCGGGTGCCGGATGAATGCGCCTATTACAAATCGGACGCTGGCAAGATGATGCTGGGCGCATTCGAGCCACGCGCCAAGCCATGGGGCATGGGCGGTATTCCCGAAGATTTCTGTTTCGACGCCCTGCCGGAAGATTTCGAGCATTTCGAGCCGATCCTCGAGATGGCGACCAAGCGTATGCCGATGTTCGAAACGGCGGGCATCCATACCTTTTTCAACGGGCCCGAAAGCTTCACCCCCGATGACCGCTACTATCTGGGCGAAGCGCCGGAGCTGAAGGGCTACTGGATCGCGGCGGGCTACAATTCGATCGGGATCGTTTCGTCGGGTGGCGCGGGCATGGCGCTGGCCCATTGGATCGCGGAGGGCGAGCCGCCCTTCGACCTGTGGGAGGTGGATATCCGCCGCGCCCAGCCCTTCCAGCGCAACCGCCGCTACCTGAAGGAGCGCGTGACCGAGACGCTGGGCCTGCTTTACGCCGATCACTGGCCCTATCGGCAGGTCGAGACCGCGCGCGGCGTGCGGCGGTCGCCCATTCACGAACATCTCAAGGCCGCAGGCGCGGTTTTCGGCGAGGTGGCGGGCTGGGAACGCGCAAACTGGTTTGCGGAACCGGGGCAGGAACGGGAATATCGCTACAGCTGGGGCCGCCAGAACTGGTTTGGCAACCAGCGTGCCGAGCATATGGCGGTACGCAATGGCGTGGGCCTTTTCGACATGACATCCTTTGGCAAGATCCGGGTCGAGGGGCGGGACGCATCTGCCTTCCTCAACCGGCTTTGCGCCAATCAGGTGGATGTGACCAAGGGCCGGGTCGTCTATACCCAGATGCTGAACGATCGCGGCGGCATCGAAAGCGATCTGACGGTCACGCGTCTGTCGGAAACCGCCTATCTGCTGGTCGTGCCGGGGGCCACGCTGCAACGCGATCTGGCATGGCTGCGCCGCCATCAAGGCGATCATGCGGTCGCCATCGTGGACATGACAGCGTCTGAGGCCGTGTTTTGCGTCATGGGCCCCAAGGCGCGCGACCTGTTGTGCGCCGTCAGCCCCGATGATCTGAGCCACAAGGGTTTCGCCTTCGGCACGGCGCGCGAGATCGAGATCGGGATGGGGCTGGCCCGCGCGCATCGCATTTCCTACGTCGGTGAATTGGGGTGGGAACTGTACGTTTCCACCGACATGGCCGCCCATGTTTTCGAGACCTTGCGTGATGCGGGTGCGGATCACGGGCTGAAGCTCTGTGGCCTTCACACGCTGGATAGTTGCCGGATCGAAAAGGCCTATCGCCATTTCGGCCATGACATCACCGACGAGGATCATGTGCTGGAGGCGGGTCTGGGCTTTGCGGTGAAACCCGCCAAGGGCGATTTCATCGGCCGCGACGCAGTGATGCGCAAGCAAGATGCCGGGCTTCTTCGGATGATGCTGCAATTCCAGCTCGAAGACCCCGAGCCGCTCCTGTTCCACAACGAGGCGATCTTGCGCGACGGCAAGATCGTGGGCCCGGTGACAAGCGGCAATTACGGCCATGCCTTGGGCGGTGCCATCGGGATGGGCTATGTCCCCTGCCCCGGCGAGACAGCCGAGCAAGTTCTTGCCAGCGCTTACGAAATCGAAGTGGCCGGCGTGCGGCACAAGGCCCGCGCCAGCCTGACCCCCCTTTATGACCCCAAAGCCGAACGGGTGCGGATGTGACCATGATACCGGACAGCCAGATAGCACAAACCGACATGCCGGTTATCGGCGCAACCTGCGAGCCCGCGCGCGCGCGGCGCGCGGGCGGGCGGGCGGCGCGGGTGGCGCTGCGCGCGGCCCCCTTGGCCGAGGACAAACGCCCCGTTCGCCCCGGCATGTCCGGCGGGCAGTATCGCCCGTTGAGCGATGCCGGGATGGAAAAGATCCATCAAAGCGCGCTTGAAGCCCTGGAGGTGATCGGGCTGGCCGATGCGCCGCCCTCGGGGGTCGAGATCCTGACGGGTGCGGGCGCGATCCGGGGCGATGACGGGCGCATCCGCTTTCCCCGCGCGCTGGTCGAGGACATGCTGGCGGTCGCCGCGCGCAACATCACGCTGCATGCGCGCGACCCCAAGCATGACATGCACCTGTCGGGGACCAACGTGCATTTCGGGACGGCGGGAGCGGCAGTGCATATCGTCGACCCGGTCACGCATGAATACCGCGAGTCGACCGCGCAGGATCTTTATGACGGTGCGCGGCTCGTCGATAACCTCGACAATATCCATTTCTATCAGCGCACGATGGTCTGCCGCGATGTGAAGGACAATCGGGAGATGGACCTCAACACGCTTTACGCCTGCCTTGCGGGCACGAAAAAGCATGTGGGGACATCCTTCAGCGATCCGGCCCATGTCGCCGATTGCTTCGAGATGCTGCACATGGTTGCGGGCGGCGAGGAGAAATGGCTGGAGCGGCCATTCGTCAGCAATTCCAACTGCTTCGTCGTGCCGCCCATGAAATTCGCCGAGGAATCCTGCATCACGATGGAGGATTGCGTCCGCCGTGGCATGCCCATGCTGCTTTTGTCGGCGGGCCAAGCGGGGGCCACGGCCCCTGCCCCCATCGCGCTGGCGATCGTGCAAGCCGTGGCCGAATGTCTTGCGGGTGTCGTCTATGTCAACGCGATCAAGAAGGGCGCGCCTGCGATCTTCGGTACATGGCCCTTTGTCAGCGATCTGCGCACGGGGGCGATGTCGGGCGGATCGGCCGAACAGGCGCTGCTGACGGCGGGCTGCGCGCAGATGCACCGGTTCTACGACCTGCCTGGGGGCGCTGCCTCGGGGATTTCCGACAGCAAGCTGCCCGACATGCAGGCGGGTTGGGAACAGGGCATCACCAATGCGCTGGCGGGATTGTCGGGCCTCAACCTGTGCTACGAAACGGTGGGCATGCATGCCTCGCTTCTGGGGTTCTGTCTGGAAAGCCTCGTTTTGGGCGATGATATCCTGGGCCAGGCCATGCGGCTGGTGCGCGGCATCGACGTGACCGAGGACAGCACCTCGATCGAGGCGATGAAGCAGGTCTGTCTGGGTGGCCCCGGACATTACCTTGGCACCGATCAGACGCTGGGCTTGATGCAGACGGAATATGTCTATCCCAAGGTCGGCAACCGGATGAGCCCCAAGGAATGGGTCGAGGCGGGCCAACCCCTGCTGCTTGACACTGCGATCGCGCGCAAGAACGCGATCCTTGCCAGCGCGGGCTGCCAGGTCTCGCCCGAGATCGACGTGGCGATCCGCAAACGGTTCAACATCTATTTCCGGTAAGGTCATGTTGCACCGGCTGTCCCAGCATTATGTCGGCGGCGCATGGGTCGCCCCCTTGGGCCGCGCGCGCATGGCGGTCGAGAACCCCGCCACGGGGGCAAGCCTTGGCGATCTGGCCTTGGGCAATGGCGATGACGCCCATCGCGCGGTGATGGCGGCGCGCGGGGCCTTTGACGGGTTCTCGGCTTGGGCTTTGGCGGATCGGGTAGCACTGCTCGAGGCGCTGTTTGCAGCCTATACCGCCCGGTTCGACGAGATCGCGCGGGCGATGTCGACCGAGATGGGTGCGCCCATCACGGCAGCCCGCGAGGCGCAGGCTTGGGCGGGCCAGATCCATCTGGAAACCACGATCCAGGCCGCGCGCGATTTCCATTGGGAAGAACAGCGGGGCGCGACCCGGATTTTGCGCGAGGCGATCGGTGTCTGCGCACTGATCACGCCGTGGAACTGGCCGATGAACCAGATCGTGTGCAAGGTCGCCCCGGCGCTTGCCGCTGGCTGCACCATGGTGCTGAAACCGTCGGAACTGGCGCCGTTGTCGGCGCTCCTTTTTGCCGAATTGTGCGATCAGGCAGGGGTGCCGCCCGGTGTCTTCAACCTTGTGCAAGGCACGGGCGCGGATGTCGGCGCGGTTTTGACCGCGCATCCGCAAGTCGACATGGTCTCCTTCACCGGATCGACGCGGGCGGGGGTTGCGGTCGCGCAATCGGCCGCCCCGACGGTCAAGCGCGTGGCGCAGGAATTGGGCGGGAAATCGGCGAATATCATCCTGCCCGGTGCCGATCTGGCCGCTGCGGTCGCGGCAGGGACGCTCGCCTGTTTCGGCAATACCGGCCAAAGCTGCGATGCGCCGACGCGGATGTTCGTGCCCATGGACAAGATGGCGGACGCGATGGACGCGGCCAAGGCGGCCGCCGACACCGTCGTCATCGGCGATCCGACCGATCCGGCCGTCACCATGGGGCCGCTGATCTCGGGCACGCAATGGGACAAGGTGCAGGGGCTGATTGCGACCGGCATCACGGAGGGCGCGACCCTTGCCGCGGGCGGATTGGGCAGACCGGACGGGATCAACATGGGCTGGTTCGTACGACCCACGGTCTTTGGCCATGTAACCCACGAGATGACCATCGCGCGCGAGGAAATCTTTGGCCCTGTCCTGTCGATCATCGGCTATGAGAACGTCGATCACGCCGTCACCATGGCCAATGACACGGTTTACGGCCTTGCCGCCTATGCCTCGGGTCCGCACGGCGCAGCCCGCGCGGTTGCGCGCCGACTGCGCGCGGGACAGGTCAACATCAACGGCCCCGATTGGGATACTTTCGCGCCTTTCGGCGGCTACAAACAGTCGGGCAACGGACGTGAATATGCCGATTGGGGCATTCACGACTTTTGCGAAATCAAGGCATTGGTGGGATACGGATCATGAATTACGGCTATATCGGTTTGGGCAATCTGGGCGGGCATATCGCGGCGAGCCTGATCCGTGCCGGTCATCAGGTGACCGTCTACGACCGCGACCCAAGCCTCGCCCTGCGGCTGTCCGAGATGGGCGCAACCGTCGCCGGAAGCGCCGCCGAGGTCGCGGCCGTCACCGATCACGTGTTCACCTGCCTGCCCTCGCCCGCCGTGTCGGAACTGGTGCTGGGGGACATCCTGCCCAAGATGAAACCGGGCAGCACATGGATCGAGAATTCCACACTCGGGCGCGACGACATCATCCGCCTTGGTGCCGTGGCCGAGGCCGCAGGTATCCGGCTGCTCGAGGCCCCGGTGACGGGTGGCGTCCATCTGGCCGCACGGGGTGAGATCACGGTGCTTGCGGGCGGCGATGCCGATCTGGTGGCGCTGCACCGCCCCGCGCTTGAGGTCATCGGCAACAGGCTGTTCCATATGGGCCCCTTGGGCAGTGCCGCGATCATCAAGGTGATCACCAACATGCTGGCCTTCATCCATCTGGTGGCCGATGGCGAAGCGCTGATGCTGGCCAAGCGCGGGGGCCTTGACCTCAAGACCGCGTGGGAGGCGATCGCCGCCTCCTCTGGCACCTCCTTCGTGCATGAGACCGAGGGGCAGCTGATCCTGAACGGCAGCTACGACATCGCCTTTTCCATGGACCTTGCGCTCAAGGATCTGGGCTTCGCCATGGGCTTTGGCCGCGAATTCGGCGTGCCGCTGGATCTGGCCAGCATGACCAACCAGACCTTTCTCAAGGGCCGCGCCGTTTATGGCGGCGAGGCGCAATCAACCCAGATCGTCAAGCTCCTGGAGGATGCGCTTGGCACCGATCTGCGCGCCGAAGGGTTCCCGGCAAGGCTGACCTGAGCCGCAAGCCTGCCCCCCCGCGCTTGCGGGTATCGGCCCTGTCCCCTGAAAGCGTCATTCCGACGGGTCAATGGCCCGTCATGCAGGAACATGCGAACCGGGCCGCGCTGTCTGGGCCGAGCACACCCATCAGATGCGCGGTAAAGGCAGAGCGTTCGGAACGGGCGCGGAACCGGCAGGATGTCGTTTCGGGGACCGCGAGGGTCGCCATGACGGCATGGTCGCAGGCGATGGCATGTCAGGCTTGAGGGGTGGGACACGCCGTTACGCGGGCCCGCCCCTTGCCATTCACAGCCAAGGACGGTGCCGATGACCGCCCAGATGTTCCGGTTCACCCCCGAGGAATATGCCGCCCGGCTGGACAAGACGCGCCATGCGATGGCGGCGCGGGGCTGCGATCTGTTGATCGTCACCGACCCGTCGAACATGAACTGGCTGACGGGCTATGACGGCTGGTCCTTTTACGTCCATCAATGCGTGATCGTGCCGCCGCATGGCGACCCGATCTGGTTCGGGCGGGGGCAAGATGCCAATGGCGCGCGCCTGACCTCTTGGCTGCGCGACAGCCACATTCTGGGCTACCCGGATCTTTATGTTCAGAACCCCGATCTGCATCCGATGGACTATTTGTCGGGCGTGCTGCGTGACCGGGGGTGGGGGCGGCTGCGCATCGGCGTGGAGATGGACAATTACTATTTCTCGGCGGCGGCTTTCGTCAGCCTGACGCGAAACCTGCCCGAAGCGCGGTTCGTCGATGCCACCGCGCTGGTCAACTGGCAGCGCGCGGTGAAATCGGAAGCCGAGATCGGCTATATGCGGCAAGCAGCCTTCATCGTGGAGCGGATGCACCAGCGCATCTTCGACGTGGTCGAGGTCGGGATGCGCAAATCCGACCTCGTGGCCGAGATCTACGACAGCGGCATCCGGGGCGGAAACGGACCTGCCGGCGATTACCCGGCCATCGTGCCGCTGCTGCCCTCGGGGCGGGAGGCAAGCGCGCCGCACCTGACATGGGACGACAGGCCGTTACAGGCCGGGGAAGGCACGTTCTTCGAGATCGCGGGCTGCTATCGGCGCTATCACTGCCCGTTGTCGCGCACGGTGTTTCTGGGGCGACCGACGCAGGCCTTCCGCGATGCCGAAGCCGCGACGCTGGAAGGGATCGAGGCGGGGCTGGAGGCCGCACGCCCCGGCAACACCTGCGAGGATATCGCGCTGGCGTTTTTTGGCGTGCTGGCCCGGCATGGCATCATCAAGGACAACCGCACCGGCTATGGCATCGGGTTGAGCTATCCCCCCGATTGGGGCGAGCGGACCATGAGCCTGCGGGCGGGCGACAGGACCGTGCTGGAACCCGGCATGACCTTTCATTTCATGACCGGCCTGTGGCTTGAGGACATGGGCTTCGAGATCACGGAATCGATCCTGATCACCGAGACCGGGGTGGAATGCCTCGCCCATGTCCCGCGGCAATTGCTGGTCAAGGATTGAGGCGCAGCCCCGGCGCGCATTCGCAAGCCCATGAAAAACGACACGCATCCGTACCGGAATCGTGTCGTTTTTGTGCCTTCATATTAAGCATCTACCCGAATTTGATCGGGCCCAAATCCTAAATATTTTGTTTTAGTTCAATGTTTTGAGGCTCTATTTTGCACGAACCCGGCTGGGCCGGTTGCGTCACAGCGTCAAGAATGGTCTAAAAACGACTTGTACAAAAGCGACATCGTGCCGCGAAGCAGGGAGTTTGGATTTGCCATCGGAGATGCAAGACGCGTTCGTGTCCTTCGACCGCGTGCAGAAAAGCTACGACGGTGAAACGTTGGTCGTGAAGGATCTGAACCTCGCGATCGGCAAGGGTGAGTTCCTGACCATGCTCGGCCCATCGGGTTCGGGCAAAACGACCTGCCTGATGATGCTGGCGGGGTTCGAGACCGCCACCCATGGCGAGATCACGCTGGGCGGCAACCCGATCAACAATATCCCGCCGCACAAGCGCGGCATCGGGATGGTGTTCCAGAATTATGCGCTCTTTCCGCATATGACCGTGGCCGAAAACCTCGCCTTCCCGCTCGAAGTGCGCAAGATCGGCAAGTCCGACCGCGAAGCCAAGGTGATGCGCGCGCTCGACATGGTGCAGATGGGCGATTTCGGCGGACGCCGGCCGGCGCAATTGTCGGGCGGCCAGCAGCAGCGGATCGCACTCGCCCGTGCCTTGGTGTTCGAGCCGGAGCTGGTGCTGATGGACGAGCCCCTGGGTGCGCTCGACAAGCAATTGCGCGAAACGATGCAATTCGAGATCACGAACCTTGCCCATCGGCTGGGGATCACGGTGGTCTATGTGACCCATGACCAGACCGAGGCGCTGACCATGTCGGACCGGGTCGCGGTCTTCGACGATGGCCGCATCCAGCAGCTGGACGCGCCCGACGTGCTTTACGAACAGCCGCAGAACAGTTTCGTGGCCCAGTTCATCGGCGAGAACAACACGCTGGAGGGCACGGTCGCCGAGATGCACGAGGACATGTGCGTCGTAAGGCTCGACGATGGCGAATTGATCGACGCCCTGCCGGTGAACGTGTCCGAGGTGGGCCAGCGCACCAAGGTGTCGATCCGGCCCGAGCGGGTCGAGATGAACAAGGACCGGCTTGCGCCCGACGCCCATACGCTGAAGGCCGAAGTGGTCGAGTTCATCTACATGGGCGACATTTATCGCACCCGCCTGCGGGTCGCGGGCCACGAGGATTTCGTGGTCAAGACCCGCAACGCCCCCGATCAGCGCCGCCTGAAACCGGGCGAGCGGATCGAGATCGGCTGGCTGCCGCAGGATTGCCGCGCGCTTGACGCCTGAGACCGGGGCCATGGCCGCTCCGAGCGCGTTCATTCGATCACAAACCCGAAGTCCAACCAAGGAGAGTGAGACAAGATGACCTTGAAATCCCTTTTGAAAACCGGGGCCGCCGCGATGTTGCTGGCCCCTGCCGCCCATGCACAGGAGATGGCCGATACGGTCACCTTCGTCAGCTGGGGCGGGGCCTACCAGGCCAGCCAGATCAACGCCTATACCGACCCCTACCAGGCGGCGAACCCTGACGTGACCATCGTCTGGGACGAAAGCAGCCCCGAGGCCGTGGCGCGGATGCGCGCGATGTTCGAGGCCAACAACGTGACCTGGGACCTTGTCGACGTGGTGGCCGCCGATGCCATCCGGCTTTGCGACGAGGGTCTGGCGATGGAGGTCGACCACGATGAGATCCTCGCGCCCGCGCCCGATGGCACGCCTGCATCCGAAGATTTTGGCGACCTGATCGTTTCGGACTGCTTCATCCCGCAAATCGTCTATTCGACGACCAACGGCTATCGCACCGACGTTGCCGCATGGGAAGGCCGCACGCCCGACAGCGTCTGCGCGCTGTTCGACACGGAGAATTTCCCCGGCACGCGCACGCTGGAACGCCGTCCGATCAACAACCTCGAATGGGCGCTTCTGTGTGACGGTGTCGCACAGGAAGACATCTACGACGTGCTGGAAACCGAGGAAGGCATCGACCGCGCCTTTGCCATGCTCGACCGGATCAAGGAAGACACGCTGTGGTGGACCTCTGCCGCCGAAGCGATCCAGTTCATGGCCGACGGCGAAGCTGTGATGGGCTCGTCCTACAACGGGCGCCTGTTCTCGGCCATCGTCGAGCAGGACCAGCCGATCGAGATGCTGTGGGATGCACAGGTGTTTGACCTTGACGGTTGGGTGATCCCCGAGGGTCTGCCCGAGGATCGTCTGAACCGCGTGCTCGACTTCCTCTATTTCGGGACCGACACGCAGCGTCTGGCGGATCAGGCGGCCTATATTTCGTATGGGCCGGCGCGCAACTCCTCGGCACCGCTGGTCGGCACCCATGCCGAGCTGGGTGTTGAGATGGCACCGCATATGCCGACGAACCCGGCCAATTCCGAGCGTGTGATCGTGTTCAACTACCTGTGGTGGGCCGATTACCGCGATGATCTGGACGCACGCTTCCAGGCGTGGCTGGCCCAGTAATCGCCGGCTTTCCATGACACATGCCGGGGCGGCGCGACCGCCCCGGCATCCCCTTTTCCGCTGCCCGAGGATTTTGCCCCATGAGCGACGCCACCGCAGGCAATCTGAGCCAGGCCGCCGCCGAGGCCCGCCGCGACGACGCGGCCCAGACCGGCCCGATGCTGGCCGCCGACGGAAGGCCGCTGAAACAGAGCCTGAACCGGGCGCTGAGGGCACAGAAGCTGCGGGCGCTGGCGCTGATCGCGCCCTTGCTGATCTTCTTGCTCGTGACGTTCGTCGCACCGATCCTCGACATGCTGTTCCGGTCGGTCGAAAACCAGATCGTGTCGGAAACCCTGCCGCGCACCGTGATCGCGCTCGAGGATTGGGACGCCGAAGACCTGCCCTCCGAGGATATCTACGCCGCGCTGGCCTATGACCTTCATGCGGCGGTCGAACGGCGTATCCACACGCGACTGGGTTCGCGCCTGAATTACGAGGAAACGGGCCTGAGCTCGATCTTCCGCCGCTCGGGCCGGGGCATCGACGATGTGGGCGAAGGCTATGCCGACCAGTTCATCGATCTCGACCCCGCATGGGAAGAGCCCGCGACATGGATCGGACTGATGGCCGATCCCGACTGGATCGCGGAGCAGGCGGCATGGGCCGCGACCGAGACCGAGGCGCGCGAGCCGGTCTTTCAGCTTGCGCCCGGCATCGCGGACCTGCTGCCCGAGACTGCGGATGCCTACCGGTCCTTTGCGCTGGCCTTGCAGGCCGAAGCCCGCAACCCCGACAGCCCGACGACAGAAGAGCCGTGGAACACGGTCTTTCTCGCGCTTTACCGCGATCTGAGCGCGGGGGCCGAGGTCGGTGCCGTCGAAGGACCCGAATTCGCACGGGCCGAAGTTGTAAGACTGCAAGAGGCTGCCGCCGCCGTAGCCAGCTTCACGCCTGTCGACCTGCGCGCGACCTTTGCCGATATCGACGAAGGCTGGGCGGAGATGCCGATCTGGACCACGATCCAGACCTTTTCCGACCCCTATACGGCCGGGTATTTCCTTGCCGCCGTAGACCTGCAACTGACGCCCAGCGGGATCGAGGTCGTCGAGGAAAACCAGCGCATCTACATGCTGCTGTTCCAGCGCACCATGGTGCTGTCGCTGACGATCATGGGGCTGTGCGTGATCTTGGGCTATCCGATCGCCTATTTGCTGTCGAACTTGCCGCTGCGCACGTCGAACATGCTGCTGATCCTTGTCCTGTTGCCGTTCTGGACCTCGCTCCTCGTGCGGACGAGCGCCTGGAAGGTGCTGTTGCAGCAAGAAGGCGTGATCAACGACCTGCTGGTGTGGATCGGGCTGGTGGCCGATGACGCGCGGCTGGCGATGATCAACAATCAGGTCGGCACAGTCGTGGCGATGACACACATCCTGCTGCCCTTCATGATCCTGCCGCTCTACTCGGTGATGAAGACGATCCCGCCCAGCTACATGCGCGCCGCGAAATCGCTGGGCGCGACGAACTGGACCGCGTTCCGGCGGGTCTATTTCCCGCAATCGGTGCCGGGTATCGGCGCGGGCTGCATTCTCGTCTTCATCCTGTCGATCGGCTATTACATCACGCCCGAGATCGTGGGCGGCCGGACCGGCATCTTCATCTCGAACCGGATCGCATTCCACATCTCCGACAGTCTGAACTGGGGTCTGGCCGCAGCACTTGGGTCGATCCTGCTGGCGCTCGTGCTGGTTCTCTACTGGCTCTACGACCGGATCGTGGGCATCGACAACGTCAAGCTGGGGTAAGAGAAAATGGATACCAAACTGCCGCCCTATGCCACGACCGGCGAACGCCTGTGGTTCTACGGGTTCCGCGTGATCTGCGGGCTGATCTTCTTTTTCCTGATGGCCCCGATCGTTGTCGTGATCCCGCTCAGCTTCAACGCCGAGAACTTCTTTACCTTCACACCCGGCATGCTGGCCTTTGACCCGGAGGCCTACAGCCTGCGCCACTACCGCGATTTCCTGACCAATCCCGATTGGCAACAGGCCTTGCGCAATTCGATGACTATCGCGCCGGTGGCGACCTTGCTGTCGGTCAGCCTCGGCACGCTGGCGGCCATCGGCCTGTCGCAAAGCCATGTGCCCTTCAAGGGCGCGATCATGGCGGTGCTGATCTCGCCCATGATCGTGCCGCTGATCATCTCGGCGGCGGGGATGTATTTCTTTTACTCGCGCGTCGGGTTGCAGGGCACCTACTGGGGCGTCGTTCTGGCCCATGCGGCGCTTGGCATTCCCTTTGTCATCATCACGGTGACCGCAACGCTGGTGGGCTTTGACAGGTCGCTGACGCGGGCGGCAGCAAGCCTCGGGGCCAATCCGGTCACGACCTTTTTCCGGGTGCAGATGCCGCTCATCCTGCCGGGGGTGATCTCGGGTGGGCTGTTCGCCTTCATCACCTCCTTTGACGAGGTGGTGGTGGTGATCTTCGTCGGATCGGCGCAACAGCAGACCCTGCCGTGGCAGATGTTCACCGGCCTGCGCGAGCAGATCAGCCCGACGATCCTCGCCGTGGCGACGATCCTTGTCGTGGTGTCGATCGGCCTGCTGACGGTGGTGGAAATGCTGCGCCGCCGGTCGGAACGGCTGCGGGGCATGTCGCCCGGTTGAGGCAGATCGCAAGCCGGATAGACGGTTTGCGCCCAAGTTGCGGTCGTCTCTGACGGCGGCGGGTGCGCTGACGTCAGGCGCGGGCTTGGCGGTTGGTGCGCAGGTGCAGCGGTTCCGTGGCGGCCAAGGCATCGGCGCTGAGGCCGCAATCGAACACCACGTCCGACCCCAGCGAAAAAACCCGCATGTCGGGGCGGATCGCATCCGACAGCTTGGCGCTGGGGCTGGGCAGGGTCAGACCCTGAGGGCCGCCCCCGATCAGAAGCGGCGCGATGGCGACCTGAAGCCGGGTCAGCAGACCCGCCTCGAGAAACCGGGCGATGGTGATCGAGCCGCCTTCGATCAGCGTCGATGTGATCCCCTCGGCATGGAGCGCGGCAAGGATCTCGGCCGGGTCCAACTGCCCGTCGTGAGAGGCAAGCGTGATCGCGGTGACGCCTTCGGGGCGCGCACGGTCGACGGCCTGCACCACAAGGCGGCGCGCGCCGTCGTCGGCCAGCACTGGCGCATCATCGGGCAAACGGCCCTTGGGGTCGATGATGATACGGGCCGGGTTCTGGCCGGGGCAGAGCCGCACGGTCAGGCGCGGCGTATCATGAAGCGCGGTGCCCACGCCGATCACCACCCCGTCGACCAGCGCCCGGATGCGGTGCAGATGCGCCAGACCATCGGGCCCCGAAACATCGCGCGCATCACCCGTGAACGTGGCCACGCGCCCGTCAAGCGATTGTCCGATTTGCGCCACGGTGACCGGCCCGAGGTCGCGGCGCGCGAGCGGGCCGTAGAGCGCAAGCGCGGCGCGTTCACCTGGGCTCCACCGTCCGCAACACGCGCAGGCCAACCCTTGGCGCACGGCCAAAAGCCGCTCCCAGACGCGGGGGGTCACGTCAATGCTGCACATGGGCTCTCTCCGGTGAACGGGCGGGCGGCAGGGCCAGAAGATCGAGATGCCCGATGAGGCAGCGCGACGCGGCGGCCCCGGCGCTGCGGGCGTGGCTCCATGCGGTGGCGTCGCTCAGGCCCGTCTCGGCGGCGGCGGCGGCGATGCCGTCGCACAATTCACGCTGGAGCGCGGCCATATCGGGACCAAGCTGCCAAGGGCTGTCGGCCAATGTAACGGTAAAGCCCGCCGCCTCGAACACGCGGACGGCGTGATCGGCGGCCTCGGGGCCCAGCGCCCGACCAAGCCCCTTGTCCCCCGTCTGGTGACGGTTGAAGGCCGCGGTGATGGCGGCATCGCGCGGATCCTCGGGCGTCCAGCTCATCCGCCCATCATAGCTGAGCGCGGCGTAAAACGGCACCCCAAGGCGCGCGACCAACCCCGCCACCCATTCAGCCGACACCAGATCGAGCAGGGCCGAGGCCGTCACCAGCGTAGCGCCCGCCAGCGGCAGGCTGTCGAGATCGGCGAGATCGGCCATGACCGTCTCGGCGCTGTCACCCGCCGCCGCAGCAGCGATGGCCAGCAGCGCCGGGTCATTGTCGACGAAGCGCCACCGCGCACCCTCGGGCAGGACGGGCGACAGCGCCCGCCATGTCGCCCCGGTGCCGCAGCCCAGATCGACGATCAGCGGCGCAGGTCCCGCCGCAGCCGCCGCCCGCCGCGCCAGCGCGACATCGCGTGCCGCCCGGTCGGCGGGATCGCGCAACGCCAGCCAATCGGCGGAAAAGCCCATGGATCAGACCTCCGCCTCGTACCAGGCGCGGGCGACATGGCTTTCGTGCAGCGTGATGCGCAGCTTGCGCACCCGGCCGCCATCGCCCAGCTTTCCGGCGCGGACACGGTCGGCCATGGCCGCGAAGATATGACCGCACAGGAATTCGGTCGTGGTGAACTTACCCGCGAATTCAGGCACCTCGTCGAGGTTCTTGTAGCGCAACGGGGCCAGCGTTTCGGCCAGCGCCTCGGTCGCGAGGCCGATGTCGACCACCAGCCCGTGGTCATCGATATCCTGCGTGAAAAAGGCCGCGTCGACCGTGAAGGTCGCGCCGTGCAGCCCTTGGGCAGGGCCGAAGACGGGCGAGGGAAGGGAGTGGCCGATCATGATGTGATCGCGGACTTCGACGGCGAACATGGTGTCTCCTTACTGGGCGTCGTAGCGGATGCGGTGGCAAAGTGTGGCGGGGTCCGACAGGATCGCGCCGTAGCGGACGGGCAAGTCGGCAAAGGCGGTTTCGCCCGAGATCAGAACGTCGAGCGCGGGATCGGTCAACAGGTCCAGCGCCTTGGCAAGGCGGCGGGCATAAGTCCAACGCGGCGCGCGGGCGGGCGGGATCTGTCCCACCTGCGAGCCCACAAGGCGCAGGCGGCGGCTGTGAAAGGCCCCGCCAAGCGGCACGGGCGTATCCCCTGCCCCGTACCAGCTGCCCTCCAGCACGGTCGCCTCGCGCCCCGCGCTGGCGATGGCGGTCGCAAGGCCGGGCGCGGAAGCCGACAGGTGAAAGACCACGTCGCAATCCTGCGGCGCGGCCTCGGGCGCGGCAAAGCGGCAGCCCAGTTGCGCGGCCAGCGTGGCGCGGTCGGCGTTGGTATCGACCAGCGTCACCTCGGCCCCCGGCAGGCGGGCGGCAAGATGGGCGGTCAGCGCGCCCAGAACGCCCGCGCCGATCACGGCAATCCGGTCGCCCGCGCTCGCGCCGCTGTCCCACAGGAGCGTGAGGGCCGTTTCCATATTGGCGGCAAGCACGGCACGGCCGGGCGGCAGGGCATCGGGCAGGAGTGTCAGCGCCGATTGCGGCAGGCGAAACCGCGCCTGATGGGGATGGAGCGCAAAAACCGCGCGTCCGGCAAGATCGCCTTCGGCCACGCGGCCGACGGCGCAATAACCGTATTTGACCGGAAAGGGAAAATCCCCCTCCATCGCCGGACCGCGCATCCGGTCATGTTCCGTGTCAGGCACCCGGCCCTCGAACACCAGCCGTTCGGTGCCACGGCTGATGCCGCTGAACAACATGTCGACGGCCACGCCCTCGCCCAATGCGCCCGGGCGCAATTCAGCCCGACCGGGGCCGACACACCAGAGCGCGGGCGCCTGCATCACAGCAGATGCCCCGATTTCGCGGCCTTGGTCGCGAGGTAATGCGCGTTCTGCGCCGTCTTGCCGACGCGCAGGGGCACACGCTCTACCACCTCGACCCCAAGCGCGGACAGGCTGGCCATCTTGGCGGGATTGTTCGTCATCAGGCGCACCCGCCCGATCCCGAGGCGGCCGAGGATCTGCGCACCGACGCGGAAATCGCGTCGGTCATCCTCGAAGCCGAGCCAGTGGTTCGCCTCGACCGTGTCGAGCCCTGCATCCTGCAACGCATAGGCGCGCATCTTGTTGGCAAGCCCGATCCCGCGGCCTTCCTGATTGAGATAGATCAGCACGCCGCCGCCCGCCTCGGCCATGGCGGCCATGGCGGCGCGCAATTGCGGGCCGCAATCGCATTTCAGGCTGCCCAGAACGTCGCCGGTGAAACAGGCGGAATGCAGGCGCACCATCACGGGAGCCGAGAAATCGGGCGTTCCGACCTCGATGGCGTAATGTTCCGTGCCACCATCATCGGGACGGAAAACATGCACCCGCCCCGAGGACGAGACATCCATCGGCAGTCGGGCCGAGCTGACGCGGGTCTGGCTGCGCACCTCGTCCAGCGCCTCGGTGACGGATGCAAACGACATGGACGACAGGCCAAGCGCGGCAATCTCCGTCTCGTCCCTGTCGGAAAGCGGAATGGCAAGGATCGCGGGCAGAACCTCCATCGTCCGCGCGATCTCGATGGCGGCACGGTGCAGGGCTGTCGCGGCCTGCAAGATGGGCAGGCCCGCGCCCATGTCGGCTCCGTTCGCCCCGCCCTGCCCGGCGACCGAGGCCAACCAGCCGCGATCCGCGCCCGCAGGCAGGCGGAAGCGCAGGGTGTCGCCCTGGATCGGCGGATGGATCCCCAGCGCCTCGGCCCGGCGGCGGGTGATGATCAGCTCGGGCTGCCCGAGCTCTGTCATCGCCGTGTAACGCGATTCTGTCAGGGATTCGATCAGCGCCAGCAGCACGGTATCGCCATCGTGCCGCAACAGGACCGGCAGCCCGACCTTGAGGTCCCCCCGCAGGCGGTGCAGCTGTTCGATCGCTCTCGGCGCGAGAGCGGGCACGAAGGGGACTTCGGAGTGGCACCGGGGGACCGCGGCGGTAGCGGACCCGGCCTTGGCGGCTGGGCTGGTCGGCATGATCATCCTGTTATCCTGTCGAAGCTCGCTATCTAGATCGAATGCGCCCGCGGCAAGTCCGCTGCCGCAGAGCGGCATGGCGCAAACCCCCGCCACAGCACATGGCGTCGGCCAAAGCCACGCAGGCCAAGGGCCGTCCGGTTTCACGGGATGGCGCGGTTACGATCACAATTCCGCGATCTGACATGCCGGAGCAGGAAACCCGGCGCCGAGGCAGGCGCGGGGGATAAGGGGCTAACCCCTCAGAATCGTCGCGAATCCGCTAAAAAGAGCAGGCGTCGCCGCAACGACGGTTCCGGTATCTTCGGGGCGTTCGTCCTTGTCCCAGCCTTCGACGATGGCCCCGGCCTCCCGCAAGAGGACGAGGCCTGCGGCGATATCCCAAGGTTGGAGCCTGCGTTCCCAAAACCCGTCCAGCCGCCCTGCCGCGACATAGGCCAGATCGAGCGCCGCTGCCCCCATCCGGCGCGCCCCCGCGCAATGCGGCATCAGCCGGGCGATATCGGCCGCGTGATCGTCGATATGATCCATGCCGCCGAAAGGAATGCCCGTACCAAAGAGCGCCGCCGACAGATCGGCGGTGCCCGACACAGCGATGGGCCTGCCGTTCAGCGTGGCCCCCCTGCCCCGACACGCGCTGAAGGTTTCGCCGCGCACCGGATCATGCACCACACCCAGCACCAGGTCGCCATCGCGCTCCAGCGCGACGGACACCGCCCAATGCCCGATGCCACGCAAGAAATTGGTGGTTCCGTCCAGCGGATCGACGATCCAGCGCCGCCCGTTTCCGGCGCGCGCACCGGTTTCCTCGCCCAGCCAGCCATCGTCGGGATGCGCGCCGGAAATGCCCGCGCGCAGATGTGCCTCGGCCTCGCGGTCGGCCTCGGACACGAAATCGCCGGCCCGTTTTGTGGTGACATGCAGCCCCGCGCGGTCTGTCCAAGCGCTCAGAAGGCCCGCGCCGGCCTCCGCCGCAAGCCGTTCGGCAAGGGCGAGATCGGCGGCATCATCCACGCGCCGACACCTTGTCGAAGACCGCGCCCACCAGGCGCGCGGAGGCGTCCCACCCCGGCAGTGCCGCCCCTGCCAGCGCCGAAGCCGTGGCCATGCCCGCGCGGGCGACAGCATCGACAAGAACCTTGGCAAGGGCGTCGGCAAAGGCCTCGGGGTCATCGGGGGGCACCAGCAGCCCCGCCCCCGGCGCGACGGTATCGGGCACGGCACCCGTCGCGCAGGTCACGATCGGCAGACCATGGGCCATCGCCTCGTCGAACACGATGCCATAGCCTTCGTAGCGGGTGGCAAGGGCAAAGACGCTTGCCTGTCCATAGAGGCGGGCCAGTTCCTCGCCCGAGACGCGTCCGGCCAACCGGACCTGCCCGGAGAGCCCGTGATCGGTGATCAACTGCGCCAGCAGCGCGGCGTGATCCGCGTCAAGTGCCGATCCCGCGATAACGGCCTGCCAGCGATGGTCGCGCAGCCGGGCCAACGCATGGATCAGCACGTCATGCCCCTTGCGCGGGACCTGAATGCCGACCGACAGGATCAGCGGCGGGTCGGATTTCGCCACCCGGCCAAGCGGGCGATCCGTGCCGGGCCGTGCGATGGTGATGTGATCGGCAGGAACGCCGTAATCCGACACCAGCAGCGCGGCAGTATGGGGGCTCGGCACGACGACATGGGCGGCCAGCGCGAGATTGTCGCGCTCGGTCCGGTAAAGATGATCGCGCGCCGCAGGGGCAAGCCCGCTTTCATGGGCAAGGGGATGGTGGACCAAGGCCACGATCGGCGCCGCCATGCCCGTCAGCACCGATCTGTCCATCGCGCCCATCGCCAGCCCGTCGATCAGGACCGGGCAATCGGATGCAACGCGCGCCAGACGCTCGGCCGCGTCGGCCATGTCGGCGGGCGTGGGATCGGGAAAGGACCCGGCGAGCCGGATGTGGGCCACATCGCGGCCTTGGTTGCGCATCTCGGTCAGCAGGCGGCGGTCGTAGATATACCCCCCCGTGAGGGTTTCGAGATCGCCGGGAACGGCAAAGGCGGCACGGGGGCGTGTCATCGGAAACTCCGGAGCGGGATGGGTGGCGTCGGCGTGAATGTGACACGGTCCCGCGGCAGGGCAACCGCGAAGTGGTTGCAAGATCGTCGTCTTTCGATCCGGCACCATGGCGGCGCGGGCGCAAAACTGGGTCGCAGCGGTGCCTTAGGGCCTGTCCGGCAGGCGTTTGATCTTGCAGCCTTGGCCCGGACGGGTCATTACCTCGTCAGCCCGCCGGGCGTCTCACGCCTTTGGCGCGCAGATGTCGGGGCTGCAACCAACCACGGGATCATGGTCAGATCCTGACCGCGCGCTGACATCAGGATGATCGCACGGATGCCGACGAGCCCCCCCAAAAGGTCGCGAAACCCACCCGCCCCCGGCGGTCTGGCTCGGCTTTTGTCGCTGTCGCGCCTGCACAAGCGCATCTTGCAGGTCGGGGCCGATTGCGTCCTCTTGGTGGCCAGCTTCATCCTCGCGATGGGCCTGCGCTACGACAGTTTCTTTTTCCTGCCGGACCCGCGCATCTGGATTGCCATCGGCGTGACCCTGCCCGTCACCATCATGTTCTTCGCGGTGACGGGATTTTACCGGGCGGTAATCCGCTACATCTCGTCCCGGGCCTTCGTGACCATCGCGCGCGGCATCGCTGTTTCGGCAGTGGTCCTGTTCATCGTGTCGCAGACCTTCACCCTTGCCGTGCCGCGCTCGGTGCCGGGCATCTACGCGATGCTGGCGCTGATCCTTGTCGGGGGGTTGCGGTTCGTGCTGCGCGAATTGTTCCGGCGCGAATTGCGCCAGGGTCTGACACCGGTGGTCGTCTACGGGGCGGGCACATCCGGCCAGCAACTGGTCGCCTCGCTGTTGCGCGGCCACGACTACCTGCCGCTCGCGCTGGTCGACGACAACCCGGCGCTCCATGGCAACGAGGTGAACGGCCTGCGCGTGATCGCACCGCAGGACATCCCCGGTCTGGTCGAGAATTTCGGGATCGAGCTGGCGCTTCTGGCGATGCCGCGCGCGCCCCGGTCACGGCGCCGCGAGATAATCGAGCATCTGGCCGATTTCGGCGTACGGGTCCGCACCGTGCCCAACATGGAAGACATCATCACCGGGCGCGCACGCACGTCCGACATCGTCGATGTCTCGGCGGAAGACCTGCTGGGGCGCGATCCTGTCGACCCCGTGCCGGAGCTGATGTCGGCCAATATCCGGGGCAAGGCCGTCATGGTCACCGGCGCGGGCGGCTCCATCGGGAGCGAACTCTGCCGCCAGATCCTGCGCGAAGCGCCGTGCGACCTGATCTTGTTCGACCATTCGGAACCGGCGCTCTACACGATCCAGATGGAGCTTCTGGCGCTGGCCTCCACCTTGGCCGATCCGCCGCGGATCCATGCCGTGCTGGGCTCCGTCCAATCGCAGCGCCGCCTGTCCGAGACATTGGCACGCCACTGCGTTCAGACCGTGTTCCACGCGGCCGCCTACAAGCACGTGCCGCTGGTCGAGGGCAATGTCGCAGAAGGGCTGCGCAACAATGTCTTCGGCACCAAGACCGTGCTCGAGGCCGCGATCGCGGCGGGCGTGACCTCGTTCACGCTGATCTCGACGGACAAGGCCGTGAGACCGACCAACATCATGGGCGCGTCCAAGCGCGTGGCCGAAATGGTCTGTCAGGCCTTTGCCGAGGCGCAAGATGACACCCGCATCTCGATGGTGCGCTTCGGGAATGTGCTGGGCTCCTCGGGCTCGGTCATCCCGCTGTTCCGGCAACAGATCGAAAAGGGTGGGCCGATCACCGTGACCCATCCCGAGATCACGCGCTATTTCATGTCGATCCCCGAAGCCGCGCAGCTGGTGATCCAGTCCAGCGCCATGGCGCGGGGCGGCGATGTCTTCCTCTTGGACATGGGGCAGCCCGTGCGGATCCTCGACCTTGCGCTGCGCATGGCCGCGCTGTCGGGCCTGAGGCCCAAGATGGAGGAAGAAACCGGGGTCGAGGGCGATATCGCGGTGCGGATCACGGGTCTGCGCCCCGGTGAGAAACTCTACGAGGAATTGCTGATCGGCGCCGATGCGAAGCCGACGGCGCATCCCAAGATCATGACCGCACAGGAAGGCTACCTGCCCATGCCCGAGCTTGCCCCGCTGCTCGACGCCCTCGACCGCGCCACCTCGGACGAGGATCTGGAGGCGGTGCAGGCGCTCTTGCGGCAGGCGGGAACGGGCTACAGCCCGACCGCTCATCCGTCGCTGGAGGCCGAGGGCAGCGCAGCGATGGGCGTTGACCTGGAGGGGGCGCCATGAAGATCGCGATCACGGGTGCATCGGGGTTCGTTGGGCGCCAGCTTGTCCCCCGGTTGGAGGCGGCGGGGATCGACCTGCTGCTTCTCGGGCGGGACACCGAGGTCCTCGCGCGGCTTTTCCCCGGTCTGCCGCATGGCACGACCGAAACGCTCGCGGATGCAGGCGTTGATCTTGTCCTGCACCTTGCCGCGCGCAACAATGACAGGCCGGGATCGCAGGCCGATTTCGATGCGGTGAACGTGGATGTCGCGCTGGACCAGCTGCGCGCGGCGCAGGCGGCGGGGATCGGGCGCTTCGTCTATGTCTCCTCGATCCACGCGCTCGACCCGCGCAACGCCAGCCCCTATGCCGAAAGCAAGCGGCGCGGTGCGGCTGCCGTTCTCGCAGCGGCGGGCGCGACGGAGGTGTCGATCCTCTACCTGCCCGCCGTGCAGGGCGACAGTTTCGCGGGAAAGCTCGCGCCGCTGAACCGCCTGCCCCCGGCGCTGCGCAGCCCTGCCTTTCGCATTCTGGCCGCGCTCCGCCCGACTATCGGGATCGACCGCATCGCCGCCCATCTGGTGGCAGGTGCGCCGCCCGGCGAGGATCACCGCCTGATCCTGACCGAGGCGCAACGGGGCAATTGGGTCTATGCCGCCTTTATGCGGCTGGTGGATCACGTCTTCGCCCTCACCATCCTTCTGGGGTTTTGGTGGGTGCTGCTGGCCGCATGGGTGGCGGTCAAGCGCGATACGCCCGGACCGGGTCTCTTCGGGCAGCCGCGCATCGGGCGGGACGGCAAGGTCTTTACCTGCTGGAAATTCCGCACCATGCAGGTCGGCACGACGCAGGCGGGCACGCATGAGGTCTCGGCCGCGTCGGTCACGCGGGTGGGCGCCTTCCTGCGACGCACCAAGATCGACGAATTGCCACAGATCTGGAACATCCTGCGTGGCGAGATCGCGCTGATCGGGCCGCGCCCCTGCCTGCCGGTCCAGACCCAGCTGATCGAAGAACGGCGCAAGCGTGGCGTGCTGGAGGTTCTGCCCGGCATCAGTGGCCTTGCGCAGGTGGAAGGGATCGACATGAGCGACCCGGTCCGCCTTGCCCGGCGCGACGCCGATTACATCGCGCTGCGCGGCATCTTGCCCGACATCCGGCTGATCCTGCGCACCGCACGGGGCGGTGGACAGGGCGACAGGGTGCGCGGCACCGCCTGATCGCTGCGGCCGGCTGCGCGCCACCCGACCCGATCGGCGGGGAAACGGCTTTGACGGTTTCGCCTGCCACACTTGCCCACGCCGCGCCTTTGCCGGGGTTTGGCGGTTGCAGCCCAACCCCGGTTCGGCTGAACACCCTTCCGAGACGTCAGACCTAGCCGATCCCCGCCTCGGCAAAGGTCGCCATGCCGTCATGGCAGGCCAGCGCGCCGCGCAGCACGCCCAGCGCCAGAGCCGCCCCCGTCCCCTCGCCCAACGCCATCGACAGCGACAGGATCGGCGGCTTGTCCATGGCCGCGACCAGCCGTGCATGACCCGGTTCCGCGCTCAGATGCCCAATCAGGCAATGGTCGAGCAGGTCGGCGCGCGCGCCGTGCAGTGGGGCCACGGCCGCCGTGCAGATGTAGCCGTCGAGGATCACGGGAATACGCGCCATCCGTGCGGCCAGAACCGCGCCGCAGATCGCCGCCTGTTCACGCCCGCCAAGCGCCGCCAGCGCCTGCAAGGGGGCAAGCCCCATGTGACGCGCGAGACCGCGCCCGATGACCTCTGCCTTCCGCGCGACGCCCTCGGCATCGCTGCCCGTGCCGCGCCCGACCCAATCGTCCGGCGCACCGCCGCAAACGGCCAGCGCCAGTGCCGCCGAGACAGTCGAGTTGCCGATCCCCATCTCACCGAGGATCAGGACATCGGCCTGCGGATCGACGGCCGCCGCCCCCCGGCGCAGCGCGTCAAGACATTCGTCCTCGGTCATCGCGGGGCCTTGGGTGAAATCGGCGGTGGGCCGGTCAAGGTCGAGCGGCACGACCGTCAGATCAGCCCCCGCCACCTTGCACAGCTGGTTGATCGCAGCACCGCCCGCCTCGAAATTGGCGACCATCAGGGCCGTCACCGCTTGTGGAAACGGGTTCACACCTTGCGCGCAGATGCCATGATTGCCCGCGAAAACCAAAGCCTGCGCGCGCTCGATCCGGGGCCGCGCGGTTGCCCGCCATCCGGCCATGAACGCCGCCAGATCCTCCAGCCGACCAAGCGACCCGGGCGGCTTGGTCAGTTGGGCCTGACGGTCGCGGGCGGCTTCGATCGCAGCGGAATCGGGGCTCGGCAGATCGAGGCGAAGGATATCGTCCAGCCGGGCGATGTGGGACAGGTCGGTCATTGCGGTTTCACTTTCAGGGGTAGGCCAGAGACACAGAACCAGACTTCATCACAGATCTGCGCGAGGCGCTGATTGGACAGGCCCGCAGCATCGCGAAAGGCGCGGGCCAAGGCGTTTTCGGGCACGATGCCCGATCCGACCTCGTTGGTGACGAAGACAACGGGGGCGCTCAGGCGTGGAACCAGATCGGTCAGTTCCGCAACCGTCGCCTCCCAATCGTGATCGCCGAGCATCAGGTTGCTGAGCCAGAGCGTGACGCAATCGACAAGCCGCGGCTTGCCCTGCCCATCGCTGTCGCGGAGAGCACCAACCAGATCGAGCGGCGCGTTGACCGTGGTCCATTCCGGCCCGCGCCGGGCACGGTGACGGGCGATACGATCCTCCATCTCGGCATCGAAGGCTTCGGCGGTGGCGATGTAGATCGCGGGGTCGCCCAGCCCCAGCGTCATGCGCTCGGCCAGTTGGCTTTTGCCCGAACGGGCCCCGCCCGTGATGAGGATCGACTTTGCCATGGCTTCGTGAAAAAGCAGGTTTGCACAACCTTGGAAACCCCGATCTTGGCCCAAGCTTCGACCGATCCGACGCAGATGCCGCGCCGCCCTTTCGCCACGGGGCGGGCGCGTCCGGGGCGCGGCGTCATGTCCCGGCACATCGGCTGCGCCTGCCGCGCCGCGCGGCACTATCTCTGAGCCATGGTTTTCGTCGCGGGACATTTCGGGGAATGGATTCAGGGCCTTGTCGGCGGCTCGCTTGCGCTGGTCACGCTCGATTGCCGCGACAGGGGGGTGCGGGCGACATGGCAAGATGCGCCCCAGCTCGCGCTCGACGATCCCGCGGGACTGATCGGGACACCACGGGCCAAGGCGCTGCTCGAAGCGGTCGGGGTTGCACCAAGGGGCAAGATCACCATCGCCCCCGACCTGCCGCCCGGCGGGGGCGCGGGCATGTCGACGGCGGCGCTCGTGGCGCTGGCGCGCGCGGCGGGCGGCGACGAGGCGCGCTGCGCCGCAGCCTGCCTGTCGGTCGAAGGTGCGGTCGATCCCCTGATGCTGGACACACCTGATTCCGTGCTCTGGGCCCCGCGCAGCGCCACCGCCCTCGCGCCGCTGCCGCCCCCGCCAAGGGCCACCATCCTCGGCGGGTTCTGGGGCGCGCCATACCGCACTGATCCGGGAGACCACGACTTCCCACCGGTCGACGACCTGATCGCGGAATGGTCACAAGGCCCCCACCTGTCCGAGGCCGCGCGCCTTGCCAGCCTGTCGGCCAGCCGGACCACGGCGCGTCGTGGCCCCGGGGATGATCCGACCGAGGGCCTTGCCCAACGCCTTGGCGCACTTGGCTGGGCGCGGGCGCATACCGGCTCGGCCCGGGCGTTGATCTTTGCCCCCGGCACCCTGCCCGAAACGGCCGGCGCCGCGATGCGTGCGGCGGGCTACGACCACGTGATGCACTTCGAAACCGGGGGGCGGACATGAGTTTCGCCGCGATGATGGCACTGGCACTCGGCATCGACGCGCTGATCGGCTGGCCCGCGCGGGTCTATGCCCGGATCGGGCATCCCGTGACATGGATCGGCGCGCTGATCACTACCATCGAAACCCGCTGGAACCGGGGCGGCGTCGCGTCCCGCAGGGCGCGTGGCGCGGCCTGCACGTTTGTGGTTGTCGGGGCGGCGACCCTACCCGCGCTGGCGGTTCAGGCGGCGCAGCCAGACGGGTTCGTCGGTCTTGCCTTGGGCGCGATCCTCGCATGGCCACTGATCGCGGCGCGCTCGCTCCATGACCATGTGATCGCGGTGGCCCGTCCGCTTGCGGCGGGCGATCTGGAGGGCGCGCGCCATGCCGTCTCCATGATCGTGGGGCGCGATCCCACTCGCCTCGACACGGCGGGCGTCGCGCGAGCGGGGTTGGAAAGCCTTGCCGAAAACGCCTCGGACGGGATCGTCGCGCCGCTCTTCTGGGGGGCCATCTTCGGCCTGCCGGGCATCGCCGCCTACAAGGCGATCAACACGCTCGATTCCATGATCGGCCACCGCAATGCCCGCTACGAGGATTTCGGCAAGGTCTCGGCGCGGCTGGACGATCTGGTGAACCTGATCCCCGCACGGCTGACGGGATTGGCCTTTGCGCTGGTCGCCTCCCGCCCCGGTGCGGCGCTGCGCGCGATGTGGCGCGACGCGGGCAAGCACCGCTCGCCCAACGCGGGCTGGCCCGAGGCGGCGATGGCGGGCGCGCTCGGCATCCGCCTGTCCGGGCCGCGCGCCTATGGCGACACGGTTTCGCCCGAGCCATGGGTGAACGCAGCATCCCCTGACCCGGTGCCGCAGGACATGGCGCGGGGTCTTGCGCTTTATGTGCGGGCGATGATCCTGTGCGGGGCGGGGCTGGCGCTCATGGCCCTTGCGGGAGGCTAGGGGATGACCGGGCAGGCACGCGATCACGGCGGCGATCTGGACAGGGCGCGCGCCGCTTATGGGGGCGGAGACTGGATCGACCTGTCGACCGGCATCAACCCCCTGCCCTATCCGATGCCCCAGATCCCGCCCCATGCGCTCAACGCCCTGCCCACCGCCACGGATATGAGCGCGCTGCAACGGGCAGCCGCCAAGGCCTATGGCGCGCGGACGGGCATCGTGGCGCTTGCAGGCGCGCAAGCCGCGATCCAGCTCGTGCCCCGGCTGCGTCCCGCAGGCACCGCCGCCGTCCTCAGCCCCAGCTACAACGAACATGCCGCAGCCCTTGCCGCGCAGGGCTGGCAGGTGCGCGCGGCAAGCGACCTCTCCGCCATGGCAGGCGCCGATCTGGCCGTGGTGGTCAACCCCAACAACCCCGACGGGCGCGTCTGGCCGCCCGAGGGTCTGGCGCGGCTGGCAGGCGATGTGGGCCTCTTGGTCGTCGACGAAAGCTTTGCCGATCCCACACCCCACCTGTCGCTCTGCCCGCAGCTGCACGATCTGGGCGAGCGGGCCTTGGTCCTGCGCTCCTTCGGCAAGTTCTATGGGCTGGCCGGTCTGCGGCTGGGCTTCGCGCTCGGCGGGGCGGCAGCGCTCGACCGCCTGCGCGCGCTGTCCGGCCCGTGGGCGGTCAGCGGTCCGGCCATCGTGGCCGGAACAGCGGCATTGGCCGATGAAACATGGCAACAGGCCACGCGCGCCCGCCTTGCCCGCGATGCCGAACGGCTCGACGCGATCGCCGCCCGCGCCGGTTGGTCGCTTGTCGGCGGTACGACGCTCTTTCGCACCTTCGAGACCGGCGACGCGATGGCCGCCCGCGACCGCCTTGCCCGCGCCCGGATCTGGACGCGCGCCTTTCCCTACAGCACGGGCTGGCTGCGTCTGGGTCTGCCCGGCCATGCCGCAGGATGGGACAGGCTGGAAAACGCCCTAGCGGGCAGCGGCCAGTAACCCCTCGACATCGAGATGGGTTTCCAGATGCGCCGCCAGCGCATCGAGCGTGGCATCGACGCCCGCGTCATAGCCATCGGTCGCCGATTGCACCCCGAACCCCGCCAGATAAGCCGCACGGAACCGGTCATCGCGGAACATGCCGTGCAAGTAGCTGCCCGCGATCTTGCCATCCGCGCTGACCGAACCCTCGGCCATGCCCGCGACACGGGCAAAGGGCCGCGCGCGGTCGGGGCCGTCGGTTTCCCCGATATGGATCTCGTACCCATGAAAGCCCGCGCCGGTGGCGCAATGCGTGGCCACAACCTCGGTCAGGCGCTTTTTTTGCGTCATCACGGTGGCCACGTCCAACAGCCCCAGCCCCGGATCGGCCCCGGCAGGCCCCTCGATCCCATCGGGGTCGGCAACCTCGCGGCCCAGCATCTGGTAGCCGCCGCAAATCCCCAGCACGTGACCGCCGCGCCGCACATGGGCGGCAAGGTCCAGATCCCAGCCCTGCGCGCGCAGATAGGCCAGATCGCCCCGCGTCGATTTCGTGCCGGGCAAGATCACCAGATCGGCGTCGCCGGGGATGGCCTGCCCCGCGCCCAGCATGGTCAGCCGCACCCCCGGTTCCTGCGCCAACGGATCCAGATCGTCGAAATTCGCGATCCGGCTCAGCGTCAGGCAAACCACATGAAACCCCTCGGCCCGGCGCGGCTTGGCGAGGTCCAGCGCATCCTCGGCGGGCAGTTTCCACGCATCGGGAAACCACGGGCAAACCCCGTAGCCGCGCCATCCGGTCCGCTCCGCGATCAGCGCATAGCCATCGTCGAACAGCGACGGATCACCCCGAAACCGGTTGATCAGGAAACCCGCGATCATCGCCGCATCCTCGGGCGCGATCACGGCCTGCGTGCCGATGATCTGCGCGATCACGCCGCCCCGGTCGATATCACCCGCCAGCACCACGGGGACGTCCGCCGCGCGCGCAAACCCCATGTTGGCAATATCGCCCGCGCGCAGATTGACCTCGGCCGGGCTACCCGCGCCCTCGACCAGCACAAGATCATGGGCGGATTTGAGCCGCCCGAAGCTTTCCAGCACGGCTGCCATGAGCTGCGGCTTCAGCCGCTGGTAATCGCGCGCCCGCGCCGTCGTGAGCCGCTGCCCCTGCACGATCACCTGCGATCCCACATCGGTTTCGGGCTTGAGCAGCACCGGGTTCATGTCGGTATGGGGCCGAAGACCCGCCGCCCAGGCCTGCAAGGCCTGCGCGCGCCCGATCTCGCCGCCATCGCCCGTGACGGCGGCATTGTTCGACATGTTCTGCGGTTTGAACGGGGCGACCGACAGACCGCGCTTGCGCGCCGCCCGGCACAGGCCCGCCACCAAAAGCGACTTGCCGACATTGCTGCCGGTGCCCTGGATCATCAGCGCGCGGGTCATCAGCGCCCCCGCATCGGATGGCAGCCCATCAGAATTCGATGCCCTTCTGCGCCTTCACCCCGTCCTTGAACGGATGCTTGGTCAGCGTCATCTCGGTCACCAGATCGGCGGCCTCGATCAGTTCGGGCTTGGCGTTGCGGCCTGTCAGGCAGACATGGGTCATGCGCGGCTTTTGCGTCAGCAAGAAATCGACCACCTCGTCGATGTCGAGGTAATCGTAGCGCAGCGCGATGTTGATCTCGTCCAGAAGCACGAACTGGATCTCGGGGTCGAGGATCTGTTCCTTGGCCATGCGCCAGCCGTTCTGCGCCGCCGCCACGTCGCGCTCGCGGTCCTGCGTTTCCCAGGTGAACCCTTCGCCCGAGACGTAGAACCGGCAGTCTTCCGCGAAACGCTCCCGCAGGAAGGTCTTTTCCCCCGTCTCCCAATTGCCCTTGATGAACTGGACCACGGCACAGGGCATCCCGTGGGCGATGCAGCGCATGATCATGCCGAAGCCGCTCGAGGATTTGCCCTTGCCCGCACCGGTATGGACGATGATCAGACCCTTTTCCTCGGTCTTGGTCTTCATCATCTCGTCACGCGCCGCCTTGATGCGCTTCATCTTTTGGTTGTGGCGAAGGGTCACGTCATCCATCGGAAGGGCTCCTTGAAACTTGACAGTGCCGGTGGGGCCTGAGCATCTGTCCCTGCTGGTGCCTGTGCTAACAGGTGAAAAGGGAATGCGCGAGGCCCCAAGGCGGGGCCGAACCGCAGCCGCCCCCGCGACCGTGACCGGAGAGGTCGCCCCATGGCCACTGACCCCAGATCGAAGGGTCGGGAAGGCCGGGCGACCGACAGGACCCCCTCCCCGGAGGACAGCCTGACATCCGCAAGCCGGGAGACCTGCCAGCACGACGAAGCAACCCGGGCGGGGTGCCCCGGTGTCGGATCGGCGGCCGCTTGGTGCTGCCCTTCGGCCCGTGACATGCCCGACACCGACGATGGAATGGATGGACAGCGCATGGCGCGAGCCGCAGAGCCGGTGGAACTGCTTGTCTGCACGAAATGCAGACAGGGGATGGAGGCGCCGGAAGATGCCGAACGGCCCGGGACGATCCTGTGCCGCGCGCTGGCCGAACAGGGGATCGAGGGCGTGACGATCACGCCGGTCGAATGCCTGTCGAATTGTTCGCGCGGCTGCACCGTCGCGCTGCGCGGCCCGGGTCGCTGGACCTATGTCTACGGCAATCTCGATCCCGCCCAGCACCCCGACCTGATCCGCGAGGGGGTCACGAAATACGCCGCGACCGCCGATGGCGTTGTGCCGTGGCGCGAACGGCCCGAACATTTCCGCAAGAATTGCATCGCGCGGGTTCCCCCGCTTGCCCCCCCTGCCCCCAATCTCGGAGAGATGTGACATGGCCAATCTCGAAAAACTTCCCGTCACCGTGATCACGGGCTTTCTGGGCTCGGGCAAGACGACGCTCATCAGCCAGTTGATGAAAAACCCCGGCGGCAAGCGTCTGGCCATCGTGGTCAACGAATTCGGCGATGTCGGCGTCGATGGCGAGATCCTCAAAGGCTGCGCCATTCCCGAATGCCCGGTCGAAAACATCGTCGAACTGGCCAATGGCTGCATCTGCTGCACCGTCGCCGATGATTTCATCCCCACGATCGAGGCGCTGATGGCGCTCGACCCCCGCCCCGATCACATCTTGATCGAGACCTCGGGCCTTGCCCTGCCCAAACCGCTTTTGAAAGCCTTCGACTGGCCGGCGATCCGCTCCAAGATCACCGTGGACGGCGTCATCGCGCTGGCCGATGCCGAGGCCGTGGCCGCGGGCCGCTTCGCCCCCGATGTCGCCGCCGTCGATGCCCAGCGCCTTGCCGATGACAGCATCGACCATGAAACGCCGCTCTCCGAAGTGTTCGAGGACCAGATCGCCTGCGCCGATATCGTGCTTCTGACCAAGCCCGATCTCGCCGGACCCGAAGGCGTGGCCCGCGCCCGCGCCCTGATCGAGGCCGAAGCGCCCCGCAAGCTCCCCATCATCGAAGTGGCCGAAGGCGCGGTAGACCCGCGCGTGATCCTCGGGCTCGAGGCCGCCGCCGAAGATGACATGGACGCCCGGCCCAGCCACCACGACGGCCATGACGACCACGAACACGACGATTTCGACAGCATCGTGATCGACATCCCCGAAATCGCGGATCCCGCGGACCTCGTCGCCCGGATCGCCGATCTGGCCCGGAGCCAGAACATCCTGCGGGTCAAGGGCTATGCCGCCGTCGCGGGCAAGCCGATGCGGCTGCTGGTGCAGGCGGTGGGCGCGCGCGTCCGCCACCAATACGACCGCCCCTGGACCGCGGCCGAGGGGCGGCGCGGTCGCCTCGTGGTGATCGCGGAACATCACGATATCGACGAAGCCGCGATCCGGGGTATCCTGATCCCCGAAGCGCAGGCCGCCGAATAGGGCCGCGGAGCGACGCCGGACCGCCCCCATGCATGTCATCTTCCGCGAGAGCCACGGGCTCGACGAGACCGAGACACCGACCGATCTGGGGCAATCGCCCGCCGATCTGGTCGTGCTCTCGCTCTCGGACAGCGATCTGGGGGCTTTCGCGGCGGGCTGGCATCGCGGTGGCGGGCCCGAGGGGCGGCTGCCCTCGCTGCGGCTCGCCAATATCGTGGCGCTGAAACACCCGCTGTCGGTCGACACCTATGTCGAACAGACATTGGCGGGGGCCAAAGGCATCTTGATCCGGCTCATCGGGGGCGTGCCCTATTGGCCCTACGGCCTGCAACAGATCGAGGCGCTCGCCCGCGAAAAGGGGATCGCGCTGGCCGTCCTGCCCGCAGACGGACGGCCCGACGCCCGGCTCGACGCGATCTCGACCGTGCCCGCCTCCACGCTGCGCCGACTGGCGCAGCTCTGCGACACCGGCGGCGCGGTTGCGGCACAGGCGGCGCTGGCCCAGATGGCGCTCGCCGCAGGGCTTTACGCAGGCCCTGTACCGGGCGCCAAGACGCTGCCATCGGTCGGCGCGTGGACGCCGGAGGATGGCGTAGCCTGCCCCGCGCCCGCGACCTTTGCCGATGACGCGCCGCTGGTCGCCGTAGTCTTCTACCGCTCCTACCTCGTTGCCGCCGATCTCGCCCCGATCGAGGCGCTTTTTGCCGCCCTGCGCGCGCGGGGCTTCCGCGCCCTTGGCCTCTTCGCCCCCTCGCTCAAGGCACCGGGCGCCCGCGAATGGCTGGAGGGGCAACTGCGCCGCCTTGCCCCGGTGGCGATCGTCAATGCCACATCGTTCTCGGGGCGCGGCGATGCCGGGCGTTCGCCGCTCGACGCAGCCGATGTGCCGGTGTTCCAAGTCGCACTCTCCACCGCGACCCGCACCGCTTGGGAAGAATCCGACCGTGGCCTGTCGCCCGCCGATCTCGCCATGCATGTCGTCCTGCCCGAGGTCGACGGGCGGCTGTTTGCCGGTGTCGCCTCCTTCAAGGAACCGGCCCAGCGCGACCCGCATCTGCAATTCGCCCGCTACGCCCATGCCGCCGATCCCGCGCGCATCACCGCCATCGCGGACAAGGTGGCAGCGTGGCATCGCCTGTCGACCACCCCGCCCGCCGAGCGGCGCATCGCGATGGTCCTTTCGACCTATCCGGGACGGGCATGGAACATGGCCCATGCCGTGGGCCTCGACGCGCTTGCCTCGACCGAGGCGATGCTGGAGGATCTGGCCCGCGCAGGCCATGCCACGCCCCCCGGCCCCGCCCTGCACAAGGCGCTGGACCAAGAGCGCATCACATGGCCGATGGACGCCTATCGCGCGGCCCTCGCCTACCTGCCCCAATCCTTGCGCGACGATCTGCAAACCGCATGGGGCGCGCCCGAGGATGATCCCGACGCCACCGCCGATGGCTTTGCCTTCACCGCCACGCGGCGCGGTCAGGCACTTGTGGCGCTGCAACCCGAACGCGGCACGCCCGCCGCCCGCGACGCGGAATACCACGATCTCGCGCGCATTCCCCGCCATGCCTATGTCGCCTTCTACCTCTGGCTCCGCGACCGCGCCGATGCGCTTGTCCATGTCGGCGCGCATGGCACGCTGGAATGGCTCCCGGGCAAATCCGTGGCCCTCTCTGGGGCTTGCTGGCCCGAGGCGCTGATCGGCCCGCTGCCCGTCATCTATCCCTTCATCGTCAACGATCCGGGCGAGGCCGCTCAGGCCAAGCGCCGCATCGGGGCGGTGACGCTCGGCCATGTGCCGCCACCCCTCAAACCCTCCGGCACGCCCGGCAGGCTCGCCCGGCTCGAGGCGCTGCTCGACGAATTTTCCAATGCCGACGGGCTCGACCCGCGCCGCCGCGACCGGCTGATGGCCGATATCCGCGACGAGGCCCGCAGCCTCGGGGTGGAGGGCGATCTTGGCATCGACCCCGCCGCCTCCACCGCCGAGGCGATCACCCGGATCGACCGCTTCGTCTGCGACGTGAAGGAAAGCCAATTCGGCGACGGCCTCCACATCTGGGGTCGCGCGCAGGCGGATCAGGCCGCCTTCGACAGCGCCGCCGCCGCCACGGGCGAGGCACGCGCGCTGATCGACGCAATGGCGGGTCGCCGGATCGAGGCGGGACCATCGGGCTCGCCCTACCGGGGACGAACCGATGTCCTGCCGACCGGGCGCAACCTCTACACCACCGACCCGCGCAGCGTGCCCACGCGCGCGGCCTTCCGGCAGGGCGTGGCGTTGGCCGACGAACTGATCCGCAGGCATCTGCAGGACGAAGGCGATTGGCCGCGCGGCATCCTCATCGATCTTTGGGGCTCGGCCACGATGCGCACGGCGGGCGAGGAATTCGCCATGGCGCTGGCGCTTCTGGGCGTGCGGCCGGTCTGGGACGCAGGCTCCGAACGCGTCTCGGGGATCGAGGTCGTGCCCATAGCCGAGCTTGACCGCCCCCGCATCGACGTGACGCTGCGCGTCTCGGGCCTCTTCCGCGATGTCTTCCCGACCCTCTCCGCCCTTTTCCAGCAAGCCGTCCGTGTGTTGGCCCAGCGCGACGAGGCCCCCGACTGGAACCCCTATGCCGGGCAGGAGGGCGCACGCGTCTACGGCCCTGCCCCGGGCAGTTTCGGCCTCGGCATGGGCCAGCATCTTGGCGATTATTCCGACGAGGGTCGCATGGCGGCGGGCGAGGCATGGCTTGCCGCCTCCGCCTGGGCGCTCGATGGCGACAAACAGACCCGCGACATGGACGGGCTCAAGGCCCGCGTGGCGCAGGCCGACACTTTCGTCCATCTTCAGGACCTGCCCGAAACCGACCTGCTTCTGGCCGAGGATTATGCCACCCACGAGGCGGGCTTTGCCGCCGCCCAAGCCATCGCGGGGGGCGCGGCCCGGCTCTACCATCTCGACAACACCGACCCCGCCCGCCCCCGCGCCCGCCCCCTGACCGAGGAAATCGCCCGCGTCGTGCAGGCCCGCGCCGCCAACCCCGGCTGGATTGCCGGGATGATGCGTCACGATTTCCGCGGCGCCGCCGAAATCGCGGCAACACTGGAAAACATGGCGGCCTTCGCGCATCTGGCGGGCGTCGTCGGCCCCCATCTTTTCGACCAATTCTGGGAGGCGACGCTGGGCGATCCCGCCGTCACCGACTTCCTCGAACGGGCCAATCCCGAGGCGCTGGCCGCCATGCGCGCCCGCTTTGCCGAACTGCACGCCGCTGGCCTCTGGCAATCGCGGCGCAACTCGATCCTCGCCGCGCTGGAGGCCGGGGAATGACCTCGCCCGAAATCCGTGGATGGTGCCCCGGCGCACATCGGCCCATGGCCTCGGGCGACGGGCTGGTGGTGCGGGTGCGCGCGCCCTTGGCCGAACTGACGCCAGATCAGGCACTGGGACTGGCCGAGGCTGCGGAACGCTACGGCAACGGCCTCATCGACCTGACGAACCGCGCCAACCTGCAATTGCGCGGCGTGACGCAAGGAACCCACGCCCCCCTCCTCGACGCACTCGCCCGTCTCGGCCTTCTCGACGCCGATCCGGGGGTGGAGGGGCGGCGCAACATCGTCATCGACCCGTTCCGGGGCGGCGCGGATGATCGCCAGACCCAAATCTCCACGCATCTGGCCACCGGCCTTGCCGCCGCCGATCTGGCTCCTCTGCCCTCCAAATTCGGCTTCGTCGTCGATGCAGGCGCAAACCGGCACCTTGCCGCGACCAGCGGCGATATCAGGATCGAGGCATCGGGCGGCACCCTGATCCTGCGCGCCGATGGAAGCGCCACGGGCCTTGCTGTCAGAACGCCGGAAGATGCCGCGCAAATCGCCCTCGACCTCGCGCGGTGGTTCATCGCCTCGGGCGGCATCGGCGCGGACGGGCGCGGGCGGATGGCCCGCCACCTTGGCGCGGGCCACACCCTGCCCGAGGCCTTCACAGGCGAACTGGCCCCCAACGCGGCCCTGCCCGCCCCGCAACCCGGACCGGTGCCGACCGGCCTTCTGGTCGCGGCAGGCTTCGGCCAGCTTGGCCCCGACGACCTGCGCACCCTCGCGGCGGCGGCCCCCGGCCCGCTCCGCATCACACCGTGGCGCATGCTCTTTCTGCCCGGTCTGACCAAACCCTCCGCTTTCGCCGCGCAGGGCACGCTCATCACAAATCCCACCGATCCGCTTTTGCGCATCCACGCCTGCACCGGCGCGCCCGGCTGCCCGCAGGCCAGCGTCGAAACCCGCCGCCTTGCCCGCGATCTGGCGAAACACCTCGCCCCCGGCGCCACGCTCCATGTCTCGGGTTGTGCCAAGGGCTGCGCCCATCCCGCCGCCTCAGACCTGACGCTCGTCGGCCGCGCGGGCCTGTTTGACCTTGTCACCCATGGCACCCCATGGGATGACCCCGACCGCCATGGGCTTTCGCCCGCCGACTTGCCCGACCTCATCACCGGATAGACGATGCCCTATACTTACGAAACGGACGGCGCGGCGATCTACGCCGAAAGCTTTGCCACCATCCGGGCCGAGGCCGATCTGGCGCGCTTCGCCCCCGACGAGGAACAGGTCGCCGTCCGCATGATCCACGCCGCTGGAATGGTAGGGCTCGAGGCGCATGTGCGCTTTTCCCCCGGCATGGTCGCCACGGCCCGCACGGCGCTGGAAGGCGGCGCGCCCATCTTCTGCGACGCGCGGATGGTGTCCGAAGGTGTGACGCGCAAACGCCTGCCCGCAGGCAATGACGTGATCTGCACGCTCCATGACCCGGAAGTGGCCGATCTGGCCGCCCGCCTCGGCACGACCCGCTCCGCCGCCGCGCTGGAACTCTGGCGGCCCCGCCTTGCCGGCGCGCTTGTCGCCATCGGCAATGCCCCGACAGCGCTCTTCCACCTCCTCGAAATGCTCGAAGATCCCGACTGCCCCCGCCCCGCCGCGATCATCGGCTGCCCCGTGGGTTTCGTCGGCGCGATGGAATCCAAGCAAGCGCTGTGGGAGGCGCAGGCCGCGCCCTGCGTCATCGTCGAGGGGCGGCTGGGCGGCAGCGCGATCACGGTCGCAGCCATCAACGCCATCGCGAGCCGCGCGGAATGAGCGCGGGCACCATCTACGGCGTCGGCCTCGGCCCCGGCGATCCCGAGCTGATGAGCGTGCGCGCCGACCGTCTGGTCCGCAACGCCACCCATATCGCCTATTTCCGCAAGGCCGGACGCCCCGGCCGGTCCCGCACCATCGTCGAAGGGATGTTGCGCCCCGACGTGGTCGAGATCGCGATGGAATACCCCGTCACGACCGAAATCCCGCTCGACGATCCCGCCTATGCCGAAAGCCTCGCGGGCTTTTACGAGGAGGTCGCCGAGGACATTCGCAAAACGGCACGAACCGGCGCGGATATTGTCGTTCTGTGCGAGGGCGATCCGTTCTTTTACGGATCCTTCATGCATCTCTACACGCGGGTAAGGGACCATTTACCGGTTTACGTCGTCCCCGCGATCACCGGCATGTCGGCGGCATGGACCGCGACGGGCATCCCGATCACTTGGGGCGATGATGTCTTATGCGTGCTTCTGGGCACCATGTCCGAGGAGGATCTGGCCCAACGCATGGCTGCCGCCGATGCCATCGTGGTGATGAAAGTCGGCCGCAACCTGCCCAAGGTGCGCCGCGCTCTGGCACAGGCTGGAAAGGCGGACCAGGCGTGGCTTGTCGAATGCGCCAGCATGGACGAGGAACGCGCCCTCCCCCTGCGCGACGCAGGTGACCGCGCCGCCCCCTATTTCTCCATCGTCATCGTCCATGGACAAGGACGGCGGCCATGAGGGGCTCGGTCGTCATCGCGGGCCTTGGCCCCGGCGATCCGTCGCTTGTGACACCCGAGGTGACAGCAGCCTTGGCTGAAGCTACCGATATCCTTGGCTATATCCCGTACGTCCGCCGCATCGCCCCGCGCGCGGGTCTGACGCTCCACGAAACCGACAACCGGCAGGAGCTGGACCGCGCCCGCCATGCGCTGGAGCTTGCCACGGCAGGCCACCGCGTGGTGGTCGTCAGTTCTGGCGATCCCGGCGTCTTCGCCATGGCCGCCGCCGTCTTCGAAGCGGTGGAGGCGGGCCCCGCTCCCTGGCGCGATCTCGACATCCGCGTCCTGCCCGGCATCACCGCCATGCTCGCGGCCTCGGCCCGGATCGGCGCGCCCATGGGGCATGATTTCTGCGCCATCAACCTCAGCGACAATCTCAAGCCATGGGCGCTGATCGAAAAGCGCCTGCGCCTCGCGGTGGAGGCCGATTTCGCCATCGCCCTCTACAACCCCCGCTCCAAGTCCCGGCCCGAGGGCTTTGTCCGCGCGCTCGACCTCTTGCGGCAAAGCTGCGAGCCCGAGCGCCTGATCATCTTCGCCCGCGCCGTCACCACGCCCGACGAAGCCTTTCGGGTCGTGCCGCTTGCCGATGCCACGCCGGACATGGCCGATATGCAGACCGTCGTCCTGATCGGCTCTTCGGCCACCCGCCTCATCGCGCGCGCGGGCTCACCCATCGTCTACACCCCAAGGTCCGTGCCGCAGTGAGCGATCCAGTCGAACACCTCTTCCGGGTCATGCAACTCCCGCCGCGCGGGGGCTTCGGGGCGGTCGATCATGATCACCGGCAGGCCCAGCGCACGCGCAGCCGCGATCTTGGCATGGGCGCCGGTCCCGCCCGCGTTCTTGGACACCAAGATTTCCGTCCCGAATTGCTCCATCAAGGCGCGGTCTGCCTCGGCATCGAAGGGTCCACGGTCCACGATCACCTCGGCCTGCGGAAAGGGCAGCGCGCCCTTGGGCGGATCGACCAGCCGCAACAGGTAGTGATGCTGCGGATTGGGCGCGAATTCATCGAGATGCATCCGCCCCACCGCCAGCATCACACGCGCCGCCGGACGATCCAGCGCTGTGACCGCCCCCGCGATATCGGGCACGCGGACCCAGCTGTCGCCCGCCTGCGGCACCCATGCCGGACGCGTCAGGGCGACCAGCGGCACGCCTGCCTCGGCGCAAGCCGCGACCGCGTTCCGGCTCATCTGCACGGCAAAGGGATGTGTCGCGTCGATCACATGGGTGATCCGCGCCTCGCGCAGATAGGCGACCAGCCCCGCCACGCCGCCAAAGCCCCCCACCCGTTGCGGCAGCGGCTGGCGCAAGGGGCGCTCGACCCGGCCCGCAAAGGACACCGTTCCGGACAATCCCCGCTCGGCGGCGACGCGGGCAAATCCCGTCGCCTCGGTCGTTCCGGCAAGGATCAGGAGGTTGCAGGTCATGGTTGAGGCTCCGTGGCTGACCATCATCGGTCTGGGCGAAGATGGCCCGGACAGCCTGCCCCCTGCAAGCCGCGCCGCGCTCGAAAGCGCCGAGATCGTCATGGGCCCGCCGCGTCATCTGGGCCTCCTGCCCGATCTCGGGGCCCAGCGTGTGGACTGGCCCGTCCCCTTCGCCGATGGCCTGCCGCTGCTCGAAGGGTTTCGCGGGCGGCGCGTGGTGGTTCTGGCCTCGGGCGATCCGTTCTGGTTCGGGGCCGGGTCGGTCATAGCCGCCCGGCTTGATCCGCACGAATGGCGCGCCCTGCCCGGGCCATCGACCTTTTCCCTTGCCGCCGCCCGCCTTGGCTGGCCGTTGGAGACCACGACCTGCCTTGGCCTCCATGCGGCCCCGCTTGCGCGGCTGCGCCCGCTTCTCGCCCCCGGCCAGCGCGCCCTCGTGCTTCTGCGTGACGGTCAGGCCGTGGCGGATTTGGCCGCGTATCTTGTGGCCGAAGGCTTCGGTGACAGCCGCCTGACCGTGCTCGAGGCGCTTGGCGGCCCGCGCGAGCGGATCACGGGCGGAACGGCGCACACCCTGCACGGCACCTTCGCCCATCCCGTCGCCGTGGCCATCGAGGCCGCGGGCACGGGCGCCCCCCTCCCCCGTGCCTCGGGCATCGCGGACGATTTCTTCGACACCGATGGCCAGATCACCAAACGGCCGATCCGCGCGCTGGCGCTGTCGGCGCTGGCCCCTTTGCCCGGTCAAACGCTCTGGGACATCGGCGGCGGGTCGGGCTCCATCGGCATCGAATGGTGCCTGTCCCACCCCAGCCTTGCCGCGATCAGCATCGAACCCCGCCCCGACCGCGCCGCCCGCATCCGCGCCAATGCCGACCGCTACGGGCTCGACCGCCTCACCGTGATCGAGGGCACCGCGCCGGCCGCCCTTTCTGACCTGCCCGCCCCGCAGGCGGTGTTCATCGGCGGCGGCCTGTCCGACGCGCTGATGCAGGACCTGACGCAACGCCTTGTCCCCGGCACACGGCTGGTGGCCCATGCCGTGACGCTGGAGAGCGAGGCGCTCCTGACCGAATGGAGCGCGCGGCTCGGCGGCGATCTTATGCGCGTCGAACTGGCCGAGGCCACGCCCCTCGGCACGAAACGCGGTTGGTCGCCTGCGCGGCCCATCGTGCAATGGCGGGTCACGCTGTGATCGTGGCGGGCTTCGGCTTTCGCGGCGCGGCCGATGTGGCCAGCCTGCGCGACGCGCTCGACCGCACCGGGCACACGCGGCAGGTGGGGCTGATCGCCACCGCGAAAGACAAGGCCGAAACCCCCACCTTCCAACGCCTTGCTGTCGATCTGGGGCTGCCCGCCCGCGGTGTTGACAGCGCCGATCTTGCGGCCCAACTGACGCAGACGGTATCTGCGGCCTCGCTGGCGGCGCGGGGCACCGGCAGCATGGCCGAGGCCGCGGCGCTGGCCGCCGCCGGACCGGGCGCGCGCCTGATCGTGGCGCGGCAGATCTCGGCGGATGGGATGGCCACCTGCGCCCTTGCGGAAAGGAACGAGCGATGACCGTGCATTTCATCGGGGCGGGACCCGGTGCCGCCGATCTTCTGACATTGCGCGGGCGCGATCTGATCGCCGCCTGCCCCGTCTGCCTCTATGCCGGTTCGCTCGTGCCCGAGGCGGTCCTGTCCCATTGCCCGCCGGGCGCGAGGATCGTGAACACCGCGCCCCTCGACCTCGACGCGATCATGGCGGAAATCGCCGCAGCCCATGCACAGGGTCAGGATGTGGCCCGCCTCCATTCCGGCGACCTGTCCGTCTGGTCGGCCATGGGCGAACAGACCCGCCGCTTGCGCGCCATGGGCATCCCCTACACGGTCACGCCGGGCGTCCCCTCCTTCGCGGCTGCGGCCGCCACGCTCGGGGCCGAACTGACCCTGCCGGGTGTGGCGCAATCCGTCATCCTGACCCGCACACCGGGCCGCGCCTCGTCGATGCCCGGGGGCGAGACACTGGCAGCCTTCGGCGCGACCGGCGCGACGCTGGTCATCCACCTCTCGATCCAGAACCTCGGCACGGTCGTGGCCGACCTCATCCCGCATTACGGCGCGGATTGCCCTGTGGCCGTGGTCTGGCGCGCCAGTTGGCCCGACGAACGCATCCTGCGCGCCACCCTGTCGACAATCGAAGCAGCCTTGCCCCAAGGCATCGAACGCACCGCCCTGATCATGGTGGGCCGCGCCCTTGCCGCCACCGACTTCACCGAAAGCCGCCTTTACGCCGCCGATTACGACCGCCGCTACCGCCCGCAAAGCGCCGACAGCCCATGGGCCGAATGGAGCCCCCAAGATGACTGAGGGCACGATCCCCCCCGGCCTGATCGTCTCCGCCCCCGCCTCGGGCACCGGCAAGACGACCGTGATGCTGGGCCTTCTGCGGGCCTTGGCCGAGGATGGCCTGCGCGTGCAGCCCTTCAAATCCGGCCCCGATTACATCGACCCGGCCTTTCACCGCGCAGCCAGCGGGCGGGCCTCCTACAACCTCGACACTTGGGCGATGGACGGGGCGCTTTTCGGCGCCATCGCCGCGCAGGCCGCGGGGGCCGACATCTGCATCGCCGAAGGGTCCATGGGCCTGTTCGACGGGGTCGCCACGCGCGGGCGTTCGGGGTTCGGATCCAGCGCGGAAACCGCCAAGGCGATGGGCTGGCCCGTCATCCTTGTCCTCGACGTGGGCGGGCAGGCGCAATCCGCGGCCGCAACCGCCCTGGGCTTTGCACAATACGACCCCGATCTGCGCATCGCGGGCGTGATCCTGAACCGCGTCGCAAGCCCCCGCCACGAACGCCTGACCCGTCTGGGCATGGACCGCGCGGGGCTGCCAGTTCTGGGCGCCCTGCCGCGCCGGGGCGATCTGGCCCTGCCCGAGCGTCACCTGGGTCTCATTCAGGCCGTCGAACACCCCGATCTCGACACCGCCATCGCAGGCTACGCAGCCTTCTTGCGCGAAAACGTCGATCTGGCCGCGATCAAGGCGGCAGCCCTTGGCGGGCAGCCCGCCGCCGCAGGCAGTCTCCCGCCCCCGCCCGCCCAACGCATCGCGCTGGCGCAGGATGCGGCCTTTTCCTTCACCTATCCCCATCTTCTCGAAGGCTGGCGTGCCGCCGGCGCGGAAATCCTCCCCTTCTCGCCCTTGGCGGACGAGGCGCCCGATCCTTCGGCCGATCTGGTCTGGCTGCCCGGCGGCTACCCGGAACTTCACGCAGGCACACTCGCCGCCGCCGGAACCTTCCTTTCGGGGCTGCGCCACCATGCGCAAACCCGCCCCATCCACGGCGAATGCGGCGGCTACATGGCGCTTGGGGCGGCGCTGATCGACAAGGCGGGGCATCGCCACGCCATGGCGGGGCTTCTGGGGCTCGTCACCTCCTACGAGACGCGCAAATTCCACCTCGGCTACCGCCGCGCAGTCCTGTCCCGCGCGCTGCCCGGCCATGCGGCGGGGGCGGCGCTCAGGGGTCATGAATTCCATTATTCCACCATCCTCGACCAACCCGATGCGCCCTTGGCCCGCGTCGCCGACGCCGATGGAAACCCGGTTCCCGAAACCGGCTCCCACCGAGGCAACGTGACCGGCACCTTCTTTCACCTGATCGCGGAGGATGCGGCATGACCGGCTTCGTCAGCTTCGTGGGCTCTGGCCCCGGCGACCCGGAGCTTCTGACGCTCAAGGCCGTCGACCGGATCAAGCGCGCGGATGCGATCCTCTATGACGATCTTTCGGCCGGGCCGATCCTGACCTTCGCGCGCGCCGGAGCCGATCTGGTGGGCGTCGGCAAACGCGCCGGGCGCCCCTCGCCCAGACAGGATCACGTCAGCCGCCTTCTGGTCGATTACGCGCTGGCAGGCGGGCGCATCGTGCGCCTGAAATCGGGCGATGGCGGGCTTTTCGGGCGGCTCGAAGAGGAACTGATCGCGCTCCGCGCCGAAAACATCCCGTTCGAGATCGTTCCGGGCGTCGCCTCGCCCTTCGCCGCCGCCGCCGCCGCCGGTATCCCCCTCACCCGGCGTCTGACCGCGCGGCGCGTCCAGTTCGTCACCGGCCATGACGCAAGCGGGCAGCTTCCCCCCGACCTCAACCTCGACGCGCTGGCCGATCCGCTGGCCTGCACCGTGATCTTCATGGGCAAGCGGACCTTTCCGGCGCTGGCCGAACTGCTGATCGCGCGCGGCCTGCCGCCCGACACCCCCGCCCTGCTGGCCGAGGCCGTGGGCACGCCCGAGGCGCAGAGCCGCCGCACCACCGTGGCAGCCCTTGCCGCCGATCTCGCCCAAGGGTTCAGCCCCAAGCCTGCGCTCATCTTCTACGGATCGCTTGCCGATGCGGAGGGGCTGGCGTGACCGAGCTTTGGCTGATCGGCATCGGCACCGGCAACCCCGAGCACGTCACCTTGCAGGCCCGCCGCGCGCTGCGTGAGGCGGCGCTGGTGCTCGTGCCGCGCAAGGGTCCGGACAAATCGGACCTCGCGGATCTGCGTCACATGATCCTCGCCGCCTGCGACAGCACGGCCCCGGTCGTAGAATTCGACATGCCGGTCCGCGACGACAGCCTGCCCTATGCGACGCGCGTATCCCGCTGGCATGACGAGATCGCCCTGATCTGGTCCAAGGCGCTGGAACGGGCCAACCCGCAAGGCCCGGTCGCGCTGCTCGTCTGGGGCGATCCCGGCCTTTACGATTCCACCCTGCGGATCGCCGCCCGGCTTGACCCTCGTCCGGTCCTGCGCGTCATCCCCGGCATCACCGCGCTTCAGGCCCTGACATCGGCCCATGCCATCCCCTTCAACACCGTCAATGGGGCGGTCACCGTCACCACGGGCCGGCGCTTGCGCGACCATGGCTTTCCCGACGGGGCCGACACGATCGTCGTCATGCTCGACGGCGAATGTTCCTTCCGCAGCCTGAACCCCGAGGGGCTGCATATCTGGTGGGGGGCCTATCTGGGCATGGACAACCAGATCCTCGCCTCCGGCCCCTTGGCGGAAACCGCGCCGCGCATCGTCACGATGCGGGCCGAGGCACGGGCAAGCCATGGCTGGATCATGGACACCTACCTGCTGCGGCGCGGCCCAGTCGACGGCTAGCCCGCCAAGACCCCGGGGCGCGTGGCACGGCGTCACCGATTCCAACATGCCCACCAGCAGCGGCCCTGTCGGTACGTCCGCATTCTCCGTCAGGGCACAAAAGAGCAACCCGGGGGCGCTGGTGCCCCGGACCGGATCACCCCGGTGCTGCGCCTGAGCCCGCCCCGGGCTTGGCCCCGGTTTCGGCCTGCTCCAGATCGCGCAACTGCGCCCGCAACCACAGGCTGCGCGCCTCCGCATCGTTGCGCCGATGCCAAAGCACCGAGACCGGGAAACGGCGCAATTCAAGGGGCGGCGCGGCCAGAACAAGGCCGAAACCCGGGCCAAAGGCGCGGGCAAGGCGCGCGGGCAGGGTCACGACCGCATCTGATGCCGCCACGGCGGACAGCGCCGGCAGAAAGGCCGGCAGACCCAGCACGATCCGCCGCGACAGACCCATCGCCTCCAGCCGCGTATCGACGATGCCGCGCAGATCGCCACCCGGTGAAATCAGGACATGATCGGCGGCGGCATAGGCCTCGAGCGTCAGGCGCGGGGCTTCGGGCAACACGTCGGGGCGACCGGCGACAAGAAAGGACTCGTGGTACAGGGTCTCTTCGCGGATCACCTCCGGCCGGTCCCACAGAAACCCGAGCGCAAGATCGACCCGACCCTCGCTAAGCGCCTCCACCGCATCGCCGCGCCCCAGCGGCAGGACCGACAGGCACAGACCCGGCGCCGAGACGCGCAACCTTGCGGCCAGCGCAGGCACCAACACCGCCTGTTCCGCATCAAGGGCGGCCAAACGCACCACCCCTTGCGCCGCTGCCGGGTCAAAGGCCTGCGCCGCACCAAGCGCACCACGCAAGGCCTCGACCGCGCGCGCGATCGGCGCCTCCAACGCAAGGGCCGTGGCCGTGGGCTCCATGCCGTGGGGTCGGCGCAGGAACAGGTCATCCCCGAAAATGTCACGCAGGCGTCGCAGGGCTTGGCTGATGGCCGACTGCGTCAGCCCCAGCTCGACCGCCACCGCCGCTGCTTTGCGATGCCGCACAAGGCCGAGGAACACCAGCAGGAGTGTCAGATCGAGCCGCCTGAGTTCCGTTTGGCTTAAGTCAGACATGATTCCAATTCGTTATTCTTTCACTCCAGCCGGTCCTATCTTGGCGACAACGCAGCAGGCAAGGGAATTACGACATGCATATCGCGATCCTGGGAACGGGCGCTCTGGGCGGTGCCGTCGCGCGCGGGCTGGCCGGAAAGGGGCATGACCTGATCCTCGGCGTTCGCGACCCGCAGGCAGAGACGGCGCGCAAATTGGCCTCCGACACCGGGGCCGCCATCGCGGCCGCAGCCGACGCCGCCCAAGCCTCCGAGCTCGTCATCCTCGCGCTGCCATGGGCCGCGACCGAGGAAGTTCTGCCCACCTTGGGGCCCCTCGACGGCAAGATCGTCATCGACGCGACCAACCCGCTTGGCCGCACCCCGCAGGGTCTGGGCCTGACCATCGGCTTCACCAACTCGGGCGGGGAAAAGGTGCAGGGCTGGCTACCCGGGGCGCGCGTGGTCAAGACGCTCAATCAGGTCGGGGCCGAAGTCGTGGCCGATGCCGCCCGCCTGCCGCACCGCCCTGCCATGCTCATGGCCGGCGACGATGCAGCGGCCAAGCTGGCGGTCGCGGAGATCCTGGAAGATCTGGGCTTCGACCCGCTGGATGCGGGCAGGCTGGTGCAGGCGCGGCTTCTCGAACCCTTCGGAATGGTCTGGATCAATCAGGCGATGCTGCGCGGAAAAGGCCGCTCGTGGGCCTTTGCCGCGGTCGAAGCCCAAGCGCCGCCTGCCGCCTGACCCCCACACCCGACGCAGGAGAAAGACACCGATGACCGACCGATTGACCGCAACTTGCCAGTGTGGCGCCGTCCGCCTCAGCCTGCCTGCCACGGCCGCCGGGGTGCTGGCCTGCCATTGCAGCGATTGCCAGAAACTTCACGGAAATTTCAATGCCTTCCTTGCCGCCCCCAAGGCAGAGATCGTCCTTGAGGGGGCCGAGGCGCTGGTCTGGTACCAATCTTCCGCCGAAGCGCGCCGCGCCTTTTGCGGCACCTGCGGCGCGCGTGTCCTCAAGGAAGTGACACCGGCAGGCCGGTGGCTTGTTTCGGCGGGCCTGATCGACGGCCCGACCGGCCGGGGCATCCTCCGCAATCTCTGGGAACAGTCGAAACCCGATTGGTACGACCTGCCACGGGTCACGCCGCACGACACACCGCCCGCATGATCCCTAGGGCCCCTTGCGGCCCCAGTCCACCGACGTCCTGCCTCCGGGCGCTGCGCTTCCCGCGCGCGCCCTCCTTCGACCAACCTCGTAAGAAAGGATACCGAATGTCCGGTTCAATCGACACCCATCGCCAAAAGCGCGTGCTGCTCATTGCGGCCAATCCCGGCACCTCGCCCACCACCGGCTGGCCCATCGGCTTCTGGTGGGCCGAACTCACCCATCCCTACTGGGTCTTCACCGAGGCGGGCTACGGCGTCGACATCGTCAGCCCCAAGGGTGGCGATCTGGTGGCCGATGGCTATTCCGACCCCGCGGACGCCTCGGGCTATTCGGCGCATGACCTGATCTCGCTCGGTTTCAAAACCTCGCCCGCCCATGCCGCCCTGCTTGTTGGAACGAAATCCATCTCGGATGTGGACCTTGCCGGCTATGACGCGATCTTTGTCGCAGGCGGCCAATCACCCATGGTGACCATGATCGACGACACCGAGCTCCACGCCTTCGTCGCCCGCGCCTACGAGGCGGGCAAGATTGTCGCCGTGGTCTGTCACGGAACCTGCATCCTGCTCCGGACGCGCCTGTCGACCGGCGACCTGCTGGTCAAGGGCAAGACATGGACCGGCTTCGCCAATTCCGAGGAAGCCTTCGCCGACGATGTCGTCGGCCTCAAGATCCAGCCCTTCTGGATCGAGGACGAGGCGCGCAATCTGCCCGACACCAATTTCGTCGTCTCGGGCCAGTTCAAACCCTTCGCCATCCGCGACGGCAACCTGATCACCGGGCAACAGCAATATTCCGGCACCCCGGCGGCAGAGCTCGTCGTTGCGGCGCTGGGGCGCTGATACCTCGCCCGCCTGCGTCCCGGTCGGGATGGCGCGCCCAACCATTTCGCATGATGTCCCTGAAAGCAGGCTACGATAGCCGAGAATCGCCGCCCCGGTGGCCCGTCCCGACCAAGGAAGACGCCATGGCACGCATCATCCAGTATTTCGCCCATCCCGGTGTCTCGGCCTCGCGCATCAACGCAGCGCTCTGGCGAACCACCGAGGGCGTCGACGGGATCACGCGCGTGGATCTCTACGCCGCCTATCCGCGCTACGACATCGACATCGACGCCGAACAGCAACGCCTCCGCGACCATGACGTGATCGTCCTGCAATTCCCGCTGTTCTGGTATTCCTGCCCGGCGCTGGTGAAGGAATGGATCGATCTCGTCTGGGAACACGGCTTTGCCTATGGGCAGGGCGGCACGGCGCTGCGCGGCAAGACGCTCCTGCTCGCCATCTCGGCGGGCGGACCACAGGATGCCTACCGCCCCGATGGCTATCAGCATCACGATCTGCGCAGCTTCCTGACCCCCTTCGAACAGACCGCGCGCCTTTCGGGAATGGACTTCCTGCCGCCCTACGTTCTCTACGGCGCGCTCCGGGCGGATCCGGCGGCCCATGCGACGGGCTTTGCACGGCTGCTTGCGGCCCTGCGCGACGACCGGCTCGACCGGGACGCCGCAATGGGCCTGCCGATCCTGACCCACGACACCCTGCCCATCGCGGAGGCCTGAGCCGATGTCCGAATTCCTCTTGCTCGCCTTCCTGTTCCTCGTCGGCGGCGTCGTCGCGGTGCCCATCGCCACACGCCTCGGCCTTGGATCGGTGCTGGGCTACCTGCTCGCGGGCATCGCGCTCAGCCCGCTTCTGGCGCTTCTCCATGTCGATGTCATCGCGATCCAGCATTTCGCCGAATTCGGCGTGGTGATGATGCTGTTTCTCGTGGGGCTCGAGCTTCAGCCCCAGACGCTTTGGGCGATGCGCGCGCGCCTTCTGGGGCTTGGCGGGCTGCAGGTCGTGCTCACCACGGCCCTTCTGGCCGCGGGCATGCTGGCGCTGGGACAGGATTGGCGGATCGGCGTGGCGGTCGGCCTGATCCTGTCGCTCTCCTCCACGGCCATCGTGCTTCAGACCCTCTCGGAAAAGGGCCTGATGCGCAGCGACGGCGGGCAGGCAAGTTTCTCGGTCCTTCTGTTTCAGGACATCGCCGTCATCCCGATGCTGGCCCTGATCCCGCTTCTGGCGCTGCCCGATCTCGCGGGGCACGGCGCGGGCGGCCACGGGGGCGATGCCGCGCACGGCTCCAGCCTCTCGCTGGTCGAGGGGCTGGCAGGCTGGCAAGTGGCCCTCGTGACCGTCACCGCCATCGGCCTCGTGATCGCAGGCGGCATGTTCCTCACCCGCCCCGCCTTCCGCTTCATCGCGGCCGCACGCCTGCGCGAGATCTTCGTCGCCACGGCCCTTCTCTTCGTGATCGGCATCGCGCTCCTGATGACGCTGGTGGGGCTGTCCCCGGCGCTCGGCACCTTCCTTGCCGGCGTGGTGCTGGCCAACAGCGAATACCGCCACGAACTCGAAAGCGACATCGACCCGTTCCGCGGCCTGCTTCTCGGCCTGTTCTTCATGACCGTCGGGGCCAGCATCGACTTCGGCCTCCTCGCCGCCGAAACCCTGCCCATCCTTGGACTGGCGCTTGCGGTGATGGCGATCAAGGGCGGCGTTCTCCTGCTTCTCGCGCGGATCTTCCGGCTGCGCGGCGGGGATGCGTGGCTGCTCGGTCTGGGGTTGGCGCAGGCAGGGGAATTCGGCTTTGTCCTCATTGCCTTCGCCATCGGGGCGGCGGTGCTGCCGCCCGACATCGCGCCCCGGCTGACGCTGGTGGTGACGCTTTCCATGCTTCTGACGCCCGCGCTCTTCATCGCCTATGACCGGCTGATCCGGCCCCGCTTCGACCGCGAGGAACCGCGCGAGGCGGACGCGCCCGAACCCGGCCACGTCATCATCGCAGGGCACGGGCGGTTTGGCGGCATCGTCAACCGGATGCTGCTGGCGGCGGGGCACGAGACGACGGTGCTCGACCATTCCGCGGCACAGCTCGACCTGCTGCGCGCCTTCGGGGTGCGCGCCTTCTACGGTGATGCCACGCGCGCCGACCTGCTGGAGGCCGCGGGCATCGCCGAGGCGCGGCTCCTCGTCGTGGCCATCGACGATCCGGCACAGGCCACGGCGCTCGTGCGCCGCATCCGGCACGAACATCCGCGCGTCCACATCGTCGCCCGCGCGCGCGACCGGCGCCATGTCTACGAACTCTATGCCGCGGGCGCCCACGACATCATCCGCGAAACCTTCGACAGTTCGGTCCGCGCCGGGCGCTCGGCCTACGAGGCGCTCGGGATGCATCCGTTCGAGGCCGAGCGGCTGGCCCGCGCCTTCACCACCGACGACCGGCGCGCGCTGGCCGAACTTGCGCCACTCTTCGATCCGGACCTGCCGGAACAGCAGAACCCGGCCTATCGCGCCCGCGCCCGCGAATTGATGGAGGCGCAGACCGAAGCCTTGCGCCATCGCGGCGGCAGCTTCCGGGAACGGAGCGAGCGCGGCTGGACGCCCCCCACCCCCCGCGATCAGGACATCGCGGCCGAATCCGAAGGCTGACCCATGTCCGGCTCTCCCGCCGTATTTCTGCAAGGCAGCCTGATGCGCCATGTCGTGGTCATGTCGCTGACCTCCAGCATCGGCCTGATGGCGGTCTTCGCCGTCGATTTCGTGGACATGGTCTTCATCGCCATGCTTGGAAACGACGCGCTCGCGGCCGCCATCGGCTATGCCGGCACGATCCTGTTCTTCACCAATTCGATCAACATCGGGCTGGCGATCGTGGCCGGTTCGCTCTGCGCGCGGGCCATCGGGGCGGGCGATAGCGCGCTTGCAGGTGGCCATGCCACGACGGTCTCGGCCATCGGCATCGCGGTCGGCATCCTCGTGCCACTGGCCGCGATCCCGGCCCTGCCCGCGCTTCTGGGCCTGCTCGGCGCCGAGGGCGAGGTCGCGCGTCTGGCCGCCCGCTACCTGACGATCATCCTGCCCTCCATGTCCGTGATGGCGGTGGCGATGATCGCCATGGCGGTGCTGCGCGCGCATGGCGACGCCCGGCGCGCGATGCTGGCGACGCTTTATGGCGGCACGGTCAACGCGGTGCTCGATCCGATCCTGATCTTCGGGCTTGGGCTCGGCCTCGACGGGGCGGCCATCGCCTCGGTGATCGCGCGTTTCGTCATCCTTGCGGCGGCGCTCTCGACCGCGATCTCGCGCCACGACGCCTTTGCCCTGCCCAATGCGACCGCGATCGCAACCGGCCTGCGCGCCGCCCTCGCCCTCGCGGTGCCTGCCGTCCTGACCAATATCGCCACCCCGGTCGGCACCGCCATAGTCACGCGCGAAGTCGCCCGTTTCGGCACCGAGGCGGTGGCGGGCATGGCCGTGATCGGGCGGCTCACGCCCCTGGCCTTCGCGGTGGTTTTCGCGCTGTCGGGGGCCATCGGGCCGATCATCGGCCAGAATTTCGGCGCCGGCCGCCACGACCGGGTGCGCGCAGCCTTCGACGCGGCAGTGCTGTTCACGCTGGGCTATGTGGTCGTGGCCGCCGCGATCCTCTTCGTCCTGCGCGGGCCGATCACCGATCTCTTCGCCGCCGAGGGCGAGGCGCGCGCCCTCATCCTCCTGTTCTGCGGCCCCTTGGCGCTGGCCTCCTTCTTCAACGGCGTGATCTTCGTCTCGAACGCCAGTTTCAACAATCTCGGGCGGCCCGGCTGGTCGACGGCGATCAACTGGGGGCGGCACACCCTTGGAACGTGGCCCTTCGTGACGGCCGGGGCAGCGCTTGGCGGGGCGGCGGGCGCGCTTGTCGGTCAGGCCGCGGGCGGGGTGCTCTTCGCGGCGCTGGCCTGGTTGCTTGCGCGGCGGCTGATGGATGGCACGATGCCGCCCGATGGCCAGACGCCCGGCGATCCCTTCGCCGTCCAGCACAGCCGCTGGCAGATCCTCACCGGCCGCCACCGCTAATCCGCAGCCGCAGGCCCGCACGAAACCGCCAAACCCTAGGACGCGACATTCACCCTGTTGCGCCCCTGCTCCTTGGCCTCGTAGACAGCGCGGTCGGCACTCACGATGCCCGACGCGGGATGCTGACCCGGCTGGACGAAAGCCACCCCGATCGAGATCGTGACCGCGCTTTCGTCCACATTCACCTCGGTCTCGATCGCCCTGCGGATCCGTTCGGCGACCCGGCAGGCCTCCGCGTCATGGGCACCGGGCAGGAAGGCCACGAATTCCTCGCCCCCGAACCGCGCGACGATATCCTTCGACCGCAGATTGGCCGCGATCAACGCCGCTGTCTGCGCCAGGACATCATCGCCCACCGCATGCCCGTGCCGGTCGTTGATCCTTTTGAAATGATCGATATCGAGCACCATCACCGCTCCCGCCTGCCCGGCCGGCACGGCGGCATCGAAGCCGCGCCGGTTCAGCAGGCCGGTCAGGGCATCCTCGTTGGCCTGCCTCTGGTTCTCTTCGACCGTGTCGGTAAAATGCAGGACCAACCGGTTGGTCCGCGCCATCAGCCGTCCCACCTCGTCACCGTAGTGCGACGGCAGGCGCGGGCTTGTCCCCGCCTCTTCCACCTGTTGCATCGTCTGTTCGACAAGATAGAGCGGCCGCAGCATTTCACGCAGCGCCAATAGCGTGGTGGCCGTGCCAACCAACGTCGCGCCCAACGCCCAGAGCAAGATACCCACCTGACCTGCCAGCGATCCGTTCGTCAGAATCGCCTGACCGACCAGCACAAGCAGCGGAACATGCGTCCCGACAAAGGCGACCGCAAAGACCTTGGCCGTGAAACTTCGGGGGAAAACCCGGGACAAGACGCTGTAAAGCCACATGTCTCGCACCTCACTCAATATACCGAACCCTGTACGGGATGCGGACATCACGACATCCGCCCCATCCGTGACTGCAACCTGCGAATTGACCGTTGCGCATCAATCGCTCATTGAAAAGGCAGGTGGTGATCAAGTTATCTTTTGGCGCAGTCCTATCCATGGAGGGAAAAGCATCCGGCAAGGCCTGCCAAAAATTTCGCCAATCTGAATTTATGTCACATCGGCGATAGCTTTTGCCTCATTTGGCAATATGAATTCCCTTTGAAACCGGATCGTCCCCGGACCACCCACATCACCGCGACGCGCCGAATTGGCATACGGCGACTGGCAGACCACAACCTGCTGGTATGTCTGTTTTTTCTCGCAGCGTCGCGGCAGGTCCCACATAACCGGCAGGCCGCGCGCGGCCCAGCGCGCCGCCCTGCGCCCGTTGCCGACCACGCACACCGCGCTTCAAAACGCCACCGCAGCCCCGATCAAATCGCCAACCGACACGCCCCCGTCCGCCGCGAATGCGGAATGAACCATGGATGGCGTATTTGTGATCAGGATCTCTCCGATCGAAAAAATCCTTGCGTCAACGCGCACTTGGACGTGATATTGAAGAAAATTACTGCCCGCCATCCCAAGGACAGCCGAGGCAGAACGGTTCATTTGTCTTACAAGCTCGATTTTTTCCGCTCAGATGTAAACTGATGACGCCACGAAGACGGATCTAGGGGCTGGTTTTTGGAAATAAGCTCTTCATTCATTTTCCTGCAGAGCTTGGGCATCCTAGCGCTTTGTACGCTTTTTGCCGTCATCATCATCGAGCGCCGGGCGGAAAACCGGCTGGGCCAAATGCGCCTCTCGGGCCCCTTCCTCAAACCCAAGGACGGGCTGGTTCTCGGGCTGGTCTTCGGCTCGACCTGCGCCGTACTGGTCCTGTCCGCCCATCAGACCGGCGCGGGCTCGGTCGTTGATGCCCGCGCCGCCCCCGCGATCCTGTCGGGCATCCTCGGCGGCCCCGTCGCGGGCTTGGTTGCGGCATTGGTGGGTGGCCTCGCGCGCTACTATGTCGGCGGGCCCTTCGCGGTGGGCGGATCGCTGAGCATCGGTGCCTACGCTTTGGCAGGTTTCTTTCTGGGCAGACTGTTCAAGTTGAACATGCTCGACGACTCATTGGCCGCGATGCCCAAGGTCATCCTCATCGCCATCATATGCACCGTCCTGATCACCCCGGCCTTCTTCGTGGATCAACCTTTCGACGTGGCCTTCCCGGCTTTCAAGACGGTCTTTCCCATCCTGGTGCTTCAGAACATCTTCGGCACGGCGCTGCTGGGCGGCACGCTTCTTTTGCTCTTTCGATCCATCCAGAACCGCAAGCGCCTCCTGCACGCCATCGAAGCCTTGCCCGAGGCCTTCGTCATCTACGATGCCGACGACAGGCTCGTCATCTGCAACAAACGCTACCGCGAAGTCTATGGAAACTCCGCCGCCTCCATGCAACAGGGCATGAAATTCGAAACCATCCTCCGCTTCGGCCTTGCGAACGGGCAATATCTCGACGGCATCGGACGCGAGGAGGAATGGCTTGCCGAACGCCTCGAACGGCATCGCAATCCAACCGGCCCCGTCGAACAAAGCCTGCCGAACAACGAATTCGTACAGGTCCATGAGGTGCGCACGGATGATGGCGAAACCGTGGGCTTCCGAACCAACATCACTCTGCTGAAACGCCAGCAGCAGCGCCTCGAACATCAGGCCGCAAGCCTCAGGGAAAAGGCCGAGGAACTCAGCCTCGCCAAGCAGCAATCCGATATCGCCTCCCGGACGGACGAATTGACCGGCCTCGGAAACCGGCGCGGCCTCAACCGCAAACTCGTCGAATTCGCGGATCGGCTGACCCCGGACAAGGAACTCTGCGTCCTGCTGATCGACCTCGATCATTTCAACGCGATCAATGATCTGTTCGGCCATGTGGGCGGGGATCATGTCCTGAACAATGTCGCCCGCATCCTCGAGCAAAGCGCGCCGCCTGACGCCTATGTCGCCCGCAGCGGGAGCGACGAATTCATCATCGCGATGCTTCGGGAAAAAGACGATGGCGTCGCCGCGCAAACCGCACAGGCCATCATCGACGCCTGCGACAAACCCTTTGTCTACGAGGGCAAGGAACTGCGCTACGGCGCAAGCATCGGCATCACCATCACCCAGAACCCCGGCTGCACCAGCCTGATCGAGAATGCCGATATCGCCCTGCGCAGTGCGAAACGCTCCGGTCGGCGGCAATACCGCCTGTTCAGCCAGGAATTGCGCAGCGAGGCCGAGCACAAGAAATGGATGGTCGACGAATTGTCCAAGGCCATCGCCGAAGGCGCGATCCTCCCCCATTTTCAGCCGCAGGTCAGCAGCGCGAACTACGGACTTGTCGGTGTCGAGGCGCTGGCGCGCTGGCACCACCCGACCAAAGGCTGGATCCCCCCCGATGTCTTCATTCCGCTGGCCGAGGAATTCGGCCTCCTCGCCCGTATCGAACGCATCATCGCGCGCGACTCCATCATGATGGTGCAGCGCCTCAAGGCCGATGGCATCGACATCCCCAAGCTGTCGATCAACGTCAGCGTCCGGGCCTTCGAAACCACGGCCGCGCTCGGAACGCTTGAGGAGCTCAAGCCCTGGCCATGCCGGATCGCGTTCGAATTGCTCGAAACCGTCGACTACACCTATGATTACAAGCAGCTCGGCCCGCTCATCCAGAAGATCCGGGCGGGCGGCGTGGAAATCGAACTCGACGATTTCGGAAGCGGCCACGCCTCGCTGACCACGCTCCTGAACTTGCGCCCGGACCGGATCAAGCTGGATCGGATGCTGGTGGCGTCGCTCGACAGCCATGACATCGGCGTCAACCCGCTGGTGAGATCGATCACCGAAATGTGCCTGCGGCTCAAGATCCCCATGACCGCCGAGGGCGTGGAGAAGGAAAATCAGGCGCTGGCGCTGGCCGCTCTTGGTTGCGATGCCTTCCAGGGGTTCATCTTCGCGCCTGCTCTGCCGGAACAGGACCTGCGCGACTGGATCACCAATATGAAGACCAACGGGCTTTCGATCCGCTGAACTCCGCGCCCGAACCCCGGCCCCCGCATCATCCGCTGCCCCTAGGGGTGGCCTCGGTTGCGCGCACGACACTCGCCTGCCCCGATCTTCCCCTCATGACCGGCAAGCCGGACCCCGGTCATGGCCCCGAGAACCGTCGCCCCTCGCGGATCGCAGACAGGTTGCCCTCCGAAACGACCCGGTCGCGCCCGCCCACCTTGGCTTTGTAAAGCCGCGCATCCGCACATGCGTAAAGCGCTTCCAGCGTCGTGCCGTCCTCCGGCGCGCCCGCCACGCCCGCCGAAAAGGTCACAAGGGCCTCGTCACGCTCGCGCAGCGCGACGGCTTCGCCCAGCCGCGATCTCATCGTGTCGATCAGGCCGACGAAATCCGCCATCGACATGCCCACAGCCATGACCACGAATTCCTCGCCGCCGACACGAAACACATCGGCATTGGGCGGCAGCGTATCGCGGACAAGGGCGGCGAAATTCTTCAGCACCCTGTCGCCCACGGTATGCCCCAGCTTGTCATTGATCGCCTTGAAGTTATCGAGGTCGATCAACGCCACCGAAAACGCCCCCGGCCCTACGGCATCGGCGCGCATTTCCAGCGCACGACGATTGCCGATCTTGGTCAGCGGGTCCGACATCGCCGTGGTTTCCGCGATCTCGCGCAGTCGCGAAATCTCGCCCAGTTGAAGGCGCGATTGCTCCAGCGCCGCCTTCAGCTGCGCATTCTGCGTTTCCAGCGCAGTCATGTCCGTCATGATCGCGACCGCCCCCAGATGCGCGCCCGTCTCCGACAAGGGGCGCGGGATCGGCAGCACCCTGAGATTGAACAAACGCCCCAGCACGCTGATATCGGTCTGCCGCGTATGCGGCCCGGTGTCGGTCAGCACTTCGGCGATCGGGGCAAAGGGCCCCTCGGCGCTCAGCCGGTAGTGCTTGCCCAGCTCCGGCATCAACCGCAAGGACGCGGCATTCGCGCCGACCACCACGCCGCCCGCATTGACCACCAGAACGGGATCGTTCGTGTTGAAATACAGCAGGTCGCGCGCGACGCTCACAAGGTCCAGCCCCCGCGCCGCATAGATGGCCCAGGTCAACACCAGAAGCACGAAGGAAAAGGCGAAGGGCGTGGGGTCGAACCCCGCGATATCCCCATCAAAGAACAGATAGGAAATGTTCGACACCATCGGCACCAGCGTCGCGCACATCAGCAGGAACATCAGCGGGCGCAGCGTCCGCGATGCCCGGAACGCGCCCGTCGCCGACACCACAAGGCTCACGATCATGAACCCGTACAAAAACGCCGCGATCCCGTAGAACAGCGGCCCGTGATCGAACCGCACAAAGGGCCGCCCCGTCTCGGTGACCAGAGCGGTGCCCGCCCCGTAGAGCAGCCCGTGATAGGGATTGGTAAAGGCCGCCGCCGAAATCCCCGTCACGATCAGGCCGATCGCAAAGACCTCGGCCCATTGCCAGCGCGTCATGCCATTGAAACAGAAATGCCAGATGAAGAAAGACCATGCCACGGGCACCAGCGCGATGGCGGGCCAGGTCGCCGTCGCCGCCGCCATCTTGCACCCAAGACCCTGAACCATCATCTCGACCGTGGCCATCACGACCCAGATCATCATCCCGATGACGGTCGCCACGAAATACCTGCGCCCTACGAAATCCTCATGACGCAAGATCCATGTGGCAAGGACCACAAGACCCAATGCCGTCGTCGCGCTCGTATAGACGGGGAGATCGAGCAAGATGTCTTGGAAACAGCCCGTCACGACCAATTCTCTCCATCCCGGAAATGCGCACTCACATTCGCGACACCGGAAAACTAGGCTTTTTCCATTCTCATGGAAAAGGAATTTGTCGACTATTACGCACGGCCGCGCGTCCGGATTGTCCAAAACGACACGCAAAGCCGTGCCGACACGTCAATTCGCGCAGAATATCCAGAAAGATTTCCCTCACTCCGAGACTATTTGGATATGAATTCGTCCAAAGATAAAATTATAAATCCAAAGACGCGAAAATATTGCCGCCTGTCCCCTGCGCGAATCACGCACCATCCGCGGATGGCGGCACCACGCATAACTCGACGCGATTGCGCCCCTTGTTCTTGGCTTCGTACAGCGCCTTGTCGGCCTGCGCATACCACGCGTCGACACTGCCCATCCCGGGGGTCAAGGCCGCGACCCCGAAACTCGCGCTGAACCGCAGCGTTTCGCGTTCCGGCAGGCGGATCGTCTCGATCGCGGTGCGGACCCGCTCGGCCACCACCTGCGCCACATCCACACCCACGTCGCGGATCACGATGCCGAATTCCTCGCCGCCGATCCGGCCCACCCTGTCATCGGGACGCACCGACACCAGCGTCTTTTCCGCGATGGCGATCAGAACCTCGTCCCCGACCGGATGGCCGTAGTCGTCGTTGATCCGTTTGAACCGGTCTATGTCCAGCACCACGAGGCAGGATTGGCTCTGCCTTTGCCGAAAGGCGCGAAACGCGATGTCGAGCAGATCGAAAAACGCCCCGCGCGACAGAACCCCGGTCAGCGCATCGCGGCTCACCTCCGTCCGCAGCTTGATCTGCGACGCGACGATCTGGGCGAAATGGCGCAGCATCCGCGCCTCGGCCTCCGAAAAGAGGCGCGGCGTCGTACCAAGGATACAGACTGACCCGATGTTGAAGCCGTCGACGGCGATGGGCGCGCCCATGTAACAGCGCACGTCCGGCTCCGACGTGACCAAGGGATTGTTCGCGAAACGCGCATCACGCGTCGCGTCATTGACCCTCATCACCTCCGGTGTGCGGATCGTGTGATCGCAAAACGCGATGTCGCGCGGTGTTTCGGACATGCCGATCCCATGCGACGCCTTGATCCACTGGCGGTCCTCGTCGATGAAGGTGATGGCCGCCATATCCGCGCCGAAGGACGATTGCACAAGGTCGACGATCGCGTCGAATTCCGTCTCAGGCATGGAATCAAGGATGTTCTGCTGGCGCAGTTTCGTCAGACGCTGGCGTTCATGTCCGGCATTCATCGTCAAACTCGATCCTTTGTGCCACGCGGCGTGCTGCATGCCGGGCCCGATTGCAGGGGCAAAGCCCACCTCCAATCGTGCCAAAGGCCTGACCAAAGATAAGCCGTTCGCTGGATATATCGGAATAGGAGGAAGCCCTTGAACGCTAATCAGAATAAACGAATGCCAGCAAGCAAACGAAATACTTACTATTCACACTTTGGTTTATCTCGTCGGGAATGACCGGGAAACCCGCCTGTTCCGAACCGGACAGGTTCGGAATTACCGCGCCAGCCGGGTTAATGGCGGCACGCGACCCTTCAGCGATCCGTCGGACCAAACAAGGCGTCCCGCATCCCTTCCGTCCAATCGCCGGTTCGCGCATCCACGATGTCGAACCCGGCCCGATAGGCCCAATGGCACCACGCTATGCCTCGCGCCTCGGCGGCCTCGCGCACCACCCGCGTCCAATGCATCCGCGACACGGGATCGGCCCGCTCATAGACACCGAATTCCCCCAGAAAGATCGGCGCTCCAAGATCCGGAATGCGATCAAAATCCGCCCGGACCGCCGCCACATCTTCCGCCGTACCCCAGCCCGAGGCCGGAAACCAAATGTCGATCCACTCTGCCTGCTGGTGCGTGAACACATAGGGTTCGTAGTAATGGAAGGTCAGCGCGATCCGACCATCGGGGATCGGCAGGGCCGCAAGCTCGTTCAAATCGTTGCTGTTGCCCCCGCCCAAGATGATCCATCGCTCGGGATTGTGCCTGCGGATCTCGGGGATGATCGCGGCGTAAAGCGCATGAAGCCTCTCGCCCCCCAGCGCCCCGCGCGGTTCGTTCAAAAGCTCGAACACCAGCCCGTTGTCGTGCCCGGCGTAATGCTGCGCCAATTCCGTCCAGATCGCGTGAAAGACGGGGGCCTGGCCCACGGGGTCGGCCATCAGGCCGTCGAAATGGTGCAAATCCAGGATCACCTGCAACCCGACCGACCGCGCCTGCGCGATCACCTCGTCGACGCGGCGCAGAAATTGCGGGTCGATGCGACCGTCCCAATGGCCCGAAAAGCGCACCGGCAGGCGCACCGTGTCGAACCCTTGGTTCGCGATCCACACCAAGTCCTCGAAGGTGATCGGCGGCCCCCAATCCCCCTCCCTCGGCGCATCCAGCGCATTTCCCAGATTGACGCAGGTTGCGACCGGAAAGGCATCGCTCCGCCCGGCCGAAAGACCCAGCGCCGAAATAGTCATCATGACAGCCATCGCAATCCGCACAAAGGTAACCATGGCTTGCATCGTCCCGCCCACTGCGCGACAAGGTCAATCGTATTCGTAGCGTAATGGAGTGTTCCTACCGTCAAGAAAAGGTGCCGCATGGCGGAACTCGGACAGGAGGACATCGCCTACCCCGTCAAGCATAATGAATTTCTCAGACTGCTTCGACTGCGGGAAACCGGCTTGGCCCCTGCCCTGCAGGATCCGGCACTGGACCAACTCTGCCAAGAAGCCTGCGCCCATTTCAGGGTCGCCACAGCCGCGGTTACGATCCTCTCCGAAGAGCTTCAACATCTCCGCGCCCGGGCCGGCATAGAGGCCGAGACCACACCGCGCTCCATGGCCTTTTGCAACTACACGATCCTCGAAGACGAGGTTTTCGTGGTGCCCGACGCCCTGAAATCCGACATCTTCCGCACCAATCCCCTTGTCACGGGGACCCCGTTCATCCGCTTTTATGCCGGGGCGCCGCTCCGCTACAGCGACGAACTGACCCTCGGCGCCTTCTGCCTTCTCGATCCCGCACCCGGGTCCTTCTCGCTGGGCGACCGCGCTGAATTGCGCGATTTCGCGGATCGCGCGGTCTCCCACATCCACAGGTGGGTCCTTGACCATAGATGAGGGCCATATCCGGTCGGGCGTCCGCTGGGTAACGGGCCGCGCCACTGCCGCGCCTTCCGACGAGGCCCGGCCGCCGCGCTATTTCAAGATGGCCGAGCGCATGGCAACGTCCCGTCGCGGCCTGACGCTGCGTTTCGCCCTTCTGGCCGTGACCTCGCTCTTTGGCCTCGGTCTTCTGGGCGCGGTTGCCATCAACGGCGTCCAAAGCCTCGAGACACTCCGGAATTACCGCATCGAACGCGATATCGACCTGACGCGCCGCGCGATCCGCAGCGCCATGATCGACGCCGAAATCGCCGCCCGCCAGATCCGATATACCGACCTCGGCGTGGACCAACTCGGCGATCCCATGGGCTTGCTGCAGGGCGTCATCGCGCGAACGGCCACCGCGCGCGATCTCGCCGAAATGCGCGGCGACAGCATCGGCGCAACGCGCCTGTCGGATCTGCTGGAGGAGGCCGAAGCGCTCCGGACACGCCTGTCCGCCTCGGGCGAGACCGGTGCCTCCGACAGGCGGCAGATCGCGACAGACCTCGATTTCCTTGCGGGTGCCTATGCCGACCAGCGGCGGGTAACTTCCGGCAGGCTGCACCTCGTGGACGTGCAGATGGCAATGCTCCACCTCGTGCGCGACCGGACGATCGAACGGCACCAGAACCTCGAGGTGATCACCGACATCGTGATCGACGCGCTGACCGGCGACCGTCCCCTGTCAGAAGGCTCGGTCCGGACCCTCGACCGCGCGCTGATCCGGTTGCAGGCCCCCGATCTGGAACTCATCTCCACCCTTGAGCACAACATCGACATCCCCATCGGCGCGCACCAGGTCCTGTCCGAGGTGATCCGCGCAGGCTACTCGTCCGACCTCGAAGCCGTCGCCGCCCAACTGGCCGACGGTACCGCCAACCCGACCGTCGTGGCGCGCTGGCTCGAACGGCTCGAACAGGCGGATTTCCTGATCCGCAACATCCTCGAAGAAACCGACCGGATCGCCTCTGCCCATATAGCCGATCGGATCGACCGTGCGGCACGTGACGCCACGATCGCGACCATCGGCGGCCTCGCCGTGCTGCTGATCTACGGCCTCGCGATCATGATGATCGTCCGCCAGCTTCTGCTGCCAATGGCGGCCCTGCGCGACACGCTGATGCGGCTTGCCGGCGGCGACCTGCGCCCGATCGAAGACCACGCCACCCGCTTCGTCGATGTGCGCGCGGTGATGGATGCGCTGCGCGTCTTCCGCATCGACGCGATCCGGCGCGACCGGTTGGAGCAGGAACGCCGCAAGCTGACCGGGGACCTGACGGCAGCCAACCGCGAGATGCGCGCCGACCTCGACGCCGCCGCGGCCCTGCAACTGGCCCAACTGCCCCAACCCGGCACCATCGGCCCGTTCCGCTTCTTCACCTTCTTCCGGGCCTCCAACCATCTCGGCGGCGACAGTTTCGATTACTTCAGCCTGCCCGACGGGCGCGTCGTCCTGTTCGAACTGGACGTGGCAGGCCACGGCACGGCCGCATGCCTTGTCGCAACGGCGGCCCATACCGGCCTCAAGCGCAGCCTGCAGGAGATGGGCGACGGCATAGGCCCCATCGACATCTTGCGCGATTTCAACGCCGATTGGCGCGACGACCTGCCCTATCTGACCGCGCTCGTGATGTTCGTCGATCCGGAAACCGGAACCGGGCGCATGGCTCAGGCCGGCCACCCCAACCCGCTTCTCGTCCCCGCCGAGGGCGCGGTGCAGTGGCTGGGCACCGGCGGGCTGCCCATCGGCGTCAGCGCCACCCCCGATTACGAGGAAAGCCCCTTCCAGCTGGCCCCGGGCGACCGCCTCTTCGTCTTCTCCGACGGGATCTACGAGGTGCAGAACCCCGCCGGAACCGTATTCGGCGAGGAACGGCTGGCCGACATCATCCGCTCCGCGCGGACGCGGCCCAACGACATCCTCGTCCACGACATCCTTGCCGCGCTGACCTCTTGGGCCGGCAAACCGCTTCTGAACGACGACATCAGCCTGATAGTGATGGAGAGAACCTGAATGGGGATCGAAACGACCGAGACCATGACCAAGGGCGTGCTTGTCCTTGCGATCAAGACAGCCCGGCTGGACGCAAGCAATTCCCCCGATCTCCGCCTGTTGCTGCTCGAACGGATCGAACAGGGTCAGGGCTACATCGTGCTCGACCTCGCGGCGGTGGGCTTCATGGACAGCTCGGCCCTGGGCGCGCTGATCGCCGCGATCAAGCGCATGGGCACCGTGGGCATGATCGGTATCGCCCGTCCGACACCCACCGTGGCGCGCCTGCTGACCCTCACGCGCATGGACAAGGTCTTCACGATCGCACCCTCCGTCGAAGACGCCGTGGCCAAGATAGCGGATTGATCCGATGACCCCGTACCCCGAGAAGTCGATCTTGGTGGAACGCGACCTGTCCGCCGTCGCGCATGCCGCCTGCATCGTCCGCGATTTCGCGCAATCCCACCTCGACGAACTTCTCGCCGGTGACGTGGAACTCGCGGTCGTGGAAACGCTGACCAACGCCATCAAACACGGACAGGTCCACAACCGCGACGACAACGACATCTTGATCACGCTCAAGCTCGACGGCCCCGATCTGGTCGTCGACATTTTCGATCACGCGCCCCTCGTGCCGCCCGACTCCTTCGATCGCATCGCCGCCGACCACCTCGACATGGACCCCGCCAATCTCGACAGCCTGACGGAAAGCGGGCGCGGTCTGGCGCTCATCCTGCTGTCCATGGACGAGGTCACGCTGCACGCCGATGACGCGCTGTTCCGCCTGCACATGCGCAAAAGGATCCCGTGAATGCCTGACGCACCCGACCCTGATTGGCCCCGGGAAACCCGGTTCGAACGTCAGGAACCCTGGGTGGCGGATGCACCGGGGCCCCTGCGCCTCGCGCTTTGGCAGTTTCTGGCCACTTCCAGCCTCGTTTTCGGAACCTGGTACATCTGGTGGCGCTGGACCGCCTCGCTCAACCCCGATGCCCTGTGGTTCTCCATCCCGCTGGCGCTGGCGGAAACCATGGCGTTCTTCGGCCTCATTCTCTACACGGTCAATCTCTGGACGCCGCGCGGCCCCCGGCAGCGCGAGCTTCCCGTGACGCTCTTCGACACCATCGGCATCGAGGACCGCGACGGAACGGATCGCCCGGTCGCGGTCGATGTGTTCTTCGCCACCTATAACGAAGACCCCGAAATCGTCCGCCAAGGCCTGAGATCGGCCAAGGATCTCGCCTATCCGCACGAGATCCGCATCAAGATCCACGTCCTCGACGATGGCCGCCGCCCCGCCATGGCCGCCGTGGCACAAGACGAGGGGGCCAATTACATCACCCGCAACGACAATGTCGGCTACAAGGCCGGCAACCTGCGCAACGCGATGGAAAGCACCTCGGGCGATTTCATCATCATCTGCGACGCCGATACGATCCTCTTTCCGGATTTCCTGACCGAGACGATGGGCTATTTCCGCGACGCCCGTGTCGCTTGGGTTCAGACACCGCAATGGTTTTGGGACATCCCGCCGGGCGTGCCAGTCTGGGCGGCGTGGCGTCGGCGCTTGGGACGGGTCGGGGAACGTCTTGGCCATGCGGTCGAATGGCTGGTCGGGCCGGTGCGCTTCGGCACCGATCCTTTCGCCAACGATCCGCAGATGTTCTACGATTTCATCTTGCGGCGCCGGAACTGGGCCAATGCCGCCTTCTGCTGCGGCGCATCCTCGATCCATCGGCGCGAAGCGATCATGGAAACCGCCGTGCGGATCTGGGCCGATCGGGTCGACCGCGACACGCTGGCCGATGACAAGGCCGTGCGGCGTCTGACCGGAGAAGCGGTGATCTTTGCCGCCGTGCACGACAGCGCCCGCATGAGCCGCGCCCGCGAGATCGATTTCACCCCGTTCAAACTTCACGTCTCCGAAGACATCTACACCTCCATCCAGATGCACAGCGACCGGTGGCGGCGCTGGCGCTCGGTGATGCATCCCAAGATCGTGTCGCGCATGATGTCCCCCAGCGACATGCTCAGCTGGACGATCCAGCGCTACAAGTATGCGGGCGGCACGCTCGACATCGTGTTCCACGACAATCCGCTGTTCCAACGCGGCCTGAGCCTGCCGCAAAAGCTGATGTATGGCGCGACCTTCTATTCCTACCTGTCGCCGATCTGGAACGTGATGTTCTTCATCGCACCGATCATCTTCCTGACGACGGGGATCGCGCCGGTCGCGACCTTCTCGCTGGAATTCTTCCTGCACCTGATCCCGTTCCTGCTGCTCAACGAACTGGCGCAACTCGTGGGCCTGTGGGGCACATCGGTGATGGGCGGGCGGCGCTGGCACTTGGCGATGTTCCCGGTGACGCTGGGCGCGCTCTGGTCGGTGCTGCGCGGCAAACGCATCGCCTTTCCCGTGACGCCCAAGGACCGGACCGAGGGCCGTTTCCTGCGCCTTGTGAAGTGGCAGATCGCCTTTTCCATCGCCATCCTCGGCAGCCTCGGGCTGGGCTGGATCTATTTCCTGCTGGGCGAACCGGGCTACAGCCTTGGCGCCATCATCACCAATACCGTCTGGAGCCTGAACAACTTCCTGTCGCTCTGGGTGATGATCCGGGCGGCGACATGGTCGCCGGATCCCGAATTCGACAAACCCGTCATGGAAGGATATCGCGATGAAACGGCGTAGCGCTCTGCACGCGGCACGCGAACAGATCGTCTGGATCGCAGCGCTCGTCATCTCGACAGCCATCGTGGTGCAACTCGAACGGCTCGAGCTTCAGGGCACGAATGAGGCGCTGACCAGCAACCCCTTCGACAGTTCCACACCCCCGGCGGCGGACCTGCTCGCCCAGATCCGCGCGCTCGGCGACGGGCAGGCAGCGGGCGCGCAGACCATGGCGCAGGACGCGACGGCCCTCGCCCTTGTCCTCCTCATGGCAGACACCCCGGTGGACATGACCCTACGCGCCGAGGCCGAGGCCATGCTTCTGACGCTCCAAGATCGCCTGAGCGGCGGCGACGACGACCCGATCCTGCGCTCCGCACAGGCCCTGCTGGAAGCCGCGCTCGACCTCGACCCTGGGGCGGCAAACTAGGATCGCGGCGCGCGGGATGGCACCAGCGCCCGCCAAGGCGCCGACAGATGCAGGAGGATCACGATGACGGGCAGTAGTATCCGGATCGCAACACGCACCGCCAAGCGTGGGGCGACATTGTGCGCGCCGCGCCCGGGCCGTTCTGTTTCGGCCGCAGCCCTCGTCGCGGCCCTCGCCCTCTCCACCCTGCCCGCCCGCGCGGACGGCTATTTCATCCAGACCGACCTCGGGCCAGAGAACCAGTCCCTTGTCGCCACCTTTGCCCAGGGACGGCTGAACTACGGGCTCAACGTCTCCGCCTACGACGACGGTCGGGCGGCCACCATAAGCACGACCTACGCGCTGGATCTCGGCGGGCTGGCGACGCTCAAGATCGGCCCCGCGCTGCGTTTCGAGCAGAAGGAGGTCGGCGCGGAAGACCTCGACCTCGGCCTTCGCCTCTCGCTCGAACGCTACCAGCCCACCGATTTCGGAGCGGTCTACGGCCTTGCGGAAATCGGCTCCATCGACGAGACTTGGTTCCTGCTCGGCCAGATGGTCCTGCGCGATGGTTTCTCCTTCGAACTGTCCCGCGGTGGAAGCGACAGCTACACCGAAACGACCTTCGCCGTTCAGCAACAACTGGGCGACGGCCCGGTCCGGCTGCGCCTGGGGTACAGAGCGGAGGATACGGAGTTTTTCGTCGGCCTGAGCGTCAACACTTTCTAAACGGATGACGCCGCATTTTAACGCTTCCGCAACGATTGACGCCAGATCCAGGCGATTTCGTTAACCGGTTTACCACGTTCCTGACGGCCTAATGTCCGCCCCCGTATCACCCAGCCCCCAAACCAGATGCCGCGACCGACAATGGACGAAAACGCCATGTCCGGCCACGCCTCGGCAAAATCGCGGCCAATGGCGGAGGAGGTGAAAAGTGAGGAAGGACTTCAGCACCTCTCACGAAACGTCAGGACACACCCATAACCTGATGTTTTAAATTACGAATATCCGTCACGACACATCAGGAGGCTTCAGGGCGCGTTCGAGCAGCCCACCGCCATTTGATACCCTGCCGGCAAGCGGTAGCAGAAGGAAATGCGCCCATGCCGTTGACTGTGAAACAGATCGAGAGCGCCCGTTACGGGCTGGAAAAGGAACGTCTGGGTGATGGCGCCGGGCTTTACCTGCGGCTTTTTCAGAACGGAGCGAAGAGGTTCCAGGTGCAGGTTGCCAAGGAACCGAGGAGCAAAGCCCGTGGCTGGGTGACCCTTGGCGATTATCCTGACCTTAGCCTGAAGGCCGCGCGCGGCGTTGCTGCCCGTGTGCGTGCGATGGCCGATGAGGGCATGGCTATTCCCGAGATCAGGCAGGCGCTCGCACTCGATGAAAACGCCACGAACAGTGCGCTGGAGAGCGATGGCCGGGTGGCACCGCGAAAACGCAGCCAGAGCAAACAGCCTCTGCCCGAGCCGAGCGACCCTCTTCTTCTGCGCAACGCAGCCGCGGCATGGTTCGAAAACAAGCGCGGCACGCTCAGCAACGGCAAGCATATCGACCAGAATTGGAACACGATCGCGACATATGTCTTGCCGGAGCTCGGAGACCGGTTGGTGACCGAGATCCGCCGGAAGGACGTCGTCGATACGCTCCGGCCGATCTGGCATACGAAAAACACGACCGCGTCACGCACCTTGGCGCGCCTGAAGGAGATCATCGAGCTCGCGCGCCTGACGCATGATCTCGAGATCGTGAATCCTGCCGAGTTCTGCAAGAAGACGGCATTCGGCTACACCAGCCGCCGCACGAAACATCATGCCGCCCTCCCGGTAGAGCGCGTGCCCGAACTTTGGCAATGGCTGGAAGAAGTTACCTGCGATGAGACCACGCGGCAGGCGGCCCAACTTCTTCTGTTAACGGCCAAGCGCACGAACGAAGTCCGCTTTGCTGCTTGGCCTTTGATCGACATGGATGCAGGTATTTGGACCACGGAGGCCGGCTTGATGAAATCCCGGCTCATGCATCGTGTGCCGCTCAGTTCGCAGGCCAAGATCCTCCTGCAAAATGCAGCCTTGCTGGCGCCCGACGCGAAGCTCGTTTTCGCGAAACCCAAGACCAAGAGTGGCAGCTTCAGCGAGAACACCATCCTGCAACTCGTGAAACGCTTCGAACCTCACCTAACGGGCCACGGGTTTCGCGCGAACTTCAAGACGTGGGCCCGGCTGCAGAAACGCTATGACCGCGACGCAATCGAGTTTGCCCTGGCCCATGTCCAGAACAGCCTAGAAGAAGCGTACATGCGCGATGATCTTCTGATAGAACGCGCACAGCTCATGCAGGACTGGGCCGATTTCGTGACGGGCGGAACGGCTCCCGCGTCGCTCTCCGAGAAACTGGGCCTCCGGTAACGGGGTGCAGATGGAACTGCGCTGTGATCGACCCTAAGCTGGGGCGATCGCAGCGCAGTTGATCAGAACCCCATGCTCTGGCTCTCGGGATCTTCGTACGGCACCTGGTCAACGGGCTCGGGGGCTGCCTCTTCCACCAGAGCTTCCGCCGTCTCGTCGGTTTCAACGTCGGCCGTCTTTTCGGTGGTGATGTCCGTTGCCTTGTCCGTGACGACTTCAAGCGCCTCGATTGGCGGAGCTTCATGCACGTGAGCGACCGGTTCCGCTGGCGAGTGAGCGGTGGCCTCGTCGGTCTGTGCAACCGCAAAACTTGGCCACTTGGCCTGAAGTTTTTGCACGAAGATGGAGGCGAGAGAAAATTCGAAACCTTCATGCTTGGGCGACTGCCACACCACGACCAAGGCAGGATCTTGTGCCACGAGGGTCGCGATCTCCGAGACCCGCTTCAACCTCCGCGCAGCATCTTGTTGCCAGAAATCCACCCCGATCAGGACAAGCCGCAGACGACGATCCTGCGGTGCCGGTTCCGGGATGTCGGAGCAATCGGACAAGCCGTCTCGGAACACACGGAAGGCATCGGCGACATCCGGATCCTGTGCCGGCAGGGTTTCTGCATGCCTGAGGATAGCGCGCAGGATTGCCGAGGTCTTTTCATGATCGACAGCGAACCAATCGCCGGAGCATTCGGGCCGCGAGATTGGCCATCCCTTCCGCTTTACGAGATTATCCCAGCCGAGGCGACTTGCCATGGCGATGGCAAACCGGTGCGCGCTAGTCCCTTCAGCGGCGGCCGACGTGAGCTTCATACCAACCTTGGAAAAAAAGAGTTGGCTGGAGTCGGTAAACCGGATGAACAGGGAACTCGTGCGGCGGTCCACCGTGATCTTCATGTGAAGCCGCAGGTCGCGAGCGACCGCCCTCGCCAGTTTCAGGAGCCGTCCCCGTCCTCCGGTTCGAACAGCTGATCGAAGAGGTCGGACTGTCTGTTCATCTGCCGCTCGAGGATAGTGAGCTTTTCTGAGAAGTTCTCCTGCATTTCCATCAGGCGAACCGCCTGGCTCTCGATCATTGCTTCTAGCCTCGTCATGCTGTCGGACATCGCCGCGAGGGTCGAAGCCAGTCTCTCGGCCAGTTCGAGGTTCTTCGCATCTGGCTGATCGAGCAGGACTTTCAGGTCCAGCAATTCTTCCGTGTTGGCGCGCGTGACGCACGTCGTTTGATCTATCTTGCGGGAGCTGACGCGCAGTTCCTGCAACTGCCTCTGGATCTCCAAATTCGCGAGGGAGGGATCGGTTATGGTCGGCGGCGAAAGGGGCTTGTTCATTCTCAATCTCCTTGAGGACTTTCATGAGCTGGACGGAGTTTGCGGGGAGTGCGGCCAGAAAGCGGCGCATCTCGAGGTCGCGCCGGGCGGCGAGGATCTTCTTGTTAAATTCAAACCGCGCGGCGAGCCTCGTGGGCGTCAGGTCATCGCTCAGGTACTTGCCGCGGATCTCGATGGCATCATTGTGAGTGAAGGCATAGCTGGGGTATCCATGCCCATTCGGGCTGATCTCCACTTCAATCATGAAGCGGCCTAGGTCATATGCGAGCTGATCTGGCGACGTAGGCAAGTTGCGGGTGAAGACGTCTTGCAACGAACTAGCGATCCACGCCTGATCAGCAGTTTTGTGTCGACGTTGCGGAAGATTCAACGCCAGAGGCGACGTAGGCAGAAACGGGATACCAAGATGATGACGGATCGCTGCATCGGCATCGTCGCAGCGACGCTTCATGTTCGACAGCGGAAGAGCCGCACCGGAAAGAAACGCAGCACGTGCTGTGCAATGGCTATGGTTGACGGGACAACCGGCGAAGAACTTTTCAGGATGGGCGAAGCCGATCCAGAGCATGGAACGGCTAGCCCAACCCATACCGTCGAAACAGCGCTGCCAGATCTCCACCCACTCGTCCGCGGAAGGCGCAAACCCCGGAGGCAAGGAAAGGCTGATATGAAGCCAACGATTTTCCGTCGAAAGACTTTCGGGTTCAGGCAACGACTTGAGATAGGCAAGGGTTTGCGGAACACCCGACCAAGGGATGGTGCCGCCGATGACGGTTCCGGGCACTCCATCTGCTTTCGCGTCAATGCCGTAGCGGACGGGCTGCGCCGGCTGCGGAAAGAAGGTGACGTAAGGACGCGTCATACGCCTCCCTCCTCCGACATGTGCTGGAAAGCCCGCGATCTCTGCAAATCCTTGGCCACCCTCTTTGCGTGAGGCAACCAGACAGCGACTTCTTTCGCGGCACCTGCCACCTCACTTCGGCTCAGGCGGTTTATCGCCAGAGCCAGTTCGTTGATGAGCTCATCCCGCTGCATGCTCTGGGAGGGCAAACCTGCCAAGACAGCCAGCCTGACGTAATTCGCTACGCTGTCGACGTGGCAACGAGCCATGTGGGCTTTAACAATGGCCCACTCATTTTGAGTAAGCCAGGCTTCAACCTTTTTCGCGGTTCTCTTTTCCATTACCCGCTCACCTAATCGCTGAAGCTGTTGGGGTCGAACGCATGGTCCGAATACTCGGCGCACGGCAATCCGCTGATGTAGTCCAGCACTTCGGCGTGAACGAAACGGATCAGCCGCCCGCTGGACAGCCTACGCGGCTGCGGGAATGCAGGATCAGAACGGATGGCCCGATCCAGCGTGGAACGCGAGATCCCCAGCAGCTTCCTGAGTTCCTCGGCCGTGATCAACCGAACGTCAGAGCCGCGCAATGGCTTCTGCGTAAGGTCCTCCATCGGCTGCCCGTTCGGGCACCGGTGCTTCTTCTTAGACATGTCGTCTTCTCTCCGTTTTGGCCCGCAGGGTTGACAATTCGGAGGTGAAGTCGCAGGACTTAGGTGTGAAACTAGACCAAAGCGACCTTTCCGAGTTGCACTTTTGAGCACGCGGGCGGGTTTCGATTACACATCCAGCTTGGCGGCTGGATGTGTAACTCGCAAACTTTTCTCACCTCACTTTAAAAAAACTTTTCAACGCTGGTAGCGCTGGGAGTCCGAGCGGCTTTTTGAAAACGGACGCGCGAGCGCACATCTGGCCTCCCTACTGAAAAGGGGTCCTCGCCAAAGTGGGTCCTCAAGCTGGAAGAACGCCGTGGGAACGCGCCCAGAAGAAACTGGTCTTGCCCCCATTTCACCGGACACTTCTCGGTCGATGGCACGCTGGTGAAGGCTTGGGCCTCGATGAAGGGCTTCCAACCAAAAGCCGATGCCACCCTGCCTAACGACGACGGGCCGGGCGATCCACCCGCCCCGAATGCTACGTCCGAAGCCGCGCTTTCCGAGACCCCAGCCGAGCCCGACCAGATGCCCCGCAACACCAAACCCTGCCGAAATGCCGAGGTCGACTTCAAAGGCGAGAAGCGCTCGAATGCCACCCATGCCTCGACGACCGACCCCGATACGCGGCTCTACAAGAAATCCCCCGGCACGGGTGCGGTGCTTTGCTTCATCGGCCATGCGCTGATGGAAAACCGCAACGGGCTGATCGTGCAGGGTGACCTGACGCAAGCCTACGGTCATGCCGAACGCAAGGCCGCACTGGACATGGTCCATCGTCCATCGTCATTCCCCCGGATCGACCCGGCGGCTTACGCTGGGTGCTGACGCGGGATATAACGCTGCCGGGTTCGTATCTGACCTGCGCCAGGCCTGCGTCACGCCCAATGTCGCCATCGGCCTGCTTCTCAACCAGCTCGATCAGCGCCATTCTCTCTTCGGTCAGCGTCGTCTCCGTTCTCGGTTCCAGGTGTCGCAACCCAAACCTTTTCCGAAGATCGGCGATGACCGCCCGCGTCACCCACGGCCCCGCGTTGCGCTACGCCGGAGGCTCCGCGCGTGGCCTCCCACACCACCACCCGGGACACTGCCTTGCAGCACGCTCTTAGGTTCTTTTTTTCTTTCTCCCAGATCAGCCGCCGGCCTTCGTTCAGACGGTCCTTGTCACTTGGCTGCTTCGGTTGACATAGTAACAGACCAGACACCGATATCGGGATACTCATGCAGATCTCCCCGATCCTCGACTACATCGACAATGGGCACATGGCGCTGCCCGAGTTCCAGCGCGGGTATGTCTGGGGACGGGAGCAGGTGCGTGGTTTGTTCCAATCGCTCTATCGAGGACATCCGGTTGGCAGCCTGCTGGTGTGGGCCACCGATGCCTCGACAGCCGCCCATCGCGGCGATGGAAAGCTCGCGCCTGGTGTCGTGAAATTGCTGCTCGATGGCCAACAGAGGATCACATCGCTCTATGGAGTTATCCGAGGCAAGCCACCGCAGTTCTTCGATGGCAACGCGAAGGCATTCACCGATCTACGGTTCAATCTCGCCACCGAAGATTTCGAGTTCTTCCAGCCGATCAAGATGCGCGATGATCCCCTTTGGATCGACGTGACTGAGGTCATGAAGAAGGGCAATGCCGGGATCGGGGACTTCCTGACGGCGCTGAGCCAGAACCCCGACAACCTGCCTAAGATCGGCGAATACGTCGGTCGCATGAACCAGCTCCTCGGCATCCGCGACAAGGCGTTTCACATCGAGGAGGTGACGGGCGCTGACAAGACGCTGGACGTGGTCGTCGACATCTTCAACCGGGTGAACAGCGGCGGCACGAAACTGTCCAAGGGCGACCTCGCGCTCGCCAAGATATGCTCCGATTGGCCTGAAGCCCGCGACACGATGAAAAGCAGCATCGCGCGCTGGCGTGCAGATGGCTATGACTTCACCCTCGACTGGCTGCTTCGTTCGGTGAATACCGTCCTGACCGGCGAAGCCAAATTCCTCTACATGCATACGCAAGGTGCCGACGACATCGCCGAGGCGCTCAAGCGCGCCGTTCGCCACATCGACACCGCCTTGAACATGATCGGCGGGCGACTGGGTCTCGATCATGACCGGGTCCTCTTCTCGAAATTCGCGATCCCGGTGATGGTTCGCTATCTCGACACACAGGGCGGTCGACTGGACGAAAGAACGCGGGACAAGCTCCTGTTCTGGTTCGTCCAGACCGGGATGTGGGGCCGCTTCTCCGGCTCTGTCGAGAGCTTTATCGACAAGGACCTTGGCATCCTCGACGAAACCGGCGGCGATCTGGACAAGCTGATTGCCGAGCTGCGCCTCGCCCAAGGTGGCCTGCGCGTCGAGCCGGGGCATTTCCATTCATGGAGCGTCGGTTCGCGGTTCTACCCCGCCCTCTACATGCTGACCCGCATGACCGAGGCGCGGGACTGGGGCACCGGCCTCCCCCTGAAGAACAACCTGCTGGGCAAGATGAGCCGCCTCGAGGTCCACCACATCTTTCCGCGCGCCCGGCTTTACGACGCGAATTACGCGCGCTCCGAGGTCAACGCGCTGGCCAATTTCTGCTTCCTGACCAAGGATACGAACCTCTCGATCTCCGACCGCAGACCGGAAGACTACCTCCCCGAGATCGAGGCCGCCCATCCCGGCGCGTTGCGGTCGCAATGGATACCTGACGACCCGTCATTGTGGCGGATCGAAAACTACCGCGACTTCATGGATGCCCGCAAAGAACTGTTGGCGGACGCAGCCAATGCCTGCCTAGCCTCCCTGCTTCACGACGACACGTCTCTGCTGGACGGCGCCCGCGCGGCCCGGATCAACGATCGGGTGCTTCTGGGTGGGATCGGCACCGAAGACGAGGCGGCCGAGTTGGAAGGGCTCAACGATTGGGTGGCGGCTCAGGGCTTTCCACGGGGCGAAATGGCCTTCGACCTCGCCGCCGCTGCGTTACATGAGGACTACGCAGCGCCGGGCCAGCTCAGCCCCAGAGGGGTCAATATTGGACGCCGATAAGGGGTCACGATTGGATGCCGATTGACACTGGAACAGAAGTTCGAGACATCCGCGCCCGATCAGATCTGGGTCACCGACATCACTTACATCAAGACCCACGAGGGCTGGCTGTACCTGTGTGTCGTCATCGATCTGTTCTCGCGCCGCGTCGTTGGTTGGTCCGCCCAGTCCCGCATGACGACGGACCTGGCGCTCCAAGCTCTTCTGATGGCTGTCTGGCGACGAAAGCCGTCTGACCGGGTCACGGTGCATTCAGACCAGGGGTCCCAGTTCACCAGCCGCGAATGGCAGACCTTCCTACGCCAGCACGACCTTGAACCGAGTATGAGCCGACGCGGGAACTGCCATGACAACGCAGTCGCGGAGAGCTTCTTCCAGCTCCTGAAACGGGAGCGCGTCCGGCGTCGCACTTACCCGACCCGCGATGCTGCCAGGCAGGACGTGTTCGAATACATCGAGCTGTTCTACAACACGAAGCGTAAGCACACGAACAACGGCATGCTGTCGCCCGTTGATTTCGAGATCAGACAGCAGAAACTGAATGACGCAGGTGTCTAGGAAACTAAGGGCACCTCACGATGGCAGTAAGAGCGGCGATAAGGCCGAGGAATGTGAGCAGGAGTCCTATGGAGACAAAGAGCCCGGGAAGAATGCGCCACCACGCTATTGCGAACCCCAGGTCCTCCGGGTCAAAGAATGTCGAAGGTCGCAAGCTGTTGCGGACCACATCGTTGCTGTCCGCCTCAGGGAACACCATGGTCTCATGGTATTCGCCCCAAGCAACGCCGAGTGCCCGCTTATACTCTGTATCCCTGAAGAACCCCAACAAACCTGGTTTCGCATCCCGAGCCTGGGTGAAAGCCCGGTGAACATCGGCAATCTGTGCAACGAAGGCCTTTCTGTCTGGCGCTGTGCTTACGGTTCTAACAGCCCAACGCAGCGCCTTGGTCCGTTTTCTGCGCTGGATGAGGATCAAAAAACCGCAGAGAAGTGCGAGCACGAGCAGCACAAGGCTGACTGCACCTGGCGTCCAGTCATCGCGCAACAGCTCAGCAAGCTGAAGGATGCTGTTGCGAACCAAAAGACCTATTGAACTGATTTCCGTTAGCACGTTCTGCTTACCTCACTTGAGCATGTCGAATTTGGAGTTGGATGCCTACCTCATAAGACCGCGGCATTCTTGTGTGCCGCCGCCTCCGTGATGCGATGCGGTAGGTGTTTGTCGGGTGCGTGTGCGTTCAGGCGCTTGAGGTCGAGCCGCGTGGCATGGGCACAGGACGCAAAGCGCATGAGGTCCGACACCGAGAGGCGTATCTGGCCGCGGTCAAGCTTCATGGGTCGCCGCCGACGCGATGCTCAGCGCCTTGCCCCCGAGATCGCGGAAGGCGCGTTGGCGGCAGCTCAGGACGATGATCTGCAGATCGCCCGCCTGCCGGTGCAGGGCATCGAACATCCGCTCGATCCGGTCGTCATCGGTAAAGACCAGCGCATCGTCGAGGATGACCGGGGCGTGGCGTCCGTCCTTCGACAAGAGCCGCGCGAAGGCCAGCCGCACCAGAAGCGCGATCTGTTCCTGCGTGCCGCCCGACAGGATGTCGACCGTCTCCTCCTGGCCATTTCGGATCAGCGATTGCGGCAGCAGGGTGTCGTCGGCCCAATTCAGCTCGGCATCGGGCCAGAGCAGGTGCAAAAGCGGGCGCAGCTCGCCGGCGACAGGTTCGAAGTAACGGTCGCGGGCTTCGAGGCGTGCCCCCTCGAGGGCGGCTTGCAGGCGCTCGAGGACCTTCACCTCGCGTGCAATCCGGGCCAGCCGCGCCTCGGCCGCCTCGAGCTTGTCCGCAGTTTCCTGCAGCCGCTCCTCGACCGCATCGCCGGCGGCGTTGCGGATGCGTTCGTTCAGCGCCGCGATGGCCGGTCGCAGCTCGCCGATCCGGTTCCGAGCCGCATCCTCGATCGACTGGGCGCGGGTCAGCGCAGCTTTCGCAGCAGCGATGTCCGGCGCGGCCGACTGTGCGTCTTTCAGGTCAGTTTCGGCCTGGCCACGCTTTTCGTCTGCTGCGGCGAATTGCGATGCCAGTTCGGCCTCATCTGTCTGGGGCATGCCGTCCATCGCTTCGATGGCCGAGATCAATTCCCTTGCGGCCCCCTCTTGGCGAACGAGAGCCGTTGTGTGCTTGGTGCGTGCTTCATCCCTCAAGTCCCGCGCCACCTCCATTTGGGCGCGAAGCTCTGCGACGATGCCGCTCTTGGTGTCGAGAGCTGCCTCTGCCTCTGCCTCTTCCAAGGGTGGCAAGTCTTCGACCTCCTTCTCTTCCGCCGGCTGGGGCAAGCCGGCGAGTTGCTTCTGCAGATCTGCGATGCCCTTCGGGGCATGAGCCATGAACTCGGCTTCCAGCTTAGCCAGCGGGGGTTTGCATGCTGACGCGCATGGTGAGCGCGTGCGGCTTCTTCTAGGGACGAGACCCCAAGCTCCTTGAGAGCCTCGGCAAGATCCGCCTCGGCCTGGGAGACATCCCCAATGCCCTCCGGCCCTGCGCCTGGATGCACCGTCAGTTCGCCAAGGCCGTCGAGCGACAGCACCGTGTCAGAGTGGATCGTCAGTGCCTTGCCGTCGGCGAGCACCTTCCCTGCGTGAACCACGCTTCCGTCACGGCCAGAGGCGTAGCGCACGGTCACCCTGGTCGCTGTGCTGTCCCTGAGGGCGCGCGCGGTCGCTAACGCGGAATCAAGACCGCGTAGCCGTTCCATGTCTTTCTCATCGGGCCCGATCGAGGATCCGGCCTTGGCAGCTTCAACCTTGCCACGGGTAGACTGGGCTTTCTCGAGACGCTCTTCGAGTTCCGCGCGGCGGTCACGTGCGCTCTTCGCTTGCACACGGCGCAAAAGAGCATCTGCCTGCCGGCGCTCTTGCTCAGCCGCGTCATGAGCGTTTTTCGCGTCTGCAAGGTTCTTCTCAGCCTCGGCAAGTGTTACGGCAGTCTTTTCGAGCTGGGCACGGGCCTCCTTATCCGCCGTTTGTGCTTCCGATCTGGCTTTGACGACCTCTCGGAACGTCTGAAGCTCCTGTCTCGCTCGGCCGGCGATCAGCGTGGCTGTCTGGACAGCCTGCTCGGCGGCTTGGACCTTGCCTGCATGGGTCTCGGCTGCTTGGAAGGCGACCTTTGCCGCTTCGAGCCGCGCCTTGCGATCTGCGACGGCATCCGGTGCTTCCAGTTCGGCCAACTCCCGCCGGTTCCGGTTGCGCTCGTCGAGCGCAGATTGCAGGTCCGTGACCTGCTTGACAAGGCCATCCCGATCCCGTGTCAGGGTCTCGACCTCAAGCAGGGCGGCAGCCGATGGCCCTCCGGCCCTCTGGCGCCCCGTCGCGGTTGCATAGACCAAGATTTCCTCGCGGCAGCGGGCCAGCGCGGCATCCATCCGGCGACCGCCAGTCATGGCCTCGACCTCGCCTGTCACCGAAGACAGAAGATCCCGGCGCGCTTCCAGAGCAGCCGTCTGTTCATTCTTCTCTCCGTCGGACAGGCCGACGAGACCTTGTCGCACCCAGAGAAGGCCGGAGGGGCCACCATCCCCGCCGCCAAGAAGTCGCGAGATCCAGGCTTCGGCCTCGTCAGCCTGTGCGATCAAAACGTCTCCGCGAGTGACCTTCGCTTCGGATTTTCCGAACCAGGTCTTGGAGATCACGAAGCGCCCTTCGGCGGTTTCCACCTCGACGGAGACCTTCGGAGAGCCTCCGGCATGGGGCCGCAGGTGTTTGATATCCTTCTTCGTCGAGCCATGCGTGACGAAGAAGAGAGCGCGGAGCGCATCGAAGACGGTCGACTTTCCGAACTCGTTGGGAGCGCTCAGAACGTTGACCCCATCGGAGATACCATCGATGCGGACCGGGTCGATGAACCGCCGGACATTCTCGAGCGTTATTGAGCGCAGCTTCATTTCGAGGCCTCCTTCGCATACGCGTAGAGGCGGTTTAGCGCGGCAGCCGCGATCGCGCGGTCCTCCTCGCGGATTGCCGGGTCTCCGGCTTCCATCATGAGCTGTTGTGCCGCGAGCCGCATCGCGCCGGCATGGTCGATCTCGTCAAGGTCGGCGATGCTGTGCAAGGTTCCCAGCCTGTCCGCTTGCAGGTCGAGATGGGCGAATTCGGGGGCGTGGCGTGCGACCGTGCCCCGAAGCGCCGCATGTTCGGCGAGCGAGGCCCAGCCCTCCGCCTTGATCCGAATGAGCGTGTTGCGCCGATCCGAGGCGGGCAGCAGCGCCTCGAGCGCGGCCGCCGCATCCTCGCCCTCGTGCAGCATGAGGCCCAGATCGCGCCACAGGAAGCTGCCGGTCTCGATCTCCCGCACCTCGGGTTCCCCGTTCCGTCCCGGGATGGCCACCGCAAGGCATGCGCCCCTTGCATCATGCTTGAACTGGTCCTGCTCGGGCGTGCCCGCGTAATGCGTGCGCGCCGAGACCTTCAGCCGCCCGTGCCAGTCGCCAAGCGCCAGATAATCGAGCCCCGCCGTGCTGTCGCGGTCGGGCGGGATGCGCTCGCCGCTCTCGGAAAAATCCACGACACCGCCATGGGCGAGGCCGATGCGCAGCGCATCCTCGGGCGTCTCGACCTGCGGCAACCCCTCGGTAAGATCGCGCCCGGCGGACCGAACGGGAACGGGGCAGGGCAAGAGGCTGACTCCGGCTTCAAGCTCGACCGGGGCGGTGTCAAGCAAGGCATGGACATTGCCGGGAGCATCGGCGCGGATTGTCTCCCAGACGGGTTCGGCATTGCGCATGTTGTCGTGATTGCCGGGCAGCAGCCACCAGATGACATCGGTCTCGTCGCGCATCGCGGCAAGCGCCTGACGCAGCACCTGCGGTGAGGGCGTGGCGGAGTCGAACGTGTCGCCGGCCAGAAGCACATGCCGGGCCCCCTAATCCCGCGCCACCGCCGCAAGGCGCCGGATCTGGTCGAACCGCGCCTCCATGAGCCGACCGCGCAGGTTGCCGTCCGGAGGCTCCGGGAGGCTCAGGAAACGGCGACCGAGATGCAGGTCGCTCGAATGGATGAAGCGAAAAGTCATAATGCAATCCTTCTACCCACTGCGCGCCCCGAACACGAACAGCGATCGGACGTATCAGACATCTGCACCCTGTGGGTGTCAATTTCTGACGTGAATAAGGGGTGCGGGAGACATAAATGCGTGGACAAAAAGAACATTTCAGGAACGACTTGGGTCAAGTTCGCTTGGACGGTCGGAATGACCGATCTGCCGCGGTTGTCTTTTGCGACAGTATTGTTGTCCGCAGGGGGCGGAAAGCAGACGTTCGGCACCACTGTCTTTGCCTTCAGGCGGTCCAGTTCTCAGGGGGCAGAGCATGGTATTCCTGCCCGAGTCTTTTGTACCAGGCGATGACCGCCTCCTGTTCCGCCCATGGCAGGCTCAGGGCGATGTGATGCGGCGAGGGTCCCGGACCGCTCACTGGCGGTCGGTCGCCAGCTCGAGTCTGCCCCGCGCCCTCAATTTCGTGACGGAACAACGCTAGTACCGTCGTATGGTCTTCGAAACCGTCAGCAATGCGGAAGAACACAATAGGCGCGTCCTGCGGGTCCCGCATCGGCTCCAAGCCGACCACGTCTCTATAGAACGAGACCATCGCGCTGTGATCAATGCACCCGATAGCGATTTCGCCAAGGGCGCGAACGGTCAAGCCTCTCTTGAACACTGAAACTCTCCTCCCCGGCGTCAAGAAAGGGGCAAAGCGTCCACAAGTCTAGAGGCACCTTAACTGAGTGGAAGTATCTGTTGTTAAAATAAGGATTTTTGTTGATTTTAGGAGTGATATTCTGGCTCTATTGTTCCGCAATATCACCCATCGCTTTTTTAGCTCCCAGCTCTTTGCCTTTAGGAAGCTCCATGGAACTCCAGTACTCCTTCGGCCTCTTACAGAGCATCGGCATTCTTTCTCTATGCACGCTCCTTGTAACCGTTGTTATCAACAAAGGGCTCGAGGGCGGCATTAGACATCTCGCTTCGGCAGCGCAAGGTCATCGCCTCCTGGACAGGCTTTTGTTGGGACTGGTCTTCGGCCTCACGAGCGCCGTTTTGATTGCTACAGCATACCATGCAGATAGTGGCTCGATCTTAGATGCAAGGGCCGCGCCCGCGCTTCTTTCGGGAATCGTAGGTGGGCCCGTTGCAGCGATCTTGACTGCACTGATTGGCGGCATCGCCCGCTACCTTGCGGGCGGCCCCTTTGTTATTGGCGGAACCTTAAGCTTAGGCGTTTATGCGCTCACCGGCATTCTATTGGGAAAGGCACTGCGTATCAGTTTGTATAGCGCTTCGCCTTACTTAATCCCTAAAATTGCGCTCGCATCCCTCATATCAAGTATTTGCGTGATTCCTTCCTTTTTTATGGACCAACCCATGTTTGCATCATGGGAAGTTATAAAACTGGTATTTCCCTCAATTCTACTCCAAAATGTGCTTGGGGCTGTTCTACTTGGCAGCGCATTAATCCTAGTCTTGCGGTATAATCAAAGTAGAAAAATACTTCTGAGTGCAATTGAGTCCCTGCCAGAAGCATTCGCGATTTACGATCAAGAAGATCGGCTGTTGGTATGGAATTCGCGCTACAAGGAAGTTTACGCGCGCTCTGCTGACATGATCCAGAAGGGAATGAAGTTCGAGGATATTATCAAGTTTGGCTTGAAGAGCGGCCAGTATCTCGATGCAGTTGGTCGTGAGGAAGAGTGGCTCGAAGAGCGCCTACGTATGCATCGCAATCCGACCGGTCCTATCGAGCAGCGCCTTGCGGACGATGAATTTGTACAGGTTCATGAGGTGAGGACCACCGACGGCGAAACAGTTGGATTTCGGACCAACATTACGCTCCTGAAGCGCCAGCAACGCCAACTCGAGGAGCAGGCCGCCGATCTCAAAGAAAAGACACAGCAGCTCATTACCGCCAAAGAGCTTTCGGACCTGATGTCACGCACTGATGAACTGACAGGCCTTGGTAACAGGCGCGGGCTCGATGCGGCGATCGAAGAGTTTTTCAATCGCATCGACGCGGGCATGGAAATCTGGGCTCTTCTTATTGATCTTGACCATTTTACTACTGTCAACGACCTGTTCGGGCACAAGGGTGGTGATCGTCTTCTTGTTCACGTCGCTAAACTCTTGTCCGAGATCGCGCCAGACGGCGCTTATGTTTCGCGTATTGGAAGTGATGAGTTCGTAATGGTCCTATCAGCCCAACCAGGCGACGGGACTGCAGAGGCCACGGCGCGGGCCATCATTTCCGCATGCGAGAAGCCACTTCTTTATGAGGAGCAGGAGATCCACTTCGGGGCGAGCCTAGGCTTGTCCATGTCAGACGATCGCGGCTGCGTCAGCCTTATCGAGAATGCCGATATAGCCTTGCGGAAGGCAAAACAGTCAGGCCGTGGTCAATACCACCTATTCACGCCAGAGATGCGGGCGCTGGCTGAGACAAGGAAGTGGATGGCTGACGAGTTGGTCGACGCGATCGCATCAAGTCAGATCAGGCCCCATTTCCAGCCTCAGGTGAGCGCACTTGATCATGCCTTTGTCGGCGTCGAGGTATTAGCCCGTTGGCATCATCCGACGGAAGGTTGGATCCCTCCGAATACTTTTATTCCCTTAGCGCAGGAGTTCGGTCTTCTCACTGATGTTGAGGAACTTGTAGCGCGAGAGTCCATTTTGATGGTTCAGCGCTTGAAGGCAGATGGGCTACACGTCCCGAAACTATCGCTCAATGCGCGCCTGAGCGAGCCTGAGGTCGTGCGGGTCCTAGAGGTGGTAGACAAGTTCCGACCGTGGTCCTGCGACATCGCCGTCGAACTTCTCGAAACCGTCGATTACAGCCAGAACTACGCGCAGCTAGAACCAATTGTAGAAAAGATCAGGGCTTCTGGAATAACCATCGAGCTTGACGATTTCGGAAGTGGCAACGCCTCCCTAACGACCTTGCTCAAAATGCGACCGGATCGAATCAAGCTAGATCGTCGACTTGTGGCTTCTCTTGCTAGCTCCGGAGTGACTACCAACCCTCTGGTAGAGACCATTGCGGAAATGTGCCAGAGGCTGAACATCCCGATGACAGCCGAGGGTGTCGAGGTTCAAGCGCAGGCGGAAATTCTGGCCAGCCTGGGCTGCGATGCGCTCCAAGGATTCTTGTTCGCCCCAGCCCTCTCTGAAGAAGAACTGAAGGAGTGGATAAGTCAGCATCGGCTAAAGGTTGCATCGGCGCTGTTGTGATGTCGGAAGTTCACTGGGCAACAGCTCACTACCACAATAAGCTCGGAAGAACGCCATTGGGGCTGCAGCGCAATAGTTAGTTTGGGGGTAATGGGGCGCTGTCGCCTAAGTTATCGGGACTAAGGTAGAATGACGCACCGAGCCGCGATATGATTACTCGGGCCCGTTGGTAGCAACCGCGAACATCCGCATTGAAGCTATCGGGCGAGAATAGCAGGAGTTGCCTGCCCCAAGAAACCTTGAATCCATGCGGTCATAACAGGGAACACCCGCATGCGTCCTAGAATCGAAGCCTTGCGAGTTAGTATACATCCCATATTGATCACTATTTCACGGAAAGTCGTAAAGACGAAGAAGTTGTGTGAGCTGATTTCGAGCTCTGGAGCCAAGGTCAAAACTATAGCGATCTAAGGTGAGAAAAAATGATTGCCATAGACTTCACGAGTTTGGCGCTCCTACTTGGAATGGGCTTCCTGCTACTAGGACTTTTGCCAGTAGTCAGACTGTTAAGGCTCACACGATCGCGATCCCTCCGCATTTCATGGTCGTTCCTTGGCCTTATGATCATCGGCTTTATCGCAGGCTATGCTTTCCTAATTGCCGCACTACCGAGATCTGCTGACCCCATCTTACTCGCCGTGATCAGCTCGATAATGGTTCTGGGCTCGTTGTTTGTGTTATCCGTTGCTTTTCTGTCTGCGCAGACTGTCAGTGATGTTGCGCGTCTCGCCGAGCTGGAGCGCGATGTTATCATCGACCCTCTTACCGGCATACATAACCGCAGGTTTTTCAATGATCGTCTAGCGGAAGAAGAGGCCCGGTTCGACCGCACGGGCGCACCGCTTTCGCTAATTATAGTCGATCTAGACCACTTCAAATCCATCAATGATCGTTTTGGCCACGCGGCCGGTGACCGTGTTTTGATTGTGACCGCTGCGCGATTGACAGAAATTGTCCGGGCGTTTGATGTGCTGGCCCGAATCGGCGGGGAAGAGTTCGTTATCCTAGCGCCGAACACAAACGCTGCTGAGGCGGAGCATTTGGCGGAGCGGATACGGTTGGCGATCCGAGAGAGCACAATCACGCTTCCCGGCTATGGGGAAGTTAGCATCACTGCGAGTTTCGGCGTTGCAACGCATTTGCCCGGGGAGCGCGCGCAATCCCTCCTATCGAGGGCTGATTCCGCGCTCTATGCTGCAAAGGCATCAGGGCGCAACTGTGTGGCTCTCGCGGAATAGAAACGGTATTTCTTGACTTGCGATAGTGCGGAAGCGTGATTTTGGCGCACTAGGGCATCGGTTATGGGCTGCTCCACACCATGCGCTGTTTGTGCTATCTTTGCGCTCCTGATCGTCGTCACTGTCCGTCTCCACTTGGGGCATTGGCTTTTTGGCACGACCGAGCCAATTCCGCATGGATGACGTTCGGAACTGTAACTCACCGTCATATCGGGGACGAATTCGAATGACCGCTTAGGGCCGACCGGCGCCTGGGGCCCCGGTCGGTGGGGTGTTTACAGGTCTATTCCCTCCGAGAGTGACAAGGCGTCCTCGATATCGACGCCGAGGTAGCGCACCGTGCTGTCCATCTTCGTATGCCCAAGCAGCAGCTGGACCGCGCGCAGGTTGCCCGTCTTCTTGTAGATCTGCGCGACCTTGGTCCGCCGCATGGAATGCGTGCCGTAGGCACTCGGTTCCAAGCCCAAAGACATAACCCAACCCCGGACAATCCGCGCATACTGTCTCGTGGACAGGTGCGAACTGCAATGGATCCGGCTGGGCCACAGGAACTCTCGGCCGATCATCTCAGGGTCGCCGATCCATCGTTCGAGGGAAACTCTCGTGGTCTCGGTGATCTCGAACCGGACCGGCTTGCCGGTCTTGCTCTGGATCATCGAGGTCCGCTCCTTGACGCGCCCGGCGGCGAAGACATCGCGGACCCGGAGGGCGACGAGGTCGCAGCCGCGAAGCTTGCTGTCGACCGCCATGTTGAACAACGCGAGGTCGCGCGCATTGCCTGCCATCTCGAGACGGACGCGAATGGACCAAACATGCCGCGGCATAAGTGGGCGTTTCTGGCCGATGATGCGGCCCTTGTTCCGTAACCACCCGGTTGGTACCGCGGCTGATCAGGCGGCCTCGGCCTGAGCGGCGGCAATGGGCGTCCAGTTCCACGGCAGGAGCTCGTCGAGCCGGTTGATCTTGTGATCGTGGATGCGGTCGAGTA
>NZ_JASJOF010000010.1 GCF_030163795.1 Roseicyclus marinus | reverse complement strand
TTCGCTGCTTGAGCGCGATTTTTCTTCCTGCGCTACCGCTTCGCTGCTTGAGCGCGTGTTGGCCTTCACCTCCGCTCCGTTGGGCATCTTGAAGCCCGCGTTGCGCGACAGCTTCGCCGCCCGCTTCCCCGATTACTTCGCCGGCCGCGCCCGCGTGATCGAAGAGGCCTCCTCCGGCGGCTCCGCCTTCTTCCGCCTGCGCGCGCATGGCTTCGACGATCTTGCCGCCTCGCGCCGCTTCTGCGCCGTGCTGATGGCCCAGAACGCGCCCTGCATCCCCGTCACGGTCCGGTAGCGCGACGATGGCCGGGCCCACCGCCACCATCCTCGGCTGCGAGGGCCCCCGCCTCTCCCCCGACGAGGCGCGCTTTTTCTCCGAGGCGCAGCCTTGGGGCTTCATCCTCTTCGCCCGCAACATCGAGGATCCGACGCAGCTTCTGGCGCTCACCTCTGACTTGCGCGCGGCCGTGGGGCGCGACGCGCCGATCCTGATCGACCAGGAAGGCGGGCGGGTGCAACGGATGCGCCCGCCGCATTGGCGGCAATGGCGCCCCGCGCTCGACCAGATGGCACAGGCAGGGCCGCTCCGCGCCGCCCGCGCGATGCGCCTGCGCGCCCGCCTCATCGCGCATGAATTGCGCAGCGTGGGCATCGACGTAAACTGTATGCCACTGGCCGACGTGGCCCGCGACACGACCCACCCGATCCTCAGGAACCGCCTTTACGGCACGGAACCCGACACCGTGATCGGCGCAGGTCGCGCGGTGGCCGAGGGGCTGATCGCGGGCGGTGTCCTGCCCGTCCTCAAACACCTGCCCGGCTACGGTCTGGGCGAGGTCGACAGCCACCTGACGCTCCCCCGCGTCTCCGCACCGCTCGAGGAACTCCGCCGTGTCGATTTCGCGGCCTTCCGCCCGCTTGCCGACCTTCCCTTGGGCATGACCGCCCATATCGTCTACGAGGCTTTGGGCGACGATCTGCCCGCCACGCTCTCGCCCGACATGATCCGCCTCATCCGCGAGGATCTGGGCTTTCAGGGCGCGCTCATGACCGATGACCTCTCCATGGGGGCGCTGCCCGGCCCCATCGGGGAACGCGCGGCGCGCGCGCGGGCGGCAGGCTGCGACCTGATCCTGCATTGCAACGGCGAGCGCCCCGAGATGGAGGCCGTCGTCGCCCAATCCGGCACGCTTTCGGGCTTGCCGCTGCAGCGCGCGCAGGCCGCGCTTGCCGCGCGCCACACGCCCGAGCCGCTTGACATCGAGGCCGCCGAGGCCGACCTTGCCGACCTTCTGGACGGAGAGGTCTATGGCTGATCGGCCCACCGCCGCCAATGACGAAAGCCCCGAATGGGATGCCGTCGCGTCGCGCCGCGCGGCCGAGGCGCTGATCGTCGATGTCGACGGGTTCGAAGGGCCGCTCGACCTGCTCCTGACGCTCTCGCGCACCCAAAAGGTCGATCTGCGCCGCGTCTCGATCCTGCAACTGACCGAGCAATATCTCGCCTTCATCGAACAGGCGCGCGAGCTTCGCATTGAACTGGCCGCCGATTACCTCGTGATGGCGGCCTGGCTCGCCTTTCTCAAATCCCGCCTCCTCCTGCCGCCCGACCCGACCGAGGATGGACCCTCGGGCGAGGAAATGGCCGCCTATCTCGCCTTCCAGCTCGAACGCCTGGCCGCCATGCGCGATTGCGCAGCCAAGCTGATGGCGCGTGACCGCCTGTTTCAGGATCGCTTTCCCCGTGGCGCCTCCGAACAGATGACCACCGCGAAGCGCATCACCTACACCGCCGGTCTCCTCGACCTGATGCAGGCCTATGCCCGCATCCGCACCCGCGACGATTTCCGCCCCTTCGTGCTCGACCGCGACAGCGTCCTGACCATGGAAGAGGCGCTTGACCGGATGCGCGGCCTGATAGGCTACGCGGGCGACTGGACCGACCTGATGAGCTATCTGCCAGATGGCTGGCAGACCGATCCCAAGCGCCGCCGCTCCGCCACGGCCGCCAATTTCGCCGCAGCACTCGAACTGGCCAAGGCGGGCCGCGTCCAGATCCGCCAGACCGAAACCTTCGCCCCCATCGAACTCCGCCGCAGGGACGATCCATGAGCGATGCACCCGACAGCAGGGGCGACAGCCTCTTCCGCGCGCCGCCCTTGGCCGAACAGGAACGCATGGTCGAGGCGATGCTGTTTGCCAGCACCGAACCCCTGACCATCGCCGAGATGGAAGCGCGGATGCCGCATGGCTCCGACCCCGCCGAAGCCGTGCACCTCCTGCGCCGCCGCTACGAGGGGCGCGGCGTGCAGGTCACCCGCGTCGGCGACGCTTGGGCCATCCGCACGGCGGCCGATCTGGGCTTCCTCATGGCGCGCGAGACGGTCGAGACCCGCAAACTCAGCCGCGCCGCCATCGAGACGCTGGCGATCATCGCCTATCACCAGCCCGTCACCCGCGCCGAGATCGAGGAGATCCGCGGCGTGACCGTGTCGCGCGGCACGGTCGACCAGTTGATCGAGCTTGAATGGGTCCGCTTCGGCCGCCGCCGGATGACGCCGGGCCGACCTGTCACTTATGTCGTGACGCAAGCCTTCCTCGACCATTTCGGGCTTGAATCCGCCCGTGACCTGCCGGGCCTCAAGGAATTGCGCGAGGCGGGCCTCCTCGAAAGCCGCCCGCCCGACGGGGCAGAGGCCGACGGGCCGCGCGACGACGCGACGGGCGACATGTTCGACGATGACGCGGACGCCCAATTGCCCGAAAACGACGAGGATTATTGATCCCGTCCGGATTTTTGCCGCAATCGCGGTGTAATCCCGCCCGCATGGCATGACATGGGCCGCCCGCGACAAGACGGGCGCCGGCAAAGGGGTGAAAGACATGGACCGAATGATCACGATGATCGTGCGCCGCGCGATCAACCAGATCCTGAACCGGGGCATCGACGCGGGCGTGCGGCGCATGACGCGCGGGCGTCCCGATGCGACGCCCGAACAACAAGCACAGCTTCGGCAGGGCGGTGACCGCGCCAGACAGGCCTTCCGCCTCCTGCGCCGCTTCGGGCGGTTCTGAAGAGGGTTGCGCGCCCCGGCACGATCAGACCCGCCTCAAACGGAAAACGGGCGCCTCGCTGCGCCCGTTTCCTGTTTGATCCAGCCTGCGATCAGCAGCTGTAGTACATCTTGTACTCGATCGGGTGCGGGGTGTGCTCGAAGGCATACACCTCGTCCCACTTGAGCGCCATGTAGGCTTCGATCTGGTCCTTGGTGAACACGTCGCCCTTGATGAGGTAGTCGTGATCGGCTTCCAGGCTTTCCAGCGCCTCGCGCAAGGATGCGCAGACGGTGGGGATGCCTGCCAGCTCCTCGGGGGGCAGATCGTACAGGTCCTTGTCCGACGGATCGCCGGGGTGGATCTTGTTCTGGATGCCGTCCAGACCCGCCATCAGCAGGGCCGCGAAGGCGAGGTAGGGGTTCGCCGACGGATCGGGGAAACGAGCCTCGACGCGCTTGGCCTTGGGGCTTTCGGTCCACGGAATACGCACGCAGCCCGACCGGTTGCGGGCCGAATAGGCGCGCAGAACGGGCGCTTCGAAGCCGGGGATCAGACGCTTGTAGCTGTTGGTCGACGGGTTGGTGAAGGCGTTCAGCGACTTGGCATGCTTCAGGATGCCGCCGATGAAATACAGCGCCTCGTCCGACAGGTCGGCATACTTGTCACCCGCAAAGAGCGGCTTGCCGTCCTTCCAGATCGACATGTTGACGTGCATGCCGGTGCCGTTGTCGCCCGCCATGGGCTTGGGCATGAAGGTCACCGACTTGCCGTAGGCATGGGCGACGTTGTGGATGACGTACTTGTACTTCTGCAGCTCGTCGGCCTGCTTGGTCAGCGTGCTGAAGATCAGGCCCAGTTCGTGCTGGTTCGACGCGACCTCGTGATGGTGCTTGTCGACCTTCATGCCCATCCGCTTCATCGTGGACAGCATTTCGGACCGCAGGTCCTGACCGGGGTCGATCGGGTTGACCGGGAAATAGCCGCCCTTGATGCCGGGACGGTGGCCGGTGTTGCCCATTTCGTACTCGGTGTCGGTGTTCCATGCGCCGTCAACCGCGTCGACTTCGAAGGACACCTTGTTCATCGTCACGGCATAGCGCACGTCGTCGAAGACGAAGAATTCGGCTTCCGGGCCGCAATAGAACGCGTCACCGATGCCGGTCGACTTCAGATAGGCCTCGGCCAGCAGCGCGGTGCCGCGCGGGTCGCGGTTGTACGCTTCGCCGGTGTCGGGCTCGACCACGTTGCAATGCACGCAGATGGTCTTTTCGGCGTAGAAGGGATCGACATAGGCGCTCGACGTGTCGAGCATCAGCTTCATGTCGGAGGCTTCGATGCCCTTCCAGCCTGCGATCGACGAGCCGTCGAACATGAAGCCTTCGTCGATGAAATCCTCGTCGACCAGATCGGCGATGACCGTCACGTGCTGCAGCTTGCCGCGCGGATCGGTGAAGCGGATATCGACGTATTCCGCCCCTTCATCCTTCATGAGTTTCAGGAATGCTTCTTTGCTCATCGTGACCTTCCCTTGACGTAGTGGTCCTGTGTCTGGCCCTTGCCGGCATGGCGCGGGCCGATGATATGGGGGCGTGCGCGGTTACAGCGCGTCGTCGCCCGATTCCCCGGTGCGGATACGGATCGCCTGGCTGATATCCGAGACGAAGATCTTGCCGTCCCCGATCTTGTCGGTCTTGGCCGCGTCGATGATCGCCTCGATGGCGGCATCGAGCATGTCATCGGACAAGACCACCTCGATCTTCACCTTCGGCAGGAAATCCACGACATATTCCGCCCCGCGATACAGCTCGGTGTGGCCTTTCTGCCGGCCGAAGCCCTTGACCTCGGTAACGCTGAGACCTTGGATCCCGATGTCCTGAAGGGCTTCCTTCACCTCGTCGAGCTTGAAGGGCTTGATGATCGCTTCGATCTTTTTCATCGGTCTCTCCGCCTCCTCGTCAGTACGCGCGGACCCCTGACAGCACTTTCACGGGAGAGCGTCCATGCGCTAGCGTCGGGGGATCGCGGGCTGGCCATGGGAATCCGGGGCTGGTGTTTACATAATGGGCGGAAAGCACATAAAATGGGCAAACTTGAAACAACGCGCCCCGACCTGCTTCTGACCGCCGCCGAGATGCGCGCGGCCGAGCAGGCAGCCTTCGCAACCGGCCGCGCCACCGGGCTCGACCTGATGGAACGCGCCGGTCGCGGCACCGTCGATGCCCTCTTCGCCACCTGGCCCGATCTGGCCGCCACCACCGGCCATGCCCTCGTTCTGTGCGGCCCGGGCAACAACGGCGGCGACGGTTTCGTCATCGCCCGCGTGCTGAAAGGCTGGGGCTGGTCGGTCGATGTGGCCCTCTTGGGCGATCCGGCGCGCCTGCCGCCCGATGCGGCCACCAACCATGCGCGCTGGTCCGCCATGGGGCCGTTCGGCGCCCTGCCGCATCACCTGCCACAGCCCTTGCCCGGCGTGCCTTGCGTGGTGATCGACGCGCTCTTCGGCACGGGCCTGACCCGCGGCCTCGGCGCGGATCTTGCGCAGGCGCTCCTGTCCCGGCTCGAGGGTCCGGTATTCCGCGATGTCCGCCGCGTGGCGGTCGACATCCCCTCGGGCCTCTGCGCGGATTCAGGCCGCGTGCTGGCCAATGACGCGGGCACAGAACCCTGCCTGCGCGCCGATCTCACCGTCACCTTCCATGCCGCCAAGCGCGGGCATGTGCTGTCCTCCGGTCCCGACCTCTGCGGCAGGCTCGTGGTCTGCGATATCGGCATAGCTGACGGGGCAGGGGAGGGGGCAGAGGACGCGCCGCCCGGCCCGGCCCGCCTCATTGGCGCGCCGCGGGCGGCCGATATCCTCAAGCCCTCCGGCCACAAATACGACCATGGCCATGCGCTGGTCTTTTCCGGCGGGTTCGGGCGCAGCGGGGCCGCGCGTCTGGCCGCGCGCGCCGCATTGCGCATCGGCGCGGGCCTCGTCACCGTCGCCGCCCCGCCCGAGGCCATGGCCGAATGCGCTTCCCAACTGACCGCGATCATGCTGCGCGAGATCCCCGACGCCGCAGCCTGCACCAGCCTGCTGGCCGACCAGCGCCTCAGCGCGCTCTGCCTCGGCCCCGGCCTCGGGCTCGATGCCGCCCGCGCCCTCGTTCCCTTGGCCCTCGCCGCGCGCCGTCCGCTCGTCCTCGACGCCGATGCCCTGAGCGCCTTTGCCGAGGACCCGGCGGCGCTGTTCACCGCGCTCCACCCCGGCGTGATCCTCACCCCGCATGATGGCGAATTCGCCCGCCTCTTTCCCGACCTCGCCCGCCGCCTTGCCGATGCCCCCACCGTGGGCCCGGCCTATGGCCGCATTGATGCGGCCCGCGACGCGGCGGCACGCGCGGGCTGCACGCTGCTGCTCAAGGGGCGCGATACGATCATCGCCGATGCCTCGGGCACCTGCCGCGTCCATGCCGCGACCGGGCACCGCGCAGCACCTTGGCTGGCGACGGCAGGGGCGGGCGATGTTCTGGCGGGATTCATCACCGGGCTTTTGGCCCGTGGCCTCGCTCCGATGGCGGCGGCTCAGGCGGCGGCCTGGCTCCATGTCGAGGCCGCGCGCCATGTCGGCCCCGGCCTCATCGCCGAAGACCTGTCAGAGGCTCTTCCACATGTCCTGCGCAGGCTTGCGGGCGGGGCTCCCGGTCAGGCCGGGATGGTCAGCACATCGGCCGAGGCCAATTCCAACCCGTCGGCATAAAAGACCTCCGGCCGGCCAAAGCGCAGCGCGAAACCGGTGACATCCTCCGCCAATTCCGTCAGCCGGATGAATTCACCATCGGCCAGCTGACCGGCGGGAATGCAGACCTGTGCCTGTCCATAAAGCGCCTTGGCGCGCCAGTCACGGATCACCAACCGCTGCGTCGCAGGCAGCCAAAGATCGCGTTCCGGGCGTCCGCCCAGGGCGTTCTTGGTGACCTGCACGATGGGCGTTCCCGCCATCAGCGTGACCCGGTCAATCGCCACAAGCGCCCGCGCGCCATGCCGCGTCACCAGCCGGTCGCCGGGGTAGAGATGCTCGATCGGCAGCGCACCGTCGAGCGTCAGAACCGGGGTGCCGGGCGCGATCGCCATGGGCGCGCCCGCACCCATGTCATCCACCCGCAGCCCCGCTGCGAGAGAGATCAAGTCTGTCATGTCGAAACCTGCTCGGTCATGGACGCTTTTTGCGCCCTTGTTTTATGATCTCAGCCTAGCCCGCGACGGCCCGCGCGACACATGAAAATTTCGCAATGCTCTTGAACGGCATCGGAACTGTTGCGCGAAAGCCAAAGACGGCAAGCGCCTTCCGGCCCACCTGCCGCGCGACAGAACCGGGTGATTTTCACGCTAGAGCTGTCGCACCACCTCTGCTAGACCGCCTCCCGTTGCGGGTGTGGCGGAACTGGTAGACGCACCAGATTTAGGTTCTGGCGCCGCAAGGCGTGGGGGTTCGAGTCCCTTCACCCGCACCATCTTGGCTCCATCGGGGTCCTGTCCGGGCTGTCAGGTCAGCCGCGCCGCGTCACGCACGACGCGGATCCGGGGCAGGGCGCGCCGCGAGGATCAAAAGCCCACCGGCCACGGCCCAGTTCTTGACCATGATCGTCACCTGCCAGGGGTCGGCGCGCAACTGCCAGTGGACCGCGCTCGTCGCCATGCAATAGAGCGCCAGAACCAGCGCCGCGCGGCATGTCAGGCCCGGAAGAAACAGCGCCACAGCCCCCAGCGCGTTGAAGCCCGCAAGCGGCCAGATCAGCGCCCCCGGCAGGCCAAGCCCGTCCAGCATCGCCATGACCGGCGCGGGGTCCAGCGTCTTTTGAACCGCCCCCCCGATGAACAGAAGCGCCAAAAGACCCCGGCCCGCCAGATCCAGCGCCGCCCGCGCACCGCCCGCGACAAATCCCGTCCTCAACATGTCCCGTTCCCCAGGCCTTTCTGATGATGCCCACAGCTACAGCCACGGCCTCGGCGCGGTCGAAGTTTCGGGGCCGCCGGTTTCCTGCCGCCTGTAACGCGCGACCGGGATCGGGGGCCGGTCGCCTCCCGCCCGCCGCCCCGGGGCCTGTCCGACACCCCGCACGCCCCGTCGCAGGGTCCCCGCTCGGGGTCATCACGCCCCGAAAAAGATGGCTCGACATATTGACTGACACGCGATGTCGTCCGATCACACGCCCTGCACCGCGCCGCGTAGGGGGGCGATCGCCCCCCATCCGCACGACATCCACCCTTGCCTTGCCGGGAGTATCGCGATGACCATCACCCTTCTGGACGGCGGTATCGGGCAGGAGCTTGTGGCGCGCGCGGGCGACAAGCCCACGCCGCTCTGGTCGACGCGCGCCATGATGGATCACCCGGGCCTCCTGCAGGGCATCCACGCCGATTACTTCGCCGCCGGGGCCGATATCGCGACCACCAACACCTATGCGATCCACCATGACCGGCTCGCGCCCGACGGTCTCGACCATCTCTTCGCGCCCCTCCACGCTGCCGCCATGGCCGAGGCCGAGGCCGCCCGCGCCACCCATGGCCGCGGCCTGATCGCGGGCTCCATCGGCCCGCTCGGCGCCACCTACCGCCCCGATCTGCACCCCGATCCCGCCACCGCCATCCCGCTCTATGCCGAGATGGTGACCATGGTATCGGGCGGGGCCGACCTGATCCTGTTCGAAAGCGTGGCCTCCCTCGGCCATGCCGAGGCCGCGCTCGCCGCCGCCGAGGGGCAGGGCAGGCCGGTCTGGCTCTCCGTCACCCTCGATGACGAGGATGGCACGATCCTGCGCTCGGGCGAAAAGGTGGCCGACCTGCTGCCGCTCCTGCCGGGGCGCGCACAGGCCATCCTCGCCAATTGCTCCGCCCCCGAGGCGATGCCCGCGGCGCTGGCGATCTTCGGCCACAGCGGCCTGCCCTTCGGCGCCTATGCCAATGGTTTCACCCAGATCACCAAGGAATTTCTCGCCGCCCGCCCCACGACCGATACCCTCTCCGCCCGCCGCGACATGGGGCCTGCCGCCTATGCCGATCACGCGATGCGCTGGATCGATCTGGGCGCGACGATCATCGGCGGCTGCTGCGAGACCGGCCCCGCCCATATCGCCGAAATCGCCGCCCGCCTGCGCGGCAAGGGCCTGCGCGCCTGACCGCAACCCTCCCCCGAACGCGAAAGGGCGGCCCGACAGGCCGCCCCCTTCATGTCATGCTCGCTTCGGACAAGCGTCAGAAGAGGAAATCGGCATTGTCCAGATCGGCGATATCCACCCCCGCCAACAGGATCGAATTCCCCGATCCCGTGTCGATCAGGACACCCGCCGACACGGTCGTGACCCGTCCATCGGAGAAAAGCACGTCGTAACCGGAAAAGGCGGCAAGATCGCTGATACCCGACAGGTCGATCTGTTCCAGCCCGTCGGTCGCATCGAAATCGGAGATCGTGTCCCGGCCATGGCCATTGGCGAAGATGAAGACATCCGATCCCGCCTCACCGAACAAACGGTCACTGCCCGCGCCACCGATCAGCGTGTCATTCCCATCGCCGCCATAAAGCCGGTCGTGCCGATCCCCGCCATCGAGGACGTCATCATCCGCCCCGCCGAACAACTGGTCATTGCCCGCCCCGCCATCGAGGCTGTCTTGACCCGCCCCGCCATCGAGCGTGTCGAAACCATTGCCGCCTAGAAGCGTGTCGTCGCCGTCGTCACCGAACAGCCTGTCGTTCTGGCTGCCACCGTCAAGGTTGTCGTCGCCATCCCCGCCGGAGAGTTCATCATCCTCCGTGCCGCCAAAGAGCCGGTCGTTTCCTTCGTCACCCTCGATGGTGTCGTTCCCGGCGCTGCCGGAAAGACGGTCATCATCGGCCCCGCCCGACAGGCTGTCATGGCCGTCGTCGCCGATCAGGATATCGCCACCCGCGCCACCGAGCAGCGTGTCGTTTCCGTCCCCGCCCAAGAGCCGGTCATGCCGATCCCCGCCATCGAGGCTGTCGTTACCCGCCCCGCCAGCGAGCAGGTCATTGCCCGCTCCGCCGTCGAGGCTGTCGTGACCCGCCCCGCCATCGAGCCTGTCGAAACCGTCGCCACCGATCAGTGTGTCATTGCCCTCGTCGCCGTACAGGGTGTCATTCTGGCTGCCCCCGTCGAGGCTGTCATCACCGGCCCCGCCATAGAGCAGGTCTTCGCCCGTGCCGCCGTCGAGGCTGTCATGATCCGCTTCGCCTTCGAGAATGTCGTCACCCGCCCCGCCGATCAGCGTGTCATTTCCGTGACTGCCCAAGAGGTGGTCATCATCCGCCCCGCCATCGAGGCTGTCGTCACCCGCCCCGCCATCCAGCAGATCGAAGCCGCTGTCACCGTCAAGGCTGTCATCGCCATCCCCACCGAAGAGTTCGTCAACCTCCGTGCCGCCAAAGAGCCGGTCGTTCCCCTCGTCACCCTCGATGGTGTCGTTCCCGGTGCTGCCCGATAGGCGGTCATCATCGGCCCCGCCCGACAGGCTGTCATCGCCAGCCTCGCCGTCCATGATATCGCCACCCGCGCCACCGAGCAGCGTGTCGTTTCCGTCCCCCCCCAAGAGCCGGTCATGCCGATCCCCACCATCGAGGCTGTCGTCACCCGCCCCGCCATCGAGGAGGTCATTGCCCGCCCCGCCGTCGAGGCTGTCGTGACCCGCCCCGCCACCGAGCGTGTCGAAACCATCGCCACCGATCAGCGTGTCATTGCCATCGTCGCCGTAAAGGGTGTCATTTTGGCTGCCCCCGTCGAGGCTGTCATCACCGGCCCCGCCATAGAGCAGGTCTTCGCCCGTGCCGCCGTCGAGGTTGTCGTGATCTTCCTCGCCTTCGAGGATGTCATCACCCCCCCCCCCGATCAGCGTGTCATTCCCGACACCCCCCAAGAGGTCGTCATCCTCCTCCCCGCCATCGAGGCTGTCATCGCCTGTCCCGCCGTCGATCCAGTCGGCCTGCGCCCCGCCGTCGAGACTGTCGTTGCCTTCACCGCCTTCAAGCAGGTCCATTCCATCGCCGCCAACAAGCGTGTCATGGCCCTCGTCGCCGTAAAGGCTGTCATCGCCGCTGCCGCCGGTCAGGCTGTCGTCGCCAAGTCCACCGGTCAGGCTGTCATCGCCCGCCCCGCCGACGATTTCATCCGCCCCGTCACCGCCTTCGATCGTGTCATCCCCGCCCAGCCCGTCGATCGTGTCATCGCCCTCCGTGCCGCTCAGCGTGTCATCGCCCTCGGTCGCGGTGACGGGTTCCGGTGCGGTGGGCAGGGCGATCAACTCACCCCTCTGCCACAGGAATTCCACATTGGTCAGAATATCCGTTTCACCTGTGTCGGAGTTCGTGACGGTCGTGACACCGTCCGCCGTGGTATGGGTCACGTTTGGCGAAGCACTGTAGATGAAGACCGTATCGATCCCGTCACCCCCGGTGATGGTGTCGTTTCCAAGCCCGCCCACGATGCTGTCATTCCCCGCGCCGCCGTCGATGCTGTCGTCGCCGTCGCGTCCGTGAATGTGGTTGTCTTCGTCACTGCCGATGATCGTGTCCGCGAAATTCGATCCGTCGACACCCTCGATGCTGATCAAGGTATCGGTATTGCCCCAGCTGTCGGTCGCCCGTCCGGTCGACAGATCGACGGATACGCCGCTTTCGGACAGGAAATCGTAGACGACGAAATCGATCCCGCCGCGGCCATCGATGCTGTCGGCCCCGTCGCCGCCCGCGAAGTAATTGCTGAACCCATCCCCCAGAAGCGTGTCGGCGCGATCCGATCCGGCCATGCCATCGATGTCGATCAGCGTATCGGTGCCGCCCCAGCCATCCGTCGCGGTGCCGGCTTGCAAATCGACGACGACACCCAAGGTTCCGGTGTCATCCTGATAGGAAACGGCATTGCCATCTTCCCCATTCGGCGTCCGGTCCGTGATCGTGCCACCGTCAAGCAGGTCATTGCCCTGTCCCCCGGACAGGATGTCGAAGCCTTCCCCGCCGCGCAGCGTGTCATCGCCCGCGCCGCCGAGAAGGCTGTCCTCACCCGCGCCGCCGGTCAGGGAATCGTTGCCGTCCCGACCGTCGATCAGGTCATCGCCAAGCCCGCCATCAATGAAGTTGCTTCCATCCGTGCCAAGCAGCGTATCGTCGAAATCCGAACCATAGAGATCTTCGATACTGACCAGCGTGTCGACGCCTTCGCCCCTCGCCGTTCCCGCCGCAAGGTCGACCGCGACGGCCTCGTCCGAAAAGAAATAGGAAACGCTGTCCTCGCCCGCGCCGCCATCGATCGAATCGTTGCCGCCCAGACCCCAGAAAATGTCGGAAGAGCTGGATCCGATCAGCGTGTCGTCAAAGTCGTTGGTGCCAAAGGCGCCGTCGATGTTGACCAGCGTATCCGTCCCACCGGTCCCGTCCGAAGCCGTCCCCAGCGCCAGGTTGACCAGAACCGCGCCCGGCGCGTTGAAATAATCGGCCAGCGATGTGCCACCGGCCCCGACAAGACTGTCGTTGCCCGCGCCGCCATTGAGCCAGGTAAAGCCGGTGGTGTTGCCGATGATCGTGTCGTCGAAGGCGCTGCCGAAAACATCCTCGAACCCCGACACCGTGTCATTGCCCGCGGCCCCGGTCACCGTACCATTCGAAAGATCGACCAGTACGGGGCCGGTTGCGTCGCGGTAATCGATGCGGTCGAAGCCCGCGCCGCCCACCAGGCTGTCATCGCCCGCGCCGCCGTCGATCGTGTCGTTGCCCGCACCGCCATCGAGCGTGTCGCTTCCTGTCCCGCCTTCAAAGGCCTCGTTTTCCGCCGTCCCGATCCACAGGTCATCATCGGTTGTCGCGATCAGCGTCTGCGGCCGGATGGCACCGAAGTCGATGGGCGCTCCCGGCGCGAACGGGCCGGAGGTGATCTGGGCGAAACTGCCGATGCTGGCATCCAGCGCGGCAAGCTCCGCCGCAGTCGTCGGCAAGGTGAAACCCGGATCGCTGCTTTGCAGGATGAACAGGTTCTCGGTCTCGGCGGATCTGTCCGTGACCAACAGAACCGTCAGAACGGTGCCGTCCGTGAGGGTCACATGGGCGAAGTAGACCTCGTCCAGCTCATCCTCGCCAAAAGGTCGGATGTAGAGGGGCGGATTCTCGGGGCCGAAGATCGCTTGGGGGACAAAATCATCCTCCGGTGTGGGGGCTGCATAAGTGTAGATCTGGTCGCCACCTGCGGGCAGCGTGATCGTCAGATCGGTCGTTCCAAGAAAGTCGGGAATCTCAGCCGTCGAAAAGGAAATACCACGCAGTACGAATGTCGGCATCGTCTATGCTCCACACTGGAAAAATCGTTACCTAGCAAAAGATGGCAAACCAAAGATAACCATCGTTGCCACTTTCGATACAATGCGCGGTACGACCGGTCCAACGATTTTTTGGCCCTGCAAGGGGGTCTCCGGCCTGCGGTTGGGCGGGTCGCGCGCCAATCCCTTGCCGGATCCTTGACGATGCGCCGTAGCGGCAGGGATTTGGCAAGAAACGGGCCGGAAAGTTAACGCTTTCGCAAGGTTCCGGGCAAAATCTTCACCCATTCGAAAGACTTTTTCATCGCTGAGCTCCGGTCAGATTGATAGAGAATGTGGATCACATTTCAGCCATGTGATAGGTAGATAAAATGATCAACAAGCTCGAAATGTTCATCGCCGTCGCCAAGGAGGGGCATTTCGGACGCGCTGCCGAAAGCCTCGGGATCACGCAGCCCACGCTCTCGACCGGCATCAAGCAGTTGGAGGAGATGCTGGGCGTCCAGCTGATCTTTCGCGGCTCGCGCTATGGCGGCTTGACGCCGGAAGGTGCGCGGGCGCTGGTCTGGGCGCGGCGCTTGGTGGGGGACAGCCGCGCTTTCCGCGAGGAAATGCGCGTCAGCCGCCACGGTCTTTCGGGCCATTTGCGTCTTGCGGTCATTCCGACCGCGCTGACCTGGGCCGCGCGGCTGTCGGCGCGGTTTTCCGACCGGCACCCAAGGGTGCGCTTCACCATCCTCTCGCGCACCTCGTCCGAGATCCTGAAAATGCTCGAGAATCTCGAGATCGACGCCGGCCTGTCCTATCTCGACAATGAGCCACTGGGCCGCGTGACGACCCAGCCGCTTTATACCGAGCGCTACATGCTGGTCTGCCATGCCGAAAGCGCATTGGCGCTTCAGGCCGAGGTGACATGGGCAGATATCGCAGGTGAAAGGCTTTGCCTGCTGACCCCCGACATGCAGAACCGCCGCATCATCAACCAGTGTTTCATGGAGGCCGATGTGACCCCCGACGCGCTGGTCGAGGCCAATTCCACCGTCGTGTTGGCCGCCCATGTCGAAGAAGGGGGCTGGGTCACCGTTCTGCCCTCCGACATGGCGCGGTTTCTCGCCTCGGGCAAACGCCTTGCGATCCTGCCGATCGCCGGGGGCCATCTGGAACATGCCGTAGGCCTCGTGGCGCCGTATCGCGAACCCCATACCCCGGTTCTGGACGCCCTTCTGACCGAAGCCGCCCGCCTCGCCGCGGCCTGAACCCGCCCCCAAGTCGCTTTCAGCGCCCCAAGCGTCGCGCGCGCTTCATTGAAAAACCCTATCAAGCAACGGAACATCAATATTGATCATCGATTGATTTTTCCCTGAAAATGGCATCCGAACCTCCGGAGCCAGCCATGACGACCAAAGCCGCGCCGCGCGCCGCCGATCTCGAAGGGATCTCGGCGATCATCGCCGATCACAGCGATCTCGAGGGGCCGCTTCTGCCGATCCTGCACGCGGTGCAGGCAAGCTTCGGCCATGTGCCGGCCTTCGCCCATGCGCCCATTGCCGAGGCGCTGAACATCACCCGCGCGGAACTGCATGGCGTGGTCAGTTTCTACCATGATTTCAGAGACAAACCTGCCGGCGTTCATGTTGTCAGGATCTGCCGTGCGGAGGCCTGTCAGGCGATGGGCGGGGCGGCGATGTCCGAAGCTGTCCTTGCCCAACTCGGCCTCGACTGGCACGGAACGACCCGCGACGGGCGCATCACTGTCGAACCGGTGTATTGCCTGGGTCTTTGCGCCTGCGCACCCGCCGCGATGGTCGATGGCAAGGCCAAGGGACGCGCCACCGCCGATGCGATCTTGTTGGAGGTGGGGGCATGAAGATCTACGTGCCCCGCGACGCCGCCGCCCGCGCCCTTGGGGCCGATGCCGTGGCCGAGGCTTTTTCGGCCATGGGTCATAATGTGATCCGGAACGGGTCACGCGGCATGGTCTGGCTGGAACCGCTGGTCGAGATCGCGGAGAATGGCCGCCGCCGTGCCTATGGAAATGTGACGCCGGGCGATGTGGCGGGCATCTTGTCGGGTGCGGTGCAAAGCCTTGGCTCGGTTGAAGATATCCCGTTTTTCGCCAATCAGACGCGGCTCACGTTCGCGCGGTGTGGCGTGATCGACCCGTTGTCCCTGAGCGATTACGAAGCGCATGGTGGTCTTGTCGGTTTGCGCCGCGCACTGGACCTTGGCGCCGATGGCATCGTGGCCGAGGTCAAGGAAAGCGGGCTTCGCGGGCGGGGCGGTGCGGGCTTTCCGACTGGCTTGAAATGGGAGACCGTGGCCCGCGCCACGGCGGACCGGAAATACATCGTCTGCAATGCCGACGAGGGCGACAGCGGCACCTTCGCCGATCGGATGATCATGGAGGGGGACCCGTTTTCCGTGATCGAAGGGATGGTGATCGCGGGTCTGGGTGTCGGGGCAAGCAAGGGTCTGATCTATATCCGCTCGGAATATCCCGATGCGATCGAGGCCATGAACGCCGCGGTCAAGATAGCAAGAAAAAACAATATACTGGGCCGTGTTCTTGATGCATCGCATGAATTCGATATCGAGATCCGCGTCGGCGCTGGCGCCTATGTCTGCGGTGAGGAAACCGCGCTTTTGAATTCGCTCGAGGGTAAGCGCGGGGTGGTTCGCGCCAAGCCGCCCTTGCCCGCGCTCGAGGGGTTCATGGGGCGCCCCACGGTGGTCAACAACGTGATCTCGCTCGCCACGATCCCGGTCATCTTCGAAAAAGGTGCGGCCCATTATGCGGGCTTTGGCCTCGGGCGATCCAAGGGGACGATGCCGATCCAGATCGGGGGCAATGTCGCGCGCGGCGGCCTGTTCGAAACCGCCTTCGGCATGCCCTTGGGCAGCTTGATCCACGATATCGCAGGCGGCACCGCAACGGGGCGGCCGGTGAAGGCGGTGCAGGTCGGCGGGCCGCTCGGGGCGTATTTTGCACCCGAGAAGTTCGACACGCCCTTTGCCTACGAGGAATTCGACGGGCAGGGCGGATTGATCGGCCATGCTGGCATCGTGGTCTTCGACGACAGCGCCGACATGCGCGCGATGGCTCGTTTCGCGATGGAATTCTGCGCGGTCGAGAGTTGCGGGAAATGCACGCCTTGCCGGATCGGGGCGGTACGGGGCGTGGAAACCATCGACCGGATCGCGGCGGGCGATGCGAGCGCCGTGCCGCTTTTGGTCGATCTGTGCGAGACAATGAAGCATGGCTCGCTTTGCGCGCTGGGCGGCTTCACCCCCTATCCGGTGATGAGCGCGCTGGAGCAATTCCCCGAGGAATTCGCAGCGCGACGGGAGGCGGCGGAGTGAGGGTGTTTCGCCGCCTTCGGCGTCGACCCATGCGAGGGGGCGCTGCCCCCTCGCGCTCCCCCCTCGCGCTCCCCCGAAGTATTTGGAAAGCAAAGATGGGCAGGAAGGTCGTAACGCCATGAAAGATTTCATTATTCCATGGGGTGATGACCGCGATATGGGCACGCCTGCCAAGGAGGGTGCGCCCGTCACGCTGGAGATCGACGGCTTTTCCGTGACCGTCCCCGAAGGCACATCCGTGATGCGCGCGGCGGCGATCGCGGGCTTGCAGATCCCCAAGCTGTGCGCCAGCGACAATCTTGAAGCCTTCGGTTCGTGCCGTTTGTGCGTCGTCGAGATCGAAGGGCGCCGCGGTACGCCGGCCTCCTGCACGACGCCGGTTGCACCGGGCATGGTGGTGCGCACCCAATCCGAGCAGGTCCAGCGTATCCGCAAGGGGGTGATGGAGCTTTATATCTCCGACCACCCGCTCGATTGCCTGACCTGCAGCGCCAACGGCGATTGCGAATTGCAGGACATGGCGGGCGTTGTGGGCCTACGCGATCAGCGGTTCGAGGCGCCCGAGGGGGGCATGCGCACCCATTTCGCGCGCCGCGACACCAGCGGGGAGGCGAACCCCGAATACATACCCAAGGACGACAGCAACCCCTATTTCACTTACGATCCTGCGAAATGCATCGTCTGCAACCGCTGCGTCAGGGCCTGCGAGGAAGTGCAGGGGACTTTCGCCCTGACGATTCAAGGCCGGGGCTTCGAGAGCCGCGTTTCGGCGGGTGGCGTGGGGGACGATTTCCTGTCGTCCGATTGCGTCAGTTGCGGCGCCTGCGTGCAGGCCTGCCCGACCGCGACGTTGCAGGAAAAAAGCGTAATCGAATTGGGCACGCCCACACGCTCGGTCATCACCACCTGCGCCTATTGCGGGGTGGGCTGTTCCTTCAAGGCCGAGTTGAACGGCGACCAATTGGTGCGCATGGTTCCCTACAAGAACGGGGCGGCCAATCGCGGGCATTCCTGCGTCAAGGGCCGCTTCGCCTATGGCTATGCCACCCATTCCGACCGCATCCTGAAGCCGATGATCCGCGAAAGGATCGATCAGCCGTGGCGCGAGGTCAGCTGGGACGAAGCGCTGGGTTTCGCTGCCGACAAGTTGCGGGGCATTCAGGCCAAGTATGGGCGGAAATCGGTGGGTGTCATCACCTCCTCGCGCTGCACGAACGAGGAGACTTACCTGGTCCAGAAACTCGCCCGCGCCGTGTTTTTGAACAACAACACCGACACCTGCGCGCGGGTGTGCCATTCGCCGACGGGCTATGGCTTGGGCCAAACCTTCGGCACCAGCGCGGGAACGCAGAATTTCGATAGTGTCGGCAAGGCGGATGTCGTTGTGGTGATCGGGGCCAACCCGACCGACGGACACCCGGTTTTCGCCAGCCGTCTCAAGAAACGGTTGCGCGCGGGGGCCAAGCTGATCGTGATTGACCCGCGCCGGATCGACCTGGTGAAAAGCGCGCATGTCGAAGCGGCGCATCACCTTGCCCTGCGGCCCGGCACCAACGTGGCCGTCGTCACCGCCATGGCGCATGTGATCGTGACCGAAGGGCTTTATGACGAGGGCTTCATCCGCGAGCGCTGCGATTGGGATGAATTCGCGGAATATGCCGAGTTCGTCAGCGATGCCCGCCATTCCCCCGAGGCGACCGAGATGCTCACGGGCGTCCCGGCGGAAGAGTTGCGCGCGGCGGCCCGGCTTTACGCCACGGGGGGCAACGGCGCGATCTATTACGGGCTCGGTGTGACGGAACATTCCCAAGGGTCGACGACCGTGATGGGGATCGCCAACCTTGCCATGCTCACCGGCAACATTGGGCGCGATGGCGTCGGGGTGAACCCGCTGCGCGGTCAGAACAACGTGCAGGGCTCCTGCGACATGGGCTCGTTCCCGCACGAATTGCCGGGCTACCGCCATGTGAAGGGTGCCGAGGTTCGCGCGATTTTCGAGGCGGCCTGGGGCGTCGAGATCGACGCCGAGCCGGGCTTGCGCATTCCCAACATGCTGGATGCCGCCGTTTCGGGCCGGTTCAAGGGACTGTACTGTCAGGGTGAGGATATCTTGCAATCCGACCCGGACACCCGCCATGTCGCGGCGGGGCTAGCCGCGATGGACTGCGTGATCGTCCATGACCTCTTCCTGAACGAGACGGCGAATTACGCCCACGTATTCCTGCCGGGATCGACCTTTCTCGAAAAGGACGGGACCTTCACCAATGCCGAGCGCCGCATCAACCGCGTGCGCAAGGTCATGGCCCCGCGCAACGGGTATGCGGATTGGGAGATCACCCAGATGCTGGCCAATGCCATTCTCGCGGCCGAGGATCGCCCGCTGTGGCATTACACCCATCCCGCCCGGATCATGGAGGAGATCGCGGCCACGACGCCGGGCTTCGCCCATGTGGATTACGCGATGCTCGAGGAAAAGGGCTCGGTCCAGTGGCCGTGCAACGACGCCAACCCCGAAGGCTCGCCCATCATGCATGTCGAGGGCTTTGTCCGCGGTAAGGGGCGGTTCATCGTGACCGAATACGTCGCGACCGAGGAACGGACCGGCCCACGGTTTCCGCTGTTGCTCACGACGGGGCGGATCTTGTCGCAATACAACGTGGGTGCGCAGACGCGGCGGACGCCGAACACGGTCTGGCACACGGAGGATGTTCTGGAAATTCATCCCCATGATGCCGAGGTGCGCGGCGTGAAGGAGGGGGATTGGGTCAAGCTCGCGTCGCGTTCTGGCGAGACGGCGATGCGCGCGCATCTGACCGACCGCGTCAGCCCCGGCGTGGTCTACACGACCTTTCACCACCCCACCACGCAGGCCAATGTCATCACCACGGATTATTCCGACTGGGCCACGAATTGCCCGGAATACAAGGTGACGGCAGTTCAGGTGGGCCTGTCCAACGGCCCCACGGAGTGGCAGGAAGAATATGACGCACTGGCCGAACGCGCGCGTCGCATCCTGCCGGCGGCCGAATGAGGCCCGTCCGGTCCATATCGGCGCGGGCGCTGGGGCCCGAAGGTGGGCGCGACATCGCGCGCGCCCTGCCCGAAGAGGTGCCGGTGGCCATCACATGCAACGGCACGACGCAGGCCGTGATGATGTGCAGCCCCACCGATCTGGAGGATTTCGCCACGGGCTTTGCCGTGACCGAGGGGTTCGCGCGCCTTGATCAGATCGAGCGGGTCGAGGTGATCGACCTGCCGCAGGGGATCGAGGCGCGGCTCTGGATCGCAGAGGAGGCCGCCGTGGCCCTTGGCGCGCGGCGGCGCGCGATGATGGGGCCGGTCGGATGCGGGCTTTGCGGGATCGACAGCCTCGATCAGGCCTTGCGCGATCTCCCCTTTGTCGCGGCTGCTCTGAGCCTCGGGCTGGCCGAGGCTTCGGGCGCCGCCGAGGCGCTGCGCGCCCATCAGCCCTTGCACGACCAGACGCATGCCGTTCATGCGGCTGGATTTTTCCTGCCTGGTCAGGGTATCGTTATGGCCCGGGAGGATGTCGGGCGTCATAATGCGCTCGACAAGCTGATCGGGGCGGCGCTGCGGGCGGAGATCGACCCCGCCTGCGGCGCCGTCGTGATCACCAGCCGCGTCTCGGTGGAGATGGTGCAGAAGACGGCCATGTTCGGCAATCCGTTGCTGATCGCAGTCTCTGCGCCCACCGCGCAGGCCCTGCGCAGCGCCGAGGCGGCGGGCGTGAGCGTTGCGGCCTTCGGGCGCGAGGGGCGGTTGCAGGTCTTCACGCATCCCCACCGCATCCGGGAGGACCAGTCCGATGTCGCATGACAAGCTGATCCGCATGGCCAACCAGATCGCCACGTTTTTTCGCAGCCAGCCCGGTTCGGATCAGGTGGAGAAGGTCGCGGCCCATCTGAAGGATTACTGGGCGCCCGAGATGCGCGCGGATCTCAAGGCGCAGGCAGCGGACCACGCGCAGGAGATGGACGATCTGGTGCGCCGGGCGCTGCCCTTGATCTAGGACGCTTAGTGGATCGTGTCGGGGGCTTGTGGCATGGCCGCTTCCTCCGCTACCACTGGCGCAGGTCGTTTCACTATGCGGCCTTTGGTTTCAAAATGTGGAACAAGTCATGTCCGACACCCGCGCCAACCGCCGCTACCGCAGCCAGGAATGGTTCGACAATCCCAACAATCCGGGCATGACCGCGCTCTATCTGGAGCGCTACCAGAACCAGGCTTTCACCCAAGGCGAATTGCAGGCGGAAAAGCCGATCATCGGCATCGCCCAGACGGGCAGCGACCTTGTGCCGTGCAACAAGATCCATGTGTTCCTGATGGACCGGATCAAGGCAGGCATCCGCGACGCAGGCGGCATTCCGATGGAATTCCCGGTTCATCCGATCCAGGAGACCGGCAAGCGGCCAACGGCGGCGTTGGATAGAAACCTGCAATATCTGAGCCTTGTCGAAGTGTTGCACGGCTATCCGATCGACGGCGTGGTTCTGACCACGGGCTGCGACAAGACCACGCCCGCGATGCTGATGGGGGCGGCGACGGTCGATCTGCCCGCCATCGCGTTGAACGGCGGGCCGATGCTGGATGGCTGGTGGCAGGGCAAGCGCGCGGGATCGGGCACGATCATCTGGGAAAGCCGCCGGCTGCTGGCCGAGGGCAAGATCGATTACGAGGAATTCATGGCGCGCGCCTGCGCCTCGTCGCCGTCGCTGGGGCATTGCAACACGATGGGCACGGCGAGCACGATGAACGCGCTGGCCGAGGCGCTTGGCATGACGTTGCCGGGCGCGGCTGCGATCCCTGCGCCGTTCCGCGAGCGGATGGAGATGGCCTATCTGACCGGGCGGCGGATCGTGGCGATGGTGGAGGATGATCTGAAGCCGTCCGATATCCTGACCCGGGCTGCTTTTCTCAATGCAATCAAGGTGAACACGGCCATCGGCGGCTCCACGAACGCGCCGCCGCATCTGGCCGCCATCGCCCGTCATGCGGGCGTGGAACTGGATGTGCGCGATTGGCAGGATCACGGGTTGGATTTGCCCTTGCTGGTCAACATGCAGCCTGCGGGCGCGTATCTGGGCGAGAGTTTCTTTCGCGCGGGCGGTGTTCCCGCGGTGATGGGGGAATTGCTGGCGGCGGGACATCTCGACGGCGGTGTGATGACCGCGAGCGGCGTGCCGCTGGCTGAGGCACTGGGCGGTGCGAGGAGCGTCGATCAGGATGTTATTCGCCCATGCGATCAACCGCTTAGGGAAAAGGCGGGCTTTGCGGTCCTGAGCGGGAACCTGTTCGACAGCGCGTTGATGAAGACGAGCGTGATCTCGGCCGATTTCCGGGAACGTTTCCTGAAGGATGGAGTCTTCGAAGGGCGCGCCGTGGTTTTTGAAGGGCCCGAGGATTATCACCAAAGGATTAACGATCCGGGGTTAGGTATTAACGAAACCTCAATTTTGTTCATCCGGAACGTGGGCTGTGTCGGCTATCCCGGTTCGGCGGAGGTGGTGAACATGCAACCGCCCGATCACCTGATCCGCGCGGGCATCCGGCATCTGCCGACGGTGGGCGACGGGCGGCAATCGGGGACATCGGAAAGCCCCTCGATCCTGAACGCATCGCCCGAAGCGGTGGTGGGCGGCGGCCTTGCCCTGATCCAGACGGGCGATCCGGTGCGGCTGGACCTGAACACTGGGCGGCTCGACTCGATGGTCGCGCCAGAGGAATGGGAGGCGCGGCGCGCGGGCTGGACCCCGCCAGAGATCGTCCACCAGACGCCCTGGCAGGAAATCTACCGGACCCATGTCGGGCAGTTGGCGCAGGGCGGATGCCTTGAACTGGCCACCGCCTATCAGCGGATTGCCAAGGACCTGCCGCGCGACAACCACTGACGGGCGTGCCGTCAGACCTCCATCCGCACCATTTGTTTGGGCAGGGCGGCGAGGGCGGCGTCTATCTCGGCTTCGGTCGGATTTTCGATTGCGGATGCGTCTTCGATCAGGCCGGTCGACGCGAGCTGGTCCGCCAGTTGCCGCAGATCATGCAGGGCGCGGACGTTGGATTGTTCGCCGTAGATGCGGCCCGGATGGTAGAGCCGCGTCAGCGCGCCGGTGACATGGACCTGTGCCGCGCTTTGCCAGCGCAATTGCGCCTCGAAGGATGCCGTATTGTCCGTTGTGCGGCGCGGGATGATCCCGATCTCGACCGGCCGGTCGGGGCCGAGCGCATAGGCGATGACATGGAGCGCCGACCCTTCGACCGTCACGATGCGGCGTGCGGCACGGTATCGGGCGGTCTGCTCGGCAAGGCTGTGTTCCTCGGGATAGAAGATTTCGTAGCCATTGGCGGCGAAGAGCGCCTCGATCCTGTCCTCGAACATGATGTTGCCCATGACCGACAGCCGCGCGCGCGAGACATAAAGATTTTCGCCGCCCGAAGGGGCCACATCGGGCAGGAAATGTCGCTGCATGAAGGCGCGGAATTCCGGCGATCCGGCGCTGAAATCGCCGCCGCCCATGCCTTGCGCGCCCATGATCAGGCGTTCGGGCCGGACGGGTTGCGTGGGGCAGGCGCGGCGGGCGGGCAGGCCGTCGAGGCTGTCAAAAACGGCGGCGGTCGCGGCCAGATAGCGTTTGGGACGTTGGTAGAAGGTCCGATGCACGGCAGGCAGGAAAACGATGCCATCAGGCGGGCTGTCGAGATGGTCCAGCACCCAGAGCCGCGACAGGCTTTCGATGATGCAATGGCCGAAGGCCGGGTCGAGGACGCCGCCGTAAAGCCATGTGCCCGGCAGGTCGGTCACCGGCACCTCGGGGTCGGGCGCGCAGGGCAGGGTCCAGCGTTTGGCGGTGGTGTAATGGCAATGCGACAGGTCGAGATAGCTTCCATCCGCCGCGATCACGCCGCCGGGTCGGGGGCTGTGGTTCTTGGGGTGGTAGGTCACGGGCCAGATCAGCGGCGCGTGGAGGGTCGTGATGCTGTCGGCCCGGGATCGCGCGGGGTCGAAGATGGGGCGCGCCTGCATCACAAAAGCCCCTGCACGGCCAGATGCAGCGTGAAGCTGTCGAGCGCTGCGGCGCTGCGTGGGCCGGCAAGTTCGGGCAGGGGGATCGCATGGGCGGCGGCAAGGCCGTAGAGCCGGGCGAGGGTTTCGAAATCTTTCTGCCCGTCGGGTTTTGCCGCGATCAGACTGGCGACCGGCGTTTCATCGGGCGCGGTATAAAGCACCAGATCCTCGGCGCTGCTGCCCGCGACGAGGATCGTCGAGGCCCCGGTGATCCGCGTGATCGCCTCGGGGATCGGGGTCAGGGCCAGATCGTGGAGCGTGTAGCCCGTCCCGGTCAGCGTCTGGAGGAGCGTGTCGTCCAGCCTGCCGAGGCGCGTGTCGTGAAGAAGGATCGGCGCACCGGTGCCGGGTGCAGTTGTGCCCGTCGCGCGGGCACGCACGAAGGCGCGGAAATCGGCCGTGCCGTGGCGCAAGCGGCCCGATGCGACGCCTTGCGGCGGCACGATCAGGGTTTCGAACCGGCTGGGACCGCCAAGCACCAGCGGCTCGAGCCCCGGTGCCCAGAGGGACAGGTTGGCGTCGAGAAAGGCGGCATAGACTTCGGGTGCGGCAGGGCCGTGGGGGAAGACCACGATGCCGCGCGGCGCTGGTCCGGTCAGGTGCGGCAGGGCCCAGAGCCGCGCCAAGAGCTGTTGCAGCGCCATGGGCGCCTCGGGGTCGAGCGCGCCGCCGAAGAGCCATGTGCCGCCGATGTCGGTGATGCGTTTGGGCCTTGGATGGTGGCGGCTTTGGGTGGCGCGGGTGGTGGCGTCATGCCATGCGATCGCGCCCGGTATTTCGCGCTGATCGGCGTCGAAGACGCTCGCCATGACGGGTTCGGGGGCGAAGCCCGGGCTTTTGACCATGACGGCGGCGTCGAACCACTCGATCGCCCCGGCCAATTCGCTGTCGGGATCGAAGGCGAGGCGGTCGGGGATGTCGCGCCATGCGACGCGGCTGCGGTCGATGCCGAGCCGCATCCGCGCCGGTGTCTTGAACGCCTTGACCTGAAGGTCGGAGGAGGCCGGGTCGAGCACGAGGCCCGCCGCCTCGATATGGCGGATGCATTCAGCGGCCTTGTCCGCCCCGTAGACGGTCGGGTGCAGTTCGACGATCAGGAAGTCGATGCCCGACAGATCGGCCGCCGCGAGAAAATCAAGCTCGGCCCCTTCGATGTCCATGACGAGGACGTTGTGGGGAAAGCTTTCGCGCAGGTCGGCATAGGGCAGGTTTTCGACCCGGAAGATGCGATCGTCGTCGTGCGTGTCCGTGCCGGGTTCCGCGATGCGCGAGCCGAGATAGCTGGAACTGACGGAAAAGAGCGTGAAGGGGTCGGGGTCGGGCGCGGCCATCACGAGGGCATTGCGCACTTCGACCCGATCCGAGAGGCCGTTGACCGCGTGCATCTTGCGAATGTGGTCGATGAGGTTGGGATTGCCTTCGAAGGTGCGGACCTGCACCTCGTCGAAATTGCGCGCGATGATCGAACTGACGATGCCCGCGCCCGAGCCAAGTTCGACCACGCGGTCGCCGGGGCGCAGGTTGACGAGAATCCCCTCGATCTCGGGGCGTTCGTACAGGCCGCTGCGGATCGAAGCGATGGTGCGCGGCGCCAGATGCGGAGCGGCGGGGATGCGGACGCCGTGCAATTCGGCGACGATGTCCGGGTCGCAATCCATGTAAGCCACTCGATCTCGATCGTTACCCGCGGTGGAGCGCTTGGGCCGTCCGCGGTGCCAGTTCTTTATCAGGATAGCCGAATTCGCCCCGGTTCGGAAGCCTACGGGCCCGTGGCCGGCATGGCGGGTGGGACAGTGTTGCGCCCTTGCCCCGACCAAGGATGCGAAAAGGGCGCGCCTTTGACAGGCGCGCCCTTTCCAAATTCCGTTACGGAAGACCGATTACATCAGTTCGATGTTCACGGCGCTTTCGCGGCCGTCACGGCCCTTTTCGAGGTCGAACTTGACCTTCTGGTTGTCGGCGAGGCCGGTGAGGCCCGAACGCTCGACGCCCGAGATGTGGACGAAAACGTCCTTGGAACCGCCATCGGGGGCGATGAAGCCGTAGCCCTTGGTGGTGTTGAACCATTTCACGGTGCCGGTGGCCATATCCGTGTCTCCTGTCATGTATCGCTGCCCGCGACATGCGGCAGCTTCGGCGTCACCCATGCAAGATCGAGAGCACAAGCTTTGCCGAAGGGGCGAAAGACAGGGGTCGATAGAGTAGAGATAGCGCGGGGACAGTGCCTGATCCGCGCCTGAAAGTAAAGGTGTTTCCCGTGGCGCAAGCATCGGGGGTGGACGTGACCCAGATCAAGGTGCTGTGATGCGCGGCGGCTAGGGTTGGGGCAGTCCGGCACGGCCCGGATCGCTGCGCGATGCGGAAGGAGCGAGATGACCAGCCTGACAAGCACCCCCCATGATGCGCTGCGGATCGGGCAGGAGGCCGAGGTGAGCCGCCTGTGCCGGGCCGAGGATCTGTACGTCTTTGCCCATGCGAGCGGCAATCTGAACCCGATGCATCTGCCCGATCTCGATGGCGATGGTGACGGGCGGGCGGAGGCGGTCGCGCCCTCGGCCTGGGTGGCGGCGCTGATCTCGGGGGTGTTGGGCAACTTTTTGCCGGGGCCGGGGACGCTGTATCTGGCGCAGGATCTGCGCTTCGTCGGTCGGGCCCATGCGGGTGAGACGCTCCGCGCGGGGGTGCGGGTGGTGGAAAAGCTGCCCGACCGGGTGGTGCGGATGGCCGTCTGGGTGGATGGGCCGGGCGGGCGGATCGTGGAGGGGGAGGTGCTGGTGCGCGCGCCCGATGCCGCGCGGCGCTTTGACGGGGTGGAGGTGCCGGGGTTGACGGTGCAGATGCATCGGCATTTCGACGCGCTCTTGGCGCGGGCGGCGGCGTTGCCACCCTTGCACACGATCGTCGTCAGCCCTGAAAGCCCGGAGGCCGTGCGGGGCGCGGTGATGGCGCGCGATCAAGGGCTGATCGATCCGGTGTTCGTCGGAGCGCCCGCGAAGATCGCGGCGGCGGCCGAGGAGGCTGGGGCCGATGTGACGGGGATCGAGATCGTCGACATCCCCGATCACCGCGCGGCGGCGCTGCGCGCGGTGGCGATGATCCACGAGGGACGGGGGCGCGCCCTGATGAAAGGGCATCTGCACAGCGACCAGATCCTGCATGCCATCCTCAAGAAGGAGGGAGGGCTGAGGACGAACCGGCGTGTCAGCCATGTGTATGTGATGGATGTGCCGGGGCTCGATCACCTGCTGTTCGTCACCGATGCCGCGATCAACATCGCGCCGGACCTCGAGTGCAAGGTGTCGATCGTGCAGAACGCCATCGATCTTGCCCGCGCGCTGGGCGTGACGCAGCCCAAGGTCGGCATCCTGTCGGCGGTCGAAACGGTCACGCCCTCGATCCCCTCGACGCTGGATGCCGCGATCCTGTCGAAGATGGCCGAGCGGGGGCAGATCACGGGCGGGCTGGTCGATGGGCCGCTGGCCATGGACAATGCCGTCGATCCGGGGGCGGCGCGGACCAAGGGGCTGACCGGGCTGGTGGCGGGGCGGGCCGATATCCTTGTCGTGCCGAACCTCGAGGCGGGCAACATGATCGCCAAGGAGCTGACCTTTTTGGCCCATGCGGAGGCGGCGGGCATCGTGATGGGGGCGCAGGTGCCGGTGATCCTGACGAGCCGGGCCGATGACGACAGGGCGCGGCTGGCGTCTTGTGCGGTGGCGGTGCTGTGCGCGGAGGCGCACGGATGCGCCTGATCCTGACGCTGAATGCGGGGTCGAGCTCGATCAAGGTCGCGCTCTACGAGGCGGGCCCCGAGCCGCGCGAACTTGCGCGTGGGCAGGTCGAAGCGCTGGGCGAGGATGCGCGGATGCGGATCGTTGCGGGCGGCGCGCTGCGGGAGGAGGCGGATATCGGTGCCGCGGATCACGCGGGCGCCTTGGGGCGGCTGGTCGCGGCGCTGCTGCCCCTTGGGGAAGGGCGCGAGATCGCGGCGGTTGGCCACAGGATCGTGCATGGCGGGCCGGAGATCGACGGGCCGCGCGTCCTGACGCCTGAGCTGGTGACCTATCTGGAGACCCTGTCGCCGCTTGCGCCGCTGCACCAGCCCCACAACCTTGCGGGCGTGCGCGCGGCGGCGGTGCAATTTCCCCAAGCCGTTCAGGTCGCGGCCTTCGACACGGCCTTTCACCGCGGCCATCCTTTCGTCAACGACACCTTCGCGCTGCCGCGCCGGTTCTACGAGGCAGGCGTGCGGCGCTACGGGTTCCACGGGTTGAGCTACGATTACATCGTAGGGCGGCTCAGGCGCGATCACCCGGTTCTGGCGCGCGGGCGGGTGATTGTGGCGCATCTGGGCAACGGGGCGTCGCTTTGCGCGCTGGAGGGGAGGCGATCCATCGCCTCGACCATGGGATTTTCGGCGCTGGACGGGATGCCGATGGGCACGCGGGTGGGGCAGCTCGACCCGGGTGTGGTGCTGTTTCTGATGGAACAGGGGATGAGTGCCGCCCAGATCACCGACCTGCTGTATTCCGAAAGCGGGCTGAAGGGTTTGTCGGGGCTGAGCCATGACATGCGGGTGCTGCTGGCCTCGGACAGCGCGGGGGCCGAGGAGGCCATCGCCTATTTCACCTTTCGGCTGGCGCGCGAGATCGGGGGGCTTGCGGCGGCGCTGGGTGGGATCGACGCGCTGGTCTTTACCGGCGGCATCGGGGAGAACGCGGCCCCGATCCGGGCGCGGGCGTTGGAGCGGCTGGGGTTCCTGGGCCTTGCCGTGGATGCGGAGCGGAACGCGGTCCATGCCGCCACGATCCATGCGGGGCGGGTGCCGATCCTCGTCATGCCGACGGATGAGGAGCGCGTGATCGCAAGGGCCGCAGCCGAGGCGCTGGGGGCTTGACGGCGGGGCGGGAAGGGCCGAGGTGGTTGTCATGCGTATCCTTTTGATCCTTGTTGTCCTGATCCTTGCCGCCGTCATCGGCGCGGCGGTCTATTTCCGCAGCGTCGCCATGGCCCCCGACGTCTGGGATGTGGACCCGTCGGGCGTGACGCCGCTGCAAAGCCCGAATTATGCCTTGCTGGTGGGGGATGCGGCGCCCGTGTTCGACATGGCGCCCGATGTGTTGGCGATGCGGATCGATGCGGTCGCCACCGCCGAGGGCGCGGACATGATCGCGGGCGATCTGGCGGAGGGGCGGATGACCTATGTGGCGCGCACACGGGTCATGGGATTTCCGGATGCAGTTTCGATCAGGTTGGTTCCGCTGGCCCAAGGCACGCGGATAGAGATCTATTCCCGGTCACGTTTCGGCTATTCGGACATGGGCGTGAACGCGGCGCGGGTGGCGCGCTGGATCGCGGCGGTGCGGGATACGGGCGGGGCTTGACCCCGACGCGCCCGCCCGTCACATCGCGCCCATGATACCCGAGGATCGCCTGCGCCAGATCACAGACCGGTTCGAGTTTCTCGAGGCGCGGCTGAATGCCGGGCCCGCGGCCGAGGAAATCGCGTCGATCAGCCGGGAATATTCCGAGTTGAAGCCGGTCGTGATGCAGATCGCGGCATGGGACAGGCTGAGGGCCGATATCGCGGAGGCCGAGGCGATGCGCGCCGACCCCGAGATGCGCACCTTGGCCGAAGAGGAATTGCCGCGTCTGCGCGCAGCGCTTCCCGAGGCGGAAAAGGCCCTGCAGCTGGCGCTTTTGCCCAAGGACGCCGCCGATGCGCGGCCCGCGATGATCGAGATCCGGCCCGGTACGGGGGGTGAGGAAGCGGCGCTGTTCGCGGCCGATCTCCTCAGGATGTACACGCGCTATGCCGAGGCCAAGGGCTGGCGGATGGAGATCGTGGATCTGCAGGAAACCGATCTTGGCGGTATCCGCGAAGTCACCGCGCGGATCGAGGGCGAGGGGGTTTTCGCCCGGCTGAAATACGAAAGCGGCGTGCATAGGGTGCAGCGTGTGCCAGAAACGGAGTCGGGCGGACGCATCCATACATCGGCCGCGACGGTCGCGGTTCTGCCAGAGGCGGAAGCGGTCGAGATCGACATTCCGGCGGGCGATATCCGGATCGACACGATGCGGTCCTCGGGCGCGGGCGGGCAACATGTGAACACGACGGATTCGGCGGTGCGCATCACCCATCTGCCCACCGGGATCGTGGTGACAAGCTCGGAGAAATCGCAGCATCGCAACCGCGAGATCGCCATGGGCGTGCTGCGGGCGCGGCTCTATGACATGGAACGCCGCCGCGTCGCGGAGGCAGAGGCCGCCGACCGCCGCGCGCAGGTCGGCACGGGCGACCGGTCGGAGCGGATCCGGACCTACAATTTCCCGCAAGGCCGGATGACGGATCACCGGATCAACCTGACGCTTTACCGGCTGGAGCAGATCGTCGGCGGCGATCTGGACGAGGTGATCGACGCGCTCACCGCCGAGGCGCAGGCGCGGCTTTTGGCCGAGATGGATGGCTGAGGGTGTCTTTGACGGGCGTCTTTTGCGCGGGGCGGTCTTGTCTGCCTCCGGCGGCCGTATTTGGGGAAAGATGAAGGCCGTGGGGGTCAGGGGATGAAGGCCGGGGCGTGGCTGCAGCGAACGGGTGCGGTTTTGGAGCCGATGGCCGGACGCGAGGCGGCGCGCGAGGCGCGGCTTATGCTGCGGGCTGCGAGCGGTTGGTCGCCCGCGCGGGTTGCAGTAGCGCGCGACGATATGCTGGATCCGGCTGTCCTGAAGCTGCTGGAGGCGATGCTGGCGCGGCGGCTGGCGCGCGAGCCGCTGGCGCTGATCCTGGGGGAATGGGAGTTTTTCGGGCGGAGTTTCGCGGTGACGCGGGACACGCTGGTGCCGCGACCCGATACGGAGACGTTGGTGGAGCTGGCGCTGGCCGAGCCCTTCGGGCGGGTGATCGATTTGGGCACGGGAAGCGGGGCGATCGCTGTCACGCTCTTGGCCGAGCGGACAGGGGCCGAGGGTGTGGCGGTCGATGTTTCGGAAGGGGCGCTGCAGGTGGCGGCGGCCAATGCGGCGCGGCATGGCGTGGCCGGGCGGCTGGCCTTTGAGCGGGGCGATTGGTGGCAGGGCGTGACGGGGGAGTTTGACCTGATCGTGTCCAACCCGCCCTATGTCAGCGCGGCGGAGTACGAGGCGCTTCAGCCCGAGATCACGCAATGGGAGCCGCGCGCGGCGCTGACTCCTGGGGGCGATGAGCTGTCGGCCTATCGCGCGATCCTTGGGGGTGTGGGCGCGCATGCGCGGCCCGGTGGACGGGTCCTTGTCGAGATCGGTGCGGCGCAGGGAGAGGCGGTGGCGGCGCTTTTCACGGCGGCGGGGTTGCAGGCGGTGGAGGTCCATCTGGACATGGCGGGCAAGGCGCGGGTCGTGTCGGGGCGGGTGCCCGCTGCCACGGACTGCGGCTGAAGAGGCGCAGGTTGCGCGCATTTCCGCGGTTTTCGCGGACTTGGGCGTATATTGCGCTTGTCTTGCGGCGCGTCCCGTGCTTACTCGGGGTCAGCGAGCGGGATCGTCGAAGGACCATCCCCCGCGGTTCTGCCTCACATTCCGTGCCGTGACACCCGAGTGCCGGTACGGGTTTAAAGCGTTCTCGCGCTGGTCGTGCGGATGCTGCCAACCCAGGACAACTGGAACCGTATTTTACACATGAGATCATCGAAGAACCGTTCGCGGTCCAAGGGGAACCGCAATCGCTCGGTCGGCAATATCGTCAACCGCGTGTTCGATTCGTCCGGGCCGGAAGGCAAGGTGCGCGGCACCCCGCAGCAGATCATCGACAAGTACAACCAGCTTGCGCGGGACGCGCAGCTGTCCAATGACCGCGTCGCGGCGGAGAATTTTCAGCAGCACGCGGAACATTACCTGCGCATGCTTGCCGAGGCGCAGCGCGAGCAGGATGCACGGCAGCAAAACCAGCAGCCCCAGCAGGGCGGCGGTGGGCGTGACCGGGGCGAAGGCGGCGATGACCGCGACGGCGCACCCCGCGACGAGGGCAACGGGCAGGAGAACCGCCAACACGAGTCGCGCCAGCAGGAGCCCCGGGAGCAGCGCGAGCCGCGTGAACCGCGCGAACAGCGCGAGTCCCGCGAACAGCGTCGGCAGGAGCAGCAGGAGGTCCGCGAACCGCGCGCCCCGCGTCCCGAGCGCGGCGGGTTTGACGCGGTGATCGACGCCGAGGGCGAGGGCGACAGCGGGCTGGTTGAAACGCCCGAAAGCGCCCCCAAGCCCAAGCGCAGCCGCACGCGCCGTCCGCGCAAGGCCGAGGATGGCGGGCAGGCCGGTGGCGGCGGGGAGACCCCGCCCGACACGCCGCAGGAAGCCGCTGAATAACGCAGAGCGGCGACAAGACATGACGGGCGCGGCAGCCGTAGGGCGCCGCGCCTTTTCATTTGAAAGACGGGTCGCCATGTTCGTGTGCAAGACGCGCTGGCGTTGCCGGAGCTGATCTGACCCGGGGCGGGGCGCATCCGGGAGCCGCGAAGGCCATCTGACGGGCCAATGACGGATCGCGTCTGCCCGAAGCGCCGTTGGTCTTGCCCTGCTCCAAGCCCTCAGGCCGCAACGGCGCGGGCCAGCGCGCAGAACCCTTCGATCGGAACCTGTTCGGCACGTTCGGTGGGCGAGAGGCCCGCCGCCAAAATCCGATCCTCGATATCGGGCGCAAGACCCTTGAGGGCGGCGCGCAGCATCTTGCGGCGCTGGTTGAACGCCTTGGCCACGACGCGTTCCAGAACGGCGGGATCGGCGGGAAAGCGCGGCGCGGGAAGAGCCGTCAGATGCACAACAGCCGAGCGCACCTTGGGCGCAGGCGTGAACGCCTCGGGCGGCAGGGTCAGGGCGATGCGCGCCTCGGCCCGCCATTGGGCGAGGATGGCCAGGCGGCCGTAAGCCTTGGAGCCGGGCGGGGCCACGATCCGTTCGGCCACCTCGCGCTGGAACATCAGGGTGAGCGATTGCCAGAGCGGTGGCCAACTGGGCGGGGTCAGCCAGCGCACCAGCAATTCGGTTCCGACATTGTAGGGCAGGTTTGCCACGACCTTGATCGGCGGGGCGAGATGGGCCGTCCAGTCAAGCGCGAGGGCGTCGGCGTTCAGCACCTCGAGACGGCCGGGATAGGCCTCGGCGATCTGGGCCAAGGCGGGCAGGCAGCGGGCATCCTTTTCGATGGCGACGACGCGGCGCGCCCCCTCGGCCAGAAGCCCGCGGGTGAGGCCGCCGGGGCCGGGCCCGACCTCGAGCACGTCGCAGCCGGTCAGATCGCCCGCCGCCCGCGCGATGCGTGCGGTCAGGTTCAGGTCGAGCAGGAAATTCTGCCCCAGCGCCTTTTTCGCGGTCAGGCCGTGGGTGGCGATGACCTCGCGCAGGGGGGGGAGGGTGTCGATGGCGCTCATGCCGCGAGGCTAGACGCGAAAGGGCAGGCTTGCGCAAGCCCTCAGGACAGGAAGATGCCCATCACGACCGACATCAGCCCGATCACCGAGATCAAAAGCGCGCCCATGTTGATCGTCACGATCCGTTGCAGCCGCGCCCGCAGATCGGCATCGGGCAGGCCCGCGCGCTTGGCCGCGACGGCGGCCCAGATGCACCAGCCCAGTGTCAAAAGACCAGCGAGGGCGATCGCGGTTCCGGCATAGACGAGCAAGGGCATCGGCGATCCTTTTGCAGTGACGCGATATTTGACCTAGGCCAGCACTTCGCCGCTGGCAAGGCTTGTGGCGCGGCGCAGTGGCGGCTAGACCCGTGGTCCGAGTTTTCCCCGATTGCGAGAGCGCGAGAGATCCGATGGACATGACACAAGCCCCGACCGCCGACCGCCCCGACAGCTACAACGTGACCGCCGATGAATTGCGTCAGTTCATCGAGCGCTACGAGCGGCTGGAGGCGGAGAAAAAGGACATCGCCGATGCGCAGAAAGAGGTGATGGCCGAGGCCAAGGGGCGCGGCTATGACACCAAGGTCATGCGCAAGGTGATCGCACTCCGGAAGCGTCAGCCCGACGACATCGCCGAGGAGGAAGCGATCCTCGAGATGTACAAGGAAGCGCTGGGGATGCGCTGAGCCACGGCGCGTCAGGCCGCACAGGTCGATCTTTGCGCCGCCCGACAGCACGAGCCAGCGACTGAAGCCGTGATGCTGCCAAGGGTCGAGGTCTAGACTCGCGACGAGATTGGCCGGGGCGCGCGGGCGAGGGACGGCGGAAGGCGATGCATCGCCGGAACGGCCATGAGCGAGAGCATGAAGGCCCGCCCGGAAACCCGAAGGCGGCATGCCGTGAGCGGGCCGGTTGCGCAGACATCCGGCCCACAGGCCCTCATGGCGCAAGCAGGGTCACGCCGGGAATGCGCGCGACCTCGACCATGTCGTCCTCGTAGGCGAGGCTGAGCGTCTCGATCAGGTCGGGCGTCCAGCCGGGCAGGTCCAATTCTTCCTCGATGGCGGTGTCGACCGCATAGCGGTCGAGAAAAGCCCCGACGATACGGCGGCGCTGGATCTCTGATTGCGGGGGATTGTCGGCGAGATAGCGTTGCAGGCGTTTGAAGCCCGTCGGCTCCATGATCGTTTCGATCAGGTCGTCCACGCCCTTCATCGGGTAGTCGAAGGTGGTGTCCGTGATCTCGCGCAGGATCTGACCCCACAAGAGCGGCGTATCCTCGTTGCACCAGACCGTCACGGGAATGTCGGGATGGGCCATGCGCAGGCGGCGCAGCATTTCCGACCATGTCGCGGCATGGGGCTGCATGTTCTGGGAAAACTCGCTGAAATCGGTGAATTTCGAGGAGGCGAACAGCGCCGGGATCAGCGTGGCCGGATCGCGCATGCCGAGGAAGATCTCGGGTTTGGCGGAGGGAAAGAGATTGCGCAGCGCGGCCACTTGGCGTTCGATCATCGGCCAGATCTGCGGGCCGACGAGTACGAGGCGGTGGATCGAGACGAGCTGCGCATCGGACAGGATCAGGCGGTCGACCTCGCGGTCTTCGATGATGGCGTCGAGCAGCGCATCCTCGATATCTGGATTGGCGAGCCTTCCCTTGAGCGCGCGTACCGTGTCGCGCAGGAGCGGGCGGTAGCGCGGTTGGGACGGCGCCAAGATCCCGTTTTCGGCCAGCCGCGCGCGGTTCTTGCCGAGCGAGTGCAGCAGGAGACCGCCGTCGGTGCAGGGAGCCCCGAGATGAAAGACAACCTGCATGTGGTGAACGACCCTGTCCCGCTACGGTTTTTCGGGGCGAACGTATACCGGGGCCGGGGGAGGTGCAAATCCGCCCGATCTTGCGCGACGCAGGGGCATGGCGTATGGCAGCGGACGTGCCCCTATAGCTCAGCTGGTAGAGCATCTGATTTGTAATCAGAGGGTCGGCGGTTCAAGTCCGTCTGGGGGCACCATGGCATCCAGCGCAATCCTAGAGGTCGGAGCCGGGCAGCGGCTTGCCGTATGCCGCGTCCTTCTGGCCTTGAACGGGGGGGCGTTTTCGGGGACACCCGTCGGCAAACGACGGTGACCGAGGGGCGATTTTCATGCGTATCACGATGATCGGGACGGGCTATGTGGGCCTTGTGTCGGGGGTGTGTTTTTCGGATTTCGGGCATGACGTGATCTGCGTCGACAAGGATCCCCGCAAGATCGAGATGCTGAACGCCGGGCAGGTTCCGATCTACGAGCCGGGGCTCGATGCGCTGATGGCGCGCAATGTGGAGGCTGGGCGGCTGTCTTTCACCACCGATCTTGCGGCGGCCGTGGATGGGGCGGAGGCGATCTTCATCGCGGTCGGCACCCCAACGCGGCGGGGCGATGGGCATGCGGATCTGAGTTACGTCATGGCCGCGGCCGAGGATGTGGCCCGCGCGCTGACGGGTTATGCCGTGATCGTGACGAAATCGACTGTCCCCGTGGGCACCAACCGCAAGGTCAAGCAGGTGGTGGCCAAGGCCAATCCCGGCGCGGAATTCGACGTGGCCTCGAACCCCGAATTTCTGCGCGAGGGCGCGGCGATCGACGATTTCATGAAGCCCGACCGCGTGGTCGTGGGCGTGCAGACCGAGCGCGCGGCCGAGGTGATGGCCGAGATCTACCGCCCGCTTTTCCTGCGGGAATTTCCCATCGTGACGACCGATCTGGAATCGGCCGAGATGATCAAATACGCGGCCAATGCGTTTCTGGCGACCAAGATCACCTTCATCAACGAGGTGGCGGCGCTGTGTGAAAAGGTCGGCGCGGACGTAAAGGAAGTGGCCAAGGGCATCGGGCTGGATGGCCGGATCGGGAACAAATTTCTGCATGCGGGCCCGGGTTATGGCGGGTCGTGCTTTCCCAAGGACACCACCGCGCTGGCGCGGATCGGGCAGGACCACGCCGCGCCCCAGAGCATCGTGGAAACCGTCATCCGCGTGAATGACGCGGTGAAGCACCGGATGATCGAGAAGCTGCGCGACCTGTGCGAGGGGTCCTTCAACGGCAAGACGGTCGCGGTTCTGGGGGTGACGTTCAAGCCCAACACCGACGATATGCGCGATGCGCCGAGCCTGACGATCGTGCCCGCATTGGTCGGGGGCGGAGCCAAGGTGCGGGTGGTGGATCCGCAGGGGCGGCGCGAGGGCGAGGGGCTGTTGCCCGGTGTCGTCTGGGCCGATGATCCCTACAAGGCGGCGCAGAATGCCGATTTGGTCGTCATCTTGACCGAATGGAACGAGTTCCGGGCGCTGGACCTGAAGAAGATCGCAAAGAAAATGGCGACCCCGCGCCTTGCCGATCTGCGCAACATCTATTCGGTGCAAGACGCCAAGCGCGCGGGCTTTGTCGCCTATGATTGCATCGGGCGGCCGGGGTTGAACCCGGAGGCGTGAACCGGACCGCCCGATCCGAGGTCAGGCGGCGCGGGGCGGGGCGGCAAGGCCGCGCACCTCATCCAGCACCTCGGCGCATTCCGGGTCTTGCGCCGCGAGGTGAAGCGTTGCGCGCAGCATCCCGGCCTTGGAGCCGCAATCGAAGCGTTGCCCGCTGAACCGGAAGCCGGACAGGCCCAGATCGGCCGCGCCGCGCGCGATGGCATCGGTCAACTGGATCTCGCCGCCTGCGCCGGGGGTTTGCGTTTCGAGCGCTTCGAAGATCGCGCTGTCGAGGATGTAACGCCCCACCACCGCATCGCGGGAGGGGGCATCGGCGGGCGCGGGTTTCTCGACCATGCCATCGGCACGGAGCGTCGCCCCGTCGCGGCCTTTGACCGAGAGGATGCCGTATTTCGATACATCCTCAGCCTCGACCTGCATGGTCGCGACCATGTGGCCACCACGATAACCCGCCACCATCTCGGGCAGGCAGGGTGTGCCGAGGATGAGGTCATCGGGCAAGATCACGGCCACCGGGCCCGGCAGCACATGATCGCGGGCGCATAGCACCGCGTGACCAAGCCCAAGCGGCTGCGGCTGCATGGTGAAGATCACGTCATCCTCGATCGGGCAGAGCGCGGCATCGCGCAGTGCATCGGCGAGATCCGCCTTGCCCCGCGACTTGAGCTCGGCGCGCAGGCGGGCATCATCCATCACGTGACGCTCAATTGCGGATTTCGACGGGTGGCTGACGAAGATCATCCGCTCGATCCCGGCCGCCTGCGCCTCGTCGATCGCATATTGGATCAGGGGCGTGTCGAGCACCGGCAAAAGCTCCTTCGGCGTTGCCTTGGTCGCCGGCAAAAACCGGGTTCCCAGACCTGCGACGGGGAAGATGGCGGTGCGGACGGGGGATGTCATGGCGTCGTCTCCTTGTTGGTCTTGTTGCGCTGCATTGCAGAAGAATAGCCGATCAGGCTGATATGTCAAAAAACGACAAAAAATAGTCGGTTTTGCATCATTTCGGCGCACAGAACGCGGGCGATGTGCTGAAATACCCGGCAGTTGGAGTCGTTTTTGGCGCTTCGCGGCGCGGAGCCGATGTCGCTTTCAGGCGTTTTTGCGCCTGCGGCATTGATTTTCCGGCTCGGAACTATAACATTTACGACATGCAGCGACAGTAACCGACATATCTCCCGGCACCCTTCGGGCTTGCCGGACCCGCTTGCCCGTCCCGTCCCGTTCCGATCCCCGGAGGTTCCATGCGACATCAATCCCTGTCCGGCGATCCGCTTCCGTCCCATGCCAATCGCTATCGCAGCGCCGCCGTCATCGGCGCGGGGTCGTGGGGCACGGCGCTGGCGGCGACGCTTGCGCGGGCAGGGGTGCGCACACAGCTGTGGGGTCGGGATCGCGCGGTCATCGACCAGATCAACCGCACGAGACAAAGCCCCGATTTCCTGCCCGATGTCGACCTGCCCGAGGGCTTGTTCGGCGTTCACGCCTTGGCGGACGCGCTGGCCGGGGTTGACGTGGCGCTGATCGTGGTACCGTCGCGATCCGTCCGGTCGGTCGCGCGCGCCGTGGCCGAACATGCCGCGCCGGGCATGCCTGTTGCGGTCTGCGCCAAGGGGATCGAGGCGGAAACGGGCCTTTTGATGACACAGGTGGCCGAGGAGGAACTGGGCCGCCGCCCCGTCGGATGCGTGTCGGGCCCGACCTTTGCGGTCGAGACGGCGCTTGGCCATCCGACCGCCGCGACCGTCGCGTTTCCGTTTACTTATGCCGACCGCCTGAACCCCGCCGAAAGCCCGGCAGTGCGGTTGGCTCTGTCGCTGTCGACGGAAAGTTTCCGCGCCTATGTCTCTGATGACCTTGTGGGCGTCGAGATCGGCGGCGCGTTGAAGAACGTGATCGCCATCGCCTGCGGGATGATGACCGGCGCTGGCTTTGCGGAAAACACGCGCGCGGCGCTGATCACGCGCGGATTGGACGAGATGAAGCGACTGGCCGAGGCGTTGGGTGGGCGGCGCGAGACCGTCACCGGCCTGTCCGGGGTGGGCGATCTGACGCTGACCTGTTCCAGCCCGACATCGCGCAACATGGCCCTTGGCCTGCAATTGGGCCGCGGCGTGGCGCGCGCGGCCTGTTTCGACGGCGCGCCCGTCGTGGTCGAGGGGGAGGTCAATGCCACCTCGGTCACGGATCTGGCGCGCAAACTGGGGGTGGACCTGCCGATTTGCGAAACGGTCCGGTCCATCCTGCACGAAGGCCGCCCGCTGGGCGAAGCCTTTGCCGCCTTGTGGGCACGCCCCATCGAGGCGGAACCCCGCGCCATGGACCTGTCGTTTTCGCATCCCGCGACCGACAAGGATATCGCAACACTTGCAGAAAGGATCGCATGACCCGTCACGAAACCTTCCCGACCAAATCCATTGCGGACAAGGATTTCATCCTTGCCACCGACCTTGACGGCACCTTCCTCGGGGGCACCGAAGACGAGCGCCGGCAGTTCTATGACTGGATCGAGGGGACGCGCGCGCGCGTTGGCCTGATCTTTGTTACCGGGCGCGATCCGGGCTATGTCCGCGAATTGACGCGCAAGCGCCGTGTGCCCAAGCCCGACTACGTCGTGGGCGACGTGGGAACCACCATCGCCGCGGTCGACGAAGACCATTTCCTCAACCCGATCCCCGAACTTGAGGGCGAGATCGAGAAGGCTTGGAACAACGCGGGCATGCGTGTTCAGGCCGCGCTGCAGGGTGTTGGCGGCCTGCGCCTGCAGTCCACCGGGTTCCGGTTTCGCGTGAGCTATGACATGGACCCCGACCAGTTCGAGCCGCGCGCGCTCGACATCGTGGCGGGGCTTGGGCTGGACGCGCTGGTGTCGGACCACCGCTTTTTCGATGTGTTGCCCAAGGATGTGAGCAAGGGGCCGTCGCTGTTGCGTCTGCTGACCCATCTGGGCGTGGACAGCCGCAAGGTTCTGGTTGCGGGCGATACGCTCAACGACCTGTCGATGCTGGCGATGGGCCTGCCCGCCGTTGCAGTCGGCAATTCGGAACCCGCGCTGCTGGAACGGGTGGCCGAGCTGCCTCATGTCCATGCTGCCCGCCAGCAAGGGGTTGCCGGCATCGCCGAGGCGATCTTGCACCACAAATTGTTCGCGTAAGGGGAGGGTAGCGTCCATGGCATCCGATCTGGTGATCGTCTACCATCGTCAACCCTATGAAGAGGTTGAGGAAAACGGAAAGACCGTCTTTCGTGAGAACAAGAGCCCCAATGGGATCGTTCCGACGTTGAAGGGATTTTTCGGCTCTGTGAACCACGGCGCATGGGTGGCGTGGAAACTGGCCGAGGACCCAGACAACCCCGGGTTCGACCAGCGGGTCGAGATCGATGATGCCCATGGGCGCTACACCGTCTCGCGCTTGCCGCTGACCGAGCGGCAAGTGCGGGAATTCTACCATGTCTCCTCGAAAGAGGCATTCTGGCCGATCCTCCATTCCTTCAAGGAACGCTACAATTACGATCCCGTCGACTGGGAGAATTTCCAGGAGGTGAACAAGCTTTTCGCCCAAGCCGCCGCCGAGGAAGCCGCGCAAGGCGCGCTCGTTTGGGTGCATGATTACAACCTGTGGCTCGTGCCCGGCTACCTGCGCGCGATCCGGCCCGATCTGCGCATCGCCTTCACCCATCACACGCCCTTTCCCTCGGCGGACATGTTCAACGTGTTGCCGTGGCGCAAGCAGATCGTGGAAAGCCTCTTGGCCTGTGACGACGTGGGGTTCCACATTCCGCGCTATGCCGCGAATTTCGTCTCGGTGGTGCGCAGCCTGTTCGATGTGGAGGTCAGCCCGCCCATCCGCGTGCCAGACAAGTGGTTTACCGAAGGCACGGCCCTGACCGAACGGGTGATGCGCGAGACGATCACCCATGACGGTCATGAGACGGGCGTGAGCATTTGCCCCCTGGGTGTGGCGACGGAGTTCATCGAGACCCGCGCCCGCCGCCCCGAGACCGAGGCCCGCGTCAAGGAAATCTGGCAGGATCTGGGACCGGCCAAGCTGATCCTGTCGGTCGGGCGCACCGATTATACCAAGGGCGGCGCGCAGCAATTGCAGAGCTTCGAGCGCGTGCTGGAGGCCAATCCCGAGCTGCGCGGCAAGGTGCGGCTCATGCATGTGTCGGTGTCGGCCAACCGCAACATGTCGTCCTACGAGGATATCCAGAACGAGATTGAACAGATCGCGGGGCGGATCAACGGGCGGTTCGGCACCTTGGAATGGCAGCCCGTGGCGCTGATTTCCCGCGCGATCCCGTTCGATGAACTGGTGTCCTATTACCGGGCGGCGGATGTCGCGTGGATCACGCCGCTGGCGGACGGGATGAACCTTGTGTGCAAGGAATTCGTCGCCTCGCGCGTGGACGGCGAGGGGGTTCTGGTCCTGTCGGAATTCGCAGGCGCGGCCGTGGAATTGAGCGACGCGCTGATCGTCAATCCCTTCTCCAACCGGGCGATGGATCGCAGCATCCTGCAGGCGCTGGAGATGGACGGGATGGAGCGGCGCCACCGGATGGAGCGGCTGCGCGCGGCGGTGTCCGAAAACGACCTGAGCCGCTGGGGGCCGGGTAGGTTGGAAGTGGGCGCCGGGCCGAAGCGCGCGGCGTAACCCGGGCGCTTGCAGGCAAATCGGCGGTTTTCCCGGTCGCAAAACCGCAGATTTGCGTCAGAGCCGGGGCAGGGCATGCGGAGGGCCGGGATTCGGCTTGCAGTGCCCGTCCCGCAACCCTAGAAGGACGCAAATTTCGTGACGCCATCGGGTTGTCCCGGGTTGCAGAGCGCTGCCCGGTCCGGCCCCGACTTTCGTGAGGATGCGATGCAGATCACCGAGACCTTGGCCGAGGGCCTCAAGCGCGAATACCAGATCACCATCACCGGGTCCGATCTTGATGCCCGCGTGACCGAAAAGCTGGAAGAAGCGCGGCCGGAAGTGGCGCTGAAGGGCTTCCGCAAAGGCAAGGTGCCGATGGCGCTTCTGCGCAAGCAGTTCGGCCCCCGCCTGCTGGGCGAGGCGATGCAGGAAGCCGTGGACGGCGCGATGCAGGACCACCTGACCGCCAGCGGCGACCGTCCGGCGATGCAGCCCGACGTCAAGATGGTGAACGAGGACTGGAAGGAAGGCGACGATATCGTCGTCTCCATGTCCTACGAAAAGCTGCCCGAGATCCCCGAGATCGACTTCAAGGCCGTGAAGCTGGAAAAGCTGGTCGCCAAGCCGTCGGATGCCGATATCGACGAGGCGCTGAAAAACCTTGCCGAGAATGCGCAGAATTTCGAGACCAAGAAGGGCAAGGCCGCCGATGGCGATCAGGTCGTGATCGATTTCCTGGGCAAGCTGGATGGCGAGCCCTTCGACGGCGGCGCGGCCGAGGATTACCCGCTGGTGCTGGGTTCGGGGTCGTTCATTCCCGGTTTCGAGGAGCAGCTTGTCGGCCTGAAGAAGGACGAGGAGAAGGTGGTCGAAGTGACCTTCCCCGAGGAATACGGTGCCGAGCATCTGGCAGGCAAGGCCGTGACCTTCGACGTGACCGTCAAGGACGTTAAAAAGCCCGTTCCGGCCGAGGTCGATGACGAGCTGGCCAAGAAATACGGTGCCGAAAGCCTCGATGCCCTGAAGGGCCAGATCTCCGAGCGCATGGCCGCCGAATACACCGGTGCCGCGCGCCAGGTGCTCAAGCGCAGCCTGCTGGACCAGCTGGACACGCTGGTGACCTTTGACCTGCCCTCGCGGTTGGTCGAAGCCGAGGCGGGCCAGATCGCGCACCAGCTGTGGCACGAGGAAAACCCCGACGTGCACGGCCATGACCACCCCGAGATCACGCCGACCGAGGAGCACACCAAGCTTGCGGTGCGCCGCGTGAAGCTGGGCCTCCTGCTCGCCGAACTGGGCCAGAAGAACGAGGTCAAGGTCTCGGACGCGGAGATGACGCAAGCGATCATGATGCAGGCTCGCCAGTATCCGGGTCAGGAGCGCGCCTTCTTCGAATTCATCCAGTCCAACCAGGCCGCGCAGCAGCAGATCCGCGCACCCTTGTTCGAGGACAAGGTCGTCGATTTCATCGTCGAACTGGCCGAGGTGACGGAAAAGGAAATCACCAAGGACGATCTGAAAGCTGCCGTCGACGCGCTGGAAGACGAATGATCCCGCGCGCCTGACCGGCGCTGCGGCATACATGGTGCAAAATTCGCTATGGGGCGGCCTTTCTCGGGCCGCCCTTTTTCCTTGGCACACGGTCCGAATGTGCCGTTCGTGGTTTTTCTGGCGCGATGCAAGGCGCGGGGGTAAGCTTTGCCAGACTGCAGGGTCAGGGTTTCCGCAATTCCGGCGTGCACCGGCGCGGTCTAGGCTCAAGCCAGTCGCGCAAAGGGCCCACGGCATGAAGAGGGCCGAAGCATCAGCTGGAGGAACTTCCGATGCGTCTGTTGGTATTCACTCTCTTGGGCGGGTTGGCGGGGACCACCGCGGCGGTGGCCTGTCCTGCCATGAACATGTCGCAGGGCGCGACCAACCTCAGCGCGGGGCAATTGGCCGTCCCGACAAGCATCGCGTTGAGCGCGGGGGGCGAGAACCGTCTGGATCAATGCGGTCTGGGGATGCTCGGCTTTGGTCAGTTCCGCAGCGCGCCCGATTATTCTTTCGTCGTCGAAGGGGGCTTCCCGCAGGACGTGGTGCTGGCCGTCACCTCCGAATGTGATGCGGCCATGCTGGTCAACAGCGCCGATGGCGCGTGGCATTTCAACGATGATGCGAATGGCAACCTCGATCCGCGCCTGACGATCCCCGCAGGGGCGGCGCTGGACGGGCAGGTGGATGTCTGGGTCGGCACCTTTGCCGGAGGCGATTGCGCGGCCAGCCTGACGCTGGCGCAGGCCGATGCGGCCATGCCTGTCGCCCCACCCTCGACCGGCAGCGTGCCGGGTGCGGCGCTTGCCAATGTCATGCCGCCGCCCTTGCCGGGTACGCCTGCGCCCATGGCGCCGCAGCCCGCGCAGACCGCGCCGCAACCGGTTCCCGTGCCGATGCCGGCACCGGTCCCCGCGCCGGTCCCCGCACCTGTTCCGGTCCCGGTCGCGATCTGCCCCAATCCCAACATGGTCGGCCCCTCGCTGACGCTGGCCGGGGCGCAGCTGTTGCAGCCGCAGGCCTATATGGCCACCGTCGGCGGGCCACATGACCTGTCGTCCTGCCCCGAGCTTGGGGCTTGGGGATCGGCAACCGAGGCCCCGAGCTTCACCCTCTACATGTCGCAGATGGACGGGTTCCAGTTCACCACCGACATCACGTCGGATTGCGACCCGACGCTGCTGCTGCGGGACGCCTTCGGCCAGTGGCATTTCAACGACGACACGAACGGTTTGCAGCCGCAGCTGGTGGTCGACGGGAGTACGCTGAATGGCAAGGTGGACATCTGGGTGGGCGGTTTCGGCGCCTCGACCTGCCAAGGTACGATCACCTTCCGCACGGCCTCCACCATGCCGCAAGGCGGGATGACCATGGGTGGCTGTCCGAACCCCAGCATGCAGGGCGTGCCGGTGACCACGACGGGATCGGCGCTCTACAGCCCGACGGATTACTACACCACCGCCAGCGGCAGCCAGCAGTTGACCGCCTGCGGCCTGCCGGTGTCGAGCAACGGCTATTTCAACGCCCAGCCGAATTTCAGCTTTTTCCTGTCCGGCATGCAGGAATACGGGCGGCTAGAGATCGAGGGCGAGGCATCTTGCGATACCGTGCTGTTGGTGCGGACACCCGATGGCCAGTGGTATCTGGATGACGATTCCAACGGCAACCTGAACCCGCGGCTGGACCTGACCAACATGTTCATGCTGAACGGGCGGCTGGATGTCTGGGTCGGCAGCTACAGCGGCAGCGCCTGTTCGGCGACGATCGAGCTGGAAACCTGGCACAGCTGACGGGTTTCCCGCGTCAAGGGAACGGGGCCCCCGGCCATGCCGGGGGCCTTTTCATGTCTGGGCGATTTTAGCGGGCCAGCCGCATCAGGCGGGATGCAGCGCCCTCGTCGGTGACGAAGAGGATCGCGCCGTCATGGTCGATGGCCACGTCGCGTACCCGGCCCACCCCTTCGGCCAGTCGTTCCTCGGCCATCACACTGTCGCCCTGCAGGTCGAGCCGGACAACCGCCTGCGCGATCAGCCCCGCGGCAAGGATATCGCCCCGCCATTCGGGAAACATCGCGCCGTTGTAGACCACCATGCCCCCCGGCGCGATCACCGGGTCCCAGTAGTAGCGCGGCGGCGTGAAATCGGGGGCATGGGCGCTGCGCCCGTCGCCGATCTCGGCCCCGTTGTAATTCACGCCGTAGCTGGCAACAGGCCAGCCGTAATTGCCGCCGGGGGCGATCAGGTTCAATTCGTCGCCGCCTGCGGGCCCGTGTTCCAGCGTCCAGAGGCGGCCATCGCCGTCGAGAGCGGCGCCTTGCAGGTTGCGGTGGCCGTAGCTGTAAAGCGTCGGAAGCGCATTGCTCTGCCCGACAAAGGGATTGTCAGGCGGCGCCGATCCGTCAGGACGCATACGGATCACGGCGCCATAGGCGGTGCCTGGGTCCTGCGCGCGGGCGGCGTGGCGCATCCGATCCCCCGTGGTGATCGCCACCGTCCCATCGGGCAGCGGTACGATTCGACTGCCGTAATGTCCGGGTGTGCTGGCGGGCGGGGTCTGGCGGAAAATCTCGGTCACGTCGCCGAGGGACGAGAGATCCGGCGACAGGGTGGCGCGGATGGCCGCCGTTGCCGATTGCCCGCCCGGTTCCGGCGCGGAAAACGTCAGGTATAGCGCCCGGCTTTGGGCGAAATCCGGGGCCAGCGCCAGATCGAGCAATCCACCCTGCCGTTCGGCCACGACCTCGGGCACGCCCGCGATCGGTGCCGACAGGGTTCCGTCGCGGGCGACATGGCGCAGCGTTCCGCCCCGTTCGGTCACCAGATAGCCTGCATCGCCCGGCAGGACGTCGATCGCCCACGGCGTGTCGAGACCATCTGCCACTTGTCCCAAGGTCGGGGCGGGGCTGGTGACCACGGCCTGCGCCTCCGTCTGTTGGGCAAAGGCGGGGGTGATGTCGGGACGGTTCGCCGCCCCGTCGGGCCACGGTTCTGCCGCCGCACCGCTTGCAACAAGGGTGGCCGCCAAGGCGGGGGCGAGAATGGGTATGGCGCGCATGATGACATCTCCGGACCGGTTTCGAACAACGAAATAGGCCGCACCCGGTGGGTGCGGCCTGACAATTTCGCGAGCAACACTTGGGTGGATCAGCCTTCGCGGCTGTCGCCCTCGTCGTCGTCGCTCTGTGCGCCACCGATATCGTCGAACAGTTCGGCGATCTCGAATTCGGCTGCCGCTTCTTCTTCGGCGGCCAGTTCCTGGATCGTTTTGCCCGAAGCCTGAAGCTCGGCCTCTTCGACGGAGCGGGCGACGTTCAGGACGATCGTGACCTCGACCTCGGGGTGGAGCACCACGAGAACCTCGTGCAAGCCCAGTTCCTTGATCGGCCGGGTCATCTGGACCTGGCGACGGTCGACGGTGATGCCGGCCTCGGCCGCTGCATCGGCAGCGTCACGGGGCGTGACCGACCCGTAGAGCGCACCGGCGTCAGAGGCCGAACGGATGATGACGTAACGCTGACCATCCAGACGGGCGGCAAGCGCTTCGGCTTCCTTCTTGGTCTCGAGGTTGCGCGCCTCAAGCTGCGCCTTCTGCGCTTCGAAGGTCTTGAGGTTGGCGTCGTTGACGCGCAGGGCCTTTTTCTGCGGCAGAAGGAAATTGCGGGCGTAACCGTCCTTGACGGTCACGACCTCGCCCATCTGACCCAGCTTGGCCACGCGTTCGAGCAGGATGACTTCCATCGGATCGTCTCCTTACTTCACGGAATAGGGCAGAAGGGCCAGGAACCGCGCGCGCTTGATGGCCTGAGCCAGTTTACGCTGATTCTTGGCGCCGACCGCGGTGATGCGGGAGGGCACGATCTTGCCGCGCTCGGAAATGTAGCGCTGCAGGAGGCGAACGTCCTTGTAGTCGATCTTTGGGGCGCCATCGCCCTCGAAGGGATCCGACTTGCGACGACGGAAAAACGGTTTTGCTGCCATGGTCGTGTTCCTTCCTCTCAGCGGCGCTCGCGGCGTTCGCCGCGGTCGCCACGATCACCCCGGTCACCGCGATCGCCGCGGTCACCCCGATCGCCACGGTCCCCGCGGTCGCGCTCGTCGCGCTTCTGCATCTGGACAGAGGGACCATCTTCGTGGGCGTCGACCTTGACGGTCAGGACACGCATCACGTCTTCGTGTAGGCGCATCAGGCGCTCCATCTCCTGCACCGCCTCGGAGGGCGCGTCGGTGCGGATGTAGGCGTAATGACCCTTGCGGTTCTTGTTGATCTTGTAGGCCATCGTCTTGAGGCCCCAGTATTCGCTTTCGACCACCTTGCCGCCGTTGTCGGACAGGACGGTGCCGAAGTGTTCGATCAGGCCCTCGGCCTGCGTGCCGGAAAGGTCCTGGCGCGCGATCATCACATGCTCGTAGAGAGGCATGGAAGCTCCAGTTCTGTTACGGGCGTCTTTCAAAGGCCGGGGCATTCGCATCTCCGCCCCCCGGACCACGAGGTAGAGCGCCGATCAGGATGAACTGCGGCGGAGACCCGCGGTGGATAGACCACGCGCGCCGTCGTGGCAAGCCCCGCTCCCCCCGGGACAGGGCTGATTCAGGCAGCCACCGGTGCAGGACCAAATTGCCATCACGTTGCAGCCACATTTTTACCATCCGCCCCAGCCATCAGGAAGGAGAAACGCAACCCCGCGCCCCATGGGCAGGACACCGCCATGATTCGTCCCTCAGACTTCCGACTTGCCCCGCTCCGGCGTTTCGCCCGCGACACGCGGGGCGTGGCCACGGTGGATTGGGTCATCATCACCGCCTTTGCGACCGGGGCCGCGATGGTCGCGCTGGAAATGGGGCAGGGTACAATCACCGATTACAGCCGGGGCGTACGGGACGAGGTGCAGTCGCCGTATTTCGACGCTTCCTGGACCTCGTCGCTCGAGATCCCGCCGCGCGAATACTGGGGTGACGCCGAACCGCCCGAGCCGATCACTCCGGTGTCGGACCCGTCCCCAGATCCCGCGCCCGATCCGGCGCCGGAACCCGAGCCCGAGCCCGAGCCCGAACCGGAACCCGCGCCGCCGCCTCCGCCGCCGCCTCCGCCGCCGCCGCCTCCTCCGCCGCCACCGCCTCCTCCTCCTCCGCCCGCGCCTTCGGGGCCGCAGATCGTGGACAGCCCGGTCGAGGGGTGCCCCTCGGGCGATTACATCGCGCAGCCATTTGCCGTCACCGCCGACCAGTTGGAGGACAACGACCTGCGCGGCACGATGGTGGGCATGGGCACGACGGCTGCCACGAGCTGCCCCGGCTTGCCCGGTAACGGCTATTTCTACGCCAATCCGACCTTTACCCTGAACCTGTCGGGCTTCACCAACCGTTGGGACGAGTTCCGGATCCGGACAAGCAACAATTGTGCGCTGTCGCTCCTGTTGCGGGATGCGCAAGGCAATTGGTACGCCGAAGACGAGGGCCGCAGCGACAACCGCATTCGGATCAGAGACAACCTCTCGGCCTTGAACGGTCTTGTCAGTATCTGGGTCGGTGTCGAGTCACCCGGCCAGTGCAACCGCTGGGACGATATCCGGATCGACGCCGACGATTGAGTGCGGTGCGCGGCACCGCGCTGCCGCAACAGGGCCTCCAGCGTTGCGCAGGCGGCGGGCTTCGGGTAGCCCGTCCCGACAGGTGACGCTGAGGGACATGATGACGAAAGCCTTTCTTTTCCCCGGGCAGGGGGCGCAGACCATCGGCATGGGCCGTGACCTTGCCGAGGCCTATCCGGCGGCGCGCGAGGTCTTTGAGGCGGTCGATGCCGCGCTGGGCGAAAAGCTGTCGACGCTGATCTGGGAGGGGGAGCAGGACAGCCTGACCCTGACGCGCAATGCGCAGCCCGCGTTGATGGCGACCTCCATGGCTGCCATGGCCGCGCTCAAATCCGAAGGGGTCGAGGTGACGACAGCGGCGTTTGTCGCCGGCCATTCGCTGGGGGAATACACCGCCCTGTGCGCGGCTGGCGCGCTGAGCGTATCGGATGCCGCGCGGCTGTTGCGGCTGAGGGGCGAGGCGATGCAGGCGGCCGTCCCGTCAGGCGAGGGCGCGATGGCCGCAATCCTTGGGCTCGATTTCGCGGCCGTGATGGCGCTGGCAGAGGAGGCCGCGCAAGGCGAGGTCTGCACCGCCGCCAATGACAACGACCCCGCTCAGGTGGTCATTTCCGGCCACCACGCCGCCGTCCTGCGCGCGGTCGAGATCGCCAAGGGCAAGGGCGCAAAGCGCGCGCTGCTGCTGCCGGTCTCCGCCCCCTTCCATTGCGCGTTGATGCAGCCCGCCGCCGACGCCATGGCCGAAGCGCTTGAAACCGTGGCCTTTCATGCGCCTGCCGTGCCGCTTGTCGGCAACGTCACCGCCGAGGCGTCGCGCGATCCCGACGCGATCCGCGCGCGGTTGGTGGAACAGGTGACGGGACGCGTGCGATGGCGCGAAAGCGTCGCGTGGATGGCCGCCAACGGTGTGACCGAGACATGGGAAATCGGCGCGGGCAAGGCGTTGAGCGGCATGGTCAAGCGCATCGCGCGCGAGGTCGAGACGCGCAGTATCGGATCGGCCGCCGAAGTGCGCGCCGCCGTCGAAAGCCTCAAGGATGCTTAAGAGGCTGGGCATCGCGCTGGCCGTGGTCCTTGCGCTCGGCGTGGGCGGTGCGGTCCTTGTGCGGATGATGGATCAAGGCGCGACGGCCTTTTCGGTCGAAGGGGCGGTACTGCGCATCTCGGGGCCGATTTCCGGAGCAGCGGCGGACCGGCTGGACCGCTTGCTGGAGGAAAACCCCGGTCTCACCACGCTGGCGCTTGGGGATATTCCCGGCGCGGATGACGTGAACTGGGTCACCGGCATGGGCCGCTTGATTCGCGCCCAGGGTCTCGCCACGCGGGTCGAGGGTGTCGTGGTGAACGACGCGATCTTCCTGTTTCTCGGCGGCGTGACGCGCAGCATGGCGGGCGGCGCGCTGGTCTTGCAGGGTGACGCCGTGCAGCGTCAGGCCGGTGTGGCCGTCGATCAAAGCACGGCCGCCGAGGGCGATCGGCAAAGATTTGTCGAGGCCGTTCTGGGCGCACCGGATTTTGCGGCTTTCATGGCCGAGACGCGTGCCGCGCAGGGCCAATACATCCTGACCGAGGCGGATATCGCGCGCTTTGGTCTGACGACAACGAATTGAGACAAGGAAAGGGGCAGGAATGTTCGACCTTACGGGAAAATCCGCGCTTGTGACGGGCGCATCGGGCGGTATCGGGGCCGGGATCGCGCGCGTCTTGCATGGCGCAGGTGCGACCGTGGCCTTGTCGGGCACGCGGCTGGAACCGCTGGAGGCGCTGGCCGCCGAGCTGGGCGGACGGGCGCATGTGCTGCCCTGCAACCTTGGCGATGCCGCTGCGGTCGAGGCGCTGCCGAAACAGGCCGTGGAGGCGATGGGCGCGGTCGATATCCTTGTGAACAACGCAGGGATCACGCGCGACAACCTGTTCATGCGCATGTCCGACGAGGAATGGGCGCAGGTGATCGAGGTCAACCTGACCTCCACCATGCGGCTTTGCCGGGGTGTTTTGCGCGGCATGATGAAGGCGCGGTGGGGCCGGATCGTCAACATCTCTTCGGTCGTGGGGGCCACGGGCAACCCCGGTCAGGGGAATTACGCAGCCTCCAAGGCCGGGATGGTCGGCATGTCGAAAAGCCTTGCCTACGAGGTGGCAAGCCGGGGCATCACGGTCAATTGCATCGCGCCCGGCTTCATCGAAACGGCGATGACCGACAAGCTGAACGAAGATCAAAAGGGCAAGATCCTCGCCCAGATCCCGGCGGGGCGGATGGGCCATGCCGACGAGATCGCGGCGGCTGCACTTTACCTCGCCAGCCCCGAGGCAGGCTATGTCACTGGCACCACGCTGCATGTGAATGGCGGCATGGCGATGATCTGACCGAGGCGCCGGCGGAGGACAGGATGACGCGAAGGCCGTTGCGCTTGTCTTGTTCTATGCTATAGGCGGCGCAGATTTTGCCGGGGGCGCTATGGTTTTCGGCAGGGGGTAGGGCAAATGCCCGCCACCCCATGAGCGGGCCGAGAGGCAGAACGCAAACGAAGGCGCCGGACGACGAGCGGGGCCGCAACGAACGAGGATGAAGATGAGCGACATCGCAGAGCGCGTGAAGAAGATCGTGGTGGAGCACCTGAGCGTGGAAGAGGACAAGGTGACGGAAAACGCCTCGTTCATCGACGATCTGGGCGCGGATTCGCTCGACACGGTCGAGCTGGTCATGGCTTTCGAGGAAGAGTTCGGCATCGAGATCCCCGATGACGCCGCCGAAACCATCCAGACCTTCGGCGACGCCGTGAAGTTCATCAAGGACGCGCAGTAATCGCGCATCCGGTGACGGAATTCGGTTCGGCCCTCGCAGCGATGCGGGGGCCGTTTCCGTTCCGCGCAAGCGGTGATCTGCCGGGCGACCGGGCCGGAGGGATTGCGCAAGACGCGCCCTGCGCGGTATCAGGTCGCCCAGGGCAAGACCTGTGACGAAGGGGCTGGGCAGCATGCGGCGAGTGGTTGTGACGGGGCTGGGGCTGGTGACGCCGCTGGCTTCCGGGGTGGAAAAGACCTGGGAACGGCTTTTGGCCGGGCAATCGGGCGCGGGCACGATCACGCGTTTTGACGCCAGCCATCTGGCCACCACCTATGCCTGCGAAGTGCCCGTGGGCGATGGCAGCGACGGGACCTTCAATCCTGATGACTGGATGGAGCCCAAGGAGCGTCGCAAGGTCGATGATTTCATCCTCTACGGGATGGCTGCCGCAGTTCAGGCCGTGGAGGATTCGGGATGGAAGCCCGAGGGGACCGAGGATCGCGAGCGAACCGGCGTTCTGATCGGGTCGGGGATCGGGGGGCTTTCGTCGATTGCGGATACATCGATCACGCTCAAGGAAAAGGGACCGCGGCGGGTTTCGCCTTTCTTTGTCCCGGGCGCGCTGATCAATCTGATTTCCGGGCAGGTGTCCATCCGCTACGGGTTCAAAGGGCCCAACCATGCGGTCGTGACCGCCTGTTCGACGGGCGCACATGCCATCGGCGATGCCGCACGGCTGATCCAGTGGGGCGATGCCGAAGTGATGATCGCGGGCGGCGCGGAAAGCCCGATCTGCGAGATCGGCATCGCGGGGTTCAACGCCTGCAAGGCGCTGTCGACCAAGCGGGGCCATGAGCCGCAAAAGGCAAGCCGCCCCTGGGATGCGGACAGTGATGGCTTCGTCATGGGCGAGGGCGCGGGCGTTGTCGTGCTGGAGGAATACGAACACGCCAAGGCGCGCGGGGCCAAGATCTACGCGGAGATCCTGGGCTATGGCCTGTCGGGCGATGCTTATCACATCACCGCGCCGCCGCCCGATCACGAGGGCGCGGAACGCGCGATGCGCGCGGCGCTGAAGCGGGCGGGGCTGCAGCCGTCGGACGTGGATTACGTCAACGCGCATGGCACATCGACCATGGCCGACACGATCGAACTGGGCGCGGTCGAGCGTCTGATGGGCGATCATGCCGGCAAGGTGTTGATGTCATCGACGAAATCGGCGACCGGGCATCTGTTGGGCGCGGCCGGTGCGATCGAGGCGATCTTTTCGATCCTCGCGATCCGCGACCAGATTGCGCCGCCGACGATCAACCTCGACAACGTGGCCGCAGAGACCGCGATCAACCTTTGCGCCAATGCCGCGCAGAAGGGCGAGATCAACATCGTTCAGTCCAATTCTTTCGGCTTTGGCGGAACCAACGCCTGCCTGATCATGGGACGGGTTTGAGCAGCCCATGTGGAAGAGCGTCGCCGCCAATGGAATGAGCTTTCTCATCCTCGTGTTCATTGCGCTCGCGGGCGCGATCGCCTGGGGGCAGAGGGAGTACCGGACGGCGGGGCCCTTGGCGGAGCCGGTGTTCTTCGAGGTGCCGCGGGGCGCAAGCTTGCGTCGAGTTTCCGAGGATCTTGAAGAGCTTGGCGCGGTTTCTTCATCCATTCTGTTCCGGCTGGGCGCGGAATATTCCGGCATGGCCGAAGAGCTGCGGTTCGGCAGTTACGAGATTCCAGCGGGTGCCTCGATGGAAGAGGTGCTGGAGATCGTGACGGCGGGCGGCCCGTCGCAGTTCCGCTATACGGCGACCTATGTCCTGCAACTGGCGGGCACGGGCGAATTGCGCCTGCGCGAGCGGGTTCCGGGCACGGGAGACGTCGTGGAATTGGCTGATTTCACTTATGAAAACGGCATTCCGGAGGTCTATTCCCAGCTGGTCGAGAGCAACACGCCGATGGTCTATCGCGTGTCGGTTCCCGAAGGTCTGACATCCTGGCAGATCGTCGAAGGCTTGCGGATGGCCGATTTCCTGTCGGGCGAGATCGCCGAAGTACCGCCCGAGGGCATGCTGGCCCCCGATACGTTCGAGGTGCGGCGGGGGCAGGACCGGCAGGAAATCATCGATCAGATGATTGAAAATCAAGAACAAATTCTGGCCGAGGCTTGGGCCGCCCGGCAAGATGGATTGCCGCTGGCGAGCCCGGAAGAGGTTTTGATCCTTGCTTCCATCATCGAGAAGGAGACGAGCGTTCCCGACGAGCGGCGGATGGTGTCGAGCGTGTTCGTGAACCGGCTGAACCGGGGCATGAGATTGCAGACCGATCCGACGGTGATCTATGGCATCACGGAGGGGCGCGGCGTGCTGGGGCGGGGGATCCGGGCGAGTGAGCTTCGCGCCGAAACCCCTTGGAATACCTATGTAATCGACGGGCTTCCGCCGACGCCCATCGCAAATCCGGGGCGGGCGGCGATCGAGGCGGCGGTGAACCCGGACGGCAGCCCCTATATCTTTTTCGTGGCGGATGGGACGGGCGGACATGCCTTTGCCGAGACGCTGGAAGAGCACAACCGGAACGTCGCGGTCTGGCGGCGGATCGAGGCGGAGCGCGAAGCGCAGCGCCAGTGAGGCAATGGTTAAGGAAAGCTTGACGATCCGGTTCGGTTCTTACCGGATCCTTAACGCCAAGAAATCCGTTAACCATCTGTAAAGAAAAAACTTCTTGACCCTGCGAACGCTCCATGGCATTCCTTTGGGCATGCTGGAATACATGGGTCAACGGCCTCGGGATTAGCCCCGGTGGCCGTTTTTTCATGGCGTGATGCCAGCCGCCCGGTCGTGCCGATCCGGGAGGCCGGACGACCGCCGTGACCTGCCCATGTGCTGCTCGTGCCCGGGAGTTTTTTGGGACACGGGATTTGTTCGATGACCGACACCATTGACGAGACTGACGGGCTGGTTCGTGCCGAACGCAGCGCGGCGCAGGCGTTGAAGGCGCTTGAGACGGCAACGCGGCTGCTGGAACGGCGGCTGGATCGGGCCCGCGCGGCAGAGGAAGAGCTGAGCGAGGGAGAGGTGGTTCAGGAGGTGAAGGCGATTGTCGCCGCCTTTCAACTGGCCATCCAGCAGGAGGCGAAGGCGCGTGAGGCAGGAAGCCGAAAATATGGGGCCGGACCCGAGGGGGGAATCCTCGATCTTGATGCTGCCCGGGTTGAAATCCGCGGCAGGCTGGCTCGCCTCCGGGCCGCCGGAGAGGGTGGAGACATTCCTTGCGGGCCTGAGTGACGAGGCGCTGGCCGCGCTGCCCTACCTGTTCGAGTTCTGGGCGCTTCCCCACCAATTGCCGCCCGAGGGCGATTGGCTGACCTGGGTCATCCTGGGCGGGCGGGGCGCGGGCAAGACGCGGGCCGGGGCGGAATGGGTGCGGGCGATGGTCGAGGGGCCGACGCCCGCGGCCCCCGGACGGGCGCGGCGCGTGGCGCTGGTGGGGGAAACCTATGACCAGGCGCTGGCGGTGATGGTGAAGGGGGAGAGCGGGCTGATCGCCTGCTCTCCGCCCGACCGGTGCCCGCGCTGGATCGCGGGGGAGCGGCGGCTGGAATGGCCCAACGGGGCGGAGGCGCGGCTTTATTCGGCGCATGATCCCGAAGCGCTGAGGGGGCCGCAATTCGATGCGGCCTGGTGCGACGAGCTGGCGAAATGGCCAAAGGCCCAGGACACCTGGGACATGCTGCAATTCGCGCTGCGGCTGGGGGAGGCACCACAACAGGTGGTGACGACGACGCCGCGCAACATCGGGCTGCTCAAGGCGCTGCTGGCGCGCGAGAGCACGGTGGTGACGCGGGCCGCGACGGAAGCCAACCGGGCGCATCTGGCCCCGGGTTTCCTGCGCGAGGTTCGGGCGCGCTATGGCCAGACGCGGCTGGGGCGGCAGGAGCTGGATGGCGAGATGCTGGAGGATGCGCCCGACGCGCTGTGGACGCGCGCGCGGCTGGACGGGTTGCGGACGGACCAGGTGCCCGAGGGCGCAAGGGTGATCGTGGCGGTCGATCCGCCGGTGACGGGGCATGCGGGATCGGATGCCTGCGGGATCGTGGTTCTGGCGGTGGTGGAAGAGGGGCCGCCGCATGATTGGCGGGCCGTGGTGCTGGAGGATGCGAGCGTGACGGCGGCAAGCCCCAAGCAATGGGCGGAAGCGGCGGCCGCGGCCTATCACCGGCACGGCGCGGTGCGGATGGTGGCCGAGGTGAACCAGGGCGGCGACCTGGTGGCGATGGTGATGCGGCAGGTCGATCCGCATGTGAATTTGCGCAGCGTAAGGGCGAGCCAGGGCAAGACCGCGCGGGCCGAACCGGTGGCGGCGCTCTATGAACAGGGGCGGGTGCGGCACCTGGGCGTTCTGGCCGCGCTGGAGGACGAGATGTGCCAGATGAGCCTGAGGGGGTTCGAGGGCAGGGGGAGCCCGGACCGGGTGGATGCGCTGGTCTGGGCGGTGACCGAGGGTTTGCTGGTGCCCGGTGGGCGGGCCGCCCGGCCCCGGATCAGGGCGCTGTAGGGCCGATCTGACGACAGGGAAAACGAAGGGCGCGGTCGCGGGGTGCGGCCCCCCTTGGCGTGGAAAGTGGCAGGAGAGTGGCGCATGGTACTGGATTTCTTGCGGAAAACCCCCGTGGCGGTGCCCGAGCGCAAGGCTTCGGCCAGCGCGCGGGTGGCGTTCTGGGGGATGGGCGGGCGCGTCGCGTGGACCCCGCGGGACAGCGTATCGCTGACGCGGTCGGGGTTTTTGGGCAACCCGGTGGGGTTCCGGTCGGTCAGGATGATCGCGGAGGCGGCGGCGGCTTTGCCGGTGCTGTGTCAGGATGCGCGCTGCCGCTATGACAGCCACCCGGTGCTGGCGTTGATGACCCGGCCCAACCCGGCGCAGGGGCGGGCCGATCTGATGGAGGCGGTGTTCACCCAGCTGATGCTGTCGGGCAATGCCTATGTCGAGGCAGTGCAGGATGCGGGCGGCGCGCCGGTGGAATTGCATGTGCTGCGGTCGGACCGGATGAGCCTTGTGCCGGGGCCCGATGGTTGGCCGGTGGGGTATGATTACGTGGTGGGGGCCAAGCGGCATCGCCACGCGCCCGAAACGATCTGCCATGTGCGGTGTTTCCATCCGCAGGACGACCATTACGGGCTGGCCCCGTTGCAGGCGGCGGCCACCGCCATCGATGTGCACAATGCGGCGGCGCGCTGGTCCAAGGCGCTTCTGGACAATGCGGCGCGGCCTTCGGGGGCGATCGTCTATCGCGGCGCGGATGGCGCGGGCACGATGACCGAGGACCAGTTCGCGCGGTTGCAGGACGAATTGGCCACGCATCATCAGGGCGCGCGCAATGCGGGGCGGCCGATGTTGCTGGAAGGGGGGCTGGATTGGAAGCCGATGGGGTTCAGCCCCAGCGACATGGAATTCCAGAAGACCAAGGAGGCGGCGGCGCGCGATATCGCGCTGGCCTTTGGGGTGCCGCCGATGCTGCTCGGGATACCGGGGGATGCGACCTATGCCAATTACGCCGAGGCGCACCGGGCGTTCTACCGGCTGACGGTGCTGCCCTTGGCGCAGAAGGTTCTGGCGCAGATGGGGCATTGGCTGGGCGGGTTGACGGGGGAGGCGATCACGCTGGCCCCCGATCTGGACCAGGTGCCGGCGCTGGCCGCCGAGCGGGAGGCGCAGTGGCGGCGCGTGGCGGAGGCCGATTTCCTGAGCGCGGGCGAGAAGCGGCGGCTTTTGGGTCTGCCGGAGCGGCCGGAGGAGGCATGAGCGAGGGCCGCGCCGGCGGGTCGCGGTATCTGTATGCGCCCTTCGACGCGGCCAGCGCGCGGATCGAGGCCAACGAACGGGTGCAGGACGAGCGCTGGCAAGCGCTGAATTTCCGGCTGGAGGCGATCGAGGCGGCGTTGGAGCGGCTGGAGCGGCGGCTGTGGCTGGCGGTTTTCGGCGTGGTGTCGGTGATCCTGGCGCAGGGCATCCAGGAGCTGATCCAGTTGGGCGGAGCAGGATAGGAGGGCAGATGCGGGAGTTTCACATCATGGGGCTGGAGACCAAGTTCGCGCGGTTCGACGCGGGCGGCGTCACGGTCACGGGCGGGCGGGAGATCGCGGGATATGCGAGCCTGTTCGGGGCCTGTGACGGGGGCGGCGACACGGTCGCGCCGGGGGCCTATGCGGGCAGCCTGACGCGGCTGGCGGACGAGGGGCGGCGGGTCAGGATGCTGTGGCAGCATGATCCGGCGGAACCCATCGGCATCTGGGACGAGGTGCGCGAGGATGGGCGCGGGCTTTACGTCAAGGGGCGGCTTCTGCCCGAGGTGGCGCGCGCCCGGGAGGCGGCGGCGCTGATCGCGGCGGGGGCCATCGACGGGCTGTCGATCGGCTACCGCACCTTGCGCGCGACGAAGGACGGGCAGGGGCGCAGGCTCCTGTCCGAGGTGGAGCTGTGGGAAGTGTCGCTGGTGACCTTTCCCATGCTGCCCGAGGCGCGGGTGAGCGCCCTTGCCGCGGCCGAGGAGGCCAAGGCGGGCGAGGACCTGCGGGACATGGCGCGCGCGTTTCGGGATGCGCGGGCCCGACTGGCGGCCCGAAAGCCGCGCTGACCCCAAGCACCGAGTGAGAGGTGATGCATGACCGAGACCCGAACCGGGGCGGCGGAAGGCCCCCCCTTGGCCAAGGCCCCGCTGGAGGAGATGCGGGAGGCCCTTGGCGGTTTCCTGAGCGAATTCAGCGAGTTCCAGACTGACCTGACAACCAAGTTCCACAAACAGGAAGAGCGTATCGCGATGCTGAGTACGAAGACCATGACCCATGCCCGTCCCGCGCTGTCGGCGGCGGCCGATCCCGAAGCGCCGCACCGCAAGGCGTTGGCGACCTATCTGCGCAACGGCGATGACGATGCGCTGCGCGGCCTCGAGCTGGAGCACAAGGGCCTGAACACGGCTGTGAACGCGGAGGGCGGATATCTGGTCGATCCGCAGACGGCGGAGACGATCCGGGGCGTGTTGCGCAACGCGTCGAGCCTGCGGGCCATCGCCAATGTGGTGCAGGTGGAGGCCAGTTCCTTTGACGTGCTGATCGACACGACCGACACCGGCGCCGGTTGGGCGGACGAGGTGACCGAGACCGCCGAGACCGCCGCGCCGCAGATCGAGCGCATCTCGATCCCGCTTTTCGAATTGTCGGCGATGCCCAAGGCCTCGCAGCGGCTGCTCGACGACAGTGCCTTTGACATCGAGGGCTGGCTGGCGGGCCGGATCGCGGACAAGTTCGCCCGTGCGGAGGCCGCGGCCTTTGTTTCGGGTGACGGGGCGGGCAAGCCTACCGGTTTCCTGGACGGGGTCGCCCTGCCCAATGCGGCATGGACCTGGGGGGCGCTGGGATATGTGGCGACGGGCACGGTGGGCGATTTCGACGCCGCGGCGCCTGCGGATGCCATCGTCGATCTGGTCTACGCGCTGGGCGCGCAATACCGGGCGGGCGCGAGTTTCGTGATGAATTCCAAGACTGCGGGCGCGGTGCGCAAGATGAAGGATGCCGATGGCCGTTTCCTGTGGTCGGACGGTCTGGCGGCGGGGGAACCGGCGCGGCTGATGGGCTATCCGGTGCTGATCGCGGAGGACATGCCCGACATCGCCGCCGACAGCCTTGCCATCGCCTTTGGCGATTTCCGCGCGGGCTACACGATCGCGGAGCGGCCCGACCTGCGCGTCTTGCGCGATCCGTTCAGCGCCAAGCCCCATGTCCTGTTCTATGCCACCAAGCGCGTGGGCGGTGCGGTGTCCGATTTCGCGGCGATCAAGCTTTTGAAATTCGGCCTGTCCTGACGCCCTGAGCGGCGGGGCACGCCCCGCCCGCGCGGCGCATGGACCGACATGAAACCCCGCGCCCCGGACCGGTGATGGTCGCGGGGCGTGGGAGGGGCGATGCGTCGCGCGCGGTCCAGCTGCGCGGCTCTCCGCACGAGCAGTGCGGGCGGCGGGTCGCCCCACCCCTGACAGGTGCGGACAATTCGGAGAGATGGACAATGATGATGGTCGAACTGACCTCGGTTCCCGGTGCGGCCCTGCCGGTTGCGGAACTGGCCGATCACCTGCGGTTGGCGCGCGGGTTTTCCGATGATGGAAGCCAGGACAGCCAGTTGGAAAGCTGTCTGCGCGCGGCCTTGTCGGGGATCGAGGCGCGGATCGGAAAGGCGCTGTTCCAGCGCCGGTTCGTTCTGACGCTGATGGCCTGGCAGGGACGGGACCGGCATGTGCTGCCCATCGCGCCGGTGAGCCGGATCGACAGCGTGAAGTTGATCACGCGGGCCGGGGCGGAAACGCTGGTGGAGCCGGGGCTTTACCGCTTGCGGCCGGACGGGCAGAGGCCCGCGCTGGCCGCGACGGGCGCGAGCCTGCCCGCGCCGGGGCAGGGCGGCACGATCGAGGTGGAATTCACCGCCGGTCACGCCACCGAGTGGACCGGCATTCCCGCCGATCTGCGGCAGGCGGCGCTGATCCTTGCAGGCGAATACTGGGGCCAGAACCTTGAGGCGCAATCGGGCCTGCCCTTTGCGGTTTCGGTGCTGTTGGAGCCGCATCGGCCAGTGCGTTTGCGGGGGAACCTGCAATGAGCGCGCCGGAGATGAACCGCCGCCTTTTGCTGGAGGCGCCCGAACGGCTCGAGGATGGCGCGGGGGGCTTTAGCGAAATCTGGGTCGCGCTGGGCCATGTCTGGGCGGCGGTGGAGCCGCGCGGCGCGGGGCGCGAGCTGGATCAGGCGGCGCGGATGCAGCTGAAGATCACCATGCGCTGGGTGCTGCCGGGTGCGGGCGCGCGGCCCGATGCGGCGATGCGGTTCGTCGATGGCGACCGCGTCTACCGGATCGAGGCGGTGCATGAGGGCGACACCCAAGGCCGCACGCTGGTCTGTTACGCGGTCGAGGAGGTGGGGCGATGAGCTATGGGGGTGCCGCGGCCTTGCAGGCGGCGGTGTATGCCGCGCTGGTGGCCGATCCTTTGGTGGCGAGCCTGTCGGGGGGTGCCGTGCATGACGCACTGCCCCCGGGACCGGTGCCACAGCTTTACGTGAGCCTTGGGCCGGAGAGTGTGCGCGATGCCTCGGACAAGACGGGGGCGGGGGCGGTGCATGAGTTCCCGGTGACAGTGGTGAGCCTTGGGCCCGGTTTCGCAGGCGCCAAGGCCTTGGCGGTGGCGGTGTCGGATGCGTTGACGGGTGCGGCGCTGGTTCTGGCGCGGGGACAGTTGGTGCGGATGGATTTCCTGCGGGCGCGGGCCCGCCGGGTGAGCGGGCAGCGCGAGATCGAGGTCTGGTTTCGCGCAAGGGTGGATCACGGGGTCTGACACGAGGTCGGGCTTTTTCAGGCAAGGATGGAGACGGGCATGGCGGCGCAGAGCGGCAAGGACCTTTTGGTGAAGGTCGATATGGATGGAACGGGCGTCTTCGAGACGTTGGCGGGGTTGCGGGCCACGCGGCTCAGTTTCAACGCGGAACAGGTGGATGTGACGAGCCTTGAATCCGCCGGGGGCTGGCGCGAGTTGCTGGCGGGGGGCGGTGTCAAATCGGCCGGGATATCTGGGTCGGGGATTTTCCGGGATGCGGCGACGGACGCGCGCGCGCGGCAGATCTTTTTCGACGGGGCGGTGCCGGATTTCCAGGTGGTGATCCCCGATTTCGGGATCGTGGAGGGCGCGTTCCAGATCACCGCCATCGAATATGCGGGCAGCCATGACGGGGAGGCGACCTATGAGGTGGCGCTGGCCTCGGCGGGGCGGCTGGTTTTCACGGCGCTTTGAGGGATGGCCAATCCTTGGGCGGGGGAGGTCGCGCTGGTCGTCGATGGCGAGCGGCTGGTGGCCAAGCTGACGCTGGGGGCCTTGGCCGAGCTGGAGGCGCGGCTGGAGGCCGAGAGCCTGGCCGATCTGGTGGCCCGGTTCGAGGGAGACCATCTGCGGGCGGGCGATGTGCTGATGCTGGTCTGTGCGGGGCTGCGCGGCGGCGGCTGGCGGGGTGATCTGCCCGATCTGTTGTCCGCCGAGATCGAGGGCGGGCCGCTGGAAGCGGCGCGGGTGGCGGCGCGGTTGCTCGCGCTGGCATTCCGGGGGGCGGCATGAGTGCGGGGTGTCTTGATTGGCCCGGGCTGATGCGGGCGGGGATGCAGGGTCTGGGCCTTCATCCCGATGTGTTCTGGCGGCTGAGCCCGGCGGAACTGGCGCTGATGCTGGGCGAGGTGCGGGGGCCTGTCCCGTTGGGGCGCGCGGGGCTGGAGGCCCTGCTGGCGCGGTTTCCTGATGTGACGCGAAAGGAAGCGGATGATGGCGGATCTGGACGAGGGATCGGTGGCGCTGGAGGCGCAGCTGGTCGAGTTGGAGGCGCGGCTGGGGGAGGCCGCGGGGATGACGGCGGCCTTTCAGGCGGAATTGCGGAGCATGTCGGGGACGCTGGCCGGGACAGGCCGGGAGATCGACGCGATGAGCCGGACGCTGGGCGGGGGTTTGCGGCGGGCCTTTGACGGGGTGGTGTTCGACGGGATGCGGTTGTCCGATGCGCTGAGGATGGTGGCGCGCAGCATGTCGGATGCCGCCTATACCCGCGCGATGCGGCCCGTGCAGGATGCGGTGGGATCGGCCTTGAGCGACGGGATCGGGGGATTGCTGGGGCGGCTTTTGCCGTTTCAGGCGGGCGGTGCCATCGCGGGGGGGCGGGTCATGCCCTTTGCGCGGGGCGGCGTGGTGCAGGGGCCGACGATGTTTCCCATGCGGGGCGCGACCGGGTTGATGGGGGAGGCGGGGCCGGAGGCGATCTTGCCGCTGGCAAGGGGGGCGGATGGGCGTTTGGGCGTCGCGGCACCCGGCGGAGGGGCCGGTTCGGTGCAGGTGGTGATGAACATCACGACGCCCGATGTGCAGGGCTTTGCCCGCAGCCAGACGCAGATCGCGGCGCAGATGGGCCGGGCGCTGGCGCGCGGTCAGCGCAACCGCTGAGGGGGCAGGGACATGGCATTTCACGAGGTCCGGTTTCCGGCCAAGCTGAGTTTCGGGTCGGTGGGTGGACCCGAGCGGCGCACCGAAGTGGTGACGCTCTCGAACGGGTTCGAGGAGCGCAACACGCCTTGGGCGCAATCGCGCCGCCGCTATGATGCGGGCGTGAGCCTGCGCTCGCTCGACGATATCGCGGCGCTGATCGCGTTTTTCGAGGCGCGGCGGGGGCAGTTGCACGGGTTCCGCTGGAAGGATTGGTCGGATTTCAAAAGCTGCCTGCCCTCGGCGGAGCCTGCGTTCCGCGACCAGCGGATCGGGACGGGGGATGGCGTCAGCCGAGTGTTTCGGCTGGTCAAAACCTATGCCTCGGGCGGGCAGGAATATGCGCGCGAGATCGTGAAGCCGGTGGAGGGCAGCGTGCTGGTGGGCATCTCGGGGGATGCGCAGATCCTGGGCGTGGATTTCGAACTGGATGCCGCGAGCGGGCGGGTGACCTTTGCCGAGCCGCCGGATGCGGGCGAAGCGATCACGGCGGGGTTCGAATTCGACGTGCCGGTCCGGTTCGACACCGACATGATCCAGACCTCGGTCGCCAGTTTCCAGGCGGGCGAGGTGCCCAATGTGCCGGTGGTGGAGATCCGGCTGTGAGCGGCGCGGGGGCGCTGGAGGCGCATCTGGCGGGAGGTGCCAGTTCGGTCTGCCGCTGCTGGAAGCTGGTGCGGGGCGACGGGCTGACGCTGGGGTTCACCGATCACGACCGGGCGCTGGTGTTCGAGGGCGTGACCTTTCGGCCCGAGACGGGGCTGTCGGCGGCGGCGCTGATGCAGAGCACGGGCCTGTCGGTCGACAATACGGAGGCCGTGGGCGTCTTGTCGGATGCGGCGATCACCGAGGAGGATATCGCGGCGGGTCGCTATGACGGGGCGGAGATCGAGGCCTGGCTGGTGCAATGGGATGCGCCGGAAAACCGGGTGCTGCAATTCCGCGGCGCGCTGGGCGAGGTGACGCGGGCGAACGGTGCCTTCAGCGCGGAACTGCGCGGGCTGGCGGAGCGGATGAACGCGCCGACGGGGCGGGTTTACCAGCGGAGCTGTTCGGCGGTTCTGGGGGATGGGGCGTGCAGGTTCGACCTGACGACGCCGGGATATGTCACCGAGGCGGAGGTGGTCGCCGTGGACGGGGGCCGGGTGATCCATGTGGCGGGTGCCGATGGGTTCGAGCCGCGCTGGTTCGAGCGGGGGCGCTGCGAGATCCTGGACGGGCGGGCGGCCGGGCTGGTGGGCGCGGTCAAGATCGACCGGCCCGAGGGTGCGCTGCGCCGGATCGAGCTGTGGGATCGGCTGCGCGCCGGGATCGTGGCAGGCGATCGGCTGCGGCTGACGGCAGGGTGTGACAAGAGCATGGACACCTGCCGGTTCAAATTCGCCAACCTGCTCAATTTCCAAGGCTTTCCGGATATTCCGGGCACCGATTGGATGGTGGCCCACCCCTCGCGGCAATCCGCGCGGTCGGGGGGGAGCCGGAGATGAGCGCGGTCGTGACGGCGGCGCGGGGCTGGATCGGCACGCCCTATGTGCATCAGGCCAGTTGCCGGGGCGCGGGCTGCGATTGCCTGGGCCTGCTGCGCGGGGTCTGGCGCGAGGTTGTGGGGGCAGAGCCCGAGGCCGTGCCCGCCTATACGGCCGATTGGTCGGAGGCGGGCGGCGAAGAGCGGCTTTGGGCGGCGGCGTTGCGTCATCTCCAGCAAAAGCCGTTGGCGGAAGCTTCGGTGGGCGATGTGCTGTTGTTCCGGATGCGGGACGAGGGGGTCGCCAAGCATCTCGGCTTGCAGGGCGAGATCGGCCCTGAGGCCAGTTTCATCCACGCCTATTCGGGGCGTGGTGTGGTGGAAAGCGCGCTGACGCCGCCTTGGGCGCGGCGGGTCGTGGCGCGCTTCGCGTTTCCCGAAAGGATCTGAGGACATGGCGACGCTACTTCTGTCGGCTGCGGGCGCGGCCATCGGCGGCATGACCTCGGGCACAGTTCTGGGCCTGAGCGGGGCGGTGATCGGGCGCGCGGTGGGTGCGACGCTGGGGCGAATGATTGACCAGCGCTCTGCGCCCGAAAGCGGTTCGGAACTGGTGGAACGGGGGCGGATCGACCGGTTCCGCATAACGCAGGCCGACGAGGGCGTGCCGGTGGCGCAGCTCTTTGGCCGGATGCGGCTGGGCGGGCAGGTGATCTGGGCCACGCAATTCGTGGAGCATGTCACCACGACCACAACGGGCGGTGGGGGTGGCGGCGGTGGCGGCGGCAAGGGCGCGCCGCGCCGCCCGCCCGAGCCGACCGTCACGACGACCACCTATTCCTATTCGATCAGCCTTGCGCTGGCGCTGTGCGAGGGGGAAATCCGGCGGGTGGGCCGGGTCTGGGCCGATGGGGTGGAACTGGATCTGAGTGGCGTGGCGATGCGCGTCTATCGGGGCGGTGCAGACCAGATGCCCGACCCGTTGATGGAGGCGGTGGAAGGGGCAGGGGCCGTGCCCGCCTATCGCGGGATCGCCTATGTCGTGTTCGAGGATCTGGACCTGACGGCCTATGGCAACCGGGTGCCTCAATTCGCCTTCGAGGTGACGCGGGGGGCGCAGCCGCAGGCCGATCTGCTGCCCGCCGCCGCCGACATGGTGCGGGCGGTCGCGCTGATGCCCGGCACGGGGGAATATGTGCTGGCAACACGGGTCGTCACCTATTCCGACGGCTATGGGTCGGGTGGGGCGCTCAATGCCAGCACGCCCGCGGGTGGGGCGGATTTTCCTCATGCACTCAGGCAGATGCGCGAGGTCCTGCCGGGGCTGAGATCGGTCAGCCTGATCTATTCGTGGTTCGGGGATGATCTGCGCGCGGGGTCGTGCCGGGTGAAGCCCAAGGTCGAGGATCTGAGCCGGGACGGGGCGCAGATGCCGTGGCGGTCGGGCGGGATCGGGCGGTCGGGCGCCGAGCGGCTGGCGCGTGTCGACGGGCGCCCGGTCTATGGCGGCACGCCCGCGGATGGATCGGTGATCGAGGCGATCCGCGCGATCCGGGCGGGCGGGCAGGAGGTGATGGTTTATCCCTTTCTACTGATGGAAATCCTGACCGGGAATGGGCGGCCGGATCCCTGGGGCGGGGCGGAACAGCCGCCATTGCCGTGGCGGGGGCGGATCACGGGCGCGGTTGCACCCGGCCTGCCCGGTAGCCCGGACGGGACAGCGGCCAATGGCGCGGCGGTGGCGGCGTTTTTCGGCAGCGCGCGGGCGGCACATTTCAGCATCTCGGGCGATCAAGTCGGTTATTCCGGGCCTTCGGAATGGAGCTATCGGCGGTTCATCCTGCATGCCGCCGCGCTCTGTGCGGCGGCGGGCGGGGTGGAGGCGTTTTGCATCGGGTCGGAGATGCGGGCGCTGACGCAGATGCGCGACGACCTGGGTTTTCCGGCGGTGGCGGCGTTTAAGGCGCTGGCCGCCGAGGTGCGGCTGCTATTGCCCCATGCCGATCTGGGCTATGCCGCCGATTGGTCGGAATATTTCGGCTATCATCCGCAAGACGGCAGCGGCGAGGTGTATTTTCACCTCGATCCGCTCTGGGCCGATCCGCAGATCGATTTCATCGGCATCGACAATTACATGCCCTTGAGCGATTGGCGCGACGGGTCGGATCATGCCGATGCGGATTGGGAAACGATCCACGATCTGGATTACCTGCGCGCCAATATCGAGGGGGGCGAGGGGTACGACTGGTATTACCCCACGTCCGAGGCGCGGGCGGCGCAGCGCCGGGAGCCGATCACGGATGGCCTGCACGACGAGCCGTGGACGTTTCGCTACAAGGATCTGCGCGGCTGGTGGGAGGCGGAGCATCACGAACGCATCCCGGGGTCGCGTGGATGGGCCGTGCCGCAGGGCGACCGGCCTGATCTTTGGGCGACGGCGGGTGGCGCGGTTCTGACGCCCGTGGCGGGCAGTTTTGTCGATGGACGGTTCCGGAACGCCGTCACCGTCACCGACGCGACAGGGAATTTCCTGTCGATGGCGCGGTCGGCGGATTTTCCGGGCTTGGCCGGCACGCCCTACAAGGTGCGGCTGTTCTACCGGGCGGGCAGCGCCACCTATCTGCGCCTGACGGTGGATTACCGCGATCCGGCGGTGGCATGGATCTACGTGGTGGGCGCGCCGGGAGAATTGGCCCCGCTGGTCGTCTCGGGCCATGTGGTGCAGGGGGTGGAGAATGTCCTGCATCCCGATGGAACGCATGAGTTTCGCTGCGAGATCCTGTTCAAGGGGCATGATCCGGCGGTGAACATCGGGTTCGGGCCGGGATCGAACGTGCCGGGGCAGACGGTCGATCTGGTCGGGGTGCAGGTGGAGGCGCGGGCGCTGCACAAGACGGGTTGGGTGCCGAAGTCGAAGCCCATCCGATTTACCGAGATCGGCTGCCCCGCCGTCGACAAGGGCACGAACGAGCCCAACAAGTTCTTTGATCCCAAGAGTTCGGAAAGCGGCCTGCCGCAGTATTCGACCGGGCGGCGCGACGATCTGATCCAGGCGCAATACCTGCGTGCGATCCTGTCCTATTGGGAGGAGCCGGGGAAAAACCCGGTCTCGCCCGTCTATGGCGGACCCATGCTGGAGATGGACCGCGCGCATGTCTGGGCCTGGGATGCGCGGCCTTGGCCTGCCTTTCCGCGCGACACGGCCCGGTGGTCGGACGGGGACAACTGGCGGCTGGGGCATTGGATCGCGGGGCGGATCGAGGCGGTGCCGCTGAGCCATGTGGTGGCGGAACTGTGCGAGGCGGCGGGTGTTGCGCGCTACGATGTTTCGGCGCTCCACGGGCTGGTGCGTGGGCATCTGTCGGGCGAGACGGAAAGCGCACGGGCAAGGTTGCAGGCGCTGATGCTGGCCTATGGGTTCCTTGCCGTGGAGCGCGAGGGGATGTTGGTGTTCCGACCTCTGCCGGAACGCGCGGCGGCGGTGATCGATCCAGGCCTGACCGCGCTGGGCGAGGGCGGGGCCGGGGGCCTGACGCTGAGCCGCGCGGCGGAGGCGGAGGTGACGGGGCGTGTGCGCATCGGCTTTACCGCGGCTGAGGCCGATTACGGGGAGCGCGTGGCCGAAGCCGTGTTTCCGGCGGATGGGTCTGACCTTGTGACGGTGAGTGATTTGCCCTTGGCCCTTACCGGGCCCGAGGCGCAGGCGATGGCGGAACGCTGGCTGGCGGAGGCGCGGGTTGCGCGCGACGGCGTGAGTTTCGCGTTGCCGCCCTCGGCCCGGGGTCTGGGGGCGGGCGACATGGTTGCGCTGGGCGATGGATCGACTTGGCGCATCGACCGGGTGGAGGACCGGGGCGCGCGGGCTATCGAGGCGGTGCGGGTCGAACCATCGGTGTTTGAGCCGTCGGAAGCAGTGGAAGAGCGCGCGCCGGTCACGCGTTACATACCGCCCCTGCCGGTCAGCCCGGTTTTCCTCGACCTGCCGCTGTTGTCGGGGTCGGAGATCGAACACGCCCCCCATCTGGCCGTCACGGCACAGCCATGGCCGGGTGCGGTGGCGGTTCATGCCTCGGCCTCGGAGGATGGGTTTTCGTTGGTCCGTTTCGTCGAGCGGAGGGCCCGGATCGGACGGCTGGAGACACCATTGGTTGCGGCGCGGGCGGGGCTTTGGGACCGGTCGGGTCCGCTCAGGGTGCTTTTGCCGGAGGGAAACCTGTCGGGGGCAGAGCGGGAGGCGGTTCTGAACGGCGCCAATGTCGCGGCGATCGGGCTGGGCGATGACGGGCCGTGGGAGGTGATCCAGTTCGAGGGCGCGGAGCTGGTCGGACCGGACCTGTGGGAGATCGGCCTGCGGTTGAGGGGGCAGCAGGGCACGGATGCGCTGATGCCGGAGATCTGGCCGGAGGGAAGCCTGTTCGTCTTGCTCGACGGCGCGCCGGTGCAGATCGACCTTGGGCTATCGGCGCGCGGATTGGCCCGGAATTACCGGATCGGGCCTGCGCGCCGGGGCGTGGAGGATGCGAGCCATGTCGCGCGCCGCCTTGCCTTTGAGGGGGTGGGGTTGCGGCCGTATTCCCCTGTCCATCTGCGCGCGCGGGTCGAGGCGGAAGGTTTGGCGCTGAGCTGGATCCGGCGCAGCCGGATCGACGCCGACAGCTGGCAGGGCGTGGACGTGCCCTTGGGCGAAAGTGTCGAAAGCTATTTGCTGCGCATCGTCGATGCCAGCGGCACGCGGCGCGAGGCGCTGACCGGCGCAGCGGAGTTCTTATACACGAATGCGATGCGGGCAGGGGATGGCACGATTGCACCCTTCACCGTCGAAATCGCCCAGGTTTCCGACCGGTTCGGACCGGGCCCCTTTGCAAGGATCACGATCGATGACTGACACACCGCGCATGTCCCTGCCGCTTTTGTCGCCGTCGCAGGCGCAAAAGCATGTGACCATGAACGAGGCCTTGGCGCGGATCGATGCGTTGACCCATTTGACGCTGGCATCCATTGACGTTGCGACGCCGCCCGCCGTGCCGGTCGAGGGCGACATGTATAGCGTGCCGCAGGGGGCGGTGAATGCTTGGGCTGGGCAGGCGGGGATGCTGGCCATCGCGGTCAACGGCGGATGGGTTTTTGTTCCGCCGCGCCGGGGATGGCGGGCGATGGTTCTGGACCGGGGTCTGCCCGCGATCCATTCCGGGGCGGATTGGCGCATCGGCGCGCTGACGCTGGGTGCGTCGGGCGCGGGGCTGTCCGTGGCTATTGTGGAATTCGACCAGCCGGTCGCGGGCGGGGCAACGGTGACGACCGCCCCTGTCATACCGCCGCGCGCGACCGTGTTCGGGATCACGGGCCGCGTGGTGGAGGCGATTGTTGGTGGAGCCACCAGTTGGTCGCTGGGGGTTGCGGGCGATCCGGGGCGGTTCGGCACGGGCCTTGGCACAGGGCTCAATTCATGGGTCAACGGGCCTGCGGCGCCGATCGTCTATTGGGATGCTACGCCACTTGTCCTGACGGCGGCTGGGGGTGGGTTCAGCGGCGGTCGGGTCCGGTTCGCGGTACATTACACGGAATTGTTCCTGCCCGATCCGGTGTGAGCGGCCTCCTTCCATGATGGACGATGCGACCTATCTGCGATATTCAGGGGGTAGCAACCGGAGGGCAATGCCATGGCGAAGGTGCAGAGAAAACTGGCCGGACTAGACCCTGTGTGGCAGCGCATTCTGACCGAGGCCGAACAGGCGGTGATCGACGAACCGCTTCTGGGCGGGTTGATCCATGGTTGCGTGCTGCATCATGACAGTCTCGAGCGGGCCTTGGCCTACCGGCTGGCGCAAAAGCTGGCCTCGGGCGAGATGTCGGAGCAATTGGTGCGCGAGATCGCGGATGAGGCGCATCGTGCCGACCCCGGTTTGGGCGCTGCGGCACGGGCCGATATCATGGCGGTCCATGACCGCGATCCGGCCTGCCATCGCTACATCCAGCCCTTGTTGTTCTTCAAGGGATTTCAGGCGGTGCAGGCCTATCGCGTCGGCCATTGGCTCTGGACGCAGGGGCGGCAGGATCTGGCCTATTTCATCCAGATGCGCGTCTCCGAGATTTTCGGCGTCGACATTCACCCCGCCGCGCGGATCGGCAGGGGGATCATGATCGACCATGCCCATTCCATCGTGGTGGGCGAAACGGCTGTCGTGGGCGACAATGTCTCCATGCTGCATTCGGTGACGCTGGGCGGTACCGGCAAGGAGACCGAGGATCGCCACCCCAAGATCGGTGACGGTGTTCTTATCGGGGCCGGCGCCAAGGTTCTGGGCAATATCCGCATCGGGAATTGCTCGCGCATCGCGGCGGGATCCGTGGTGCTGGAGGAAGTGCCGCCCTGCAAGACCGTGGCGGGTGTACCTGCGCGGATCGTGGGCGAGGCGGGCTGCGCACAACCCGCCATGAGCATGGATCACCTGCTGCCCAATGCGGGGACGAGCGCGGCCGAGTAAGGCACGCCTTCAGTCACACCTGCAACGCCGTCAGTTGCGCCGCGTGGCGCACCCTTGGCGCTTTTTCTCAGCAAGAGAGGTCGGTGCGCCGCCGGGCGCACCGGTTCCGTCACTCGGCGGCGCGCGACATCCGCTTGCGCTCATGCGGATCAAGGTAGCGCTTGCGCAGGCGGATCGCGTTGGGCGTGACCTCGACCAGTTCGTCGTCGTCGATATAGGCGATCGCCTGTTCCAGCGTCATGGTGATCGGCGTGGTCAGGCGCACAGCCTCGTCCGTTCCGCTTGCGCGGATGTTCGTCAGCTTCTTGCCCTTGAGCGGGTTCACCTCGAGATCGTTGTCGCGGCTGTGCTCACCGATGATCATGCCGGTGTAGATCGGTTCCTGCGCGCCGATGAACATGCGGCCGCGTTCCTCGAGGTTCCAAAGTGCATAGGCCACGGACACGCCGTTCTCCATCGAGATGAGAACGCCCGCGCGCCGTCCCTCGATCGGGCCCTTGTAGGGTTCCCACGCGTGGAACACACGGTTCAGAACGCCCGTTCCGCGCGTGTCGGTCAGGAATTCGCCGTGGTAGCCGATGAGACCGCGCGAGGGGACAAGCGCGATGATCCGCGTCTTTCCCGCACCGGCCGGTTTCATTTCCTTCAGCTCGCCCTTGCGGGGGCCGGTGATCTTTTCGATCACGGCTCCGGTGTAGTCGTCATCCACGTCGATGGTGACTTCTTCGACTGGTTCGTGGCGCACCCCGTCGATGTCGCGAAACAGCACCTGCGGGCGGGAGATCGACAATTCGAACCCTTCGCGGCGCATGTTCTCGATCAGGACGCCCATCTGGAGTTCGCCGCGGCCCGCAACCTCGAAGGCTTCGCCGCCGGGGGTGTCGGTGACGCGGATGGCGACGTTGCTTTCGGCCTCTTTCAGCAGGCGTTCGCGGATGACGCGGCTTTGCACCTTCTTGCCGTCCCGGCCCGCGAGCGGGCTGTCGTTGATGCCAAAGGTCACGGTGATCGTGGGCGGGTCGATGGGCTGGGCGCGGAGGGGTTGATCGACCGCCAGTGCACAGATCGTATCGGCCACGGTGGATTTCGTCATGCCCGCGAGGCTTACGATATCGCCTGCCAGCGCCTCTTCGATGTCCTGCTGACCGAGGCCGCGGAAGGCCTGGATGCGGGTGACGCGGAATTGTTCCACCTTTTCACCGAGCCGCGAGAGCGTCTGCACGGTCTGGCCGACCTTGAGCCGCCCGGATTCCACCCGCCCCGTCAAAAGCCGCCCGACGAACGGGTCGGCCCCCAGCGTCGTCGCGAGCATCCGGAAATCCTCGTTCTGGCGGGCGATCTGGCGCGGTTTGGGGACATGGCGCACGATCAGGTTGAAAAGCGCGTGCAGATCTTTGCGCGGGCCGTCGAGCGTGGGATCGGCCCAGCCGGAACGGCCCGAGGCATAGAGATGCGGGAAATCGAGTTGGTCTTCGTCGGCATCGAGGGCTGCGAAGAGGTCGAACACCTCGTCCAGCGCGCGGTCGGGATCGGCGTCGGGCTTGTCGACCTTGTTGAGGACCACGATCGGCCGCAGCCCAAGCGCCAGCGCCTTGGAGGTCACGAATTTCGTCTGGGGCATCGGGCCCTCGGCGGCGTCGACCAAGAGAACGACACCGTCAACCATGCTCAGGATGCGTTCCACCTCGCCGCCGAAATCGGCGTGGCCGGGGGTGTCGACGATGTTGATCCGCGTACCTTTCCATTCCACCGAGGTGGGTTTGGCGAAGATCGTGATGCCGCGTTCGCGTTCCAGATCGTTACTGTCCATCGCCCGTTCGGCCACGGCCTGATTTTCGCGGAAAGCGCCGGATTGCTTGAGAAGGTTGTCGACCAGCGTGGTCTTGCCGTGGTCGACGTGCGCGATGATCGCGATATTGCGGAGGTCCATGGGAGGGAAGGGCCTTTGGATCGGAAAGGGACAGGGTTGGCCGTGCCGTTACAGGCTCGGGGCAGCTTTGGCTAGGCCGAAAGGGCAGGGTGGTGCCGCGGCGCGGCAAAAGCGGCGGATCAGCGCGTCTTGCGAAGGCGGATCACGACGTCGAGCTTGGCGATCTCGTAGCCTTCCGGCACATCGGGCAGGCCGCGGATCTCAAGATCGGCGGCGGGCGCGTCGGTCAGGTCGCCGCTATCCTCGAAATGGAAATGCGGGTGGTCGTCCATGCGGGTGTCGAAATAGCTGCGCGAGCCATCAACGGTGACTTCCTGCATCAGGCCGGCGTCGCAAAAGGCGCGTAGCGTGTTGTAGACGGTGGCGAGCGACACCTTGTCCCCCGTCGCGATCACCGCATCGTGAAGTCCCTCGGCGGTGACGTGGCGGTTTTCTCCGTCGCCCACCAGCAGCGAAGCAAGCGCCAGACGCTGGCGCGTCGGCCTAAGATCACCTTGGGTGAGCCAGGTTTTGCTGCGTTCTAGTGCTGCGGGCGTCATGGTGGCGACTTTCGTTGCGGTTGTTCCATATATAGGGCGTTTTCCCCGCTGGTTTCAATCGCAAAGCCGAAGGTGCCGTCCCGCGGCCTTGCACCGTGGTCGCGGGCGGTGCTAGAGGGTTGCAACATTTTCGGCCGGAACGGTCATGGCATCTGCGGGGGGACATGGCAGATTATCCCACATCTTTCGACCGCGAGGCGCTTTTGGCCTGCGCCCGTGGCGAGCTTTTCGGGCCGGGCAACGCGCAACTGCCCGAACCGCCGATGCTGATGATGGACCGGATCACCGAGATTTCGGGGGATGGCGGTGTGCATGGCAAGGGCCATGTCGTGGCCGAATTCGATATCACCCCCGACTTGTGGTTCTTTTCCTGCCACTTCCCCGGCAACCCCATCATGCCCGGCTGCCTTGGCCTTGACGGTTTGTGGCAGTTGACCGGCTTCAACCTCGGTTGGCGCGGCTGGACGGGCCGGGGCTACGCCTTGGGCGTTGGCGAGGTCAAGCTGACGGGCATGGTGCGCCCTGACCGCAAGATGTTGACCTATCACGTCGATTTCACCAAGGCCGTGCAGACGCGTCGCCTGACGATGGGCGTCGCCGATGGCCGTGTCGAAGCCGATGGCGAGGTGATCTATCTCGTCAAGGACATGAAGGTCGCGCTGAGCGAAAGCTGAGCACGGGTCGTGTGACGCGCAACCGCGCGGCGCGCTGCTTGCGTCACTGACGCGGCTTGCCTAAACAGGCCCGGACCAACGCGAGGGAGGCCCTTATGCGCCGCGTCAAACGAGGGGTTTGCAAATGAGACGTGTCGTCGTCACGGGCTTGGGCATCGTCTCGCCCATCGGGAACAATGCCGCCGAGGTGGAGGCGTCTTTGCGCGCTGGCCGGTCGGGGATCGAAACCCATCCCGATATGGTGGAACACGGGTTCCGCAGCCAGATCGCCGGAACGCTCAAGATCGACACGGCCGAACATGTCGACAAGCGGAGCTTGCGCTTCATGGGGCCGGGGGCTGCCTATGCCCATATCGCCATGGGCCAAGCCATCGCCCATGCGGGCCTGACCGAGGCGGAGATCGTGTCCGAACGGACCGGCTTGATCGCGGGATCGGGTGGGCCATCGACCAGCGCGATGTTCACGGCGCATCAATCGGTGCTGTCGACCGGTGCCACCAAGCGGATCGGCCCCTTTGCCGTGCCCAAATGCATGTCCTCGACCATCAGTGCGAACCTTGCCACGTCCTACAAGATCAAGGGCATCAACTATTCCATCACCTCGGCCTGTTCGACATCGCTCCATTGCATCGGCGCGGCGGCGGAACAGATCATGCTGGGCAAGCAGGACGTCATGTTCGCGGGCGGGGCCGAGGAGCTGGATTGGACGCTGTCGTGTCTTTTCGACGCGATGGGCGCCATGTCGTCGAAATACAATGACACCCCCGCCGAGGCCTCTCGTGCCTTTGACGCGGGGCGCGACGGCTTCGTGATCGCAGGCGGCGGCGGCATCGTGGTGCTGGAAGCGCTCGATCACGCGCTGGCCCGCGGGGCCAATATTCTTGCCGAGGTGACGGGTTTTGCCGCCACCTCCGACGGGCATGACATGGTCGCGCCTTCGGGCGAGGGCGGCGAACGGGCGATGCGGCTGGCGCTGCAAACCCTGCCTGCGGGCCGCCACGTCGATTACATCAACGCGCACGGCACCTCGACCCCCGTCGGCGATGTGGGCGAGGTTCAGGCCGTGCGCCGCGTGTTTGGCGAGGGAACAACGCCGCCGATCAGTTCCACCAAATCGATGACCGGCCATGCGCAGGGCGCGGCCGGCGCGCTCGAGGCGATTTTCTGCCTTTTGATGTTGCAAGGCGATTTCATCGCGCCCTCGATCAATGTCGAAACCCTTGACCCTGCGCTATCGCCGGATGAGATCGCGACAAGCCTGCGCGAGAACGCGGGTCTGGATACGGTGATGACGAATTCCTTCGGGTTTGGCGGCACGAACGGCTCCATGCTGCTCAGCCGGTTTGACGGGTAAGACGGACATGGCGAATTTGATGACGGGCAAACGCGGGCTTGTGATGGGGGTCGCGAATGACCGCTCCATCGCGTGGGGCATCGCCTCGGCGCTGCACGCGGAAGGGGCAGAGCTGGCTTTTTCCTATCAAGGTGAAGCGTTTGGCAAGCGGGTCGAGCCGTTGGCCGCCTCGGTCGGGTCGGATTTCCTTGTCGATGTCGACGTGATGGATGACGCAAGCCTCGACGCCGCTTTTGCCGCGCTCAAAGCGCGCTGGGGGACTATCGATTTTCTGGTCCATGCCATCGCCTATTCCGACAAGACCGAACTGACCGGCCGCTTCATCAACACCAGCCGCGAGAATTTCCGGAATTCGCTGACGATCAGTTGCTATTCCTTCATCGACGTGGCGCGCCGTGCCTCGGAATTGATGCCCGATGGTGGCTCGCTCATCACGTTGACCTATCAGGGGTCGAACCGGGTGACGCCCTTCTACAACGTGATGGGTGTGGCCAAGGCGGCGCTGGAAAGCTCGGTCCGCTATCTGGCCAATGACCTCGGGCCGCAACAGATCCGCGTGAACGCCATCAGCCCCGGCCCGATGAAGACCCTTGCGGGCGCAGCCATCGGCGGCGCGCGCAAGACCTTCAAGACGACCGAGGCGAATGCGCCGCTCCGCGCCAATGCCACGCTCGAGGCGATCGGCGGCACGGCGGCCTACCTGTGTTCGGATTACGGGGCCTGCACCACGGGCGAGATCGTCATCGTGGATGGCGGCTATCATGTGCTGGGCATGATGCAGCCCGAGAACATGTGATCTGCCAGTGGGCCGCGCCGCCCGATCAGGCGACGCGGCTTTTGTGGTGTCAGTTCGGGATGATCCGGTAGATCTCGCCTTCGTCCATGGCGGCGTAGAGATTGCCGTCCGGCCCAAGGACGACCGACCGGAAGCGGCCCGGCTCCATCGGGAGCGGCATCGAGATCACCTCGGCGGACATGCCGTCTTCGGCAATGTCCAACAGGTCGATCCGCTGGCCCACGGGCGTGCCACCAAAGCCGATGCCCATGATCCCGACTGCCATGTGGCCGTTCCAGTCACCCCATTGATCCCCGACGAGGAAGGCGGCAGACCCCGTGCCTTGTGACAGGCCATCGTTGACCCAAGCGGGCGGCATGGCGTCGGGGTAGGTCGCGGTATCCGTCATCGGCATGAAGGCCGCGCGTTCGCCGGGATCCATCCCCTCCATCTGGTTCGGCGAATAGCCGCAGTAATTGTCCGGGCAATCGCCGCGTCCAGCCATGTTCGGGCGGGGATCCCATCCGCCGTTGCCGCCCGCGCGCAGCACTGTGACCTCGTCGGAATGCCACGGCCCGTGCTCGGCGATCACCACCGCCCCGGTGTCGGGATCGAAGGCGATCCCCTGCACGTTGCGGTGACCATAGGTGAAGACGCGCGGATCGAACCCTTCGGGCGCGCCGTTGTCGGGTGCAGCGTTCCCATCGGTGTCGATGCGCAGAACCTTGCCGCCCAACAGCGTCGGAGATTGGGGCACTTCGCCGTTATGGGTGTCGCCGGTGGTCACGAACAAGAATCCGTCATTGAAACGTATGCGCCCGCCATTATGCGCGCCGGGCCCGCCGAACGGATGATCCGAGGCTGCGGGCTTGTAGGGAATGTCGTCGACGATATCGACCCGATCCGAGACGGAGGCGAAATCCTCGGCCACAGTCATCCGCATCACATGGTTCGACTGCGTGCCGGTCGCGGTCGAAGCGGAATAGACGTAGATTCGGCGGTTGTTGGCGAAATCCGGGTCGATGGCGACGCCAAGCATCCCGGCCTGTCCCTCGCAGAACAGGTCATCGGCGGTGGTGGGATACCCTTCCGATCCGCTCATTCCCAGTAGCGGCATCACGTCGCCCGAAGGCATCCGCACCGACAGCCCATGACACTTCTCGGTGAAGAACATGGTTCCATCGTCGAGGAACGCCATGTCCCACGGGCCGCGCAGCTCGGACATGACCACTTCGTGGGTCAGGCTGGGCGCCTCCGCGCGAGCGTCGAATGCTGTCAGCCCGATCAATGCGGTCGAGGCGAGCGCCACGCCAAGCGTGAACCCAATCTTTGCAGTTTTCATCGTCTTCCTCCCTGTGAAAAGCGGTGTCCTCCCCGACACCGCGCCATGCGGATGGGTGCGGCCAAGGCCGCTGATCTCCGGTCGTGCCGGGCAATTGGCCGTCCGCATGATGCGGCCCCTTGCCCTTGCGGCGTTACCGGATCCGGTTGGGGCAGGGCGGATCGGTGTCTGCCCCCCCCGTCAGGCGATCGTTCCTATTGGAACGTGGCCGAGATGAATTGGGACAGGGACGCGATCTGCTCGTCCGTCAGGTCGCGCGCATTTGGGATCATCAGGCCCGAATTCGGCCCGATGGCTTGCCCGGAGCGATAGATTTCCAGCTTTTCGACAAGATATTCCACGGGGCGGTTCTGCAGCGACGGATAGACCGACACACCGCGCCCCGTGCGTCCGTGACAGGCCGAGCACGATGTCGCGTACATCTCTGCCGCCATCGCATCGCTGGCCGTATCGGCCTTTGCAGGCTGAAGACCTGACACGGCCGCCGCGCAGGACGCGGCCAAAATAAGTGATTTCATGGACCCTCCCTTCCATGGCTGTCGAGGCCGTCGCGGAGGGGGCGGTGACATACAGCACCCGGAATCACCCTCTGCGTCAGACTGACGCAACGGAAGGTAAATCAGTATCTTTCGACGTCAACGAGCAATCGCGCCGATACTTGTGCCCGAACGAAGATCCGCTGATCGCTGCAGTGCGCGCGTTGTCGAAAAGCCCGCGCTCGACAGTGCAGGGCAGTGTGCCGGGGCCGTCAGGGACCACCCCGGCACAGTCGCAGTCGTTGATCAGGCGACCTTCACCAGTTCCACGGCAAAGGTCAGATCCTGCCCGGCCAGCGGATGGTTCGCATCGAGCGTCACCGCCTCCTCGGTCACCTCGGCCACCGTTACCGGCATGGCCTGACCGTCGGGCGTCTGCACCTGCAATTGCGTCCCGAGGTCGAGCGGGATGTGCGCGGGAACCGCGTCGCGCGGGACCTGCTGCATCGCCTCTTCCCGGCGCGGCCCATAGGCCTGCGCAGCCGGGATGGTTACCGTCTTGGTCTCGCCTTCCGACATGCCGTCAAGTGCCGCTTCGAGGCCCGGAATGATCTGGCCTGCACCCATTTCGAAGGTCAGCGGCTCGCGTCCTTGGGAACTGTCGAAGGTGGTGCCATCGGCCAGCGTGCCGGTGTAATGAATCGAAACTTTCGTGCCGGGCATAGCCTGGGTCATGGGATATCCTTTGTTGGGGAAATGGGTTTTGCGGCATGGGTTGATCTGCCGCGGCTCTGTTTCACTATAGGCGACCCGTCGCCGGGATTAAACCGGCCCGACACGAATTGTCGCGGCCGGCGCGTCGTGCAAGGGTGCCCCGACCGGGAAAGGGGGGATGCGATGACCCGTATCACGACCTGCGTTTTCGACGCTTACGGAACCTTGTTCGACGTGGCGGCCGCGGCCCGAGCGCTGGCGCAAGCGCCGGGGCAGGGTGGCTTTGCCCCGCACTGGCAACAGGTCGCTGCCGACTGGCGTCTGAAGCAGCTGGAATATTCATGGCTGCGCGCGATTACCGGGGATTACGCCGATTTCTGGCAACTCACGCAGGATGCGCTTGATTGGGCGCTGGAGCGTGCGGGGCTCTCGGATCCCGATCTGCGCGTGGCGCTTCTGGATCTTTATCATCGGCTCGCGGCCTACCCCGAGGTGCCCGATGTTCTGGCCGGTCTCAAGGCGCGTGGCCTGACCTGCGCCATCTTGTCGAACGGGTCGCCCGACATGCTGGAAGCCGCCGTGACCAGCGCGGGCATCGGCGTCCATCTGGATGCCGTGCTGAGTGTCGCGCCGCTGAGGACCTTCAAGCCCGACGCGCGTGTCTATGACCTTGTGGGCGCGCGCTTCGGCAAAGCGCGCGGGCAGGTTCTCTTCGTGTCATCGAACGGGTGGGACATCTGCAGCGCGGCCGCCTACGGGTTCCGCACGCTGTGGGTCAATCGCGCGGGCCTGCCTGTGGATCGCTTGCCGGGACGTCCCGACCGCATTGCGTCCGATCTTGCCGCGATCCCCGACTTTCTGGAGGGTTGAATGGAATTCCTCACCGCCGCCGACGGACTTCGCCTTGCCTATGACGTGCAGGGGACCGGATCGCCACTCCTTTGCCTGCCGGGCCTGACCCGCAACATGGGGGATTTCGAACCCGTCCTCGACGCCTTCGGCCATCGCGCGCAGGTCATCCGCATGGATTTTCGAGGGCGTGGGGCCTCTGATTGGGGCGATCCGGCCACCTATCAGGTTCCACAGGAGGCGGCGGATGTTCTTGCGCTCCTCGACCATCTTGGGCTTGAGCGTGTCACGATCCTCGGCACCTCGCGCGGCGGGCTTGTGGCGCTGGTCCTTGCCGCCATGGCGCGCCCCCGCATCGCTGGCGTCATCTTCAACGACATCGGCCCCGAGATCATGCCCGAGGGGTTGGCCTATATCATGGATTACCTTGGCAAGCCGCCGCGCTTCAAAACGCTTGAGGAAGCCGCGACCTCCCTGCCGCGCCACTATGCCCCGGCCTTTCGCAACGTGCCTGATACGACATGGGCCGCTATGGCCCGCCGGATCTACCGCGAGGAGCAGGGGCGTTTGGTGAACCGCTATGATCCCGCCCTGCGCGAGGCGGTCGCGCCCGCCTTTGCACCGGGTGCCGTGGCCCCCGATCTCTGGCCATTGTTCGATGCGCTCGCGGGCGCGCCGCTTGGCCTTATCCGGGGAGCAGGGTCGAACATCCTGTCGGCCGAAACCGCATCCGAAATGCGCCGCCGCCGCCCCGACATGGCCCATGCCGAATTGGCCGATCGGGGCCATGTGCCTTTCCTCGATGAACCCCCCGCGATCCGCGTGATCGAAACCGTGCTGGAGCAAGCAAAGACATGACCGACATCGCCCAGATCGAAGCCGCTGCCGTCCGCGCCAAGGGGATCGTGCGCGAAACGCCGCTTCTCTCCTCGCCTTTCCTCGACGAAATCGCGGGCCGCCCTGTCCTTGCCAAGGCCGAGGTGCTTCAACACACGGGCTCCTTCAAGTTCCGGGGCGGATGGTCGGCCGTCTCCGCCCTCGATCCCGAAACGCGCGCCCGCGGCGTTCTGGCCTTTTCCTCGGGCAACCACGCCCAGGGCGTGGCTTATGCGGCGGCGCTCCATGGTGTGCCTGCCGTCATCATCATGCCCAAGGACGCGCCCGCGCTGAAGATCGAGAACACGCGCGCCTTGGGGGCCGAGGTTGTACTTTACGACCGGGCAGGCGGCGAGGATCGCGCGGAGATCGGTGCGCGGCTGCAGGCGGAACGGAACATGACGTTGATCAAACCCTTCGATGACATTCAGGTCATCGCGGGGCAGGGCACCTGCGGGCTAGAGATCGCCGCGCAGGCCGCGGTACTGGGTGTCACCTCCGGCACGGTCCTGACGTGCTGCGGTGGCGGTGGGCTGACCGCCGGGATCGCGCTGGCGCTTGCGGCACACGCGCCGGGCATGACCGTCCGTCCGGTGGAGCCCCAAGGCTTCGACGATACCGCGCGTTCACTCGCCTCCGGCACCCGCACCCGCCACGCATCGCCCGAAGCAGGCTTTTGCGACGCCATTCTCACGCCAATGCCGGGCGAGATCACCTTTCCGATCCTGTCGCGCCTCTGCGGACCGGGTATCGTCGTCACCGAACTGGAAGTGAAGGAGGCGATGCGCCTTGCCGCCAGCCGATTGAAACTGGTGGTGGAACCCGGCGGCGCGGTGGCGCTTGCCGCGGCGCTCTTTCATGGCCGCGATCTAGACGATGGCCCGGTGATTTGCACGCTTTCGGGTGGCAACGCCGACCCCGGCCATTACGCCGAGATCCTCGCGGGCGGCTGATCCTTCATCTTTCCCCAAATACGGGAACCCTTCACTCCGCCGCTGTCACCGGCGTGGGGGTGGCGCGCGTCGAGACATAGAGAAAGAACGCCCCCGCCATCAGCACGGCGGCGATCAGGAAGGGCGCACCGGGCAGGATGATCGCGCCCTCCGGCCGCGTGAACCAGAAAAAGGCCTGTGTCATGATCAAGGGCGACAGGATCATCGACAGCGCCGAGATAGAGGACAGGACGCCCTGCAATTCGCCCTGCGCGTCCGGGCCTGCCGCGCGGCTCATCACGCCCTGCATCGCAGGGGCGACGATGGCCCCCATGGCCGAGATCGGGATCAGGATCCAGATCATCCAGCCCTGCGTGGCAAATCCGTAAAGCACCAGACACAGCGTGTTCAGGATGAGCCCCCAGACAACGGCCCGCGTCTCGCCCAGTCGGGGCAGGATCGCCCGGATAAGCCCCGCCTGCACCACCGCGATGGCAACCCCGTAGGCGGCCAGCGACAGGCCCACCATTCGCGCGTCCCAGCCGAACGCGCCCTGAATGTAATAGGCCCAGATGGCAGGATAGGTGAAATTCGCGATCTGGTAGGCCAGCATCACCGCCAGAAGCGCCTTCACACCCGGCAAGCGTCCGACCGCGCGCAAGGCACCTGCGGGGTTCGCGCGGCTCCAGTCCAGGGCGCGGCGGCGTTCCTTGGGCAGGCTTTCGGGCAGAACGAAATAGCCGAAGGCGAAATTCAGCGCTGCAAGGCAGGCGGCGGCGACAAAGGGCGCGCGCGGATCAAGCCCGCCCAGCAATCCCCCAAGGGCTGGGCCGAAGATGAACCCCATCCCGAAGCCCGCCGAGATCAGGCCGAAATTCTGCGCTCTTTTGGACCCATCCGTTATGTCGGCCATGTAGGCCAAGGCGGTCGAATGCGTCGCCGCAGCCGCCCCCGCGATGATCCGCCCGAAAAGCAGGATCCAGATCGAGCCCGCCACGGCCATGATGACGTAATCAAGGGCGAGAACGGCCAACGACACCAGCAGAACCGGCCGCCGCCCGAACCGATCCGACAGGTTGCCCAGCGTGGGGGAAAAGCCGAATTGCATCACAGCGTAGGAGGCAGACAGGATGCCACCCCAAAGCGCCGCATCCGACAGCGACACGCCCTCCACCTCGCGGATCAGGTCCGGGATAACGGGCAGGATCAACCCGATCCCCATCGCGTCCAGCGTCACGGTGATCAGGATGAACAGGACGGGCAGGCGGGGGTTGGCCATGGCTGGCCTTTCAGGGTTTCTGTCGGACATGTGTCAATCTAGATTTACACCTTGCCCTTGTCCATCGCCGATTTTTCGCGCTTCCCGGGCAAAGGCCCGCGCCTCGGCCGGTGCTTGCCCGAGGCTCGACAGGCCCGACAGGTCAAGCCCCGGATAGGCCTTTGCGACCAGATCGGGCAGCGGGCGGCCCGTTGCCCGCGCCTCGCCCGCCAGCCGCTTGACCTCGGCCTGCGCCTCGGGCCGGGGCATGTGGCGGGCCAGTGCGAAACTGAGTGCCTCTGCATGGATCAGGCCCGGCGCGGCGGTCAGCCGTGTCTCCATGGCGGCGGCGTCGGGTTCCACCTGCGCCATGACATCGGCCAGTACGGCGGCGGATTTCCCCGCGGCCATCGCCAGCCCCGGCAGCACCAGCCATTCGGTGAACCAGCCCGCCCCATCGCGCGCCTCGCGGTGCGGATGGCCAAGTGCTGCGCCTTGGGCGGCGGCAAAGCGCACCAGCGCCACGAGAACCGAGGGCGCGACCGGGTTTTCCTTTTGCGGCATGGTCGACGAGGCCCCCCCACCGCCCAGACGTACCTCGACCACATCGCTGCGCGTCAGGATCAGGAGGTCCTCACCCGCCTTCGCACTCGCTGCCGTGACCTCCTGCAACAGATGCCCGAGTTCGGCGATCAGGCTCCGGTCCGCGTGCCAGCTTCTGCCCGGATCGGCCAGCCCCAATGCCTCGGCGAGATCTGCCCGGATCGCGGCCGGATCCTCCCCCAGCATGGATGCCGTTCCGCCCGCCCCGGAGAGCGACACGACAAGCCGGGGGCGCAGGGCGCGGACGCGCTCCACCGCGCGCATTACGGGCCAACCCCATCCCGCCACCATCGCACCGAAACTGGTCGGCACCGCGACCTGCCCATAGGTCCGCGCGGCCATGGGCATCTCTGCCGCCGCCTCTGCCAGATCGGCCAACCGCGCCGAGGCCATGACCAGCCGCGCCTCGATCAGCGCAAGCACCTGCCTGAGCCGCAGCATCAGGCCGGTGTCCTGGATATCTTGGCTCGTGGCTCCGAAATGCAGCCAGGTGGCATGTTCCGGCGCGTCCAGCGCCTTGCGCAAGGCTGCCACCAAGCCCGGCACGCTGACCCCGTTCCGTCCGACGCTGTCGGCAAGGCCCGCGGGGTCGATCTGCACTTCCATCATGGCGCGCGCCAGAAAGGCGCCAGAAACCTCCGGGATCACGCCCGCGCGGCCCTGCGCCTTGGCCAAGGCGCCCAGAACCAACATCATCGCCCGGATCTCGGCGGTGTCCGAAAATAGCCGACCCATCTCGGCATCCCCGAAAAGCTGGCGGTGGATCGCGCTGTCAAAGGGGCTGACGCTCATGGCGCGAGATGCCCGATATCGCGCAGGAACCCTGCCAGAAGCGGGCCGAAGACTTCAGGCTTTTCCACGCAGGGCAGATGGCCTGCGCCCCGGATCAGCTCATAGCGCGCGCCGGGGATCAGATCGGCCAGTTCGCGCACCAGATCGGGCGGCGTCGATCCATCCTCCGATCCTGCGATGACCAGCGCAGGCAGGCGCAACGCGGCCGTTGTGGGGTAGAAATCCGTGCCCGCGATCGCCGCCGAACAGCCTGCATAGCCTGCCCCCGGCGTCGTCTCGACCATGCGCCGCCAAGGCGAAACCTGCGGCGTCTCGCGGAAGCCCTTGGAGAACCAGCGCGTCATGATCGCGTCGGCCATCGGCCCCGTACCTTCCGTCTCGGCGATGGCGATGCGCTCTGCCCAAAGCTCGCGTGTGCCGATCTTGGGTGCCGTGTTCGACAGGACTACCGCCCGGATCAGGTCCAGCCGCTTGGCCGCCAGACCCTGCGCGATCATCCCCCCGATCGACAGGCCCACGAAAACGCAGTCCCGCACAGCCAGATGGTCGAGCAGCCGTTCGGCGTCATGGATCAGCCCGCCCATCGTGTAGGGCGATGGCGGGCAGGTCGACAGCCCATGCCCGCGCTTGTCGTAGCGGATCACCCGCAGGCCTTGGGGCAGATAGGGCAAGATCGCATCCCAAAGCCGGAAATCCGTGCCCAGCGAATTGGAAAACACCACAACCGGTGCCTCCCGTGGCCCGGTATCGGCGTAATGCAGCACCACATCGCCCAGATCGAGACTGTCCATTGCATCCTCCCTGCCTATGCCCCGGTTTTGGGCCAGCCACCCGCGCCCTGCAAGGGGGCAGGGTCGCGAACGGGCCAGCCGGGGGCGCAGTTCGGCCTTGCGGCGCGCGTCCCCTGTGCAAGGATGGGACCCGGAACGGCGGGAGGGAGGATCCCAGCGCATGCCCAGACAAATTCGCGCCGCGGTCTGCCGCGCCTTTGGCGCGCCGCTTGGCCTAGAGACGCTTACGCTGCGCGACCCGGGCCCCGGCGAGATCGAGGTGCGGCTCGAGGCGGTCGCGATCTGCCATTCCGACATTTCCTATCTCGAAGGAGCGTGGGGTGGCGCGTTGCCCGCCGTTTATGGCCATGAGGCGGCAGGCCGGATCACCGCCCTTGGCCCCGAAACCGGCGGCCTTGCGCTCGGGGACCGCGTGCTGGTCACCCTGATCCGCGCCTGCGGCAGCTGCCCCGATTGCGCGGGTGGCCGCCCGGTCTACTGCGGCGGAAAGCCTGCGACCGCCCCCAAGCTGACGGATACGGCGGGCCACGTGGTCGAGGCCGCGATGGACTGCGGCGCCTTTGCGGATCATGTGCTGGTTCACCGCTCGCAGATCGCGCCCTTGGGCGAGACGATCGCCCCCCATTGCGCCTGTCTGCTGGCTTGCGGGGTGCCCACGGGGGTCGGCGCCGTCGTCAACACCGCCGGCGTGCGTCCGGGCGAGATCGTCGTTGTGATCGGTGCGGGCGGCGTGGGGCTGAACGCGATACAGGGGGCACGGATCGCGGGGGCGGCGCGGATCGTGGCGATGGACCTCGAACCCTCCAAGCTCGAGGATGCGATGGCTTTCGGCGCGACCGACACGATTGCCGCCACCGACCCAAAGCCTTGGCGCAAGCTTTTGCAGATCACGGGTGGGCGGCTTGCAGCCCATGTTTTCGTCACCGTGGGGGCGATCCCGGCCTATGATGTCGCGCCGCGGCTTCTGGCGCCGGGGGGCACGGCCTATGCCGTGGGCATGCCGCATTCGGGTGCGCGCGCCTCCTACGAACCGGTCATTCTCGCCGCCCTCGGACAGGGCCTGCGCGGGACCAAGATGGGCGACGTGGTTCTGGCCCGCGACATCCCGTGGATGGTCGATCTCCACGCCCAGAGCCGCCTCAAGCTCGACGAACTCGTCTCCCGGACATGGCGCTTCGAACAGATCAATGACGCCATCGCCGACACGAAAGCCGGGCAGGCCCGGCGCAACGTCCTCACCTTCCCGCCCTGATCCCGTCTTTGCTTGCGAAATACTCCGGGGGAGACGCGGCCAGGGGCCGTGTCGGGGGCAGAGCCCCCCGCCCCCCCGCCAACCACAGGGAATGACCCATGAAACTCCAAGACCTCGAGATCTTCAGCATCGCACCGCCGCCGCCCGGCTGGGGCGGGCGGTATTGGCAGATCGTGCGGATCACCACCGCCTGCGGGATTACGGGGCTGGGTGAAGTCTACGCCGCGGCCGTAGGTTCAAAGGCCATGCGCGCCGTGATCGGTGACGTGTTCGAACGCCATATGCTGGGCGAAAATCCCGAGAATATCGAACTGATGGCGCGGCGCGTCTGGTCATCGGGCTTTACCCAGCGCGCCGATCCCACCGTCTTCGGAGCCTTCGCAGGTCTCGAGATGGCGTGCTGGGATATTCTCGGCAAGGCGCGGGAACGGCCCGTCTGGGCGCTTCTGGGCGGCAAGATGAACGAAAGGTTGCGCGCCTATACCTACATCTACCCCGACGACGACACCCCGGCAGAGGAGGTGGGGCGGTTCTGGGTCGATGCGGATGCCCAGGCACAAGCCGCCGCCGCCCGCGTGGCCGAGGGCTGGACGGCGGTGAAATTCGACCCCGCAGGGCCTTACACGATCCGGGGTGGCCATGCGCCCGCGGGGGCGGACATCAGCCTGTCGGCGGCGTTTTGCAAATCGATCCGGGGTGCCGTGGGGGATCGCGCCGATCTTCTTTTCGGCACCCATGGCCAATTCACGCCCGGCCATGCCATCCGGCTGGCAAAGGCGATCGAACCGTATGACCCGCTGTGGTACGAGGAACCGATCCCGCCCGACGATATCGCGGGGCTGGCGGAGGTGGCGCGCGCCACCTCGATCCCGGTCGCAACCGGCGAACGGCTGTGCGGCAAGATGGAATTCGCCGCCGCGCTGCGCGCCGGCGTGCGGATCGTGCAACCCGCGCTGGGCCGCGCGGGCGGTATCTGGGAGGGGCGCAAGATCGCCATCCTGGCCGAAGCGCACAGCGCCCAGATCGCGCCCCATCTCTATGCCGGTCCGGTGGAATGGGCGGCCAATGTGCATCTGGGCGTCGCTTGCCCAAACCTCCTCATGGTCGAGGCGATCGAAACCGATTTTCACAAGTCCCTGGTGCGCGGTCGCCCCGTCGTGGAGGGGGGCTTTGTCGAAGCGCCGAATGCGCCGGGTCTCGGGATCGAACTGGACGATACGCTGGCCGCCGCCCACTCCTGGACGGGCAATCGGTTGCATCTGGAGATGCAGGAGGCACCCTGCGACTGGCAGAACGGCAATGCGTTCGGCGGCGGCGCAGTGGATTGACGCTGCGCGCGCGGCCCGCTTGGGCCCGTGCATATTTTTGGAAAGAGGAAGGGCAGGGCGCGGGTTCAGTCGCGTTCCTGCTCATGGGCATAACGCAGCCGCGCGACTTCCTCGTTCTTTTCGGCGCGGCGCAATTCACCCAGCCGGCTTTCGACATAGCTCAGGTGTTCCACCACGGCGGCGCGGGCGGCGGGCGCATCGCGGGCCTGAAGGGCCGCGTTGATCTCGCGGTGATGATCCAGCAGCAAATCCCGTGTGGTGCGGCTCTTGAACATGCGCTGGCGGTTGAAGAAGACCCCCTGTTTCAGGAGGTCGAAGATCGAGCGCATCATGTGCAGCAAGATCACGTTGTGGCTGGCCTCGAGGATGGCGAGGTGAAACTCGGCGTCCAGTTCGGCTTCGTCGGCGGGGTTCCGTTTCTTGTGGGCGGCTTCCATCTTGCGGAAGATCGTGTCGATCACCTTCAGATCGGTGTCCGAACCCTGCACGGCGGCCCGTTCGGCGGCGATCGCCTCCAGATCGCGGCGAAAAGCGATGTAGTCGAAAACCGCCTCTTCGTGGCTCGAGATCAAGCGGATCAATGCCGGCGAAAAGGCAGAGCCCAGCACATCGGCGACATAAATCCCCGCGCCCGCCCGGGTGGCCAGAAGCCCCCGATCCTGCAATTCCGCGATGGCCTCGCGCAAGGACGGACGCGACACGCCCAGACGCTCGCTCAATTCGCGTTCGGACGGCAGACGTTCACCCGGGCGCAGGATGCCGCGCAGGATCAGTTGCTCGATCTGCCGCACCACGGAATGCGACAGTTTCTCGGCCTCGATGCGTTGAAACGGCATGGCCCCCTCCCGAATTGGTCAAATTCTATGACCAGCGGGAGAGGGCTGTCCAGTTGAATGGCGGCGCGTCCGGGGATCAGCGCGGGCGGATGACCACCTCGACACGGCGGTTCTGTGCGCGACCCTCGGGGGTGAGGTTCGAGGCGACGGGTTCGTCCTCGCCGCGGCCAAAGGCGCGCACCCGGCCCGGCGACACGCCCTGTTCCAGCAAGACGCCTGCCACCGCTTGCGCCCGGCGCGCCGAGAGGTCCTGATTGTAGCCCGCGCTGCCGGTGTTGTCGGTATGGCCGATCACGTCCACCGTGGTGTCGGGATATTGTTGCAGGTTGCGCGCCAGCGCCCGCAGATCGGATTGCAGGCTGGCGCGGATCGCGGCGCTGTCGATGTCGAACAAGATGCCTTCGGGCATGGTCACGACCAGTTCCTCGCCGGTGTTGACGATGCGGATGTCGTCGCTGGCAAGGCTGCCGCGCAGGTCGCGCGCCTGCCGGTCGAGTGCGGCACCGATGGCCCCGCCCGCCAGCGCCCCCGCCGCGCCGCCGACAATCGCGCCCATGCCCGGATCGCTGTCATTGCCGAAGGCGCCGGCCGCGGCCCCCAGCATGCCCCCGATGATCGCGCCGCTTTGGGTGCGCTCGCCCATCGGGGCGGTGTTCACACAGCCCGTCAGGGCCAAGGCCGATACGGTGACGAAGGCAATGGATGTCGTACGGATGTTCATGGCTTAGCCCTTCCAGTCTGCTCCGGCGCGGTTGGCCCGCGGATCTCGTTCAGAGCAACTATAGCAGTCCCGCGCGCCGGTCGCAGGGGGAATTTGGCAAAAATGGCGGAATCCCGCCGGTCACGCCCCGGTGCGGGCCGCTTCATGCGCGAGCATGGCGCGCTTGACCGGCAGGCCCCAGTGATAGCCGCCCAATTCGCCCGATTTGCGCAAGGCCCGATGGCAGGGAATCAACCAGCTGATCGGGTTGCGCCCCACCGCCGTGCCGACGGCCCGGACCGCACGGGGGTGGCCCGTGGCCAGCGCGATCTCGGAATAGGTGGTCACATGGCCTGTGGGCACCTGTAACAGCGCTTCCCAGACCTTGATCTGGAAGGGTGCGCCGATGAGGTGCAGCTTGGCTTCGCCCTCGGTCTCGCCGAAGGCCGCTGCGGCCATCGGGGCCAGCGCCGCCGTATCTTCGACAAACCGCGCTGCGGGCCAGCGCCCCTGCAGGTCGGCCAAGGTCGCCTCCGGCCCGGTTTCGGCGGCAAAGCCAAGTCCGCAGATGCCGCGATCAGTACCCATCACCAGCGCCGGGCCAAAGGGGCTGTCGAACCATCCCTGCCGGATCGTCAACCCCGCGCCCCCGCGCGCGTAATCGCCCGGGGCCATCGCCTCCCAGGTCAGGAACAGATCGTGCAGCCGCCCGGACCCGGACAGGCCGATGGCATCCGCGGTGGCCAGCGTCGTGAACCGCTCACGCAAGAGAATCCGCGCGTGATCCAAGGCCAGATATTGCTGGTAGCGTTTGGGGCTGACGCCCACCCATGCGGTGAAGATGCGCTGGAAATGCGCGGCGCTCATCCCCATTCGTGCGGCCAGCGCCTCGAGGCTCAGCGGGGCATCGGCTGCGTCGATCTCCGCGATGGCGCGGCGGATGACGTTGTAATGATATGCGGTCTCTTGGGTCATGCCGCGACCATAGCCTGCCGAGGGCAGGGCGCGCGACCCGGAACTTGCGCCAAAACGGCCTTGCCGGGCGGGGCGCAAGCGGCCAAAAGGGCGCCATGGCCAAGCAATTGCCCTATCCCGTGATGCGCGAGATCTTCGCCCGGTTTCAGGCTGCCGAACCTGAGCCCAAGGGCGAATTGCACCATACCAACGCCTTCACCCTCGTCGTCGCCGTGGCGCTCAGCGCGCAGGCCACCGATGCCGGTGTCAACAAGGCGACAAAGCGGCTCTTCGAGATCGCGGACACGCCTCAAAAGATGCTCGCATTGGGCGAAGAGGGTGTGATCGAGCATATCAAGACGATCGGCCTTTTCCGCAACAAGGCCAAGAATGTCATCAAGCTGAGCCGGATCCTCGTCGAGGAATACGGGGGGGAAGTGCCGTCCTCCCGTGCCGCGCTGCAATCGCTGCCGGGCGTGGGGCGCAAGACCGCCAACGTGGTCTTGAACATGTGGTGGCGTTTTCCCGCGCAAGCGGTCGACACCCATATCTTCCGGCTTGGCAATCGGGCGGGCATCGCGCCGGGCCGTGATGTCGATGCGGTCGAGCGCGCCATCGAAGACCATGTTCCCGCCGAATTCCAGCTTCACGCCCATCACTGGATGATCCTGCACGGCCGCTATACTTGCGTCGCGCGCAAACCCAAATGCGCCGCCTGCCTGATCGCCGACCTGTGCCAATACGAGGACAAGACCCAATGACCAAGACCTACGACCTTGTCGGGATCGGCAATGCCATCGTCGACGTGATTTCGCATGGCGATGACAGTTTTCTCGACAACATGGGGATCGAGAAGGGGATCATGCAGCTGATCGACCGGGAACGCGCCGAATTGCTCTATGCCGCGATGAAGGACCGGGTGCAGACGCCGGGCGGGTCGGTCGCCAACACGATCGCGGGGGCCGGCACGCTCGGGCTGACCACGGCCTTCCTCGGCAAAGTCAAGGATGACGCGCTGGGCCGTTTCTATGCGCAGGGCATGGCCGATCAGGGCACCGATTTTCCCAATCCGCCGGTCAAGGATGCGCCTGCGCCGACCTCGCGTTCGATGATCTTCGTCTCGCCCGATGGCGAGCGGTCGATGAACACCTACCTCGGAGCCGGTGCCGATTTCGACGCGGGCGATGTGGATGCCTCTGTCGCGGGTCATGCGCGGTGGCTCTTCCTCGAGGGCTATCTTTACGACAAGCCTGAGGGGAAAACGGCCTTCACCGCTGCCGCCGATCATTGCCGCAAGGGGGGTGGCAAGGTCGGCATCACGCTTTCCGATCCCTTCTGCGTCGACCGGCACCGCGCCGATTTCCTGTCGTTGATCGAGGGGCAGATGGATTACGTTATCGGCAACCACGAGGAATGGCTGGCGCTCTACCAGACCGATGACCTGGATGCGGCGCTCGCGCAGGCTGCCGCGATCTGCGATATCGTCGTCTGCACCCATTCCGGGGAACCGGTAAAGATCCTGCGCGGCGCCGAACGCGTCGAGGTGCCGGTGACCCGCATCACGCCCGTGGACGCGACCGGCGCGGGCGATCAATTCGCGGCAGGGTTCCTGTATGGCATGGCCACGGGCCGCGATCTGGAGACGGCGGGGCGCATGGGCGTGGCCGCCGCGTCCGAAGTGATCCGCCATGTCGGCCCCCGCCCGCAGCGCCCCCTGTCGGAGGTCTTTGCCGAGGCCGGTCTCATCTGATCCGGAGAAGCAGGTCGGGCGACGCGTCAGTCGCCCAACTTGGCGTGGACCTCGTCGAGATCGATTTCCCCTGTCGGCATCTTGTTCGCAGGGTTCTCGAAATCGTATCGGAACAGCTCGAAATCCCGGTGGTAGATCTCGTAGACGAGATGCATCGACAGATCGTCGAAGTACTCCTCCACCGGGTGCAGCCGCTTGGGCCCGTGTCCTTCGCTTTCGTTGAACCGCGGCACGTTCTTCAACTCGACCGGGTGCTTGACCTCGATCGCGTCCAGAACGCTTTGCATGCCTTCGTCGAATTTCTCGGTCCAGAAGATGTTGTCGTAGCGCCCGCCGTTCACGATCAGGGTCGAGACATGTCCCGCCATGGCCGACCAGTGGATGTCGGGCTCCATCGGGCGGCGCCAGCGGATCGTGTCGCGCGCGAACAACAGGAAGCGGCGAAAGCTCGCGATCTGGTCGAATTCGCCCTTGCCGTCATCGCCGCCCACCTCGATCCCGTATTTCTGGATCAAGAGCGGTACGAGGTTGCCGCGATAGCGTTTGCCGTTGCGCTGGATGCCGCAGATCTTGTCGAAAAACGACGACAGGATACGGGTATAGGGGTTGCGCACGCAGGTGAAAGTATAGGTCTCGCGCGCCCTGACGCTGCGCTCGATCACCGGCTGGCTCGCCTCGAGCGACCATTTGTGCATGCCACCGGTCGCGTCATGGATGTCGCCGTCGAAATAGACGCCGTTATCTGAATAATACATGATCTGGCCGATGGTCGAACAGGCGCATTTCGGCACCACGCGGTACACGACGCTCTCGCTCTCCGTCATCCAGGTTCCGGGAAATCCCATACTCTTGGCCTCGTTCTTGCTCTTGCCCAGACAGGGTGCCGTTAGGACAAGTTACCGATAGGATCAAACTAGATCTGCGTCTTCATTCTCTGGCAAGTTATGTATAGTCAAACACTAACGTACGACTGAGGCGCAGTAGTTCTACGCATGGCGAAAATCGCATTCATCTTGCTGTGTCACAAGGACCCGGCCGCAGTCATCCGTCAGGCCGAGCGTCTGACGGCGACAGGTGATTGCGTGGCGATCCATTTCGACGCGCGGTCGAAGGATGCCGATTACGCCGCCATAACCGAGGCGCTGGCCGACAATCCTTCGGTCTGTTTCGCCAAGCGGCGGATCAAATGCGGCTGGGGCGCGTGGAGCCTTGTGCAGGCGACGCTGAACGCGATCGAGGCGGCCGAGCGCAAGTTTCCCAAGGCCACGCATTTCTACATGCTGTCGGGCGATTGCCTGCCGGTGAAATCGGCGGCCTATGCCCACAGGTTTCTCGACGCGCATGACCGCGACTACATCGAAAGCTTCGATTTCTTCAATTCGGACTGGATCAAGACGGGCTTCAAGGAAGAACGCCTGATCTACCGGCACTGGTTCAACGAACGCACCCACAAGAAGCTTTTCTACCGCAGCTTTGAGATCCAGAAGGCGCTGGGCCTGACGCGGCGTATCCCCGAGGATATCGAGGTGCAGATCGGCAGCCAGTGGTGGTGCCTGCGCCGCCGGACGATCGAGAAGGTGCTGGAATTCTGCCGCACGCGGCGTGACGTGGTGCGCTTTTTCTCGACGACCTGGATCCCGGACGAAACGTTTTTCCAGACGCTGGTGCGCCATCTCGTGCCCGACCGCGAGATCGAGAGCCGGACGCTGACTTTCAAGATGTTCAGCGATTACGGGATGCCCGTCACTTTCTACAACGATCAATATGACCTGCTGATTTCGCAAGACTACCTGTTCGCCCGCAAGATCAGCCCTGAGGCGATGCTGCTCAAGGAACGGCTTGGCGCGCTGTGGCAATCCGAACGGGTGGATTTCGCCACCAGCAAGGAGGGCGAGAAACTCCACGCCTTCCTCACCGGGCGCGGGCGGATCGGCAAGCGCTACGGCACGCGGTTCTGGGAACGCGAAAGCACGCTGGGCCCCGACCGCAATCTCTACATGCTGGTCTGCAAGAAATGGCACGTGGCCAAGCGCCTGCTGCACGCCGCCTCGGACGGGCTGGACATCCGGGGTGTGGAGTACCTGTTCGACGAGGCGTCTTGCGCGGTGCCGCATCTGGGCGGGATCGAGCGCACGTTGGAAAAGCGCAACCGCCACAGGCGCGCGTTGATGCGGATGCTGTTCGATTATTACGACACCGACAAGCTGATGATCTGCCTCGATCCCGGCAATATCGGACTGATGCGCGATTTCATGACCGACCGCGCCAACGCCCGCATCCTCGAATTGCAATGCGTCTTCGATGACCAGTATCTGGTCGGCCATGCCCATCGGGTGGGGCTGGCCACGGCCGACACGCCGGGCGAGGTGATCGGGCGGATGCTGCCGACACTGCGCCATGAATTCGCCGATGAGTCGATCCGCATCCGGGATGCCGAATTCCCGCGCCACTGGCGGATCCGGCAGGATCGGTCCGTTGCCGAAAATGCGGCGGCCCTTGCCGATTTCTTCGACATTCCCGCCGATCACGGTCAGGCTCTGGCCGAGACACCGTATCTCTTCGCAGATTGAAGCCCGGAGACTGCCATGCCCTATGCCTATGACTCCCAGAACATCTTTGCCCGTATTCTGCGCGGCGAGATTCCCAACCAGACCGTGGCCGAGACAGAGCATACGCTGGCCTTCAACGACATCTATCCGCAGGCGCCGGTCCATGTTCTGGTGATCCCCAAGGGGCCCTATGTCTGCGCCGACCATTTCGCGCTGGAGGCATCGGAGGCCGAGATCGTCGATTTCTGGCGCACGGTCGGGCGCATCTGTGCCGACAAGGGTCTTCAGCCCGGTGAGGGCGGTCAGGGCTATCGCACCATTTCCAACGCGGGCGAGGTCGCGGTGCAGGAAGTGCCGCATTACCACGTCCATATCCTGTCAGGCCGCCCGTTGGGCCGCATGCTGCAAAAGGCCGAATGAGCCGCAGGGCCCGCGACTTGTCCGGGCCGCCACAACCTGCCATATCGCCCGCAACGACCAGCCGAGGAGTACAGCCATGCCCGTCCCCGCGCCCGAAACCGAGATCGTGACCCAATGGCGCGTCGCCTGCGACGGCGGGCAGGGCGCATTGGGCCATCCGCGGGTCTGGCTGTCGCTGTCACCCGCGACGGGCGAGGTCGAATGCGGCTATTGCGACAAGAAATTCGTACATGCCGATTTCGCCGACAAGACCGGCGTCGCCGACTGAGAGGCGCAAAACCGGGGATGCACCCCGCGCCCGCCCGCGCTAGAACCACCCTTGGACGAACCGGGGAAAGGGCGCGGCAATGGCATTCGGCAAGGGACATCACCTGCATCTGGTCGACGGCTCGGCCTTCATCTTTCGCGCCTATCACGCGCTGCCGCCGCTGACCCGCAAATCCGATGGATTGCCCATCGGGGCCGTCTCGGGCTTTTGCAACATGATCCACCGGATGATCGAGGCCAACACCGGCCCCGATGCGCCGACCCATGCCGCCGTCGTTTTCGACAAGGGCAGCCATACGTTCCGCAATGACATGTACGACCTCTACAAGGCCAACCGCGAGGCCATGCCCGAGGATCTGCGCCCCCAAATCCCGCTGACGCGCGAGGCGACGCGCGCCTTCAACCTCGCCTGTCTGGAGCTGGAGAATTACGAAGCCGACGACATCATCGCGACACTGGCCCGACAGGCGCGCGAGGCGGGCGGGCGCTGCACCATCATTTCCTCGGACAAGGACCTGATGCAGCTGGTCGGCGGCGGGGTCGAGATGTTCGACGCGATGAAGAACACCCGCATCGACACAGAGGGGGTCGAGGCCAAGTTCGGGGTCGCCCCCGACAAGGTGGTCGATGTGCAGGCGTTGGCGGGCGACAGCGTCGACAACATTCCCGGCGCCCCCGGCATCGGGATCAAGACCGCCGCCCTTCTCATCAACGAATTCGGTAGTCTCGAGGCGCTGCTGGAGCGGGCCGAGGAGGTGCCGCAGCCCAAGCGCCGCCAGACGCTGATCGAGTTTGCGGACCAGATCCGCCTGTCCAAGCGTCTGGTCACGCTCGATGACAAGGTGCCGCTGGACGTGACGCTCGACGATCTGGAGGTGATGGAACCCGATGCGCAGGTGCTGCTCGAATTCCTGGGCAAGATGGAATTCCGCACGCTCACCAAGCGCATCGCCGATGGTCTGGGCGTCGAGGCGCCCGCCATCCCCGATGCCGATCCCGCCGGGGCGGAGCCCGCCCCGGGCGATGCGCCCAAGATGCCGCCCATCGACCGCAGCACATATGAGGTGGTGCGCGACGCCGCCGCGCTGAAGGCATGGATCGAGCGCGCCACCGCGCGGGGCGAGGTCGCCATCGACACCGAAACCACCGGGCTTGACGAGATGAAAGCCGATCTGGTCGGTGTCGCGCTGGCCACCGGGCCGGGGGCTGCGTGCTACATCCCGCTCACGCACAAGGCCGAGGGCGGCGAGGGGCTGTTCGGGTCCGACGCCTTGGCCGAGGGGCAGTTGGGCCTCGAGGAGGCACTGGCGCTCCTGAAACCGCTCTTCGAGGATGCGAGCGTTCTCAAGATCCTGCAAAACGCCAAGTATGACGTGAAGATCCTCGCGCGCTACGGGATCGAGGTCGCGCCCATCGACGACACGATGCTGATGTCCTACGCGATGAACGCGGGCCTGCACGGGCATGGGATGGATGCGCTCTCCGAACGCTACCTTGGCCATGTGCCGATCCCGATCAAGGATCTGATCGGATCGGGCAAATCCCAGATCACCTTCGACCGGGTCAAGATCGCGGATGCCGCCCCCTATGCCGCCGAGGATGCCGATGTGACATGGCGGCTGTGGCAGACCTTCAAGCCGCAACTCCACCGCGCGCAGGTCACGACGGTTTATGAAACGCTGGAGCGCCCGCTGGTGCCGGTTCTGGCGCGGATGGAAATGGCAGGGATCAAGGTCGACCGCGATGTCCTGAGCCGCATGTCCAATGCCTTCGCCCAGAAGATGGCGGGGCTGGAGGCCGAAATCCATGAATTGGCCGGGGAAAGCTTCAACGTGGGCAGCCCCGCGCAACTGGGCGAGATCCTGTTCGACAAGATGGGCCTGCCCGGCGGACAGAAGGGCAAGACCGGCAAATACGCGACCCCCGCCGATGTGCTGGAGGATCTGGCCACCGAACACGACCTGCCGGGCCGCGTGCTGGATTGGCGGCAACTGTCGAAGCTGAAATCGACCTATACCGATGCCCTGCAAGACCACATCAACCGCGAGACGGGGCGCGTCCACACCTCCTATGTTATCGCGGGCGCCAATACCGGGCGCCTCGCCTCGACCGATCCGAACCTGCAAAACATCCCTGTCCGCAGCGAAGAAGGCCGCCGCATCCGCGAGGCTTTCGTGGCGGATCGGGGCAAGGTTCTGGTATCGCTCGACTATTCCCAGATCGAATTGCGCATCCTTGCCCATATCGCCGGGATCGACGCGCTCAAACAGGCCTTCCGCGAGGGGCAGGACATTCACGCGGCCACCGCGTCGGAAATGTTCGGCGTGCCGCTCGACCAGATGACAGCCGATGTGCGCCGTCAGGCCAAGGCGATCAATTTCGGCGTGATCTACGGCATCTCGGGCTTTGGCCTTGCGCGCAACCTGCGCATCCCGCGCGCCGAGGCTCAGGGGTTCATCGACCGCTATTTCGAACGCTTTCCCGGCATCAAGGATTACATGGAGGCGACCAAGGCCTTCGCCAAGTCGAACGGCTACGTCCAGACGCTCTTCGGGCGCAAGATCCACACGCCCGAGATCAATGCCAAGGGTCCGGGCGCTGGCTTTGCCTATCGCGCGGCGATCAACGCGCCCATTCAGGGCACGGCTGCAGACATCATTCGCCGCGCCATGATCCGGATGGAGGATGCCATTGAGGATCTGCCCGCGCGGATGCTGTTGCAGGTCCACGACGAACTTCTGTTCGAGGTCGACGAGGGCGCGGTCGATCCGCTCATCACCCGTGCCCGCGAGGTGATGGAGGGGGCCGCCCATCCCGCCGTGCATCTCGACGTGCCGCTGATCGTCGATGCGGGGCAGGGGGCGAACTGGGCCGTGGCGCATTGAGCCGTCCACGCCCAAGACCCCGGACGCCCAAGGGCGAGACGCGGTTGATCGCCTTCAACAAGCCGATGGATGTGCTCAGCCAATTCACCGATGACGGGAATTGGCCGGGTTTGAAGCGGTATCTCGACATGCCGGGGATGTATCCGGCGGGCAGGCTCGACCGCGACAGCGAAGGACTTCTCCTGCTCACCAATGACGGCATCTTGCAGGCGCGGCTGACCGATCCGAAATCCCACACGCCCAAGACCTATTTCGTCCTTGTCGAAGGCACACCGACCGAAGCCGCGCTCGAGGCGTTGCGTCTTGGCGTGACGCTCAAGGATGGGCCGACGCGGCCCGCGCGGGTCGAACAGGTGGCGGAGCCCGGCTGGCTCTGGCCCCGCGATCCCCCGGTGCGGTTCCGCGCGAGCATCCCCGAGGCGTGGTTGAAGCTGACGATCACCGAGGGGCGCAACCGGCAGGTCCGGCGCATGTGTGCCCATGTCGGCCTGCCCGTGCTGCGCCTGATCCGCTGGTCCGTCGGCCCTCATACGGTCGAGGGTCTGAGGCCCGGCGGCTGGAAGGCGCTTCAGCCCTAGTCAGACAAACCTGCAGTTTTGCGCAAGATCACGACAGCTGGTCGAACGCCTCCATCGCCTTGGCCCCGTACATGTAGCCGGGCCCACCGTTCATCAGCACGCAGACATTGACCGTTTCCGCCACCTCCTTGCGCGTGGCGCCCGCCCGGATCGCGGCCTTGACGTGAAAGCCGATGCAATCGGTGCACTGCTTGGAAATGCCTATGGCAAGGGCGATCAATTCCTTGTCCTTGGTCGACAGCGCGCCGGGGGCAAGGGCCGCTTCGTGCAGCTCGTGAAACCCTTTGGCGGTCGCGGCCTGTTCCGCGCGCATCGGACCCAGCAGGGCAGAGGTCTGGCGCAGCGTGTCTTTCCAATCCATCGGTACTATCCTTGTGCAAGATCTTCCCCGGATAGATCGATGCCCGCGCCGCCACCTTGCGACAGATCAAATGTCATCTCCAAATGGCGACGGGGCCGCGCGTTTCTGCGCAGCCCCGTCTAAAAGCGTCGCCACTCCTCCCCGGCGCCGCTATTCCTTGTTCATGCAAGCATTGTCATGGGGTTCTCAAGATTGTCAACAATCGCTTGCAGAAGTTCGGCACCCAGCGCGCCGTCGATGACCCGGTGATCGACGGACAGCGTCACCGACATGACGGTCGCCACGGTCAATTCGCCATCGGCCCCAACCACGGGTTTCTTCACGCCTGCGCCCACGGCCAGGATCGCGCCATGGGGCGGATTTATCACCGCGTCGAAATTCTCGATCCCGAACATGCCGAGGTTGGAGATCGCGAAACTGCCGCCGACATATTCATGTGGGGCAAGCTTGCGGTCGCGGGCGCGTGTGGCGAGGTCCTTCATCTCCGCCGACAGGGCCGACAGAGATTTCTGGTGCGCGTCCTTCAGGACCGGCGTGAACAGCCCGCCATCGACCGCGACGGCCACCGCCACGTCCGAGGGCTTCAGCCGCAGCATCCGGTCACCCGCCCAGACGGAATTGGCGGCGGGCACCTGTTGCAGTGCATTGGCGCAGGCCTTGATGATGAAATCATTGACCGACAGCTTCACCCCGCGCCCTTCCAGCTGCTTGTTCAGCTGGCCGCGGAATTTCATCAGCGCATCGAGCTTGATGTCGCGGCGCAGGTAGAAATGCGGGATCGTCTGCTTCGCCTCGGTCAGACGGGCAGCAACCGTGCGGCGCATCCCGTCAAGCTTGACCTCTTCGTAGTCGCGGCCTTCGTACATGCGCATGACCTGGCTCGCATCGGGGCCGGTCGGCATCCCCGCTGCTGCGGCCTTGGGCGCCTCGGACGGGGCAGAGGCCGCCGCGGCAGGGGCCGCTGCCTTGGGTGCGGCGCTGGCGGTCGCGCCCTCCACATCGGCCTTCACGATCCGCCCATGCGGGCCGGACCCCTTGATCTGGCTCAGATCGAGGCCTTTGTCGGCGGCGATCCGGCGTGCCAACGGCGAGGCAAAGACGCGCTCGCCATCCGCAGCCTTGGTGGCCGCAGGCGCAGGGGTGGCCTGCGCGGGGGCAGGGGCCGCCTCTGTCGCTTTGGGGGCGTCGGAGGTCTTGGCCGCCGGTGCCGATCCGCCGCCGATATCCGCCGCGGTTTCGCCTTCGGCCAGCAGCACGGCGATGGGGGCGTTCACCTTCACCCCTGCACTGCCTTCTTCTACAAGAATCTTGCCGATCACGCCTTCGTCGACGGCTTCGAATTCCATCGTCGCCTTGTCTGTTTCGATCTCGGCCAGGATGTCACCGGCATTGACGGTATCACCCTCTTTGACCAGCCATTTCGCCAGCGTCCCTTCCTCCATGGTCGGGGACAGCGCGGGCATCAGGATTTCCGTGGGCATCGCGCGCTTCTCCTTAGCGGTAGGTGACTTGGCGAACGGCCTCGATCACCTCGGCGGTGGAGGTCAGCGCCAGTTTCTCGAGATTGGCCGCATAGGGCATCGGCACGTCCTTGCCGGTGCAGTTCAGGACCGGCGCATCGAGGTAATCGAAGGCATGGGTCATGATATAGGCCGACAGGTGGTTGCCGATGGAGCAGACGGGGAAACCTTCCTCGACCGTCACGCAGCGGTTGGTTTTCCGGACGCTTTCTAGGATCGTGTCGTAATCAAGCGGGCGCAGCGTGCGCAGGTCGATCACCTCGGCCTCGATGCCCTCAGCGGCCAGTTTCTCGGCCGCTTCCAGCGCGTAGGTCATGCCGATCCCGAAGCTGATGATGGTCACATCCGACCCTTCGCGCCAGATACGGGCCTTGCCGAAGGGGATGGTGAAATCCTCTACATCCGGCACTTCGAAGGACCGGCCGTAGAGGATCTCGTTCTCAAGGAAGATGACCGGGTTCGGATCGCGGATCGCGGTCTTCAAGAGGCCCTTGGCGTCTGCCGCCGAATAGGGCTGCACGACCTTGAGGCCCGGAATGTGGGAATACCACGCCGCGTAATCCTGGCTGTGCTGCGCGCCGACGCGGGCCGCGGCACCATTGGGACCACGGAACACCATCGGCGCGCCCATCTGGCCGCCCGACATGTAGAGCGTCTTGGCCGCCGAGTTGATGATATGGTCGATCGCCTGCATGGCGAAGTTGAAGGTCATGAATTCGACGATGGGTTTGAGCCCGCCGAAGGCCGCGCCGACACCGATCCCGGCAAAGCCGTGTTCGGTGATCGGCGTGTCGATCACGCGACGCGCCCCGAATTCGTCCAGCAGGCCTTGGGTGATCTTGTAGGCGCCCTGATACTCGGCAACTTCCTCGCCCATGACGAAGACGGTGTCGTCGGATCGCATTTCCTCGGCCATGGCGTCACGCAGCGCTTCGCGGACGGTCTGGGTCTTCATCTTGGTGCCTTCGGGCCAATCGGGCGTGCGGGGTGCCTTGGGCGCTGCCGGGGCCGGGGCTGCCGTCGACGGCGCGGGATCGGCCCGGCCCTCGGAGGTCTGGAGAGCGGCAGGGGCAGGGGCGGCGGCGGCCTTGGGCGCTTCCATCTCCTCGCCCGCCTCGCCGATGATGGCGATGGGGGTGTTGACCTTCACACCTTCGGTGCCTTCCGCGACAAGGATCTTGCCGATGACGCCTTCATCGACGGCCTCGAATTCCATCGTGGCCTTGTCGGTTTCGATCTCGGCCAGGATGTCACCGGCATTGACGGTGTCGCCTTCCTTGACCAGCCATTTGGCCAGCGTGCCTTCCTCCATCGTGGGGGAGAGGGCGGGCATGAGAATTTCGGTTGCCATATCTGTCTGCTCCCCTCAGGCGGTCTGCGGTGCCGCGTCGGCGTAGATGTCGGTCCAAAGCTCGGAAAGATCGGGCTCGGGGCTTTCCTTGGAAAACTCGGCCGCCTCGTTCACGATGTCCTTGATCTCCTTGTCGATCTTTTTCAGATCGTCTTCGGAGGCATGGCCACCGGTCAGCAGCATCTGGCGGACATGTTCGATGGCGTCGCGCTTCTCGCGCATCTCCTGCACCTCTTCGCGGGTGCGGTATTTCGCGGGGTCCGACATGGAATGACCGCGGTAGCGGTAGGTCATGACCTCGAGGATATAGGGACCCTTGCCCGCGCGGCACTCGGCCACGGCGCGCTCGCCCGCTTCCTTGACGGCCAGAACGTCCATGCCGTCGACCGCTTCGCCCTTGATGCCGTAGGCGGCGCCGCGTTCCCAGAAATCGGGGGATTTGGTCGCGCGCTTGACGCTCGTGCCCATCGCGTACTGGTTGTTCTCGATCACGAAGATGACCGGCAGATCCCAGAGCTGGGCCATGTTGTAGCTTTCGGCCACCTGGCCCTGGTTGGCCGCGCCATCCCCGAAATAGGTGAAGGTCACGCGGTCATTGCCAAGGTACTTGTCGGCAAAGGCCAGACCCGCGCCGATCGGCACCTGCGCCGCGACGATGCCGTGGCCGCCGTAGAAATGCTTCTCCTTGGAGAACATGTGCATCGAGCCGCCCTTGCCCTTGGAATAGCCGCCCTCGCGGCCAGTCAGCTCGGCCATGACGCCCTTGGGATCCATGCCGCAGGCCAGCATGTGCCCGTGGTCGCGATAAGAGGTGACGCGCTTGTCACCTTCGGAGGCCGCAGCCTCAAGGCCCACGACGACCGCTTCTTGCCCGATGTAGAGGTGGCAAAAGCCGCCGATCAGGCCCATCCCGTAAAGCTGGCCGGCCTTTTCCTCGAAGCGACGGATCAGGAGCATCTCGCGGTAATAGCGCTTGAGCTCGTCAGCCGAGACGTTCGGCGTGGCGCCCGCTTGGGCTGCGGCGGTCTTGCGTGGTGGCATTCGGGTTATCCTCCCCCGGGGGTCGCAGAGATAGTTTAACGTTGAACATTTCTCTACCAGAGGCAACCGCAGATTGCACCCCGCAATCCTGACGCAGGGCCTTGCAGGGGATGCAAGGCTTCACGACAGGCGTGGGGCTGTCCGTATTTGGGGGAAGATGAAGGGAGGGACGCTGTCTTTCGGGAGGTCGCCGTGGAACCTCCTGTCGGCTTTCGTGCCGCTCGCGTCGGAGGTTTAGGGCAGGATGATCTCGTCAGCGCGGACATAGCCCAGCACGTCACGGGCCTGTTCGTCGAGCAGGTCGAGGTCGAGGTAATCGTCCGACAGGCGCCGCGTCAGCAATTCCATGCGCGCCACCTCCGTCTCCAGCGCGGCAAGCTGGGTTTCCAGCCGGTCGGCCTCAGCACTGATCTGGATGCGCTGGAACAGGCCGTAATTGCCCTGCACCGCGGTGAAGGTGAAATAGGCCCCGATCAGCAGTAGGGCGAGGGGCAGGACGAGCCCGGTAAGCGATGCGCTGCGCGCCATGTGGTGATCTGCCTGTGCCTCGGATCAACCGGCCCTCTGACGGGGCCGTGGACAACAGATTCGCACATTGATTCGCAAAAGGGAATCCCCCCTTTCGAGGGGGCCACAGGGCAGGGCGCGCGGCCCCTTGGTCAGGTGATGGAGGCCGCGCGGATCGCGTCGATCGTGGCGGCAAGCGTCGCGTTGAATTCCGCATCCGATTGCTGCGCCGACAACCCTTCCGTCAAGGCGCGCGAGAAGCTGGCGATCATGCCGGGATTGGCAGCCAGCCGCTTGCAGGCCTCGGCCCGCTCGTAGCCGCCCGACAGCGCCACGACGCGCATCACGCGCGGATGGGCGATCAGCGGCGCGTAGAGGTCGGGTTTGGTCGGGATGCTGAGTTTCAGCATCACCTGCTGGCCCTCCGGGATGGCATCGACCCCCTTGAGCAATTCGGCAAGCAAGATGGCTTCTGCCTCGGCTTTGTCGGGGGCCTTGATGTCCACCTCGGGTTCGAGGATCGGGATCAGGCCCTTGGCCAGCACCTGAAAGCCCAGATCGACCTGCTGGGCCACGATGCCCGCGATGCCGCCCGCATTGGCCGCAAGGATCACCGAGCGCTCCTTGGTGCCAAAGATGCCCTTGGCCACCGCGCGGTCGAGCAGGGCGTCGAGGCCCGGGATGGGCTTCATCATCTGAACGCCGCTTGCGGCCTCTTCCAGACCCTTGTCGATCTTGAGGAAGGGCACCACGCCCTTGTCCTGCCACAGGTAGGTCGCGGCCGGTTTGCCCGCGAAATCGCGGTCCATCGTCTGTTCGAACAAGATCGCGCCGATCACCTTGTCGCCGGTGAAGGCGGGCGAGGTGGCGATGCGCGTCCGCATGGCATGGATGAGGTCGAACATCTCGGCTTCGGAGGCATAGTCGTTTTCCCCGACGCCGTAGAGGCGCAGCGCCTTGGGGGTCGAGCCGCCCGATTGATCCAAGGCTGCGATGAACCCCTGTCCGGTCGCGATCCGGTCTGTCATGGCGGCGTCGGGCATCTGTCTCGCTCTCCTGCTGGGGGTCTTGTCGCGCCTGTCTGCCAAAGCGGGCGGGCGCTGTCCATGATGGTGGCGCAAACAGTCCCGGATCAGCCCGCCCGTTCCAGCGCCGCGACGCCCGGAAGGGTCTTGCCCTCCATCCATTCGAGGAATGCGCCACCCGCCGTCGAGACATAGGTGAAGCGATCGGCCGCCCCGGCATGGTTCAGCGCCGACACCGTGTCGCCGCCGCCCGCGACCGAAACCAGCCGCCCCGCTTCCGTCAAATCGGCCGCGGCCCGCGCCGCCGCCACGGTCGCCGCGTCGAAGGGCGCGATCTCGAAGGCGCCAAGCGGCCCGTTCCAGATCAGGGTCCGCGCGGCCTCGAAGGCCGCGACGATGCGGGCGACCGTCTCGGGGCCCGCGTCCAGGATCATGCCGCCCTCGGGCACGGCACCCGCCGCGACCGTTTCGTGATCGGCCCCGGCGGCGAAACGGTCTGCCACCACGACATCGCCGGGCAAGATGATCTCACAACCCGCCCCCTCGGCCTTGGCCATGATCGCGCGGGCGGTGTCGGCAAGATCATGTTCGCACAAGGATTTGCCCACGCCGATGCCCTGCGCGGCGAGAAAGGTATTGGCCATGCCGCCGCCGATCACGAGGCTGTCCACCTTGTCGATCAGGTTCGACAACAGGTCGAGCTTGGTCGAAACCTTTGCCCCGCCCACAACCGCCACGACCGGGCGCGCGGGATTGCCCAAGGCCGCCTCGAGCGCGCGCAACTCCGCCTCCATCAGGCGCCCGGCACAAGCGGGCAAGAGATGCGCCACGGCTTCGGTCGAGGCATGGGCCCGGTGCGCGGCGGAAAAGGCATCGTTGCAATAGATATCCCCCAGCGCCGCGAGTTCGGCGGCAAATGCGGCATCGTTCTTTTCCTCGCCGGGAAAGAAGCGGATGTTTTCCAGCAGCAAAACCTCGCCCGGTTCGGTGGCGGCGATGGCCGCCGCGAAATCCTCGGCGGCGAAACGGACGCGCTGGCCCAAGGCTGCCTCCAGCGCGGGCAGGGTCACCTTGAGCGACATGTCCGGCACCACCTTGCCTTTCGGCCTGTCGAAATGGGCGATCAGGACAGGCTTGCCCCCCTTGGCGAGGATATCGCGGATCGTGGGCAGGATGCGGGTGATGCGGGTGTCGTCGGTGACGCGGCCGTCTTGTACGGGCACGTTGATGTCCACGCGGGTCAGGACGGTCTTGCCCGCAAGATCCATGTCGTCGAGGGTTTTCCAGCTCATCGCGATCTCCGTCATCTGTTCGGGCCCGTCATATCATGCGACGCGCGACAGGCCAGCGTCTGGTGGCCAGCGTCTGCTGGCCCGGACGAGGGACAAGAGACCTTGGCGGCTCAGCCCCGCTTGATCGGCACGCCGTAAAGTTCCAGCCGATGCCCCTTGAGCCGGTAACCCAGCTTCTCGGCGATCTTTTCCTGAAGCGCCTCGATCTCGGGGTCGACGAATTCGATCACTTGTCCCGTATGCATGTCGATCAGGTGATCGTGGTGATCGCGCTCCGCATCCTCGTAGCGGGCGCGGCCATCCCCGAATTCCAGCCGGTCGAGAATACCCGATTCCTCGAAAAGCTTCACCGTCCGGTAGACAGTGGCGATGGAGATGCGCGGGTCACGGGCGCTTGCGCGGGCATAGAGTTCCTCGACATCGGGATGGTCTGTCGCCTGTTCCAGCACCTGCGCGATGACGCGGCGCTGCTCGGTCATGCGCAGGCCCCGCGCCTCGCAGCGGCCTTCGATCGTGTCGGACATGGCGGGCCCCGCAGCTTTGGTCGTGGCCCGCAGGTTTAGGCGATTTGGCGGCGTGGGAAAAGCCGCAAGGAAGCCGGAGAAGGGCAGGGGCGCTCAGGTGCCGCAGAAGGTCTGGGTGACATGTTCGCCATCCTCGGGCGCGGCCTCGTAGGCGACAAGCTCGGGGGCTTCGGCGAAAGGATCGGCCAGTGCCGCCATCAACCCGTGGAAGGGGGCATAATCGCCCTCGGCGGCTTGGGCGATCACCTGTTCGATCCGGTGGTTGCGCGGGATCCGCGCGGGGTTGATCGCGCGCATCCGCGCCACGCGCATCTCTGGCCCGATGTCTTCTTGCGCCATCCGCGCGCGCCACCGCACCTGCCAGGCGTCCATGACGGTCGGGTCGATGAATTCGTCGCGCGCCAGCGCGGGATCGGGGCCGGACAGCGCGCGGAAGGTGCGGGTGAAATCGGCCCCGTTCTCGGCCATCATGTTCAACAGGTCAAAGGCAAGGCTTGCGTCACCTTCCCGGTTTTCGCCAAGGCCGAGCTTGCGCGCCAAGACAGACTGCCATTCGGCATCGAACCGGTCGGCAAAGCCGTTGACGGCGGTGGTGAAGACCTCGATCCCCTCGTCGCGGTCGGGGATCAGGGCCAACAGGGCCGTGGCCAGCTGCGCAAGGTTCCAGACCGCGATCCGGGGCTGGTTGGCAAAGGCATAGCGCCCGAACTGGTCGATCGAGGAAAACACCGTATCGGGGTGATAGGCATCCATGAAGGCGCAGGGGCCGTAATCGATGGTCTCGCCCGAAATCGCCATGTTGTCCGTGTTCATCACGCCATGGATGAAGCCCACGCCCATCCATTGCGCGATCAGCCGCGCCTGCGCCCCGATCACCGCGTCGAGCAACCCGGCCGGACCTTTCGCCTGCGGGTAATGCCGCGCGATGGCGTGGTCGCACAGCGCCTGAAGCGCCTCGGTATCCTTGCGGGCGGCGAAATACTGAAAGGTTCCGACCCGGATGTGAGAGGCGGCCACCCGGGTAAAGACGGCACCGGGCAGCAAGCCGTCGCGCTGCACGATCTCGCCCGTGGTGACGGCGGCAAGCGCCCGGGTGGTGGGAATGCGCATCGCGGCCATGGCTTCGGAGACGATGTATTCCCGCAGCACCGGACCAAGCCACGCACGCCCGTCGCCCATGCGGGAATAGGGCGTCTGGCCCGCACCCTTCAATTGGATGTCGAACCGCGCGCCGTCGGGTGCCACCACCTCGCCCAGCAAGATCGCGCGCCCATCGCCCAGACGCGGCGACCAGCCGCCGAACTGGTGACCGGCATAGACCTGCGCCAAGGGTTCCGCCCCCATGGGCAGGGCGTTTCCGGCAAAGATGCTGGCGATTTCGGCCTCATCTTGCGGCAGTTCGATCCCCAGCCGGCCGGCCAGCGCCCGGTTCACCGCAACCAGTCGGGGCGCGGTGACGGGCACCGGCGGCTGGCGGGTGTAGAACCTGTCGGGGAGGCGCGCATAGCTGTTGTCGAAGGGGAAACGGGGGGTCATGGGCCCTCCTTTCCCCACAGACATAGGGGGCGGGGCCGCCGGGGGAAAGGGTCAGAGCCGCGCAAGACGTTCGGTGAGCAGGTCATAAAAGCCATCGGCGTCCACATCGCCCATGAAATGGGCATTCTTGGGTCTTTTGGTCACGCCCCACCAATCGGCCACCGTCATGCCCCGCGTCAGCTCCGACATCGTTTCGATCTCGACGTTGATGTGCCGCCCCGAAAACAGGCCCGGATTGATCAGATGGGCAATGACGCAAGGGTCGTGCAGCGGTGCACCGTCATGGCCGTATTTCTCCATGTCGAAGCGTTCGAAGAAATCGGTCCATTGCGCGACCGCATGGGCGACAGACGATCCGATGGCGCGGATCGCCTCGATCCGCGGCCGCGTGGTCAGGACCTTGTGGGTCACGTCGAGCGGCATCACGGTCAGCGGCACACCCGACTTGAACACGATCTCGGCGGCTTCGGGATCGACATAGATGTTGAATTCGGCCGCGGGCGTGATGTTGCCCACTTCGAAATAGGCCCCGCCCATCAGCACGATCTCCTGCACCTTGGGGATGATGTCGGGCGCGGTCCGAAAGGCCGTGGCGATATTCGTCAGCGGCCCGAGCGGGCAGAGCGTGACTGTATCGGCCGGTTCGGTCCGAAGTGTCTCGATGATGAAATCGACGCCGTGCATCTCCTGCAGCGGCATGGTCGGCTCGGGCAGGTCGATGCCGTCGAGCCCGGTCTTGCCATGGACATGTTCCGCGGTCACCAGCGCATGGGCCAGCGGTTTTTCGCATCCGGCAAAGACCCGGATATCGCGCCGCCCAGCCAGTTCGCAGACGATGCGCGCGTTCCTTTGGGTCAGGGACAGCGGCACGTTGCCCGCGACGGCGGTGATGCCCAGAACCTCCAAAGCCTCGGGCGAGGCAAGCGCGAGCAGGATCGCCACGGCGTCATCCTGTCCGGGGTCGGTGTCGATGATGATCTTTCTGGCCATGCTGGGGCTCCTGTCTGTCGCGGCGCAGGTTTCACAGTTGCGGCAGAGACTTCAATGCCTCCGGCGGCCGTATTTGGGGAAAGATGAAGGCCAAAGGAAAAGGGCCGCCCGGTACGGGACGGCCCTCGTTGCGCAAGGCGACAAGCCTCAGCGGTTCTCGATCTCGACGTAGTCGCGCAGCGTCTCGCCCATGTAGAGCTGGCGCGGGCGACCGATCTTCATCGCGGGGTCGGCCAGCTGTTCCTTCCACTGCGAAATCCAGCCGACCGTGCGCGAGACGGCAAAGATCGGCGTGAACATCGAGGTGGGGAAGCCCATCGCCTCGAGGATGATGCCCGAGTAGAAATCGACGTTCGGGAAGAGCTTTTTCTCGATGAAATACTCGTCGTTGACCGCGATCCGCTCCAGCTCCTTGGCGATCTGCAGGAGCGGGTTGTTTTCCACCCCAAGAAGATCCAGCACCTCGTCGGCGGATTGCTTCATCACCGTCGCGCGGGGGTCGAAGTTCTTGTAGACGCGGTGGCCGAAGCCCATCAGGCGGAACGGATCGTTCTTGTCCTTGGCGCGCGCGATGAATTCGGGGATGCGGTCGGGCGTGCCGATTTCCTTGAGCATCTCGAGGCAGGCCTGGTTCGCGCCGCCATGCGCGGGCCCCCAGAGGCAGGCGATGCCGGCCGCGATACAGGCAAAGGGATTGGCACCCGAGGAGGAAGCCAGACGCACCGTCGAGGTGGAGGCGTTCTGTTCGTGATCGGCATGGAGCGTGAAGATGCGGTCCATGGCCCGGGCCAGAACCGGATCGACGACATATTCCTCGGCCGGCACGGCAAAGCACATGCGCAGGAAGTTCGAGGCGTAGTCGAGGTCGTTGCGCGGATAGACGAAGGGCTGGCCGATCGAATATTTGTAAGCCATAGCCGCGATCGTGGGCATCTTGGCGATCAGGCGGTGGCTTGCGATCTCGCGCTGGCGCTCGTCGTTGATGTCGGTCGAATCGTGGTAGAAGGCCGACATCGCGCCGACCACACCCACCATCGTCGCCATCGGATGCGCATCGCGGCGGAAGCCGCGGAAGAAGTTGTGCATCTGCTCGTGGATCATCGTGTGACGGGTGATCGTCGTCTCGAACTGTTCCAGTTCGGCCGCCGAGGGCAGTTCACCGTACAAGAGCAGGTAGCACACTTCGAGGTAATGCGATTTCTCGGCCAGCTGGTCGATCGGGTAGCCGCGGTGCATCAGCTCGCCCTTGTCGCCGTCGATATAGGTGATGGCGCTTTCGCAAGACGAGGTGGAGGTGAAGCCCGGGTCATGGGTAAAGACACCCGCCTTGGCGTAAAGCTTTGTGATGTCGATGACATCGGGGCCGGCCGTGGGCGAATGGATCGGCAGCTCGTAGCTCTGTCCGTCAATCGTCAAGGTCGCGGTTCTGGTCGTGTCTGCCATGGTCGTCCCTTCTCCGTCTTGGCCTGTCGCCGCGCCGGATTGGCGCTGCGCGGTACCTGCATGGGGCGTGCCAGACGCAACGCAGCCGGCCCCCTGTCCGTCTCCGGCAGCCCCCCGACCTGTCAGCCGTCGCGGGAAGCCGCCTCGGTCAGGCGCGCAAGCGATTCCGCGCGGCCGATGACCAGCATCATGTCGAAGACGCTCGGCGTGACGCTGCGCCCGGCAAGGGCCGCGCGCAGGGGCGCGGCAAGCTTGCCGAATTTCGTCCCATGGGCCTCTGCCGTCCGGGTCAGCACCGCCTCGAGCGTGTCGCGATCCCAGCTAACATTCTGCAACTGCGCAGTCAATTCATGCAGTATACCACGGGATACCGGGTCGAGCGCGGCTTGTGCCTTCTCGTCGGGCTGCAAGGGGCGGGAGGCCAAGGCAAACTGGCCTTTTTCAAGCAGATCGGGCAGGGATTTCGCCCGATCCTTGAGGCAATACATCGCAGCATTCATCAGATCGTGCTGCGCCTGCGAAAGGGGCGGCTGGCCTGTCAGCGCCAAGAAAGCCTCGATTTCCGACAAGAGCACGTCATCGGCCATCCGGGCGATGTGCCAGCCCGCAACATTCTCCAGCTTCTTCATGTCGAGACGGGCGGGCGCGCGCCCGATGCCGGGCAAATCGAACCACGCCATCGCCTGCGCATCGGTGAACAGTTCGTCATCGCCATGGCTCCAGCCCAGCCGCGCAAGGTAATTGCGCATCGCTGCCGCGGGTATCCCCATCTCGGCATATTCCATGACGCCCGTGGCCCCGTTGCGCTTGGACAGTTTCTTGCCGTCCTCGCCATGGATCAGCGGGATATGCGCCCAGACAGGCTCCGCCCAGCCCATGGCGCGGTAAATCTGCGCCTGCCGCGCGGCATTGTTGAGGTGGTCGTCGCCCCGGATCGCATGGGTGACCCCCATGTCATGGTCATCGACCACCACGGCCAGCATGTAGGTCGGCGTTCCGTCCGAGCGCAGCAGGACCATGTCGTCGAGTTGGTCGTTGCGAAAGGTCACGCGTCCCTGCACCGCATCCTCGATCACCGTCTCCCCTTCGCGGGGTGCGCGCAGCCGGATCACGAAAGGCCGGTCGGGATGGCTTGCCGGGTCGGCATCGCGCCACGGGCTGAGATAGAGGGTCGACCGCCCCTCGGCCCGCGCCGCCTCGCGAAAGGCTTCGATCTCGTCCTGGCTGGCGAAGCATTTGTAGGCATGGCTCATGGCCAGCATCTCGTGGGCGACCTCGGCATGGCGGGGGACGCGGGCGAACTGGCTGACCGCCTCCCCATCCCAATCGAGGCCAAGCCAGCGCATGCCCTCCAAAATGGCCTCGGTCGCCTCGGGGGTCGATCGCGCGCGGTCCGTATCCTCGATCCTGAGAAGGAACTTGCCGCCGCGCCCGCGCGCGTAGAGCCAGTTGAACAGCGCCGTGCGCGCCGTGCCGATATGCATGATCCCCGTGGGCGAGGGCGCGATGCGCGTGACGATCTGCGAGGAATTGGCCATTTCTCATCCCTTCCGCATCCCGGCAGGCGGGCGCGCGTTAACCTGTTGGAAACCATGTCCGGGCAAGACTTGGGCTCGTTACCGCAACTCTCGGGGCGCTGACAAGCAAGTGGCGGGTCGGCAAGTGGCGGGTCCGCAAGTGACAGGTCGGGCAAGTGGCAGATCGGGCTGACGCCATCCTCGCGCCGGAACGCGCGCCAAAGGCTTCCATCCGGCTTGCCGCGCCTCTTGTCGGGATGCTTGTGCGGCAGCGGGGCGCGCTCATGCCTTGGTCGGCGGTGATGCTGGGGCTGGGGGTGTCGATCTATTTCGCGCTGCCGCGGGAACCGGGGCCTCTCGGTCTTGCCTGCATCGCGTTTCTTTTGTGTGCCGGTCTTCTGGGCGCGTGGCGTTGGCGCGACGGGTTCGGGCCGCTTTTTCTTGCCGTGGCGCTTGTCGCCGGTGGCGTCCTTGTTGCGGCGGGGCGCACGCATCAGGTGGCGGGACCCGTACTTGAATTCCGCTACTACGGTGCGATCGAGGGGCGGGTGGTGGGCGTCGACCGCTCCGCCTCCGATGCGATCCGCCTCACGCTCGACCAGGTCCGGCTCGAAGATCTGGATCCCGCCCGCACCCCGCCGCGTGTGCGGGTGTCGCTTCACGGCGCGGGGCAGGGCGCTGCGCCCGAACCGGGCAGCATCGTGATGATGACCGGGCATCTGTCGGCCCCTGCCGGTCCCGCCGAACCGGGCGGGTTCGACTTCCAGCTTCACGCCTATTTCCTGTCGCTCGGCGCGGTCGGCTATACGCGCACGCCCGTTGTGCTGCTCGACCACCGCGCGCCGGGGGCTGCGCGCCTTTTTCACCTGCGCCTTGCCATGTCGGCCGCGATACAGGACCGGATCGCGGGGCAGCCGGGGGCCTTTGCCGCCGCCGTCCTGACCGGGGATCGCTCCGGGCTGGAGGCCGGCCCGGTCGAGGCGATGCGCGCCGCCAACATCGCGCATCTTCTGGCAATCTCCGGGCTGCACATGGGCCTGCTCACAGGTTTCGTCTACGCAGCCCTGCGCCAGCTCCTCGCGCTGATCCCCGCGCTCGCCTTGCGCTACCCGATCCGCAAATGGGCGGCGGTGGCGGCATTGGGGGCAGGGGCCTTCTACCTCGCGCTGTCGGGCGGCAATGTCGCGACCGAACGCGCCTTCATTCAGGTGGCGGTGATGTTTGCCGCCGTGCTTCTTGACCGCCGTGCCCTGACGTTGCGCTCGGTCGCCATCGCGGCCTTGATCGTGTTGGTTCACCGGCCTGAAACGCTGCTCTCGCCGGGTTTCCAGATGTCCTTTGCGGCCACTGCGGCGCTTGTGGGGGTCTTTGGTGCGCTGCGGGGTGCTGTCTGGATGCAGGGTTGGCCGAAATGGGCCAAGGGGGCCTTTGCGCTGGTCGTATCTTCCGCCGTTGCGGGTGCCGCAACCGCGCCATTCGGGGCGGTGCATTTCAACCAGATCTCGGTCTATGGCCTGGCCGCAAATCTTCTGAGCGTGCCGGTAATGGGCAGTTTGATCATCCCCGGTGCGGTTCTGGCCGCGATCCTCTGGCCGCTTGGCCTGTCGGGACCGGTCTGGTGGGCAATGGAATGGGGCTTGGCCTGGATCCTTGCCGTGGCCGCCCATGTCGCAGCATTGCCCGGCGCGGTGGAGCCGGTGCCGACACCAGCGGGCTGGACGCTCGGGGCGATCACGCTCGGCGCGCTTGTCGTGCTGCTCTGGCAGGGGCGGGCGCGGTGGTTGGGCGTTCTGCCTATGATCACCGCGCTCCTGCTGTGGTCGGCTGACGGGCGGCCTGCCATCCTCGTCTCCGACAGCGGCGGCATGGTCGGCCTCATGTCTCAGGCGGGGCGCGCGCTCAGCCGCGCGCAGGGCGAGGGGTTCGTCGCCGGAATCTGGCTGGAGAATGACGGCGATCCCGCCACCCAGCCCGAGGCTGCGGCCCGTCCCGTCTGGCAAATCTCGGGGGCCGGGCAATGGGCGCGGATCGGCGACTGGTCGATATGGCACGGGTCAGGGCGCACGGCGCTGGCCGAGGCTGCCGCCGCTTGCACCCGATACGATCTGGTCGTCCTTTCGGAACCCGCGCCCGAGGGCCCCCTGACCGCATCCGCCGCGGAGCTCGCCGAAAGGCTATCGGGTGACCCGGCTGCAAGGCTTCTGCCCGGGCCCGCCTGTCATGTCCTCGACGGGACGCTTCTGGCCCGGACCGGGGCAATCGCGCTGATGCCCGAAGGCGCGGCGCTTCGTGTGATCACCGCGCGCAGGGTGCAGGGCGACCGCCCATGGTCGCCCCAAGCCGAGGCCATTGCCCCTCAATAGGTGCGGATCAACCCGACCAGTTTGCCCTGAACGCTGACCTGATCGTCGCGGAACACCCGCGTCTCATAGGCGGGGTTCGCCGCCTCCAGCGCGATCATCCCCGCCTTGCGGCGCAATCGCTTCAACGTGGCTTCCTGGCCTTCGACCAGGGCCACGACGATATCGCCGTTATCGGCTGTCGATCCTTCTTCTATCACCACGATGTCGCCATCGTTGATCCCGGCCTCGATCATCGAATCCCCGCGCACTTCCAGCGCGTAATGGCTGCGCCCCGACCGCATCATCTGATGCGGCACCGCGACATGGCTCTCGATCTGCGAAATCGCCTCGATCGGCGTGCCCGCCGCGATCCGGCCCATCACCGGCACCTCCATCGCCGCGGCCTCCACAGGCATCGCGCCGCGGGGCGGATCCGTCCGGTCGCCCGCGATGACGCGCGGCTCAAACCCGGGCCGTTCGACCGCATCGGGCATCTTCACGATTTCCAGCGCGCGGGCCCGATGCGCCAGTCGCCGGATAAAGCCCCGTTCCTCCAGCGCCGTGATCAGCCGATGGATGCCGGATTTCGACCGCAGGTCCAGCGCCTCCTTCATCTCGTCGAAGGACGGCGGCACGCCATCGCGCTGCACGCGCTTGTGGATGAATTCCAGCAGGTCACGCTGCTTGCGGGTCAGCATCGGCGCATACTCCTCAGATGGGGCATCACATCGGGTCCAATGTCGGGGTCCATTCCCGCCACGTTCGGGTAATGTTCTACCCCTGTTCCCGGTCCGTGTCAACGAATCACGTGAAATCCGCCCCAAGCGGCAGGTACTCCACAACATCGCCCGCCGCGCGCGGCCCGTCATGGACCGGACGCACGACCAGTGCCCCGGCATGGGCCAGCACCGTCAGGAGCGAACTGTCCTGGCTGTCATGCGGCAAGAGGCGCGGCATGTCCCCCCCGGACGTCAGCGTCGCGCGCATGTAATGCTCGCGTGGCCCGTTCTCGGGCAGGTCGCAGGCCAACACGCCCATCCGCCGCACCCGGGGCCCGCCCGGCAACCCGAGCAGAACCCGCAGCATCGGCACAAGGAAGATCTCGGCACACACCAGCGACGAGACCGGATTTCCCGGCAAGCCCAGCAAGACCGCATCACCAAGCCGACCGGCCATAAGCGGCTTTCCGGGCCGCATCGCGACCTTGTAGAACGCGCGCTCCAATCCCATGCCCCCCGCGACCGCGCCGACAAGGTCATGATCCCCGACCGATGCGCCACCGATCGTCACCACAAGGTCGGCGCCCTCGGCCAGTTTCAGCACCTGCTCAAGGCTCTCGCGCCGATCCCGCGCGATGGGCAAAAGCCGCGCACGCCCCCCCTCGGCCTCGACCAGCACCTTCACCCCGTAACTGTTCGAGGCGACGATCTGATCGGCGCGCGGTGCCTCACCGGGGCTGACCAATTCGTCTCCCGTGGCGATGACCGCCACTTCGGGTCGCCGCCGCACCACCAGTCCGGGCAGGTTCATCGCGGCGCACAGCGCCACATCGGCGGGGCTCATCCGCCGCGGGGCGGCCAGCCGCGCACCCAAGCGGAAATCGCCCCCCGCAGGGCGGATGTTCGACGCGCCGTCAAGCTGTGCCCCCAGCGTGACGACATCGCCCGCCCGGCTCACATCTTCCTGGATCACGACGCAATCCGCCCCCTCGGGCACCGGCGCGCCGGTAAAGATGCGCAGCGCCTCTCCCGGCCCGAGGCGGCCGGCCCAGGCGCGGCCGGCGGGCGCCTCGCCCACCACGCGCAGGCTGCGCCCCGCCACCCGATCCTCCTGCAAGATCGCGTACCCATCCATCGCCGATGCGGCAAAGGGCGGCTGGTCGCGGCGCGCGACGGCATCCTCGGCCAGAACGCGCCCCCCGGCATCGGCCAGCGCCACGCGCTCCACCTCCAACGGGCGCACCAGCGCAAGGCAGGCGGCCAGCGCTTCCTCGACCGTGATCATCCGCGCCCCCCGCTCATGGCTTCATCTTCCCGAAAATACGGATGGCGGGCCGCTGCCACCCGCGCCACCCACGGGGCAGGGCGCGGACCGCCTCTCACGGCGCCGCCTCGTAACGCCCGGATTTGCCGCCATCCTTCAGCACGACGCGGATGCCGCCGATCTCGATCGACTTCTCGGCCGCCTTCAACATGTCATGGACCGTCAAGGCCGCCACCGACACGGCGGTCAGCGCTTCCATCTCGACACCTGTCTGGCCCGTGGTCTTGACCGTCGCCGTGATCCGTACGCCGGGAAGCGCCGCATCCGTCACCAGATCCAGCGTCACCTTTGTGATCGGCAAAGGGTGACAGAGCGGGATCAGATCGGCGGTCTTCTTGGCGCCCATGATGCCCGCCAGCCGCGCGATGCCCAGAACATCGCCCTTCTTCGCGCTGCCCTGTTCCACCAATGCCAGCGTCTCGGGCCGCATCTTGACCCAACCTTCGGCCACCGCGATCCGGTCGGTCACCGCCTTGTCCGAGACGTCGACCATATGGGCCTGTCCCGCGCCGTCGAAATGGGTCAGTTCCGCCATGGTCTCACCCCGCCACTGGGTCGGACAGGATCGCGCGGGTTGCCGCCGTCACATCCGCCTGTCGCATCAGGCTTTCACCGATCAGGAAGGACCGCGCCCCCGCCTCGGCCATGCGCGCCAGATCGGCAGGAGTGAACAGTCCCGATTCCGAGATGACCATACGGTCTCCGGGCACCCGCGCCGCCAACCGCTCGGTCGTCGCCAGATCGGTCACAAAGGTGTTCAGATCGCGGTTGTTGATCCCCAGCAGCGGGCTTTTCAGCGTCAAGGCGCGGTCCAGCTCCGCATCGTCATGCACCTCGATCAGGGCGTCCATCCCCCAATGCCGCGCCGCATCTTCCAGTTCAGCCGCCAGACCATCCTCGACCGAGGCCATGATGATCAGGATGCAATCCGCGCCCCAGGCCCGCGCCTCGGCCACCTGGTAGGTGTCGTAAAGAAAATCCTTCCGCAAGCAGGGCAGGGAGGAGGCCGCCCGCGCCCGGCTCAGGTACTCGGGCTTGCCTTGAAAACTGGGGGTATCGGTCAGGACCGACAGGCAGGTCGCGCCACCCGCCTCATAGGCCCGCGCCAGAACCGGCGGATCGAAATCCTCCCGGATCAGACCCTTGGACGGGCTCGCCTTCTTGATCTCGGCGATCAGCCCGTAGCCGGTTTTCTCCGCCGCCGTCAGCGCCGCGCCGAAGCCCCGCACGCGGGGGGCGGCGCGTGCGGCCTCCTCCACGCCCGCGAGCGGTCGCGCGGCCTTGGCGGCGACGATTTCCTCCAGCTTGTAGGTCTTGATCTTGTCCAGAATGGTTGCCATCGCCGCGCTCATGCTCCCTTGGCCGCTTGCGTGATCGCGGCAAGCTTCTCGACCGCGGCCTTTGCCTTGCCGCTGTCGATGCTCTCGGCGGCGATCTCGACCCCGCTTTTCAGATCCCCGGCCTTTTCCGCGACCACCAGTGCGGCGGCTGCGTTGAGCAGCACCGCGTCGCGATAGGCGCCTTTTTCACCGGCCAAAAGCGCCCGCAGCGCGACCGCATTCTCGGCGGGCGTCCCGCCCAGGATGTCGCGGAACGGATGCGCCGGCAGCCCCGCCTCCTCGGGATGAACCTCGCGCGGCCGGATCTTTCCGTCTTTCAGCACCGCAACCGAGGTCGGGCCGGAAATGGAAATCTCGTCGGTTCCATCCGATCCATGCACCAGCCACGCCGCCTCCGACCCCAGCGCCTGCAGCGTTTCGGCCATGGGAAAGATCAGGTCGATGGCAAAGGCCCCGGTCAATTGCCGCTTCACCCCCGCCGGGTTCGTCAGCGGCCCGAGGATGTTGAAGATCGTCTTGCAGCCCAGTTCGGTCCGCACCGGCATCACCTGTTTCATCGCCGGATGATGCATGGGGGCCATCATGAACCCGATGCCCGCCTCCGCGATGGCGCGCTCGACCACCGCCGGCGGGACCATCACGTCGATCCCCAGCTCCGACAGCGCATCGGCCGATCCCGATTTCGACGACAGGTTGCGGTTCCCGTGCTTGGCCACCGGCACGCCCGCGCCCGCCACGACGAAAGCCGCCGCCGTCGAGATGTTGAGCGTCCCCATCCCGTCGCCGCCCGTGCCCACGATATCCATCGCGCCCTCGGGCGCCGCCACCTTCACGCAGCGGTCCCGCATCACTTGGGCCGCTGCGGCATATTCGGCCACGGATTCGCCCCGCGCCCGCATCGCCATCAGCAATCCCGCGATCTGGGCTTGCGTGGCGGTACCTTCGAACAATTCCTCGAAGGCGGCTTCGGCCTGCGCGCGCGACAACGGCCCTTCCGAGGCGGCATAGATCAACGGTTTCATCGCATCGGTCATGCGGGGACGGCTCCCTCGGCGGTTTGCGCCATGTTCAGGAAATTCTTCAGCATCGCATGGCCATGTTCGGACCGGATGCTTTCGGGGTGAAACTGGACGCCCTCGATGGGCAGGGTCTTGTGGCGCAGGCCCATGATCGTGCCGTCGGGCAACTCGGCCGTCACCTCCAGCACATCGGGCAGCGTGGGGCGGTCGACGACCAGCGAATGATACCGCGTGGCCTTGAGCGGCGAGGGCAGGCCCGCAAAGACGCCTTTGCCCGCGTGATGGATCTCGCCCATCTTGCCATGCACGATCTCGCTGTGGCGCTGCACCTTGCCGCCAAAGGCCTCCCCGATGGTCTGGTGGCCGAGGCAAACCCCCAACAGCGGCACACCCGCCCCGGCGGCGGCCCGCGTCAGCGCAAGGCAGATGCCCGCCTGCGCCGGATCGCAGGGGCCGGGCGACAGGACGATGGCCGAAGGTGCCAGCGCCAGCGCGTCCTGCACCGTGATCTGGTCGTTGCGCACCACCTGCGTCTCGGCCCCCAATTCGCCCAGGTAATGGACGAGGTTCCAGGTGAAACTGTCGTAATTGTCGATCAGGAGCAGCATGGGGGCGGGTCCGGCGCTTGAGGTTCAAAAGGGGGGGTGAAGGCGGCGCACACCCGAGGTATACATGTTTCAAAGCCGCGCCGGGTGGTCAAGCGCCCGTGGTCAAGGCGGCTGGGGCCAGGATCGCCGGGACAGCGCCCGGGTATCTGGCCCGACGCAAACGAGCGGGGGCAGTATGGGTGGCGGAATTCTGAACGGGTTTATCCTCGGCCTCGTGGTCTCCGGCGTGGTCCTGGGGGCCGTGTCGCTCTCCACGCCGCTGCCGGATCGTGGCGAGGCACCGTCGCCCGCGCCCATGCCGGTCGGGCCGCTGACCCTCGTTCCGGCCGTCCCCGAGGATGCCGCGCCCGACGCCGATGACGCACCGACCTCTCCCGTTGTCGTGCTGCCGGGCGCGATGCCCGAGGCTGCGGCCGAGGAACCCGCCGCCACACGCCCCCCCGCAACCGCGCCCGAGGCCGTAGCCGCCCCTGAGCCGCAAGCAGATGTCGCCCCGGATCCCGCCGCCGCCCCCCCGGCCGAGGCGGAACAGCCCATGGCCACGGCCTTGCCCCGGCCCGCCGCCGATCCCGCGCCGCGCCTGCCGCGCGCCGATACCCC